>NZ_AFXZ01000013.1 GCF_000224335.1 Bizionia argentinensis JUB59 | reverse complement strand
CTTTTTTTTATTATTTTTTGAAGTAAAAAAATTATTCAATAACACCAGCACAACTAACGCGCGCACCAGCATCTCCTGTAGGTTGTGTTTTGAAATCGTCTATACCTTTGTGTACAATAACGGCTTTTCCTACAATATCTTTAGCAGGATCGCCACATCCAATACACCATTGGTCCGTACTAAAAGTAATAGTTGCATTTCCTTTTTCATCTGCCTCTAGGTTACCAATATCTCCTTTGTGGTATCCAGCAGCATCTCCCCATTTCCCATGTGGTTCGCTAGTTGGATTCCAGTGTCCTCCAGATGACGTACCATCGTCTGATGAGCAATCAGCTGTTTCGTGTAAGTGGATGGCGTGTTTTCCAGGCTCTAAACCACTTAAAACAGCTGTCATAGATACAGTACCATTTTCTTCTTTAAATACGACGTTTCCAGTTACATTACTACCGCTTTTTGCATGTAATTCAGCTGTAATTTTTTTAACGACTGCCTTTTCTGTTACTACTTCTTCAACCTCGGTAATAACTTCTTTTTCAGCGTTTTCTTTTTTATCATTTTTACAACTTGTGGCAAACGTGAACGTTGCTACAAGTGCTAAAAGAGTTAATTTTCTCATTAGATATTTTTGTTTAATTGTTTATTCGAAAGTTACATATAATTTCACAAAAAATGAAGGAATAGACCATTATTGTATGATAATTATCATATTTTGAATGACAAATAGATAGTAGTTTTGTATTATAATTACTTAATTATGACAAATTTATTAATTAATAAATACAATGTAGCTGGTCCTAGATATACTAGTTATCCAACCGTGCCGTATTGGGACGACGCATCATTTACTGTACAAAAATGGGAGTCGGGTTTAAAGCGTTCATTTAAGGAAAGTAATGAAAGTGAAGGTATTAGTTTATATCTTCATTTACCATTTTGCGAAAGTTTATGTACCTTTTGTGGCTGTAATAAGCGTATTACAACACGTCATGAAGTTGAGTCTCCTTACATAAAATATATTTTAAAAGAATGGCAACTTTATGTGGATGTATTAGGGAGTAAGCCTTTTATTAGAGAGTTACATTTGGGTGGAGGAACACCAACTTTTTTCTCACCTAAAAACCTAGAAAGTCTTATAAATGGTATTTTTTCCATAGCTGATAAAGCCGAAAATCATGAATTTAGTTTTGAGGGGCACCCCAATAACACAACTAAAGCACATTTAGAAACGCTTTATAATTTAGGGTTTCGCAGAGTGAGCTTTGGTGTTCAAGATTATAATGAAACTGTACAGAAAGCTATTCACCGTATTCAACCTTTTGAAAACGTTAAACGTGTTACGGAGCAAGCGCGGGAAGTTGGTTATACATCCGTGAGTCATGATATTATTTTTGGTCTGCCATTTCAAACTGAAGATCATGTGGCCGAAACCATTAGGAAAACAAAAGAACTGATGCCAGATCGTCTGGCATTTTATAGTTATGCGCATGTGCCGTGGATTAAAGGAAATGGACAACGTGGTTTTAAGGATAGCGATTTACCATCGGCCGAAAGTAAGCGCAAGCAATATGAATTAGGTAAAGCTGAATTGGCAGCATGTGGTTTTGTAGAAATTGGTATGGATCATTTCGCCTTAAAGACCGATAGTTTATATAAAGCGACGGAAACAAAAGCACTGCATCGAAATTTTATGGGTTATACTGCCAGTAAAACTCAAATGATGATAGGTTTAGGCGTTTCATCAATTAGTGATAGTTGGTATGGTTTTGCTCAAAATGAAAAGAAACTAGAAGATTATTATAAACGTTTAGATGCTGATGAAATTCCTGTTTTTAAAGGACATATTTTACTTGAAGAAGATTTAATTATTAGAAGACATATTTTAAATTTAATGTGCCACTTTCAAACGTCTTGGACGGAAACGTCTAATAATTTTAAAGAATTACCAGATGTTTTATTACAATTACAAGAGCTGGAAGATGATGGATTGATTAAAATTGAAGAATCGTCTATTAGAGTTACAGAAGCAGGCAAACCTTATGTTCGTAATGTTTGCATGGCATTCGACTTGTTATTGCAACGAAAACAGCCAGAATCTCAATTGTTTTCAATGACAGTTTAATTTTAAAAACAGTAAGTATCAAATAAGTTATTAATCAAATATATTTAATAAAAAATTATCAAATCATGAAAAAAATAATTGTTCCTATAGATTTCTCTGAATATTCTGAATATGCTCTAGAAACAGCTGCTATTTTGGCTAAAAATAATGATGCGGAAATATTAGCATTGCACATGTTAGAATTGTCGGATGCGGTTTTAAGTAGAAGTGATAAAAACGCGCAAATGGAAACCGTATTTCTATTTGAACTTGCAAAAAAGAAATTTTCAGAGTTTTTAGACAAGCCATATTTGGAAGGTGTTAAAATAACACCCATAGTTAAGCATTATAAGGTTTTTAGTGAAGTTAACGATGTTGCTAAAGAGCATAGTGTGGATTTAATAATTATGGGTTCTCAAGGAACCAGTGGTTTTAAAGAGTATTTTGTGGGTTCTAATACAGAGAAGGTTGTTCGATATTCAGATACACCTGTACTTGTAATTAAGCATAATCCTATTTTAACAGAGTTTGACACGGTTATTTTTGCTTCAGATTTTTCTGAAGAAGCCGTTGTAGCTTATCGTGATGCTAAAAAAATGTGTGCCGGTTTAAAAGCGGATATGCATTTGATTTATATAAACTTACCAGGCGAAAAGTTTAGAAACACTGCCGAAATGGAAGGGAAAGTAGTTTCGTTTTTGAAACAAGCAGATGGTGACTTGGAGGGGCTTTCTAAAGTTAGCTATGTAAGTGATTATACCGTTGAACAAGGGATTTCAAACTTTGCGAATCTTATAGGAGCAGATCTAATTGCTATGGCAACACATGGTAGAAAGGGACTAGCGCATTTCTTTGAAGGAAGTATTTCTGAAGATGTGGCAAACCATTCAACATTGCCAGTTATGACTTTTAAAATATAGTATTTTTTATAGCAAATTTATTTTGTTGCTAAGAGAAAGAGTCAGGCTTTGAGTTTGATTCTTTTTTTTGTATATTATTTCAAAATTAATCGCATTGAAGTTATAAATAGGATAAAATTATCCGGAATGTATTAGAATATGATTTTTGTCATATTTTAACATAACGTTAAGTTATATCTTTGATGTATAAAATTAAATATAACATGAGAAAATCACTAAAACTAATGACAGTATTATTCGCAATGGCTTTAATAAGCTGTGGCGGAAAAGAGGAAAAGAAAAAGGAAACTTTTTCTTATGACAAAAAAGAACCGAAAACGGAAACAACTACTAAAAAGGAGGAAGCATTACCACCTTCTAAACAAGTGGACTTAACCAATAAAGGGGTTGGTCCAATTAAATCTTTAACATTGGACGCCAATATTGATCAAGCTATGGTTATCAAAGGAGAAGAGGTGTTTTCAAAAATGTGTACAGCTTGTCACAGAACTGACAAGAAGTTTATTGGACCAGCGCCAACAGGTATTTTGGAGCGTAGAACACCAGAATGGGTTATGAATATGATTTTAAACCCAGAACAAATGGTGAAAGAAGATCCTTTAGCTAAAGAGTTGTTAATGGAGTTTAACGGATCGCCAATGGCTAATCAAAACCTTACTGAAGTTGAAGCCAGAGCGGTTTTAGAGTACTTCAGAACTTTGTAATAACCAAACTATGAAACCAATTAAAAAACTAATGCTTGCAGCCTTTTGCTTATCACTTTTTTTAGGCTGTAAAAATGAAACCAAAGAAGCCACAGTCGTGGAAGCTGACAAATCAGCAGAAACCACCGAGCGTACCGGTCAAGCTTTTATTGAAGACGATGGTAGTGCACCATCGGTATTGGATATAGCTATTGGCTCACCAGATCACACAACTTTAGTAGCTGCTGTTCAAGCTGCCCAGTTGGAAAATGTTCTAGTAAATGCAGGACCATTAATGGTGTTTGCACCAACTAATGAAGCTTTTGCAGCGCTACCAGAAGGAACTGTTGAAGATTTGTTGAAGCCCGAAAACAAAGATGATTTAGCAGATATTTTAAAGTATCATGTAACGCCTGGTAATTATTCAAAAGAGTTTTTAACCAAATTTAAAAAACTGGGTCAAGCAAATAATCAAGATGTTCAAATTGAGGTTATTGACGGTGAACCAATGATTGGAGGCGCCAAAATATTAGCAAGTATTCCTGCTGGTAATGGTATTGTACATGTAATTGATAAAGTATTATTACCTCCAACAAAATAAAACACTTAAAACAAAACAAATAATGAAAAACAAATTCAAATTATCAATAGGATTGATGGTTGCTGCGCTTGCTTTTACAAGCTGCAATAACTCTTCGTCAAGCAAAGGTGCATTAGGATCTAGTATAGCTGAAAAAGTATACATAGCTCCTGGCGAGCACGATTCGCATTATGCTTTTCTTTCTGGAGGATATAGTGGTAACCTTTTAGTTTACGGTTTACCTTCTGGACGTATGTTTAAAGAGATTCCAGTATTTTCTCAATTCCCAACCAATGGTTATGGGTATTCAGAAGAAACCAAACCGATGTTAGAAACTTCTTATGGTTTTATTCCTTGGGATGATTCGCATCACCCAGATATTTCACAAACTAACGGAGAATTAGATGGTCGTTGGATTTTTATTAATGGAAACAATACGCCGCGTATTGCCAGAATTAGTTTAACGACTTTTGAGACTGAAGAAATAATTGAAGTTCCAAACAGTGCTGGTAACCACAGTTCATCTTTTATTACTGAAAATACCGAGTATGTAGTAGCAGGAACACGTTTTTCTGTTCCAGTACCGCAACGTGATATGCCTATTAATGAATACAAAGGAAACTTTAAAGGGGCGTTGTCGTTTATTTCTGTTGACCCAGATCATGGTCATATGGATATAAAATTTCAAGTATTAATGCCAGGTTTTAACTACGATTTATCGCACCCTGGACGTGGAAAATCTCATGGTTGGTTCTTTTTTACAACATATAATACAGAGGAAGCAAACAGTCTATTAGAGGTTAATGCATCTCAAAACGATAAAGATTTTATTGCAGCTATAAACTGGAAAAAAATTGAAGAATATGTAAATAATGGTGGTGGAACTATGATGCCAGCAAATTATGCACATAACTTATATGATGAGGCTACACATACTGGAACTTCGACTATGAAAAAGGAAGTTCGTGTGGTAAACCCATCGGAAGTTCCTGGCGCTGTATATTTCTTACCAACGCCAAAATCACCTCATGGTGTTGATGTAGATCCATCTGGAGAGTATATTGTAGGTAATGGTAAGTTATCAGCTAACTTAACAGTGCATTCATTTACAAAAATGCTAGATGCTATTGAAAAGGAGAGATTTGATGGCGAGGCTTATGGCATTCCAATTTTAAATTTTGAGGATATATTAGCTGGTTCTGTAGAGCAAGCGGGATTAGGACCTTTACATACAGAGTTTGATGGACAAGGAAATGGATATACGACGTTCTTTATTTCTTCAGAAGTTGTGAAATGGAAATTAGGCACTTGGGAAGTATTAGACAGAAAACCAACATACTATTCAGTAGGTCACTTAACAATTCCTGGAGGAAACTCGAGAAAGCCTTTCGGTAAATATATGTTCGCTATGAACAAAATTACAAAAGACCGTTATTTGCCAGTAGGTCCTGAAATGGAGCATTCAGCGCAGTTATATGATATTTCAGGGGATAAAATGGAATTATTGTTAGATTTCCCAACGCATGGTGAGCCGCATTACGCTGCCGCTATTCCAGCAGAGATAATTAAAGGTAATTCTAAAAAATTCTATAAGTTAGCTGAAAACGAGCATCCACGAAAAGCAACTACTGGTGCTGAAACAAAAGTAGTTCGTGAAGGTAAAAATGTGCATGTGTACATGACCATGATTCGTAGTCACTTTAACCCTGATAATATTGAAGGTGTAAAAGTAGGAGATAAAGTATTCTTCCACGTAACAAACTTGGAACAAGATTTTGATGTACCACACGGATTTGCTGTGATTGGTGCGAACAATGCCGAGTTGTTAATAGGTCCAGGTCAAACTAGAACATTAACATGGGAACCAAAACAAGTAGGTGTATGGCCGTTTTACTGTACAGATTTCTGTTCAGCATTACACCAAGAAATGCAAGGTTATGTTCGTGTATCTCCAGCTGATTCGGACATCGAATTATCTTGGTCTCTAGGCGAATAAAAGTAAAGAATAGGAGAATTTTGTTTTAGTGTTTATTTTCCTAATAAGGCGAGAGCAGTAGTTTCGCTCTCGCCTTTCTTTTTTTTAAACATTACTACCTGAAATAAACTCAAAACATTACAATTATGAAAAAGGCTGGTATTATCATGGTGATAGGTTCTTTATTATTATTAGGACTTTTTAAATTTCCTCTTTGGAACATCATGTTGGGAGCGCCGCAATATCCGGATCCGTTAGGGATGAATATATATATTGATGGTATTCAAGGCGTGAAAGAATTTGATTTACAAAACATAGATGGTTTAAACCACTATATTGGGATGAAAACGATTCCGAAACCAGAAGAAATGTGGGAGTTTTCAGTGTTTCCAAAGGTTATTCTAGGAATGGCTGTTTTGGGGGTTCTGATTGGATTTTTAGGCTTTTTCGAAAAATTAAACTATAAATTTTTTCTAGGATGGTTTTTATTAATGTCTGTTCTTGGTGTTGCTGGAATGTATGATTTTAATAACTGGTTAACCGATTATGGCGGCAATTTAGATCCGCACGCTATTATTAAAGTAACAATGCCCGATGGTTCACCGATGAGTTATAAACCACCTTTAATTGGTTATAAAAAACTTCTTAACTTTGATGTTGACTCCTGGCCACATTTAGGCGGTTATCTTCTATTTGTTGGTATGGCTTTAACACTTGTAGCTTTCTGGATAGGCAGAAAAGCAACTTTAAAAAGAGTTAAATAATAAGATTCAACGTAAAGTTGATGCTATAGAGTTTTCATAATAAAATTGAAAATCTATTAACAAACATTAAAATTTAAACAGATGAAACAGTTTCTTTTTCTAGCTACTATATGTCTATTATTAACGGCTTGCAAAGTCGAACCGCAGCCTATAAATTATGGGCAAGATGGCTGTCATTACTGCGATATGACGATTGTAGATAGGCAACATGCTTCGCAATTAGTAACCTCAAAGGGGAAAGCTTATAAATACGATGCTATTGAGTGTATGGTTCATGCCTTACAGGATGAGTTTAAGGATACCGAAATAGCACACTATTTAGTAGCAGATTTCCATAAGCCTGGTGAGTTAATTAATGCAACAAAAGCTACTTTTTTGGTTAGCAAAAAGTTACAAAGCCCAATGGGAGCAAACCTCTCTGCTTTTTCAAATGAAGAAGCTGGAAATAAAGCTCAAGAAGAATTTACGGGTGACACATACTCTTGGGAGGAAATTCAGAAGCATCTGGTTATAAAATAATAAAATAGCTTCGGTAGTTTTTGAATGATTCTTAACGTTTGAAAACTGCTGAAGTTTTTTTATTAAATTCGCATTTATTCGGTTTTTTGAAGGGTTCGGTTTTATAAACTTCAATTCTTGAAACGCTATTATAATCTGTATCTTCAACTTTTTAACATCACTTAAAAAAAGGACTTCATATTTATAAATTTTGACTTTATTTTGAAAAAACAACACTACATACTCTTCTTTTTAACGGCGTTAATGTCCATTCCAAGTGCATGGTCAAATACCATAACTGTTTGCGCCTCTTGCCCCATTAAAACAATCCAGGAAGCGATACAACAAGCTTCAGAAGGTGATACCATTTTGGTTAAAAAAGGGATTTATAAAGAGGCCAATTTAAAAATTGATAAAAGCATTACACTTATAGGCGAGGGGCTACCAACTATAGATGGCGAAGCAAAAGGGGAGATTATTACCATTGAAGCGGATAATGTAACGCTTGATGGCTTTAAAATAATAAATGTGGGCGTCAGCTATACCACCGATTATGCAGCCGTAAGGATTGTAAATAGTAAGGGTTTTATTATTCAAAACTTGGAGTTGGAAAAACTTTTTTTCGGAATTTATTTGCAAAAATCCAATAATGGGAAAGTATTGAATAATAAAGTTAAAGGAGAAGCGGTAACGGAATTCACTTCTGGGAATGCCATTCACTTATGGTATTGTAAAAATGTGGAAGTTCGTGGAAATGATGTCCGTAAAGTTCGTGATGGTATTTATCTTGAATTCTCTGATAATATAACCATCACTGATAATTTTAGTGTAAACAACGTGCGATATGGTCTTCATTTTATGTTCAGTAATAATAATACGGTTAATAATAATGTATTTGAAACCAATGGAGCAGGAATAGCGCTGATGTTTTCAAAGTTTATGGAGGTGAAAAACAATGTTATTAAGAAAAACTGGGGATCCGCAGCATACGGATTACTATTAAAAGAAGTTAACGACGCCAACCTTAAAAACAACATTTTTATTGAGAATACTGTGGGGATAACAGTGGAAGGTAGTAACCGTTTAGTTTATAGTAATAATGATTTTACAAGTAATGGTTATGCCATTAGAGTAAAAGGTGCTTGCTACGAAAATCATATTGTCGACAATAACTTTTTATATAATTCCTTCGACATTTCTTACAACGGAAGAATTAACGATAATAAATTTAATAATAATTTTTGGAGTAATTATACCGGATACGATTTAGACAAAGACGGCATTGGCGATGTCCCATACCGACCTGTAAAACTTTTCTCTTATATAGTAAATAGAACCCCGGAGACCATAATTTTATTACGAAGTCTATTTATTGATCTGATAGATTTTTCGGAAAAAGTTTCCCCAGTGTTTACCCCAGACGATTTAATGGATGATAATCCAAGAATGAAACGAATAGAACATGATAGAAATTAAAGATTTACATAAAAAATTTGGAAAAAACGAGGTCTTAAGTGGTCTCGATTTGAAAATTGGAGAAGGTGGGATTTTTGCAGTATTAGGACCAAATGGATCTGGAAAAACAACACTTATAAAATGTTTGTTAGGCATGGTTATTCCAAATAAAGGCACAATTTCCGTGTTGGGAGAAAACGTGAAGAGCGGCTCCAATTACAGACATAAAATAGATTATTTACCTCAAATTGCTAATTTTCCCAGTAATTTAAAAGTAAAGGAATTAATTACGATGATTAAAGATCTACGTGGTAAGACTATCAAGGATCAAGAGTTAATTAGTCTTTTCAAATTAGAGCCTTTTTTAGATAAAAAATTAGGTCAACTTTCTGGAGGTACTAAACAAAAGGTAAACTTGGTATTAACCTTTATGTTTGATAGTCCTTTGGTTATACTTGACGAGCCAACATCAGGATTAGATCCCATTTCTTTATTACGCTTAAAGAAATTAATCCAAGCCGAAAAAGCTAAAGGCAAAACCATATTAGTTACCTCACATATTATGAGTTTTGTAGAAGAGATTTCAGATGAAATTGTATTTCTTTTAGAAGGTAAAATTTACTTTAAAGGAAGTATTAGCGAACTTAAAGACAAAACTAAACAACCGGATTTCGAACATGCCATCGCATCCATATTAACAGACAATCATGCTTAAAATATTAAAATATAGTTTTTACGACCTCATGCGCAGCCGTTGGAGTTACGTGTATTTTGCATTTTACTTATTACTAGGTGTTGTGTTGTTGTTTTTAAACAACGATCTATCCAAAGCAGTCATTACACTCATGAATGTTATTATTGTTTTGGTACCTTTAATAGGAACTATTTTTGGCGTCATGTACTATTACAGTTCTAAAGAGTTTACAGAACTCTTATTAGCGCAACCTTTAAAACGATCATCCATTTTTCTGGGTCAGTATTTAGGTGTAGCCATCTCGCTTTCTATGAGTTTAATATTGGGGCTGGGTATTCCATTTATATTTTATGGCTTATTTATGTCTAATGCCATTTGGGATTTTAGTTTATTGCTTATTACCGGGGTTTTTCTAACACTAATTTTTACAGCTTTAGCCTTTAATATTGCGATATCTAATGAGAACAGAATTAAAGGATTTGGATATGCTATTTTAATGTGGCTGTTTCTAGCGGTTATTTATGATGGTTTATTTTTGATGTCTTTATTGTTTTTTGAAGATTATCCCTTAGATAAACTATCCTTATTTGGAACTATGCTAAACCCAATAGATTTGTCTAGAACGCTTATTTTACTTAAGCTAGATATTTCGGCTTTATTAGGCTATACTGGTGCCGTATTCAAGCAGTTTTTTGGAACCAATTTCGGGTTGATAGTATCTTTTGCAGCATTAACGTTATGGATAGTTTTACCTGTATTACGTATTGTATATAAATCCAAGAGAAAAGATTTTTAGTTATGAAATCATCACTTTTCCTAGTACTAATCTGTGCAGCACTTTTTACGAGTTGCAAAAACGAACCTAAAGCAACTGATAGTTTGGAAACTGTTCAAAAGATATCAGTTGCAGATACTTTGCAATTAAACCTTAATAGAGGCGATAAATGGCTTGTAAATCCAGAAACGCATGAAGGCGTGAAAAACATGGAAGCTATTATTAAGAAATTCGATTTAGAAAGTTCTACAAACTATAAGGAATTGGGAGATAAACTCTCAAAACAAACTAGTTATGTAATTAAAAATTGTACCATGACTGGTGAACCGCATGATCAATTGCATGTTGTTTTAGTGCCAATGCTTGATGAAATTAGCGTGTTACGAGAAACCAATAATCCTAAATTAGCTGATGTAGCTCACGATAATTTAAAAGAATTAATTCAAGCTTATTTTAATCACTTTAATTTATAAAACCTGATTAGTGTCATGTTTATATCGCTCTTCAATGCTTAAATTTGTTTAATGATTAAAACCATATCACATATCATAACCGCTTACGTGCTTACCATTATTCTTTTGGCGCACAATATTAATACCTTGGTTATTGTTAGTGATTTTGTTATGAATCAAGATTTCATTGCAAAAACACTTTGTATTCAAAAAGACGATCAGCAAGGGTGTAATGGAAAATGTCAATTAAAAACTGAATTAGCTAAAAATGAAACCGGAACCGAGGGGAATTCCCCCATTCAAAATATCGTTAAACGTCATTCTTTAGATGTTTTCTTTGTTTCAGATGTTAATAGGATTTTGGAACAACCTCTATCAGGTGATCGCTCTACTATTTCTATTTATTCTTATACACCAAAACTTCATAGGCAAGTATTGTTTGTGGAAACACCTCCACCAGATTTAAGTTAATTTTCTCATTTTAACGCGATTGTTTTATTTTGAATTCTACTTCAATTATATGTGGGGTAGAATGGATAACTGCATGCGTAATTCAGCATTTATTAATTATAAAAACAGCTAATAAAAACAGTCTGTTTTGGTAAATGCTACCCAATTTATAACTTAAAAAACAGAAAAATGAAACTTAAATATATATTACCAGTACTTTTTATCGCTTTATTCGCAACCTCTTGTTCAACAGACGATACGGATGAAATAGATTCAGTTACTAACGAAGTGGAAGGACTTACAATAGTTGAAGAACTTACTAATGACACCCATACAATAGAATTGTACAATACATCTGGACGCTTTTATACCGGGTATAACACTATAAGTCTGCGTATAAAAGATAATGCAAGTAATACCTATGTTGAAAACGCCACTATTAACTGGATGCCAGTAATGCAAATGCCAACTATGCAACATTCTTGTCCTAAAACGAACCCAACTAAAACGATAGGTAAGGATACCGTTTATAAGGGGAATATTATTTACCAAATGACTAATGAAGATGGTTCAGGTTGGACTTTAACCGTTAATTATGCGATTGATGAGGTGGATTATTCCGTTTCAGAGGAAATTACCGTTTCACAAAGTGATAAGCAAAATGTAGCTAGTTTTACGGGGAGCGATAGCAAACGTTATGTAGTTGCCATGGTAAAACCGAATGACCCAAATATTGGGAACAATGAATTGGTCGTGGGACTTTATCAAATGGAAAATATGATGTCTTTTCCTATAGTTGAAAATTTCGCTTTGAAATTAGACCCAAGAATGCCAGGAATGGGAAATCATAGTTCGCCAAACAATACCAATTTGACATACAATTCAGCGGATAATTTATATCATGCCAATTTATCATTAACCATGTCGGGGTACTGGGTATTAAATCTACAATTATTAGATAGTGAAGGTCTGCTTCTTAAAGGTGAACAGGTTACTACAGACAATATTCAGAGCAGTTTATACCTCGAGTTAGAGTTTTAATTATATTATTATCAGAAAAGTCTACAGATAGTTTGCTTCGTGTAAGCTATCTGCAGACTTTATAAAACACTATCTGCTATGAAAAAGTATATAATATACATTTTAATCTTACTGTTTAGTGCATTAACTTATGCACAAGAAACCGATGTAACGATTGAAAAAGATACCACGCAACTCCAAGAAGTAATATTAATTGGGCAGCGAAAATTAAGTAAATACCGCCAAGAAAAAACCTTATCTAGTATTGACGATTATTTAGAGAAATCTAACAAAATTACCATGATTAAGCGCGGTAATTATGCCTGGGAACCGACTATGAATAACATGACAAGCGAACGCTTAAATGTTACTATTGACGGTATGCAAATTTTTGGTGCCTGTACCGATAAAATGGATCCCATAACATCTTATGTTGATGTTTCTAATTTAGAAAAAGTAAGTATTGGTTCTGGCCAAGAAGGAACGGAAAATGGCCATAGTATTGGTGGTGGAATAGATTTGCGGTTACCACGATCTAAATATTACGACAACGGATTTAAAACAAGTGCCGATTTAGGTTACGAAACCAACGGAAACTACCGAACAGCAGGTTTAGATGTCGCCTATTCTGGTAATAAATTTTATATGAATGCCGATGGTATTTACCGGAAATCCGATAATTATGATGCAGGAAATAATAAAGAAGTTCTGTATTCTCAATTCGAAAAGTACAATTTGTCGTTTCAAGCTGGTTATAAGTTAAGTGATAATCACTCTATGGATGCCAATCTTATTTATGACAAAGCTACGGATGTTGGTTATCCAGCATTACCTATGGATGTATCGCTTGCTGAAGCTTTAATTACTTCTTTAACGCATACCTATAAAAACGATTCAACGTTTATTAAATCTTGGGAATCAAAGCTTTATTTCAATACGGTTACGCATATTATGGACGATTCTAAACGTCCAGATGTACCAATTCGTATGGACATGCCAGGTTGGAGTGATACCTATGGTTTTTATTCTAAAGTGGGATTGGAAGAGAAAAATCATCGTTTGTTATTCAATTTAAATGGATTTTATAACCGATCAATAGCAGAAATGACCATGTATCCAAACGATCCAAATGAATCTGTTATGTTTATGTACACATGGCCAGATATTAGAACCTTATATTCAGGTCTTTTTGTTAAGGATGCTATTACTATTAGTGATAAAGAAACCCTTAACGTTTCTACGCGATTGGGTTTTCATAATAATACTATTGGTGATCAAGTAGGATTGGAGAGTCTTCAAATTTTTTATCCAGAATTAACAGATAGTAAAAATCGCTTTTTAAAGAGTTTTGCTACTGATTATCAATTTAAAACAAAATCATACGATGCTAGTTTTGGTGTTGGTTATGGTGAACGCGCGCCTTCTGTAAGTGAAGGTTACGGATTTTTCTTATTCAATAGTTTTGATAATTATGATTATATAGGGAATCCTACTTTAAATAACGAGAAATCTTTAGAGGCTAATATTAAGACTAACTACTACCAAAACCGTTTTAAAATAGGCGTAGAGGCGTCTTATTTCTACATCATGGATTATATAATTGGTGAAATAGATCCAACTTTAAGCGCGATGACTATCGGTGCTAATGGTGTTCGGATTTATAAAGCTTTATCAAATGCTTCTATTTTTGATGTTTATATAAATTCAAGTTATGATTTTACAGAAAAATTATCATTAAATGCAACCGTTGGCTATAATTATGGATCGGGAAGTAATGGTGAGAATTTACCGCTAATAAAACCATTTTCATATGTAGCAGAAGTTGCTTATTACACGACAAAATTTAATGCCGCTTTACAATTGGAAGGTAACGGCAATCAAAGTCGTTACAGCAGCTTTTATGGTGAAGATAATACCGCAGAATATGCCGTATTGAATTTGAATTTAGGAAATATTATCCACTGGAATAGCAATAGAATAATATTCAAATATGGTATTGAAAATATATTAGATGCCGAATATTCAACTTATGCCGATTGGAATAACATACCACGCCAGGGTAGAAATTTTTATATGAATGTATCTTATGTGTTTTAAGGAAATGTAAATTCAGATTTATTAAAAAAGAGAGCTTTCAATACTAATTGGGAGCTTTTTTATGTAAAACTATTTTCTTAAAGCAAAAGAAGGAATTTTTCAGAATCGCTTTTAATTATCTCTTATCTTAATACATATTTTATTATAATATAATAAGCTTCAGCCACACCGAAATCGTATGTGAAGTATCCATTAATATAAATTGTATATAAGACCATTTTCCACCTCAAAACAAGTAATATATGAGTATTATTTCTTTAGGCCTATTTAGTTTGTTAGTCCGACTTCAAAATTATAGGTATAGTGTATATCATTAATGGGAGGTAGGAGTACACGCAATGGTTCACTTTATGCCGGTGTTCTATATTACTAGCGTATTGGTTAGAAAACAGAATAATGAAAGAACTTTAAGGATGATAACTGAAGATTAAATTTAATCGCAATTAATTTCACCAGAAACCATTTCGACTACTGGAGCAGGGGACAGGTATGGAATGCCTAATCCTAACCCACGAACAATGAATAACAGGCCAATAATAACAACAAAAATTGGAATGGCTTTCTGAATACGTTGCTTAATAGTCGCGTTTAGAAATTTCCCTAAATAAATAGCAGTTGTCATTAATGGAATAGTTCCAATACCAAATAGTGTCATATAGAGTGCTCCTTCAAGAGCATTTGCACTTGCTAAAGATCCAAATACTGCCATGTAGACCAATCCACACGGTAAAAATCCGTTAAGAAAACCAATGGTTAAAAATGTATCAGCTGTCTTTTTTTTAAGCGCTGCGCCTAAACCAGATTTTATTTTGGATATAACTTTATAAAGTGGTTTTGAAAAGTTGTATTTATTAAAGGTTTTAGAAGGAATCAGAATAACGACAATCATTAAAACACCTATAATAATAGAAAGTTGTTGTTGCAATCCAAAAATGTAGAGACTTTTTCCAATCAGTCCAAAAATCAATCCAATGATACTATAAGCCAATACACGACCAAAATGATACAACCCAATTTGGGTTATTTTACGAGTAGAGTTAGATCTGTCTACCGGCAGCATAAATGCTATAGGACCACACATACCAACGCAGTGAAAACTGCCTAGTAAACCCAATATAAGTGCAGACCAAAGCATGCTAGTATCTTATTTCTCTTTTAAAGCGGTAATCGTTGCCATCATATTCCCAATCTATAATTAGATTCCAGCGCCCACCAAGTAATCGGCTGTCTGGGATAAGCATATTTTGATCTGACAACGAAATAGGCGTTTCAAAATCAAATTGTTTATCAGATGGTCGGTAAAGGAAAACTTTTCCTGTAATCTCTGAAACGTTTAAAGAGTCGGGAAAAGTAATAAGAATTCCTTCGGTAGTTTGTTTGTAACGTATATTTTGCGTTAAACTATTACCTTTTTGTTCTTTCTCCATATTACCTTGAACCTTTAATTCCTGCTCATAATAATCTTCAGTTACTAAATCAAACTCATACTTTTTATCAATGTTCATTTTTATCACAAAAAACATGATAAAGGCTATAAAACCTACTAATGCCAGAACCATACCAGTTCCCCAATTCATTTTCATAATAGTTTCCGTAAACCGGTCATTTATTTAATAGTTATATGCTCTAATTTTAATTATAACTCCGTGGACCTAAAAAGTTAACGGTTTCAGTTTCAATCAGCTCATCGTTGCTATAAACTTCAATCATTAATTTGTTTTTATCACCACTTAATGCATTTTGATCAATTTCGATGAATAATGTACCTTGTGTTAAACCTTGTGCCGGTACATTAAATCTTTCCGAATTGGATACGACTTTTATCGTACCTTCAAATTTTCTTAATTTAAAGTGAATGTTCTCAATTTCGTTAGTGGTTTTATTCACTAATTTATAGGTGAAAACATTACTTATAATAGTGCCCTCTTTATGTTCGTATAACTGACCAGGTAATCTTAAAATATTAGCTTCAACATCATTTCGAAGTAATAACATTCCTGATAAAACACCGAAAAGAATGAATAAAACAGCTAAATAACCTTTTAATCTTGGTGTCCATTTGAACTTTTCTTTCTTCTCAATTTCATCTTCACTCGCATAACGTATTAATCCTTTAGGAAGATTAATACTTTCCATGATATGATCGCACTCGTCAATACATGCTGTACAGTTAACACATTCTAATTGTGTTCCGTTACGAATATCGATACCAGTAGGGCAGACGTGCACACATTGTAAACAATCAATACAGTCTCCATGGCCTAGTGCTTCGCGATCTTCATTTTTACGGAATGATTTACGACCGTTTTCAGCCTCTCCACGCTTGTGATCGTAAGCTACAACGATTGATTTATTATCCAAAAGAACGCCTTGCAAACGACCATAAGGACAAGCAATAATACAAACTTGCTCTCTAAACCAAGCAAAAACAAAATAGAAAACACCAGTAAATATTAAAAGCGGTAGTAAGGTTCCCATGTGTTCGGTTGGGCCATCCAGAATATGACTAATAAGTTTGTCACTACCTATTAAGTAGGCCAAAAATACGTTTGCAATTAAAAAGGAAATGATTAAAAATATAAACCATTTTAGTAAACGTTTTCTTATTTTCTCGGCATTCCAAGGTTGCTTATCTAATTTACGTTGTTTATTTCTGTCGCCATCAATCCAATATTCAATACGGCGAAAAACCATTTCCATAAATATGGTTTGTGGACAAATCCATCCACAAAATATACGTCCAAAACCAACCGTAAATAAAGCAATAAAAATAACGCCTATTAGCATGGAGAGGACAAACAAGTAGAAATCTTGTGGCCAAAACGGTAATCCAAAAATATTAAATCGGCGTTCCAAAATGTTAAACATTAAGAACTGATTACCATTGATTTTTATAAATGGTGCTGCAAATAGAAAAGCTAATAATACGTAGCTAACTATTTTACGCCAATCGTAGTATCTACCACTTGGTTTTTTAGGATATACCCATGCGCGCTTACCTTGGTCATCTAGCGTGCCAATTGTATCTCTAAACGATTCGTTTTCTGGAGTCTCCACAATGCTTTATTTAAATGTTTTTAACTAATCTTCTAAAGAAACTACAGGTTTAGAACTAGTATCAGCACTCTCTACCGGAATTTCTTCTTTATTGGAATCTAACTCAATCGAACCTTCTTCAGTGGGCACGTCTTGCGTTGAAGTTTCCTCTATTGAAGCATTTTCATCTACCCAAATATCGCCTTCAGCATCCTTTGGGTTAGCAGCAGTTGTACCAACAAAAGTTAAGACATAACTGGAAACTTGTGCCATTTCAGCAGGTTTTAAACTTTGCTTCCAAGCAATCATTCCTTTACCAGCTCTACCACCCTCAGCTACAGTTTTAAATACATTTTTAATACCACCACCTAAAATCCAGTGGTTGTCTGTTAGGTTTGGTCCAATACCTCCGCCACCATCAGCCATATGACAAGCTACACAGTTAGCTTCATAAATTGATTTTCCAGCTTTTAAGTCCGCTACGCTTGTTAGTATTTCGACGGTGTTGATATCCACTAAATCTTTAGCGTTTCTTTTATACTCTTCGATATCTATGGCAGCTTGCGCATATTCTGATTTTAGTTCGTCATATTGATTATCCGCATCAAAAACATGGTATCTAATTAAATAAACAGCAGCAAAAACAATAGAAGCATAGAAACTGTAAATCCACCACGGCGGTAAATCGTTATCCAATTCGCGAATACCATCATAATTATGATCTAAAATTATTTCATGCTCCTCTTCCATAGGTTTTGATCCTAAAGATTTGGTGTATAAATTTTCAAACCACGTAACAAGTTTTGATGTTTTAGTTTTTTTAGTGTTATAACGTGCTTTAGCTTCTTCATCGAGACTCTGGTATAAAATATTATCCAAAGAGCTAACAATAGCTTCAATCCCCATCAATAATACTAATACAAATACTAAAAACAACAAAACTAAAGGTTTCTCAACAAAAGCTGGTTGGCCATCAGTTTCAATGAATATTTCTGCCAGTATAGCGATTATAAAAAATAGAATGGGTATCCTCACCCAGCCTGGGATAGATTTTTTCATAGTTCCTCTTGGTTTTGGTTGTTATCTAGATCTAATGGTATATTACTTACAGTATTTATGTAATCTTTTTTTGCGGTAATTACCCAATAAAATAAGCCCACAAAAAAGATGAAAAATATAAGCAAGGAGATAATAGGGTATATCTCAATTCCCGCAATACTATCCATGTGATTTTTTATATACTTTAACATGATTTTTTATTTTTAGATTATTCTTCTAAATCTTTTACATTTATATCAGTTCCTAGTCGCTGTAAGTAGGCAATAATCGCCACGATTTCACGATTACGCATTTCTACGAAGTCTTCACCACCTGCAGCTTTATCTGCTTCATAACTAGAGGCAAAATCAGGATCGTTATATAGGTTCTTTTCAATTTGAGTACCTTGAGCTAGCATATCAGCTTGGGCATTTGCAATGTCTTCTTCAGTATACGGAACACCTAGTGTTACCATAGCTTCCAGTTTAGTTACGGTATTCGATTTGTCTAGTTCATCTTTTATCATCCATTTATAAGATGGCATTATTGAACCTGAAGACGTGCTCTGCGGATCGTACATGTGATTAAAGTGCCAGTTGTCCGAATATTTACCTCCTATACGGTGTAAATCAGGACCAGTACGTTTAGATCCCCATAAGAAAGGATGATCGTATACAAATTCACCAGCTTTAGAATAATCACCATAGCGTTCTACTTCACTCCTAAACGGTCTTACCATTTGTGAGTGACAACCAACACAACCTTCACGTATATATAAATCTCGTCCTTCTAATTCAAGAGCTGTATAAGGTTTTACACTACTAATGGTTGGTATATTTGATTTCACCATAATAGTTGGTACAATTTGAACAATACCACCTATTAAGATAGCAATTGTTGCATAAATAGTCAACTTGATTGGCTTTCTTTCCAACCATGAGTGCCAGCCTTCGCCACCAACACGACTTTTTGATACATTTGGTAATGCTGCAGCTTCAGCTAATTCATCGGTAACTTTGCTACCGTTTTTAACTGTTAAGATAACGTTATAAACTAAAACCAACATACCTGTTAAGTATAAAGTTCCACCAATAGCACGCATCCAATACATTGGCATGATTTCCGTAACAGTTTCTAAAAAGTTACCGTAAACTAATGTACCATCTGGATTAAATTGCTTCCACATACTTGCTTGTGTAAAACCAGCAACATATAATGGTAAAGCATACATAATAATACCTAAAGTACCAACCCAGAAGTGGAAGTTTGCTAATCCAATCGAATATAATTTGGTTTTAAATAAACGTGGTATTAACCAATAGATCATACCGAATGCCAAGAATCCGTTCCAAGCTAATGCTCCTACGTGCACGTGAGCAATAATCCAATCCGTAAAGTGACCAATAGCGTTTACGTTTTTTAATGAAAGCATAGGACCTTCAAAAGTTGCCATACCGTAACCAGTAATAGCTACAACCATAAATTTTAAAACAGGATCTGTACGTACTTTATCCCAAGCACCTCGAAGCGTTAATAATCCATTAATCATACCACCCCAAGACGGTAATAATAACATGACAGAGAATGCAACACCTAAATTTTGTGCCCATTCAGGAAGTGCTGTATATAATAAGTGGTGAGGTCCCGCCCAGATATATATAAAAATCAATGACCAGAAGTGAATAATAGATAAACGGTAGGAGTAAACTGGTCTGTTAGCTGCTTTAGGAACAAAGTAATACATTAAACCTAAAAATGGTGTCGTTAGAAAAAATGCAACTGCATTATGACCATACCACCATTGCACTAATGCATCCTGAACACCTGCATAAACTGAATAACTCTTGAATGCACTAACAGGTACTGCTAAACTGTTAAAAATATGTAGAACAGCAACCGTTACAAAAGTTGCAATATAGAACCAAATGGCAACGTACAAGTGACGTTGTCTTCTTTTAATCATAGTTCCAATTAAGTTGGCACCAAAAACAACCCAAACTATAGCAATTGCAATATCAATAGGCCACTCTAATTCAGCATATTCTTTAGAGGATGAAAAACCTAAAGGCAAAGTAATAGCGGCAGCAACAATAATAAGTTGCCAACCCCAAAAATTGATTTTGCTCAATACATCGCTATACATTCTGGCCTTTAAAAGACGTTGAGTGGAATAATATACACCAGCAAAAATGGCGTTCCCAACGAAGGCAAAAATAACAGCATTTGTGTGTAATGGTCTTAATCTACCAAAACTCAACCAGGAAATACCGTCAGTTAAGTTTGGAAATAAAAACAGAAAAGCTAAAAGTAAGCCTACTATCATACCTACAACCCCCCAAAATATAGTAGCGTAGAGGAAATTTTTAACGACTTTGTTATCGTAATAGAATTGTTGTACTTCCATAATCTTTAATTAATCTTTTTGGTTTTAATAGTTTGTTTCTGATTTTCTTTAACGAGCTCGTCTTCAAATAACATGCGGACAGATGGGGTGTAATCATCATCAAATTGGCCGCTTCTTACTGCCAAAACAAAAGCAATAAAAAAGCCAATAGCCACTACTATACTGATACTCAGCAATATATAAATAGCACTCATACTTTTATAAGTTATGGTTCAAAAATACAACATTTATAGAACTTAATAATATGATAAAAATCATATCTGCCTATTTTTAATCATTCTAATTTCCGCCCAATTAGATTGGTTGCAAGGGTTGTAAAGGCAACAATACTAATGGAGCTTAACGGCATTAAAATCGCTGCAATCACAGGTTCTAATTGTCCAGTGACCGCAAAATATAAGCCTATTATATTATAAAAAAAGGACAACACAAAACTCCACTTGATAATTTTGATGGCTTGTTTGGACGCTTTTATATATTTGTACAACTGATTAAATTTTGTGGCATCTAAAATAGCATCACATGCGGGTGAAAAAACATTGACATTTTCCGAAATTGCAATCCCAACATTACTTTGAGCTAAAGCCCCAGCATCGTTTAAACCATCGCCAATCATTAAAATTTTAGCGCCTTCTGATTGGTGATATTTAATATACTCTAACTTATCATTGGGCTTTTGATTAAAGATTAATTTTGTTTTTGAAGGTAATAATTTCTCTAAATTCTCCATTTCACCTGCATTATCCCCTGAAAGAATAACTAAATCATAATCGGTTTTTAGGTTATTAAATAGCTTTGATAACCCTTTTCTGTAACTATTAAAGAAGGTGTATTTTCCTTTGTATTGATCGTTACTCGTAATATGAACTGTTGTGTTAAGTATAGATGTATCCTGATCATAACCAACAAAGCTTGCTGAACCAATTTTCATGGTATCGTTTTGATGTTCACTTTCAATACCTTTTCCTAAATGTTCTTCAAAATGATTTAGAGTAATAATATTATTCTCATCTAAAATATCATAAAGTGTTCTACTTAAAGGATGGTTGGATCCACGTAGCGTATTTTTTAATTGAATGCCTTCGGAAGTAGAAAGAACAGCACCATCATAAGTTGCAGAGCTTTGTTTGTTGGAAGTGATTGTTCCTGTTTTGTCAAAAATAATAGTATCAATGGCCGCTAATTGTTCGATAACTGATGCGTTTTTAAGATAGAACTTTAGTTTTCCAAAAATACGGAGTAAATTTCCCAAAGTAAACGGTGCAGAAAGCGCAATTGCACACGGACACACAATAATTAAAACAGCAGTAAAAACATTCATTGCCTTGGATGAATCTGTAAACAACCAGTAGCTTGTGGACACAAAAGCAATTATAAGTACGGCAATGGTAAACCGTTTACTTATAGTGTTGGTTAAGGTCGTGAAACCGTCTTCTTTATTTTTGCTAAATACGTCATTGCTCCATAGTTGGGTTAGGTAACTTTGCTCCACAGATTTCAAGGCTTCCATTTCAATGACGCCCGTGGTTTGTTTGCCTCCTGCAAAAAGTTTATCGCCAGAAGTTTTATTAATAGGGTCAGATTCTCCTGTTACAAAGCTATAATCTATTTTGGCTCGGCCGTTAATTAAAATACCATCTACAGGAATTAGCTCTTCATTTCTAATTAGTAATCGGTCGCCTTTTTCAATATCGTAAACCTGAATTGGCGCTTCAATACCGTTTGAGATTTTTGTAATTGCAATGGGGAAATAGGATTTATAATCGCGTTCAAAGGATAAGAATGAATACGTTCTCTGTTGAAAAAACCGTCCTAATAATAAAAAGAAGACTAAACCTGTTAAACTGTCAAAAAATCCAGCGCCAAGGTTTAATACAATTTCTACCGTACTCCTGACAAAAAGTACCACTAAACCTAGGGCAATTGGTACATCAATATTTAAAATACCAGCACGTAAACCTTTATAAGCCGATGTAAAGTAGTCGCGACCCGCATAAAAAACTACAGGTAAGGAAAAAGCAAACATGAGCCATCTGAATAGGTGTTTGTATTGTTCGAGCCAAAATTCACCACCTTTAAAATACTCCGGAAAGGATAAAAACATGACGTTTCCAAATGCAAAACCCGCAACACCTAGCTTGTAAATTAAGCTTCGGTTTATATCTTCTTTTCCGGTTTTAAAATCGTCCAAGGAAATGTATGGTTCGTAACCAATGGTGCTTAATAATAAAACGACTTCTTGTAATGATGATTTTTCAGAATTATAAGTAACACGCACGGTCTTTTTTCCAAAGTTTACCTGCGATGATGTTATGTTTTTATTGAGTTTGTTAAGGTTCTCTAAAATCCAAATACAAGAACTACAGTGAATATGTGGAATATATAAAGTGGCAATTTGTATGCGACCATCATTAAATTCCGTTAGTTTTTCAATTATGTTTTCTTGTCCAAGAAAATCATACTTACCTTGAATTTCTTTTGGAGCGGAACCAGGGGAGGCTTGTAAATCGTAATAACAGGTTAAATCGTTTTCTGAAAAAATTTCATAAACCGTTTTACAACCGTTACAACAAAATAGTTTATCGTCGTATTTAATTTGTTCAGAATCGCAGTTATCACCACAGTGGAAACAATTTTGATGCTCCATAAAATTTGCTCATTTATACAATGTGCGAAGGTAAGAATATAACCTATGATTTAATATGATTTATGTCATGATTTCCGTATTTTTGAGGTTAAAATATATGTATCTGGTATGAGTAAATGTGAGCAATGTATAGCGCGGCAATTAAACTCTTTAAACGCTATGACCACGGAAGAGATAAGAAATGTATCTGCTTGTAAAACAACACGTTTTTATAAAAAAGGGGATGTAATTTTTGGTGAAGGCGAATCGCTTCATGGGGTATATTGTGTAAGAAGCGGTGTTTGCAAGCTCACCAAATTAAGCGCCAATGGAAAAGAGCATACGGTTAAATTGATGGGTACCGGTGAGCTTTTAGGACAGCGTTCCGTAATTAGTGATGAAAGAACTAATTTAAGTGCAGTAGCATTAAATGATATTGAATTATGTTTTGTTCCTAAAGATCAGATTGTTAACCCGCTTCATGAAAATCAAAGTTTCTCTTTTGATGTTATGAAGCAACTAGCTAAAGATTTGCGTAGCGCGGAGGATGATTTAATAAATATGGCTCAAAAATCTGTAAAACAACGTATGGCTGAAACCCTTATTCATATTGAAAAGGTTTTTGGCGTAGGTGAATCAGGTGCTTTAAATGTTATATTATCTCGTGAGGATTACGCTAGTATTGTTGGCACTGCCACGGAATCTGCTATTCGTATTCTGTCTCAATTTAAAAAAGAAAACCTTATTTCTACTTCAGGCAAGCAAATTACCATTGAGGATTTGGAGGGATTAAAACGTGTAGAGTAAATATTTCTACACTTATATTATTAGTAAAATATTATATCTGTTTAAAACCTTCAATTGGTTTTATCATTATCTTCAGAAGGTAACTAGCTTTCCAAATTGAATTTAATATTAATTTGACTTCATTCAAATAAGCTTACCGTTTTTATAAGCGAAAAGTTTTAAAGGGTTATTGAACTAGATCTCGCACAAAAATAAATAGAAATAATCCTAAATAGATGTTAAGGCGATGATTTCGGCTTAAAATTGTCGTATTTTTATGATGCATGAAAAAAGAAAAACCACAAAGAAAAGGCTTCATATTTAAAGAATATGAATCGCCTTCGCAAAGTCCGTTTGAAGTCCTCTTTGATATTTTTAAGGAATTAATTACCCATACTTCTGGCGATTTTGATGAAGCCATAAATTGGTTAAAACAATTAGACCAAGAATATCAGTTAACGACTTCAGAATATACCATTGACGATTTTATTGAAGACCTTAAAAAGAAAGGTTTTATCCGTGAAGAAATTCGTCCAGATGGCAATAAAGGCAATGCTATTACAGCAAAAACGGAACGTGCTATTCGCCAATCAGCTTTAGAGCAAATTTTTGGGAATATTAAAAAGAGTGGAAGCGGAAACCACAAAAGTAAAGGTATTGGTTTAGGTGACGAGCATACTGGCGATTTCAGAAATTACCAATTTGGGGATAGTCTTGATAAAGTCAATATGACCGAGAGCCTACGAAACGCTCAAATTAATCACGGTATTGGCGATTTTAATTTAACCGAAGATGATTTGGTTGTTGAAGAAACCACGCATAAATCGCAAATGAGTACCGTTTTAATGATTGATATTAGCCACAGTATGATATTGTATGGCGAAGATCGTATTACTCCAGCCAAAAAAGTAGCTATGGCTTTAGCAGAATTAATTACGACACGTTACCCAAAAGATACACTCGATATTTTAGTGTTTGGTAACGATGCTTGGTCTATTAAAATTAAAGATTTACCATATTTAAATGTCGGGCCTTATCATACCAATACAGTTGCAGGCTTGCAATTGGCAATGGATTTACTCCGAAGAAAGCGAAACACCAACAAACAAATATTTATGATTACCGACGGAAAGCCTAGCTGCTTAAAATTACCAGACGGTACTTATTATAAGGATAGTAATGGCTTAAATCCGCATATTACAAACAAATGTTACGATATGGCGCAACAAGCAAGACGTTTACATATTCCCATTACGACTTTTATGATTGCTCAAGACCAGTATTTAATGCAGTTTGTTGAAAAGTTTACCCAGGCTAATCAAGGAAAGGCTTTTTATACGGGATTAAAAGGTCTAGGTGAAATGATTTTTGAAGATTATGAAACCAATCGGAAAAAGCGAATTAAGGGATAATAAGAAAATTAAGAGTTAAGAGTTAAAAGTTTTTCTCTCTTTTATGAAAAGATAAATATGAAAATAGAAAAAATCACCACATTAGGAGCATTAAAAAAATCAGGTTATCCATCGAAATCTATTAAAGACGAATTGCGGGATAACCTAATCGAAAAAATTAAGAATAAGGAGCCTGTTTTTGAGGGTATTCACGGTTATGAAAACACCGTAATTCCAGAATTACAACGTGCTATTTTATCAAGACACAATATTAACCTACTAGGATTGCGAGGTCAAGCTAAAACGCGTTTAGCACGATTAATGCTAACCCTATTAGACGAATATATTCCTGTAGTAGCGGGTTCTGAAATTAATGACGATCCGTTAAATCCAATTTCACGTTTTGCCAAAGAATTAATTGAAGAAAAAGGAGATGAAACCCCTATTTCATGGATGCATAGAAGTGAGCGTTTTGCTGAAAAGTTAGCCACACCAGATGTTACAGTTGCCGATATTATTGGAGATGTGGACCCTATAAAAGCAGCCAACTTAAAATTGACTTATGCGGATGATCGAGTTATTCATTACGGAATGATTCCACGGGCAAATCGCTGTATTTTTGTTATTAATGAATTGCCAGATTTACAAGCTAGAATTCAAGTGGCGTTATTTAATATTTTGCAAGAAGGCGATATTCAAATTCGTGGTTTCAAATTACGATTGCCTTTAGATATGCAATTTGTGTTTACAGCAAACCCAGAAGATTACACCAATAGAGGAAGTATTATTACACCTTTAAAAGATAGAATTGGTTCGCAAATATTAACGCATTATCCGGAAGATATTGAAACGGCCAAATTAATTACAGAACAAGAATCTAAATCGGATTTACGCCAAAAAGAAAGCATTCACGTACCAGAATTAGCTAAAGATTTATTAGAGCAAATAGTTTTTGAAGCGCGTGAAAGCGATTTTATTGATGAGAAGAGTGGTGTAAGTGCGCGATTGAGTATTACGGCTTTTGAAAACTTGTTAAGTACAGCCGAATTGCGATCTTTAAAAGCGGGAGAAGATAAAACAACAGTTCGTTTATCCGATTTTCTAGGGATTATTCCATCCATAACCGGAAAAGTAGAATTGGTTTATGAAGGAGAGCAGGAAGGCGCAGCTCAAGTAGCGTATAATTTAATTGGTGAAGCGGTGAAAACCTTATTTCCAGAGTTCTTTCCGAAGATAGAAAAATTGAAAAAACAAGATGAAGTAGGACCTTATGATGATGTTGTTTCTTGGTTTTTTAATAATACAGCCGAGTTTGAATTGTTAGATGATTTGCGTGATAAGGAATACAAAGCGCTTTTAGAATCCGTTACGCCATTGGATGATTTGTTAGGTGAGCATCAACCTAATTTATCAAAAGAAGAAAGTTATTTTGTAAAAGAATTTGTGCTTTGGGCATTAGTTGAACATAAGCAATTAAGTAAATACCGATTTACAGAAGGAATTCAATTTAAAGATCCTTACAGCAGTTTTATAAACGATATTTAGTAGAAATCATTTATATTTAAAAGGGAAACGTGCTTAAATTAAGCGCGTTTCCCTTTTTTACTTTCTTTTAGAAATAGAATGATAGTTACTCAATTTTAGAACTATTTACATAAAAGTTTCTGTTTATAGATAAGTTTTGATCTTTAGTCTTTACTGTTTTCCATTTACTGGTCGGATGAATCCATTGTTCTTTATTGTGGAAAGTAACTTGAATTGGCATTTCAAAATCAGCAACAATATTAATCCAACGATAATTTAATTTACCTTTTTTAAAGCTATACTCTAAAGTCGGAATGTGTGCTTGGCGTAAATACTGATTAAAAAATGCGTTTAAATCAATCCCAGATTTCTCACTAATATAATCTTCAATTTGTTTAGTATTTACGGTCTGATGATAAAATTTTTCATTTAAACCACGTAATATTTGGCGCCATTTCTCATCATTTTTTACTAATTGGCGTAACGTATGAAGCATATTCGTACCTTTATAATACATGTCTGCCGATCCTTCTTTATTTACGTTATATGTTCCAATTATTGGTGTGTCATTTTGGATTCTTTTTCTTACGCCCACCACATAATCGGCAGCAGCTTCTTTTCCATAGAAATAATCCACAAATAAGTTTTCAGAATAGGAGGTAAAGCTTTCGTGGATCCACATATCGGCAATATCTTTATTCGTGATATTATTAGCAAACCATTCGTGTCCCGATTCGTGAATAATGATAAAATCGAATTTCATTCCCCAACCTGAATCCGATACATCGTTACCTAAATAACCTTTTTTATATTGATTTCCGTAAGTAATTGAACTTTGATGCTCCATACCTAAATAAGGAACTTCCACGAGCTTAAAACTATCTTCATAAAACGGATAAGGTCCAAACCAATGCTCGAAAGCCTCCATCATTCGTGGTGCATCTTTAAAATGTTCTTTCGCTTTCTCTAAATTATCTCGTAACACATAATAATCCATGTCCAACGGCCCATTTTCTCCAGCATATACTTCCGAAAAGTTTACATAATCACCAATGTTTACATTTACGCCATAATTATTAATTGGGTTTTTAACTGTCCAATTATAAGTGTTTGTTTTTTTATTTTCAACAATACTTTCTAAACGTCCATTAGAGATGCTGATTAATCCTTTAGGAATTGTAATACTAATATCCATACTATCTACTTCGTCATACATATGGTCTTTACATGGCCACCAAACGCTAGCGCCTAAACCTTGGCAGGATGTGGCTACAAAATCGTTGCCATTTTCATCTTTTTTCCAAGAAAAGCCGCCATCCCAAGGTGCATTTATTGCTTCTTTAGGTTTACCTTCATAATAGACTTCTATAGTATTATTAGTGCCCAGAACCTGCTGATCTATTAATCCAATGAAATAAGCGTTTCCATCGCGTCTTGCGTTTAATTCTTTTCCATTTTGAGTGACTTTGGTAATAAATAACGGCTCCTGCAAATCTATTTGCATGGTGGCATACGGTTTTAAAACGGTATATTTTATGGTGTTTTTACCTGAAATAGATTTAGTATCAGGATCTACCGAAATATCTAAGTGATAATAGGTTAGATCCCACCATTCACGCTCGGGCGTAATAGAACCGCGTAAGGTGTCTTGATGCGTAAAGGTGTTTTTTTCTTGGAGTAAGCCTTGACTATAAATGCTTACAGGAATTAATAAAATAGCTAAAAGTAGGCTGAATGCTTTCATTTGAAAATTTTTACTAAAATACGGAAAAAGAAAAGCCGTTCCCAATTAAGGAACGGCTTTTCACTTTTCACTAAACTTTATTATATTTAAAAACAGTATTTTCCTTCTGCTTTTACTTTTTCGGCAATTTCTTTACGTAAATCAACGATATCTGGGAAGTTTGTATATTTAGTAAAACGTTTTAAGCCCATAAGCATCATACGTTGTTCATCTCCTTCAGCAAAAGAAATAATACTTTCTTTTCCTTTTCCTTCTACAATATCTACGGCTTGATATAAGTATAATTTCGCCATAGCAATTTGTACGGATTGTGCTTCTTCACCAAAACGTTTAGCATTCTTCTCGGTTCTTAAAATCGTAGATTCAGCCATATAAATTTCGATTAGAATATCAGCAGCAGCTATTAATAACTGTTGGTGTTCTTCTAAATCCGGACCAAATTTTTGAACCGCAGCGCCAGCAACCATTAAAAAGGTTTTCTTTAACTTCTTAATCATTTCTTTTTCTTCTGAAAATAATTCAGAATAATCTGGCGTGTCAAATGAAGGGATACCCATTAATTCGTCTTGAACCGCTTGTGCAGGACCCAATAAATCTACGTGACCTTTCATGGCTTTCTTAACAAGCATGCCTACACACAACATACGGTTGATTTCGTTGGTGCCTTCGTAAATACGAGCAATTCGAGCATCTCTCCAAGCAGCTTCCATAGGTGTCTCTTCCGAGAATCCCATACCACCAAAAATTTGAATACCTTCATCAGCGGCATTTTGGACATCTTCAGAAACAGCTACTTTTAAAATAGAACATTCAATAGCATATTCTTCAACACCTTTTAATTCGGATTCTTGATGTGTATTTCCAGCAGCTTGACGCATAGCAATACGATCTTCAATATTTTTAGATGCGCGGTACGTAGCCGATTCACCAGCATATGCATTTGCAGCCATCTCGGCTATTTTGATTTTAATAGCGCCAAAATCGGAAATACGCGTGTCAAATTGCTTGCGTTCGTTGGCATATTTAACAGCAGTCGTTAAAATACGACGTTGCGAATCTAAACAGGCAGCCGCTAACTTAATACGACCAATGTTAAGAGCATTCATAGCAATTTTGAAACCTTCGCCACGACCAGCCAACATGTTTTCAGCAGGTATAACCGTATCGCTAAAGAATACTTGACGTGTTGAACTTGCGCGAATACCTAATTTATGTTCTTCTTCACCTAAAGTGATACCATTTGGATTTTCTTTGTCATATTCAACAATAAAACCCGTAATATTTTTGTCATCTTCAATACGCGCAAAAACAATCATTAAGCGACAGAACCCTGCGTTTGAAATCCACATTTTCTGACCGTTAATTTTATACGATTTTCCATCTTCCGAAAGCGTAGCGGTTGTTTTTCCAGAATTGGCATCTGATCCAGCGCCAGGTTCTGTTAAACAATAGGCACCAAACCATTCGCCAGATGCTAATTTAGGAACGTATTTTTGTTTTTGTTCTTCAGTTCCATAAAGGGTGATTGGCATAGTGCCAATTCCAGTATGCGCACCAAAAGCCGTGCTAAAAGAACCTGTTCCACTTGAAATATAATCGCAAGTCAATACAGTTGAAACAAAGCCCATACCCATTCCACCATATTCTTCAGGAACAGCCACGCTTAAAAAGCCCATATCGCCAGCTTTTTTCATAACTTCTTCCGTTAGCGCAAAATCTTTTGCCTCAAAACGGTTTTTGTGTGGTATGATTTCTCGGTCGTTAAATTCTTGAACCGATTCTTTCATCATGGTTTGTTCCTCTGAAAAATCTTCAGGAGTAAACACATCTTCGCAATTCGTTTCTTTTACAAGAAATTGACCGCCTCTTAATATATCTTTATCTTTTGTTTCCATTTTCCTATCCCTAACCCTTTCCGAAGGAAAGGGAACTGTTACGGGTGATTTTAAGTTATACTTTAATTTTTTGTTTTTTCAATTGTTTCTTCCCTTAGGAAAGATGCCGAAGGCAGACGGGATTCTCTATTTTAAGAATTCAAATATTCCACAAGCACCTTGCCCTGTCCCAACACACATGGTAACGGCTCCATACTTCCCGACCATATTACGCTTGCGCATTTCATCAAAAAGTTGAACAGATAATTTAGCACCTGTACATCCTAATGGGTGACCCAATGCTATGGCACCACCATTAACATTCACGATATCAGGATTCAGATTTAATTCACGGATAACGGCTAAAGATTGTGATGCAAAAGCTTCATTCAATTCTATAAGCTCTAAATCCGATTGTTTTAAACCTGCTTGTTTTAATGCTTTTGGAATAGCTTTTACAGGACCAATTCCCATAAGACGAGGTTCAACACCTGCAGCTGCATAATTAACAAGGCGAGCAATTGGTTCTAAACCTAATTCTTTAACCATGTCCTCACTCATAACCATAACAAATGCAGCACCGTCACTCATTTGTGATGAGTTTCCAGCTGTAACACTTCCACCTGCTGCAAATACAGCACGTAGTTTAGCTAAAGCTTCTTTATTAGTTCCAGCACGAGGGCCTTCATCTTTGGTTACCGTGTATGATTTGGTTGCTTTTTTACCATTAGCATCCACATAAGTCTGTTCAACTTCTATAGGTACAATTTGGTCTTGAAAACGGTTTTCAGCTTGAGCTTTTAACGCTTTCATGTGCGAATGGTATGCAAATTCATCTTGGTCTTCACGGGATACATTGTATTTTTTGGCCACAGCTTCAGCTGTATTTCCCATTCCCCAATAATAGTCCTCATGACCTGCTTTTACTAAATCATAATTTAATTCGGGTTTAAAACCAGACATTGGTACCGAACTCATGCTTTCTGCACCACCGGCAATAATACAATCGCCCATTCCAGCTTGAATTTTAGCGGCTGCCATAGCAATTGTTTCTATCCCAGAAGAACAAAAACGATTTACGGTAACACCAGGAACATCTACAATATCTAATCCCATTAAAGAGATTAAACGCGCCATATTTAAACCTTGGGCGCCTTCTGGCATGGCATTACCAACCATAACGTCATCGATGCGTTTAGGGTCTAAATTAGGTAGCTCCTTCATCATATATTTGATGGTTTCGGCAGCTAATTCGTCCGTTCTTTTAAATCTGAACACCCCTTTTGGCGCTTTACCAACGGCTGTTCTGTATGCTTTTACTATATATGCTTGTTTCATTATCCTATCCCTAACCCTTTCCAAAGGAAAGGGAACTGTTATGGGTGATTTTAAGTTAAAATTTATTTTTGTCCATCACGTCTCCTTCTCTTTGGGAAGGCTGGGATGGGATTCTAATTTCTCAACGGCTTCCCAGTCTTCAACATATGCTGAATTCTCTCAAGTGTCTTACGTTCTGTACATAAAGATAAAAATGCTTCACGTTCTAGATCCAATAGGTATTGCTCGCTTACTAATGTTGGTTCAGATAAATCGCCACCAGCCATTACATATGCTAATTTGTTAGCAATTTTCATATCGTGTTCACTAATGTAGTTGCTATCTTGCATGGCGTCTGTTCCTACTAAGAACATACCTAATGCTTGTTTTCCTAAAACTTTGACATCGTTTCTAAGAATAGGCTGTGTATAGCCCATATCTGCCATTAATATGGCGTGTTGTTTTGCAACAGCAATCTGACGGGCTTTATTAACTACCACCACATCTTTTCCATGTTGTAAAACACCCATATCGAATGCTTCATAAGCAGACGTGGATACTTTGGCCATTGCAATGGTTAAGAAATATTCTTGTAATATGTTTAATTGTACATCACCTTTCTGAAACGTATCAGAAGCACGTAGTGCCATTTCTTTGGAGCCACCGCCACCAGGTATAACACCGACACCAAATTCTACCAATCCCATATACGTTTCTGCCGCAGCAACAACTTTATCAGCATGTAAGGATAACTCACAACCACCACCTAAAGACATCCCGTGAGGCGCAGAAATAGTTGGAATAGAGGAGTAGCGCATGCGCATCATCGTATCTTGAAAGTATTTAATAGCGGCGTTTAATTCGTCGTATTCTTGTTCAGCTGCCATCATGAAAATCATTCCTATGTTAGCACCAACAGAGAAATTAGGGCCTTGATTTCCGACTACTAATCCAGCGAAATCTTTTTCAGCTAAATCAATTGCTTTATTAATTCCTGCTAAAACATCACCACCGATGGTGTTCATTTTACTTTGGAATTCACAATTCAGAATGCCATCACCTAAATCTTCAATAACAACACCTGAATTTTTAAAGACTTCATTGGATTTTCTAATGTTTTCTAAAATGATGAATGCATTTTGACCAGGAATTTTTTCTTGTGTTTTGTTCGGAATATCATAAAAATAACTCGCCCCTTCTTTAATAGAGTAAAACGATTTATTTCCCGAAGCTAACATCTCATTTACCCAAGCAGCTGGCTCAAAACCTTCTGCTTTCATAATTTCGATTCCTTTTTCAACACCAATAGCATCCCAAATTTGAAATGGTCCGTGTTCCCATCCGAAACCAGCTTTCATGGCATCATCAATTTTATATAACTCGTCGGTTATTTCAGGAACGCGATTCGACACATAAGCGAACATAGCCGCAAAGTTTTTTCTATAGAAATCACCAGCTTTATCTTTTCCTGAAACTAAAATTGGAAAACGATCGACAACTTTGTCAACTGTTTTAGTTAACTCTAGCGTTGCGAATCTGGCTGATTTTTTCGGGCGGTACTCTAATGTGTCTAAATCTAAAGATAGAATTTCGCTCTTACCATTATCACCTTTTACCTTCTTATAAAAACCTTGACCTGTTTTACTTCCTAGCCACTTATTTTCCATCATCGTGTTGATGAAACCTGGAAGTTTAAAAAGCTCGTGGGCTTCGTCGTCTGGGCAGTTATCATATATACCGTTGGCAACATGTACCAAGGTGTCTAACCCTACCACATCAACAGTACGGAAGGTAGCCGATTTTGGTCTGCCAATAACAGGACCAGTTAATTTATCAACTTCTTCAATAGTTAGGCCTAATTCTTTTACTTGATGGAATAAACTTTGAATTCCGAAAATTCCAATTCGATTTCCAATAAAAGCTGGTGTATCTTTAGCGATTACTGATGTTTTACCCAAGAATTTTTCGCCATAATCATTTAGGAAATCTAAAACTGCTTCCGATGTTTTAGGACCAGGAATAATTTCAAATAGCTGTAAGTAACGTGCAGGATTGAAAAAGTGTGTTCCACAGAAGTGCTTTTGGAAATCTTCACTACGACCTTCACTCATAAAGTGAATTGGAATACCTGAAGTATTAGAGGTAATTAAGGTTCCTGGTGTTCTGTGTTTCTCCAAGTTTTCAAAAACTTGTTTCTTAATATCTAGTCGTTCTACAACAACTTCAATAATCCAATCAACATCTTTTATTTTGGCAATATCGTCGTCTAAATTACCGGTGGTAATGCGACTCGCAAATTTTTGATGATAAATAGGAGAGGGTTTCGATTTTAAAGCAGCTGCTAATGAGTCATTAACAATGCGATTACGAACTACTTTATCTAGTAAAGTTAGTTTTTTAGCTTCTTCGGTAGCGTTTAATTCTCTAGGAACAATGTCTAATAAAAGGACATCGACACCAATATTGGCAAAATGACAAGCAATACCGCTCCCCATAATTCCAGAACCTATAACTGCTACTTTTTTTATTCTTCGTTTCGTCATATTATTTTAGAATGTGTTCTTTTTGATTGTAAATTTTCTTGTTAGATATCATATTATTGATAATGCCCGCAACTTCATAAAAGCTTTCTAATTTTTCTTCAGAAACATTTTTACGAATAGCCTCATTAAAGGTTAAAACTTTTTCACGGGAATACGCGCGCTTTTCACGGCCAAACTCAGTAAGGTGAATGATAACACCTCGGCCATCTTCAGGATTTGGTTTACGTTCAATTAAACCCTTTTCCTGCATGCTTTTTAAGGTTCTAGAAAGACTGGTAGCTTCCATACCCATTTTAGGACCTAACGAGGTAGATGCTGTTCCGTTTTCAGGGTCTATACTTAATAAAGCAAAACCGGTGGCCATACTGGTTTCAAATTTTGCTGCCTCTTCGTTATACATTTTATTTATAGCTAACCATGTGGTTCTAAATATATAATCGATGGTTTTATCCTTCATATTTCTTTGTTCGAAACCCAAATATAGTAAAAATTTATTATGCACGCATAACAAATCGAAAAATATTAACTTGGATTAATGCAAAAAAAAACTCCTAAATAGATTAGGAGTTTCTTGATTATGGTCGATATATTTTTTCAATAAGGTCTTTGTAAATTTCTTTAATAACCTTTCGTTTCATTTTCATGGTTGGTGTTAAGTGTCCTCCTTCAATAGTCCAAGGATCTGGGGTTATTTCGAACTTCTTGATTTGTTCCCAGTGACCAAACTTTTTATTTACTTCATCAATTTCTTCTTGAATACGCTCACGTAATATGGTATTGGAAGTAATATCTTCTTTAGTTTTTACTGGGTGATTATGTCTTTTAGCCCATTCTTCAACAAAATCATAGTTAATCTGAATAAGGGCTGCAGGCATTTTCTCCCCTTCACCAATCACCATAATTTGCTCAATAAATCGGGATTGTTTAAATTCGTTTTCCAATAAGGCAGGAGCCACATATTTACCCCCAGAGGTTTTGAATATTTCTTTTTTCCTATCCGTAATTTTTAAAAAACCATCCGAATCAATTTCGCCGATATCTCCTGTGTGGAAATAGCCATCTGTCATAACTTCCTCCGTTTTTTCAGGTTCTTTATAATAACCTAACATAACGTTTGGTCCTTTTATTAAAATTTCGCCGTCCTTGGCAATTTTAACATCCACATTATCAATAACTCTGCCAACAGTTCCAACTCTGAATCCCCCTTCTCGTTGATCATTCACAGCAATTACTGGAGAAGTTTCTGTAAGACCGTAACCTTCCATAATAGGCATTTCTGCAGCAGCGAAAACACGTGTAAGTCGTGGTTGTAAAGCAGCACTACCAGAAACCATTAAATCCAATTGTCCGCCTAAGCCTTCTTTCCACTTGCTGAAAATAAGTTTTCTGGCCAATTTTAGTTGAGCTTCATACCACCACCCGTTAGCGCCGTATGGTTCATATTTTAAACCTAAATCTACAGCCCAAAAGAAAAGCATCTTTTTAATTCCTGAAAGTTCTCCACCTTTAGCAACAATTTTGTCATAAACCTTTTCGTATAAACGCGGAACGGCAGTCATAACATTAGGTTTGATCTCTTTTAAATTGTCGCTCATTTTTTCAATAGACTCGGCATAATAAATTTCTACACCGCAATATTGATATAAATAGAGAATCATACGTTCAAAAACGTGACAAACTGGTAAGAAACTTAAGCCTTTAGATTTACCATAATCAAAAGGAACACGTCTCCCACTATCCAAAACGTTGGAAACAATGTTTTTGTGTGATAACATAACACCTTTAGGTCTTCCAGTAGTTCCAGAAGTATATATTAAAGTTGCTAAATCGTCCGTTTTCACATCAGCTTTCCGAGCGTCAACTTCCTGTTGATTACTCGTGTCTTTTCCAAGTTTTAAAATATCTTTCCAGCTGTTTTCTCCATCAATATCATCAAATGTGTAAATCTCTTTTAGTTTTGTTTGATCTTTAATGGGATTTAATTTTTCTAAAATTCCAGTATCGGAGACAAAACAGTAGGTTGCTCCAGAGTGGTTTAGAATATATTCATAGTCTTCTTTAGAAATGGTTGGGTAAATTGGAACGTTTTGAGCGCCTATTTGCAAAATACCAATATCCATAATATTCCATTCCGTTCTATTTGTGGTAGAAATGACTGCAATTTTGTCGTTTGGCTGAATTCCTAAACGCAATAATCCACGACTAATGGCATTGGCTTGATCCACATATTCCTGTGTAGAGATAGATTCCCATTTTCCATTGTATTTGGAGGTTAAGGCTTTATCTAAATTATAAGTTTCTAATTGGTGATACGGGAAATCAAAAAGTCTGGTGATTTTGTGCATAGGTATTAATTATGAATAGTTTTGCAAATTAAGAAAAGGAATGATTATTTGAATAATTTTCCTAAAAAAACGACTAATTTATTATTTAATTAAACTAATAGTTTGTTTTATAAGTGATTATACTATGAAAGTTGTATTTGTAATGGCTGGTTTCTAGAAATAGGTTTAACTTATTATGATCATGCACTTTATATTATTAAAATTAAAACCTGATACATTTTAGATAAAATGCTAATAAAAAGAAATAAAGATACAAAAGTAGTGATGTAATAAGAAGCAAAAACGTGATTTTAAAATTGCTGTCTAATATTAAATGAATGTTTGTTACTTATTACAGCCCGTTTTAATTATGTATTTTTGCCCCTGATTAAAAAATCAAGATGATTAAAAAACATATTAAACGTCTTTCCTTTATAGTAGTAATACTTTCTCACTTGGGGTTTTTAGTCGCTATTTTGATAGAGCAACAAAATAGCCCATTTATTGTTGCGTTTATTATTTTGATGTTGTTACTTCTACTTATTACGTATAAAAAAACACCTTTAAGTGCTGAGAATCATGTTTTAGAGCATGTTTTGACCATTGGATTTGTATTTATAGGAGCTATTGCAACGTATGGTTTATATATGTTACTTGGATTAAGTAGTGTTTTAGCTGCGAGTTTAATTGGTTTAGTGGTAAGTTTTATACCTGATTTATTTAAGAAAAGCAAACTAATTCAAGGAATGCCAACAGCAGTTTATTGCGGTACATTTGTGGGAATGACTAATATTAGTATCGCTCCTGATTATATATTTATAACATTAGCTAGCTTTATTTCTGGATTCTTATTAATTGGAACTAAAAACACCTTTCATGGTGTTGGAGGAAAATTAGGAACTTTGGCCTTTGGAGGCGTTACAATAGCATTTTTCATTACTTTACTAATTACTAAATGGTTATAGAATACATTGTTTTGCTAGTAGCAGGCGGATTATCTTCGTTAACTACTTTTATTTTACATGTAAAATTTAATCAAGGCACGGTTAGAGCGTCTGCTTTGGTTGGTGTTTTAGCAGGTGTATTTGTTTTGCTATTTCCAAATTTACTATCAGTTTATTTAATTGAAAACTTGCCTTTGGTTTGTTTCGGGGCTTCATTTACAGGAATGGTATCTTCCAACGTACTGTCCAATTACGTTCTAGTTGCGCTTTCGGGTGTAGTTTTCACAATTATATTTTTTAATGCTAGCTCCTTTTTCAACGGTTTTGGTGGCGGTTTAGGATCAGCAGCATGTATTGCACTTTTAGTAACATTAAGTATTCCCATCTTGAAGAAAAAAGGAAGATTAAGCAATGGTTTTTTAATTCTAAAGAAACAAATGAAAAGAAAAATCAGAAAGAAAAAATAAGTTGTTTTCTAATTAGTGGAAATGAAAAAGTGGTTTAAGAATAAGTTCTCAAACCACTTTTTTTATTACAACTATTTGTTTTATTTGTTCTCTGCTTCAATCCATACTCTAGCATTTTCAAAAGCTTCTAGCCAAGGCGATACCTGGTCATTTCTGCCTTCTGGATAGTGTGCCCAGTTCCAAGGAAAGGTTGAACGCTCAATATGTGGCATAGTTACTAAATGCCTTCCGGTTTTATCACACATCATAGCGGTATTGAAATCGGAGCCATTTGGATTAGCAGGATAACTGTTATAACCATATTTAGCTACAATATTATAATGATTTTCTTCTTGTGGTAAAACAAATTTACCTTCACCATGTGATATCCACACACCTAGTTTAGAGCCTTCTAAAGATGAAAGCATAACCGAGTTGTTTTTTTGAATTTCTACTGATGTAAAGCTGCTTTCGTGTTTTTTAGAATTGTTATAAGTTAACTTGCCATGAACTTCGTGCTCTGGATTAACCATTGCTAATTCCATAAACAGTTGCGCGCCATTACAAATTCCTACAGAAAGTGTATCGTCTCTTTTAAAGAAATTCTTTAATGCCGTGTTAGCTTTTTCGTTATATAAGAAAGCGCCTGCCCAACCTTTAGCAGAACCTAAAACATCTGAGTTTGAAAAACCACCAACAGCACCAATAAATTGGATGCCCTCCAGAGTTTCTCGACCTGAAATTAAGTCGGTCATGTGTACATCTTTCACATCAAATCCAGCTAAATACATGGCATTAGCCATTTCGCGTTCGGAGTTGGATCCTTTTTCGCGCAGAATCGCTGCCTTTGGCCGCGATTCTGTATGGGTCAGTCTCGACTGACCTGTACTGCGTGAATTATCCGTGCGGCCTGTAAAATGATCTGGAAATTTAAATTCTAGCGGCTGCTTTTTATAATTATCAAATCGATCTTGTGCCAAACCATTTGCGGTTTGTTTTTGATCGAGTAGGAAGGATGTTTTATACCAAGTATCACGTAATTTTGAAACGGTTAAGTTGAATACCTCTTCATCGTTAGTAATCGTTAATACATCGCTTTCTTGAACTTTTCCTATGTTAAAAAATTCAATATTGTCATCGGCTAAAACTTGCTCTACTGAACTATCTTTCGCTTGAAAAACAATTCCTGAATTTTCAGAGAATAGTAATTTTATAGAATCTTGCTCATTTAAGGCTGTAAGATCTAATTCTGCGCCTAAATTGATATCGGCAAAACACATTTCTAATAACGTAGTGATCAATCCACCGGACGCTACATCATGTCCTGCAACAATTTGATCCGCTTTTATTAATTCCTGAATCGTATTAAAAACGGCTTTTACATAGCTTGGGTTTTTAACATCTGGTGCTTCATTTCCAATGACATTTAAGGATTGATTGAAAGAACTTCCTCCTAATTTAAAATCGTCTTGCGAAATATTTATATAATAGATATTGCCACCGTTTCTCTGTAAAACAGGCTCAACAACTTTACTAATTTCATTGCAATTTGCCGCAGCCGAAATAATTACGGTTCCAGGAGAAATAACATCGCCATCCGGATATTTCTGCTTCATAGAAAGCGAATCCTTTCCTGTTGGAACGTTGATACCTAAATCGATTGCAAATTCAGAAACGGCTTGTACCGCTTGATACAAACGTGCATCTTCACCTTCATTTTTACAAGGCCACATCCAGTTTGCAGAAAGCGAAACACTTTTTAAATTATCTTTTAAAGGGGCCCAAATAATATTGGTAAGAGACTCTGTAATGGCATTTCTACTTCCCGCAGCAGGATTTATTAAACCCGCAATAGGCGAGTGGCCAATTGAAGTTGCAACACCTTCTTGTCCGTTATAGTCTAAAGCCATAACACCACAATTATTTAATGGCAATTGTAAGGGACCAGCACATTGCTGCTTGGCTACTTTTCCACCTACGCAACGATCCACTTTATTAGTTAACCAATCTTTACAGGCAACAGCTTCTAATTGTAAAACTTGCTCCAAATAAATTTGAAAATTTTTGGACTTATAACGTGGGTTTTTATAATTTCTTACAACCGTTTTATCTGTCATGATAGTTTTTGGTGAACTTCCAAACATATCTTCCAATGCTAAATCCATTGGTTTTTCTCCCGTCGTTTTCGATTCAAAAGTAAAGCGATGATTTCCGGTAACTTCACCAACGGTATACATTGGTGAGCGTTCGCGATCGGCAATTTTTTGTAGTGTTTCTATATGTTCTTCAGAAATTACTAATCCCATACGTTCTTGAGATTCGTTTCCGATAATTTCTTTAGCAGAAAGAGTAGGATCACCAACAGGTAACTTATCTAAATCGATTTTTCCGCCAGTTTCTTCAACTAATTCGGATAGGCAGTTTAAATGGCCGCCAGCACCATGATCGTGAATGGAAACAATGAAGTTTTCTTCGCTTTCTACCATACCTCGAACAGCATTAGCCGCACGTTTCTGCATTTCTGGATTAGAACGCTGAACCGCATTTAATTCAATACCGGATGAGAGTTCTCCAGTGTCTGCAGAGGATACCGCAGCACCACCCATTCCAATACGGTAATTTTCTCCACCTAGAATAACGATTTTATCGCCAACTTTTGGTTTGTCCTTTATTGCTTGATCTGCTTTTCCGTAACCAATACCACCAGCTTGCATAATAACTTTGTCAAAACCAAGCTTTCTTGCTTTTGCATCGCTAGAAGCTGCGTTTTCTTCGTGCTCAAACGTTAATACAGAACCACAAATAAGTGGTTGTCCAAACTTGTTTCCAAAATCGGATGCACCATTACTGGCTTTTATTAAAATATCCATAGGCGTTTGATATAGCCAAGGACGTGCTTGCATTTTTTCTTCCCAAGGTCGATTTTCTTCTAAACGCGAATAAGACGTCATATAGACAGCCGTTCCAGCTAAAGGTAAAGAACCTTTTCCACCAGCTAATCTATCGCGAATTTCTCCACCTGCACCAGTTGCAGCACCGTTAAAAGGCTCAACAGTTGTTGGGAAGTTATGAGTTTCTGCTTTTATTGAAATAACAGAATCAAAATCTTTAATTTGATAAAAATCCGGTTTATCAGCTGTTTTAGGTGCAAACTGTTCAACTCTTGGACCTTTTACAAAAGCCACATTATCTTTATAAGCCGAAACAATATCGTTTGGATTTTGTTTGGCTGTTTCTTTAATTAATTTGAAAAGGGAGGTTGGTTTTTCTTCGCCATCAATGACAAACGAACCGTTGAAAATTTTATGTCGGCAATGCTCTGAATTGACTTGAGAGAAACCAAACACTTCAGAATCCGTTAACGGTCGACCAATTTTTGTAGAAACACCGTTTAAATAATCGATTTCTTCATCATTCAAAGCCAAACCTTCTTGTTGGTTATAAGCTGAAATGTCATCAATATTAATAATCGCATCTGGTTGGATATCGATATTGAAAGACTCCTGATTTATTCTATTGTACTTTTCAGAAATCATCGGATCAAAATCTTTGAAGTCCTCCGAAGACGTATCAAATTCTTCAATACGAATGATGCCTTCAATTCCCATGTTTTGAGTAATCTCAACAGCATTGGTACTCCATGGGGTAATCATGGCAGCACGAGGACCAACAAAAAAAGCATCCAGAGACGCTTGTTCTATTTTTGGCTGGTTGCCAAATAGCCACACTAATTTAGAAGTGGTTTCTGTTGATAATTCTTTTGTTGCTTGAACAGCGAATACTTTACTGTTTTGGTTTCCGAAGAAGTGAATCATTATGTAAGTGTTAGAGTTGTCTTCCTATTCGGCGGACAGGTTATTTAAAATGCAAATTTACTTTTTTTCGGCGTAATAACTGCTATTTAAAATCTTGAAAATGGTAAGTTATCCACGCTGTTATTAACCATAAAAAAAACGACTCGTTAAAGTCGCTTTTAAATTTATCTTTTTATAAGTTTATTCTAATAGTTAACCGCAACTTAAGCAAAAGTTATAATCGATAATAATAAAATAAGTAGGTTATAATATCACCTCCTATTTATTACTTCTTTTGAAGTAAAGCCATGTAAAACCCGTCGAATCCTGATTTTGAAGCTAATACTTTCTTATCTTTTACAAATGTAAAATCTTTCCCCATATCAGAAGCTAAAAAGGTGTCAACTTGATTCTGGTTTTCAGATGGTAAAATTGAACATGTAGCGTAAACCATTTGGCCGCCAGGCTTTACAATTCTGGCATAAGATTGTAAAATTTCCTGTTGGGTTTTCTTGATTTTTTCTAAAAATTCCGGTTCTAATTTCCATTTAGCATCTGGGTTTCTTCGTAAAACACCTAAACCAGAACATGGCGCATCAATCAATACGCGATCTGCTTTATCGTATAATTTTTTTATGACTTTAGTGGAATCTATATGTCTTGGTTCAATATTATGAGCACCATTTCGTTTGGCACGACGCTTAAGTTCATTTAGTTTGTTGGCATAAATATCTAAAGCAATAATCTGTCCTTTATTCTCCATTAAAGAAGCCAGGTGCAACGTTTTTCCACCAGCTCCCGCACAGGTGTCAACCACACGCATACCAGGTTCTACATTTAAGAACTCGGCTACTAATTGTGATGAAGCATCTTGAACTTCAAAATGTCCATTTTTAAAGGCATCTGTTGTAAAAACATTAGCGCGCTCTTTTAATTTTAAAGCATTTGGATAACCTTGAATAAATTCGGTTTCAAATTCTAAATCGAATAATTCTGCTTGTAATTTTTCTTTGGTAGTTTGAAGCGTATTTACACGTAAAACAACATCTGCCTGCTGATTTAAAGCCGCAATTTCTTTAGTCCATGCTTCTTCACCTAATTCTTTAACACCCAATTCGTCCATCCAATCTGGAATAGATTCTTTGAATTTTCTGATTTTTGATAATTCATCATAACGTCCCTTAATTTTACGTGTTGGTGTATTTTCAAAATAACTCCAATCTGGTAGTTTAATACCCTTTAAGGTTGCCCAAACAGCAAACATACGCCACAAGTCTTCACGACTAAACGGTTCTTTTACACCGGCAATTTCAGCGTACAGACGCTTCCATCGTACCATGTCGTAAGTCGTTTCAGCTACAAAGCCACGATCGCGACTTCCCCAACGTTTATCACGTTTTAATAGTTGCTGAATAACTTTATCAGCATATTTACCTTCATTAAATATAAGTGTTAAACCGTCTATGACGGCAAAACATAAGTTTCTATGTAATCGCATTCTTTATATGTGTACCGTATTACGCCTTGTTTTTTTGAAACTTGAAACGTGATACTTTAAATTGTTTATAAGCCAGCAAAGGTACACAAAGTTTATTTCTTTAAGAGTTTATCCAATTAATTCGTTTAGCTTTTCTATTTTTATCAAAAATTACGATCCATGAAATATTTTAGTCTATTACTATTGGTACTTACTATTGTAGCTTGTAAAAATGAAAAGGTGAAATATAAAAAAGCCATTTCGAAAGTGGAAATTAATAATGTTTTAGAAGATTCTACATTGAATATACGTGCTTTAGAAGTTCTTGATCACTCCAGCATTGCTTTTGCCGCTAATAAAAACACCTACGGACTCTATAATTCAGAAACAGATGAATGGCTAATTTCCGAACAAACTTACGATTCACTTAACTTGGAATTTCGTGCTATAGCTAATAATTCTGAAGATTTTTTTATGTTGAATGTTGGTAATCCGGCATTATTGTTTAAGACTTCTAATGCTGGCGATATGGAATTGGTTTATAAAGAAGAGCACGAAAAGGTTTTTTATGATGCTATGACATTTTGGAATAAAAAAGAAGGAATTGCTATAGGGGATGCAACCGACGATTGTTTAAGCATTATTATTACACGAGATGGTGGGAAATCTTGGGATAAAGTACCTTGTAACATGTTGCCTAAAGCAATTAAAGGTGCGGCTGCATTTGCGGCAAGTAACACCAATATTGTGGTTAAAGGGTCTAAAACTTGGATAGCGACAGGCGGTTTGGTAAGCACTATTTTATTCTCGTCGGATAAAGGAAAGACATGGGAAGTGTTTGATACACCTATTGTTCAAGGAAAGGAAACTACTGGAATGTATTCTATAGATTTTTATGATGACATGACTGGTTTTGCTATTGGTGGCGATTACACTAATCCAGAAGCCAACGCCGCAAATAAAATTCGAACTATAGATGGCGGAAAAACTTGGAAATTAGTTGCGGAAAACCAGGAGCCAGGTTATCGCAGTTGCGTGCAATATATCCCGAATAGTGGAGGTGAAGAGCTAGTTACCGTTGGATTTAAAGGTGTAGATTATTCTAAAGATAAGGGCGCCACTTGGCAACATTTAACAGATGAAGGTTTTTATACGCTTCGTTTTGTAAATGATAGTGTGGCTTATGCTGCAGGTCAAGGGCGGATTAGTAAACTTTTATTTATGCGATAAAAAAAGCAGCCAAATGGCTGCTTTTTTATAATTATTTCTCAATTTATATTTTGAATTTTATTTTGATTTTCCATGTCTGCTTTTGTACTCATCAAACATTTTACGCTTAAAATCATCTTCTACTTTTTTAAGTAAAATGACTTTTTTAGCGGGTAGTACTTTTTGTAAATTGACTGTATATTTTTGAAACAATAGATACCTTTTTTCATAAAGCTGCATCATTTCTGTAATTTGAATTTTGGCATCACTTTCTGATATTTTTTCGACTTCAATACACTTTCGCATGTCTGAACTAGCCTGACGTAACGCACTGTAATCGTCATCAAACTTGTTGTAAATAGGCCAAAATTTTTGGGCTTCTGTTTGCGTGAGACTTAATTTTTCTGTGATATAAGCAACCTTTAAGGATTTAATCTTTTCATGATGCCCATCGTCTTTTTGTGCAAATCCCATGGTGCTCATAAAAACAGTTACTAATATTAAGAGGGTGTATTTCATAGGTGTATTTTTAATCTTAATTAAGATCTTCTAAATCGGAGTTGTAGTATAAATAACTTTCTAAAGATACATCGCTCAAGGTTTCGTTATATATAGCGTTTTCAAAAGCTGATGGATCAGTAATTAAGTTATTGAAATCTGATGCTTCATAATCATTGGAAAGTATATAGTTTTCAATACTATCATTGTCTAGAGATGAAAAACTAACGGATTCTTTAAAGTCTGGCAAACTAATCAGTAAAATGGCTATTGCAGCGGCACTTGCGGCGTACCAAGTTGTTTTTTTAGAAAACAAAGGAATAACTTTCGTTTCTTTCTTTTCCTCCAAAACCGTGTCGCGGTTAGATGTTTCAAAGTTTTTAAAATAATCATCAGGGACATTAAAACCAGATGTTTTACATTTTTCCTTAAGCACAAGTTCACTCAAAAGAGTTTCTTCAAAATCCTTGAAATAAGAATCTGGTGTTTTAAAACCTGATTCTTTGTTAGTATGTAATTTCCTGTTTTTCATTACTCTTTGGACTTCAGTTTCTTGAAAAGGTTTAATCGTTCAATACAAAGGCTTCTACTTTTTTTGAGGCAATATGATAGGAAGACTTTAAGGCGCCTTCACTTGTATCTAATATTTCAGCCATATCCTTATATTTTAATTCCTGAAAATATCTCATATTAAAAACGAGTTGTTGTTTTTCTGGTAAAGTTGCTATAGCTCGTTGTAGCTTTATCTGGATTTCCTCACCTTCAAAATAAATGTCTGCTTGCAAATTTGCTATTGCCAAATCCTGAACTTCTTCATTACTTATTTGCATTTGTTTAGCGCGATTATTTATAAATGTAATTGCTTCGTTTGTTGCAATTCGGTACATCCAAGAGAACAACTTACTGTCGCCTTTAAAGTTTTTAATATTTCTATAAACTTTAATGAATGTATTTTGCAATACATCGTCTGTGTCGTCATGCGATTTTACCATATGGCGAATATGCCAATACAAACGCTCTTTATATTGCGCAACCAGTTCATTAAAAGCAACCTCACGTTTGCTTTCTGACTTTAAATTGGCAATTAATTGGGTTTCGGTATTCACAAATCGGTTTAAATTTTAGACTAGTTGAAGGTGAAAAAGTTTAATGAAACTTTTAAATAAAGTATTAAGTTAATAGTCTCGGTAAACAGTGGCAGTTAAGATAATAAAAAATTATGTGTATAAAAGGACGTATTTGGAACTGTCTATTATCTATAAGCAAGGCGTTTTAGTATCTCTTTTCTTAAATTTTTCTACTCAAAACTCTGCATATCCACCAATCGGCGGTAGGTTCCGTTTTTAGCCATTAATTCTGTGTGAGCGCCTTGCTCAACAATTTCACCATGTTTCATAACCACAATAAGATCGGCATTTTGAATCGTGGACAATCTATGTGCAATAACAATGGAAGTTCTGTTTTTCATCATATTCTCTAATGCAATTTGCACTAAACGTTCGCTTTCGGTATCTAAAGCTGATGTAGCTTCATCCAGAATCATAATAGGTGGGTTTTTAAGAACTGCCCGCGCAATACTTAAACGTTGTTTTTGGCCTCCAGAAAAATTATTTCCGGCATCACCAACATTGGTTTCGATCCCATTTGGTAATTCTTGAACAAATTCCCAAGCATTGGCAATTTTTAATGCCTCGATAATTTCAGTATCAGTTGCGTCTGGTTTACCAATTAAAATATTGTTTTTTATTGAATCATTAAATAGTATTGAATCTTGCGTTACTAGTCCCATGAGGTCGCGTAGAGACTTTTTCGTCATGTTTTTAATATCTATCCCATCAATAGTTATGTTGCCTTCATTAACATCGTAAAAACGCGTTACTAAATTAGCAATCGTACTTTTTCCACTTCCAGATTGTCCAACAAGTGCCACGGTTTCACCTTTTTCTACTTGAAAACTGAAGTTTTTTAGTACGAGATCGTTATCATATTTAAATGAAATATTATTAATGGATACATTATTTTTAAAATCCTCGAATTCTATGGCGTCAGGATTATCCTGCATATTGTCGTCTTCATGTAAGATTTCGAAAACACGATCGGCAGCGGCCATTCCATTTTTTACCTTATAACTTGCTTTACTAATGGCTTTTGCAGGTGTTAAAATAGCGTAAGCAAGTCCCATAAAAGCAATAAACGTAGTGCCTTCAATAGATCCATCGATTAAAACTAATTTACCACCATACCATAATAAAACGGCTATGGTTGCAATACCTAATACTTCACTAACAGGGCCTGCTAAATTATTTTTGACACCAATTTTATTTGATAATCTTAAAATTCTATCTGCTGAATTTGTAAAATTATTTGTAAAAATTGGTTCAGCATTATAACTCTTTACAATTTTTAAACCAGTCAAAGATTCTTCAACAATCGAAATTAATTTACCCGATTCTTGTTGAGCTTTTAATGAGTTACCTTTTAAACTTTTTCCTATTCTTGAAATTAAAAAACCAGCCAAAGGAATGAAGCACAATACAAAAACTGATAATTCCCAGCTAATAGTAAACATTAGCGCTAATGAAAATACGATAGTTAAAGGCTCTCTAACAATGAGCTCTAAAATGATAAAGAAGGAGTTTTGCATTTCGTTAATATCTCCTAGAATTCGTGCCATAACATCTCCCTTTTGCCTTTTAGAATAAAAGCTTAATGGCAATTGAATTATTTTCTGATACATGTCTTTTCGTAAGTCCGTTAAAACCCCATTCCTTAAATACATAACGTGCTGCATGGCAAGATAGCCAAAGATGTTTTTAAGTAGAAAGGTTGAAATTACGATAGCTATAACGATTACTAATGCCATTTGCGCGTTGCCATCCACCAAATAACCGCTAACGTGGTAATTCAGGAAATCTTGACCGTAATCTTTTAAACCTCCAATACCTGTCCATACGGGTGCTTCTGTAACAATAGTCGTTTTATCGAATAACACATTTAACATGGGTATTAAAGCAATAAATGCCAAGGAGCTAAATAGCGCATAAAGTAAATTGAAAAAGATATTTAAGAAAACATGCATCTTAAACTTCTTAATGAAAGGACTTAATTGATGTATAATTTTTTTCATTCTGTAATATTCATATCATTTATAATGGCATCAATTTTTGCTTCTAAAGCTTTTTCTGTAGCCGTAAAGTTAGAAGCATTGTCTAAAGTTGCTTGGACGCTTAAGTAATATTTTACTTTTGGTTCGGTTCCACTTGGCCTCAAGGCTATTTGGCTTCCATCATTGGTATAATAAATAAGGACATTGGATTTTGGAACTAAAATCGGTTCTGTTTCGCCTGTTTCAATGTGTTTAGTTTCTGATAATTGATAATCTTCAATTTTCACTACTTTCGATCCATTAACTATTTTTAAAGGATTTTCGCGCGCTTCAACCATCATTTGTTTGATTTCTTGCGCGCCTTGAATTCCTTTTTTAGTGATAGAGATTAAACGTTCCTTGTAAAAACCATGCTCTGTATAAAGATTAATTAACTCTTCATATAAAGAGCTTCCTTCAGCTTTTGCTTGGGCAGCAATTTCGCAGGCCAGTAGGGTAGCGGTTACAGCATCTTTATCGCGAACAAAATCGCCAACCATAAAACCGAAACTTTCCTCGCCACCACCAATAAAATCGAGCTCTGGAAAATCTTTAATCATTTTAGCAATCCACTTAAAGCCTGTCAAACCAATTTTACATTCAACTTTATAAGCGTTTGCTAATACCGTCATCATTGGTGTGGAAACAATGGTAGAACCAATAAATTCTTCACCTTTTATTTTATCTTCTTTTTTCCATTGTTTTAATAAAAACGCTGTCATTATGATCATGGATTGGTTACCATTTAGTATAATCATGTGGTTGTCTAAATCTCTTACAGCTATTCCAATACGATCGCTATCTGGGTCAGTTCCAATAACAATATCGGCTTTGACTTTATCAGCTAATGCTAAAGCCATTTTTAAGGCTTCTGGCTCTTCTGGGTTTGGAGATTTAACCGTTGGGAAATCACCATCCGGTTTAGCTTGTTCTTCAACAATATGAACTTGATTATAGCCAGCGCGTTTTAAGGTTTCTGGAATAATAGTAATAGATGTGCCGTGCAATGAGGTAAAAACAATATTAAGGTTATCTTTTGCTTTTTGGTCTGTATTAAAACTACCATTTTTTACTGAAGCATCAATAAACACTGTATCTACTTCTTTACCTATATAATGAATTAATAAATTCTTCGCTTCAAATTTAATTTCAGAATATTCCAAGCGATTAATTTCAGCAATTATTTCCGCGTCTTGAGGTGGAACTAATTGACCGCCATCTTGCCAATACACTTTAAATCCGTTGTATTCTGGAGGATTGTGCGAGGCCGTTAGCACAATACCACAATGACAGTTTAAATGTTTTAATGTGAAGGATAACTCTGGAGTTGGACGTAATTCTTCAAAAAGATAAACTTCAATATCATTTGATGAAAATACATCGGCAACTAACTTGGCCAACGATTGACTATTATGTCGACAGTCGAAAGCAATAGCCACTTTTATAGTTTCGTCAGGAAAACTTTTTTTTAAATAATTGCTTAAACCTTGTGTGTTTTTTCCTAATGTATATTTATTAATACGATTGGTTCCAACACCCATAATGCCGCGCATACCACCAGTTCCAAATTCTAAATTCTTGTAAAAAGCTTCTTGAAGTTCTGACGGATTGTTGGCGATTAATTTTTTTATATAATCTTGTGTTTCTGTATCAAAAGTAGGCGTTAACCACTTGTTAACTCTAGCTAATAATTCAGGTTTAATTTGTATCATAGAAATTGTAAAATAGCGTACAAAGGTACGAATTCAAAAAAATAGGAGGTAAGCTTTATATATTATCTTTAATTAGGTAGCGTTGGCGGTTTTCTTTAGTACGTAAAATAATTTCACCCAAAAAGCCAGCTACAAAAAATTGTGTTCCCATTATCATGGTGACCAAAGCTATATAAAATTGGGGTTTATCAGTTATTAATCGGCCGTGAGGTGTTAAAAATAATTTGTCTATTCCCAGATAAATAGAGAAGGCAAATCCTATGGCCAGCATAATAAAACCTAAAGTTCCGAATAAATGCATAGGCTGCCTGCCAAAGCGTGAAATAAACCAAATAGTAATTAAATCCAGAAAACCATTAATAAAACGCTCCATTCCAAATTTGGTTTCGCCATATTTTCTGGCTTGGTGTTGAACCACTTTTTCGCCGATATTTGAAAAACCAGCATTTTTAGCTAAAACTGGAATATAACGGTGCATTTCGCCATTTACATCAATGTTTTTAACCACATTTTGATGATAAGCTTTTAGTCCACAATTAAAATCATTTAGTTTTACGCCTGATGTTTTTCTAGCTGCCCAATTAAATAATTTAGAGGGTATGTTTTTAGAAATTACCGAATCGTAACGTTTTTTCTTCCAGCCCGAAACCATATCGTAGCCGTTAGAAACAATCATATTATAAAGTTCGGGGATTTCTTCAGGGTTATCTTGAAGGTCGGCATCCATAGTAATTATAACATCGCCTTGTGCTTTGTCAAAACCTGCGTGTAAGGCCTGTGATTTTCCGAAATTCCGTAAAAACTGAATGCCCTTTACGGCATTATTTTTTTGGGATAACTGTTGAATGGTTTCCCATGAGCCATCGGTACTACCGTCATCTATAAATAGGATTTCATAAGAAAAATGATTGGATTGCATAACATTTGCAATCCAATCATGAAGTTCTATTAATGATTCCTTTTCGTTAAGTAGTGGTATGACTACTGATATATTCATGTATTTAATTTCATGTTTGAAACACCAAAAGTAACGAAATTATTTAAGCTTCTATTGGTTCTTTTTTCACAATCAAAGCAGCAATAAGTCCTACAACGCTATAACCAATTAATTGAAAGGCTAAACCTTGTAAGATGTTTTTTAAAGAATACAGATTTTCCTGTTTTTCCATTTCTTCAACAATTCCTGCAATAGCTTCATCTGGAGTGCCAAAGCCACGCATCATTTCCACTTGTGCTTCAATAACTTTTTCTTGTAAAACGTTAGCAGCATCAGGATCAACAATGTTAAAAATAACAAAACCTACAACAGAGCTAATAACTAAACCAATGGCAACTGTTATAAAATATGCCGAAAAAGCGCCTTTAAAAGTAATAAATCCATTCAACAAAGCTTTAGACTTAATTGATGAAAGGACTCCTAAAGCTACTACAACAAGCATGACCGCCACACCAAACCACCATTTTGTAAATAAGTCTAGATTTACTGCATAAGCGAGAGCGGTTAATAATGCAAGGATACCACCTAAATAAAGGCCGTAATTAATTGAATTAGATTTTGTGTTTGTTTCCATAATTTTTGATAAGTTTAAATTGGTTGTTACTGTTAGTAAACAAATATATAAAAACGTTACAATAAAAGTTATTATAAATATATCGAAAAACTGTTGCATAGTTATTAAAATTGATTAAATTTGCACCTCGAAAAAGTAAGATATTAAAGCATTTAGCGATGAAAAAAGATATACATCCAGAAAATTATAGAGTAGTAGCATTTAAAGACATGTCTAACGAAGACGTATTTTTAACAAAATCTACAGCAAACACGAACGAAACTTTAGAGGTGGAAGGTGTTGATTATCCGTTGGTTAAAATGGAAATCTCAAGAACGTCACATCCTTTTTACACAGGGAAGTCTAAACTGATAGATACTGCAGGACGTATTGACAAGTTTAAAACGAAATACGCTAAATTCAAAAAATAAGTTTAGCCTAAAATATATTTCTAAAAGCCTTTCAACTATTGAAAGGCTTTTTTTATTTTTACAAAAAAGCTTTTATCATGAATTATATCCTTTTTGATGGTCCGTCGCGCAATAATTTGTTGCCTTTTACATTTACACGCCCTGTTGCCGATATCCGAATTGGTATTTTAACGATTCGTGAAAAATGGGAAGCCTATCTAGATTATACTACAACAACTGTTACCGAAGATTACTTATCGGAAAAATACCCGATGGTTGAAATGGAGCAGAACGTGATGATTAACGCATCATATTGCCCTAACCACGAATTGGTGGCTATGATTAAAGATTTGCAAGAGAATCAGGCTATTTTTAAAGGTGAAGATGTAATTGCATTTTTTACGACAGATTCTCAAGAAGAAGTCGATTTTGATGCATATGAAGCTATTGAATACAACGAAGCACTTTTAAAAGTTGCAAACACTTGGGATATTTTCTCTAAAAATGGTGAAGCCATCCAAGACGATTTTGATTTGATAACAAATGGCAGACAGTCTGAAGAAATACCAGAAAAAACAATAGTTTTCAACAGAGCAAACATTTTTATTGAAGAAGGTGCTAAATTGCCTTTCTGCTCATTAAATGCTGAAAATGGCCCTATTTATATTGGCAAGAATGCCGAGATAATGGAAGGTAGCTTTATTCGTGGACCTTTTGCCTTATGTGATCATGCTACCGTAAAAATGGGCGCTAAAATTTATGGTCCTACTACAATTGGGCCTCATAGTAAAGTAGGAGGAGAGGTTAATAATTCCGTTATATTTGGTTATTCTAATAAAGGCCACGATGGCTTTTTAGGAAATTCTGTAATAGGAGAATGGTGTAATTTAGGAGCGGACACTAATAATTCCAATTTAAAAAATAATTATACCGAAGTACGTCTTTGGGATTACGAAACCGAAGGTTTTGCCAAAACAGGTTTACAGTTTTGTGGACTCATGATGGGAGACCACAGTAAGTGCGGTATTAATACCATGTTTAATACCGGAACAGTAATTGGTGTGAGTGCAAATATTTTTGGAAGTGGATTTCCAAGAAATTTCGTACCAAGTTTTTCTTGGGGAGGCAGTAAAGGCTTCACAACTTATTTAACCAAAAAAGCTTTTGAGGTAGCAGAAGTGGTTATGTCTCGCAGGGAAATAGAATTTACCGAGCAAGATTCTGCTATTTTAGAACATGTGTTTGAGGAAACTAAAAAGTTTAGAAGGGAATAGAGTTTAATCTCTTTAAGATATTATTATATTAAAGCAAACAATTTTTACCGATTAGTTTGTTACTTTTACCTGTATTTATAAATATAGAGTGATGATTAAGCAACTCTTTTCTAATCATAAACTATTTGCATTGTTGTATTTTTCAATGCTTTTAATTGACATACTTGTAAAATTGAATTTGCCCCCATTTCCGTTTAGACTATTTTCTAAACCTTTTATATTATTGCTTTTGTTAGTGTATTATATTTTTAATAAAACAGGGAATAATAAAAGAAAGCAATTGTGGATGTTTTTAGCCTTAATAAGTTTTTTTGTTGGAGATCTACTTATAATAAACAACACAAACCTTATTTTTGTAAGCATAAGTCTATTCGTTTTTTCACTTGGAAAAATATTTTTCTGTTTAAAATTTTCTCATAGAAAAGAATACAGAATTTCAAGATTAATCCCTTTAGCAGTTTTACTATTTTGTTACATTATCTTTTTTACGGCACTTCTTTTAAATGATCTTAAAAGCTTTTTTATTCCTGCATTAATAACCTTTTTTTTAACATTATTAATGTTTCAGCTTGCTTATTTAAGAAAGGATGTATTTAATAAAAAAAGTTACTTTTATGTACTTTTTGGAGTTTTTTCATATTCAATTTGTGAAGGCATGATGGCTATTAAAACGTTTAAATTTGATTTGCAATTTCAAGATTTTTTTATAATGTTCCTTTATGGATTAGGGCTGTATTTTGTGGTATTTGGAATTATAAATGAGAAGGAGGACGAGCATAAGTTATTAGAAAAACAAGAGGTATAAAAAAATGTTTATAACAGGTCTTAATTCTAATATGTTTATAGTATTAATTTCTAAACCTTCAATTTTTACTTTAAAATAGTAGTTTATCATCATAATAAGCAAATACGATATAGATGCTAATCGTTACCGAAATTGCCACTATAAAACATGGTTTTTAGGAAACTAAAAGATTTAGACGCGAATAAGCTTCATTTGTCTAGAATTTTGATATGAACCTCATAGGTTTTTAAACCCTGGAGGTTTTGTGCTCTCTTAATGACAGATTTAATCTATTTTCTTCACCCGTTTTAAATCCAATAAATTAATAGGGTTAATACCTAATCCTGAAATATTTTTTCTGGTAAATCTTACAACTTCATCATAAAACATAGGAACAACCGGTGCAGATGTCATAACTAAACTATCCATTTTAGAGTAAAGTGCTTCTCTTCTAAGGGTATTGGTTTCCGTAAACGCCTGCTCGTACCAACTATCGAATTGTTCATTTTTATAATGTGAGTAATTTGGACCATCGGGAGCGAAGTTTTTACTGTAATAAAGAGATAAGTAATTCTCGGCATCGGGATAATCGGCCACCCAGCTGGCTCTAAACATATCTAATTGACCATTGGCTTTAGAGTCTTTTAAACTGGACGCTGGAACCACACTTACATTAACGATTAAACCTGTTTTTTGAAGTTCACGCTGAATATATTCGCAAAAACTCAAATAGTTACTAGTTGTTGTTAAAGTGATTTCTGGAGTTTCATTACCAGTTTCTAATTTATATTGATTGACTAATTCCTTCGCTTTTTGAGGTTGATAATTAAACCCAGACAATTCGCTGTAACCAGGCAAGCCTTTAGGTATAAAGCCACCATGAGCCGGAATACCAACGCCGTTTCGGAGGTAAATCATCATTTTTTCACGATCAAAACCATAATTAACTGCTTTTCGTATGTATTCTGACTGTATTTCAGAAACATCAGAATCCATTAAAAAAGCCAAATATTCAGTGTTTAGATACGGGCCACGAATCATATTGACATCTTCTGTGTATAAATCACGAAGTTGTCCGTTTGCTGTTAAAATTTCATCTTTATAAGAAGCATCTAAACCAGAAACATAATCTATGTTTCCTTGTGCAAACTGTAAGAATTCACTTTGTTTATCAGGAAGAAATGTAATGGCCACAGCCTCTAGATAAGGTAATTTACTTCCTGATGCATCTTCTTCAAAATAATTATTATTTCTTCTAAAAACGAGCTTTAAGTTTTCTTCCCAGCGCTGAAACTTAAATGGACCTGTGCCAATTGGGTTTGCTCTGAAGTCGGTTCCGTAATGTTCTACTACTTCTTTAGGAACGACGGAGCAATATTTCATTGTTAATAAACCTAAAAAGGCAGGAAATGGCTGTGTGAGTTTTATTTCAAAAATGGAATCATTAATCGCGCGGAAGTCTGAAACCTTATTTAGAACCCAGCTTCCTGGCGATGCAATTTGTTTATCTTTTAATCGGTTTAAGCTATATTCAAAATCGAAAGCCGATACTGCTCTTGTGGAATCTTTACCAAGTAATGCATGTTTATGGAAATATACATCTTTACGTAAAGTGAAGGTATATGTTTTAGCACTATCTGTTATGGTCCAATTTCTAGCAATGCTTGGCTTGACATTTAAGCTATCGTCCATTTCTACTAATCCATTAAATAATTGATTGGTGGCCCAAATATCCGCCAGATCTTTAGAGAATGCAGGATCTAATGAACTGATGTTTTTATGCTCGTTATAGCGAAACACATCTGAAAATTGCTGTTTTTTTTGAGAGCAACCAATAAGAAGTAGAAATATTACGAGGCGGTAGTTCATTTGTAATCTTGAAGTTTCAATTAATCAGCTGTAAAACTAAAGCTATAATATTGTGTAAAAAAATAAGATACCGTTTTTATTTTCTCTAAAAAGATGTTTGTAAATAGGGTGTTTTTATTAAAAGCTAGTGAAGAAACTAAATCATTAATTAATAATATAAGCTTGGTGAAATTGTTGTAAAATAAATAATATTTTTAAATTGTAAAACTAAAAAAGGCGTACTTTAGTAATAAAAGTACGCCTTTTTTATTTAATTGTTATGGCATCGTTTAATGCAATGATTTATTCATAAAACGAATACCTTAAAATCAATTCATCATTAAATACGCACACCGACTGGTAACATGCTTCTGTATTGCCTATTTTTTTTAATAAATTTAGCTATTTCTGGACTAGTTGGAACAACGCTTAAATTACGTTCTTCAATGTTTTCAAACACGGTTTTTATAAACTCGTTTTGAAAAGCTTCAGTAGAGATTTCTTCCGGAATAATCAGTTTGGTTAAAAATATTTTGCGTTCCTGAAGCGAATATTCAATTATCGCAAGTTGATCGTCCATTTTTAATTCAAATTGGCGTAAAAAATCATTGTCAATGAGTACATGTTCTTCTGTCATAATATTTTTTTATTCAAGGGAATTATAGGGAGTAGCAACTATTTTTATATAGTTTTGCAATGCAAATTTACGAAAAATTATTGTCATTATGAGTGTAATAAGGTTTAATAGCTTATGAATCAAGATATAGTACATGTGTATTTCATGCCTGGTATGGCTGCAAACCCAACAATTTTCGAGCATATAAAGCTTCCGGAAAGTCAATTTAAAGTTCATTGGTTAAAATGGTTAATTCCTGAAGAAAACGAAACGCTAAAGGCATATGCTTTTCGTTTAACTAAAGAAATTAAACATAAAAACGTGGCTTTAATCGGAGTTTCATTTGGAGGTGTAATTGTTCAGGAAATGAGTAAGTTAATCACATTGAGGCGGTTAATAATAATTTCAAGTGTTAAAAGCTACAAAGAAATGCCAAGACGAATGATGCTAATGCGTGTTACAAAGGCTTACAAGCTAGCGCCAACGTCCTTGGTTAATAATATGGATATGTTGTCTAAATATGCTTTTGGTGAGACGCTTACGCACCGTGTGGAATTATATAAAAAATACCTGTCTGTAACAGATACACAATATCTTGATTGGGCCATAAAAGAAATGATTAATTGGGATCAATTAGAGCCCATAAAAGATATTATACATATTCACGGAACTAATGATAGTGTTTTTCCTTATAAATACATTAAAAACTGTATAAAAGTAGAGAATGGTACGCATGTTATGGTGATAAGTAAATACCGTTGGTTTAACGCTCATTTACCAAAACTTATTTTAGAGGGTTCTAGTCAATCATATTGATATTTTTTATAACTTTAAACCAAAACTTACAGAAATGAAAATGATAAAGAAAGCACTAGTATTAGTGGGGTTGTTAAGTTTAACCATCCTATTTATTTTTGCACAACAGAACGTGCCGACGGATGAGAATTTTGAGAAAAATCTTATAAACGACTATAATGTTTATGCCCTTCAAATTCCAATGGATTTAAATTTTGCGGGTGAAGATATGCCGTTAAACGACCCTGATGTTTACGAACGCATGGATCGGGAGTTATTGGTAAATACCTATTGGCAATCCAATGGTTTACTCATGTTTAAACGTGCTAAAAAATATTTTCCTATTATAGAACCTATTTTAGCTAAACATGGTGTACCAGACGATTTTAAATACCTAGCCGTTATTGAAAGTGGTTTAACTAACGCCGTTTCGCCAGCAGGAGCAAGAGGTGTATGGCAAATAATGCCAGCTACCGCTCGTGAATATGGTTTGGAAGTTAATGACAATGTGGATGAACGTTATAATTTAGAATTGGCCACAGAAGTAGCTTGTGATTATTTGAAGAAATCCAAAGAAAAACTAGGATCATGGACTTTAGCAGCCGCTGGTTATAATGCTGGTATGTCAGGTATTTCTAGACGTTTAAGCGAACAAAAAGTTACTGATTATTACGATTTGCTTTTAGGGGAAGAAACTGGTCGTTATATGTTTAGAATAGTAGCTTTAAAAGAAATTTTATCAAATGCTGATAAATATGGTTTTAACTTTAGAGATAAAGATTTGTATAAAAATATACCAACATACAAGGTTGCTGTCGATACTGCTGTAACCGATTTTGCTACTTTTGCTCAAAATTTCAAAATTAACTATAAGATTTTAAAAATTCACAATCCGTGGTTGCGTGAACCACATTTAAATAATAGAACTAGAAAGCAGTATTTTATTGAAATTCCGCAAGACGGTTATTACGCCACAAAACCTTAATGATTGATTTTTTAAAAGACAATATTTGGGTTTTCGTTATTGTTTTAAATTACATACTCGTAATTTCTGCAGTAACGACGATATTATTTAAAAATATAAATCCCACTAAAACTTTATCATATATAATGGTTTTAGTGGTTTTTCCTTATTTAGGATTGATTGTTTATTATTTTTTCGGTCAAGAATATCGTAAGAATAAAATTTTTAATAGAAAGAATGTTCTCAATAAAAATGTCGTTCAAAAACTTGATCGGGAATATAAATTGAGTAAAAGTCAGTTGCATAAACTAGATGAGTTTCTCGATACGAAAATGAAGCTGGTTAAGTTGATGAATAACAATAAAAACACGCCAGTAACACTTAAAAATGAACTTCAAATTATAAAAAACGGTAAAGAGAAATTTAAGTTGCTTTTTGAAGATTTAAAGCAAGCCAAGCATCATATTCATTTGGAATACTATATTTTAAAAGATGATCATATTGGTACAAAGCTTATTGATATTTTATGTGAAAAAGCTTCTGAAGGTATCAAAGTTCGCTTGACATTTGATGATGTTGGAAGTAAAATTTCATGGAAAACTAAAAGAAGATTGAAAGATAATGGCGTTGAATTCTATGCGTTTATGCCTGTTTTATTTCCGAATTTTACAGGAAAGATGAATTATCGAAATCATCGAAAAATAGCCATAATCGATGGTGAAATAGGATATGTGGGTGGTATTAATATTGCTGATGCTTATGTGAATTACAAAGATGACACAACATACTGGCGCGATACACATTTGCGTATTGTAGGTGAAGCATTAAAACCGTTGCAAGTTCATTTTTTAATGACATGGGATTTTGTATCCAACTCAAGTTGTGATATTTCGGTAGAACTATTTCCTAATTCGGATGTGCAAACTACAAAAGCGGTGCAAATTGCTGCTAGCGGGCCAGATACCGACTGGGCAAACATCATGGAAGCTATGTTTGTTGCAATTAATACGGCAGAAAATTATGTGTATGTTACAACGCCTTATTTTATTCCAAACGATGAAATAGTTACCGCATTGCAAGTGGCAGCAAAAAGCGGTATTGATGTGCGTTTGCTTATTCCAAAGGAATCGGATTCTTGGATAGCCAAATATGCTACTAATTCGTATTTAGAGCGCTTATTGGAAGCAGAGGTAAGAGTGTATCGCTATACAAAAGGGTTTATCCATGCTAAAACAATGGTTGTAGACGATTTATTTTCCACCATTGGAACTTCCAATCTAGATTACCGAAGCTTCAATATAAACTTTGAGATAAATGCGCTTATTTATAATAAAGAGACTAGTGTAGAACTCAAAGATCTATTTCTAGATGATATTTTAAATAGTGAAGAGCTCTCATTAGAAAGTTGGCAAAAACGTTCTAAATACTGTAAACTAAAAGAATCTTATAGTAGATTATGGTCTCCGTTATTGTAACTTATCGTCTTTTACCACGTGCTTGGTTCTGACCGTAATGTTGATTCGGGCCTTGAGCACGCTTCATATTATCTTTCATCATTTTAATCTGATCAGCTAACATATTACGCTTGTCCAATTTCTGCGCTTCGCCAAGTAATAATTTAGCTTCATTTTTACGGCGTTTTGTAAACGCTATTCCGGCTAAATTTAGTTTGGCCATCGCTAAATCATGATCCATAGATAATCCTAAAGAAATAGCCTTTTTAAAATGCTTTTCGGCTTCATTCATATTAGATTGCGAAACCATGATACCGTGAAGATAGTAATAATATCCTTCCTGCTTTTTTACTAGAGCACTACTCGGGTTTTTAATTTTATCTAGCCATTTTTTAGCACCTACGAAATCTTGCTTTCGAAGTCTTAAAAAAGCTAATAAGATAAATTCGTTTTTAAAATATAAAAATATAAATATGGTCGATAGAAGGATGTACATAATACCATTTCCAATATTGCCTTCAATAAATTGATAAACAGCAAATGCAATAATGCCTATAGCAATAATTAATTTTATAATTTTATTGTACATAAAGTTTGGTTTTATAGGTTGTATTAGAATTTATAGTTGTTGGTATTTTTACCGAATTATTTTGCAAAGATACAGCGTTACCTTGAGTTTTAGAAGTCACAGTCATTGTTTTTACAAAGCCACTTTTTTTATCGGCTGAAACATTGGTCTTTTTTATGCCTTCTAAAATCATATTATAATTGTCCTCTTCGGTATGCAATGTAATGTTTGCGCTACCAATCAAGCTAATATTTGGATTGGTACTGGTTAAAACCCAGGTGTTTTCCGCTGCTATATCTCCAGAATATGTGTTTTTCCATGAGTCGCCAATAGCTACTTTTTTTGTAGGGTAGATATAAGTGAATTGCTCAAAACTATCAGAAAGACTTTTGCTACCAAATTCTTTCTTCATTTCTTCAATCATAATTTGTTTGGTGAATTCATCTTCAATCCCCACGCCTTCCATCATGTTATTTATCATGCGTGTTGTACCACGAATGCTAATAATATCACCGCTTTTTAAAAACTCGACTTTAAGTTTGGCTTTTGTTAATCCCTTGAAAATTTGACCTTCCATATCACTTTCTTCAATGGGAGCAGCGGTATCCACAGATATCATTACGCCATATAAATTGGAAGTTGATTCTAATTTAAAATGTTTATATGAAAAATCTAAAATATAGGAGCTATCTGTGACGGTTTTGACCGTAAAAACAAACGTGCTTTCTAAAATATTAGTCATTTCATGAGTTGTTTCATCGCTATCTTGCGTTATAAGTTGATTTGCTTTTTGATGAACATGAATACTATCTCCAGTTTTTAAGTTATATTGCAGTTGTGTTTGTGCTTGTATTACATTACTTAAAGCCGTGAACAGTAGAAGAATAGTTGTTAAATTTTTATGCATTTTTTTGCCTTTTTTAAGGATAACAAAGAAACTAAAAATTTATCTATAAATTTTTTTTAAAATAAGGTTTGTTAAATAAAAAAGGGTTTGTATATTTGCACGCAGTTTTAGGGTTTAGAACCTAAAATAAGGTTAAAGATATTTAAGAAGATTTTAAAGATATAAGTAATGAGCAAAAGAACATTTCAGCCGTCAAAGAGAAAAAGAAAAAACAAGCATGGCTTCAGAGAAAGAATGGCTAGTGTAAATGGAAGAAAAGTCCTTGCTCGTAGAAGAGCTAAAGGAAGAAAGAAAATATCTGTATCTTCTGAATTAAGTCATAAAAAATAATGAATTAACAATTGTTAATATAATTAGGTGTTGCTTTGCGGTAACGCCTTTTTTTATACCTATTCGTTAACTACTTTTGCAAAAAAAAACACACAACATGCCTAAAAACAAAAACATAAAATCCGTACTGCTTATAGGTTCAGGCCCGATCGTTATTGGTCAAGCTTGCGAATTTGATTACGCTGGAACTCAGGCGCTACGTTCTTTAAGAGAGGATGGAATTGAAACAATTCTTATTAATTCCAACCCAGCAACTATCATGACCGATCCTTCTATGGCGGATCATGTTTATTTGTTGCCACTTACCACAAAATCCCTTATTAAAATTCTAAATGAACATCCACAAATTGATGCCGTTTTACCTACTATGGGTGGACAAACTGCATTAAATTTAGCGATTGAAGCAGAAGAAAAAGGTATTTGGGACGATTTTAATGTAAAGTTAATTGGTGTTGATATCGACGCGATTAATATTACAGAAGATCGTGAGAAGTTTCGCGAACTCATGTTGAAAATAGGTGTTCCAATGGCGCCACAAGCTACAGCAACGTCTTACTTAAAAGGTAAGGAAATTGCTCAAGAATTTGGTTTTCCATTGGTAATTAGAGCGTCTTATACATTAGGTGGCGCAGGTGCATCTATAGTTTATAAAGAAGAAGATTTTGATGAGTTATTAACACGTGGATTGGAAATTTCGCCAATTCATGAAGTTATGATAGATAAAGCACTTTTAGGCTGGAAAGAATTTGAGTTAGAGTTATTACGTGATAAAAACGATAACGTTGTTATTATATGTACTATTGAAAATATGGATCCGATGGGAATTCATACTGGCGATTCCATTACGGTGGCGCCGGCTATGACTTTATCGGATAAAACGTTTCAACGAATGCGTGATATGGCAATTCATATGATGCGTAGTATTGGCGATTTCGCTGGTGGTTGTAATGTCCAATTTGCCGTAAGTCCAGATGAAAACGAGGATATTATCGCTATTGAAATTAACCCGCGTGTATCTCGTTCTTCGGCATTAGCGAGCAAAGCAACTGGTTATCCTATTGCTAAAGTGGCTTCAAAATTAGCTATTGGTTATAATTTAGATGAATTAACCAATCAAATTACAGGTTCTACTTCGGCCTTATTTGAACCAACGCTTGATTATGTTGTGGTGAAAATACCGCGATGGAATTTTGATAAGTTTGAAGGTTCTGATAGAACTTTAGGTCTTCAAATGAAATCTGTTGGTGAGGTTATGGCTATCGGCCGGTCGTTCCAAGAAGCGTTGCATAAAGCGACACAATCCTTGGAGATTAAACGAAATGGTTTAGGTGCCGACGGGAAAGGTTATAAAGATTACGATCAGATTATTGAGAAATTAACCTTCGCGAGCTGGGATCGTGTATTTGTAATTTATGACGCTATTCAAATGGGTATTCCATTGAGTCGCATTCACGAAATTACTAAAATCGACATGTGGTTCTTAAAGCAATATGAAGAGTTACATTATTTAGAAAAAGAGATTTCTACTTTTTCAATTGAAAATATAGAGCGTGATTTATTACTTGAAGCGAAACAAAAAGGTTATGGCGACAGACAAATAGCGCACATGCTAAATTGTTTGGAAAGTCAAGTATACACGAAAAGAGAGGAATTTAAAATAAAGCGTGTTTATAAATTAGTAGATACGTGTGCGGCAGAATTTGAAGCGCAAACACCTTATTACTACTCTACATTTGAAAACGAAGTAGAATTATCAAATGGCGAAATAGCGCCATCTAATGAAAGTGTTGTTTCCGATAAAAAGAAAATCATTGTATTAGGATCGGGACCAAATAGAATTGGTCAAGGTATCGAGTTCGATTATTGTTGTGTTCACGGTGTTTTAGCGGCTGCAGAATGTGGTTACGAAACCATCATGATTAACTGTAATCCAGAAACGGTTTCAACGGACTTTGATATTTCCGATAAACTATATTTCGAACCGGTTTTCTGGGAACATATTTACGACATTATTCGTCATGAAAAACCAGAAGGTGTGATTGTTCAGCTAGGTGGCCAAACGGCACTTAAATTAGCTGAAAAATTAGATCGCTACGGAATTAAAATTATTGGTACAACTTATAAGTCTTTAGATTTAGCTGAAGATAGAGGTAGTTTTTCAACTATTTTAAAAGAAAATAATATTCCTTATCCAGAATTTGATGTGGCAACCAATGCCGATGAAGCTTTGGCAATTGCAGATGTTTTAGACTTCCCAATCTTGGTAAGACCTTCCTATGTGTTAGGAGGTCAAGGCATGAAAATTGTAATTAATAAGGATGAATTAGAAGAGCATGTTGTGGATTTATTACGCCAAATGCCTGATAATAAATTACTATTAGATCGTTATTTAGATGGCGCTATTGAAGCGGAAGCGGATGCTATTTGTGATGGTGAGAACGTTTATATTATCGGAATCATGGAGCATATTGAACCTTGCGGAATCCATTCAGGAGATAGTAACGGTGTCTTGCCTCCTTTTAATTTAGGTGATTTGGTACTGCAGCAAATAAAAGATCATACAAAAAAAATTGCATTAGCATTAAATACGGTTGGTTTAATTAATGTACAATTCGCAATTAAAGACGATGTTGTTTATATTATTGAAGCCAATCCTAGAGCCTCTAGAACGGTTCCTTTTATTGCAAAAGCTTATGGTGAACCATATGTGAATTATGCAACAAAAGTGATGCTGGGGGTTAATAAGGTAACCGATTTTGACTTTAAACCGAGATTAGAAGGTTACGCTATAAAACAACCTGTGTTTTCTTTTGATAAGTTTCACAATGTTAACAAACAACTAGGTCCTGAAATGAAGAGTACGGGCGAAAGTATTTTATTTATTGATGACTTAAAAGATGATGAGTTTTATAACTTATACGCCCGACGTAAAATGTACTTAAGTAAATAAAAGGGTAGTAATGCTGTTATTTTAAAGGCTAATTGCTCATGTAGTAATAAAAAACCATCAGATGTTTTCTGATGGTTTTTTTGTAGCTTATTTTGATTTACATTAGAAATCGAAATACAACGCCTGTTACAATCGCTATTCCGAAGCTGATTAGGGTGCCAATTAGAATATATTCGGTGAGTTTTCTTTGTTTACTTTCTTTTAAATCGCCAAACCTAAAAACCGACTTAGCCGTAATTAAAAACCCAACAGCTTCCCAATGATCCATTATAATAAAAATGAATACTAAAATACGCTCCAGGATACCAATGTATTTACCAGCATCTTTAAGCGATTCGTTGCCTTTAGTTAGTTTTTCAATATTCCATTTGCTGAAAATGGCTTGCATAATAATAGATACTGGTACCGTTAAAAAAAGCAAACAGGTTAGTAGGAGCAAGGCAGTTTCTGTGGGGAAATCGGCCGTTGAGAACATCATATCTCTATAAAGGAAATACGCAGCAAAAATGCTGATAATATGTAATAGCTGATCAATAAAAAACCACCGACGTTTGGTTCTCTTCGTTTGAAATAGCAGTTTCAAAGCATCGATTATAAAATGTAAAGCACCAATTATGAGTAATAATGGCCAATAGGATACATCCCAAACAATAAGAAATAATAAGGCAATATGAATGCCCACATGTAAATATAGTTTAGGCGATTTAAGTTTCTTTTTCTCTTTATTCTTTACCCAAGACTTTGGTTGAATAATAAAGTCACCAATTAAATGTGCTAACACTAATTTTACTAGTAGAATCATACTACAAGTTAGTTATTTTAATATTACACAGTGTGTTAAGTTCTAATATTTCTTCAAGGTTTGCGCGTTTTACACGTTTGCTAATAGCATCTTGACTGATACCGATGCGTTGAGCAAGATCTGTTTGAATGCTTTTTGGATTTTCAATATGCATTTTTACAATTTCGGCAGAGTTTGTCGTCCAATTATCCATGCTGATTAAAGCTAATTTAATGTATAAATTGAGGTCTCTATCCAGATTAGGGTTTGCCGTTTTTATTTTTAAATTCAATTTTTCCTTTTTCAGGTTTTCTAATGTTTCACCAGAAAACTGAAAAGCTTCGCCGTTGGATTCGGTTACAGATGTACCTTGATAGGTTTTAGCACCCATACCAATTGCCATTCGAACATCTAAACCTTTTATCATTTTAATACAGGCTTTGATGTACGTGGCGTGTAAAAAGATGTCTTGCGGATTATTAAATTCTATTTGAAAACTATCACCTCGGTATATTTCCCATAAATTCTCATCAGGTTGTAAAAAGGTTAAAGCGTCTTTAAGTTGTGATAACCATATAGTAGGTTTCACATGTTTGGACTTAATAATATCGCCTGTTATAACACTTATCATAAGTTTTATTTCTTAAGTATCTAAAATGTAATTCTAGTACTAAATACTTGAATCCTTAAAGAAGTTAAAGTATTCTGTAAAAAAGGAATAAACTAAAATATTCCGTTAAAAAGGAATATATTTAATTATTCCGTAATTGCGGAATAATCAAATATCGATTATTTTATTGAAATAACCAAATGATTAAAAATAAAGAGGTAAGAATGATTGCAGTTAAGCAGTCAAGAAAGGGATTATAAATCTAACTTAATATTATAACCTTCAAGTTCTTTTAAGTAATGATCCAAAACAAAATCCTCGCTACTAAATTCAATTCGTCTATTTCTTTTGGTATAATTACGTTCAATAGCTTTTAAAAAGCGTTTCACTTCTTCTAAAGTAGATAAAACAAGACCAGGCACGGGAATAGATTTTCCAACATCATCTTTTGCGACCATTGTGAAATATGAAGAGTTGCAATGTTTAACAAGTCCGGTTCTAATATTTTCAGCCTCTACACGAATGCCAACAACCATAGACGTTTTTCCCACAAAGTTAATGGATGATTTCATGGTAACGAGTTCGCCAATTTCTACAGGTTCTAAAAAATCTACCGTGTCTACAGAAGCTGTAACGCAATAGTTTTCGGAGTGTTTAGAAGCGCAGGCATAAGCTATTTGGTCCATTAAACTCAACATGTAACCACCATGAATTTTACCACCAAAATTGGAGTGTAAAGGTTGCATAAGTTCCGCAATGCTAATTTGAGAGCTAGCCACGGTTTTGTAAGTTTTATTCATATTAAAAGCGCCTATTATTTCGTTCTTTATCCTCTTCTACTTTGGTAATAAAAAATTTAGTATCTCCCAACCAAAAGAGATTTATATAGCGCTCAAAATAATGAAGTTTCACGTACTTTCCTTGAAAACTCTTTAAATCTTCAATAACGGCCGTTTCCGAATTACTAACCGAGAATTGAAATATTTGACCTTCAGAAACACCTTGACTTATTTGCCCTTCCCAGGTTTTAATAATGGCACCTTTTCGACTGAATTTAACCAGTTCGCCTGCACTAATACCTTTACTATAGGTTGCAAAATATGCGAAACAACCAAAAGCAACTAAAAAAAGCGCTATAATAACTGTTGACTTTATTAAAAAATTTTTCATATTATTTTTGTTTTTTATTCATCGTCGTCGTTCTGAAGTTGCGCCCGTTTTATAATAGTCTCTGGCAGAGATTTTTTTGCTTTCGCTCCCATTTTTTTGAGCTTTTCAACACGTCCAATAATGTTTCCTTTTCCATCGACCAGTTTATTCATGGCTGCCGAATAATCCGTTTTAGCTGCATCAATTTTTTTACCAACACCTGTTAAATCTATCACTAAACCTTCAAACTTATCATAAAGTGCACCCGCTTGTTTGGCTATTTCTAACGCATTTCGCTGTTGCTTTTCATTATTCCACATGGTATCAATAGTACGCAAAGTAGCTAATAATGTTGTAGGTGTAACAATTACAATGTTTTTTTCGAAAGCTTTATTATAAAGTGAGTTGTCTTCATTTATAGCTACCGCAAAAGCTGGTTCAATGGGAATAAACATTAAAACAAAGTCAGGGGATTCTATATCGTATAAATCTTCGTACTTCTTATCGGAAAGCTGATCTACGTGTCGCTTAATAGAGTTTACATGCGCTTTTAACCATAAAGGTCTATCATCATCTTCGGCATTCACCAAGCGTTCGTAATCGGTTAAAGAAACTTTACTATCAATAATCATCCGTTTATTATCTGGCAAATGTAAAACCACATCCGGAAGAACGCGGCTGCCATCTTCTCGGGTAAAATGCTTCTGAACAAAATACTCGCGATCTTTTTCCAATCCGGACTTCTCTAGCACACGCTCCAATACTAATTCACCCCAGTTTCCTTGCATTTTACTATCGCCTTTTAAAGCGCGTGTAAGGTTGGTGGTTTCTTTAGTCATTTGCAGATTCAAATCTTTTAAGCTTAATAGCTGCTCCTTTAAAGATGAATGCATACTGATACTTTCCTTTTGAGTATCTTCAACTTTCTTTTCAAAGAGTTGAATTTTCTCTTGCAATGGATTTAGTATTTGCTTAATATTTTCTTTATTCTGAAGGGTGAATTTCTCACTCTTTTCATCCAGAATTTTGGTTGCTAATAATTCAAAATCTTTTCGTAACTGTTCTTGTTGAATTATTAACTCTTCATCACGTTTTAAAAGTTGATGCTCCAAGTTTTCATATTCTGAATTTCTACGTGCTAACTCCGAATTTAAAAGCTCTTTTTCTCTTCGAATGCCATCACGGTCGATTTCAGTTTTCGCTAATACGTCTTTAAAATCCCTAATTTGTTGATTAAAATAAAGACTTTGCTTTTTTATCTCTTCTTCAAAAGACAACTTGTTGTTAGATAGTTGTTGCTGTAAATTGCTATTTCGTTCCTCAAGCGTGCTCGTTTCACTTTTATTTTTAAGTTTAGAAATAGTAAGACCAATATAAGCGCCAATGGCAGCTGATAGGAGAATGGCAATAATGAGGATAATGCTGTCTGTCATTTCAAAAAAGTGAATTTAATCAAAGATAAATTTTTTAGTTAAAACAAGTGAGATTTGATATATGAACTTTCAGCAAAGAAATAATGATGATAAATTCACTTCTTCACCCGAAAACTACCCAATTTATTATCGAAAGCAATTAAATCTTTAGGAAAAAGGGTTTCAAAAATACCTTGTTCAATTAAATGGTTAGGCGTATCTGTAATAACTGAATTATTTGTCATAACCACCATGGTATCGCAAAGTTGAATAGCTAAATCGATTTCGTGGGACGAAAATAAAATCGTTTTATCGGTCTCTTTAACTAATTTTTGGAGTAATTTTAAAATGTATGCTTTGTGATACATATCCAAATGCGTAGTTGGTTCATCTAAAATTATTAAGTCGGTATCTTGAGCCAATGCTCGCGCAATCATAGCTTTTTGAAGTTGGCCATCGCTTAATTCGAAGCATTTTTTATCTTTTAACGCTTCGATGTTGGTTTGGATTATTGCGCGATTTATAACCTCCAAATCTGTTTCCGATAAATTACCTACCCAGTTTGTATACGGCTGTCTACCTAACGCAACTAATTCGAAAACGGTTAAGTTTTTAGAAGCTATTTTCTCCGTTAAAACCAAACTCATGGTTTTTGCTAAATCCGAACTTGTGTAAGCATCTAAACTTTTTTCATTTAGATAAACAGTTCCCGATAGTTTTGCTTGTACGTTAGTTAAGGTTCTTAAAAGCGTAGATTTCCCTATACCATTAGCACCCACTAAACCGATTAGCTGACCTTTTTGTAAGGCCATATTAATGTTAGAAGCTACAACTGTTTCTACTTTTTTAGAAGCGTAACCGATTGTTAAGTTTTCGGTTTTAAGGATGATATGTTGGTCTGTTTTCATCTTAAAAAAGCATTTTCCGTTTCCGTACCAAAAGCCAAATTACCACGGGCGCACCAATTAATGAAGTGATGGCATTAATTGGTAAGGTATAATCACTAGTTGGTAACTGAGCAATACTATCACATATTAGCATAATAATGGCGCCAAATAAAAATACGGCTGGTAATAATATTTTATGATTTGAGGTTGTAAATACCTGTCGTGTAATATGTGGAATAGCCAAACCTATAAAGGCAATAGGTCCAGCAAATGCTGTGATGGTTCCTGCCAATAAGCTCGTGGCTAAAATAATTATCAACCGACTTTTCTTGAGATTTAATCCGAGACTTTTTGCATAATTTTCGCCTAATAAAAGTGAGTTTAATGCTTTAATAGAAAAAATGGTTAAAATTAAACCGACGATATAAACACTAAAGAAAATAGCCAATTCGTACCAAGATAAATTACCCAAGCTACCAAAACCCCAGAAAATATATTGTTGTAATTGCTCTGCACTACTGAAGTAGGAAAGGACACTTACCACAGCTGCTGTAATGCTTCCAAACATGAGACCAATAATTAGGATAGCCATTGTATCTCGTACTTTAGAAGAGACGAGTAAAACAGCCGATAGAACCAGAAAACTCCCTAAACTTGCCGCAATAATAATGCTCCATTTGGAAATTAATAAAGTTGCAAATACGCCACCAAAAATACCTGCTCCTAAAATAATAAGAGCCACACCTAAACTGGCACCAGAACTAATACCTAAAACATAAGGACCCGCTAGTGGATTTCTAAAAAGAGTTTGCATTAATAATCCCGAAATCCCTAAACCAGAACCGACCAAAATAGCCGTAAAAGCTTTTGGTAAGCGGTAGTTTTGAATAATATACTGCCACGATTCGTGATCTGATGAGCCTAGCAGACTATCAACAATAGCATGCAATGGAATTGACACCGATCCCAAACTAATATTTGCAAAAAAGCAAACAATTAGCACGGCAATTAGTGATATGAAAGCGTATGTAAACTTGGTGTTCATAGACGATTAGAACCTAATTGCAAATATCGTGTTATTGTAATGGATGGAAAAACTGCGACTCATAATCTTCAAGTAACTCTGGATGCGCAATTTTTACTAAATCTTTCAGCACTAAATCGGGTCTAGCAGTTCCTATTTCGTAATAAGTAACGCCACCGGTTTCGCCTGCTGTATTTACAAATGAATAGATGGTTTTGTTTTTAAACGCATCAAATTGTGTGTAATGTGCGTTTGCTTTTTCTAAAGCCTCGTATGACCCATAATAAGATGGACTAATCCAAATATCAGCATCTTTAGCTTTCTCATAAACGGCTTCAAAATTTAAAGCCAAACTTCCTTTACTATCTGTATTTTGCCATAAATAGTTGACATTAGCATCTTTTAAAAGTTGTGCTTCTGGACTAGTACCACTTGGCAGGTACCAAATATCTTTATGCATGGCGCCACTTAAAACACGTGGTATATTTGTGGCATTTTGTGCCAGTTTTTTAGCTTCTAAATAATCACTTTCAATTTTTCTGAAAACAGTGTCAGCCTGCTCGCTCTTATTATATAGAACGCCAAAAAACTTTATCCATTCTGCTTTTGCTAAAGGTGATGTTTCTACCCAGTCACCATTATAAATAACAGGAATACCTGACTTACTAATAGTTTCAAGACTTTTATTAGTGCCATCCATACCAAAACCAACGACAACGTTTGGATTAAGCTCTAATAAAACTTCGGTATTAATACCTTCATTTTTCCCTAATTCTCTAACTGCTTTAGAGTCGATTAATTTTCGTGTTCTTTCCGAAGAAATATAGTCAGTACCAGGAAAGCCTATCAATGTATTTTCAACCTCTAATAACTCTAAAGCTGGAATATGCGTTGTGGAGGTAACTACCATTTTTTCGATCGGAATAGTAATGATGCCATCGTAATCATCCTTATTAAATGTACTGACCGCTGACTGCTCTTTTGTCAATAATAAATAGCTGTAATTTTTTTCGGAATTTGGCCACGGATTACTAATGTTTAAAATGGTGTACTGTTCGTAGTTTTCTATACTGAAACCTGTGGCATAATCAATATTTATTGAGGTTTCAATAGATTCATTTACCGTAATTTCCTTCTGCTTTTTATCTTGGCAATTCCAGAAAAATAAACTGACTAGTAGGGTAACTAAAATTATTTTTTTGTGTAACATTGGTAACATTTATTTGATTAGAAATCATGTAAATTTACAGAAAATTTACAACTATGCGTGATGGTTCAAATGTAACATTATATATAGTAGCTAGAGTTATTATCTTCCATTTTTTGGCAGGGTTTATTTATTTGCTTTATAAAATGACCAAGAAAAAATAAGCTTCATTATGCAAATCTAAAAAGAATAGCTATTTTTGCGCAGAATTTGGTTTGATGGTAAATCAAGATTTTTTTGCGTTTTTTCAAAAAAATCAAGATTACCTCAATTAAAAGGGAATCTGGTTAAAATCCAGAACTGTTCCCGCAACTGTATGCTATCAAGCTTCATGTTAAACTTCAAGTCACTGTCTATTTAAGGATGGGAAGACCAACATGAAGACGTAAGTCAGGAGACCTGCCAATTTCGTAACCTTAAAATTAAAGGCTTTCGGGTAAAGGGCTAACTGATTATGAATCGATATTTTACATTATTGATGTGTTTTTCCTTTGGTGCAAATTTTGCACAAGATGCTCCAGTTACGGAGTTGAACGAAGTCAGTTTAAAATATATTAAATTAAAAGATTCAGTTTATACCACAACGCAAACGATTTTAAGCGATAGTATTTTAAAACGGAACCCAACCTCACTTACCAGTCTTTTAAATTATAATACCACTATTTACTTAAAAGAAAATGGTTTAGGTATGGTTTCTTCACCTAGCTTTAGAGGCACCACAGCACAACAAACAGCCGTTTTGTGGAATGGAATTAATATAAATTCTCAAACTACAGGTCAAACAGATTTTAATACAGTTAATACGCGAGGCTATGATCAGGTAATTGTAAAGTCGGGTGGTGGTGGCGTTGTAGATGGCAGTAATGCTATTGGTGGTAGTATTTATTTAGAAAATAAAATTGACTACAATACTGGGTTTGAAAACGATTTATTTTTAAACTATGGAAGTTATAATACGTATGGAATCGATTATAAAACAAGTTATTCAACAAAAAACACGAGTTTTTCATTAGGCATTTCGAATCAAGGTTCCGAAAACAACTATGAGTATCAAGGAACTGAACGAATTAACAAAAATGGACAATTTAAGAATACAAATATCAGCACGACTTTTGGTTTTAAGTTAAACAAGAAAAATGCTATAAACTTGTATTCCAATATATATGATGGCAAACGAAATTTCTCTCTTCCAACGCCGAATGCTTTAGAAAGTAAGTACGATGATTTTAACACCCGAAGTATGGTGGAATGGGTCTCCAAATTTAAAGGCATAATCTCCAATACTAAAGTTGCTTACATTACTGAAAATTATAAATACTACCCGAACATTGCTAGAGATTATTATAGTTATGGCGATGTAGGGAGTTTGTTTTTAAAATATAATTTAGATTATGAATTAGGCCGAATGCTTATAAGTGGAGGCTTTAATTATAATCAAAATAATGGCGAAGGTTCTGATATAAAACATGAAAAACGTCATTTAGGATCTGCTGTTTTAGGCTTAAAACATAAAGTTAATAAACGATTTTTATATGAGATTAGCTTACGTCAAGAATTAAATAGCGTGTATGAAAGCCCGTTTTTATATTCAGCAGGTGTTCAAGCTGAAATAACGCGTTTTTATAGTCTGAAATTAAATACATCCAAAAATTTCAGAATCCCTACTTATAATGACATGTATTGGGAAGGACTCGGTAATCCTGATTTAAAACCTGAACTATCTTATCAAGGGGAAATGAGTCATATTTTACATATTCCAAATGCTACACTGACGCTTAATGGTTATTATAATAAAGTTCAAAATTTATTATTATGGACGCCTGATGTAAATGGTGTTTGGCGACCAAAAAATGCGGAAAACGTCAAAATTTATGGAGTTGAAGCGCTTTTAACGGCCAAAAAAAGTATTGCATCTCATACAGTTGATGTCTCGGCAACCTATGCCTATACGGTTTCAACAAACGAAAAAACGGATAATCAATTAATTTATGTCCCGTATCATAAATTAACGACTGCTGTAGGGTATAATTACAAAAAACTGTCTGCTTATTATCAATATATCCGAAACGGCGAAGTTTATACTACAACCGATAATGCGTCAGAACATATTCTTAATAGCTATATGGTTGCCAATTTTGGTGTAGAATATAATTTAGGAAGGAAGAACAACACATATATATTAGGTGCAAAAGTTTTAAACTTATGGAACGAATCCTATGAAAGTGTTTTAAATAGACCCATGCCGGGTCGAAACTTTAATGTGTATTTAAATTTTAATATTTAGTAATTATGAAAAATTATTTAAAATTAGTAGTCGTATTCGCTGCCGGTTTGCTTTTGCAGAATTGTACCAGTGACGATCGTGAAATTATTATTGACAATCCACCACCTTCTGGCGATTACGCTAACGGTGTATTTGTTTTAAACGAAGGTGGCTACACGAGTTCTAATGCCTCTGTATCTTTTATTGATGATTCAGGAGAGGTGTACAACGATATATTTTATGCTGTTAATGGAAGATTATTAGGGGATGTAGCTCAAAGCATGGCTTTTTACGAAGATAAAGCTTACATAGTAGTGAATAATTCAAATACTATTGAAGTAGTAAATCGCTACACTTTTGAACTTATTACAACTATTGAAAATGATATTTTAACTCCGCGTTATATGACTTTCGATGGTGATAAAGGATATATTACTAACTGGGGTGATCCCGCAGATACCACGGACGATTATGTGGCGGTTTTAGACACAGAAACCAATGTGGTTATTAAAACAATTCCCGTTGCAGAAGGACCAGAGGCGATATTAAATAATAATGGAACTCTATATGTTTCACATTATGGCGGTTGGGGCTATGGTAATACCATATCTGTACTTGATGCGGTTTCGGAAAGCGTTACGTCAACTATTGCCGTTTATGATGTGCCAGGAGATATGGTTATACACAATAACGATTTATATGTTCTTTGTTCTGGAAAAGCCAACTATACAGGTGATGAAACATTAGGTGGAATACAAAAAATAAACATGGTAACAAATCAAGTTACCGATGAAATTGTTTTCGCATCTGGTGTTCATCCTGGCTATCTACAAATAGATAATAATGCACTTTTATATACTCTAAATAGAGAAATATATAGAGTAGATTTTAGTGATTTCACATTGCCTACAGCACCTCTTTTTAGTACCATTTCGCAGAATGTGGGAGTATTATATGGTTTTAAAATTATTGAAGGAGATATCTATATAGCCGATGCTAAAGACTATGTTTCTAATGGCGAAGCATTAGTATATAATTTACAGGGCCAATTTAAAAAAAACTATAATGTTAAGCTTATTCCAAACGGATTTTATAATAATAATTAAATAATTTAAAAACGAAAACATGAAACAAAATTATCTATTCTTAATACCTTTTATTTTTGGTCTTTTAGCCTTTTCTGGCTTTGCGCAAGCTAATTATGATAATGGTGTTTTTATATTAAATGAAGGTGGGTTTGGTAGCTCTAACGCTTCCTTATCTTTTTTAAGTGATTCAGGAACTATAAACAACGGTATTTTTACATCCGAAAACCCTGGTAAGACTATAGGAGACGTTGCACAATGCATGGGCTTTTATGGTGATCATGCTTATGTAGTATCCAACGGGAGTAATGAAATTAATGTGGTCGAACGCTCGACATTTGCATATAGTGCAAAAGTAACAATAGGTATTGAGAATCCACGATATATAGAATTTGATAACGGTTTAGGATATATTACAAATTGGGGAAATGCATCAGATCCAAATGCCTCTTATGTAGCCGTATTAGATTTAGCTACGAATACTATAACAACTACGATTCCAGTAGGTGAAGGACCAGAAAAAATAATCAAAAAGAATAACCAGCTATTTGTAGCACACAAAGGTGGTTATGGTCATGGTAATATTGTTTCGGTTATAAATTTAACAGACTATTCGGTTTCAGAAATTACAGTAGGGGATGTTCCAAATTCTATTGTAGCTGATGATGATTATTTATATGTACTTTGTGGTGGAAAACCAGCGTGGACAGGCGATGAAACTTTAGCGAAATTATTCAGAATAGATTTAAATGATTTTTCTTTAAAGGATATCTATAATTTTACAATGGGTAATCATCCAGATTTTTTACAAGTTGAAAATGGAAATGCTTATTATGTGTTAAATAATAACATTTATAATTTTGATTTTTCAGCTAGCTTACCAACAACAGAATTTATTAATACATCTGCTGAAGGTATGTTGTCGGCTTATGGATTTTCGCTTGTAGATAATTTGTTTTATTTAACAGATGCTGGTGATTATACAAATGAAGGTCAGGTTTTTACTTATAATATTTCTGGAATTTACCAAAACACCTATACAGCTGGAATTAATCCAAATGGAATTTATAAGTATACTATGCCTTTGGGTATATACCCGCCACCTGCAGGTCAAACTGGAACGACTGCCATTGCTAAAGGTAACACGTTATTTATTGATTGGGCTTCAGGTGCATCTGTGACACGAGGATTAATGAATATTACAGATTCTGGAAGCGGTAATGCTACTGTTGGTACGGAGACTAACGCTACAGGTATTGCTAATAACGCGATTGTGAGTTTAGGTGATCGTGGAGAGGCTATTTTAACATTTGATATACCTATTGCTGATGAACCAGGCTATGATTTTGCAGTTTTTGAAAACTCTTTTAGTGATACCTTTTTAGAATTAGCTTTCGTTGAAGTGAGTTCAGATGGTGCTAATTATTTCAGATTCCCTAATCACAGTCAGACGCAAACCGATACGCAAGTCGGTGGTTTTGGAGCTGTTGATGCTACGTATATCAATAATTTAGCGGGTAAATATCGTACTGGTTTTGGAACACCTTTCGATTTAGCCGACATTCCTAACGACGCGCTTTTGGATAAAAATAGTATCACACATGTTAAAGTAATTGACGTGGTTGGAACAATAGACCCTGCTTTTGCCTCTTATGATTCCTATGGAAATATAATAAATGATCCATTTCCAACACCTTTTGGCTCTAGTGGTTTTGATTTAGATGCTGTTGGAGTAATAAATAACGCGAAAACCATGAGTGCTGTAGATGATAACATGGTTGAATTGAAAATATATCCAAACCCCGCTTCAGATTTCTTTAATATAAAGAGTCTTAACCAAGTTGTTGATTTAGAAATTTATGATATAACTGGGAAATTAGTAAAGCAACTAAATAATACATCTGAAAAACAGATTAATATTTCTAATTTAAAGCAAGGTGTTTATATTGTGAAAATTTCATCGCAAAATAAAAATGGCTTGTTTAAGCTGATCAAGCAGTAATATAATTTCATTTAATTGAAATGCCACGATACAAAACACTATGTTTAGTTATCGTGGTATTTTTTTATGCCATAGGTAACAAATCACAAAACCAAAAGCCAGAAAGAGTACCTGCTGAATCCGGACTTGGATACTCGCGGTAAGTTTTCTCACCAATTTCGAAATTTACTGGTGTTTTAAAAATTGGCCCATCAAAACAGAAGGTGTGAAATTCACCATTCTCGCCGCATGGATCAACTGTATCAGGTAAATTAGCAATTAAATCTTCATCTATAATTCTACCAACAAAATCCTCCGAGAAATAGTTAGCATTTGCGCAAACTATGACAGCTTTAAAACCTAAATCAAGAAACTCCTGCATTAAATCTTTAGTATTTCTTTTCCAAAGTGGAAATACGGTATTTATTCCTTGGCTTCCTAGTTGTTTTTCGCGGTATAACTTAAGGTCTTCCAGTAAAATATCGCCAAATGCAGAATGTGTAAAACCTTGCTCTTTAAGGTTTGAAGTGGCCGTAATCATAAGCTGATTGTAGTCATCCATACTGGGCTGTTCTGGTAGTTTTATTGTAGAAAATGGTACTCCTATTGAAGTAGCTTGCCTCTCAATAAAATCTATTCGTAAACCATGCATAGTAACACGATTATAACTGCTGTTTACTGTTGTAACGAGTTGCTCAATACTGTAGCTATTGTCTAGCTTTAAATAATAAAGTGCTAGAGCCGAATCCTTGCCGGTGCTCCAGTTAATATATGTTTTGTAAGGCTTCATTAATTATCTATTAAAGGCGAAGTTATTATATTTAATGCATTTTCATAGTCGCGTTAGTACTTAATAAATATTTTTTAAGGTTTAAAATAGCCTTTAATTAATACTGAAAACTCCTAGTATTTAACTAATGAGAAACTACCAATAAAAATGCGTTTGCTTAAATTATTAAAGCGGTATTATTAATAATTTAGCGTTTTAATGATTGAAAGCATTTCTCACTTTTAACTAACTAAAATCAAATTTTAAAAAGTAATGTTTAAATCACAGAAAGTTTTGACCTAGAAGTAACTACTGCTTGGGCTATTTTATATAAAAGGTAGGTTTAGAATAGATATTTATGATAAAACCCAGACGTCATGCCTGGGTTTTTTACAAAAAAGCGTAGTTTAATTTTAATAATTTTATGACAAATTTAAATGTCCTGTAATTTCATTTTTACTTATACATTCCAACAGAAACTGGCAGAAAATCAGTTTTATCACCAATAAGATCTAATGCTTTAATAGAAGGAAAGCTCATACGATTACCATTTGAAATCAGTTGTAAAGCAGTAGCTAAAAGTGGTTCGGTTTCATTACCAATAACACCCATATTACCATAATTTTCAGGTAAAGAAATGTTTGGAGTTAGGCCCTGACTGTAATCAGTTACACCTAACGAATTTTTTGTTTTAAAAATTAAAGGCTGCATAGCATATAGGTGAGAAGGATTGGCATTAGCTCTATTAAAATTTGGTGAATCATAAAGTGTTACGGATGCTTGAAACTTTCCAGCGGTTTCCGTACCAATATGAACAACATCCATATAAGGGTCTAAACAATTTATAACAAGTTCGCTTGCCGAAGCGGAGCGCTTGGTAGTTAAAATATAGACTTTATTGAGGGTTAAAATATTTAAAGGGGTACCGCCATCATTATTCGTGAAATAATTGGTAACATCTTCGGTTGATAAAACCGATTGAATATCGCTATTCCATTGTTCTGTACTGAATACTTCACCCGTCTTATTTGCTATCATACTTGATAATAAAATAGCCGTATTAACTGACCCTCCAGAATTGTAACGTAAATCCAATACTAAATTTTGAACATTTTGTGATTTAAATTCTCCGAAAACATCATTTAACTGCGAGTCAAAATCTCTGGTGAATCCATTATACATTAAATAACCCACATTGGCACCTGCTACATTAAAAACCTCCGATTTAAAAATAGGATTTTCTGTGCTTGATGACTTACTTAAAGTAATGCTTTGACCGTTTGAAGTTATGGTATCATCATTAGTTTCAGGAGTTCCCTTGTCATCATAACTAGCTAAATTTATGGAATATGTTGCAGTACTTAATAAGCTGTTATAATTTGATGTGTTTAGTTCTGTTCCATTAATACTATTAAATATCATACCGCGCTCTACACCTTCGTTGCTGGCGTCAGAATTTGGTAGAACATATCCTACATATCCAAATACATTATTGGATCCATTTGGATAGCGCATAAGGCCGAAATCCATTCCGTTGTTTAGGGTTGTGCCACTTAATTGCTCCTCCAATTCAATATAATTTGAAGTTATCCAACTAAACCGATCAACTGTTTGAGGTTGGTATTTTAAATGATTAAATAAATCTTCTGGAGATGAATAACTATTTAAATAAGCTTGATAGTTTCCTGATGCAAAGCGATTGTTAGCTAAATCTGGCACATTATCTTTGTATAAATAATAAGTATTTAAACCGCGCCAGACAAAGCCATTTAAGTCGTTAGTAGGTGTGGGATTGTCGTCCAAATCTTCAGAGCAACCCATAAAAATAGTGGAAACTCCTAAGGCAATCATAAGGTACAAGCGTGTTTTCATAGTAAGTGCGTATTAAATTTTAATTTTTAACTGAATAAAAGTAGTTACTTTATAACAAAATAAAAAATATTTGTAACAATATCGAAATTCATTCGTCGTAATATTAAGTAGCCAGAAACCAACTATGACCAATTAACCGCACTATGACACAGACAGAGTTTTTAAATATTGTCATGCCATTTAAAGATAAAATCTTTCGTTTAGCAAAACGACTACTTGTTTCTAGGGAAGAAGCTGAAGATGCAACTCAAGAAGTTATTTTGAAATTATGGAATAATCAAAAGAAAATAAGCGACTATAAAAATGTAGAAGCTTTCTCCATGACGATGACAAAAAACTTTTGCTTGGATAAATTAAAATCGAAACAAGCGCAGAATTTAAAAATCGTGCATAGTAATTATGAAGACCATAGCGTGTCTCTACAAAAAGGAGTTGAGGTAAAGGATAGTTTAGAATGGGTTGCTAGGATTATGGAAAGTTTACCACAACAACAAAAAATGGTGGTTCAATTACGAGACATTGAACAGTATGAGTTTGATGAAATATCGAAAATGTTGGATATGAGTCCAGCAGCAGTCCGTGTGGCATTGTCTAGAGCTCGTAAAATAATACGTGAAAAATTAACTAATACACATAATTATGGTATTAAATAAAATAGAAAAGTTACTTGAAAAATACGAAAATGCTGAAACGACACTTCAAGAGGAAGCACAGTTAAAGCACTATTTTTCTCAAGAAGATGTGGCATCACATTTGGAAGTGTATAAACCTATGTTTACTTACTTTGCAGTAAATCAGCAAGACGTTTATACAAAAGAAATACCCTTAAAATCGGAATCAGTCTTTAATTATAAATGGATAGCGGTTGCTGCAATAGCAGTGCTTTCAGTAAGCTTTTATTTTAATAAACCGTTTCAACAAGCAGACGATTTAGGAACGTATGATGATCCTATGTTAGCCTATAATGAAGTGGTGAAATCGTTAGAAATGATTTCCATTCAAATGAATAAAGGCGTTGGGAAAGTAGGCTATTTAGATGCTATTAATGAAGGTGTTTCTAAAGTTAACTACTTAAAGGCAATGGGAAACCCAACAGAAAGAATTTTTAAAAATATAAAATAACACAAATGAAATTAATAAATAAAAAGAAACATATCGCTGAAAGTGATAGTAACAAAAATTTTAACAACTCAAAAAATACAATTATGAAAAAGTACACACTAATGTTCGTTTTGGCGCTAATAATGATGCCATTTGCTTCTCAAGCACAAGATATTTTTACTAAATTCAGTGATAACCCAGACGTAACTTATGTTTCTATTAAGCCGAAAATGTTTCAAATGCTGGCGAAAATGGATATTAATACAGACGATCCAGAATCGAAAGAATACATTAGTATGGTTAATAGCATTACTAGTTTTAAAATGATTTCAACTGGAAATAAAAGTATCTCTGATGATGTTGCTAAATGGGTTAAGTCGCGTAAATCGTCACTTGAAGAATTAATGGTAGTGAAGGATGATGGGATGAATATGACGTTTTATGTGCAAGAGGGTCGCGATTCAGATCATGTAAGTGAATTCCTCATGTTCGTAGATGGGCTAGGTGCTATTACAAAAGATATGGACGTGAATATGAATGGTAAAAAACGCGAGTTTGAAACCATAGTCGTTTCTTTAACTGGGGATATTAATTTGAATCAAATTTCAAAATTAACTCAAAAAATGGGTATTCCAGGTGGAAAGCATTTGGAAAATACTAATAAGAAATAAACATTCTGAATGAAAACAGCAATTAAATATACCATTTTCAGTTTGCTAGCGGCTATTTCGCTGGCAAGCTGTAACTCTGGAGAAACGCTGCAAACTTATTTTGTAGATCGCCAGGAGACAATAGATTTCATGTCGGCTGATATTCCAACTTCTATTGTTATAATGGACGAAACTACTTTAACAAAGGAGCAGAAAGCGGCCTATAAATCGGTGCAGCGTTTAAATTTTTTAGGTTACAAAACGACTGAATCCAATTTGGCAACTTATACCACTGAACTTGCAAAAGTTCAAACTATTTTAAGTGATGTGAAGTACACAGAACTTATGGAGTTTAATGATAGCGGTAATAAGATTGTTATAAAATACCTTGGTGATGATGATAGCGCGGAAGAGATAATTGTTTTTGCGAGTTCTAAAGAAACGGGCTTCGGAATTGTTAGAGTTTTAGGTGATAGCATGCGACCAGAAGAAATGGCAACTCTGGTAAGTGCCATTCAGAATACTAATTTTGAGGATTCATCTCAATTAAAAGGGATTATAGATTTCTTTAAATAGAGTAGGTACTCTACGTATACAAAAAAGGCGATCCAAACGGATCGCCTTTTCTTTTAAATAACCTTTAAAGTTTAAATTTAGCTGAAATTAATATGTAGCGCTCTAAAAGTTTCTGACTGTAGGTTGAAGTAGATAAATCGGATGAGTTCGTTTCAATATAACTTTTAGTGTTAAATAAATTACTTACCCGTAAGCTATATTCAATCTTCTTGTTTTTTTGCACGTAATTAAACATTATGTCTGCAAAAAATACGCCTTTACTTTTAGTACTTACATCCGGATTAAAATATTTAGTATCTAAGTGTATCCAAAAATTATCTTGTTTGTACTTGGTGGTAAAATTATTCTGAAATGTAGTAAAAGTAGATTTTTTGTTAGTACTTGAAGCGAATGTATTATTTTGAAAAATAATACTGTTCTCAAAATTTAGATTTTCTTTAAAACCAGTTCTAACATCAAGATTTAAAAACAAGGATTTATTAATATTATCTCTTAACCCCTCATTATTTATACTGTTTTTATAGTTATTTATAGTATATGACGTTTTTAAGTTAAAGGTGGATTTGAAAAAGTGAATATATTTTTCTGTGTCTATTCCAAACCTATAACTCGTATTATTTAATTCTTGAATGCTTGAAATATTAATTGTATTTTCCTCACTTATAAACATGTTATTGAGATAATCAAAGTTTCTTTTTGAGAAATTCACATAAGAATTGAACTGAAATAAATTATAAAAATCATTTATTCTATATCCCAGTGATAAGTTTTCATTTTTAATTAAATTGTAATTAAAATTATTGGCTTGTAAATACCTATTGTTCGTTTGAATTAAGCCAGAGTGTTTTTTAGCAATTTCAGGTGCTTGGTTATTAATGTTGAAATTAATATATACGCTGGATACGTTATTTATTAAATAACGACTTTTAAATGAAGGATTATAAATTATAGTTTTATCTTTATAAATAGAAGCGTTATCAGTGATTTTTATATATGAAAACAACAACCTGTTCTCTAAACTAAACATCCATTTATTTTTTGAAAATTCATAATTCACATCTAAATATAAAGAATTATCATTTTTTAACGTATTGTTGAAATTGGAATAACCTGTAAAGAAGACATTATTACTTGACTCTAAAGTGCTTTTATGATTATAAAAACCTAATGAAGCGGCGTAACTACTACTTTTAACTTTAGAAAGAAATTTGGACTGTATATTAAAGGTGTTTTTTTTGAATTTTATTTGCTGCTGAATAGTATTTTCATCTGTTGGGTTTGTCAAGTTGAAATTTTGGGGAATATTATTGCTAGAGAAATTAGATAAAACTTGGAAAGCTTTATTTTTGTCAATTTTATTGGTGAAATTCAATTCTTGATTTAAAAAAAAGTCCTCACTTTTTTTAACCTCATTAAAAACTTGATTATTATTGGTTGTTAATAATCTTGATTCAACAATGGTATAATCAAGCTTACCTTTTAAGTTTAAAAGTTGATTGGGCTTTAGACTATTAATAATTTCATAATCCAAGACATTAACATTTGGTTTTTTTATTTGATTACTCGCATTTGTTATTATTAAATTGTTAGAGGATAAATTATAGTCAATCTTATTAAAATCTTGTAAAATTAACCTATCACTTAAGTGATTGTAGTTGATTCTGATAGATGTATTTTCTGAAATTTTGCTTAGGGCATTTATACTTCCAAACAGGTTCTTGTTTTCTCCTATATAATTTTCAGGTATAATAGAGTTTAAGTTGTTGGAGTTTAAAAAGTTATCTGCTCTTAATTCTAATTCATTAGCTTTTGATAAATCAAAAGTATTTGATGAAAAATTATAGGGACTCTGATTTTGATTGATGTTATTATAATTTATTAAACCAAATCCTTTAATTTTTTTTGAAACAGAAATCATACTTGATTTTAAGTCATATTTATCTTTTATACCTAGACCTACATCAACTTCTCCTGAAACATCCGTTTTTCCCTTTTTTAATATAAGATTTAATGCAACATCTTCTGTGTTTTCAATTCCTTTAAGTAAAGGGTTTTTCTGATAGTCTTCAATAGCTTCAATCTCTTCAATTATTTCTGGATTAATATTTCGTGTTCCTATTGTATAATTAGCATCAAACAGGTTATCATTATCTAATAACACTCTGGTTACTTGTTTACCTTTAAATCGAATGCTACCATTATCGGCTATGGTTATACCTGGAAGTTTGCTTAATAAATCTTCAATATGACGTTCAGATCCATCCTTAAATTGGTTTGGTCTATAAACTGTGGTATCTTTTTTAACTAATATTGGTTTTTTTGTTTCAATTAAAACTTCATCTAAACTAGATGTTCTTTGAGAAACAGCAATGTTTAATGTATACTTTGGCGCACTTTTAGTATCTAATTTATAAGTTATGGTTTTTGGAAAATAGCCTAACATAGATGTAGTAACAAAAAATTCCGTGTGGTTTTCGGGAATATTTATTTTATAGAAACCTTGGATATCTGTGGAGGTATATGAAAGTATAGTATTGTTATTGTCTTTTATTATTATACTTACAAACTTTACGGGTTCTTTAGTTTCAGCGTCAGTTATAGTTCCAGACAAATTATGTTGTGCATGTGTATAATTTATGCAGAAAAAAAAGAAAACCATAACAAGTATGGCTCTTTTAATATTTATGTAAAAAGAAATCAAGGGTTCTCTGAAAGGTATTTATCACTTATTAATGTTTCTATTATCCTTTTAGGTATGGATATTGTCCCCCCATTGGGGTCTCTAAACCCTTTAAATTCTTCGTGTTTTTTTTCATATTCAATAATATATTCATCCCATGATATAGGTTGTAATTTAATATCTAAATATGGATTAACTATATCTGTTGTTGTTGTTGTTGTTGTGTTAATAGCTATTTTGTTTATGTTCAGTTTTAAAACACCATCATCAGACTCTGCCTCAAGAATTAGTCCTGGTAGTCCATAAAACTTCCAAGGACCCGTTTGAAAAGGTATTTCTGTAGTAAAGTAAGCCGTATAGTTTCTTCCTCTATAATGAACAGTAGCTTGCTGGCAGGAATAGCCTAATATCTCTTTTTTGTTTTCATTAATTTTCCAATTAAAAATATTCATGGAATCTTTAACTAGAAACGGTTTTAAAAAAATTCTTTCTATACTATAAATGTACTTTGATTGATTATCCTTATATATTATTGGATTTTGCTTTACTTTTACAGCGAGTGCAGATCCGCCATCAACTCCGGCTTCTTCCTCAATAAAGTTTAAGTTTCCAACAAAATCCATCTCGTAATGTGACTCAAACGCATTTGCAGTAAGTCTAGAATTAACTGTGGTAGCAGACGGTAATATTTCGTGTTTTATGGTATAGGTATAATCCGCAACTAAATTATTTTCTTGCGCATGCGCATTCGAAAAGTTAACAATCAGAATTAATATAAATAACATTCTCATATTTTTATTTTTTTTAAAATAAGCGAAGATTTTCTTTTATATAAAACCTTTGCAAACTTGATTAACATCTATATTATTTCACATTTATTTCCATAAACTGATTGGATATATTGCCCAGCCAACTTGCGAGCATTTGCCGAAGCAACTGCTTCAGTAGCGCCATAACTAATAATACCACCCCATTGGCATTACCTTATTGGAAATCTTTATTTTAGATGTGTGAAAATCAAAATCTGCCGAAAATGCTAAAATTTATTATTTCATTTACTTCTAATGTTTCCAAATCAGAAAACTTAATGTCATTTTTAGTGTTTGTAAATGAAAATAGCGCAATCCATAGGGCAAATAAAAAAATAATTTTGTTAATAATTGATTAATAGGTTTTTGCAAAAAAATCCTAAATCAAATATGAGTCTAAATATTACATTTTCCAATTAAATAATTAATTTTTTCATTAAAAATTTAATAACTAGAAATGGGTATCGACGAAAGTATTAAAAAAATAAGACTAAAAAATAATCTTTTTCAAGAAGACCTCGCTGATAAATTATTTATATCTCAGGCTACATTAAGTAATATAGAAGCTAGTAAAATCTGTTCCAGATGTTATCTTACTGCAACAAATTGCAGATGTTTTAGAAGTAACCTTCAATGACATAATTGACTCAAAAAAAATACCGGTACATAAGAATCTAAATGATGGGCTAGGTTATGCAGAATTTTTAAATCAACTATCAGATAGTTTAATAAAACAATTTGAATTTAGAATTGTTGAAAAAGATAAAGAGATGGAGTATTTGAAAATAAAAATAGAAAAATTTGAGAATTATTTATTAAAATAAAAAAAGTAAAAGGCTTCTAAATTTTAGAAGCCTTTTACTTTTAATGCCTATTTTATTTTGATATAGAGTAGTTTTAAGGATCTACCAGCTGGTCCTTAAATTCCTGTATAATTACTCGGTGTAATTGCTTTTAATTCTGTCTTAACGTCATTAGAAACTTCCAGTGTATCAATGAAATTTGAAATAGATTGCTGATTAATCTTTTCATTTGTACGTGTTAAACCTTTTAAAGCTTCATAAGGGTTAGTATATCCTTCACGGCGCAAAATAGTTTGAATAGCTTCAGCTACAACGGCCCAGTTGTTTTCTAGATCTTCAGCAAATTTACTTTCGTTTAAAAGTAATTTATTTAAGCCTTTTAAGGTCGATTTAAAACCAATAATAGTATGTCCAAAAGGAACACCCACATTTCGTAAAACCGTACTATCTGTTAAGTCTCGCTGTAATCTTGAAATAGGTAATTTTGCTGATAAATGCTCGAAAATAGCATTTGCAAGTCCTAAATTTCCTTCACTATTTTCAAAATCAATAGGGTTTACTTTATGTGGCATAGCCGAGCTTCCAACTTCTCCTTCTTTAATGCTTTGCTTGAAGTAATCCATAGACACATATGTCCAGATATCACGATTCAAATCAATTATAATGGTGTTAATGCGCTTCAAATTATCAAATAAAGCTGCCATGTGATCGTAATGCTCAATTTGAGTTGTTGGGAACGAGTGGTGTAAGCCTAATTTTTCCTGAACAAATTTACCACCAAAAGCTTTCCAGTCAATTTGCGGATATGCGACATGATGGGCGTTAAAGTTTCCTGTTGCACCACCAAATTTAGCCGCACTAGGAATATCATTTAATAAATCAAATTGCGCTTCCAAACGGGTTACGAATACCTGAATTTCCTTTCCTAATCGTGTAGGAGATGCTGGCTGACCATGTGTTCTTGCTAGCATGGAAATCGATTTCCAATCTTCAGTAAGCGTTTTTAGTTTCTCTAAAACCTCAAAATATTCAGGAACATACACATCATTCATAGCTTCCTTAATACTTAGAGGAATAGAGGTGTTATTAATATCTTGAGAGGTTAATCCGAAATGAATAAATTCTTTAAATTTCGAAATATTCAATGTGTCAAATTTATCTTTTATAAAATACTCAACCGCTTTGACATCGTGATTGGTTACTTTTTCAATATCCTTAATCGCAGAGGCATCAATAGAGGTGAAGTTCTTGTATACTGCGCGTAAATCATCAAACAAGGTGTTGTCGAAATCTACTAATTGTGGTAGTGGAATTTCGCAAAGTGCGATAAAATATTCGATTTCTACTTGTACACGATATTTAATTAAAGCTTCTTCAGAAAAATAAGGTGCTAATTTTTCAACTTTATCGCGGTAACGACCATCAATAGGTGAAATGGCATTTAATGAGGATATAGACATGATTGTTGTTGTGTTTTAAAAGAGGCGAAGATACGGATTTTAACCAAAATCCGATGTCATTTATTTTATGTTTTTGAATTGATAAGGCATATTTTATGTATATTTAAAAGTCTTTAAATTTTAATTATGAATCGTTTATTAATTATTAGTGCTTTTTTAATTTTTCAAATTACCTATTCTCAATTTTATAAAAAGTCAGAACCTTTTATACATACCTATTCTATAGTTGCTCGCGATTCTGTAACAGGAGAAATGGGCGTTGCAGTCCAATCACATTGGTTTAGCGTTGGTAGTCTTGCTATTTATGGAGAAGCTGGGGTTGGGGTTGTTGCTACCCAAGCCATGGTGGACCCTAGTTATGGACCCAAAGGTCTGGTGCTTATGAAACAGGGCATGATGCCACAAGAGGCTTTAAATAAATTACTAAATGGAGATAATGGATCGATGTTTCGACAAGTGGCTTTTTTAAATAAAAACGGCGATGTGGCAGCACATACCGGAAGTTCCTGTATTGATGAAGCTGGTCATTTTATCGGTAAAAACTTTTCAGTACAAGCTAATATGATGTTGAAAAATACCGTTTGGGATGCCATGGCACAGGCGTTTCAAACATCTAAAGGAACATTAAGCGAACGTATTCTGGCGGCAATGAAAGCTGCAGAAGCTGAAAAAGGTGATATTCGTGGTAAACAATCGGCTGCTATTTTAATTGTTAAACCTGAAGCTTCAGGGAATAAATGGGAGGATACCGTTATGGATTTGCGTGTTGAAGATAACGAAAACCCAATAGTTGAATTGGAGCGATTAATGACAATTCATCGTGCTTACAATTTTATGAGTAAAGGGGATATAGCAATGGAAGAAGGTGATTCCATGGCAGCCGAGCGCCACTATTTAATGGCGCAACAGCTTTTTCCAGATAATTTAGAAATGCAATATTGGTATGCTATTAATTTAATCACTAATAAAGATTTTGATAAAGCAAAGCCCATTTTAAAACGCGTTTTTAAAGCCGATTCTAATTGGAAAATATTAACGCAACGATTAGTGAAAGTAAATATGTTAATTATTTCTGAAGCCGATTTAGAGACAGTTCTTGACCTTTAATTTTTTAAAATATATTTAGTACCTGTTTAAAAACCAGAGCTTTGCATTTGATAACCCCTTTGTAAAATCAAGACTAATTCGGGATAAATCCAATCATAATCGGTTCCAAAAGGGTATAGTGTATTCATGGCATAAGCTTTTGGTGCAATTTTCGCGTTCGTAATTATATTATCAAAACAAACTTGAATATACATTCTTGATAAACAGGTTTTAAGTGCTTTTGAATTGCATTTGGTACTTTGGAATAATAGGCTTTTGCTAAATACTCGCAATTTTTTAATGCTGGTCTAACGGCGGGATCCAAATGAATTTCATGTAACTTGTTTTTACATATATCTAAATGTGGAAAGAGCTCTTCTAGATTCTTTGTGCAGATAAACTCCAAGCCCAAGCGGCTCGATAGGGGATTTTATCATTTACTCTAAATATAACATCTAAAGTCTTCGGGGTTAAATTTGACTTTTTAATGAGAAGGTTGACACATTCTAATCGTTTCTCACGTGTATGATCTACAGATTTTAAATCCGCATAGAGCCGTGTTATAGTCACCTGTTTTTCCTATTTTTGAATATTAAAACTACTAAAATGAAAATAATTAAGAAGGTCATACTACTTTTATTGTTCGTGTTTATAATAGCGCAGTTTTTTAGGCCTGAAAAAAACGAAGGTGATTTGACATCTGTTGAGCCATTTTTGCTAAACACTCTTGCAACAGAAGAAGTATCGGTTATTTTAAAAGAAAGTTGTTTTGATTGCCACAGTAATTACACGCGTTATCCTTGGTATAATAATATTACACCATTAAATTATTGGTTAGCTGAACACGTTAACGATGGGAAGAAGCATTTTAATATATCGCTTTGGAGTGATCATTCCGTGAAAAAGAAAGATCATAAATTAGAAGAATTAATAGAAATGGTTGAAACGAAGGAAATGCCATTAGACTCTTATTTATGGACGCATAGTGAGGCCAGTTTAACCGATGAACAAAGAATCAGTGTGGTTAATTGGGCCAAGCAGATGCGTATTATATATGGATTAGCTCCTAGGCCTCAATAAATATTTTATGCTAAAAAAACTACTAATAATTGGTTCTGTCTGGCCAGAGCCAAAAAGTTCAGCTGCAGGAACGCGGATGTTGCAATTAATGACTCTTTTTCTGTCTGAAAATTATAAGATTACTTTTGCAACAGCAACATCAAAAACTGAAGATGCTTTCGATTTAGCAACGCTTGGAATCCCTGAAGTGGCAATTACCTTAAACGATGCTTCTTTTGATGATTTTATAAAAGCCGAGAATCCTGATATTGTTCTATTCGATCGTTTTTTAACTGAAGAACAATTTGGTTGGCGTGTGGCGGAACATTGTCCAAATGCATTACGATTATTGGACACCGAGGATTTACACGGTTTACGAAAAGCACGAGAGCTAGCTTTTAAAGCTCAAGATGCTGATTTTAAAAAGTATCTTGTAAACGCCACTTCAAAACGTGAAATTGCTAGTATTTATAGATGCGATTTAAGCCTTATTATTTCCGAAGCAGAAATGGATTTACTCCACCATTACTTTAAAGTCGATGTTACTTTATTACATTATTTACCATTTTTATTAGAGCCGATTTCGGAAAAAACGATTAAAGAATCACCAGATTTTAATTCGAGAGGCAATTTTATTACCATTGGAAACTTTTTTCACAAACCCAATTATCAATCGGTTTTATATCTAAAAGAAGTCATTTGGCCAGGCATTAGTAAGCAATTACCAAAAGCAGAACTTCATATTTACGGCGCTTATGCGAGTCAGAAAGTCACGCAATTACATAATCCAAAAGCAGGTTTTTTAGTAAAAGGATTTGCAGACAATGTTCATGAAGTTATGCAGCAATCGCGAGTTTGTTTAGCGCCTTTACAGTTTGGTGCCGGATTAAAGGGTAAATTAATTGATGCCATGCTTAACGGAACGCCGTGTGCTATGTCTAAAATTGCAGCCGAAGGGATGTTTGGTGATTTAGAGCCAAATGGTTTTATTTTCGATGATCCAGATAGTTTTATTGAAAAAGCTGTAGAACTTTATACAGATGAATCTACATGGAAGACCAAACAGGAAAATGGTTTTCAAACTATCAATAAGCGATTCGATAAAGAATTGTATGAAAGGAGTTTTATTGAAATAGTTGATAAGATCAAGTCAGATTTACATACCCACCGAGAAAATAATTTTACCGGTCAAATGCTGCAACACCATTCACTGCAGAGTACAAAATTTATGAGTAAGTGGATTGAGCTTAAAAATAAATAAGCAGATTCATAATATTTTCCATAATCCAAGCGCTTTTTCATAGCTTTGCGGCATTAAAAACAAGCCATGATTTCAGTAGATAATTTAGCAGTTGAGTTTAGCGGACATACCTTATTCAGTGACGTGTCGTTTACCATTAATGAAAATGATAAAATTGCCTTAATGGGTAAAAACGGTGCAGGAAAATCTACCATGATGAAAATCGTTGCGGGTGTTCAAAAAGGGACTCGGGGCCATGTACGTTTCCCTAAAGATGCGGTTATTGCTTATTTACCACAGCACCTGCTCACAGAGGATGATTGTACTGTTTTTGAAGAAGCATCCAAAGCATTTGCTCATATTTTTGAAATGCGTGATGAAATGGATGCGCTGAATAAAGCCTTGGAGACTCGAACGGATTACGAGTCTGATGAATACATGAATATCATCACCAAGGTTTCCGATTTAGGTGAAAAATACTACGCATTAGAAGACGTGAATTACGACGCTGAAATAGAAAAAGCATTAGGTGGTTTAGGTTTTAAACGATCTGATTTTACGAGACAAACTAGCGAATTTAGTGGTGGTTACCGTATGCGAATCGAATTGGCTAAAATGCTACTTCAGAAACCAGATTTAATTTTATTGGATGAACCCACTAACCATATTGATATTGAATCGGTTATTTGGTTGGAGGATTTTTTACTGAATAAAGCTAATGCCGTGATGGTTATTTCTCACGATAAAGCATTTATTGACAATATCACCAATCGCACGATTGAAGTGACAATGGGTCGCATTTACGATTATAAAGCCAATTATACACACTATTTACAACTCCGAGAAGATCGGCGCATTCATCAAATTAAAGCATATAAAGAACAGCAACGTTTTATTGCCGATAATATGGTTTTTATTGATCGTTTTAAAGGAACCTTTTCTAAAACAAACCAAGTCAATTCTCGTGAGCGCATGCTTGAAAAGCTAGAAATTATAGAAGTAGATGATTTGGATACATCGGCTTTGAAATTACGATTTCCAGCCGCACAACGATCAGGCGATTATCCGGTTACCATAAAAGATTTATCAAAGTCGTATGATGATGTTGTGGTATTTAAAAATGCCAATATGTCTATTTCCAGAGGTGAAAAAGTATCTTTTGTCGGACGGAATGGTGAAGGAAAATCAACCATGATAAAAGCCATAATGGGTGAAATTGAGGTGGATGGGCAATCTACATTAGGGCATAATGTAAAAGTTGGATATTTTGCTCAAAATCAAGCGTCTTTATTGGATGAGGATTTAACCATATTTCAAACGGTTGATGAAGTGGCACAAGGCGATGTTCGAACTCAAATAAAAAATATTCTCGGCGGATTTATGTTTAGAGGGGACGATATTGATAAAAAAGTAAGTGTTTTATCGGGAGGAGAAAAAACACGTTTGGCTATGGTTAAATTGTTATTGGAACCTGTAAACTTGTTAATTCTGGATGAGCCAACAAACCATTTGGATTTAAAAAGTAAAGACGTTTTAAAAGAAGCGCTTATGGATTTTGATGGGACGCTTATATTAGTATCCCACGATCGTGATTTCCTTCAAGGTTTATCACAAAAAGTTTTCGAATTTAAAGACCAACGCGTCATTGAGCATTTTGAAACAATTGATGATTTCTTAATCCGAAATCGTATGGAAAACTTGAAGCAAATAGATTTAAAAAAATAGTTGAACCGTCAGCGTTAAATCATTTTCATTTATAAATTTAAGGTATATTTTGCTTTATAATTAGTGTGAATAGGAATTTCTTGGGTAAATAATTACCTTTCAAGTTCAATTATCTACACACTTCTATAATTATGAACAATACGGCGATTAAGAACATATTTATACTGCTATTTGTTGCAGTTTTAGCAATTCCACTTCAAGCTCAAGTTTCACCCAAGCAAATTGATTCCATTGTTAATTATGCCATGTCTAAATTTAATGTAGCTGGTAGTGCAGTGGCTGTAGTAAAAGATGGTAAAATTTTGCATGAAAAAGGTTATGGCGTTAAATCAATTGACACAAAAGAACCGGTTGATGCGCATACCAATTTTGCTATTGCATCCAATAGTAAGGCCTTTACATCGGTAGCTTTAGCGATGTTAGTTGAAGAAGGAATAATTAATTGGGAAGATAAAGTAAAAACACATATTCCCGAATTTACCATGTATAATGAGTATGTGGAGGAGAATTTTAATATTATTGATTTGTTAACCCATAGAAGTGGATTGGGACTGGGCGCTGGCGATTTGATGTTATTTCCGCAAGGTTCCGATTTTACAATTGATGATATTTTAGCCAACTTCCAACATTTTAAACCACAATCTGCTTTTCGTACTAAATGGGATTATGATAACTTACTCTATTTAGTAGCTGGTGAAATTATTGCTAGAAAAAGCGGCATGACTTGGGAAGCTTTTATAAATTCTCGAATTTTTAAACCTTTAGGAATGGATAATTCCTATACCTCATTATCTGAAATTACCGATACGAGCAACCTGTCAGCGTCGCACTCTACGGAAATAGGTGGCTTGCGTATTATTGAAACATTTGAAGATATGATAAATGGTGCTGCGGGTGGAATTTTCTCTAATGTGCACGATTTATCAGCTTGGATGTTGGTCCAATTGCATTCTGGTAAATATGGCGAAGGCCTTAAAGAGGAATTGTTTTCTGAAACCAATCATTACGAGATGTGGAAAATTCACACAATAACGGATGCAAATACGAATCCACGATATAATAGTCATTTTGCGGGCTATGGGTTAGGCTGGTTCCTATCCGATGTAAAAGGCAATATGCAGGTGGAGCATACAGGTGGTTTACCGGGTATGTTATCAAAAACTGTTATGATTCCCGATCTAGATTTAGGTATTATTGTACTTACAAACACCAGTAACGATGGCGGAGGAATGTTCTCGGCTATTACGCAGTCTATTATCGATATGTATTTAGAGCTTGACGACTTTAAATGGACAGATAAATATGCAGAGTATATGAAATCTAATCAAAGTGAAGCAGATGTAGTCGTTGAGAAAGTTTGGGAAATTGTTTTAGAAAATAAACAATCTAAAGTGAAATATAAAAACTATATCGGTATTTATGAAGACGTATGGTTTGGAAAAATGGAGGTCTTTATAAAAAACAAACAATTGTGGATTAAAAGTCACAGATCACCATTATTAACGGGGCCGTTGCAGTTTTATAAAGATGAAACCCTCGCAGTAAAATGGGAATATCAAGATATGAATGCAGACGCTTTCACCATGTTTACGGTCGATGAAAAAGGAAAAGCAACTGGTTTTACTATGAAAGGTATTTCACCAAATATTGATTTTAGTTACGATTTTCAGGATTTGGATTTAAAACGCATTGATTAGAAAATTAGGATAAATAGTTGTCAATTACTTTTTTGACACCAACAGTAGCAGTTTCTTCTACAACAGTTATGTTTTTCTGATTTAGTAATGCTGGTTTAGGATCAATAAAATAGACAGGTGTATTTTCGGGAACATAATGCATTAAACTAGCAGCAGGGTAAACTTGCATACTCGTACCGATTATGATTAAAATATCGGCAGTTGCGCAAATTTCCATGGCTTTGTCCATCATTGGGACCGCTTCACCGAACCATACAATATGCGGGCGCATTTGATAACCACTTTGGCACATATCACCAAAGTTAATGTCCGTTTTGCAATCTACAACAGACTCTTCATTAAACGTGCTTCGCGCTTTTAAAAGTTCACCATGTAGGTGAATAACATTTTTGCTGCCAGCGCGTTCGTGCAAATCGTCAACGTTTTGAGTAATAATGGTTACGTTATAATCTTTTTCTAATGTTGCTAAATCAATATGAGCTTGATTCGGTTTTACCGTTAAAAGTTGTTTTCGTCGTTGGTTATAAAAACCTAAAACCAATTCAGGATTCATACGAAAACCTTGTGGTGATGCTACTTCCATAACATCATGACCTTCCCATAAACCATCCGCATCGCGAAATGTTTTAATCCCACTTTCTGCACTCACACCAGCACCTGATAATACTACAATATGTTTCATAGACGTTAAAAATATGAAATTGTATACGATAATCATATTATAATACGTTTCCGTTTTCAGGTATAGGTATATATTGTAAATTTATGGCAGATATAAAAACGTATTTATGAAACAGTCCATTTTAGTACTTATGAGTATTTTTTCATTTTTCGTTTTGGCGAACTGCGCTAGCGATGATAATATTACCCGTTTAGAAACCAGTTTAATTTCCACAACTTACGACTTGAATCCAGTTAGCGATCCGAGTGTAATTGGTGAAGCTCGAATTATTAAAAACGAAGACGCTTCTATTACCGTTAAAATTAAATTATCTGGTACGTTGGCGGGACAAAATCACCCTGCGAGTTTACGATTGAATACATCTGCGGAAGGTGGTGCCGTAAGTGTAAGTCTAACAGCTTTAAATGGGGAGACAGGAAGAAGCGATACAACGTTTAATACCCTAGATGACGGTACAGATATTACCTATGAAGAACTACTTGATTTTGATGGTTATATTGATGTTAGATTAAACAACGATACGCCAGCAATGATTTTAGCAGATGGTGATATTGGGCAGAATGAATTGATAGGTGTCTCAAAAACTTACGGATTAAACGCCCTCGATGTTCCTGGCATTAGTGGAACAGCTAAATTTTCACAACGTAAAAATGGGGAAGCTTTAGCACGTATAGAATTAGTTAATACTATTCCGGGCGAAGAACATCCTGCTCATATTCATATCAATACCGCACTTGAAGGAGGTGTTATTGCATTAACTTTCAATCCTATAAATGGCGATACGGGCTTAAGTCGCACTAATATCTCGACTTTAGATGATGCAACTCCGATTAATTTCACCGATTTGATGGATTTTGATGGCTATATTAACGTTCACTTAAGTACAACAGATTTAGGAACTATTATTTCTCAAGGAGATATTGGTGTCAATGGTTTAACTGGGGACTCTGTAGTTTATGATTTGAGTGAGGTAGCGCCATCAGGAAAGTACGGAACTGCAACATTTTTTGAACGTGAAAATGGGAATGCTTTAGCGGTTCTAGAAATTGAAAACACCATTGTAGGCGATTCACATCCTGCACATATTCATGCTAATGATTTGGCAACAACAGGTGGTATTCTGTTTACATTTAATCCAGTTTATGGCGATACAGGAACGAGTAAAACCAATGTTATTCAGTTAGATGATGCCACGCCATTTGGATATCAAGATGTATTGAATATAAACGGATATATTAACGTGCACGAAAGCGCTAGCAATCTAGGAACCATTATTGCTCAAGGTGATATTGGTGTGAATGTGGAGGATTAAAAAATTAATTAGATTTGAACCCTAGAAACCTGATGTGACGTCAGGTTTTTTATTTTACTATATATGATTGATATACAACTACTAGAACATTTGGAAGAGTTTTTAACGGATAAAAGGCGTGAAAAATTTAACAAAGTACTCTCTGGACGCACTAAACATTTTACCGTTGCTACTGAAGATGTGTATCAGCTTCATAACACCAGTGCTGTTATGCGTAGTTGTGATGTATTTGGAATTCAAGAAGTTCATATTGTGGAAGAGGTAAACAGCAAAAGCATAGACGGTGAAATTGCTATGGGTGCACAAAAATGGGTGGATTTAAATCGGCACCATCATGTTAAGGATGCACTAAAAAGTTTAAAAGAGGAAGGTTATCAAATTGTCGCTACCACGCCACATACCAACGATTGTTTGTTACATGAGTTTGATGTGACTAAAAAATCTTGTTTTTTCTTCGGAAGGGAAACGGAAGGTTTATCGCAGGACGTCTTGGATTCAGCAGATTGCTTCTTAAAAATCCCGATGACTGGTTTTACGGAGAGCTTGAATATTTCTGTTTCTGCTGCTATTATTCTTCAGGATGTTACAACGAAATTAAAACAAACGGATATTGCTTGGCAATTAACGGAAAATGAAAAGCTAGAGAAACGTTTGGATTGGATTAAAAAGACCGTTAAAAGTTATGATCAGATTGTGGAGCGGTATTATGAAAGTAATCCTAAATAGGTGATAAAACCGTTACGTTCAATGAAATCATAAGCATGAATAATTTTCGCAATTTTAGTTAATATTCGGCTTGGATATGTTCTCCATTTAAAATTCACCAATCACACGTTAAGAAGTAAAGAGCTGGAATTATTTTTATACGCAGGTTTACTTCTGTCTATTGTTTAAACTATAGGATTACATTTCTTTTTCCAAATTTTAGTGCCTGCGTATATTCAATCACCGTTCTATTTCTTTATTTATTATTGAATTACTACTTTTTACTTTTGAAAATTTTAAAAATAAGCGAAGTATTAATAATAAATGCAGGAATAATAAAAACATCTTTAACGGTGTTTACTCCAAGTATATCATATTGTAAAAAAATCATGGCTAAAAGAATAATAATTGTAGAAATTATTAAACCTGTTTTTATGTAATTCATATGTGGTTTGTTTTAAATTCAGTTTCGCTATTTTTTTAACTCATTAAATTATTAGTCATAATTCAATGTTTTGGTGCTTTCCATTTAGTTTGCTCATAAATCACAATAGTGGCTTAGTCAATATTAGGCTTTGATTTTCTGTTTTAATTTAGATGTTGAAATACTTTATTTGCTTTTCATTGAAGGTTTTCATCCTTCCCAAATTATAGAGACAAAATGCTATTCTAGGACTTTTAACCCTGCTTTAGCAACCTTAACATCAGCACTGCCGTGAGCGCCGCCAACACCTATACCACCAACAACTTGACCATCGATAAAAATTGGAATACCGCCATCAAGAATTAAAATATTTTCATCTAAAAAACGAATATCTTCAGGAATTGTGCCATCCTTGATACCTTTAGCAATGGTGGCAGTATCTCGTTTTTGAGAACACGCTGTAAATGCCTTTTTATAACTCGCTCTTAATGTATGTACGCCAGCATTGTGATGCCTTTGTACGGCAAGAATTTGACCCGATTTATCTACAACAGTAACGGTGATATAATATCCATCTTTTTCGGCTTCGGCAAAAGCAGCTTGAACAATTTTTGCGGCCATGCTACCGGTAAGTATTGGCTGTTGTTCCATGTTTTTTTGTGCGTGTGTCATAAGTGTTAGGCTTAAAAGTAATATAAGGAATGTTGGTTTCATTTTATGGATTGTTAAGGATGTATTTTTTTGTAAAAATATCAAGTTATAAAAAACACTTTAAGGATATCGGATTTCTAATTATCAGTTCATCTATTTTAAAAAAATCATTAAAATAAAATTACTTCAAGCGTTAATTCAATAACTTTTAGTTAACCTGGATATCATTACCACAATAACTCTAATAGTGAGTGCTTTTATTTGCTATAGTCAGTATTCTTCTTGTTCCGAAATTGATTAATACTATGCCGACTAAAAAGATAATTCAATAAATATAATTAAATTCTAATCTTATCAACCATTTATCAAAAGCATTATCAAAAGCAAAAGAGAATTGAGCAACCAGATTAACAAGAAAGTGTAAGAGAATGGAGTAGCCAATCTTTTTAATTTTATAAAAATGAGACTACTTATTATTGTAAAAATAAAAGTGGGAAATAAATTTAATGGTGTTTCAATATGAATTACTGCATTACATACTCTGGAAACTAATATAGCTATTTTTTGCTATTCCGCTCTGTCAACTCTTTCAATAGGAGTTTTCTAATAAAAAATTCTTCTAGACAAGGCGAAGTTCAAAAAGGATTATAATTAGAAAGGGTGAAAGTTTTAGTTCGTACTTTTTTGATCTTGAGGATTTCTTAAAAGTAACTTTGGGCTTTAAGAAATATTTGAACAGCAATAAGTATGCGATAATAAATTTGTTATTACAACCTAGTGATTTTTAAGTGCTCTGGTATTAGCTCTGTTTTAGAAAATATGAAAACGGGAGCCACCTGTGTTTTACTAAATACAAAAATCAATAGTAACGTCAGCAAGATTGCTTTTAGTACAGATATATTCGGTTTAAGAGGTGTTCTAATGGTGTGTCTTAACGTTTCTTACGACTTCTATTAAGAACCTTATATTCTTCGTAGCATTCGCTAATAGCGTCCAGAATTTGAAGATCGTTGGCGCTATTTATAAAATCGGCGGAATAGTTACACTGACGAACAATTTCATCTAAATCTACACGATCTACTTGTAATAAAACGGTTAGCATTTCTCTATCAAAACGTGAAGCTAGCAAGGTTCGAATTTCATCGTCCTTTTTCATCTGTTTGAGCTTTTTCATCTCATTCGGATTCTTCCCAAACATCTTATAAAGGAAATCGGCAGGGTTAAAAATTGCACCTAAAGCTCTTGTAAAAGCATTACTGCGGTTTCCTGCTTCGTAACCTGTAGATGGTAAACCAGAAATACTATATCGGTAATTGGTATTAATAGGAACGTTTTTAATATCTACTTCTAAAATTCCGGTTAAACGGAAATTATTTATCACAACTTCTTCTAAAGCCAATGCTAATTCGGTTAATTGGATTGTAGAAGTTCCAAACTTAATCCAGTCATTCGTTACTCGAACTTTAATGGATTTAAAACCTAAATAGGAGAGATGTAAAGTGTCATTTGCTTTGGCACGTAAGTTAAATTCACCGGCAACATTTGTCGTGGTTCCTACTACTTGTGTTAAATTAACAATATTTACACGCTCCATTGGCTCCCCTTCTGATGCATTGATAATAACACCTTTTACATAGGTTTCATCTTGTGAAAAAGTTATAGTTGCAGTAAAAAGGGCGATAAGTAGGAGTAGGTAGTGCTTCATGCTGGCTAATTTAAACATAAAAGTACTAAAGAAAAAAATAGATCTCTTCTTTAGTACTTTATTTGACTTATTATTAACAGTTGTTACTAGCGTCTAGAGCGTCTTGGTCGATCCGAATCGCTACTAGCAGATTCTGTGCGTCTAGGTTTAGAGTCGCTATCACTTCTGCGAGTGCCTCTGTTTCCAGAATCACCACGATCGCTGCGTCCGCCACTTGAACGACGTTCGCTTCTTGAGCTATCGTCACGTTTGCGTCCACCACCAAATCCACCACCGCCACTACGACGTTTGTTTCTACTGGTTCCTTGACCTTTATCTTCACTAACTTCCACATTTACAAAACGTCCATCATGTTTGAAGTCTGTAAAGAATGCGATTACCTTTTCTTGTAAACCTTTATCGGTTGTAAAAAATGAAAAGCTCTCTTTAACATCTACTTTAAAAACGTCATCACGACCTAACTCTAAAACTTCTTTTAAGAAATCTTTTAGCTTCATCCAATCATAACCATCTTTACGACCAACGTTAATAAAGTAACGTGTATCGTTGGCATTGCTCGTATAGCCGCGTCCACCACCATCATCGCTATCACTTCCGCGAGATTCTGTTACGTTTTGAATACGTGATTTTGAATAGTAATTAAAGAAACGCGTAAACTCTCCTGAAAAGAATTTCTTAATTAATTCTTCTTTAGTTGTATCCGTAAATAATTCATTGATACTCTCTAAATATTTATCAATTTCAGGATTAATCTCCGTATCGTTGATTTTATTGGCAAGCGACATTAATTGAACTTCACAAATAGCCATTCCATCAGGAACTTCTTTTTTAATAAAGTCTTTTTTAATGATGCGCTCAATACTTTTTATTTTACGAACCTCACTTTTAGAAACAATAACCATAGAAATACCTGTTTTACCAGCTCGTCCTGTTCTTCCAGATCGGTGTGTGTAAATTTCAGGTTCATCAGGTAATTGGTAGTTTATTACGTGAGTAATATCATCTACATCAATACCACGAGCGGCAACATCTGTTGCAACAAGCATTTGAATTTGTTGGTTTCTGAAAGACTTCATAACCAAATCACGCTGGTTCTGACTCAAGTCACCATGTAAAGCACCTGCGCTGTAACCATCTTCAATTAACTGTTCAGCTACTTTTTGAGTATCACGTTTTGTTCTACAGAAAATAACCGAAAATATTTCTGGATTAGCATCTGCTAAACGCTTTAAGGCGCCATAACGATCTCGTGCATTTACTAAATAGTATTCATGAGATACTTGATTTGTACTTTCGTTTTTGTTTCCTACTGTAATTTCAATAGGATCAACCATGAATTTTTTAGCAATATTGGAAACCTCTTTAGGCATAGTAGCCGAGAATAACCAGGTATTTTTTTCTTCAGGAGTATGAGATAAGATTTCAGTAATATCTTCTTTGAAACCCATGTTAAGCATTTCATCAGCTTCATCTAAAACAGAATACTTTATTTTAGAGATATCTACTAATCTACGCTTAATCATATCTTTCATACGACCAGGAGTAGCTACGATAATTTGTGCGCCTCTTTTAACTTCGCGTGCTTGATCGGTAATACTTGCGCCACCATAAATAGCAACAACATTTAAACCATTACAGTATTTACCGTATGCTTTAATTTCGTTGGTAATTTGCAAACAAAGTTCACGAGTTGGCGATAGGATTAAGCCTTGAGTTGTGCGGCTATCCATATCGATTTTTTGCAACATTGGAAAACCAAATGCTGCTGTTTTACCTGTTCCGGTTTGCGCAAGGGCAACCAAATCGGTGTCTTTTTCTAATAAAATTGGTACTGCTTTTAATTGGACATCACTAGGAGTTTCAAATCCTATATCTGCAATAGCTTTTAATAGGTCGTCATTAAGACCTAATTCTTGGAATGTGCTCATTCTTGTTTAGTAAGTAATCGATTATGTTTGTAGTGCTACAAAAGAAGAGAATCGACATACTTAACCTAAACTTCCAGTAACACACCCTCACCCTGAGGATTTTATTCAACAGAACTTTAGTTTCTGTGAAATTTCGTGCAAAGGTACATTTTTATTTTGGTTTTTCATTCCTATTGAAGTAATAATCTCCAATTTAATTTTTCAGGAAGTGATTACAGTGAAGAATTTTCGGGTAATTATAGCGCTAAATAGATATTGTTTTTTATTAACAGAAACAGTAAACTCGAGTATATAATTAATTTTCTTTTTATTATTTCCGTCTATGAGGTGCGAGTTTAAGCTCTATTTTTAATAGCAAGAACACTTATTCTTTTCTAAAAACTATAAAATTAATTAATCATTTATTATTCTTTTTTTTAAGTTGGATCGTTTCACCCTTCTTCTTTGTCTGTATTTCCTTTTTGTTTTAATAAGCTTAAACTTCATGTCATCATAGAATAGGCTTATTAATAAAATTATAGCACCAAAAATTAGAGTATTTAATTTCATACCCATTCTTGCGTAAAGAAAGCCACCTAGCATACCACCTAAAAAGAAAAAGCAAATAATATAAATATGTAATTTAATAGATTCTTTTATTTTTTCCCGGTTTTTATGGGTCGCTGGAAAAAATAGTTGAGAAAGCTCAATACCTAAATCTGTAAACAATCCTGTTAAGTGAGTGGTTCTTACAATAGCATCTGAAATTTTAGTTACAAATGAGTTTTGCATACCCATTGCAAAAAGAAGTAAGCAAATTATGAGATCAGGATATGTTATTTGAATTACATTACTAATAAGTGCCACAAATATTAAAATAAACGACTCAATTATTGTGGGTAAAACAAAGACATTTAATTGTTTGCTGGCTCTAAATTTCTCAATTAAAAAACTAGATGAAAATGAACCAAAAAGAAAAGAGAAAATATAAATAAGAAAAATGGTGCCTTTCCAAAATTCAAACTCGGAAACGTCGGTTATAAAAAGCGCAAAATGACCGGTTACATTAGTTGTTAGTTGCTTGAAAGCCAGAAAACCGGTAACGTTTACAATACCAGCTACAAAAGATAAAACAGTAGCAATGCGTAAGTTGTGTTTTAAAGTTCTTTGTTTGCCTTGATGTCTAAACATTTAATTTTTATTAAGTTCTATGATGTAGCCTATAATACAATTTCAAATAGACAAAAAGGTTTTTAATAATAATGTTTTGATGAAATTGGCCTACGAATACTTCAAATTACCTTTTAGTCAAATTGATGACTTTTGAAATGAGAGCAAATTCTTTAAATAATAAAACCTGTAGTCAACCTTAAATTGTAAAAAAAAAGATAAACTAATAATTAATCGTAATTGTTATATTTTACGCATTATTTAATTAGTCTTCTTTTTTACCAAATATCTTATCAAAAGCATGATAAACCCCTAAATGTAGTGCGTCACCGTGCGTCTGATTTTCTAAAAACTCATAATATATCGTTGAATCTTCGTCCTGTAAAGACTTTAATTTATCAAATAATTCTTTAGTCAATCGCTCCATGATATCGCCTTCATTTCCAACAGCAATAAAAACACTTTTTTTTGATGTGAATGGTCGTGGAGTATATGTTAATAAGGTTTCATTTCCCCACCATAAACTGGGGCTAATTAATATGTAATTATCGAATAATTCTGGATTTTTAAATAACACTTCTGTTGCTAAAAGACCGCCAAGCGACTGTCCAATTACGGTTTTTGAGTCTGATATTTTATAATTGTTTTGGATAAATGGCTGTAATTCTTTTTCAATAAATTGGATAAAATTTTCTGATTTCCCCGTTGTTGGGTATTCTACCTGATCTTCTTTATCAGTAGAAGAGAAGGTTAAATCTCTCTCCCGATCTACATTAGAAATCCCTACAACTATAGACTCGGGAACCATATTAATCCAAGAAAATGATCCGAATTGAACGAGGCCGGTAATGTGAATAAAATCCTCATCCATTGAGCCATCTAGTAGATAAATAACGGGATATGTTTGTAACGGATCTTTTCCGTAGTCTAACGGTAAATATATGTTTAATATACGGTTTTCATTCAGGATTTGCGAATCAAAATGTACTTGTTCACCAATGACTAGTGGTTCTTTTTTATATTTTACAACATCATTTTGCGCGTAAATCTGGTTCACAAAAATCAGGAGGAAACATGCAATAAGTATTTTTTTAAGTTTCATAAAGCTGTAGTTTTTCTTATAGGTTTTTACGTCCTAAATAATAAGGTTTTTATTTCTTTGCTTCTATAAAACTGGAAGTCAATGAGAAAGTTTTAAGCATTTTAATATAATGATTGCTAGTCTTAATTCGTAAATAGAAATTTAAAAATTCAAGATAGCGAAACTATGAGAATTTATAGGATTTGACTAAATATCTTGTTTGCGAAAAATTGAACGGCAATGATGTCATTTTCATCAGGATGAGAAAGAGCGTTATGATAATTATTAATCATATCTGTAATTTCCGTATTTCCAGGTTCCGTTTTAAGTGTACTAATATAATTCTCTGAAACGTTTTTGGTCATTTTTCCTTGACACATAAAGCTTCCTAGAATGTTATTTGATTCTGAAATATATGTTTTTACAGTATCTAATATAGTTTTATTATAACTTTCAGAACCCCCAAAACCGGCCGTACCAAAAATTGCAATGTTTTCATCTTTTAAAGTTTTTAAATACTGTTTTATGTCGTCCGTGCAAGAACCCTCATGTACGCAGAAACCGATAAATATAACATCCGCTTTATCATTTTTACTTTCGCTTACTTCACCAAAATATGTGCAAAACTTTTTGCTTAATGTCTCTTTTATCGCTGTTGCAAGGATTTTTGTGTTTCCCGTAATAGTTGAGTATACTACTTTATAAGTCATTGGTGTTAGATTTAAATTTGGCAGAGTAGTTTTAAATGCCTGAAAAGGCCCTAAATTAAAAATCAGCTAAATGCTCTGTTAGATTATAATTGTCTTTTATAGTGTGTTTAAATATTCCACCAATTGCTTAACGGCTTTTCCGCGATGTCCAATTTGGTTTTTCTCCTCCATTAATATTTCAGCAAAAGTCTTGGTGTAACCTTCCGGCTTGAAAATAGGGTCGTAGCCAAAGCCATCGGTTCCTGATTTTGTTTCTGTTATTGTGCCTTTACAAATGCCAGTAAATGTTTTTAATTTACCGTTTAAATGTAAAGCAACAACCGTTTTAAATTGAGCCCTACGGTCTTCATTGTTTTCTAAACTCTTTATAAGTTTATTCATATTATCATCTGCGTTTCGCTGCGCTCCAGCATATCGTGCTGAATAAACGCCTGGCTCACCATTTAAAGCATTAACTTCTAATCCAGTATCATCCGCAAAACAACTATAGCCATAATGTTCTATTATATAATTTACTTTTTGAATAGCATTACCTTCTATCGTATTTTGTGTTTCAGGAATATCCACATGGCAACCTATATCTTTAAGGCTCAATAACGTAATATGGTCAGGGATTAATTGCTGAACTTCTTTTATTTTATTTGAATTGTTTGTGGCGAAAACGAGTTGCATTTTATAATTTTTAATGTATTTTTATCTCATTACAAATATAATTTAAAATCTGGAGACAGGTAAACAAATTGATCTTTATGAGAATCACACTTCTTCTTTTTAGTGTTTGTTTTTTGAGTGGTTATTCTATGCAGTCTCAAATTTTGAAAGATGTCGATTCTTTAGGAGTTGTTAAAGTTGTGGACAGTTTATTTATCGATCATGACATAGATAATTATTCGTTAAGAATTTTTTCAAATTATAAAGTGAAGCGATTTACCGTTAGAGATGATGATTCAAAAACAAGATTTACTCCTAATAATCCATTTGGTGTTGGAGTGGGTTTTGCGAGTCGGAAAATTTTAGTAGATGTAGCTTTTAATCTTAAAACTAATAAGGACGAAATTACCAGTCGATTTGATTTGCAAGGTACGACGATTATTGGAAAAAATCATTTTGTTAATCTGTATGTTCAGACCTATAAAGGTTATAATGTTAGAAATAATTATGACGAACCTACCATATTTCGAGGCGATATTAAGTCGGCAACAGTGGGTATTAATTATCTATACACCTTATCGGAAATTGAATTTTCATTCTCATTACTAAAAGCAGGTTTAGCACAAAAAAATAAAGATATTTATATTACTGGAGGTATAGGGGGATTTGCAGTTTTCGACTATTTTTCAGGAAAAAGCACGATATTAACCGAGCAAGGCGCTTTTAACTATAATGAACAAGCAAACATAAAAAAGTATAGCTCAAATGGCGTTGGTGTTATGGGGGGATTCTTATCCGCTTTTATGCTACCACATAATTTTGTTGCCTCGGTTAATGTTATGCCAGGGATTGCTGTAATGAATAAAAAGGTAAAACTTATGGACGATAGTTATAAACCTTCAAACCCATTCCTTTATAAAGTAGATTATACTGCTGCCTTATTCTACAATGTGAAACGGTATTATATTAGTTTAATATATAATGGTAGTGCGTATTCAACGAGTTTAGATTTTGACAACACGCAGCTTTTTAGTTTAAGTAAAGCTAAATTAGCATTTGGCTATAAATTGGGTTCTAGAAAATAGAAAAATAGTTAATCCTTTTATAAAGTCTCTTTTAAACTCTGAAAATTTGATACTTTTAAGGTGTAATTATGCTTAATATTTAAAACTATGATGAAAATCATTTTTAAAAATATATTAAGCTATTATATTTGTATTTTAATAACAATAAACACTCTAACTTATGACAATAAATTTTCAATACGTAAACCTAGATACGAGCGAGTCTTTAACAGCTTTTACTCAAGATAAATTACAATCTTTAATAAAAAAATACGAATGGTTAATTAACTGTGATGTTCAGTTTAAAAAAGGCCCAGGTACTAAAGAAGATGGTTTTATATGTAGCATGGAATTAAGTATGCCAGGGCCACGAATTTATGCTATTTCAGATGAGAAAAATTTTGAAGCTGCCGTAAAAGAAACCATTAGCGATTTAGAGGTTCAGCTTAAAAAGCGTAAACACGCGATGTCTACTAAATAAACAATTATCTTACCGATGATGATACGGTTCGTTTTTTAAAATAGTAAAGGCACGATAAAACTGCTCAACTATAAATAATCGTATCATCTGGTGAGAAAATGTCATTTTGGATAAGGACATTTTACCTTGTGCTTTTTGGTACACAGCTTCCGAAAAACCATATGGGCCACCAATGACAAATACCAATTGCTTTATCCCAGAATTCATATACTTCTGAATATATTCTGAAAACCCTACCGAATGCAATTGTTTACCATTCTCGTCTAATAAAATAAGCGTGTCGGTTGGTGATAGTTTCGCTAATATAAGCTCACCTTCTTTATCTTTCTGTTGTGTTTCGCTTAAGTTTTTTACCTTTTTTAAATCTGGAATGATTTCAAATTCAAACTTAATATAATGCGACAACCGCTTTTGATAATCGTCAATTAACGCTTGCAGTTGTTTATTATCGGTTTTGCCTATGGCAAGAAGTTTAATGGTCATGTGCAAATTTATATCTTTTCTGAATATTTTTAAACTAAAATTAAGGATTGTATGAAAGCTCTATTTGTTTCTCTTTAAAATATAGCGTTTTAACTGTTCTTTTTGAAATTAATAAATAAGGTAATTGGTAATTCGTAATGGTAAAGGAAAGATGAAAAAACCATCTTTAAAACTGATTAGAAAAACCTATTTTCTTTTTTTCCAGTTGATAGAGATAATTTAATTAAAAATGCTATATTTTCGTAGTGTCTAAAACAGTAAAATCATGATAACTCAAGATCAATTTAATAAAGAAGTAGAATTAATTATTGTTAATGCTATTCGTGAAGATGTTGGTGATGGCGATCACAGTTCATTGGCTTGTATTCCTGCAGATGCTAATGGAAAAGCAAAACTTTTAGTAAAAGATGAGGGTATTATAGCCGGTGTAGAATTGGCTAAAAAAGTATTTGCCTATATCGATAAAGATTTAAAAGTGGAAACATTGATTGCAGACGGCAAACCTGTTAAATATGGGGATATTGTTTTTTATGTCGAAGGTTCTTCGCAATCAATTTTAAAAGCAGAACGATTGGTGCTAAATGCTATGCAGCGTATGAGTGCCATTGCCACTAAAACCAAAGAGTTTGTAAATTTATTAGAAGGTACAGGAACCAAGGTGTTAGACACGCGAAAAACAACGCCAGGTATTCGCGCTTTGGAAAAATGGGCGGTTAAAATAGGTGGTGGTGAAAATCATAGATTTGCATTGTATGATATGATTATGCTTAAAGACAATCACATAGATTTTGCTGGTGGTATTACAAAAGCAATTGAAAAAACAAAGCAATATTTAAAGGATACAAATCGCGATTTAGAAATAATCGTGGAGGCTAGAAATCTAGATGAAATTAAAGAGATTCTTAAAACAGAAGGTGTTTATAGAATTCTAATAGATAATTTTAATTACGAAGACACTAAAAAAGCCGTTTCTTTAATTGGCAATCAATGTTTAACAGAAAGTTCTGGCGGTATTACAGAAGAAACTATTAGAAACTATGCCGAATGTGGCGTGGATTATATTTCATCAGGTGCCTTAACACATTCCGTTTATAATATGGATTTAAGTTTGAAAGCAATTTAAAAGCTTTTAGAAACCTTAAAATAAATTAAAAAAGATTCATGTCGCAACCTGTAGAAGAAAAATTGGCTAAAATTCCCGTTGTCAACGTGGTAGTCAAGTTTTTAAAGAAAATTAAGTTGCCTGGCCTGGAAGGCTTGTCTTTGTATGATTTACTTGAGCTTTATACCATTGGAATCGCTAGAGGTGCTTTAACCACACGAGCGAGCGCTATAGCATTTAACTTTTTTACGGCTATTTTTCCTTTTTTACTATTTGTATTAATTGTTATCCCTTATATTCCGATTGACGATTTTAAAATAGAATTTCAGCGCTTTCTAAACTCATTTTTACCCCCAAGTACTTCCGATTTTTTCTTCGCTAATATTTTTGAAAATATAGATAGTTCAGAACGTGGCGGATTATTATCGTCTGTTTTTTTAGTTTCTATAGCCTTAATGGCAAATGGAATTAGTGCTGTTTTTGCAGGTTTTGAAAGTTCATATCATGAGCAATTATCGCGAAATATTGTTAAACAATATCTGTATGCTTTAGGTGTAGCTTTAATTTTAGCTTTTCTATCTATCCTTACTGTAGCCTTTTTTGGGTATTTTCAAATTTATATTATTGGAAATCTAGAAACCTATGGGTATATGGATAAAGAAAATACACTTATATGGATTCCTATTGTTAAATATGTATTTTTTGTAACCATGATTTATATGGCAATTGCCACTTTATATTATTTTGGAACTCGGGAAGGGAAAGCCTCACGGTTCTTTTCAGTTGGCGCTTTATTTACAACGTTTTTAATAATTTTAACCTCGTATTTATTTGGGATTTACATTACTAATTTCTCCCAATATAACGAGCTTTACGGTTCTATTGGCGCACTTTTAATTTTGCTATTTTACCTATGGCTAAACAGTAATATTTTATTAATGGGCTATGAGTTAAATGCGTCGTTGAACCGATTAAAAAAAGGATTTTAATATGAAATTACATTTTATTGATGTCATATTGCCTATTCCCATTGAAAACAGCTTCACATACAGCATTACTGAAGCCGAATCTGAATTTATAAAACCTGGAATGCGTGTTTCTGTTCCTTTTGGGAAGCGTAAAATTTATACCGGAATAGTTCAGGCTATTCATAACAATCAACCGTTAATTTATGACGCTAAAGAGATTCATCAAATTTTAGATGATACGCCTATAGTAACCGAAACACAGTTTCAGTTATGGGAATGGATGTCAAGTTATTATATGTGTGCGATTGGAGATGTGATGCGGGCTGCTCTTCCAGGCGCTTTTATTTTAGATAGTGAAACTATTATTTCTAAAAATATGGCTTTAGAAATTAATGTAGCAGATTTAAAAGATGATGAGTTTTTAATTTATGAAGCCTTACAGCATCAGTCTTCTTTAAAAATTCAGGACATCAGTAATATTGTTGATAAGAAGAATGTGCTGCCATTGGTGAAGCGTCTTTTAGAAAAAGAAGCGATTTTCGTTCATGAAGAAATTTTCGATAAATACAAACCGAAATTAGTCCGTTATGTGAAGCTTCAAAATAAGTTTCATGACCAAGATGCTTTACAGGTTTTGTTGGAAGAATTAAGTCGCGCGCCCAAACAACGGGAAGTAGTTATGACACTTTTTTCATTAACCGCAAGAAGTAAAAAACCCATTCCTGTTTCCGATTTAACAACGGCAAGTAATAGTTCTTCAGCTATAGTAAAAACCTTGATTGACAAAGAGATTCTAGAAGAGTATCATGTTCAAACCGATCGAGTCCAGCATGACGATCAGGAAGTTGAAGGTTCCAAACGCTTAAATGAAGCGCAAGAAGTGGCTATAAAAGAAATTTTGGATTCTTTCGAAAATCAGAATATTGTTTTACTTCATGGTGTTACGTCATCTGGGAAAACAGAAATATATGTCAAGCTCATTGAGGATGCCATAAAGCAGGGTAAGCAAGTTTTGTATCTCTTACCAGAAATTGCTTTAACGACACAATTGGTATCGCGATTACAAAATTATTTTGGAGAGCAAGTCGCTGTTTTTCACTCTAAATATTCATCTAACGAACGTGTAGAAGTCTGGAACCAAGTGTTGAGTAATTCGCCGAAAGCGCGGATTGTTCTGGGCGCACGTTCTTCAGTTTTATTGCCATTTCACGATTTAGGATTAGTAATTGTCGATGAAGAACATGAGCAATCCTATAAACAATTTGATCCAGCTCCACGTTATCATGCGCGAGATACGGCAATTGTATTAGCAAATATTTTCAAAACCAAAACACTTTTAGGCTCGGCAACACCAAGTTTGGAAACTTATTTTAATGCCCAGCAGCAAAAATATGGATTAGTAGAATTAACCACCCGTTTTAATGATGTATTGATGCCTGAAGTAGAGCTTGTTGATATTAAAGACAAGCACAAACGCAAACGGATGAAAGGTCATTTTAGCGATCGGTTGATTGAGGAAATGACCGAAACGTTAGCAGATGGACATCAAATTATATTATTTCAAAACCGCCGAGGCTATTCGCCAATAATTGAATGCGAAACTTGTGGTCATTCACCGCAATGTCCGAGTTGTGATGTTAGTTTAACTTATCATCAATACCGCGATCAGTTACGTTGTCACTATTGTGGCTATAATAGCGTTATGATTAAAAAATGTGAAGCTTGTGGAAGTGTAGAGCTCGATAATAAGGGATTTGGAACCGAGCAAGTAGAGAAGGAGGTGAGCTTATTGTTTCCGGACCATAAAGTAGCGCGTATGGATTTAGACACCACGCGTGGCAAATATGGCTATGAAAAAATTATTAGTACGTTTGAAAATCAAGAAGTAGATATTTTGGTTGGTACCCAAATGCTTACCAAAGGTTTAGATTTTAGAAACGTGAAGCTAGTAGGTGTTATGAATGCCGATAATTTACTGAATTTTCCAGATTTCAGAGCTCATGAGCGCAGTTTTCAATTGCTTTTGCAGGTGTCAGGACGAGCAGGACGAACGGATAAGCGGGGAAAAGTGGTGATACAAACTTACAATCCACATCATAATATTTTACAACAAGTATCATCCAATAACTATTTGAAAATGTATAAAGAACAAATGGATGATCGGTATAATTTCAAGTATCCGCCAATTTATCGATTAATTAAAATCACCTTAAAACATAGAGATTATAACAAGGTAAATGTTGGAGCCGATTGGTTTGCCAAATCCTTGAGACAGGTTTTTAAGGATAATGTTTTAGGACCGGAGTTTCCTCCAGTTTCAAGGATTCGTAATCAGTATCATAAAAACATATTGATTAAAATTCCGAGTAAACAATCGCTTGCGAAAACCAAGGCATCTATTTTAAAAATAAATAGTAGTTTTTCTAGTGTGAAGGATTTTAGGCCAATTCGTGTAATACTAAATGTGGATAATTATTAGGAGAAATAAATTGAGATCACGTGTTTAAAAAACGTAAAATTCTATAATAATGCGAAAATTTCAGTTCGAGCGCTTGTTTGCCGATAGGCGGGCAGTTAAGAACTTCAATAGGAAATCGTTTAAAATTGAAAAATAATAAAGCAAAAAAAAAATCCTGATGCTTAGATCAGGATGGTGTTTTAAATATTGTTTAGTGCATCGACCAGTTGGGTCTTTTTATTTCTACTCAAAGGAATTTCGTAAGTCCCTACTTCAACATTCTTACTGTTAAATCGGTCTACCTTGTCTAAATTTACAATATAAGATTTATGAATTCTTAAAAATTTACCTTCTGGCAATTCATGTTCAAAGGCTTTCATGGTAGATAATACTACTAGGCTGGTTTCTTCAGTAACTAATTTTACATAATCGCCTAAAGCTTCAATCCATTTAATATCTTTGATGTATACTTTACGTTTCTTTAGGTTACTTTTCACAAAAATATGTTCACCTTCAGTTTCGTTAAAATCTAATTTTAGTTTATGTTGCTCAACAGCTTTGTCAACTGCCGTATTAAAACGCTCTCTAGTAATAGGCTTGTGTAAATAGTCTGTAGCATCATAATTAAATGCTTTAAAGGCATATTCAGTTTTACCAGTAACGAATATAATTTGAGGTTTATTATTTAAAACGTCCAATAACTCAAAGCCATTTAAAACAGGCATTTCAATGTCCAAAAAAATAAGGTCTACCTTATAAGTGTTTAAACCATTTTTTGTTTCTAAAGCACTGCTATATTCGGCTATTAGGTTAAGAGAAGGATGATTCTCAATTAGCTTAACTATGGACAGACGTTGTATCGCGGAGTCGTCAACTACTACACAGTTTAGAATCATAACATTTTTTTTATCGATTAAGGTATCGACAATAGTACAATATATTCGGTTAAAAAACAAGAATCATCGTTAAAACGTTTGTTTTAACTTTTAGTTAACACTGTTTTTGGTGTGAAAAATAAATATGAAGATTCTTTGCTGGAATGTTGTAAAATTTGAAATAAACTATTACTTTTGCACTCATTTTTAACTATAAAATAGATTTTTATGAATCATTATGAAACTGTTTTCATCTTAAATCCCGTTTTATCTGAAGTACAGATAAAGGAAACAGTACAGAAATACGAAGAATTTCTTGTTTCTAGAGGAGCGAAGATGATATCCAAAGAGGATTGGGGCTTGAAAAAATTAGCTTACCCAATTCAAAACAAAAAAAGTGGTTTTTATCACTTATTCGAATTCCAAGTTGATGGCGAAGTTATCAATCCATTAGAAGTTGAGTTTAGACGTGACGAACGTTTTATGCGTTACTTAACTGTAACCCTAGATAAGCATGCTATATCTTGGGCAGAAAGAAGAAGAGTTAAACTTAAAGAAAAAGCGTAATTATGTCATCTATAGAGCAACAAGCAAAAGGAAAGAAAGACGGTGAAATTAGATATTTAACACCGCTAAACATAGATACCAATAAAGCGAAAAAATACTGTCGTTTTAAAAGATCTGGTATCAAATATGTGGATTATAAAAATCCAGACTGGTTATTAGGTTTTGTAAACGAGCAAGGTAAAATTTTACCAAGACGTTTAACAGGAACTTCTTTAAAATACCAGAGAAAAGTGTCTGTAGCAGTTAAAAGAGCACGTCACTTAGCATTAATGCCGTATGTGGCCGATTTATTAAAATAAAACACTCATAACAATGGAACTTATATTAAAACAAGACGTTGAAAGTTTAGGATTTAAAGACGATGTTGTAACAGTAAAGAACGGTTATGGGAGAAATTTTTTAATTCCTCATGGTCAAGCCATTTTAGCTACAACTTCTGCAAAGAAAGTATTAGCTGAAAACTTAAAGCAACGTGCATTTAAAGAAAAGAAAATTATTGATGAGGCAACTAAAATTGCTGAAGCTATCAGATCTTTAGAAATCAAAATTACAGCTAAAGCTACTGAAGGCGCATCAGCTGGAGATAAAATATTTGGTTCTATAACCAAAGCAGATTTAGTAGAGGCTTTAGAAAAAGAAGGACAAACTATTGATAGAAAATTCATCAATCTTATTGGTGGAAATATCAAGCGTCTAGGTCAATACGATGCTGTTATTCGTTTACATAGAGAAGTAACTGTTGAATTACCATTCGAAGTTATTGCACAAGCTTAATAGCCGCACTCTGTATAGTACAATAAAAACCGTTTAGAGTCATTCTAAACGGTTTTTTTAATTTAATTTTTTAAAGAATTTAATTATGAGAATTTTTTATGTTTTTGCCTTTTTATTAATCTTTTCATGTAAAGATAATAGCAAACAGGTTAAGGGAAATCCTGAATCGTCCTTGAAACCCTCAGCTTTAATTGAGGTTTTTAAATATCAGCCTGATCATACACCATGGATTAGTGTTCACCGCGGTGGCGTAGGGTTGCTAAATTATCCGGAGAATTGTTTAGAAACCATTAAATATGTTAACGATAGTATTGCGGCGGTATTCGAAATTGATATTGCTAAAACCAAAGATGGGGTATTAGTTTTATTGCATGATAATACTTTGGAGCGTACCACAACAGGAACTGGTAAATTAACGCAATATACTTATGATGAACTTTTAGCTTTTAATATGAAGGATGACTTTGGAAACGTTACCAATTTTAAAATTCCAAAATTTTCCGATGTTTTAAGCTGGTCCAAAGCCAATCAAGCTATTTTGACAGTAGATATTAAACGTAGTGTGGATGTCGCGGATGTCATTCAAGAAATTAGAGATGCGCAAGCTGAAGACATTGCACTAATTATTACCTACGATATGGAGCAAGCCAATAAGGCGTACAATTTAGCACCCGATTTATTGCTTTCCGTTTCTGCTAGAAATCAGGAGGAATTAGACTGGTTATTGGAATCCAATATACCAACTCAAAATATGTTGGCTTTTACGGGAACTAGACTATCAGACAAAAGCTTATATACTAATCTTCATGAAAATGGCATTAAAACCATGTTAGGAACCCTTGGTAACTTGGATAAACAAGCGGAAGCCAAAGGTGATGGTCTTTACATGAAATGGCGTAAATTAGGAATCGATATCTTTGCAACCGATAGACCATTTGAAGCGGCAAAAGCTTTAAATATTGAAAAATAAAAGAATAACAAAATAATTTTTTACCATGAAATACGCAAGATTAACCAAAGAACAATTTGAAGAATTGAATCAAGAGTTTATTAATTTTCTAGCGACACAGACCATAACAGCCGATGAGTGGACGGATATTAAAATCAACAAACCCGAAGTAGCTGAGGAAGAATTAGACGTTTTTAGCGATTTAGTTTGGGAAGGTGTATTAAACAAAGTAGACTATATTGAACATATATCGCCACAGCAAATTCATTTGTTTCATTTAAAAGATGATACCATGAAACTAGTTGCCATTAAAATTAAAAACCCAATTGATTTAACAACACCAGAAGGTTTTAGTTGGTTACGAGAGAACCTAATGGATGAGGATGTTGAGTTTTCTCAAGCTAAAAAAGAATACTCTAAAGATAAGAATTCTGATAAATTTCAATTAATTCAACAAGGTGGTGTTATTACTAAAGGAGATTTGTATAAATACATACATCAACTCATTAGTTAAAATACGTTTATAAACTGAGCTAGCTTCTTTTAAGATTTTAGTTTAACTTAAAATACATATATAAAACCCCCTGTGTTTCTTGATACTCCAAGAAATTACAGAGGGTTTTTTTTAAGTTGTTGATAGATCTTAAATCTATCTAATCTAAAAAGGCATAGCGTATAACTATATGCAGCTTTTTAATTTAAGGGTATATTCAGAGGATAGTTCAGTAAGTATATTAATAAAATGCAATCTGATAGACTCTAAAGATTGGTTGTTTAAATCAATTTGATTAGAAGAATCTTCCAAAATTTCGTTTGTACAATTAAAGTTTTTTAAAGCATCATTGAACGTTCTAATATTGTTTTTAACCACTGAAGTCATTTTAGAGATAAGGACTTCTTTTTTGAGCGTTAATTCTTGTGCTTCCTTTTGGATTAATTGTTGTTTTAATTCAGCCTGCTTTTGTTGTAAAGCTAGTTGCTGTTGCTTTAATTGCTCTTGTTGCTTTGCAATAGATGATAGTTCATCCGCTTCGTATGTGGTGTTAGACGAGACGTCACTTCCCGATCCTGTCATGGTGCATCTATCCAGCTTTTCAATGGTAGCTTGAGCTAACTCTTTTCCTTTTTGGGCATAGTAATAAGCTTTTTCTTTTTTTTCGGCAGATTCGGCTTTAGATAAGTAGGCTATGGCATCATAGACAAAATCATCAACCTGGTCACATTGACAATCCTTTAGAGATTCCTGGACATTCTCAAAAGACTCTTTTGCTTTGGCCGCATAATATTTGGCATGGGTTAAATTATTTGCTTCTAAAGCTGAATTAGAATTCGATAACGCATATACTATATAGGCCTGAGCTCCCGAACAATCAGATTGCGAAAATGAATTTAAAAATGAAAAGGAGAATATCAATAAAAATAAGTAATTTTTTAGCATAGTTTATTCGGGTTTATTATAAGTAGGTAGCGCAAAAATAACCAAATTTTTATATGTATTGAGGTTTTTTAGTAGTAATAAAAGAAAATTATAGGATTTATATACTCGTTATTTAATACAGTTGCATATTGTAAAATGTTAAAGCAGTAAATGTCAAAAATTACCTGAACATCTTTTTTTTAATTTCCATATTTCCTTATAGATTTATATGTGTTTGATTTTAAAAAAGGTTTGATTTGAATATAATTTAAGCACCTTTTGGTTTTATGGCATCTGCATTATTCATTATATTTGAACCATAAAGAAATTCCATACATAAACCCTGTTGTTTTAGTATGAAATCTCTAATTGATAATCATTTAACACACTCCTGCTTTCGTAGGGTTTAACATGGCACAAAAACCAAGCATACCAAAAGGCACACGCGATTTTAATCCAGAGCAAGTTGCAAAGCGAAATTATATTTCCCAAACCATTCAGAAGCAATTTGAAACCTTTGGATTTCAACCAATAGAAACACCAAGTTTTGAAAATTCTGATACTCTAATGGGTAAGTATGGAGAAGAAGGCGATAGACTGATTTTTAAAATTCTTAATTCTGGGGATTATTTAAATAAGGTGAACGAGGTCTTGTATGCTGAAAAAGATTCTAATAAAATCACGGCAATAATCTCCGAGAAAGCTTTGCGCTACGATTTAACCGTTCCGTTTGCACGTTACGTTGTACAACACCAAAACGAGATTGAGTTTCCGTTTAAGCGTTACCAAATGCAACCAGTTTGGAGAGCAGATAGACCACAAAAAGGACGCTTTAGAGAGTTTTATCAATGTGATGCAGATGTTGTTGGTTCCACATCTTTATGGCAAGAAGTAGAATTTGTGCAACTATATGATATGGTGTTTTCGGCCTTAAAATTGGAAGGCGTCACTATAAAAATCAACAATCGTAAAATTTTATCTGGAATAGCCGAAGTAATTGGTGCCAGTGATAAATTGATTGATTTTACTGTAGCTTTAGATAAACTAGACAAAATAGGTGAGGAGAAAGTAAAAACGGAAATGCTTGAAAAAGGTATTCCCCAAGAAGGAATTGATAAATTACAACCACTTTTTACATTGTCTGGCGATTTCAATTCGCAAATTGAACAGCTTAAAACTATTTTAAGTTCTTCGGAAGAAGGCAAAAAAGGAATAGCCGAATTAGCATTTATAGACAACGCCATTTCAGAATTAGGTTTAGAGACAGCTAAATTACAATTAGACGTTACATTAGCGCGTGGTTTAAATTACTATACTGGAGCTATTTATGAAGTCTCTGCACCAGAAGGTGTGAGTATGGGATCTATTGGTGGCGGTGGTCGTTATGACGATTTAACCGGTATTTTTGGATTAAAAGACGTGAGTGGTGTAGGAATTAGTTTTGGTTTAGATCGTATTTATTTAGTTTTGGAAGAGCTTAATTTATTTCCAGAAACTGTTACTAAAAATATTGATGTATTGTTTATAAATTTTGGTGAAGCAGAAGCTTTATTTAGTTTAAAAGCGATTAAACAATTGCGTTTAAATGGTGTGAACGCAGAACTATATCCGGATAATGCTAAAATGAAAAAGCAAATGAATCATGCGAACAAACGTGAAATTCCTTTTGTTGTTTTAGTTGGTGATAATGAAATGAATAATGGTATTTATACGTTAAAGAATATGATTTCTGGTGAGCAATTTAAATTATCATTAACTGAATTGATACAGAAATTGACAAGATAATCGAGCTAATAC
>NZ_AFXZ01000014.1 GCF_000224335.1 Bizionia argentinensis JUB59 | reverse complement strand
TGTCTAGTCCTGAATAATCGATACAGATTAATAAAGGATTAAATTTAATATTTAAAGCTGAACAATGACTTGATTGTTCAGCTTTTTTGATTTATAAGTTTTCATTTCTATTTTGCTTTGTTTATGCATTTGGTTCGGTGTTAACATATGATTTGATAAATGAGGTCTTTCTTGATTATAAATTTTGATCGATTCATTAATGATTTGTTTCTTTATTTTTAGGTTTACCTCATATTTAGCGATATTAAACTCCTGTTTTAAAATTCCATTTATCCTCTCTGCTACCGCATTTTCATAAGGATCATATTTTTCTGTCATACTTGCCTTTATTCCATTTTTATCAAGTAGTTCTTGATAATCATTTGAGCAATATTGTAAACCTCTATCAGAATGATGGATTAAAGGTTGCTCTTTATAATATCTATTTTTCAGAGCCATATATAATGCTTTTAATGAACCTTGAACCGATAAACTATTAGACACATTAAATCCTACGATCTTCTTTGAATAAGCATCTGTAATTAATGCGAGGTAACTTGGATTTTCTCGACGTCCAACATACGTGATGTCACTCACCCAAACCTGTTCTGGTTTAGTTATCTTTAGATTACAAACTATATTTTTATGCTTTCTAAACCTGTGATGTGAGTCTGTTGTAATATGATATGATTTCTTCGGAATAATTAATAAATGATTGGCTTTTAGTATTCTAAAAAGTTTGTCTCGCCCAACTTTCAACTTTTTTAACTTATCTTCTAATAAATAATATAATTTTCTTGTACCTAAACGTGGCATCCTGATTCTTAACTCGCGAACCAAATTAATTACCTGTTGCGCTAAATTTTGTTTGCGTAATCTTGATTTTTTAGTTCTATAATATACCTGTCTATTTACCCCAAGTAATCCACAGGTAGAAACTAGTGTTTCTTTGGCTTGCTCTCGATATTGGTCGATAACTTGGGTGTGTAATTTTTTCTTATTTGAATATCATATTCTTTTTCAGCCATATCAACTAACATATCAAAAATAATAACTTTCTTATCAGCTCGTTCGGCAAGGTGCTCTGCTCGTGCTTTCTGTTTCTCTAAAAGGGTTACTTTAGCTTCTAATTCAATGATTCGCTGTTCTGGTGTCTTTGCCATAGTGGTAACGGATAGGTTTTCCCAATCAAATGTACCATATTTTCTTAACCATTGCGTAATTGTAGATCTAGCTTGAATGCCATATTTAAGATGAGCCTCTAATCTATTGAGGCGTCCAGATTCAATATCTTCAACCAATTGAAGTTTAAAAGAAAGCGAATAATCTTTTTGGGTTTTCTTCTGATACCCTTTGTTGTCTGATGTTTTCATATACACGCGGTTTTTGTGTATCGCTATTTTAGGACGGGACA
>NZ_AFXZ01000015.1 GCF_000224335.1 Bizionia argentinensis JUB59 | reverse complement strand
TAAATTTACTCTTTCTCATAATACTGTCTAAATTAAGATAATTATTCTACTTTTAAACAGTTCGGTTTTTGGGGGAGCTTACATTAAGGCATTCCATAATCTGTATAAAAAAAGGAGAATAATTTCATTTCTGACAACTATTCTCCTTATAAATTTTAATTAATAATAGATAATAAACTAATCGGCATCACCTTGAATTCAATACAATTTGATATTATTATACTTTTCAAATTTAAATAATACGTACTAATCTACACGTGGAATTACCAGAAATGGAATTATAGAATGGAATCCCATTTTCTTAATAATAGGCTCCTTAATTAGGTTTTCAACAAAACTATGCTCATAATTAATCATTGTAAGGATATTAATATCGTTATCCTCAATAAAACTTGTTATGGCTTGTTCTTTTTTGCCAGACTCCGTTATCCAATTAAAGTTATGTTCGTAGTCTTTAAAATAAGTATTTAACATTTCTAAATTAGAATGCTGTTTCTCATTTAGCTGTTCCTTTTTATTTATATGAACAATTTCGATTTGAGATTTATGCAAGTCTGCTAATTGTTTTAAAGATTTTAGTTCTTCACCATAAAACCTATTAAAATCAGTAGGGAAAGCAATGTGAGTTGGCTTTACAAAATTAACATTCTCTGGGACTAACATAACAGGACGTTGTCTCATTTTATTAATAACCGTAACGGTATTACTTCCAAATAGAAACTCTTGAGTTCCTGTAGCTCCTTTGGTACCCATAACGATCAGACTTACATTGTGCTTTTTAATGGCAATTTCTATAGAGTCCATCAATGAACCAATGCAAAAAAATGTTTCAAATTTATGATCTCTATCTTTACTTTCAATTTTAGCACGATCCTTTATAGCCGCTAATTTTTCTTTTGATTTAGCTTTTAGTGGATCTAAATAACTTTCAGAAACATGTGTTCTAGCGCCTGTATTTAAAAAAGTCCAAGCATGGGAAAAATAGAACGTACAAGGTTCATCGGCGTATAAGTTTATTGCATAAAGAGCGGCGCTCCATGCATTGCCTGAAAAATCTGTAGGTAGTAAAATGTGATGTCTCATAAATATTTTTAATTTGATTTTCTAATGCAAAATTAAAGTTTTATCCCTTCTAATAAAATGATTTATATCAGCTTAAACATGGAATGACCAAAAATTGAATGCTAGGCTGAAATCCTATTTTTTTTAATAACAGGCTCTTTAATTATACTTTCGATAAAACTATGTTGATAATTTATCATTACCAAAATATTGACATCAAAATCTTTAATAAATTCTTTAATAGCCTGATCTTTCTTTACACCCTTTGAAATCCAATGGAAATTATGCGGATAATTTTCTAGAGCAATCTTTCATTGGTCTAGATTATAGTCCTGTACTCCTGAAAGATCATCTTCTTTTTTAATATGAAGAATCTCTATTTTAAAATTTTAGAATTGCGCCAATTGTTTTAAAGGTAATAATTCATCGCCATAATTACGATTAAGGTCTTTAAACAAGCGCTTAATACGTTTTGGATTAAGCTATGAAACTAATAAAAAAACAAGTATTTAACCGCCAAATACTTGCTAAAACTAGATTTTTTATAGGTTGTTTTTTAAGTTGAAAATACAATTCTCTCAAGCTTAAGATAATAAGTTTAAAGCTTTTATTGGAATATATACACGACTAAATATAAATAGCGTGCTAATTAACAATTAACCTGTACAATTAAAGAAACCTTATAAAACAACAACACGTTTTGTAAATATTTTAGCTAACTAAAAGATTTTGAGCAAAGTATCATCGTGTTTATTTTCTTCAAACTGATATATATCATAGGTTTTAGTTAAATAACATCGTAGTTTACAGTCAAATACAGTAACATCATGAATATAGACAGCAATACAACGCTTGAGTTTTACCAAAATTTGGGTAAATTGTTTTACGCCATTGCTGCCGCAGACAATGTAGTTAGAGATGAGGAAATTAAAAAAGTTGAGGAATTAGTAAAAGAATATTGGATTCATAAAAACATTACGCCTTTAGTATCTAAAAATATTTCTGAACAAATCATAATGAGTACATTTAATGAACTTAATAAGTTTAAATCTTATAATACTAATGATTGCTTTAGCAGTTTTATTAGTTTCAAAAAGCAAAATGAATTCATGTTTACTTCTAAACTAAATTCGTTAATCTTAAAAACCGTTGGAAAAATATCTGCAAGTTTTTCCGGTCAGAATAAAGCTGAACTTATAATGCTTGCCAGACTAAATATTGAATTAAAAAAATGATAACAATTAAAATAAATATATTATGAAAAAGACAGTACTTTTATTTTTAACCTGCGTTTTACTTCCAATTTTTACATTTGCACAAATTATTGAAAATGTAGATTTTATTTCTCCGTTTCACAATGATGTTGCAGCCATTAAAAAAGATGGCAAATGGGCATTTATTGATGAAAAAGGCAATCTTATTATAGATTTTAGATCAGATTTAGCAACCACTGAAAGCAATGATGGTAATTATCCTATGTTTAGTGACTCAAGATGCCAGATTGTGGAAGAAAAAGCTGGTATTTCTTATTTTGGTTTTATAGATAAATCAGGAAAAACAGTCATAGAGCCGGAGTATCTAAACGTTTATAATTTTAATGATGGCAAAGCTATTGCGTTAAAATTAGATAAACGGGTTATTGGAAAAAATACAGCTTTAGGTAAAGACATGGTCGATTATAATTACTTTGAAGTGCTTGTTAATACAGAAGGTGAAGTTAATTATTATTTAACCCAAGAAGGCATTTCGGTAGTTTTGGATAAGAAGTATTTGAGAGCTACTCCTCCTATTACTTCAAAATATTTGGAAGATGACTTATATGCGATTCAAGGAAAAAACAAAAAATGGAATATAATTAAGATTGAAATTAAAAAGTAAGCGCAATAACATCATGTATTGGTTTAGTATATCCATTTTTATCCTTTTAGCAGATTTACTTTTTTACTTTACAATCCACTATTAAAATTCGTTTCATTATCAATCATTTTAAGGACTTTTGGTAAAATCCCAATGGTTCAACATTTAGCGCTAATTACTAATATTACGTTAGAAGATGCTATTTTAAACAACACAACATCATATAAGCCTTAAGATGCTATTGCTGTAGTTGTGAGTAAAATAGTATCTATTCTAAAAACGGATTTTGCAGTTATGAAAGATGCCGTTATTAAACGAATCTAATTTTATAATGCCATTAATGAAACCTCCAACAACCCAGTTTTAGTCCACGATAAAATAGCTACAAACTTTATAATAGTAAAAAAAATAGATAATCTTAAAACAGTTTTTTATCTTAATTTTGTTGATAATCGCTTGTTTTTCAAGTAGTAGATAACGGAATAGTTTGAGGGTCTACGAATCCCGCTAATTTAAATGTATATATTTTATTATAATCTAAATTTGCATAATTGAGCACGACAGCAAAACGTATTTAAATTCACAAAACATGTTAAATAAAATATCATGCCAGAACTAGAAAACATACAATCATGGTTTAAAGACTATCCTTTTATTTGGACGGCTCTTAAATTTATTATCCTAGTAGCTATTCTTGTTTTGGGCATGCAATTAATAAGAGCTTATTTAAAAAAGAAAATATCCAACACAGTTATAAGGTACAAGGCTCAAAAAGGCGTGGAGGTTTTTGGCTATTTTCTTTTAGCAGTATTGGCAATCACCTATTTTTCGGGTGCTATTAAAGATCTTACCCTTGTAATTGGTATTCTAACAGCTGGATTAGCGTTTGCTTTGCAAGAACTTATTTTAAGTATTGTAGGCTCTATTTATATTCTTTTGTTTAATGTATATCAACCTGGCGACCGTATTGAACTCAATGGAATTAAAGGTGATGTTATGGATGTGGACAGCATGTACACCACCATGATGGAAATTGGCGGATGGATTAGCGGCGATAATTACAGCGGGAGGATTGTAAAGTTAAGTAATGCGTTTGTTTTTAAAGGCGGAGTTTACAACTACTCGCAGGATTTTCCATTTATTTGGGATGAACTTAATTTGCCTATTCGTTACGGTTCTGATGTAGATTTGGCCAAAGCGATAGTGATTGAAATTGCCAAAGAAGAACTTTCGGAATTCACTAAAAATTCTAAATTACAATGGAACGGTATTGTTAATAAATACTATATTGAAGATGCACAAGTAGATCCAACATTAGCCATATCCCTTACCGATAATTGGATACAGTTTAATTTAAGATATATTGTAGATTTTAAGAAACGTCGTTTTACAAAGCATATTTTAAGCGATAGAATTAGGATAGCTTTTGAAAACACCAATGGTAAAATCGTATTGGCTTCTGCAACTATTGAGCTTATAAAAATTCCAAAATTGGATGTAGAAGTGTCGGATTCCAAGATAAAACCTGAATGATTTAGACCATGACTACTGCTGTTTTCAATTTAAAATTATCTAGTTTCTTGAAGCCTATAAATGGTAAATATTATCCTTAATTTAGCTATATTGGAATACTTTTGATTAAAACAGAAACCATTATGAGACAAGATTTAAATACAAAACAGTGCCTGCATATATTATCTGGAAATTACATTGGCAATCTATCATACATTTATCAGGATAAACCTTTTATTGCACCAATCACCTATTTTTTTGATGCTGAAAACAACGTTATTATGGGGTATTCTGCTCAAGGACACAAAATTAATGCCATGCGAAGAAACCGCCAAGTTTCTATAAGCGTATCGGAAATAGATTCTGTGGATGAATGGAAATCAATTTTGGTACACGGTACTTTTGAAGAAATACCTACAACTTTAGCCAAAGCAAAACTGCACATTTTCTCGTTGGGCGTAAAAGATTTGATTATTAATACGGAACACCGCGAATTAAACTTTATAAATGATTTTTCAATTAAAATTGAAAAAGACGTTATGCCAATCGTTTTTCAAATTAAAGTTGAAGAAATTACGGGTAAAATGAGAAAGCCAGAGTTTTCAAGTTAAACGATTTATTTAAGTTTCAGAACCTTTCAAGAGAGGTATAAAATACACAAGCATTATATATTGATTTAAAATAACTTAAAAGCGAACGTTACCCGATTCTTGTTCTAGTGTTTTTATTTTATGATCTATTTTTAGCTTGCTTAATCATGACTATTCAAACATTATAAATTTTTTATAAACTGTTATTTTAACCAAATAATTTTGCCTTAACATAGCGCGCATTCATTTCTGCAATACTATTAATTGAAATCTCTGCTGGACACTCCACCTCACAAGCTGCTGTAAACGTACAGCTACCAAAATTTTCTAATTCCATTTGTGTCGTCATTTCCAATAAACGCTTATGTGCTTCTGGTTGTCCTTGCGGTAGTTTATTTAGGTGATTAATTTTTGCTGAAACAAATAAGGCTGCAGATGCATTTTTACAGGTCGCCACACAGGCGCCACATCCTATACAGGCAGCAACATCCATAGATGCATCCGCCACTTCCTTGGGTATTAAAATGGCATTCGCCTCTGCTGCCGTACCGGTTTTAGCCGTAATATAGGCGCCTTGTTCTATAATTCTATCAAATGCAGAACGGTCTACCACTAAATCTTTTACAATTGGAAATGTGCCAGCTCGCCACGGCTCTACCACTATAGTATCACCATCTTTAAAACTCCGCATGTGTAATTGGCACGTAGACATATTATCGTGCGGACCATGAGCTCTTCCATTAATAAACACGCCACATGCTCCACAAATACCTTCGCGACAATCGGATTCGAAAGCAATGACTTTCTCATTTTTTAATACGAGTGTTTCATTCAAATGATCCAAGGCTTCTAAAAAGGACATGTCTTCCGAAAGCCGATCAACATCATACGTTTTAAGTGCGCCTTGGGTTTCTAATCCCTCTTGTCGCCAAATTTTAAATGTTACTTTCATGTGCTTGTATTATTTATAACTTCTTACAGTTGGCTGAACATATTCAAATTCTAATAGTTCCTTATGCAGTTTGAAATGACCTTCATTATATTCCCAAACGGAAACGTATTTAAAATCATCATCATTACGAACAGCCTCGCCATCTTCCGTTTGGTATTCTTCTCTAAAATGAGCGCCACAAGATTCGTCGCGCTGCAAAGCATCTGTACACATAAGAATTGCTAATTCGATAAAATCAGCCAAACGCAAGGCTTTTTCTAATTCGGTATTCATTTCATTATTATTTCCGGTGACTTTTACATCTTTCCAGAATTGTTCTTTAATGACTTTTATTTGAACAATTGCTTTTTCTAAACCTTTTCGGTTTCTGCTCATGGCACATTCTTGCCACATAACTTTGCCTAATTCTCGGTGAAAATCGTCTGCCGTTCTGTTTCCGTTTATCTCTAATATTTTATTGATTTGAACTTTGACTTCATTTTCAACATGCGCAAATTCAGGATGTTCTACACCAGGATGCTTCTGCCCTATTTCACCTTCCAAATAATTATTAATGGTATTTGGCAAGATAAAATAACCATCAATACTGGTCTGGAGTAAAGAGTTTGCGCCTAATCGATTGGCGCCATGATCCGAATAATTACATTCGCCAATAGCATATAAGCCAGGAATAGTGGTCATTAATTCATAATCTACCCACAATCCGCCCATGGAAAAATGCGCTGCTGGCGAAATTTTCATCGGTTCCTGATAGGCATTTATACCTGTTATTTTTTCGTACATGGTAAACAGGTTTCCATATTTATCTTCAATAACAGGCTTCCCAAACTTGTTAATGGCGTGTTTAAAATCTAAATACACGGCATTTTTTAGTTGTCCCACGCCATGACCAGCATCTATCCGTTCTTTTGCGGCACGCGACGCAATATCTCTGGGCGCCAAGTTTCCAAAACTTGGATAACGCCTTTCTAGATAATAATCGCGTTCTTCTTCTGGAATATCTTTTGCTTTTCTTTCATCATCCATTTTCTTCGCAACCCATATGCGACCATCATTACGCAAAGATTCCGACATTAAAGTTAGTTTAGATTGTGCTTCGCTAGTCTGTGGTAAAGCCGTTGGGTGAATTTGCGTAAAACTAGGAGCTGCAAAAAAAGCACCGCGTTTATGAGCCTTCCAAATAGCACTTCCGTTGCAACCAATTGCCAATGTGGATAATCTGAATACGCGTGAATAACCGCCCGTGGCAAGTACCACAGCATCGGCGGCAAAGCGTTTAATTTCTCCTGTTGCCAAATCTCGCACAATCACACCCTTGGCTTTTCCATTGATTACTACAATATCCAAAACTTCATGTCTTGGTAACATCTCTACTTTTTTAGCACGAATCATTTTTGATAATTGCGAATAAGCCGCCAAAATTAATTGCTGTCCAGTCTGACCTCTTGCATAAAATGTGCGTTGCACTTGCACGCCACCAAAACTTCTATTTGCCAAAACGCCACCATATTCCCGAGCAAATGGAACACCTTGTTGCACAAAATGATCTATTAAAGGTGCGGACAGCTCTGCTAGTCTATACGTATTGGCTTCACGGCTTCTAAAGTCGCCACCTTTTAGAGTATCATAAAACATGCGCCAAACACTATCGCCGTCATGCTGATAATTTTTTGCCGCATTAATTCCACCTTGAGCCGCTACAGAATGCGCGCGCCGTGCCGAATCTTGATAACAAAAGCATTGTATAACATAACCCATTTCGGCCAATGTAGCAGCTGCGCCAGCGCCAGCTAATCCGGAACCTACAACTATAATGTTGAGCTTCTTTTTATTGGCAGGATTGATTAAATGAGATTGCGCTTGATAATTTCGCCACTTATCTTCTAATTTACCTTCCGGGATTTTTGAGTCTAACATCATGCAACTGTTATTTGAAATAAACGATTATAGGAATAATCCCGAAGCCAACACTCATAACTACCGCGTATATAAGTGAGGTTTTAGCCAGTATTTTTAGTCCTTTTTTATGATAAAAACCTAAAGTTTTAAAAGCTGATTTAAGTCCGTGATGCAGATGAAACCCTAACGGAATCATTAAAATTGAATAAAAAATGACGTAATAAATATTGTGAAACAGTGTAAAAGTAACTTCATAAACATCCATATTTCCAGCAACATCAGTTTTTACATTTTCACCGATTCCCAATTTTACTCTTGCCCAAAAATTTACGAGATGAACCACTATGAAAATCAAAATAAGTACTCCTAAAACACCCATATTTTGAGACGCCCAAGAGCTGTTTTCATTTTTATGATTCATCACATTGCGAACCCCTTTAGATTGTCGATTTTTATAGGTGACGATTCCTGCATAAATCACATGAAAAATAATAGAAATATATAGCAAATAGGCAATTATAGAAATCAGTATACTCTCCCTTAAAGTTGTGGAATAAGAATTATACAAACCTCTAGCTAAATTCTCCGGAAGTAATAAGAGCATATTCGCGGATAAATGAACAATTAGAAAAATGCATAAGAATAATCCCGTTGCGGCAATAATACTTTTTTTAAAAAACAGGCTCATAACTAGGCATTTTATTAAGGTTACTGACGGAGGCTTTATACATACAATTCATTTTCAATCCTTTAGTTTATTATTTTTAATAAGATTGCGATATGATGGCTTTCAAGGTAAAATGAATGGATAATTTACATCATATTTCTAACTGTAACCTACATATAACAATTTAAAAACATAATTGGTTTTAGCGAAATATAAAGCATAATTTAATTGTAATATGATTTTGTCGTTAAAATTAGACCCAGCATTAAGCGCCTCTTATAGAATACCCAAGGCAATTCATGATTATTTCAGTATCTTGTTCCCTTATTCAAAAACATCATAATTTTATAACACTAAAAACTAACAAACATGCTATCTAAAGCCATTAAAGCCACTGCTCTATGCAGTATTGTTCTCTTTGCAAGCTGTAAAGAAGAACCGAAAACGCCTGAAAAAACGATGAGCGAAAACATACTTACTCAAGAATGGACAGGTCCTTTTGAAGGCGTTCCTGCTTTCGATAAAATTTCTGTGGATTCTATAAAGACTGCCGTAGAAGAAGGCATGAAGCTCAATCTTGCTGAAATTGAAGTAATTGCCAATAATACGGAAGCACCTACTTTTGAAAACACCATTGTTGCCATGGAAAGTGCAGGAAAAACGCTTGATCGTGTTTTTGCCTATTATGGTATTATGGGAAGCAACGTGTCTTCACCTGAATTTAGAGATGTTCAAGCCGAATTAGCACCAAAGCTTTCAGAGTTTAGCTCTAAAATTTCTCAAAATGAAAAGTTATTCCAACGTATAAAAACGGTTTACGATGCTTCTCAAGAAACACCTTTAGAGTCTCAAGCACAACGTGTGGTAGATTTAACTTATAAACGATTTGAAATGAATGGCGCCAACTTGGATGCTGAGATGAAAAAACGCTATGCGGAAATCAACAAAGAACTTTCAACACTTTATAATGATTTTGCAAATAACGTGCTTCATGACGAAGAAAACTATATCACGTATTTAAACGAAAATCAAATTGGTGGTTTAGCGGATGGCTTTGTCAAGTCGGCAGCAAAAATAGCTACCGATAAAGATCAAGACGGTAAATATGCGATTACTAATACGCGCTCGTCCATCGATCCATTCCTTACATATTCTACTGAACGTGAATTGCGCAAGCAAGTTTGGGAAAACTATTACTCTCGTGGTGATAATGGCGACATCTATGATAACAATAAAATTATTGCAGAGATTTTAAAACTGCGTAAAGAACGAGTTGGATTAATGGGTTATGAAAATTATGCTGAATGGCGTTTACAAGATCGTATGGCAAAAAACCCAGAAAATGCTATGGATTTAATGATGAAAGTTTGGCCAGCTGCCATTGCAAGAGTTAAAGAAGAAGTAGTTGATATGCAAACGGTAGCGAATGAGCTTGGCGATAAAATCACCATCGAACCTTGGGATTACAGATATTATGCAGAAAAAGTTCGTAAAAAGAAATACGATTTAGATAGTGATGAAGTAAAACAATATCTACAATTAGACAAATTAACAGAAGCGATGTTCTACACTGCTGGGGAATTGTTTAATTTTAAATTTACACCAGTTAAAGAAGGTTCAGTTCCTGTTTTCCATGAAGATGTGAAGGTTTGGGAAGTAACCGACAAAGATTCAGGTAAACATATTGGCTTATGGTATTTAGATCCGTATGCACGTCAAGGTAAACGTTCTGGTGCTTGGGCTACAACATATAGAAGTTCTACAACTTTTGAAGGCGAAACAAATGTATTGGCGTCTAACAACTCGAACTTTGTAAAACCTGCACCTGGAGAAGCTGTTTTAGTTTCTTGGGACGATGCGACTACCTTTTTCCATGAATTCGGTCATGCGTTGCATTTCTTTTCTGCTGATGTAAAATATCCAACTTTAAATGGTGGTGTTAGAGATTATACTGAATTTCAATCGCAATTATTAGAACGTTGGTTATCTACAGATAAAGTAATTAATCAGTTTTTAGTACACTATAAAACTGGTGAGCCAATTCCTGCAGAACTTGTTAAAAAAATCAAGAAAGCTTCGACCTTTAATCAAGGTTTCGGCACAACAGAATATTTAGCATCTGCTTTAATTGATATGAAATTACATTTAGCAGATCCAACAGATATTGATATTGATACTTTTGAACGTGAAACGCTTGACGAATTAGGTATGCCTAAAGAATTACCAATGCGTCATAGAACACCACAGTTTGGACATGTATTTTCTGGTGAAGGTTATGCCACCGCTTATTATGGTTATATGTGGGCGGATGTATTGACGGCCGATGCTTCTGAAGCTTTTAAAGATGCTCCAGGTGGTTTTTACGATAAAGAAATGGCTGATAAATTGGTGAAATATTTATTCGCACCTCGTAATGCAATGGATCCTGCCGAAGCTTATAGAAAATTTAGAGGACGTGATGCCAAAATTGAAGCGTTAATGAGAGATCGTGGATTTCCTGTACCGAAGAGTTAAATAGACCAAATTTAGAATAAGATCATTTTAAAATAAATCCGTCATTGTTAATACAACAATGACGGATTTTTCATTAAAATACTTTCCACATCATGACATACAAAACATATATATATTAAGCATTCCTTTGAAAATTTTCTGGCAAATTATTTCAGTTATAATAAGATTTACTTGGTCTACGGGTAACCACTTCCAAATACGTTAGGTTTTGATACCCTAAACAAACATGAACGCAACTTATATTACAAATCAATCGAAACCATTTTCACTATGAAGAATAACACAATCTTTATCATAAAAAACAAATAGGATTGTCATGTTTTAATGATGCTTACGACCAATACAGAAAAATACCATGAAATATTTCTTATCAATTGTATTATTCAGTCTTGTATTTAGCTGTAATAGTTCGGCTCAAAAAAAGAATTCGAACGAAGCAGAAGCGTTTCCAATATCGAAATCTGAATCGGAATGGAAACAGGAATTATCATCTGAACAATTCTATGTTATGCGCGAATCTGGAACCGAACGTGCTTTTTCGAGTCCTTTAGATAAAAACTACAAAAAAGGAACTTATGTCTGTTCAGCCTGTGAAACACCTTTATATAAAAGCGAGCATAAATTCGATTCAGGAACTGGATGGCCAAGTTTTGATCGTGTTATTGAAGGCAATGTAGCTTTTGGACAAGATAATGATTTGGGGTTTTCTAGAAATGAAGAACATTGCGCCAATTGTGGTGGCCATTTAGGCCATGTTTTTAATGATGGGCCAAGAAATACAACTGGTAAGCGTCATTGTATTAATGGTGTGGCATTAAAGTTTATCCCAGAATCCTAAAAACTTATTATATTTTAAAAGATTAGCACTATGAAAAGATGTATTTTTATAGTGCTATTTTTATATCTATGAAAAACGATTTAGTTACAGGTGTTATAAAACAGTTTAAGTATTATAAAACTGTTGGGGATAAAACTTTAGATCAGCTCACTTTTAATGAACTAACTTGGCAATATAACGATGCTACAAACAGCATTTCCGTTATTGTTAAACACATGGTTGGAAACATGTTTAGTAGGTGGACCAATTTTTTAATTGAAGATGGCGAAAAGGAATGGCGTCAGCGTAATCAAGAATTCGAAGCTAGTTACACTAGTAAAATAGATATTATGATAGCTTGGGAAAGCGGCTGGAAATGCCTTTTTGACGCTATTGAACCTTTGGAAAACGACGACCTCAATAAAGTAGTCTATATACGTAAAGAAGACCATTTAGTTTCTGAAGCTATTTATAGACAGTTAGGCCACTACTCCTACCATATTGGCCAAATGGCGTATGTTGGAAAAATGCTAAAAGCCAACGATTGGCAATCTTTATCTATACCCAAGTCTAATTCTATAGTTGATAAGCGTTAAAAAAATAGCAAACAGAAGTAAAAATGCTATTTCCTTTACTATTTGCAATTAATTTCACACTAACATTTAATAATCAAATACGATTTCGTAAATTCGTAACTTCAAAAATAGATTAAAAAATTCACGATGAGTAAATACGATATTATTGTTCTTGGAAGTGGCCCTGGAGGTTACGTTACTGCTATTAGAGCATCTCAATTAGGTCTTAAAACAGCTGTAATTGAAAAGGAAAACCTTGGTGGTGTTTGTTTAAACTGGGGCTGTATTCCAACAAAAGCCCTTTTAAAATCCGCTCAAGTTTTTGAATACTTGAAACACGCTGAAGATTACGGTTTATCTGTAAAAGATGCCGACAAAGATTTTGGTGCCGTTGTAAAACGTTCAAGAGGTGTTGCCGATGGAATGAGTAATGGTGTAAAATTTTTAATGAAGAAAAATAAAATTGACGTTATTGAAGGTTTCGGGAAACTAAAACCAGGTAAAAAAGTAGACGTTGATGGTAAAGAATATTCTGCCGACCATATTATTGTGGCAACGGGAGCACGATCACGTGAGTTACCAAGTTTACCGCAAGATGGTAAAAAAGTAATTGGTTACCGCGAAGCTATGACTTTAAAAGAGCAACCTAAAAAGATGATTGTTGTCGGATCGGGTGCTATTGGTGTTGAGTTTGCGTATTTCTACAACTCTATGGGAACAGATGTTACTATTGTTGAATATTTACCTAACGTTGTACCAGTTGAAGATGAAGATGTATCGAAACAATTAGAGCGTTCATTTAAGAAAAGTGGTATCAAAATTATGACTTCTGCGGAAGTTACTAAAGTAGATACGTCTGGATCTGGTGTAAAAGCGACAGTAAAAACGAAAAAAGGCGAGGAAATTCTTGAAGCAGATATAATTTTATCAGCTGTAGGAATCAAATCTAATATTGAAAATATTGGTTTAGAAGATGTTGGTATTGCGGTTGATCGTGATAAGATTTTAGTGAACGATTTCTACCAAACAAATATTCCAGGATACTACGCTATTGGCGATGTTACACCAGGACAAGCATTAGCACACGTAGCCTCAGCAGAAGGTATTTTATGTGTGGAGAAAATTGCTGGTCAAAATGTAGAAGCATTAGATTATGGAAATATTCCAGGTTGTACCTATGCATCTCCTGAAATTGCTTCTGTTGGTTTAACAGAAAAGCAAGCTAGAGAACAAGGATTGGATATTAAAGTTGGTAAGTTCCCATTTTCAGCTTCTGGAAAAGCTAGTGCTTCTGGCGCCAAAGAAGGGTTTGTAAAAGTAATTTTTGATGCCAAATACGGCGAATGGTTAGGTTGCCATATGATTGGGGCTGGCGTAACCGATATGATTGCTGAAGCAGTTTTAGGTCGTAAACTAGAAACCACAGGGCATGAAGTATTAAAAACAGTACATCCACACCCTACTATGAGTGAAGCGGTTATGGAGGCTGTTGCTGATGCTTATGGAGAGGTGATACATTTGTAATCTCCATCCTTCCCGATAATTATCGGGGTCCCTAATGGAAGAGCTTTCACTCTAATGGAAACACCAATAATATAAAATGCGATTCAATTTTTGAATCGCATTTTTTATGTTTTTATTTTAAGAAAAGTTTGCGCAAGGACAAGAGTTCCTTCCGATTGAGAAGGTTAAGATGGGATAAAACTCTGAATCGCTAATTCATAACTCTGTAGTCCAAAACCAACAATAACACCTTTTGTATGCGGCGCAATATAAGATTGATGTCTAAAATCCTCTCTACTGAAAGTATTAGAAATATGAACTTCCACAACTGGCGTTTTAATACCCGAAACAGCATCACCAATACCCACAGACGTATGTGTATAAGCAGCGGCGTTTAAAATGATTCCATCGTATGAGAATCCAACTTCATGCAGTTTGTTTATTAATTCACCTTCTATGTTCGATTGAAAGTAATCGATAGTTACATCTTTAAATTTCGATGAAATTTCATCCAAGAACTCTGTAAATGATAAATTACCGTAAATTTCAGGTTCTCGAACGCCTAATAGATTTAAATTAGGGCCATTTATTATAATGAGTTTTTTCATAAAGTAAAGGTATAAAAAAAACCGAAGCTGAAACTTCGGTTTTTAATTCTATTAAACTGTTAGATTTAGAACATAAATCCAACACCAGCTTGCCATACAGCATTTTTTGCATCTACATTTTGAAATACGGTATCATCTTTAAAGATACTTGTTAAACCAAATGTGTAACGAGCGTTTACAAAGAAACCTCCATCAAACTTATAGGCTGCACCAAGAGCTAAAGATGTATCAAAATCTTTGATATAAGAATCATCTGCATTAACTTCTATATCACCTCCATCAGAATTTGGTTGAAAATCCAATTCTTCATGAATTTTAAATCCAAATTGAGGACCCGCTTCCACGCTTAATCCTTCAATAAGATATACTTTAACTAATACAGGTACTTGAATGTAATCTAATTGATATTCTACATTTTCATTAGTATCAAAAACATTATCCTGATCTACTTCTTTCACGTCAAAACCTTGACCTGAATACATAACCTCTGGTTGAATAGAGATGCGATCTGTAAGTGGAATTTCAGCTAATAAACCAACATTAAAACTCGTTCTAGATTTTAAATCATTAAAATCATCACTTGTAATGGTTGAGAAATTCACACCACCTTTAACACCAAACTGAACTGCTTTAGAATCCGATTGAGCGTTGATGCTTGTCATTGAGAATACTGCTGCTGCAGCTACTAAAATTACTTTTTTCATATTGTTATGCTATTATTAATTATTAATTGAAATACAAAGATTGTCGATTTTTGAGGGGTATATTGACTTAAAAAAAATAATAAATAACTCAATTAAAATTTATATAATAAAAAAGCCGAAGTTTAAACTTCGGCTTTACTATAATTAACTGTATATAAATAATCTAGAACATAAATCCAGCTCCAATTTGCCAAACCGCATTTTTGGCATCTATATTTTCAATTACAGTGTCATCCTTAAAGATGTTTGTTAATCCCATATTATAACGACCGTTTATAAAAAAACCGTTATCAAATTTATAGGCTGCACCAAAGGCGACACTAGTATCAAAATCCTTGATAGCTGAATCGTCTGGATCAATGGTAGTATTACCACCAATTGCATCTGAATCAACTTTTATTTCCTCATGAATTTTGAAGCCAAATTGAGGACCAGCTTCCACACTTAAGCCTTCAATAAGATATACTTTAACTAAAACAGGAACTTGAATATAGTTCAAATTATAATCCACATCTTGATTTAACACCTTACTAGTGAAACCCTGGCCAGAATACAATGCTTCGGGCTGAATAGAGATGCGTTCTGTAAGTGGAATTTCTGCAAGTACCCCAACATTGAAACTCGTTCTTGAATCAGCATCATCAAAATCATCGCTTGTAATGGTTGAGAAATTTACACCACCTTTAACGCCAAATTGCACTGCTTTTGAATCTGACTGCGCGTTACTGTTTGAAATGGCAAAAACCGTAATAGCTGCTACTAAAAATACTTTTTTCATTTGTCTTATAGTTTTAAAGTTATAGCTATTGTACGACAAGTATTACGCGTTTGGATGCAACGTTAACGGTATTTAACAGGTTAAAGAGCGTAATTAACGTTTTTTAGTAAATTATGGAAACAAAAAAACCGAAGCAGATGCTTCGGTTTTAATATAATATTGGGTAATGCAATCTTACTATAATTTGAATAATAAACCAAACATAGCGTTACCACCAAATGGATTAGCAACATCTCCGAAACCGAAATTGAATTCTGAAACTGATTCTCCTTTAGCTCCACCAACTTCTGCTTTACCTGTAGAGAACGATAAGATGTTCTTTAAGCCAAAAGATAATGCAATGTTTTCAGTAACAAAGTAGTTGATACCTAAATCAAATCCAGCACCAATAGTGTTTAACTTTACATCACTAATTTTGTCTTCAGCACCCGAATAACCAATACCTAATTCAGTAAACGTTTTAAAACGCTTTCCTAAATCTAAAAAGTAGTAACGCGCAAATACACCTGCACCTAAAGCATTAACGTCTGCTGTAGTAGTTCCTGCAAGTTTAGTTTTAGTACCTGCAAAACCTAAATTAACACCTAGAGCTAAGTCTTCAGTTAAAAAATAACCAGCTTTAGGGCTGATGGTGTAACCACTTATTTTCTCATCTGTGTTCTTGTCATTAGAAGAATTGAATCCAACGTTACCTTCAATAAAGATATCGCCTTCTGCGAAACCAAATGTACCGTAATCTTCTTGTGCACTTACATTGGTAAAACCGAATGCTGCAATAGCAGCAACAAATAATAATTTTTTCATCTTGATAAACTTAAATTTAGTTTTTAATTTATTTGAAGATGCAAAATTAAGTCTAATCATCATATCAACCAAATCAAAAAGACTCAGTAGTTTTTAATAGTTCTAAACCAAATTTTAAATCTCAATTAAAACTTAAATTTTAAGATCCAAGCCTCTATTCATCCCTGTTTTCAATACTTGATACCAAAATTATTATTTATCAATAAATTGATAATTTTATGGTAACATATATGTAAGTTTCTCCCATTAAAATATAGTTAGAAAAAACAGGAACTTCAAGTAATTTCAGTCTTATATACGTTAAGTTTTGGTATAAAAAAACCATCCGAGATGGGATGGTTTTTCATATTATATTTGATTGTACAAATTAAAACATAAAACCAGCAGAGATTTGAGCTACACGGTTCTTACGTGAAAATGAAAATATCCCTAAATCAACTACATCACCATAATAATCCTCGTCATCCACTTTAGATAAACCTAAATTATAACGTGCAGAAAAGAAAAGGCCACTTGGCAACTCATAACTTACACCAAAGTTTAATCCGAAATCTAATGTCTTATATAGATCTTTACTGTCAATTTTAGTATCATCGCTCACCAAATCATTATTAGAATCATTCAATTCGTTTTTGGCTGATATTAAAAACCCAACTTGAGGACCAGCTTCAATAGCTAAACCTTCAATTAGCATAAATTTAGCCATAATAGGAATATTGATGTAGTTTAGATTAACATTATAATCTACCTTACGATCATCATTATCTAAATAGTTAGACTTGTATCCTTGATTTGAAAATAGTAATTCCGGCTGTAAAGCAAATTTTTCTGAAAGTTTAAACTCTGCTAACCCACCTATATGGAAGCCAACCTTCATTTCTGCGTCTTCTAAATCAGTACTAATGCCCGCAACGCCAAAGTCTCCAGCTATATTTGCGAAGTTAACACCTCCTTTAACACCAAATCGAATATCTTGCGCCGAAATTGAAGCTAAACTAAAAACAGCAACCACTGCAAACAAAAATAATTTTTTCATAATATTAAAATTTTAAGTTATTGATTACCGCAAACTAAACACTTTTTTTAGATTATTTGTAATTAACATGTAACTTTTTATTTTAACAAATAAATGTATAAACTTATAGTTAACTAATATAAATTCATGTTTCTAATCACTTCAATATTTTCAAAAATAATAAAATCGCCTATTTAAACTGTACTTTTGCAATCATGAAATGGCATCAAGCACTCACCGATTTTAGTTTATATTTAAAAATTGAACGTGGTTTATCTAAAAACACCATAGCGAGCTACAGTTTTGATATTGAAAAACTTATCGCTTATTTAGAAGATCATAAAATAGCGGTATCCCCCATTCATATCAACTCGGAAACCATTCAGCAATTTATTTATCAGGTTGCAAAAGGTGTAAACCCACGTTCACAATCACGCATAATTTCGGGTTTACGAAGTTTTTTTAACTTTTTGGTTTTTGAGGATTATAGAAATGATAATCCAGTCGATTTAATTGAATCACCCAGAACGGGCAGAAAGCTACCTGATACTTTAAGTCTAGAGGATATTGATCGACTAATTAACGCCATAGATTTATCCAAGGAATACAACCAAGTACGCATTGGAGAACGCGACCGCACGATGCTAGAAACGCTCTATGGTTGCGGATTACGGGTTAGTGAATTGGTAAACTTAAAATTATCGGATTTGTTTTTTGAAGAAGGTTTTATAAATATCATCGGTAAAGGTGATAAACAACGTTTTGTTCCAATTGGTCCCGCTACTCAAAATTATATTAATATTTATATAAACGAGGTTAGAACAGCTATCAAAATTCAAAAGGAATTTAATGATACTTTGTTTTTAAACAATCGCGGAAAACAACTCACCCGCGCGATGGTTTTTACGATTATTAAAAAATTAGCGGAAGAAATAAATTTAAATAAAACTATTTCGCCACATACTTTCAGACATTCCTTTGCTACACATTTATTGGAAAATGGCGCGGACTTAAGAGCCATACAAATGATGTTAGGTCATCTAAGCATTACAACTACGGAAATCTATATGCATTTGGATAAAAAACAATTGAAGAAAGCTATTCAAACTTTTCATCCTAGAAAATAAATTAATTCTGAATTTATTTCAGTCTTCAGACCTCACAGTCCCGACGGTTCGGGATAAAACCTGTGAGGTCTTTTCAACTTAAACCCATTAGTATTGAAACCAAAAAAGTCCTTCTATTTCTAGAAGAACTTTTAATATTATCTATTTTATAAACTTTTACTTGGCAATGTTAACAGCTCGTGTTTCACGAATAACCGTTACTTTCACCTGTCCTGGATAGGTCATATCCGTTTGAATTTTTTGTGAAATATTAAAAGATAAATCCGCCGCTTTTTGATCATCTACTCTATCGCTTTCTACAATAACACGTAATTCGCGACCTGCTTGAATAGCATAGGCCTTTTTAACACCGCCAAAACCGATAGCAATATCTTCCAAATCTTTTAATCGTTGAATATAACTATCTAAAACTTGACGTCTAGCGCCTGGTCTTGCTCCTGAAATAGCATCACACACTTGAACGATCGGTGCTAACAGGGTTTTCATTTCAATTTCATCATGGTGCGCTCCAATAGCATTACAAACGTCTTCCTTTTCACCATATTTTTCCGCCCACTGCATACCTAAAATAGCATGTGGCGTTTCCATATCTGCTTCGGCATCTGGTACTTTTCCAATATCATGTAAAAGTCCAGCGCGTTTTGCTGCTTTTGGATTTAAGCCCAACTCGGCTGCCATAATACCGCAAAGCTTGGCAACTTCACGCGAGTGTTGTAATAAGTTTTGTCCGTATGAAGAACGATATTTCATACGTCCAACCATTTTAATTAATTCAGGATGCAGGTTATGAATTCCTAAATCTATAATGGTACGCTTCCCAACCTCAATAATTTCTTGTTCAATCTGCTTGGTTGTTTTTTGAACAACCTCTTCAATACGTGCCGGGTGAATACGACCATCCGTTACTAATTTATGAAGTGATAATCGTGCAATTTCACGACGTACAGAATCAAAACATGATAAGATAATCGCTTCTGGCGTATCATCAACAATAATCTCAACACCAGTTGCTGCTTCAATAGCGCGAATATTCCGACCTTCACGACCAATTATACGTCCTTTAACATCATCCGATTCAATATTAAAAACAGATACACAGTTATCCACTGCTTCTTCAGTTCCAATACGTTGAATGGTATTAATAATAATTTTTTTAGCTTCCTGCTGTGCCGTTAATTTAGATTCTTCAATGGTGCTTTGAATATAAGCCATAGCATCACTTTTAGCCTCTCCTTTTAAGGACTCTATTAATTGTGCTTTGGCATCTTCGGCAGATAAACTAGAAATAACTTCTAATTGTTCTATTTGGCTTCTGTGTAATCTATCCACTTCTTCCTGCCTTTTCTCAATAACTTCTAATCGGTGGTCATAGTCTTTAACCTTATCTTCTAATTTATCATTTAATTTCTTGCTTTTAGAAAGTTCTCCAGACACTTGCGACTCTTTATCACGTGTACGTTTTTCAGAATCCGCCATTTTCTTATCACGAGACATAATAACTTTTTCATGCTCCGACTTAAGTTCTATAAACTTTTCTTTTGCTTGAAGTATTTTATCTTTTTTAAGGGCTTCTCCTTCACTCTTCGCAGCTCTTAATATAGCTGAAGCCGATTTTTTAGCACTTTTTATAACTTTAGACGCATTGCTACGCTCCAGCACTTTAGCCGCAATAAATCCAATTATGACACCCAATAATATTCCCCCTACAATTATAATTGTATTATCCATTTTCTAGTTGATTAATTTATATAAAAAAAGCCTGCACCAGTGTAAAGTTTTGTATAAACTCCTTAAAACAAGTTTAGGGATACCAAGCTGATCAAGAATCTGTCCGAGATACTGAATAAATTCAGCACTAACAGCGCGCTTTTACAACTTAAACTCACCCTTTTTAAAGAATTCGCGTTGAGTTTATCAAAATAATAACTAATGCAGGCAGTAAACCTTTATTTTATTTATAAGAACGTTAAGAGTCTAAATGCGCATCCAACAAATCGTTTAAAGCTTCCAACTTTAATTCCACTGTTTCGCTCGCATAATCTTTATCTAATGATTTCTGTTCAACTTGCGATGCAAACTGCAAGGCACACATGGCCAAAACATCTTGCTTATCTTGAACAGAATAACTTTGCTCAAATTGTTTTATCATAGCTTCAATATTCTTGGCTGCTTTACGCAATCCTTCTTCTTGATTTGGTGTAATCGTTAAAGGATACACCCGATTGGCTATTGATAGCTTTATTTTTAGTTTCTCTGACATTGAAAACTATGATTCATTAATCCGAAAGTTGGGCAATACAATGATCAATCTCCCTAATTAATGTGTTTATTTTGAGTTTTGTCTCTCTTTTATTTTCGTCACTGCCGAGCATGGAATTGGCTATTTTTAGCGCTTCATATTTTTCTTCCCATGTTACGATAGTCGCTTTGTGGGCTTGAAGCATGCTTTGAGTCGATTGTAATTCCTGCTGCAATTTTAAATTAGCTTGTTTTAAAAGCTCTTGCTTGTCTAAAACCTTGTTAATTTTGGTTTCTAAAACACTTACAGTTTCCTCAATTTTACTCATGTATCATATCCATACTTATCTCACAAAGTTAACATACCTAATTTAATTAACAATAGTTTTTCAATAAAATTTAAATATTTCACGTTTCCTCTCTAAATCAACATTTTGGCAATGCTTACGGTTTTACTTGTCCAACTTGAATCAAATTAATAATTTAGCCGCAACATACACCTATATGCAAAAATTTCTTTTTTTTTCACTGCTTTTTACGTTTCTAGCTCATGCGCAAAATCCGTATCCTGAAGATTACTTTAGACATCCTTTAGATATCGCGATAATCCCATCAGGAACTTTTGGTGAATTGCGTTCCAACCATTTTCATTCGGGACTGGATATTAAAACACAGCAGCGTGAAGGTTTAAAAGTGTTTGCAACTGCCGATGGCTATGTTAGTCGTATAAAAATCGCGCATTATGGTTATGGAAAAGCACTGTATATTACACATCCAAATGGTTACACCACTGTTTACGCACATTTACAGAAACTGGCACCAGAATTAGAGGCTTATATTAAAAAACTACAGTATGAGCAGGAAAGTTATGAAGTTGAAGTTTTTCCGAAGCCTAATGAATTACCTGTTTTAAAAAGCGAGTTAATTGCCTTAAGTGGAAACACAGGCGGCTCTGGTGGTCCACATTTGCATTTTGAAATACGCGATAATGCTGAAAGACCATTAAACCCATTGCTTTTTGGAGTTGATATACAAGATAAAACCAGACCCTATATTTCGGACGTTTACGCTTATACTATTTCGGAAGATGCTCATATAAATTCCATAAGCGGAAAACAAAAACTACGGTTAATTAGCAACAAAAATGGTGATTATACCGTAGAAAACATCAAAGCGTTTGGGAAGATAGGTTTTGCCATTGAAGCTAATGATCGTCAAGACTTAGCGAGCAACACCAATGGTGTGGAAAATATTCAAACATTTTATAATGGAAATCAGGTATTTGAAATTGACTTTAAACGTTTTTCTTTTGATGAAACCCGTCTGCTTAACCGTTATATCGATTATGAACATTATACCCAAAACAAAAAACGACTTCAAAAACTATTCGTAGAAAGCGATAACGACTTAAGCATGTATAAAAATATAAACGATTATGGCTATATAAAAATCCAAGACAGTACATCTTCTGTTTATAAAGTGCGTGTTAAAGATTTTCATAATAACGATGTTTGGTTGACCATTAATATTGAAGGCGATAAATCTGCCGATGCAAAACCTAAACTAAAACAAATTACGCCATTTCATATCTATTCAAAAAAATCTAATGAACTCATAAACAAAAACATTTCTGTAAATTTCCCACAGGGTACTTTTTTCGATGATTTCTACATAGATTTTCAAGTCCAAAATGACACGATTACTCTGCATGAAGACATAATCCCGATTAGAAAAAACTTTAGTATTTCCTATGATATTAGTAATTATAAAAATAAGGATTCGGATAACCTATATATAGCGAGACTTGTTGGTTGGAAAAAACAATATGCGTTGTATTCTAAAACATATAGAAAAGAAAATACGCTTACCACATACTCCAAAACACTTGGAACTTATGCCTTGGCTAGAGACTCTATAAATCCTAAAATAGAACCCATAAATTTTTCTGAAGGTAAATGGTTAAGCAATTACCGTTTCTTAAAATTAAGAATTCAAGATAATGAGTCTGGAATTTCAAATTATCGCGCGACTCTAAATGGGAAATGGATTTTAATGGAATACGAATACAAAACAAATACGCTGACTTATGATTTTAATGACGCTATTTCTTCAGAAACAAAAAATTATTTAAAGCTAATTGTAACAGATAATGTTGGAAATAATTCTATTTTTGAAACAAGCTTTTTCCGAAAATAAAATCATCCAAATTGACATATAAATCTTTTTTAGTTTTAATTACTTTCTTTTTAATGGCTACTTTATCTGTCGTTGCACAGACAGGAACACTTAAAGGGGTGATTTTAAGTGGCAATAACACGCCAATTCCAGACGTAAATATTTCAGCAGGAACAGCAGGAACTACGACAAACGACTCGGGTTACTACAACATAAAAATACCTGCAAATCAAGATATAACCATTATATTCTCTCATATTACCTTTAAATCTGTAATAGCTACATTCCATCTTAAAAATGGCGAAGATGTGGAGTTTCATCCAGTTATGGATGATACCATAGAGCAAATAGCAACAGTCGTAATTTCGGGTAAAACACGTAAAGATGTGGCAGGTATTGTCACTTTTGAACCAGAAACGATTAGAAATATTCCAGGTGCCAATTCTGGCGTTGAAAATTTATTAAAAACGCTACCTGGTGTAAGTAGTAATAATGAATTGAGTACGCAATACTCCGTTCGTGGTGGAAATTTTGATGAAAACCTCGTTTATGTAAACGGTATAGAAGTATATCGTCCTTTTTTAATCCGATCGGGACAGCAGGAAGGTTTAAGTTTCGTAAATACAGATTTGGTTCAGAATGTCGATTTTTCAGCTGGTGGTTTTCAAGCTAAATATGGTGATAAACTATCATCAGTATTAGATATCACTTACAGAAAACCTTACCAATTTGGAGTTAGTGCGGATTTAAGTTTGCTTGGCGCCAGTGTTTCCGCAGAAGGAAAAAGTAAAGACTCTAAATTTAACGGCATTATTGGTATGCGTTATCGCGATAACAGTTTATTGGTAAACGCTAAAGAAACAGAAACCAATTACGACCCTAAATTTGCCGATATTCAAACCTATTTAACCTATAAATTTACCGATAAATTTCAATTGAGTTTTTTAGGAAATGCTTCTATTAATAAATACAATTACGAGCCTGAAACCCGACAGACAAATTTTGGAACACTTCAAAACCCGTTAGCTTTATTGGTTTTTTACGAGGGTCAGGAGCGCGATAAATACGAAACCTATTTCGGTGCGTTAAAAGGAACTTATCTATTAAATGATGATTTGACGTTAAATCTCATCGCATCCACATATCATACCATTGAAGAAGAACATTTTGATATTTTGGCACAATATCGTTTAGGTGAAGTAAATACTAATATTGGCAATAATGATTTGGGTGAGGTTGAGTTTAGCGAAGGTATTGGAGGCCAATTAAATCACGGTCGGAATAATTTAGATGCCTTAATTACAACTATGGAACACCAAGGAGATTATAAAAACGATGATCATGAATTTGAATGGTCTATAAAATACACCAATGAAGACATTCGTGATCGATTGGTAGAATGGGAAGTAATCGATTCTGCTGGATTTTCAATCAACCCGCCAAGTTCAGATGCTTTCAATAATCAACCGTATGCCCCTTATGAAGGGCCTCTAGAACCTTTCCAAAACGTTCGTGCTAAGAACCAAACACAAATTGATAGAGTTCAAGCGTATTTGCAATGGAGCAAACGCATGGATATTGGCGATAGTGAAGCCTGGTTAAATGTTGGTGCCCGAGTTCATAATTGGACTGTTAAAGATGATGGTATTGAAAGTAATAACCAAACTGTTGTGAGTCCGCGAGCACAATTCGCCATTAAGCCTAATTGGAAAAAAGATATGTTATTTCGAATTGGAACAGGACTATATTACCAACCCCCTTTTTATAGAGAATTACGAGATTCCTCGGGAACGGTTAGACCAAATGTGAAAGCGCAACAATCTTTTCATATTGTTTTGGGAAACGATTATAGTTTTAAAATGTGGGATCGCCCTTTTAAATTAACCACTGAAGCTTACTATAAAAAAATAAATGATGTAAACCCATATACCTTGGAAAATGTGCGCATTCGCTACCGGGCTAACAATAACTCCGAAGCTTATGCCTACGGTTTAGATATGCGCTTAAATGGGGAATTTGTACCAGGAACAGAGTCTTGGTTTAGTTTTGGTTTTTTAAAAACCGAAGAAAACATAGACAATAAAGGTTATATTCCGAGGCCAACCGATCAGCGTTTAAAATTTGCTGCATTATTCCAAGATTACGTACCTAATTTACCTAAAATGAAAATGTATTTAAACCTAGTTTATAATACAGGTTTGCCCGGAGGTTCTCCCAGTTATGCGGATCCATATCAATACCAAAATCGCTTGCCAGACTACAAACGTGCCGACATTGGTTTTCAATATGTAATTGTAGATAATAAAGATAATTATGAAAGAGGCTGGCGCAAACCCTTTAAATATCTATCATTAGGTGTTGAGATATTCAACGTATTTGATGTTCAGAATTCCATAACAAACACTTGGGTGCGCGATGTATATAGTAAACGCCAGTATGCAATTCCCAATTATTTAACGCCTCGCGTATTTAATGTGCGCACAAGTATGCGTTTCTAAAAAAACTGTTTTCTTATAAAAATTTAACAAAGTTTTGATTTAACCGAACCAACTTTGTACTACTTTTGTAGTATGAAAACGAAGTTTCAACTTCATATAGTCATTTCCCTACTCCTAGTTTATGTTTTAAACTTTGGTGTAACGGTTCATGATGTTTTTGCAAATTCGATTTCAGAAAATACGGTTAAAAAACAGACGACTCATAAATCTTCTAAAGATAATTCGTCTCATTATTATGCCAATCAAGATCTTGAAATAATAGGCCACACATCTGTGACTTTCAATCTTGCTGATGTCTTTCAAGAACCTGTATTAGTATCCAACAACTACAAATCGTTACACGCTTCGCAAGCAGCGAAAGACAATCAGTATTATAAAACAGGTAAGTATATTATACCTAGTTTAAATATCCAAACCTGTCTATTTCCTTTTCACGATTTTATTTAGAATCCATTTTTAATTTTTGTTTAGAAGACATTTTAGTCTTTAGTATCATGCTTTTAATTAAGCACAATTTTAACAATCAAAAAAATAAAAAAATATGGATTCAAATACGCTTATCATGGGCTTAATTATAATAGCCGTAATTATAGTACCAATTATGTTCATTCAAATGTCGCAAAATGGTAAAAAGAAAAAAGCAAAAAACACCTTTATAGCTGAAGCTAAATCTAATAATGTGCATGTTTCCGAAATGGATTTCTGGGGAACTTATTATGCTATTGCCATAGATAAAGATGAAAACAAACTAGTTTACTCTAAAAAAACAGAAGAAGAAACAGAAGAAGAAACAGAATGGATTACAGCCGATTTAAGTTCAGTAACAGATTGTTTCATTCAAAAAACAGATAAAACCATTCAGAATAAAACAACTAGTAAAATTGAAACCGAACGTATTGATTTGGTGCTAAGAACCAATGGGCAGAAAGATTATGTTTTAGAGTTTTATAATATAGATGTCAATTTTGAAATGACAACAGAAAGAGCCTTATTAGAAAAATGGCAAGCTATTGTTAAAAAGCAAGTGGCTGCAGTAAAAGTTGCTGCCTAAACATTGATTAGCTGTTTGAAAAATAGTTTCAAACTCCTTATAAAATATACAAAGTTCAAAGATCAAGATAATTTCTTGCTTCTTTGAACTTTGTTTTTAGCTTCTAGTCTATTTTCTATTCTGTGATAAACGCACCTCCCTACTCCACAAATTCTTTTAAAACAGAAATCACATAATCAATTTCATTTTTTGTGTTATAGATACTAAATGAAAAGCGAATGGATGGTTTTTTCAAATCGTCTTCACATAAAACCTCTGTTAACACATGCGATCCTTTACTGCTTCCACTTTGACAGGCACTTCCTTTAGAGCAAGCTATACCTTTTAAATCCATTTGAAATAATAAAATCAATGCTTTTTCTGGAGGTAATGGTAAACAGACATTAATTAAAGTATAGGTACTTTTTTCTAAATTACCCGACAAACCATTAAAAGTAACATCTGGGAAGGCATTTTTTAATTCCGAAATAAAATATTTTTTCAAGTCTAATACCTGATCGCTCTCCTTTTCTAAATTATCATAAGCCATAGTATAGGCTTTTTCTAAACCTACAATATCATGAGTAGCTTCAGTACCTGCACGGATACCACGTTCTTGTTCGCCTCCAAAAATTAATGGTTTTAAACCAGAATTCTTCCTAATAAAAGCAAAACCAACACCTTTAGGTCCATGAAATTTATGGGCACTTGCCGCTAAATAATCTACATGGATATCTTGTAAATCTATTTCGTAATGTCCAACAGATTGCACGGCATCGCTATGAAACAAAGCATTATGAGTTTTACATAAATTACCCACACGTTTAATGTCTAAAATATTCCCGATTTCATTATTAACATGCATTAAGCTCACTAAAGTTTTACCATCAGTTTGCAGTAAATGCTCCAAATCGGCATAATTTACAAGTCCATCGGTATCTAATTTAACATAGCTAACTTTAACATCATAAGTTTTTTCTAATTGTTGTACGGTATGTAAAACCGCATGGTGCTCTACTTTTGAAGTAATAATATGTGTCACGCCCAAATCTCTAACAGCACATTGTAAAGCTAAATTATCCGCTTCCGTACCGCCAGAGGTGAATACTATTTCTCCAGCCGAAACATTAAGCCTTTTGGCAATCGTTTTTCTAGCCTTCTCAATTAACACTTTGGATGAACGCCCAAAACTATGAGTTGATGATGCATTACCATAGTCATTTCGCATAACAGTTGTCATGGCATCTATTACTTCATCTCGCACTTTCGTGGTTGCCGCACTATCAAAATAAACTGGTTTCATATAGGAAGGTTTCTCTTTTTATTAATTCTGACAAAATTACGAGAAATAAAATTATTTGTTCAGCATGGCGTTGTATATTTGGATATTCTTTTATAGTTTGTTTAAAATATGGTATCCATGCGAAAATTAATCTTACTTTTTATAACTTTTTCAATTTTATCGTCTTGTGATGATGGCGATATTATAACCGTTGAATTCGATTTTGAAGAAACTTTTTTAGCTTGTGGAGAATTGGTTTTTTATAAAATAAAAAGCGATCCTTTTGAATCTTTATCTCTCAAAATAAAAAACCCAGGTTTAACCCTAGAAAGCTTAATAGCATTAGATGCTAATGGCAATCTAGTAAACGATCAAGAAATAGAAGTTCTTATTGGAACTGGTGGTAACCAGTTTAATTACCGTACTTATAACAATGATCCCATTGGATTATTCTGTAATGATATTCCGCCTTCTAGTGTTCAAATTACACAAGATTTATCCAGCATTGCAGGAAAAGCCTATATAAAAGTCACATTAATAGAAGACGATTTAGATGGTATTCCTGCAGAAATGGAAGACGAGAATTTAGATGGCGATTTTAATCCTGCTACCAATCCAACCGATACAGATGGCGATGGTATTCCGGATTATTTGGATGAAGATGATGACGGCGATAATGTTTTAACAAAAATTGAATTAGGCGATGCCGCCGATCCATTAACAAATCCGAGAGATACCGATGGCGATGGTGTTCCAGATTACTTGGATACCGATGATGATAATGATGGTGTTTTAACTATTAATGAAGAAAATCAATCTCAAGATCAAAACCCTGCTAACGACTATACAGATAATACAATAGCGGATTACTTGAACCCTAATGTAAGTACAACAGTAATGGCAACTGCTTACCGGGTACATTCAATTAATCAAGTTTTTGTTATAACGGTACGGATTAAAGATATTCAGTTTCCGAATATAACACAGACCGATTTTAATATGGGTAAATTAAACGATTCTCGTTTAAACAAAACACGAACCGTAACACCTGCTTTTTAAATTAATAAGTACTCACATTTTGGTAAATATAAACTTCTGTGGCCCCTATTCCATACTTTTTGAAGTCGGCATCATAATACTTTACATTATTATAACGGCCAAGTAAGTATTCCAATTCCGTTTTTAAAACACCTTCGCCTACACCGTGGATAAACACCATTTTCTGTATGCGCTTCTTGATTGCAAATTCTAATTGACCACGAGCCGTGTCCAATTGCAAAGTAAGCATATCGTGATTACTCATGCGTTTAAAATTTTCGGTTAGATGATGAATGTGCAAATCCACCTCCATAGTTGGCTGGTATTTTTCTTTTGATTTTTTGGAGACGCTCGGTTTACGTTTAGGTTGTTCTTTTTCTCTAATAAAAGCTTCAGAAATATTCAAATCAATTTTCAAGGGCTTGGTAATAACCAATTCTCTAGGTTCAAAATCGAGTTCAAAACCATCAGGTGTTTCTATCGTAATATTCTCACCTTTTATTTTGGTAATAATACCCGATAAATCATCATCTAATACCGCTACTGCGTCTCCTACTTTAAACATCATGGTTTTCATGTTTTACTTCTTCTACGTCTTTATCAAACTTACTCGGAATTTTACTTGATATTCTATAAACGCCAAACATTAAAATTACAATACCAGTGATTAAAAAAGCTAATGGCTTTTCGTCTCCTGTTTGAGCATAAATAACTAATATACTTCCCACTAAAATTAAGAAATAATTGATACGTTGTTGGTTCTTCATAGAATATATACGATTTTAAATAGAGTTCAAAATTACTAATATAAGTTGATTTAGAATAATTAATGAATATTATTAAACTGAAAAACCGCGTTTTATTCAACACTTTTTTTAACTTGGCCCAAATTCAATTAAAGAAAATTATGTCTTCATTAGAAGGTTTTATGTTACCATGTTTTACCAAACAAATTTTTGGAGCAGACTGCATGGGATGTGGCTTGCAGCGTTCTGTATTACTAATATATAACGGTGAGCTAATTGCAGCATTTAAAATGTACCCAGCTGTTTTTCCATTAATTGCACTGTTTATATTTATTGGTATCAATATTTTCTTTAAATTTCAGCATTCAAACAAAATAATTAATCTACTCGCTATTATAACCATTAGTGTTATTATGGTGAGTTTCATTTTTAAACTATTAATCAATTAACTAAATTAACTTATCACACATGGAAAAACAAAGACTTAACCCAACACTCGTTTATGTATTGGCTATTATTGGATTATTATGCTGCTGCATTCCCGGTTTCGGAGTAATACTGGCAGGTATTGCTTTTTTTATAGCATTTAATCAAATTAAAAAAGCACAATTAAATCCAGAAGAATACGATTTAAAAAGTGTTAACGCTATGAATACTGCCAAAACATTAGCTTTAGTAATATTAATTATCAACGTTCTAATTCTTGTTTGGTCTATTTATCAAATCTACTCTATGGGTGGCTGGGAAGCATATTGGGGTCAGTTTGAAGAAGCTTTTAAACAAGGTTTAGAGTCATCTAATCAAAATTAGAAGAATTCTAGATGTAAAAAAAAAGCGACAATTAAATTTGTCGCTTTTTTTACATCTATAAGTAAATGATTTACTTTCTATTATTTTTCGAATTGCTTCAACGTTTTCACGATAATAGAAACACAATCCATAAGTTGCTCTTCAGTCATAACTAAAGGCGGTGCAAAACGAATAATATTACCATGTGTTGGTTTTGCTAATAAGCCGTTATCACGCAAGGCTAAACAGATATTCCAAGCTGTTTCACTATCCTCTCTATCATTAATAACAATAGCATTTAATAAACCTTTACCACGAACCAAGTTTACAATAGTACTTGTTTCGATAAATTTATTTAATTCGCTTCGGAATAACTCACCCAATTTAAAAGCATTTTCAGCAAGTTTTTCATCTCTTACAACTTCTAATGCTGCCATAGCAACGGCTGCTGCCACTGGATTACCTCCAAAAGTACTTCCATGGTTTCCAGGACGGATAACATTCATAACCGCATCATCTGCTAAAACGGCAGAAACTGGATATGCGCCACCAGATAAAGCTTTTCCTAATATTAAAACATCAGGTTTTACCTCTGGTTCTTTAGAGCAGTTTTTATCTTCGCAACTACAATTACCACAAGTGGCCAATAAACGACCAGTTCTAGCTATTCCTGTTTGAACTTCATCAGCAATAAATAAAACATTGTATTTTTCACAAAGCGCTTTTGCTTTAGCTAAATAGTCTGGAGCTGGTACATAAACACCTGCTTCACCTTGAATAGGTTCTACTAAAAATCCAGCAACATTAGGGTTGGATTTTAAAGTGTTTTCTAAAGCTTCTAAATTATCATATTCAATTTTAATAAATCCAGCTGTATAGGGTCCGAAGTTTTTTCGAGCTACTGAATCATTAGAAAATGAAATAATTGTAGTTGTTCTACCGTGGAAATTATTTTCACATACAACAATCTCGGCTTCATTTTCATCAATTCCTTTAACTTCGTAAGCCCATTTTCTACAGATTTTCAAAGCTGTTTCCACTGCTTCTGCACCTGTATTCATTGGTAGTAACTTATCAAATCCAAAAAATTCACATGCAAATTTTTCGTATTTCCCAAGCATATCATTATGAAACGCTCTAGACGTTAATGCTAATGTACTTGCTTGCTCATGCATAGCATTTACAATTTTCGGGTGACAATGTCCTTGGTTTACCGCTGAATAAGCTGATAGGAAGTCATAATACTTTTTACCTTCTACGTCCCATACATAAACGCCTTCACCTTTACTCAAAACCACTGGAAGTGGATGGTAATTGTGTGCTCCGTACTTGTTTTCTAAATCGATCGCTTCTTGCGATGTTAATTGGTCTAAAATAGCCATTTTAATATTTTTTTAAGTTAATACCCAGTAATTTGAATATCTAAAATAACCATTCCTACTGTACCTTTATCCTTTCGAAGTGTCGAAAATTCAGCGTGGGAGAGAAATCATCCCTAGGAAATGCAAATTTACTAAAATTCTGCTGTTTCTTAAAATATTTGCTACATGTTTTTTGCTACGAAAAAACAAAGTACTTTTGCATCTATGTCAAGAAGAAGAAATAAAAATCAAATATTCACCAATGTCGAAGTGATTGACGCTGGTGCCAAAGGTAAAGTAATTGGAAAAGCAGAAGATGGTAAAGTTATTTTTATGACGAATGCCGTTCCTGGTGATGTGGTTGATGTGCAAACCTTTAAAAAGCGTAAAGCTTATTACGAAGGAAAAGCAACCGTTTTTCACACCTTGTCTGATAAACGTACCCAACCAGAATGTGAACATTTTGGCGTTTGTGGTGGTTGTAAGTGGCAAGATATGGGCTATGAGCACCAATTATACTACAAACAAAAAGAGGTTACGAATAACTTAACGCGTATTGGACATATAGAATTACCAGAAGTTACGCCTATTTTAGGTTGTAAAAACCCTTACTTCTACCGAAATAAAATGGAGTTTTCTTTTAGTGATAGCCGTTGGTTGACCGTGGAAGAAATTCAATCGGATGAAGATTTAGGCGATAGAAATGCGCTAGGTTTTCATATACCTGGTATGTGGGATAAAATTTTAGATATTAAAAAGTGTCACCTGCAAGCCGATCCATCCAATGCTATTAGAAATGCGGTAAGAGATTTTTCCATTGCCAATGGTTTAGAATTCTTCAACACTCGAAATCAACATGGACTTTTACGTACTATGATGATTAGAACATCATCAACCGGCGATATTATGGTTATGATTCAGTTTTTCAAGGAGGATAAAGTAAAGCGTGAATTATTGCTAGATTATATAGCAGAAACGTTCCCTGAAATTACATCACTACAATACGTTGTAAATGAAAAAGCTAACGATACTATTTACGATCAAGAGGTGATTTGTTATAAAGGAAATGATCATATTTTTGAAGAAATGGAAGGTTTACGCTTTAAAATTAATGCAAAATCATTCTACCAAACCAATTCAGACCAAGCTTACGAACTCTATAAAATAACGAGAGATTTTGCAGGACTTTCTGGAAACGAACTGGTTTACGATTTATATACCGGAACTGGAACTATTGCACAATTTGTAGCTAAAGAAGCACAAAAAGTAGTTGGTGTTGAAGCCGTTCCTGATGCTATTTTAGCAGCTAAAGAAAATGCAGAATTAAATGGTATTCAAAACGTTGACTTTTATGTGGGCGATATGAAAAAAGTATTTAATCAGGATTTTATAAATACACATGGCCATCCGGATGTAATAATAACCGATCCACCTCGTGATGGTATGCATAAAGATGTAGTTCAACAAATATTAAATATTTCACCTAAAAAAATAGTTTATGTTAGCTGTAATAGTGCTACGCAAGCTCGAGATTTACAATTAATGGACGCGCAGTATAAAGTAACACGTACACAAGCCGTTGATATGTTCCCGCAAACACATCATGTTGAAAATGTTGTACTTTTGGAAAGAAGATAATACTTATGAAAAAAACCGTTGCCTTATTAATTCTGTTAGTTAGCATAGCATTTAGCTGTGAGCGTGATGATATTTGTACATTAGACACGCCTACTACACCGCGAATAACAATTGAGTTTTTTGATATTCAAAACCCAGAGCAGCAAAACCCTAAAAATGTTTTTAAGTGTCGTGTTCAGGGTATTGGCAACGATGAAGCGCTTCCCGAATTGGATGGCGCTAGTCCAAAACAAATCATATTATTGCCTTTAAAAACGACTGAAACAAGTACGCAATACAGTATTTACAGCAATTATGCGCTAAACAATAATAATACGCCAAACGATCCTAGTGACGATTACCCAACAGGTAACGAGGATATTATTACTATTTCATACGTTCCGGAAGAAGTTTATGTTTCCCGAGCTTGTGGATTCAAAACCGTTTTTAAAAACATTACAATTACAGTGGAAACGGATACTGATAATTGGATAGAAATTATACAGTCTGTAAATGATAATCAAATATTAGAAAATGAGGAAACAGCAAACTTTAGCATCTTTCATTAGAACAATTTTTATAGGTATGCTGTTTTGTTCAGTTTCATTTGCACAAAGCGATAGTATTCCCAAAAATAAAAAACTAAAAGACAGTAGTAAGCAACAAGAAAAATATGGCTTGAGACTTGGTGGTGATGCTAGCAAATTAATCCGCTCATTTTTAGATGACGATTATAAGGGTTTTGAAATTAATGGTGATTTTCGTTTTATGAAAAAACTTTATTTAGCGGGTGAATTTGGTATTGAAGAGAAAAGAACAACCACAGATTATATAGATGCTACCGCTTCGGGAACCTATATAAAGTTGGGTGTAGATTATAATGCTTACGAAAATTGGTACGGCATGAATAATTTACTTTACGGTGGTTTTCGTGTCGCTGCTAGTAATTTTAGTCAGAAACTGGACAGTTTTGGTGTCTATTCGCAAAATCAATATTGGGCACCGCAATTTACATCATCTGAAACAAAGGAGTTTAGTGGCTTAAATGCCGTTTGGGCTGAAATTATTGTGGGACTAAAAGTAGAAGTTCTTACCAATTTATTTTTAGGCGTTAATGCCCAGTTTAAATACATTATCTCAGAAAAGGAACCTGGTAATTTTGAAAACATCTATATACCAGGTTATAATAAAACTTATGATAGTGGCAGTTTTGGTTTCGGTTATGGTTATAATGTCTCGTATTTGATACCGCTTTTTAAGAAGGCTAGGTAGTGTTCAGTGTTCAGTGTTCAGTGTTCAGCGAAATTAAAAATGCGTATCTATATAACAAAACCATTAAACAAGTTCTGTTTCTTTGCTAACTTTTTAGAAAGTCTTCACCGTCGTCTTTTTATCTTCACAACTTAACGACCTTGAAAAGCCGTGCGTGAAAATCTTTGAAATCCGTGTAAAACAATTTCACACCCCTTGCGCCTCTGCTACTTTACGAGAAAATAATTCCTTAATTATTCTTATAAATATATAATCTCAAAAAAGAGCTATGAAAAACCCAGATATTCAAGTAAATCATATATTGTTTACTGAAAACTGCAACTGCATCTGCAACTGCAACTGAAAACTAAAAATTAATCTTGAAATTTCGCCTTCTTACTCCCTTCATACATGACATATTTAACTAAACGCGATTCTAATTTCGCATTCATTAAATGTATTTTTCTAGATGGACGTAAACCCACATGCTTTAAAGCATCTAAATTTGAGGTAATAAACCAAGCATCCGTTCCTGGATAATTTTGTTTTAAGGTATCGCCGATTTCAGCATAAAACTTCTCCATATCAATATCCAAACGTTCACCATACGGTGGATTGAACACCATATGAAGTTTAGCTTCTCCAGCTTTTTGAGTCTTAAAAAAATCTTCGTGTTTAATAGTTACGAATTCCTCTAAATGTGCATTTTTAATATTGTCTTTGGCTTTGGCAACCGCACTAGGCGATTTATCATAACCAATTATTTTATGATGAAAATCGCGCGTTTTTTTCAATAGCGATTCTTCAATAGTTTCAAATAAAGCCACATCCCAATCATTCCAACGTTCAAAAGCAAATTCCTTTCGCATTAAATTTGGAGGAATATTACAAGCTATCATAGCGGCTTCTGCTAAAATAGTTCCACTACCACACATAGGGTCCATAAAGTCCGACTGGCCATCCCAACCAGACAACATAACAAGTCCAGCGGCCAAAACTTCATTTATAGGCGCAATATTCGTGGCTGTTTTATAACCGCGTTTATGTAAGGATTCACCTGAAGAATCTAAAGAAATTGTACACTGATTTCTATCAATATGTACATTCACTTTTAAGTCCGGAAAGCGTAAATCAATATTTGGTCGTTCTTTGGTTGTATCTCGAAATTTATCTACAATCGCATCTTTAGTTTTAAGCGCAATATACTGTGAATGCGTAAACTGTTCAGAGTGAACTGTTGAATCTATAGCCAATGTTCCAGAAGATTTCATATACTGACTCCAATCCATTTTATAAACCTGATCGTATAAATCTTGTTCATTTTTAACTCGAAAACTATGAATCGGTTTTAGGATTTTTATAGCCGTACGCAAGCCCAAATTTGCTTTATACATAAAGCCTTTGTCGCCACTAAAACTCACATTCCGCACACCTTTCTTGATGTCCTGTGCGCCTAGCTGACGTAGTTCTTTTTCTAGTAATTCTTCAAAGCCAAATAAGGTTTTGGCAACCATTTTATAATTATTCTCCATTGCAGACATTAAATAGGACGCAAAAATACAGTATTTTTGTGGCAAGACAACAGACTTTTATCAACAATAAGAGTTCCCTTAATTTATAAAAGACATTAAAAGACAAAAGCCCAGTAACGGGAAAACATATATGGAAAACACAACGCAATGGTTCACTTCATGGTTTGACACACCGTATTATCACATACTCTATAAAGATAGAGATAATAGCGAAGCACAACTATTTATGGATACTTTAACCAATTATTTAAATCTCCCTGAAGGTGGAGAAATATTAGATTTAGCTTGCGGAAAAGGCCGTCATGCCGTTTATTTAAGCTCGTTAGGTTATGATGTTACAGGTGTCGATTTATCGGAAAACAGTATTGAACACGCCAAACAATTTGAAAATGACAATCTGCATTTTGAAGTACACGATATGTGTAAACCTTTTAAAAAGCAATTTGATGCAGTTTTTAATTTATTTACCAGTTTCGGTTATTTTGAAAATGAAATAGATAACTTAAAAACGATTCAAGCCATTCAAGCTGATTTAAATGAAACAGGCTTTGGTGTCATCGATTTTATGAATGTGGAATATGTGATTGCTAATTTAGTACCAGAAGAAGTAAAAACCGTTGATGGTATTGACTTTCATATAAAACGCTATGTGGAAGATGGCTACATTATAAAGGATATTAATTTCGAAGACGGTGGCGAATCCCATAAATTTCAAGAGCGTGTTCGTGCCTTTACTCTCAATGATTTCGAGGTACTATTCGATCAATCCGGCGTATATTTACTCGATATTTTTGGAGATTATAAGTTGCAAAAATTTCACAAAACTTCATCTGAACGTTTAATTATGATCTTTAAATAATGTATCAATACCTATTACCCATATTAGCCGTTGTCATAGGTTCCGCGTTAGTTATTTTAACGCGGAAAAACACCTATTTCAACTTTAAACTATTACTCGCTTTTAGTGGGGCATTTTTATTAGCATTAACGCTGTTTGAATTATTACCAGAAGTATATGCGCATTTAGATCCTAAAGAGACGGGATTGTATATTATGTTTGGGATTCTAATTCAGATTATTTTAGAGTTCTTTTCCAAAGGTGCAGAGCACGGCCATGTACATACGCATACTGATGATGAAGTATTTCCATGGGCACTATTTATTAGTTTATGCATTCATAGTTTTCTAGAAGGATTCCCAATCCATGAGCATAACGATATGGTTTACGGGGTTCTAGTTCATAAAATCCCGATTGCTACCGTATTAATGGGTTTTTTATTACATTCCAAATTCAGCAAATTTAAAATTATTGCGTTTATAACATTATTTGCCCTCATGACGCCTCTAGGAACGTATCTTTCTAATCACGTCAGTATTTTTTCAGAATATATTAGTGTTGTTAATGGTATTGTAATTGGTATATTCCTACATATCTCCACCACTATTCTATTTGAAAGTGGCGAGGGTCATAAGTTTAATCTCACCAAACTAGTAGCTATCGTTTTAGGTATTGCAGCTGCTTATGTGATATAATTTGTTATTATGTTTTCAAAAGAAGATTCTAGACAGCTCAAACAAACATTCTGGACTAGTTTTGGTAAATCATTTCCAAGAAAATGGATTTTATACGATACTAAAATCAAAGGCATGAGTTTTAAGTTTCATTTTGATACCAAGATTGCTTTGGTTGCTTTGGATTTAGAAGATGATTTGGAGAATCGTATTAATATATGGGAGAAATTAGAAGCTTTAAAATCCATATTAAAAGACGATTTTTTGCCAGAAGCTATATATGAAGAAACATTTTTTCTGGAAAACGGAAAAGAAATTTCCCGTATTTACCTTCAATTACCGCAAAAAGTATCTATACACAATAAAAATACTTGGCAAGAGGTTATGGTGTTTTTTAATGATACGATGACACGCTTGGAGGCTTTTTTCGAAGACTATAAAGATGTACTTAACTCTTAAACTATTTCTTAATTATTAATTTCGAGGTTTTGGATTAATGACAAACAGTAATAAAACAAGGCTTTTTAAGGGTTATTTTGCTTTAGAAAACGTTTAATTTAAAATATAACATTAGGTCGTTTATATCAAGTAAATTAACTATTTTTGCAGGCTGAAAAAAAAGAAGTTTTCAATAATTATAGAAATTAAACAATGGATCATCTTATTACCTTTTCCATAACGGTATTTACAGGTTTTTTTGCTATCATGAATCCCATTTCCAATTTACCGATATTTTTATCGCTCGTTGGTGGTGCCAGTAAGGAAACTAAACGTCGTATTAGCAAACGTGCAATTATTATTGCATTTATTATTGTTTGCATATTTGTAATACTTGGGAAATTTATTTTTGAAATTTTTGGATTAACAATTCCTGCCTTTAAAATTACTGGTGGAATTTTAATTTTCTATGTCGGTTTTGATATGTTACAATCAAAAAAATCGAACTTAAAACATTTACAAAGTGTCGATATTGATGAAAACATAGCCGTTTCGCCACTTGCAATTCCTATTCTTGCGGGACCAGGAACTATTGTTACCGCCATGAACTTTGTATCGGACGCTGATTATATACAAATTGGTTTAGTACTAATTATTTTTGCATTAATATGTTTAATGACTTTTATCACTTTCCGTTTAAGTGATTTTATTGTTCGTAAAATTGGAAATAATGTAATTTCTGTAGTCGGAAAAATTATGGGTTTAATCATTGCTATTATTGGAACGAATATGATTATAGAAGGTATTACAATAGCATTTAATTTGCCTATTCATACCCTATAATTCCAGAGCATAACAACATAATAAATGGTTGATAGCGTGATTAATTTATGACTTTTAAGCATTAGCAAAAACATTCCAGCCAGCTTTTTAAATGAAAATCATCTTTATAGTTGCAGTACCCTTTTAAATAGGACTAATTGATAATCACCTTTAAAATCATACTTTAAAGAGGTTATTGTTGTATGTTTAAACTTTTTACAAGAACCTTAATTACTACAAAGATGAAAACATTACTTTGCTTTATTTTATTATTACCGTTATGTATCCTAGCTCAAGAACAAACAAGTTCAGAAATATTTTGGAATCAACTACAAGCACATTGCGGAAACTCCTATGAAGGGGAGATTACTGCAGGTTCTGTTCCTGGTGATGGATTTACAGGGGAAAAATTAGTTATGCATGTGCGCGCATGCGATATAAATGATATTAGAATTCCTTTTTTTGTTGGCGAAAACAAATCTCGTACGTGGGTTTTACATTTAAATGACGACAAAATAATTAGTCTGAAACATGATCACCGCAATCCTGATGGCTCGGAAGAAGAGATTACGCAATATGGTGGAACAAGCTCCAATACAGGCTTATCCAACCTACAAATGTTTCCAGCCGATGCGCATACAGCGCAAATAATAGCTGCTGCATCTACTAATATTTGGTGGTTTACTATTGATGAGACTAGCTTTACTTATAATCTTCGCCGTATTGGTAGCGATCGATTATTTTCAGTTAGCTTTGATTTAACTAAAACTATTAAAACGCCAGAAGCTCCATGGGGAACAACGGATTAAATAGAAAATAGCGTTGTTTATAGATATTAAAATGCCCTTAAGTAATTTCTTAAGGGTGTTTTTTTTGAAAAAGTTTTTTTTAAATCACGTAGAAAAACACCATGAAAAAATGAAAAATAGCACCAGCTAAAACAAACAGGTGCCAGATAACATGGTTAAATTTTATTTTATCAATAGCATAAAACAAGATACCGGCTGTATAAGCAAAACCTCCCGCAAAGAGCCAGAATAAACCATCAGACCCCAGATTTTCTGATAAGTATGAGAAGTCGAATACCACTAGCCAGCCCATCATTAAATACAGTAACACAGAAAGAAACTCAAATTTTCCAGTAAAAAAAATTTTTAAAATAAGCCCGAAAGCTGCAATACCCCAAACCGTCCAAAATAAGAACCAGCCTTTACTTGCTTCAAGCGTTATTAATGCTACTGGTGTATAGGTTCCTGCAATTAAAAAATAAATACTAATATGGTCCAGAATCCGTAGATAATATTTTGGTTTATCGGATTCTACATAATGATATAATGTAGATGAGCTGAACAATATAATAATGGTCAAGCCATAAACAATAACACTAAATAAACTCCAACTTGTTTTATTGGAATTATAGATTATTAAAAACACTAAAGCCGCAATCCCAATAAGAGCTCCAATGCCGTGTGTAATACTATTTAAACGTTCTTCAAAAGGGGTTTGTATGCGCATTAAAATTCTATTTGCCTTTATTCCATTTATTAGTTAATTCGAAAAAATCGAATTCTATCGCTGGTTCTTGACGCTCCAAGCGACCGCTTTGAAAGTTTCTTTCTAAAATATCTTCAATTAAATAATCTTCTTTAACATTCATTGGATCAAATTCTTCCTTTAATGAAATATTAAAAAGTAAAGCCGTATTATTAAACCAAAAAGCTCGCCAACCACTGCGTAAATCTTTTATCAATTCGAAAGTCGTTGTGCCTGTTTGTCGGTGAATTAATTTAACAAGAATCTGGCCTTCCGTTTTGGTGAGTTTTTTTAATTCAGCAGAAAATTCATCTTCAATATATTTCTGAATTATTTTAGAATAGCGTCTTTTTTCGCTTACGCTTTCTAAACGGTTTAAGCGTTCATTTAAAGACTCCAAACGTTCAGCTGCTAACTTTGCATACGGATAAACTTTAATAGTCTTTCTGCGAAGTATTAAATAGGTTTTTCGGTCTGCATCCATATCAAAAATCAAGCGATGAAGTAACTTGACTTCATTTAAATTAATAGCAGTTTTTGGTATCGAATCGCCTTCAATAATAATATAAAACACATCAGTAGAATCCTGAACCTCCCCCTCTCTTTGAGAAAAAAGTAGGACTGGGAAAATTAAAAATAAATAAGCAATTATTTTCATAGGCTATAATGAATCCATAATCGTTAGAAATCGGTGGGTAAAATTAATAATTTAAAAAAAGCTTTACGCTTAAAATAGCATTAATATTGTTATTTTCGTAGAAAATTAATATTTATGGCAAAAAAAAGTATACTAAATAAAAAGTCAATGGACTTTTTAGAGACGTATTTAAACAATGCATCTCCTACAGGTTATGAGTGGGAAGGTCAGAAAATATGGATGGATTACTTAAAACCATATGTAGATGAGTTTATTACGGATACCTACGGAACAGCTGTTGGTGTCATTAATCCAGATGCCAAATACAAAGTAGTTATCGAAGGCCACGCTGATGAAATTTCGTGGTATGTTAATTATATTTCAGACAACGGATTAATTTATGTAGTTCGAAATGGCGGTAGCGATCATCAAATTGCGCCTAGTAAAGTAGTGAATATTCACACTAAAAATGGCATTGTAAAAGGTGTTTTTGGATGGCCAGCAATTCATACACGAAGTAAGGCTAAGGAAGAAGCGCCAAAACCTAACAACATCTGTATTGATGTTGGAGCAAAAGATAAAGACGAGGTTGAAAAAATGGATATTCATGTTGGTTGTGTAATTACCTATCCAGATGAATTTCATATTTTAAATAAAGATAAATTTGTTTGTCGCGCATTGGACAACCGTATGGGTGGTTTTATGATTGCGGAAGTTGCACGTCTATTAAAAGAAAATAAAATTGAATTACCTTTCGGACTTTATATTACCAATTCAGTACAAGAGGAAATTGGCTTACGTGGTGCGGAAATGATTTCACAAACCATTAAACCAAACGTTGCAATTGTTACGGATGTTACGCACGATACAACCACACCAATGATTGATCAGAAAACGCAAGGTTTTGTGGAAATAGGGCTGGGTCCTGTTATTGCTTATGCACCAGCAGTACAACAAAAATTACGTGATTTAATTACGGAAACAGCAGAAGCAAACAAGATTCCATTCCAGCGTGCTGCTCTATCTAGAGCAACAGGAACAGATACAGATGCTTTTGCTTACAGTAATGGCGGTGTTCCATCAGCATTAATTTCGTTACCGTTACGTTATATGCATACAACCGTAGAAATGGTGCACAGAGATGATGTGGAAAACGTGATTAAAATGATTTACGAAACCTTATTGAAAATAGAAGAAGGCGAAACGTTTTCTTATTTTAAATAATATTCCTGACTCCCACAAAAGTGGGAGTTTTTTTTAAAAATAGATTTTAATTTCATGGAGGAAGAAATAATTGACATCGTTTCCAAAACTGGCAAACCAACAGGTAAAACCGCTTTAAAATCGGAAATTCATAGAAAAGGTTATTATCACAACACGGCTCATATTTGGTTTTACACAGAAGACGGCAAAATTCTACTAGCCCAACGTGCGGCTTCAAAAGCTATTTACCCTCTGCTTTGGGACGTTTCGGTTGCCGGCCATGTAGATGCTGGCGAAACGATTGAACAAGCCGCTATTCGCGAAACACAGGAAGAAATAAGTTTAAAGATTCCAGAGTGCGATTTACAGAAAATAGGCTTTTTTCCATGTTTTAGAAGTTACGATTCTGGCATCATTGATAATGAATTTCATCATACCTATATAGCAAAACTACAAGTACCATTAAAAAACTTAAAACCCCAACCTGGAGAGGTCGAGGCTTTAAAATTAGTTACGTTTGAAAAATTTAAGTCCCTATTGGCTAACAGTGAAAGCAATTCTTATTTTGTCGCGTCTAATCGTGGATATTATGAGTTTGTTTTGAATGTGATAACATCACACTTATAATAATTCACTTTTTTTAACTATTTCTCCTCCATGAACCTATTTCTAGTAGCTATTGCACCTGTTTGCATCATCATTATTTATATTTATTTAAAAGATAAATATGAAAAAGAACCTAAATTATTACTCCTATATTCCTTTCTGTTTGGCGCCTTTGCTAGCGTTATTTTAACCACGTTGATATACATTATTTTCGATTATTTCTTAATTTTAGATCATGCCAGCGTTTTACAACAGTTTATTAAAGCCTTCTTGGTTGTCGGATTTACGGAGGAATTTAGTAAATACATAATTGTTCGATATTATGCACAACCAAAAGATGCGTTTAACGAACCATTTGATGGCATTGTCTACGCAGTCATGGTTTCCATGGGCTTTGCTGCCACCGAAAACATTATATATGTACTAGAAGGTGGTTATGAAGTCGCTGTTTTACGAGCCTTTACGGCCGTTCCTGCCCATGCGACTTTCGCTATATTAATGGGCTTTTACATGGGGAAAGCCAAGTTTTCTAAAAACAGACGCTTACTAAACCTAACTGGATTACTATTAGCGACAATTTTTCATGGTGCTTACGACTTTTTCTTATTCATTGATTTTATCCCTGGTGTTTGGGTAGGTGCCTTTGTTTCCTTGATTATTGGTTTGGTGCTATCGCGAAATGCTATTAAGCGCCATCAAAAAAATTCACATTTCAAAGTCTAGGAAATTCCTAAAACCACTTGAAATAAACGTTTCATATTCCCTATATTTACAGTTCTAAAAATAAAATAATGAGTCAAACTTATCATACCAAAGTTAATAATACGTACGCTTTCGACTTACCAAAACAAGCCATTGAGGCTTTAGATGCAGTTAAAGAAAACGATAATCATTACCATATTTTAAGCAATAATAAACCGTATATAGCTGAAATTCTGAAAGATGATTTTCATGCCAAACAATATCAAATAAAAGTTAATGGCAACGTTTACGATATCGCTATTGAAGATCATTTAGATCTGCTTATTAAAGATTTAGGTTTCGAAATTGGCGCCTCCAAGCAGGTAAACGATATTAAAGCACCTATGCCAGGTCTAATTTTAGATATAGCCGTAAAAGTTGGTCAAGAAGTTGCAGAAAACGATACGTTATTAATTTTAGAAGCCATGAAAATGGAAAACGTTATTACTTCGCCAAGAAGTGGTATTATCAAATCCGTTTCCATTAAGCAAGGCGATGCCGTAGATAAAAATCGGTTGTTAATTGAATTTGAGGCGTAATGCATCTTTTAACTATTAAACATCTCGATACACTTTTGAGATTGTTTGATACTGACAAAATAAAAATTAAGAGTTAAAAAAGAGTATTAAATATAGACGTTTTACTCTTAATACTAAATAAAACCCTTTCCCTTTGGGAAGGATAAATATAGATTCCCGTTTTCACGGGAACGATAAATAAATTTATCGATGAAAAAAATATTAGTAGCAAACCGAGGAGAAATCGCAATTCGCGTTATGCGAACAGCCAAAAAAATGGGTATCAAAACAGTCGCTGTATATTCAACAGTAGACCGTAATGCGCCACATGTTAAATATGCTGATGAAGCCGTTTTAATTGGTGAAGCACCTTCCAATCAATCCTATTTAAGAGGCGATAAAATTATTGAAGTTGCTAAAAGTCTTCAAGTAGATGCCATTCATCCAGGTTACGGATTTCTATCGGAAAACGCTGAATTTGCTGAATCATGTGAAGCAAACGACATCATTTTTATTGGTCCAAAATCTAAAGCCATAAAGGTAATGGGAAGTAAATTAGCCGCTAAAGAAGCCGTTAAACACTACAACATTCCTATGGTTCCTGGAACGGAAGAAGCGATTACCGATATTCCTGCCGCAAAAAAAATAGCCAAAGAGATTGGGTTTCCTATTCTTATAAAAGCCTCTGCCGGAGGTGGCGGAAAAGGCATGCGTATTGTTGAAAATGAAGATGAATTCGAATCGCAAATGGATCGCGCAATTAGTGAGGCGGTTAATGCTTTTGGTGATGGTGCTGTATTTATTGAAAAATACGTGGCATCGCCACGCCATATTGAAATTCAAATTATGGCTGATTCCCATGGCAACATTATCCACTTATTTGAACGCGAATGTAGTATTCAACGCCGTCATCAAAAAGTGATAGAAGAAGCACCTTCGGCCGTATTAACGCCGGATTTGCGTAATAGAATGGGAGAAGCTGCCATAAAAGTAGCTAAAGCTTGCGATTATTTAGGCGCTGGAACGGTAGAGTTCCTTTTAGACGAAAACCTCAATTTCTATTTCCTAGAAATGAATACGCGTTTACAGGTAGAACATCCCGTAACAGAATTAATTAGTGGAACCGATTTAGTAGAACTTCAAATTCGTGTAGCGCGCGGTGAAACCTTACCACTTAAACAAGACGATTTAAAAATAAATGGCCATGCTCTAGAATTACGTGTTTATGCCGAAGATCCATTAAATGATTTCCTACCTAGTGTTGGAAATTTAGAGGTTTACAAATTACCTGTAGGTAAAAACATAAGAGTTGATAATGGTTTTAAACAGGGTATGGACGTACCTATTTATTATGATCCCATGTTAGCCAAACTTATCACATACGGTAAAACGCGCGAAGAAGCTATAGAACTGATGATTTCTGCAATTGCTGATTACCATATCCAAGGGATTGAAACAACTTTGCCATTTGGAACTTTTGTTTTTAAGCACGATGCTTTTCGTTCCGGTAATTTCGATACTCATTTTGTGAAAAAATATTATTCACCAGAAGCACTTAAAGACGAACAAAAAGCAGAAGCCAAATTAGCGGCTATGATTGCCATTAAGCATTATATGGCTGAACAAAAATTATTACGAATACCAGTTAAATAGTGTTCAGTATTCAGTGTTCAGTGTTCAGTGTTCAGTTAAAAAAATATTCTGTAGCAGTAATAAAATAATTAATCAAAATAGCTTTGTGCCTTTGCGCTTTCGCCAGAAAATTAAAAAAAATGGAATCCAAAATAAAAGATTTAAATAAAAAGTTAGCCGAAGCCTATTTAGGTGGTGGTGAGAAACGCATAGAGAAGCAACATGCGAATAAAAAACTAACAGCTCGTGAAAGGGTTTTATATCTGTTAGACGAAGGCTCGTTTGAAGAGATCGGCGCATTGGTCACTCACCGGACTAAAGATTTCGGTATGGATAAGCAACAGTTTTATGGGGATGGTGTTGTTACAGGTTATGGAACTGTTTCCGGTCGTTTAATTTATGTCTTTGCCCAAGATTTTACAGTTTTTGGAGGTTCTCTTTCAGAAACGCATGCCGAAAAAATCTGTAAGGTTATGGATTTAGCTGTAAAAGTTGGTGCACCAATCATTGGATTAAATGATTCTGGTGGCGCACGAATCCAAGAAGGAGTACGATCTCTTGGTGGTTATGCCGATATTTTTTATCGCAATGTTCAGGCATCAGGTGTAATTCCACAATTATCTGCCATTATGGGACCTTGTGCTGGAGGTGCCGTTTATTCACCGGCTATGACTGATTTTACACTCATGGTTCAAGATACTAGTTACATGTTTGTTACGGGACCAAATGTAGTTAAAACAGTTACCAATGAAAACGTTACTAGTGAAGAACTGGGTGGCGCCAGCGCACATTCAACAAAATCTGGTGTGGCACATATTACATCCACAAATGATGTAGAGTGTTTAGAGGATATTAAAAAATTATTGAGTTATTTACCTCAAAATAATACAGAAAAAGCAAAAGATTTACCTTTTCAATTAGAGGATGAAATACGCGAAGAATTAAACCAAATAATTCCCGATAATGCCAACAAACCGTATGATATGCATTCGGTAATTTCAGGTATTATAGATGAAGATTCTTTTTACGAAATCCATAAAGATTACGCCGAAAACATTATTGTTGGTTTCGCTAGATTAGGTGGTAAGAGTATTGGAATTGTAGCCAATCAGCCCATGTTTTTAGCTGGTGTTTTAGATGTAAACAGTGCGAAAAAAGCTGCTAGATTTGTTCGCTTTTGCGATGCTTTTAATATTCCGTTACTCGTTTTAGAAGATGTACCAGGATTTTTACCAGGTACAGATCAAGAGTGGAATGGTATTATTGTTCATGGCGCTAAATTACTATATGCCTTCTCTGAAGCCACTGTTCCTCGTGTTACCGTAATTACAAGAAAAGCTTATGGTGGTGCTTATGATGTTATGAACTCTAAACACATTGGTGCTGATATGAACTATGCATGGCCAAGCGCCGAAATAGCCGTTATGGGTGCAAAAGGTGCTGCTGAAATTATTTTCAAAAAAGAAATCGATGCTGCGGTAGATAAAGAAGCAAAGTTGAAGGAAAAAGAAGCAGAATACGCCGAATTATTCGCGAACCCATATAGTGCAGCCGAACGTGGTTTTATTGACGAAGTAATTTTACCGGAAACCACAAGACGTAAATTAATTAAAGCTTTTGCAATGCTCGAAGATAAGCAAGTAGATAAACCAAAACGCAAGCATGGTAATATTCCTTTGTAATATTTAATAAATCACTATGGACTAAAGTGCCATAGGTTTTTGAAACAGACTAAAAGTCTGTTGTATTCGTGAAATTTATAGAAATTGATTTGAGCTAATAATCTCAAGAAACGAGTGAATTCGTGAAAATTTGTGATCCCGATAATTATCGGGACGTGTCAAAATTTTTAGAAGCTAAAGCGAAATTCACTAAAATGGATAGTTTTAACTATTTTTGAGACCAATAAATTTAACATTTAAAACTGACTCAAATTATTACAAACCGCATTTTTACTCAACATTTTTATTTTTACTGAAATGAAATTTTAACAGTTTAGCAATTAGTTAATTAGATACCTTTGACTATATTATTAAATCATATAAATTTAAATGAAGAAAACATTGTTTATTGTATTGTTTTTATCTTTTTATTGCTGCACTTCTGAAGCACAAGAAGACAAGTCTGTAGCCGCTAAAAAGCCACAACAAAAAGCAACTAATCAAGTATTACCATTGCAACCTATTAATGGCCAGTTAACATCTCTATATGAATTGGAAAACACCATATTACAAAATAGTTTAGAAGCTGAAATAAATAAAAATCCTAAATGGAAAAGTTTAATTAATCAGAAGAAAATGGCTGTTGGATTAGTCGATTTAAGCAATCCTGACAACGTAAAGTTTGCAAGCATCAATGGAGATCATATGATGTATGCAGCGAGTTTACCAAAAATTGCAGTTCTTCTGGCTTCATTGGATGCTATAGAGAATGGTGAATTAATAGAAACCAAAGAAATTAAAGCAGACATGCGATTAATGATTAGCAAGTCTAATAATCAAGCTACAACTAGAATGATAGACAGAGTTGGGTTTCAGAAAATTGAGGATGTCATGACAGATCCTGAATATTTGCTCTATAATAAAGAACATGGTGGTGGACTTTGGGTTGGAAAACGCTATGGTGGAGGCGGAAACACAAATCGGGATCCTCTTAAAAATTTAAGTCATGCAGCAACTGTTACACAGGTTTGTCGATTTTACTATTTATTAGCAAATGGTCAACTCATTAATAGAGAGCGATCTAAACAAATGTTAGACATTATGGGTAATCCAGGTTTGCACCATAAATTTGTTAATACCATTGAAAAAATTGCACCTCAAGCAGAATTATACAGAAAATCAGGTTCTTGGAAAACATATCATTCAGATTCTATTTTAGTTTGGGGAAAAGATCCATACAGACGTTATATTTTAGTTGCATTAATAGATGACGCAAATGGTGAACAAATTATACGAAGTTTAGTTAACCCGATTGAAAAAGCTTTAAAAAAAAAAGAAAATGATCTAGCTTTCAACTAAATAGATTATAATTTTATTTCTGTAAAACACATAGTTAACATCTATTCTATTTAGCTCATTAAAATAGAATAGATATTAACTATTTTTGATTCAATTCTAATCCATATTTTAAAAAAGCCTTTATGTCAATCTTAAATATTCTGAAACTATATATTATTAAGGTTTTTGATATTAAGGAAGAAGAATTACATAAAACGCTTCTACTTCAACTCTATATCTTTATTTTAATTGCCACTTTATTGGTAGTTAAACCTACTATTAATTCGCTTTTTTTATCCGATTTAACTTCTAGCGCTTTACCCTTAGCTTACGTGTTTACTGCTTTAGCAGCTATTATTGGTTCCTTTTTTTACAACAAAGCTTTAGAAAAATATGCTTTAAATGTCATTATCGAAAGAACTTTAATCGGCTCTATAATATCGTTAATAGTATTCGGTGTCTTACTCAACTTTAATTTAGCTGCCGGAATATTTTTATACATTCCTTATGTTTGGGTGGCCATTTTCGGACTACTAACAGCATCACAATTTTGGCTTCTAGCTAACTTGGTTTACAATGTTAGAGAAGCGAAACGTATTTTTGGTTTTATAGGCGCAGGTGCAATTGCTGGCGGAATTTTTGGAGGTTATTTAACGTCCTTATTAACTAATATATTAGACACAAAAGATTTACTCATAGTCGCTGGATTATTTTTAATCATTTGTATTCCAATTTCTAGGTATATATGGAAAAAAGAAGTGGTCGGTTTAAATACATTTCAAAAATCTATTAGAAATCAATCAGATTCTAAATCACCTTTAAAACTCATTAAACAATCAAAATTATTAAGCTTAATTGCTATTGTTGTAGGTATGAGTGTTTTAATTGCTAAACTTATTGATTATCAATATAGTGATTATGCCTCTCGATTTATTGAAGATGAAGAAGAACTCGCTTCCTTCTTCGGATTTTGGTTTTCAACATTAAGTGTCATATCATTACTAATTCAATTATTCATTACCAATCGCATTGTAGGAACTTTTGGTGTTGGCAAGTCTTTGTTATGGCTTCCGGCTGGTATTTTATTAGGATCAATTTTATTGTTATTTGTGCCGGAATTATGGGTTATAGTTTTCATAAAAGTTGTTGATGGTAGCTTAAAACAATCCGTTAACAAATCTGCAACAGAACTATTATCCATACCTATACCTATTGATATTAAGAAGAAAACAAAAACGTTTACAGATGTTGTTGTAGATAGCATTGCAACTGGTATTGCCGGCTTTATTTTAATATTTTTTATTAACGGGTTAAATATCTCATCAACTTATATTAGTCTAATAATAATTGTTCTCATTTTAATCTGGTTGGTTTTAATCTACCTTTTAAGTAAACAATATATCGTTGCTTTTAAAGAGCTAATCGATATTTCTGGTTCTAAAAAAGATAAAACGAGCAAAGTAGAAATTAAAGTGACCTCTATAGTAAACACTGTAATTGGAGTTTTAACTTCTGGTAATGAGAATCAAATACTTCATATGCTTCAAAAGACATTAGAAGTAAAAGATGAGCGCTTTTTTAAATCTATTAAGAATTTACTAGACCATGCTTCACCAAGAATTAAAGCCCTTGCCATTGAAAATTTATATTTCCTTAATACTGAAAATTTATCTTCACAAATTGAACTTATGGTTCAAGATGCCGACCAAAATGTAACAACTTCGGCATTTCGATATTTATTAAAAAAACATAAGCAAAATACCATTTTGCTATTTGATAAATATGTAAATAGTGAAGACACCACAATTTCCAATGCTGCTTTAATCGGATTGTCTTTAGAATTGAGAAATAATAAGCTATTACAGGAGCGATTTAATTTGGAGCAAAAAATTGAAAACGCTTTAAAAAGCTATTCAGAATTAACCACACCAGAATCAAAAATCGATAAAATTAAAGCTATTCTTGAAGCGGTAGGTAATGCGAAAGTAAAAAAGTATTATGATATTATAAAAACCCAATTGCTATCTAATGATATTGATGTGGTAAAAACAGCTTTAATGAGTGCTTCAAAAACGTTAGAACCTGAATTTATAGATATTATTATAACACATATAACGCTAAAAGAAACCAGAAAAGAGGCTATTGAAGCGCTTTATTTTTACAATGAACCTATTATTAATATTCTTTATGAAAAAATAATAAAAGAAACATTAGATTTTGAAGATGCTGCACATGTTATTTTAGTGATTGAAAAGTTTAAATCGCAGCATGCCGTAAATACATTAATAAAGCTAACCAACGATACAGAACATACTGTAAAAATTGAAGCTATTGAATCATTAAAACGTTTAAAATGGAAATACTCTCACCTAAAAATAAAAGATCAATTTATTGTAGATAAAATTCTTGATGAGTGCCATTTGTATCAAAATACGTTATCAGTCATACATTCTCAAATTATCATTCAGTATAAAAGAAATACACCAACACAGGAATCTCAAGATGAAAATGACGCTAGAAAAGGGCTAATTCAATTATTAGAACAACGCCTGGACAGACAATTGCAGCGTATTTTTAGGTTTTTAGGAATTAAATATCATCCAAATGATGTAGATCCTATTTTAAATACCATTATGCATGGCAAAGAAGAACAACGGATTCACGCGATTGAATTTTTAGATAACATTTTGAATAATCAACTTAAAAAAGAACTGATTCCTGTTGCTGAATCTGTGTTGTTAGACACAAATTCTGAAGAACAGATCAAAAAATTAAATTTAAAAGTTTTAAGCGAAATAGAATGTTATAATGAGCTTTTAAAACGCAAAGACATCAAGTTGAAATTTGCTGTTTTATATCTTATTGAAAAATCTGATAACATGCACTTTAAACCACTGTTAGAAATGGTTTTAATAAATGACACAAACCTAAAAATAAGAGCAAAAATAGAAGCTATTTTAAGAAAAATATAATATTATTTCTTAATAATTTTATCGATACCTGCTGCCAAATTCATATGATCGGTTGCCGAGTTTTTCCGTAACACATTCGTCATTAAAACAACCATATATCTGCAATTGTTTGGATGCTCCACAATAGCTACAGAGTTCATGAAATTGGTTACATTTCCCATATATTTCCCACAAGTTTCTCCGTTAGTTCGATCACATTTATATAAACTTCCCGATTTAAAATACACAGCTGCTTCTTTTAAAGCAGGTGCTTGTGCATAACGAATGCGTCTATCCGTCATGTATAGTAATCGTTTCATTTCTAGGCTAGATTGTGCATCTACTACATTGCCTTGCTCTAATTGTACTAGAAACTTCATGAGTCCTACAGTCGAGCCAATACTTCCGCCTTTATCACCAACATACGTATTTGCTCCTCTTGTAAAAAAGCTACCTAAACGCCATTCATCATGCGTAATCCCTAAATCTCTTAAAGGCAAGTTTACAACGTCGTTGCCAATATCCGTAAGTGTCTTTTTTTCAGTAGATTTAAAATAAGTTAGTGCTTCTTCATCGGTTAAGTTAGGATATTTATCACCAAAAGCTTGCATCAATAATACTTCACGCCAAACAATACTGGCAGCTCCATTATTACTTACGGAAAGCATGTGGTCTGCCCATTCAAATAATGTAAACACATCACTAGCAACAACTTGTCTTTTTACTAATTTTTGAGTTTCTATGTTATAAATTGGGATTGTATGTTCATCAGTTAGTCCCCAAACTCCAGCTTTCACAGATTTGTTTCTTAATAAGTCTAGTCTTTTTTCAAAATCATCAGGATAAATTTTTGCCAATTGTGTAAATAATCCTGCTAAAACCGCAATTTTACCTACACTTCCAGGTTGATATCCTGCTGTTCCATTTCGCTGTGCATAACGGATGCTATCAATGTCTGAAATATCTAAAACTGCTAAAGAATAACTTTTATCTAACCCTCTAAAAAGGCCATTTATCTCTTGTTGAAAAGCAGCATCAACCTTAAAAAATGAATTGACACTATCAGCAGATTTTTCAACTAAATTTAACTGAATATCCATGTAGTTTTTCATGGCTCCTGCTGGTAAAGTAGAAGCGTCTTTTAGTTCACCACTTTTAATGAGTTCCAAACGCTTTAAACGCTTAATTCCCGTATGTTCATAACCATCAATCGGATAATAATTTGCAACTGTAAAAGCGGAACATACCAATACAATTCCTGCTAGTAATAATACTTTTTTCATGGGTTATTATTTATATGATTTTTGAAAGCGAAATAGCTTTATTTTTATCAATTTTTGGGGTGATAGACTCTAAATATTCCGAACTTAAAGCCTTCTTGTTTTCTACAAATGGTCTAATTTGAAATAACCAAAGTTTGTTATCTTTAAAACCAAGTTCAACATCATAAGCACCATCATAGTCTAATTTTGTTTCCTTGGGAAGCCTTTCACGAATAGTTGCAGCTAAAGTTCTAATCTCATTGATGTTTTGAGTATTCAATATAAATTTATTAAAACTTGCAGATTTTTTTTCTGTTCCACCAGTAATTGGTAAACTATTATATAGTTGCTCTCTAGCAGGTGCCAAAAACTGAAAACCTCCTGCATTCTTAATAGTATAGGTTTCTGCAGCCTGACCATCTACAGCTCCTCCTGCTCCTCTACTAAACGCTACGGTTAAGTCATTATCATTTCCATTGCTAATACCTTTGGTTATTAAAACGCCTGAAAAATCTACATCCACACTTGGTATTACTAAAATTGAAGGAAATACATTTTCAGGGTTTAATAAATATTTTTGGCGCCATTTAAAGCTTCGTTCTGTATATGGAGAAGCCCAAACATCTTTGATACCTTGCAAAATTTTATTTTTTTCAACTTCGTTAAAAATGGTCAAGTTTAATCCTGCTCCTGTAAATTCTTTAAGATCTTCCATATTAGTATCACTTCTTAAAAACACAGGTATATTGCCTAAAGGCTGACCTAAAATACTTTGAAAATTAATTTCTAGATTCTTAACAAATTCTGCTTGTAATGGCATTTGTTTTATGGCAGTTCTTAAAATATCCAATTGTTGCAATTGATACTTTTCTACTTCATCTTCATCTGTATTTTGTGAACGCATATTATCAGCTTGCTTAAACATAGCGTTTAAAAATTCCCAATAACTTTTATTTTGATTTGGCATTGGTTCATTCATATGATCTCTAAAAATACCGAATGGAATAACCATTCCTTCCACTACTTGATCTGGAAACATCTTTTTTAATTGTCCTAAATTGGCGGCTTTTGGTCCGCAGGATTTACCAGAATCAGTGGCATCCACAGTTCTTAAATCTAGAATGCTAGTTTGGTCTAATTTAATAGCATCAACTGGCACTTCAATTTTTTCGTTTGCACGTACTTTTTTAGAAAACAAATCACGCTCAATAGCTGTCATTTGGGATTCCAATTTTAAAATGACATTTCCTTTGTTTGAAACTGCATAAAAAACGTTTTGTCCATTGTATTTTGATAAACTGGATAGGTTATCATCTGATAATGCTGCATTAGGAATACCTAAATTTCGAGCTAAAAGTTGCACATGTGAAACCATATTCCCTTCGGAAACTGTGGCAATTCCTGCAATAGGTTTCAAGTCGGCAGGCGCACGTTGAAAAATATATATTTTATTTGATGATACCTCAATATCATCAGGAGAACCTGTTACAACCACCAACTCACCAAATGCATATCCAGGATTTAAACCACGAAAACCACTTTGGTTTGGTATATCCATAACTTGATTTGTCAGTGAAGATTCTTCAGCAATAAAATCGCCTAAATCACTAACACTCAAACCTAGATATAATGCAATTGAACCTCTAATTTTATCGTCTATAAAACCGTAAGCTTTAGGCTCAAAAGCCGTATACTCATCTACAATATGTTGGTAATTTGCCTTTACCATTGACGAACTCCATTCTACTTGTCTTCTTGCATTTTCAAGCAGAGTCGTTAAATCTTCAAGTGTCATGGTTGCATTAACTGAAGGTTTTACGGTTAAGTCTAATTGTTGCCACTCGTCAAGTTCGGTATAACCTGCTCCTGTTGCTGCTAATCCTAAATAACAAATTTTATCGAGTAATTCTTCTAGACTTTTTGTTTCCCATTGTGAGGTGTTTTTGAATAGGATTTCCTCCAATTTCAATGAAACATCTAACAATTGTAATCGTGCCATTCCTCTTTTCTCATCTAAAAGCGACTCCCGAATATCATACAGTAATTGGGCTGTTTCTTTTATTAACATCGACTTATCTGAAACAACAGAATTAGATGAGATATAGCTAGTAATTTTATCACCAAGAATTGTATTTTTTAAAAATGGCGCGTTTTTTAATAAAGCTGAAGTATCTGTAGGTTTGAAAAATGTGCTCATTGTATTTATTAATACATCGATTTCATTTTTCAAACTTGCCGATAACTGCGAATCATATTTTTGTTTAAAAGCAGCCACTTTTGCAATATCATTTTTCTCTGGTTGACTATGGATTTTAACGCGCAAATCCATAAATTCTATAAATTTATCTGAAATCACTTTAGACTGACTTCGCATGAGTTGAGCTACATTGTCATCACCATTATGCGGAATATCCTTTAGTGATTGTCTGATTAAAAAATAGTTTTGTTCTATATTTTGATCATTAGACAACAACGCCTTGTAAAAATCAATTCCCCAAGCTTCTTCATCTTCCGATTGAACGGCACCTCTGTAAAACTGTCCTTTCCTATTAATCCAACCATCATCAACACCACGTAAATATTTGTCTAACTGGTATTGTTTTAATCTTGAATGGTTGTTTTTGGTATCCCAAAATTCATCCTTATCTGTATTGGTTAAAATTTGACCTAAAAATATATGATTGGATTTCGCTAATTTTTCTACATCATCCTTATATCTCGCATGTTGATTTCCTGGCCCAATATTATCAGGACACGGGTCTTTGGGTTGCCTAATACTTCCATCTGTGCAAAACCATCGAATATCCTTATATGGTCCACGTGCGTCCTTTTTATAAACAGCAATTTGTTCTTTAATTTTTTTAGGAGTATTTTTTTGAGCCATTAAAGAAAAAGAGCATAATAAAACACTAAAGCAAAATAGAAACTTGTTTTTCATTCTTTTTGAAAGTCTAATAGAATTTAACTTTTTATCTATAAATAATCTATGAAATATACAACATAGTATGTCTTAAAGTTTTTAAAAAGCAATATTTTTTAAGAGCTTAAAATTTTAATAAATAAAAAAATTCTTGAAACAGACTATCCTCGAGGCAGAGCCATCGAGGTATCTTGCCAGTTTCATTTTGGCTTCAGCCAAAAAGCGAAATTTTGTATTTTGCCTCACCTGACCCCGATAACTATCGGGGGCCGAAAATGGCAGTTCTGACCTCTCCCAAAGAGAGGTGAATAGGAAACCCCGAGGCAGAGCCATCGGGGAATTATTTAGATCAAAAGCTTTTTTCAGACTGAAATATATGAATTTAGAGTTATTTCTAATTCTTTAAATTCTATAATTTCAAGGCTTTACGGTTATAAGCTATATTTTTTATATTATACCAAATTAGCCTTATAATGCCGTAATAAATTGTTTCTTTTTCGCTTACTTTTCATCAAAAAATAATTACCGTAACGATGCTATGCTAATTATTTTTCATTTCAATTAATCAAAAAATAATTCAATTTATTTACACGTCAATACAAAACTAAATTGGTATTATAAGTGCAACGGTAATGATTCCTTTCTTGGACATTAGTGATTTCACTTTAATAAAACAAAAAAAGCCATACACTTTCGCATACGGCTTGTTTAATATAATTAT
>NZ_AFXZ01000016.1 GCF_000224335.1 Bizionia argentinensis JUB59 | reverse complement strand
TTGCGCTGCCAATCTTGCTTCTTCATCTGCTTGAGCTTGAGCTGCTGCCTGCGTTGCTAATCTTGCTTCTTCATCCGCTTGAGCTTGATTTTCAGTTTTTTCTGGTGATTGAGTTAAAGCTTTTTCATCTCTTAATATTTTTGCTTCTTCTCTGGCTTCTTCTCTGGCCAGTGCTCTAGCTTCAATTTCTAATCTTCTTTCTTCTAAATCCGAAGCCCTTTGATCCGCGGATGCTGTTCTAGTTTCAGGATCCCGTTTTGGTTTATTAGAAGGAACTGATTTACGTCTACGTTTTTGCTCTTTAATTAAGAAAGCTTCTTCTTTATCGTCTCCACTATATCGATATCGGTTTCTAGTATTAAATTTATAAGCCACAGTAAGTTCATGAGAAGAGCCAAAAGTTGCTAAATCTCCTATAGCCTTTTCATAATTATATTCTAGGGCGATTTGATTTGTAATATTTATTCCAATACCTCCCATTATCCCATAAGCTGTATTATAACCTAATTGTCCCCAAATACCCTTCGGGACAGTTAACATGGCTAATCCTGAAAAAATGGTTTGATCCGTTTTAAATTCAGATTTAACCAAAGCAGAAAATTTACTTTCATCAAGAAAGCCTCGGCTAGACATATATCCTGTATACATAATATGAGCCTGAAAACTTTGTTGAGGATCTTCTTTTAGTAATTCGGAAGAGTTTAAGTTATACTGAACTAAATTATTTACAGATAAGCCAAAATCGAAAAAAGCCAATCCGTAATTAATTCCAGGACTAACAGTAACAATCGTGTTTTTTGAAATATCATCTAAAGATGGATCTGGCTGATTAACAATTACACTTCCCTCATTAATGCCACTTGAATAAAAACCAAGGTTTAAACCGAATGTTAAATTACTATCAGCCTGAAGTTGGGCATTATATGCGAAGTTCAAAACACCTCCAAAAGTAGTTAGAACACCATAATTTTGTTGAAATAAACCAACACCTACTCCTATATTCTCACTATATCTACCTGTATAATTAACTAAATAAGTTACGGGTGCATCCTCAAATTGCATCCACTCTCTTTTATTGGTTAAATTGATATAGGAGTTTTGCTCTCTAACAAAACTAAAGGTTGGATTAGTTAAATACCTATTGAATTTTAAAGAACTTCTTACTGGAATAGCCAACGACACAACTCCATCTTCTTGCGAAAAGGAAAGCTGTGTAGAACATAAGATTAGAACTATTATGAGTAAAAATATCTTCATACTATTTAATGACGGTTATAGAACCTTTAAAAATTTTATTATCTTTTGTTGTGATAACGTAATAATAAACGGGATTTACACTACTAAAATTGATTTCGTTTTCCGGCCAATTATTTTGATATTCGTTTGTATTAAGTGATACTTTGCCATAGGAATCCATAATAATAACTTGCGTGCTTGTTCCAGAGACATATTCAACTGGAATAATCCAAGTATCATTAATACCATCACCATTTGGACTGATTAAATTTGGGATTTTTTCTACACTTGGAAAGAGATTTACAGGCTCTGTTATTTCAAAAAATAATTCATTTGAAAAAACACATCCTGATGTTTGATTAATTATAACACTATAAGATCCATATTCAGTAGCATCAAAGGTGTTTACTGTTTCGCCTGGAATAATATCATTATTTAAATACCATTGGAATTCAGGGGCATCCGCCGATGTTGAAACTTCAACATATAAGGTGTCTCCTAGTTCCATGATATTTACATCATCAACATTAATACTACTTGTAAAACCCTCACTAACTAAATCAATTGAAGCCGTTGCACTACAACTTCCAAAATCGACATTCACTGAATAAGTACCCGACAGCTCGGTTACGTAAGTTTGATTGATGGCTCCAGAAATAGCTTCTCCATCTAAAAACCATTGATAACTATCACCTTGAGTTGTTGATAATGTCGTTGCTCCTCCACTTGGACAATATGGATTCCCAAGACTAGAAACAATGGTGGTTGCTGCCGCAGTAGAGCCTTCTGAAACAGTTACGCGATTAGAATATGAATCAGACGTACAAGTACCATAATTAGTTTCAACAAAATAAATACCAGGTTGATTAACCGTTAAAGTCTCGCCATCTGCAACAAAAACTGAAGTAGAGGGACCCGTTTCTCTAAACCATTTATAAGTTAATGAAGGGTAGTTTAAGGGGGAGTCGTTTAAGCCTGTTCCCGGATTATCTATAGTTAAGGTATAACTTCCTCCAGCGCAATAAGATGCGCTTGAAATTGAATTATTTATTGTGAATGGTTTGTCTTGAGCTTTATAGTAAGCTGCAAACGTTATAGAATTTGAGCTTTGAGATCCAGGTGCCGTACTTTTAACTCTTAATTTGTAAGATTCTCCCGCAGTATCTGTGGGCAAACCAAAACTTAAAGTTGCTGGAGATGTTGTAATTGCACCAGCAGCGGAACTAGTTACAAGCGTTGGATTAGCAAAACTACCATTGGCATCCGATAGCTCAATTCTAAATTGATTCGTTGGGTTTACGCCTGCTTCTGGAGAGAAACTAAACGTTACATTAAACGTATTAAAAGATTGATTCGCACAAGCTTGACTAAAACCAATACTTGGAGCACCTATTCCTATTTGCGCGTTCAGATTCTGACAAAAAACGATAACAAAAAAACAAAATACAAAAATATATTTTTTCACGAAAGTAGTTTTATTCATGCGCTTTATAATTGATTATTAGTGCTAACAAATTGTTTTGTTACTAAACATCATGCTCATACAAACAAAAGGAATATATGGTTTATTGGATTACTTAAAGTGATTTTTCTAAAGAACAATAGAATACTCAATTAATATTTGTTAGATGCGATAATTTTATTAATGCGCAATCTAAAATCTGGTTTTCTGGAACTTTTAATATCAATAAACGTTTCCGCATCTAAACCTTTTGAATACACATTAAAGAAACTACTGTTTCCATACCAGCTCTCTAAATCCTCGTTATTAGTATTATACTCAATAAAGATGTTTCCATTACAATTATTGAAATACATTTCGGAAAATTTTACACGTGCTAAGCTCTCGCTATTAATTCTAATTTTATCCTCAAAAAGAACTGCAGGATTAAAACCAGAAATAACACTTTTACTCATATCTAATTCTGCATACTCCCCAATAAATATGGCTTCTTTTACAAGACCCATACTAATTTCAGTTTCTAAATCATCGCTAGCAGTTAAGAAGGTTATGTTTGTTGCTGTAATTGCCGTTTGCTTTTTAGAAAAGTCAATATCCCCTTTATCATTATCATACGAAGCTACATTTAAACATCTTGAACCATCTGGACTAGATATATAAGACGACCTTACCGCTAAAGAATTATGTAAATTAGATTGTGCACCATAATTAAAGTTAAAATCTATTCTATTAGATTTAAATGAAACTGCTTTGCTTAAATTAACTTCTCCTCCAAAAATATCAAAAGAATTACCTGCAGCAAAACTTATCATTATATTGTCTAATACAGTTTGATTGCCAACACCAGCTAATAATAGCGCATTAAAATTATTCCCATTAGTTAGTTTTTTGCCAGCATATTCAATTCGTACATATCGAAGAATACCCGAGTTACTTTCAATGTTTTCACCACCATAACTAATATGATCATAAGAAGCCGACCTGAAATCATTATTTACTGAAGCGCCATTTCCGAATTTATTAATTGGGGCATCACCAAGAATAACGATTCCTCCCCAGTCTCCCGCCTTTTTAACACTTCTACTAGAGGTAAAAACAATAGGATCCGTAACTAAACCATCCGCAATTATTGTAGCACCTTTGGTTATAATTAAAGAACCGTTAGTTTTAAAATCTCCAATTATAACGGTACCAGGTTCAATAGTTAAAGTAGCACCATTTGTTAGAAATACATTTCCTAATAACTTATAAGTATTTTGCTTTACTAGTTTAGTATCCGCCGAAATGTTACCTGTTAATATTTCGGTAGCTTCTGCATATTCTTTTGAGTCTGGATTAAATTCAGTCCAAGAATTCAACCAGTTGTCCGTGCCAATAATACCCTTTTCTTGTTGTGAATACGCATTGCAAAACACCAATAGAAAAATGCTTAAGAGTTGGGTTAAATTTTTCATAGTTAACTTATTTATTTATTAATCATAAACATTATTTTTCTCACATATCAAACATACAAATAAATTCCACTAAACACTAATAAATACGATGAAATGCATAAATAACAGTTTTACTGGTGTGTTTTCTTACATATTAAAGTAATGATTTTGTGATTAAAATTTAATCGATGTAACGTATTTCATGACCATTTATATGAGTCATTATTTATACTTTATAAAAACCGATTTAAAAGCAAACTCAACTTTAATATGCCACCCTATAGGGTCTAATAGAACTAAAATCTATTTTCTTGACTGTAAACATGTAATGCTTTCAAGGTTTGTTCATAGAATAAAATAGCAGCAATTAAATTACTTCTATCAGAATAAGGTAAAATTTTATTTTGAAAACCCATAGTACTTAAAAAGTAATTTTTAGTAGCCTCAATTTGATCGTCTAAAGCTTTTGCATTGTCTTTAGTATCTGGAATTCCAAATGTAGCCATTGTTACTCCTGGCTTTGTAGCAAAGGCAATATAAGGTAAAGTTTGAATTATAACTGAAATGCGTTCGCTATATAATTCTAATAAAGTCCCTTTTTGCATTCGCTCAAGCTCTTTTATATCATGGTATTTAGTAAGACGAACATCTTTATTAATTATACTTTTTGGCGCATCTTGAGCATTCGCCATACCAGCGATTAATAAAAACATTAAACAGAACAAAGTAATTTTAGTTTTCATAAAAGTAATTTTGGGATTAATAAAAGCAAATTTATCTAATTAAACGAGAATAACAAGTGTTTAGACAAAGTTTTCATAATTATTTGTTATTTATTTGTTATTTTTTGTTGAACAAAAGCACATCTAAAAATCAGCAATTAATTTAATTATGACGTTCTTATAATTCCAAATACGACTATTTTAATATTTCAAATGGATTAAAGCTACACTTTATTTATAATAATTTTTTCAAAACCACTAATAATTAATTACATTTTTGATTATAAATGTTTTTTTAATTATACTATCGAAATACTAAATCTTAATATCTTCGTTTTACTAAAAAACTAAAAATTATATATTTAAATACTTTCTATTTTTAAGTCTTTTTGTTTCTTCATTAGTGCTTTCTCAAAACACAGCAGTTTCATCTAACGAAACCTTAAAATTTAACCCAGCATACAATATGTCTTGAATTATGACAGATTTAGCCGAAGTTATAATGCAAACTAGCGCTGCAAAGACATCTAAAACTACGTTATTACGTTTAAAATGTAATGCTACAACATATAGAAAATGGGATAGTTTTTTTAAAAATCCGTGATTTGTATGAAAGCTATGTCAACCCTACTACTCTAGTGCCCCATTAATATAAGCGCGATATTAATGAGAGTGGATATCATAAATTTATGCAATACAAATTCAAGTACAAAAAGAACATTGTTGAAAGTACCTAAAAAAAAATAAATGTAAAGGTAGCACTTACGAAGAAAAGAAAAACGTAACCATTGGTAATTCTAATATTGATATTGTAACGACCATTTATAAAATCAGAAATTTTAATTTAGATCAAACTGACAAAGGAAAAGGTTTTCCATTATCGTTTATTTTTGATAATAAAGAATTTAAAATCTCTGCGGTTTATTTAGGGACCGAAATCATTAATACTGGAATAGGGAAAAAGGAATGTAATATATTAGACATATCAGTTGCCAATAGCAGCGTATTAAAAGGCTCCAACGATAACTTATTATGGCTCACGACGCTAATAAGGTGCCTGCTTATGCTAAATTTAAGATTGCTATTGGTAATAGTGAACTGAAAATAAAATCAGCTTCTGGATTAAAAAACTAAATATATTATTATGAGAACTTTATTTATTATTTTTACTGTTATAGCTGCTGTTTTAGCGCTTGTACTTTCCATATTACCACTATCTAATCTAGCCTTTATTCTTGCCGGAATAGCAATTATTTTCGGAGTTATTGCTTTTCATTTATCCAACAAACAAGACAAACCAAATCATACCGTAAAACTGGCGTTTTTATTAACTATAATAGCAATATCCTTTTCTACATATAAAGCTCTTTTTAACAGCTTGGAAGTTGGTAATACAGAACAATTGCAAGAAACAGATAAAAAATCTGAAATAGAGGCTCTAGAAAAGTTAAAGGATTTAGATCTTGAGTATTTGAATTTAGAAGAAAATGATCTAGAAGAAATAGACATCCACCAATAAAAAGATTACTTTGATTACGAGTTTTGAGAATATTATGCTTCGTTGTTATTTTTTGATTTACTTAAAACTAAAATTACTTTTTATGAAAGGACTTTTTATTGCTTGTGTACTAGCTTTAGCGGCTTCATGTTCATATGAACGCTATTCAGAAAAAATTGAAATTATAAAAAATAACATCCAACTTGCGGATAGTGCAACCGTTATGCGTTATGCCGAAACTATCACAGCTGTAGAGTTAAAAAAACATCTTTACAAATACGCTTCCAATGAGTTTTAAGGTCGAAAAACAGGCGAAACTGGTCAGAAAAAAGCCGTGGAATTTTTAAAAAATTATTATAAATCACAACAAATTTTATCGCCTATAAATGATAGTATTTATACCCAAACAATCCCTTCATATTATCTACCCGATGGCATAAATACTTCTGAAAATGTATTAGCTTTTATAAGAGGGTCTGAAAAGCCGGAAGAAGTCATTATCATTTCCGCACATTTAGACCATATGGGAATAGAAAACAACGAAATTTTTAACGGCGCCGATGATAACGGATCTGGAACAACTGCCGTAATGGAAATGGCTCAGGCTTTTAAATTAGCTGAAAGAGATGGTTATAAGCCCAAAAGAAGTGTTTTATTCCTGCATATAACAGCTGAAGAAATTGGATTATATGGTTCTAAATATTACCTAGAAAACCCCGTTTTTGAACTATCTAAAACCATGGCTAATTTAAATATTGATATGATTGGTCGTATTGATGTAAAACATAAAAACAAACCCGACTATTTATACCTTATCGGAGCTAATAGAATTAGTAAGGAGCTGCATTTTATTTCCGAAAAAGTAAATAATAAATTTTTTAAAATAGATTTAGATTACACGTATAATGATGATGACGATCCAAATCGTTTTTATTTTAGATCCGATCATTATAGGTTTGCACTAAAAAATATACCTGTTATTTTTTACTTTAATGGCGAGCATGAAGACTATCATCAACCTTCTGATACACCTGATAAAATTGCTTATGATTTGCTGGCTAAACGGACGCAGTTTATTTTCACCACAGCTTGGTACTTGGCCAATAAAGAAAATAATTTAATACACAACGTCGATATTTAATAGCCTGTTAAAGTTTGTTAAATGTAAATGTCCTTCTCTTCAAAATGAATGGTTTTTTCGTATTATAGCATATTAGTCTAATGTCATTAAAATACTAACCTTACTTACAAGTAATTATGAGAAAATCAGTCATATTATTAAGCGCTGTCCTTTTAGCATTTAGCTGTGGATCAACACAGGAAAAACAGAGTGAAACAAAACCGCAACAAGCAGTAAATCCAATGGATTATGGTAATACCATAACCTCTGCGGAGTTAAAAGAAATGCTTTACACATTCGCTTCCGATGAGTTTGAAGGTAGACTCACTGGAGCTAAAGGACAAAAGATGGCCGTTGAATATTTAAAGCAACAGTATGTTGCAATGGACGTTGCTGCCGCCAAAGCCGACGGGAACTATTTTCAAGATGTTCCTTTAGAAATTAACGAAGCTCCAAAAGTTAACTTAACTGTTAATGGAAAATCTTTTAAAATGATCGATGATTTTGTTTCGGCCTCCACTTCCAAAAATGGTTCTCTTTCGGTGAACGATATTATTTTTGCCGATTATGGTATTGAGGATGAAAAATATAATAGTTATACCGATTTGGATGTAAAGGGTAAGATTGTTTTAATAAAATCTGGCGAACCTAAAATGGCTAATGGAAACTACGTAATTAGCGGTACTGACCAAAGTTCAAGCTGGTCTAATTTCAGACAAGAATTTGGGGCTAAACGCGATGCTGCAAAAGATCGGGGCGCTAAAGCTGTTTTGTTTTACTATCCTGAAATTTACGAAATGGCATCTAAGCGTTTTGGAGGTTCAAACGGTAGTATGTCTTTAAGAGGTGATGCAGAAGATATGTTTTACTTTTTAATTAATACAGATTTAGCTAAAGCTATTATGCCAACTATTGAAACTGCTACCAAGTCTAAAACAGTTTCTGTTCCTATGAATTTAGAGTATGTAAATGCAGCAAACGAATTTTCATCTGAAAACGTAGCAGCCTTTATTAAAGGTTCGGAATATCCAGATGAAATTATTGTTCTATCAGCGCATCTTGACCATATGGGTATAGAAGATGGCGAAATTTTTAATGGTGCAGACGACGACGGGTCGGGTACGGTTGCCATTGTTGAAATAGCAGAAGCTTTTAAAACGGCTGTTAAAAATGGACATGGACCGAAACGTTCTATTTTATTTTTACATGTTACAGGTGAAGAAAAAGGACTTTTAGGTTCTCGTTATTATACAGATATGGATCCAATTTTCCCTTTAGCAAATACAGTGGCTAACTTAAATATTGATATGATTGGTCGTACAGATCCTGAACGAACTACTGGTGCAGACAATTATATCTATTTAATAGGTAGTGACAAGTTAAGCACAGAATTACACAACATTTCGGAGGAAATGAATGAAACGTATATGAATATTGAATTGGATTATACATATAATGATGAGAATGACCCGAATCGTTTTTACTACCGTTCAGATCATTACAACTTCGCTAAAAACAATATTCCAGTTATATTTTACTTCAACGGAACTCACGACGATTATCACCGCGCAAGTGATACGCCTGACAAAATTCGTTACGATTTATTAGAAAATAGAACACGACTAGTATTCTATACGGCTTGGGAATTAGCCAACCGTGATAATAGAATTACAGTGGATAAAGCGGCAAAATAATTTATCGCTATATATTTAAAAAGCCTATTACAAAGTCATGACTTTGTAATAGGCTTTTTTTATGCTTTGTATGTAAAACTCGCGAGTTGTACATACAAAAAAAGCCTTTCAGAATCCTGAAAGGCTTTTTAATTTTGGGTGGAAGACGGGATTCGAACCCGCGACCCTTGGTACCACAAACCAATGCTCTAACCAACTGAGCTACAACCACCATTTTAATAACGACTGCAAAGGTAATTCTTTTCCTAATTGCTGCAAACTATTTTTGATAAATTATTTTAAATCAAATAAACTATCCACCGCGGGGTACCGTTCCACGGTGTAACCTTCAGCGTAATTTACACCTACAATTCTACCTAAATCCCTAGCCCTATAGTCCACACTATCAATGAAATTCCTATTAGAAATAGGTGTTTCTGGTTCAGTACTTTTAGCGTCATAGAACTGTGTTTTATAAGCAAAAACCGCAGCTAATTTTTTTTCCATAAAATCCGAAATATCCACTACAAAGTCTGGTTCTAGGTATTTCCACTGGATGTAATGGTAAACTTGCTTCGGTCGCCAAGGTTTTTGAAGCGTATCAGAGTCATCTAATCTCGTTTCAATTTTAATTAATCCACTTAAAAAACAGGCATCACTTACCGCATTACTACCCTTTCCATGATCGATATGGCGGTCTGTTATAGCATTGCATAAAATAATTTCTGGTTGGTATTTACGAATCATTTTAATAATCTGCAGTTGATGCGTTTTATCATTAATAAAAAAACCATCCGCAAATTCTAAATTTTCACGAACAGAAACGCCTAAAATTCGTGCTGCTTCGGTAGATTCCGCATCACGAGTATCTGCTGTGCCACGAGTTCCTAATTCTCCCCGCGTTAAATCGATTATACCAACCGTTTTACCGTTTGCTATTTCTTTAGCAATTGTACCACCACAACCCAATTCCACATCATCTGGATGGGCTCCAATAGCTAGAATATCTAATTTCATAAATTATAGTATATTTTTAATAGCTTGTTCAATATCAGCTTTTAAATCCTTTCTAGATTCTATACCGACAGAAAAACGAATTAACTGATCGCTAATGCCAATGGCATCGCGTTCTTCCTGTGATAACAAGGCGTGTGATGTTAAAGAAGGTGATAACATAGTACTTTCCACACCTGCTAAACTCATAGAGGATTTAATCAGTTTTAATTCCTTTTGGAATTTTAAAGCGTCCAAACCGTCACGCAATTCAAAGGACATCATTCCGCCAAATCCCTGCATTTGCAATTTGGCTAGTTTGTATTGTGGGTGAGATTTAAGTCCTGGATAATAGACCGCTTTAACATCGGAATGCTTGTCTAAATATTCGGCTAATTTCCGGGCATTTTTTGTTTGTCTTTTTACACGTAAAGCCAGTGTTTTCATACTTCTTTCTAGCAACCAAACTGTATGATCGCTTAAGTTCCCACCAAAGTTTTTAGCTACGTGCCAAATCTGACCAATTAATTCATCGGATGCCATTAAAGCACCTGCTAAAATATCACTGTGTCCTCCTAGATATTTGGTTGCCGAATGCATTATAATATCAATCCCAAAATCGATTGGATTTTGATTAATTGGACTCGCAAACGTATTATCAATACTCGTTAAAATACTGTGCGTTTTTCCAAGTTCAGCAATACCAGCAATATCAGTTATGGTTAATAAGGGATTGGAAGGTGTTTCAATATGAATCAACTTGGTATTAGGTTTAATGGCTGCTTCAAAGTCCGAAACCTCATAACCATCCGTAAAGGTAAATGAAATACCATATTTAGGTAATTCCTCTCGTATAAAGTGAGTCGCCCCACCATAAAGCGTGTTTTGAACCACCAAATGATCGCCCGATTTTAAAAAAGTTAAAAATAAGGCACTTAAAGCCGCCATTCCAGAACCGAAAATTAATGCCGCTTCTGTATGTTCTAATGCTGCCATTTTTTTAGCTAAATGTTCTTGATTCGGGGTATTAAAATAACGCGGATAGCGTTTTACATCAACACCGTCAAACTCATAGGATGTTGATACATATATTGGCGATACAGCACCTTTAAACTGCTCGTCTGTGATTTCCCCAACATGGGTGCAAATGGTATTAATACCGAACTTTGACTGGTTCATAAATTTTTATTTTTCTGAATTACTAATTTACAATAATCTACTATTCCAACAACCCATTTATGACTACTTTTTAAGAGTTTTAAATAAAATCATAGCTAAAATAGATAATCAAAAAAAATATACAATTGACTTACAGCCATTTAACATATTTTTATAAAAAAGTCATTAAATAATAGCTATCTTTACGATTATGACGACAACTGAAAACCAAGAAAACGTGACTTTCTTACAAGAATCTCTCGCTTACCTAGAAAAATTAGGTTACGATAACATCCAAGCAGATGCTGAAGGTTATGAAATGCCAAAATCCTATCATAAAAAAGGATCGGATATTACAATTACACCTAATATTGTAGCTGAAAAAGCAGGCAGAAAACATTATTTTGAAATTAGTTTAAAATCTGAAGAGCCAATTCTTCTTAAATCAAAATGGCGCTTTTTAGATGTTTTGACACGCATGAAAGATGATCGTTTTAGAATCATAACTCGTCGTGGTCATTACAAATTTACCCAAGACATGCTTGATGATTTAAATATGGACAAAGAGCCTATTAAATTATAAGCTTTACTTTTTAGACTTTAATAAGATATTTTGCTCCTCCACCAAATCGGTTAATTTGGTGAGGAGCTCTATGTCTTTTGGCGTAGAAACCGATTTGTTTTTAGTGTCTTGAGATTTAGCGCGTAATCTATTTAAAAACTTCACAATTACGAAAATAGTAAAGCCAACAATTAGGAAATCTAAAAAGGCTTCACTAAAAGCACCATAACCGATAGCTACTTCATCGGTTATTTTTTCACCAGCGTTACCTAAAACTTCATGGCGTAAAATGATGCGCTTATCAGTCAAATTTACGCCTTCCACCAGCAATGATAGCGGCGGTAAAAACACTTGCTTAACAAGCACATCTACAAGCTTATTAAAGGCGGCACCTATAATAATACCGATAGCCATATCCATCATATTACCTTTAACGGCAAACTCCTTGAACTCCCTTAAAAACTTCACAATTAAAGACCTTTATTTCTTATAATACTTGGCATACTTTCTATAAGCAAAGAATGCAATAATTCCCACAATGGCAAATGCAATAACAATAAACTTAACACTTACAATTTGATCTCCACTGGCATACGAGTGCAGTCCTGCCAAATAAAAGTTAACACCAAAGTAGGTCATCATAATGCTTGAAAAAGCGATTATAGACGCTAAATTAAATCCAAAACGGCTACGTAAGCCAGGAACTAATCGCATGTGAATAACAAAAGCATAAACCATAATACTAATTAAAGCCCAGGTCTCCTTTGGATCCCAACCCCAGTAGCGACCCCAACTTTCATTGGCCCACATACCTCCTAAAAAGTTTCCAATAGTTAATAAAACAAGTCCAACTGTTAGGGACATTTCATTAATAATGGTTAGCTCCTTAATATTGATAAGCATTTTGTCTTTATTGTTTTTCGTTGTAAAAATCATTAAGAATAATACAACTAACCCTAATATCATGCCCAAAGTAAATGGCCCATAACTCGCCACGATTATTGAAACGTGAATCATTAACCAATAACTATCTAATACAGGTTGTAGGTTAGCAATGGCTGGATCCATCCAGTTCCAGTGTGCTACCATTAATATCATTGCTGTTACAAAACCAGTTGCTGCAATGGTTAAGTCGCTTCGTTTTCCAAAAGCTAATCCGAAAAACATGGTCGCCCAAGCTACGTAAATCATAGATTCATAAGCATCACTCCAAGGTGCATGACCGGAAATATACCAACGTGCTATTAAACCTAAAGTATGCACTACAAACAGCAGGAGCATAATAACTTTAAATATATTGACTGATGTATTAATGATTTTGTTGGTTTCATTGAAGATTTGAACCATCAAAACAATAAACATTAAGGCAGCAGCATATAAATACCAGCTAAATAAGTTTTGAAAAATATCATAATGATTATACAGAATCTCTGCATTAACCTTTTTATCTGAAAGCATGACATCACCTCCAAACTTTTTCTGTGTTTTGGTAAACGACTCTAATATTTCATCAACTTTAGAGTAATCACCTGATTTTTTCGCATTATTTAAGGTCATTAAATAAGCACTAAAACCATTATTTATGAAATTTCCGTAAAGTGTATCCTTAATATTTTCACGATGATCGTCTCGTCTAAATTCTACCGATGAAATCCATTTATTATTATAATCATCCGGAATTGGAAATATACGCAGTGCATAACCATCAATGGTGTTGTATAATAAATTAACACGTTGATCAGTTTCTTTAAATTCTTTCTGAAAACCGTTAGGTATTTGAGCTTTGTAAGCTTCTTCTAAATAAGGTGCTAATTTGTAATCTCCTGTAGGTGTAAAGAAATCGACTAATGGAATAAATTTCTGATCTTTAGGAACGCCAATTAAACTACGAATAGAATCCCCTTTTTGAGGTTTCAAATAGATAATTGGTACATTATACCAAAGTAAAGGACTTTCTTGAATAGACAGAAACACTTGATTGGCATCAAAATCTTCGTAAGTGTTGCTTTTACTTAACTTCCGAAGCATTTCTGAAGCAAACGTATTTACGGGCATCATACGACCGCCAATATCCTGAATTACTAAATGGCCAAATTTTTCAGCATGCGCTTTTGGTGTAATATTCGCTTTTAAAACTGAATCAATTTGTGTTTTAGTAGGTCGACCATCATTATGACCATGACCATCATCCGGACCGTGACCTTGGGCAAAACCAGTTAATGTACAGGCCAAAATTAAAATGCTTGCCGCTTTGGATTTCAATCTATTTACTTTCTTCTTTTTAATGGCTGTCAATTTTCTTTCTAAATCGCCAAAACGTGTATTTTTATCAAATAATATTGCCATTAATCCCAAGTATAATAACATATAACCAATGTAAGTTACCCATGTACCGAGCATATCGTGGTTAACGGATAAATGTGTTCCTAATTCATCGGGATCAAAACTGGCTTGAAAAAAGCGATAGCCACCATGATCCAAAATGTTATTCATAAAAATACGATAATCATAATCTTCACCTTCTTTATCAATAACGGTTACTTCACTAGCAAAAGATGAATAACTTTTTTCTGTCCCCGGATATTTATCGGCAATAAAATCGTTCAATTTTATGCTAAAAGGTAAATCTAATATTTTAGAACCGTATTTAAAAGCAATATCCAAACCGCCAATTTCCAGGTGCTCAAATTGTTTATTAAAACCCTGTCCACCTAACAGTTTAACGCGTTTGGTTTCATCTCCGGCTGTTACTTTTAAAACTACGCCATCTTCATCACTTATTAGCATTTGCGATTTTTCCACAATATCAAAATCACCGCGCACAACTGGCTTTGGAAACACCATTTGCATATTGCCAATAATATAACGTGAACGCAAAACTAACGGCTGTAAACTATCTTTTACTAATAAACCTATCTTGCCAGTTGCCATGGTCATATATTCACCTTCATAGGGCGATTGAATGGTTAAATCGCCATCTTTATATGTAATATTTACAGCACCATCTACTTCTTTATTCAAGGAGAAAAGAACGTTATGTAAACTCTGCACTTCTCCAACTTTTAAAAAGTGATTATGAGGTGCACCGCCTCCAGATTCAACTATTTTTAAATACTCTTCCCCTGTTTCATTGGGAACTATATCTAATTCGGCACTACCTACAAAATTTTCTAATTCAATGGAAACATCTTTTCCATCATAATCTGTTTTGTAAGAGAATTTATTAGTTAATCGTGGTGAAAAATCGACTTCCTCCTCTATTATTTTTCGCTGTGCCATTCCATCTACCATAAAATCACCATCAATATAAGCGGTGAGGTAGGTTTTTTGGGTTAAGAACGTATTTTCCGTTTCTCCTTCACGAATAGACATCATACCTTCAAAACCAATATATCTGGTAATTCCGGCTCCTATGATAATTATTATAAACGACAAGTGTAATGTTAAAGTCGCCCATTGGTTCCAACGTAATAAGCGGTATTTTTTTATATTACCTATAAAGTTTATAGCAAAAACTACCATAATGGCTTCAAACCACCAGGTGTTGTAAATTAAATTACGGGTGTAAGGCGTTGGAGATGTTTCTTGTCCGGCATCCATGAAAGTACCTATAGCCATAGCTACGGCAAAAACAATAAATAAAATAGACGTTAATCGAGTTGAAAATAGAAATTTAGCGAATTTATTTTGCATAATATGAAACTCTAAAATTGGGTCGTGCAAATTTAAGACATTTTGTTTTATATTCAGTAGTAATAAAACAAGTCTTTTAAGATGTTGCGTATGGAACTAAAATAAGTGTGATTAAAAAAATCTTAAGTAGTTGTGGGTCTGGCTTGAAATATATTTAAATACATAAAACTACCCATTTTTCGAGCACGATTTTTGGCTTTATCTGCTATTTCGCCTTCAAAATGTTCATCAATAGTTTCAAACCATAAATTTAACCAAGCACCAAAATGATGTTCGGTAATAGCATGATCGTTTTCTTTATCTACTTGAACGTGGACTTCCAAGGGATTACCATAATATTTTTTCTCCAGTTTTCGAGTCATAAATAGACTCGTTTCCCAAAACATGGTTAAGCGTTCAATATGTGCCTCCCAATCAGTTATAACGCGATTAAAGAAAGGCCCTAAAAAGTCGTCTGCGCGAACTTTATCATAAAATGAGCTAACTAAAAGAAAGACATCGTCTCGAGTTTCTATATTTTTTTTCATGTAATGTTTTAAGACAGTTGATAAACATTTATAGCAATCAGCAATATATTGATAATTAAACTGGCTAGTAGCACAGGGAACACAATATTAGACTTAATTTGCGCATAAATAAGTCCATTGTATCCCATAGCTAAAATAACACACAAAGTTATTTCAAAATAACTAATTGGTCCAACACCCAAGTTTATTAAAATATACATAGCCGCAATGGAGGCAATACAACTTTGTAGAATAATAGTTAAAGGAATATATAATATATAATTTTCGTTAAAACTATCTACCGCTTCTTTATATAAGGAATTCATAATTATATTTTTTAGTTTTATCAAAGTTCTAAAACTTATCTTTGTTTCTTTATGATTCAAATCATATCACCATGATACCAATAGCTATTTTAGAAAAGTATAATGCGACTTTAAAAACGTATTCCAAAGGTGAAGTGGTTTTTAGAGAAAATGAGCTCGCACAGTTTTATTTTCAAATTAAAATGGGTAAACTAAAAATGTTTAATCATTCGGTAGACGGAAAAGCATTTATTCAAGGTTTTTTTGAAGCGGGAAAATCTTTTGGCGAACCGCCTTTATTCCAAGATTCTCACTACCCTGCCTGTTCGCAATGCATTACCGATTGTGAAATTTATATTTTAGCAAAAGAATCGTTTTTTGAATTATTAGCAAACCATCCGAAGTTACATTTGGCACTAACAAAAATTCTTTGCAAACGGATGATTTATAAAGCTAAAATTATTCAAGAACTTTCTATTCATCCACCCGAACACCGAATTTTAACGCTATTAAATCATTTTAAAGAAGCAACGAATACCACGGAACTTTATGAAGTTAAGTTCACACGTCAACAAATATCGGATATGACAGGTTTACGGGTTGAAACGGTAATTAGAACCATAAAGCAATTGGAAAAAGATGAAAAACTAATCCTCAAACGGCGCAAAGTCTTTTTATAATTATCCGTATTTTAGCCTAATGATTACAGTTATTATTATTGGCGCAGGAAATGTTGCCACTCATTTATATAAAGCGTTTCGCCAAGCCGAAACCATTTCTATTGTGCAATGGTATAATCGGGATATTCGAAAATTAGCCATGCATCAATCTGATGTGGAAACTATTGACGATTTATCACTGTTAAAACCAGCAGACGTTTATATTATTGCGGTAAGTGATGATGCCATTGCAAAAATTTCTGAAAAACTACCCTTTGAAGACCGGTTTGTCGTTCACACATCTGGTAGCGTTAGCGTTTATGATATAGACCAAAAAAACAGACGTGGTGTCTTTTATCCGTTACAAACGTTTTCTAAAGATGTCCCTTTACCTATGGAAACCGTGCCAATTTGTTTAGAAACCATTGGTAAAAAGGATGCACCTCTATTAAAAAAATTAGGGGAAAGTATTGGTTGTAAAACGTATAAAGTGAATAGTGACCAACGTCGGACATTACATTTAGCAGCTGTATTTGTCAATAACTTTACTAATCAACTATATCGCGTGGCACATGAAATAACTGAAGCGGAAGGTGTGGAATTTGATATTTTAAAACCTCTTATATTAGAAACGGCTAATAAAGTTCAGAATATTTCGCCATATTTAGCTCAAACAGGCCCCGCAAAACGCAACGATAAAAAAACCATTAAAAAGCATTTAAAATTGCTGGAAAGTGAACAACATCAAGCTATTTATAAATTACTAACATCCGCTATAAAGCAAACACAAGGCGTTACAAACAAGCCTTTTAAACATACAAATCTTAATACTTAATATTATGGAAAAGAAAAGCTATAAAGAATATCTAGAGCATATTACTACTTTTATTTTTGATGTAGATGGTGTTTTGACTGATGGAAGCGTGACCGTTTTAACCTCGGGTGAAATGCTTCGTAGAATGAATATTAAAGATGGTTATGCTCTAAAAACCGCAGTGGATAAAGGTTATAATGTTTGTATTATTTCTGGCGGCTCTAATGAAGGCGTTCGTTCACGTTTACAGGGTTTAGGTATAAAGGATATTTTCCTGAAATCGCATAATAAAATTGAACAACTGAATGTCTATCTCACTCAAAAAAGCATTAAACTTGAAAACGTTTTATATATGGGCGATGATATTCCTGATTACCCAGTTATGAAAATGGTTGGTTTGCCATGTTGTCCGCAAGATGCAGCTCCCGAAATTAAGGTGATTTCCCAGTATATTTCACATAAAAATGGCGGCGAAGGCGCTGTGCGTGATGTAATTGAACAAGTATTAAAAGTTCAAGACAATTGGCAAGGTAATTTTAATGCACAATATGATTAATTTAAAGAATCGCCTTCAAGCAAATAACTAAACCTACTCTCTATTATCTATGCAAAGCATATTCTCATTAATTCGTTGGAAAAACTTATTCATGATTGTCTTGGTACAATTGCTAGTTAAATATGCCTTATTAGAACCATTTGGCGCTATAATTACGCTAAATGGATTTGGTTTTTCTATATTAATATTAGCAACGGTTTGCATCGCAGCTGCAGGATACATTATTAATGATATTTACGATCAAGAAACTGATGCAATTAATAAACCCAAACAGCGCATTGTTGGGAAAAGAATCTCCGAAAAAACAGCTTATAATTTATTTATAGGTTTTAATGTCGTTGGTGTTTTATTAGGGTTTTATGTGTCTAATATGGTAGATCGTAGTGGTCTCTTTGCCATATTTGTATTAACTTCTGGCTTACTTTATCTCTACGCAACGTATTTAAAACAAATACCAGTTGTAGGAAATATAGTCATCTCTATATTAGTAGCTTTAAGCGTTATTATTGTTGGATTATTTGAGTTAATACCAGCCATAACTATTAAAAATCAAGACCTTCAATTATTTTATTTCGAAGTGATTTTGGCATACGCTATTTTCGCTTTTCTCATTAATCTTATACGCGAGCTTGTTAAAGACATGGAAGATATTGACGGTGATTACAAGTCTGGTATCAAAACGCTACCAATTGTTCTAGGCCGCGAACGCTCAAATCATGTGATCTTCTTTTTAACTTTTTTACCGATTTTTGCACTAATTTACTACATAACAAGTAATATGTATAAAAACTTGTTTGTTGTGGGTTACTTTTTACTTTTTGTGATTGGCCCTTTAATTTTGGTATTAATCCGGGTTTTTCAAGCAAAATCGAAAGCAAATTATCGTAGCATTAGTAAATTGTTAAAATTAATCATGCTTTTTGGGATGCTATCTATGGCACTTTATCAATTAATTTAAAATGCAAAAATGATTAACGATCAATTAAAAAACTTTCGATTAATTTTAGCTTCAGGTTCACCAAGAAGGCAACAGTTTTTCAAGGAATTGGGTTTAGATTTTGAAATCATTCTAAAGCCAGTAATAGAAGAATATTCCGATCAATTAAGTCATTTTGAAATCAGCGATTATTTAGCACAATTAAAATCGTTACCGTTTAAAGAAGAATTGCAACCAAGTGATATTCTTATCACCAGTGATACCATTGTTTGGCACAATAAAAAAGCATTAGGGAAACCAGAAAATGCCGAGGATGCTTTTAATATGATTAAATCTTTGAGTAACACTACTCACGACGTAATTACTTCGGTTTGTTTTACGACTACTGAAAAGCAGAAAACAATACACGATGTAACCAAAGTGACCTTTAAAACTTTAACCGATGAAGAAATTTACTATTATATAAACACCTGCAAACCTTTTGATAAGGCTGGTGCTTATGGCATTCAAGAATGGATTGGGCAAATTGGAATTACTAAAATTGAGGGTTCCTATTTTAATGTAGTTGGATTGCCTACGCATTTAGTTTATCAGGCTTTACAACAATTTATTTCATCATAAATATAATACAAAACGGAGCCTTTTGTAGACTTTCTATTCTATATTTGCACCAAAATATTGACTATTTATGCTGTTTTTTACCACCTATAAATCTGAACTTTTCGCAAGTTTTATTTTGCTTGTTGTTTTATTAATTATTCGTTTAATTGCCAAAACATTAATTAGAAAAATTGGTCATAAAGCGGGAATTAACGATGCGCGTATTCATTTAATTTCACGCTATGCTACGGTAACGCTTGTCCTAATATGGATGTTGGTTGAAACCATTATTTTCGGGGCACAATTTAAAGATTTAGCACTAGTTTTCTCTTCCGTTTTTGCAGTAATTGGAATTGCTCTTTTCGCCATTTGGTCCATTTTGAGCAATATTACATCGGGAATTATTATGTTTTTTAATTTCCCATATAAGGTGGGTGATAAAATTATGATTCACGATAAAGACTTCCCTATAGAAGCTATTATTGAAGATATTGCCGCTTTCCAATTGCATTTACGTATGGATAATGGCGATTTGGTAACTTATCCTAATAATTTAATTCTTCAAAAACCTGTAACTTTACTGAAAAAGGATGCCATGCTTTTCCCCCAAGATGATGGTACAGATGCCGTGTAAATTTTCCGAATAATTGTTGTAAATTTCAACATTATGGCTAAAAAAAGAACATCAAAATATAAGAAGCATATTGGCAAATCTCCAGGTACATTAACATATACTGGTAATAAAGATGAACAAAAGCTTTTTATAGAATGCTTTGATTATAATTCTGATTTTATAAATGAGCAGGAACTTCAAAATATTGATGATGCTTTTAAGTTTAAATCCACAGATTCCATTACATGGATTAATATTAATGGCTTAAATCATATTGCTGCCATTGCAGAAATAGGAAAACACTACAACTTACATCCCCTTGTATTAGAGGATATTGTAAACATTTCTCAACGTCCAAAAATCGTTGAATATGATGATTATATTTTTGTGGTTCTTAAAATGCTATATTATGATGCTGATGAAAATATAGCCATTGAGCAAGTCAGTTTTGTATTAGGAAAAAATTATGTTCTCACTTTCCAAGAAGCTGAAGGTGATGTGTTTGATTTCGTTCGAGAGCGCCTCCGCGCTGGCAAAGGTCAGATTCGTACTCTGGGATCCGATTATTTACTTTATGCTTTAATGGACGCGGTAGTAGACCACTATTATATTGTTAGTGAAACCATGGGCAATAAAGTGGAAGATTTGGAAGATCTACTATTTAGTGGCGAAATTAAAGATGATTTAAGCCAACAAGTATTAAGCCTTAAAAAAGAGCTATTAAAGGTCCGACGAGCTATTTATCCACTGCGTGAAATTATTGGTCGTATTCAAAAAAGTGACAGCGAATTATTTAATAAAAAAACACTTCAGTTTTACGGTGATGTTTACGATCATATTATTCAACTTTCAGATAGTATTGATATTTTCCGTGAAATGATTTGGAGTTTAATGGACATGTATATGACCACTATTAGCAATAAAATGAATGAGGTCATGAAGGTATTAACCATTATGTCTACAATTTTTATCCCATTGACTTTTATTGCCGGTATTTACGGAATGAACTTCGATAATATACCCGAACTACATTATAAATACAGTTATTTTATTTTATGGGCTGTAATGGGTGTCATTGTTATTGGAATGATTTATTATTTTAAACGCAAGAAGTGGTTATAGTCTAATTTCGTTAAAAGCTCCATAAATCTCCCCATCCTGATAACTCTTTATTATATTTGGTCTTTTAGCAAAAACCACGATGATAAAACTATTACGTTGCCTATTTTTAATTTTAATAAGTTCCACGCTTACATACGCGCAGCAACCACAAAAACCAAACAGCTCCGAGATTTACGAATCCATAAAAAAACTTAATTTTTTAGGATCGGTTTTATATGTTGCAGCACATCCCGACGATGAGAACACGCGTATGATTTCCTATATGGCCAACGGCGTGAAAGCCCGAACCGCCTATTTATCCTTAACCCGTGGTGATGGTGGCCAAAACCTAATTGGCCCAGAAATTAGCGAGCTTTTAGGTGTTATTAGAACCCAAGAACTTTTAACGGCACGTGCCATTGACGGTGGCCAACAACTTTTCACACGTGCTAACGATTTTGGTTATTCCAAACACCCCGATGAAACCTTGGCCATTTGGAATAAACAAGCCGTTTTGTCGGATGTAGTTTTAGCAATACGTCAATTTCAGCCGGATATTATTATTAATCGTTTTGATCATAGAAGTCCTGGAACAACGCATGGTCATCACACGAGTTCGGCTATGTTAAGTTTAGAAGCTTTTGATTTGGCTAACGATTCATCTGTGTATCCAGATCAGTTAAAATCGACAGAGATTTGGCAAGCACAGCGCGTATTTTTTAATACATCCTGGTGGTTTTATGGGAGCCAAGAGAAGTATGACAAAGCAGATAAAAGTAATTTAATTGCTTTAGATATGGCACCTTTCTTTCCTTCAAGTGGTTTAAGTAATACTGAAATAGCGGCTTTAAGCCGAAGTCAGCATAAATCGCAAGGTTTTGGAAATACTGGAACGCGAGGTAGCGAAAAGGAATATATTGAATTGATTAAAGGCAGCATGCCAACCGATCAAACAAATTTATTTGAAGGAATTGATACGAGTTGGAATCGCATAAAAGAAGGATCAGCAATCGGTAACATTCTAAAAGATATCGAAAAAAACTACGATTTTAAAAACCCTTCCGCATCACTTCCGAAGTTAGTTATAGCCTATTCGGCGATTCAAAATTTAGAAAACGGCCATTGGAAAACCATAAAGTCTAATGAAATTAAAAGCATTATTTCAGCCTGTGCTGGTTTATATTTAGAAGCTGTTGCCGAAACCAATCATGCCACAGCTGATCAAAACATAAACCTAACTTTGGAGGCTATCAATAGAAGTAACTCAGAAATACATTTGGAATCTTTTACTAACCCTAACGGATTGGTTGTTAAAAAGAATATGATTTTAAAAAACAATCAGTCTATTAAAATTAAAGAAGCTTTCCGCACGCCAATTTTAGATAAAACACCAATTACCACACCATATTGGTTAACCGAAAAAGGAAGTTTGGGTATGTATAAAGTTTCGGACCAAGCTTTAATTGGAAAACCGGAATCTCCAGAATATTTCAACGTAACGTTTAATGTTTCAATTACTGGAGTTACTATTCCATTCACCAAACCTATTGTTTATAAAACTAACGACCCTGTAAAAGGTGAAGTTTACAAGCCTTTTGAAATTATCCCTGAAGCATCGGTTAGAATAGCTCAAAAAGTGATTATTTTTGAAACGGAAAAAGCAAAAGTTATTCCCGTAAAAGTTAAAGCTGGTCGTGATAATTTAGAGGGAACCGTGCAATTATCAGTTCCGACAGGCTGGATTGTTTCACCAGAAAAACAATCTATAAGCATTGCCAATAAAGGTAATGAACAAACATTATTATTCACCGTTACACCTCCTATCAATCAAAATGAAGGATATATTAAACCCGTTATTTCTATTAACGGCAATACCTACTCCAACGAACTTATTGAAATAGATTACGATCATATTCCGTATCAGACGGTTTTGTTGCCTAACGAAAGTAAAGTGGTGCGTTTAGATATTAAAAAGAAAGGCGAAAAAATCGCTTATATTACTGGTGCTGGCGATGTAGTTCCTGAAAGTTTAAAACAAATTGGTTATAATGTCACTACTTTAAGTCCTAGTGCTATTACCGCTAAAAACTTAAAACAATATGACGCTGTAGTTATTGGAATTCGTGCTTATAATACAATAGACGTTTTAAAATTCAAACAAAACATTTTATTTGATTTTGTTAAAAATGGCGGAAACATGGTGGTTCAGTACAATACGAGCCGCGGTTTGGTTACTGATAATCTAGCACCCTATAAATTACAATTATCAACCGATCGTGTAACCGATGAATTCGCGGATGTGAAATTTTTAGCGCCAAATCATCCTGTTTTAAATGTGCCTAATAAAATAACTCAATCAGATTTTGATAATTGGACACAAGAACGCGGGTTATATTTCCCTGATTCTTGGGCGAAGGACTTCACGCCTATTTTATCTATGCATGACAAAGGTGAATCGGCTAAAAAAGGAAGTTTACTCGTTGCCAAATATGGCGAAGGCTATTATATTTACACTGGATTGAGTTTCTTTAGAGAATTTCCTGCTGGTGTTTCGGGCGCCTATCGTTTATTTGCTAATATTTTATCTTTAGGAAAATAATTCTGAAAAACAAAAAACAATGAAACCAGAAAAATACAAATGGGAAAGAATGTACACGGTCGTTCTCGTAGCTAACGCCATCTATTTTATCGCTTTTTACTTCATCATGCAAGCTTTTTAAATTATGCAAACTCTCGATTGGATTGTTTTATCCTTGACTTTAATTACAATAGTGGCTTACGGTACCTACCAAACCCGTGGCAGCAAAAATGTACAAGATTACTTAAAAGGTGGCAACACTTCCAAATGGTGGACTATCGGTTTATCGGTTATGGCCACGCAAGCAAGTGCTATTACCTTTTTATCTACCCCAGGTCAGGCGTATAATGACGGTATGGGCTTTGTACAGTTCTATTTCGGACTGCCCATTGCTATGGTGGTAATTTGTATGGTGTTTATCCCCTTATATCACCGGCTAAAAGTATATACGGCTTATGAGTTTTTGGAAAATCGCTTCGATTTAAAAACACGAACTTTAACTGCTATTCTATTTCTAATTCAGCGTGGCTTGGCTGCAGGAATTACCATTTTTGCTCCTGCCATTATTTTATCTGTTGTATTAGGTTGGAACTTATTACTCTTGAATATTATTATCGGTATTCTGGTTATTATTTATACGGTTTCTGGCGGAACGAAAGCCGTGAATGTGACACAAAAGCATCAAATGGTGGTGATTTTCACAGGAATGATTATTGCTTTTATATTAATTGTAAACAAGCTGCCAGAAAACATAACTTTTAGCAATGCTTTAGATATTGCTGGTGCAAGTGGGAAAATGGATATTCTGGATTTCTCTTTCGATCTGGATAATCGCTATACCTTTTGGAGCGGTATTATTGGAGGAACGTTTTTAATGCTTTCTTATTTCGGAACGGATCAAAGTCAGGTGCAGCGTTATCTGTCTGGAAAATCAGTTCGCGAAATGCAATTAGGACTTATTTTCAACGGTATATTTAAAGTACCCATGCAGTTTTTTATTCTGATGGTGGGTGTCATGGTTTTCGTGTTTTATCAATTTAATAAAGCGCCTATTAACTTTAACCCAGTAGCTTCTGAAGTCGTATTAAACACGGAATATGCAGATGAATTTGAGCGATTAGAAGCAGAACAAGATGCAGTTTTCGACACCAAACAATTACTAATTGCAGATTTTATTTCGAACAAAAATGAAGCTTCTATTGCTGGCGTAGCTTTAGCAAACACTAAAAATGATAGTATACGTAAGCGTGCGCGCTATTTAATTGATAAAGCAGGAGAAGTCAAAGGTGTTAAGGTAGAAAGCAATGATAAGGATTATGTGTTTATTAATTTTATACTAAATAATCTGCCACGTGGGCTAATTGGTTTGTTACTAGCTGTTATTTTAAGTGCCGCTATGTCCAGTACAGCCAGCGAATTAAATGCATTAGCATCCACAACCACTATCGATTTATACAAGCGAAACACCAGCGAAAAAACCGATACAGAAATGGTGAAAATATCCCGTTGGTTTACCTTTGGTTGGGGAATTATGGCCATTATGGTAGCTTCCATCGCTAATTTATTCGAAAATCTGATCCAATTAGTAAACATTATTGGCTCTATTTTCTACGGTAATATTTTAGGTGTTTTTCTATTAGCATTTTTCGTGAAAGCTGTAAAAGGTCGCGCTGTTTTTACAGCCGCCATTATTACACAAATTATAATAATTAGCTTGTTTTTATTAGATCTTTATGAGTACATAAATCTGCCGTTTTTATGGTTGAATTTTGTAGGCTGTATGCTAGCAATCATTATTGCTATGTTTATTGACTTTAAGCACCTTTCAAAACCTAATATGATAGCACTGCTAATTTCTGGTCTTATTTTAGCGGTTTTTGCGGTTCTAATATTGGTGAATTCGAATATTATGTCGAATCCATTCAACTATAAATAAATATTTCATAATTAACTAGTAGAAGGTTATTTCAGTTGGATGCTAACGATTAAACATAAAAAAAAGCGACTCGGGTTTACCAAGTCGCTTTTAAGTTTCTATTAAAGTCCTAATTAGTTAGCACCCCATTCTTTTAACGACGCCTCATTAAACCTCACATATTGCATGTTACCAGCTGCTTTGGCAGCTATGGTAGACTCCTTTGCTAATTTAATGGCACCTTGAGTATCACCAGCTTTGGCATAAATTAAAGCTTGTTGTCTTAATTGATAGAAAGCAGGCTTATCCGTCATGCTCATTGCTTTATCAATCCACTCTTTAGATTGCTTAACATCTTTTCCTTCGTTTAAATAATAAACTGCAGCTGCATAATAATCACTAGCTTTTGGCGTACCATTTAAAGCTTCATTAATAGACTTTAATACCAAATCATCCGTTGGCACCGTAAAAGGAATGGCTATATAAGTGTTTTCCCACATCATTTCTAAAGTAGCACTACCTGTTTGGATATTGTTGATATCAATTGTAAATGTCTCAACCACAAAAGGAGTTTTCTCTACTTTAACTTTTGCAATGGCAGCTACTTTACTATCATCCCATTTTTCTGGTGCTCCCCAGTTATCTGTGTCTGTATAAAAATATACTTCCCACATAGATTCTCCTGGCTTGGTAAATAATGAATAAGAACCTGGTTCTAATTTATAACCTCCAACAGTTACAGGATCACTAAAAGTAATAATAGTATTTTTATTGGCACCTGTTCTCCAAATTGCATCGTAAGCTTCAAGATCGCCAAATATTTTTCTCTCTTTAACGCCTGGACGTGAATATTCAATAGTTACGTCAGTTAATCCAACTTTCTGTTCCACCTTACTAAATGGACTTTGCTCTGGAGTTGTTACTTGGGCATGTACAGCAAAAGCGAATACAAAAACCGCAATAAGTAAAAGTGATTTTTTCATAATAATAAATTTAAATTAATTTGTTTCAAAATTCAAAATTAACCCGAAGGACATTAAGACTTGTTAATAAAAGCTTAAATAAATATTAGTTTTTAATATACTCAAAATTCCACTTATTATATATACTCCGCTGTATTAGTCCAAAATTCTCCAAATGATTTACATATTGATCCGTAGTTAAAATCGTCTTCAATTCGATATTCATTTTCTTAAACAAAATATCATATTTCTCATGAATTTCATGGCGAGTGTAGTTTTTATCCGCATCATTTATGCGACTCATCTGAAATACATATTTATTGACAATACGATCATAATCATCGCGTAAATCCTCTTTCAATTGCATGTCATTAACTCGGTTATAAAACCACTGGTGCATGTTTGCACGCTCATCTAATGTGTATAACGTATCAACTTTTGCTTTTTGCATTTCCGTTTCTTTTAAGGTTTTTACTTGAGCAAAACTTAAACTAAAAACAGAAGAAAAAAGACCTATAAAAATAATTTTTTTGAATATCATAAAGTATGGTTTTATTACAAATATACTACTTTTCACAACTTTACCAGGCTAACAACTAAGCTGGTGTTAAATATTGTTTAACTTTTACATGAATCTGTTAAACGTTTTGTATATTTACATAAGAATTTAATTATTATGGCAAAAAAGAAAAATATTACCCAAACAAAGCTTATTTCATTTTACATGGATTATGTTTTAACCAATAATCATGCACCAAAAACTGTGTATGCGTTTGCAAAGGACAATAATTTTGAAGAAGCTGATTTTTATAGTAACTACGCTTCATTTGAAGCGTTAGAAAAGTCGATTTTTAAAGTATTCTTCGATAACACGATGCTAGTTTTAGAAAAAAGCGAAGATTATCAGCATTTTGATGCCCGAAATAAAATATTAAGTTTTTATTTCACATTCTTCGAAAACTTGACGGCAAACAGAAGTTATGTTGTTTATGCCCTTAAAGATAAAGGTTTAAAATCTTTAAGTTCCTTATCTAGTTTGCGTGAAGCTTTTAAAAATTATATAGATACTCTAGATATTGAAACTATTGATATTAAAGAACCGCGCATTGTTAAACTTCAAGATTCTGCCAAACAAGAATCCTTTTGGATTCAACTTATGATGGTCATGAAGTTTTGGCTTGATGATACCTCTAGTTCTTTCGAGAAAACTGACATATTTATAGAAAAATCTATACATGCTGGTTTTGATTTAATGGATATTAAACCGCTTAAAAGTGTTTTAGATTTAGGGAAATTTCTCTTTAAAGAAAAGATGCAATAAAAAACTATGAAAACAATAGATAGTATTCCGACAAGTAAAATACAGCGCGCAAGTAAACTGGTTAAAACAGGTGCTAAAGTAGGCGTGAATTACTTAAGATATTACGGTGACAAACTCACTAAAACAGAGTTGGAAGCCAAAGAAAAATTAAACAAAAACAACGCTGAAGATATTTATGACGGCCTTAAGCAACTTAAAGGTAGTGCGCTAAAAGTTGCACAAATGTTAAGTATGGAAAAGAGTATTTTACCACAGGCTTATGTGGAAAAATTCTCTTTAGCACAATTTTCAGTACCGCCATTATCACCGCCTTTAGTTGTTAAAACCTTTAAAAAGTACTTTGGAAAACCACCAGAGGAAATTTACGATACTTTTAATTCAACATCCGTAAATGCTGCCAGCATTGGCCAAGTTCATATTGCGGAAAAGGATGGTAAAAAATTGGCTGTAAAAATTCAATATCCCGGCGTTGCTGAAAGTATTCAATCAGATTTGGCTATGGTGAAGCCCATTGCTATAAAAATGTTTAATATTAAAGGCAAGGATTCCGATAAGTACTTTAAAGAAGTAGAAAACAAGTTAGTTGAAGAAACAAACTACATCCTTGAACTTGAACAAAGTCAAGTAATATCTGCAGCTTGTAGCCATATTCCCCATTTAAAATTTCCAGACTATTATCCTGAGTTATCATCGGATAGGATTATAACTATGGATTATATGACTGGCGATCACTTGTCAGAATTTGCTGCCAAAAACACCAATCAGGAAATTGCGAATCAAGTTGGACAATCGCTTTGGGACTTTTATATGTTTCAAATGCATAAATTAAAAAAAGTACATGCCGATCCGCATCCTGGTAATTTTCTGATTTCAGAAGAAGGCGATTTAATAGCTTTGGACTTCGGTTGTATGAAAACCATTCCGGAAGATTTTTATGTTCCTTATTTCGATTTAGCTGAAAAAGAAAGCATAGATAATCCGGTTATTTTCCGTGAGAAAATGTTTGAATTGGAAATTTTGCGTCCAGATGATTCTCCTGAAGAATTAGAGTTTTTCAGTAATATGTTCCATGAAATGTTGAGCATTTTCACAAAACCACTTCATTCAGAAGTTTTCGATTTTTCAGATCCTACTTTCTTCGGAAGTATTGCAGCCTTGGGCGAAAAGTATTCCAAAAATACCGATTTAAGAAAAATGAATGGTAATCGCGGCTCGCAACACTTTATTTATATTAACCGGACTTTTTTCGGATTGTATAATTTAATGTTCGACTTAAAAGCGAAAAATGTTAAAATAAACAATTTTCATAATTTATGATGACACGTTTTAGCCATCAAGATATTTCAGAAATGGAACATCTCTATAAAATTAACCTTATAAATAGCTGTTCAGGCTTTAAATCGGCTAATCTTATAGGTAGTAAATCTGCTGATGGCTTTGAAAACGTTGCAATATTTAGTTCAGTAACTCATATTGGTTCACAACCACCATTATTGGGTGTACTAATGCGGCCAACAACGGTTGCTAGGAACACGTATGATAATATTAAAGAAACAGGTTTCTACACGATAAACCATGTTCATGAGGCTATAATTAATGATGCACATCATACATCGGCAAAATATGATAAAAGTATTTCAGAGTTTGATATGACTACTTTAAAGTCAGAATATAAAGCTGAAATAAATGTACCTTTTGTAAAATCTGCTCCGGTGCAAATGCATATGGAATTTGTGGAAGAGTATTATATAAAAGCAAACGATACTATTTTAGTAATAGGTAAAATAATCGAACTATTTATTCAAAATGACTTATTAGAAGCAGATGGTTTCGTAAATTTATCCAAAGGGCAAATTGCGGCAATTAATGGTTTAGATGGCTATGCGATTCCTTTGTTAAAAAACAGACTAGATTATCAACGACCAAAATCAATTTTAAAAACATAATAACTATGAAAATTCTTGTAACAGGTGCAACAGGCTATATCGGCAAACGCCTCATACCATTACTTGTGCAAGATGGTCATCATGTTATTTGCGTGGTTCGCGATATTCTACGCGCAGACAAACTCTATGTAGAAGATCCTCATATCGATTTTATAGAAGGTGATTTTCTAAATCCAGAAACCCTTACTAATATCCCTAAAGATATTGATATTGCCTATTATTTAATTCACTCGATGTCCAATTCCTCCAAAGATTTTGAAGAATTAGAAGCGAACTGTGCCGAAAATTTTAAAGCGGCCATTAAAGAAACTGATGTAAAGCAAGTTATTTATTTAAGCGGAATTACCAACGACGATAAGTTATCCAAACATTTACGCTCACGTAAGCATGTGGAAGGAATTTTAGAATCCGATGCCTATGCGACGACTATTTTTAAAGCAGGTATTATTGTAGGCTCTGGGAGTTCATCATTTGAAATTATTAGGGATTTAGTTGAAAAACTCCCCTTTATGATTGCTCCAAAATGGCTTGAAACTAGAACACAACCATTAGCGGTTCGTGATGTTTTAAGCTATCTATCTAGAGCCGCAGGCGATGAACGTTTATACAATAAATCTTATGATATTTTTGGACCTGAAGTTTTATCGTATAAGCAAATGCTTTTAGAATTTGCTGAAGTTCGCGAATTGAAACGCTACATATTAACGGTTCCAGTTATGACGCCGAAATTATCATCCTATTGGTTATATTTCGTAACGTCTACGTCTTACAAATTAGCATCTTCTTTAGTGGACAGTATGGGCGTTCAAATTATTGGAAATCCTAGCAATATTAGTGAACTGCTAAACGTTAAACCGCTTTCTTATAAAGAAGCTGTTTCATTAGCTTTTGAAAAAATAGAACAAAATAGTATTATTTCCAGCTGGAAAGACTCTATGGTTAGTAGCGGCCGACTCAAAGATAGCTTTCATAAATATGTAAACGTTCCCACATTTGGTTGTTTTAAGGATTATAAAGAACGACCAATTACGGATCCGGAAGAAACAATTCGTAAAATCTGGGCTATAGGTGGTCATAATGGCTGGTATTACGGCACCAGATTATGGCGTTTACGAGGCTATATGGATAAAATAGTCGGTGGTATTGGTTTACGCCGTGGACGAACGAGTCCGACGGAATTACATGTGGGTGATTCATTAGATTTTTGGCGTGTTATTTTTGCTGACAAAGAAAAACAGAAACTCCTACTCTACGCTGAAATGAAATTACCTGGCGAAGCTTGGCTCGAGTTTAAAATTGAAGACAATCTCCTGAAACAAACAGCTACTTTTAGACCACGCGGTTTGGCTGGAAGACTTTATTGGTATAGCGTTTTGCCTTTTCATGGCTTTATTTTTAGAGGCATGATTAATAAAATTGCTACCTAATTGAAGAAATCGGAATTACCCACCAAAAAATGCCCTGTTTGCCAATTACATTTTACTTGGCGTAAAAAATGGCGCAACAATTGGGACCATGTTATTTATTGTAGTGAACGATGCAGACGACACAAAACAGATATACACTAGTTTGGTTTACAACTAATTTGCGCACGCAAGATAACGCGATTTTGGTAGAAGCTTTGCGTTTAAAAAAACTCGTAATTGCTATTTATTGTTTTAATCCACAAGATTACGAAAATACTAGTTTTGGCTTTAAAAAAACAGAGAAATTTCGTGCGCGTTTTACCATTGAAAGTGTTCATGATTTAAAAATTCAACTGGAAACACTAAATATTCCTTTATTTACGGTTCATGAAAAACCAGAATTAGCTATTTCTTCTCTTTGTGAAAAATACCATATCACAGATGTCTTTGTTCAAAAAGAATTTACACAGGAAGAAACAAACATTATAGATGCCGTAAAATTAAAAACATCTCAAAACAGTAACTGGCATGAAGTTTACGATCAATTTTTATTTCAGCCAGATGATGGATTACGGCAGTTAAATAAAATTCCAAAAGTCTTTACAAATTTCAGGAAGATTCTAGAAAAGGAATGTTCAGTACGTCCTTTAATTACTCCTGAAAAACAAGAGCTATTTGAAATTAAAAACAATACTGAAATTCCCACTTTAAAAACATTAGGATTTTCAGAATTTGAAACGCATGCACATTCAGCTTTTCCTTTTTCTGGTGGAGAAACAGCCGCACAAAACAGATTGTATAATTATGTTTTCGAAACTAAGAAAATAGGCTTTTATAAGAAAACCCGGAACGGTTTGTTGGGCGTAGATTACAGTTCAAAATTCTCGGCTTGGTTAGCAAATGGTTGTATTAGTGCGCGACAAATTTATTGGGCTATTCAAGATTTTGAGAAAGAACATTTCAAAAATCAATCAACTTATTGGCTCATTTTTGAGTTGATATGGCGCGACTTCTTTAAATATATCGCCTGGCAACATGGAAATGCTATTTTCCATTTAGAAGGAATTAACAATCATACTTACCAATGGAAAACTGATCCGGAATTGATTCAGAAATGGTGCTCAGGAAACACATCAGAGCCTTTTATAAATGCGAATATGATAGAACTCAATAAAACAGGTTGGATGAGTAATCGCGGACGACAAAATGTGGCATCATACTTCGCTAAAACGCTGGAAATTGATTGGCGTATTGGTGCAGCCTACTTCGAATCTTTATTAATAGATTATGATGTACATAGCAATTACGGGAATTGGCTATATGTGGCAGGCGTAGGAAATGATCCAAGAAGTAGAACTTTTAACGTGAAATTGCAAGCAGACCGATATGATAGTCAGGGCAAATTCCAAAAGCGCTGGCTTCAAAATACTTTGTTTGAATGAAAACACTCCGACTTATTTTAGGCGATCAATTAAATATAAAACACCCATGGTTTAAAGCAGTGGATGATGATGTTTTATATGTTCTATTTGAAATGCGCCAAGAAACTGATTATGTAACGCATCATATTCAAAAAGTTATTGGCTTTTTTGCCGCCATGCGTCAGTTTGCTTCAGATTTGGAAACGGCCGGCCATCAGGTTATTTATTATAAAATTACAGATGAAAAGAATACTCAAAATCTAATAGAGAATCTCAAAAATATTATAAAGGACAAAAATATTTCAACTTTTGAATATCTATATCCAGATGAATACCGTTTGGATAAACAATTAGAAGATTTTTCAAAAACACTTTCTATTGAAACTAATGTGATGGACACAGCGCATTTTTATACCAAACGAAACGATTTACAAACATTTTATACAGGCAAAAAACAGTTTGTAATGGAATCTTTTTATCGGGATATGCGCAAGAAACATGACATTTTAATGGTCTATGGTAATCCAGAAGGAGGAAAATGGAACTATGACAAATCCAACCGAAAAAAATGGAAAAATGAGCCGGTTATTCCCTCCTATAAATATTTTAAAAACAATGTAGATGCTGTTGTTGCAGATATGAAATCGGCAGGAATTTCTACTATGGGAAATTGGGATTTAAAAACGTTTAATTATCCTATTTCAAGAAAGCAAGCTTTATCACAGCTTGCATATTTTTGTAAAAACCTATTGAAACATTTTGGCGATTATCAAGATGCTATGCATACCGATGAAGTTTATTTATTTCATTCGCGCATTTCTTTCGCTATGAACATTAAACTTATTTCTGCGCGAAATGTGGTAGATACAGTTATTAATTATTACAGAAAGCATGAAGAAAACATAGATATTTCGCAAGTTGAAGGTTTTATACGTCAAGTTATTGGCTGGCGTGAATATATGCGCGGCATGTATTGGGCATTTATGCCAGAGTTTAAAGCCGAAAATTATTTAAATAATAAAAATAAATTAGCAGATTTCTTTTGGACTGGCAACACTAAAATGGCTTGTTTAAAACATGCTATTACCAATTCTTTAGACAATGCTTATGCGCATCACATTCAACGTTTAATGATAACCGGAAATTACGCTTTACTTACCCAAACCGATCCCGATGCCGTTGATGCTTGGTATTTAGGAATTTATGCAGACGCAGTGGAATGGGTTCAATTACCGAATACTAGAGGCATGAGTCAGTTTTCAGATGGTGGAAAAATAGCTACAAAACCCTATGTATCTTCAGGTTCCTATATTCAGAAAACGGGGAATTATTGTGAAGGCTGTCATTACGATCATAAAAAGAAGACAGAAGATGATGCTTGTCCATTTAACAGTTTGTATTGGAATTTTTTGGACGATAAACGCGAGCAGTTGGAATCTAACTTCCGAATGAAAATGATGTATAGTCTGTTAAATAAAATGGATAATGAAAAATTATCTGCCCTAAAAGAACGCGCGAATCATATTATAAACAATCAAGATGCGTATTAAAAGAGAGCCCATACATATTGTTTGGTTTAAGCGTGATTTACGTTTGGAGGATCACGAGCCACTTCATTTAGCGCTGCAACAAAACGAACCTGTTTTATGTGTCTTTGTATTTGAAAAATTACTACTTGACAATGAACACTACAGCCAGCGGCATTGGGATTTTTTAAAAGAATCTATCCGCGATTTAAATACCCAGTTAGAAGCTTATAACACGAAAGTCTTGGCAGCAAATTCTGATATTATTTCGACATGTAATTTAATTTCGAATGACTATCAAATTAAAAGTGTTTATTCCCATCAAGAAACAGGCATTCAAGTCACTTTTGACAGAGATAAGAGCTTTAAACGTTATTGTAAAAACAACTTAATAACATGGCATGAAAGCATTCAAAACGGCGTACTTCGCGGTCTTGTAAACAGAGAGTCTTGGTTTGATAATTGGAATAAAATTATGGCAGAACCGCTTATTAACTTTTCAGCAGATTCAGCAGATTTTTTAAGTTTAAATGCTATTTATGAATTAGAAAATCAATTTCAAACAACCGATTTAAACACTTCAAAAGAAAAACCTTTTCAACAAGGCGGCTCAACTTTAGGCTGGAAATACTTGAAATCGTTTTTAAACACTCGGCATAAGGATTATATGTTTCATATTTCGAAACCTGAAAAATCCCGAAAAAGTTGTAGTCGACTATCGCCATACATTGCATGGGGAAATTTATCAGTGCGTCAGGTTTATCAGACCTCCAAAACAACTCAAACGCCTTCCAGCCATAAAAAACAATTAGCAGCTTTTCGTTCGCGTTTACGCTGGCAAGCCCATTTTATTCAGAAATTTGAGATGGAGCACATCATGGAAAAAGTGAGCATCAATAAAGGCTATCATAAACTTAAAAAATCCATTTCCGATCAATATCAATCCGCCTGGCGAGAAGGCAATACAGGTTTTCCTTTAGTGGATGCCAGTATGCGCTGCTTAAATGAAACCGGTTATATTAATTTCAGAATGCGTGCCATGTTAGTGTCATTTTTCACCCATATTTTATGGCAACCTTGGCAAGACGCTTCAAAACATTTATCACAACAGTTTTTAGACTTTGAACCAGGAATTCATTATCCACAATTGCAGATGCAAGCCGGCGAAACAGGCATTAATAATTTACGAATTTATAATCCTATTAAAAACAGTTTGGAACATGATCCTGATGGTGTTTTTATTAAACATTGGGTTCCAGAGTTACGAGAATTAGATTTGCCGTTTGTCCATGAACCGTATTTAATGACCACATTAGATCAGCAGTTTAATGATTTTGAATTAGGAGTAAATTATCCATTTCCTATCGTGGATTTAAAGCCACAAAGAAAACGTGCAAGTGACGTGCTTTGGAATATGAAGAAAAATGCTACGGTACGGTCGGAAAGTATTAGAATTTTGAAAAAACATACACTTGACAATCGCTCGCTTTTACTGAAAAATAAGGATTAAATCAAAGCTTTCCAATATCATGTGTTAAATTTTGTTTAACAAATTTCTTTAATAGTTAAACATTTCGTAACTTTGAATAGAAAACGTAAGAACTTGATAATAAACACGACAAATAACGATAAAGACAATAGAGAATTAATTGCTGACCTGATAGGTAAGCCTTACAGTTTTTTAAAATCTATTCGTTTAAAAGGAATTGGTTCCAAGCGTATGATGATAGAAGCAGTTAGTCCAAACTTACAATTTTGCCTAAATCACGTAGACGATATCAATTATGCCAACATAGAAATGCGATCTGGCGGTATAATCATATATATTAACAAAGGTTTACAAAATTTTACTTGGGTTATTCCTTTCTATCAGCTTGTTTTGTACAAAACAGATGGTACAAGCATTCATGCTCAAGGAAGATTTATAAATTTTAAAAACAATAAGCTGTTTAAAGAGAATAAATGTTTTTTTAAACGCCTTTTAGAAATGAAATTAGTTTATGATGAACGCTTTAACTTCCGAGATATATGAGTGAATTAAGTTTTAGAAATATTGACCGGATTATAGAAATGGCATGGGAAGACCGAACAACATTTGAAGCCATACAATTTCAATTTGGGCTAAATGAACAAGATGTTATTAGCCTAATGCGCCGGGAAATGAAACCTAGTAGCTTTAAGATGTGGCGAAAACGTGTACAAGGCAGAAAAACGAAACACGAAAAACTACGCAGTTTTGAAAAAGGACGTTTTAAATGCAGTAGACAAAGACAAATTACCAGTAATAATATAAGTAAACGATAATAAATATATTTTGCCTATTTTGCTGTTGTGGTCAGCGAATGAAAAGAAACTATGAAAACAGAAACAATACCTTTTGAAAAGCAAAACAATAATAGTTTAGTTGATTTTTCAACTGAAGCAATTGGCGACGACCATTTATATACAGGTTTAGAAACGCCTATGAAGCCGGACGCATTCAAACTTTCTGACACAGAAAAGAAAGCTCGAATATCTTTATTATTTGAAGAAATAATGGATGTCATGGGATTAGATTTGACAGACGATTCTTTAAAAGGCACACCAAACCGTGTTGCTAAAATGTATATTGATGAAATATTTTCAGGATTAAATCCTGCCAATAAACCAAAAATAGCACTGTTTGAAAATAAATATCGTTATAATCAAATGGTTCTGGAAAAAAACATTACATTTTACTCTAATTGTGAACATCATTTTGTTCCTATTATTGGTAAAGCACATTTAGCCTATATTTCCTCTAGAAAGGTTATAGGGTTATCTAAGTTAAACAGAATTGTACAGTATTTTGCCAAAAGGCCACAAGTACAAGAACGTTTAACAAATCAAATAGCAATTGAATTAAAAACAATTTTAGAAACTGAAGATATTGCAGTTATTATAGATGCGAAACATTTGTGCGTGTCTTCAAGAGGTGTAAAAGATGACACTTCAGCAACTGTAACTGCATATTATGGAGGAGCGTTTAACACGCCACATAAAATAGCTGAATTACAAAATTACTTAAATAATTAAATTATGGATACTATAGAACGTGCTCTAGAATTTGAGCAAACAAAAATGAAATCTTTATCTACAAGTGATAGAATAGAAATTTCTAGAGAAGCAAAACAACTTATTTTAGAACTGAATCAGATTTACAAAGACAAGAAAGATGAAAGCATCATGGATATCATGAAGCGCTTAACTGCCATTAAACAAAAGGTAGAAAAGCGTCTAAAAGGCAGACCTTTAACAGCCTAATTAGCTTAAAAAATGAAAACATATATTATTGTTGGTGGTAGCAAAGGCATTGGTCGTGCTATTACCGAGAACTTATTAGAACATCACCACGTGATAAATTTAAGCAGATCGAAACCAGATTTTGAACATGCAAATTTAACACACCATTCGATTGATATTCTAACTGATGATTTGCCAGATTTAGAAAAGGCGGATGGTTTAATTTACTGCCCTGGTAGTATTAACTTAAAACCTATTGGACGTTTAAAATTAGACGATTTCCGTTCGGATTTTGAGATTAATGTCATTGGAGCTGTAAAAGCCATTCAAAAATACTTGCCGATCATCAAAAAAGGAGATAAACCCGCCATGCTATTTTTTAGTACGGTTGCGGCTAAATTAGGAATGCCATTTCACGCAAGTGTTGCGGCTGCCAAATCTGCTGTTGAAGGTTTAGTTAAGTCTGTTGGTGCTGAATTAGCACCAACAGTTCGTGTCAATGCCATTGCTCCTACTGTTACAGACACGGAATTAGCTTCTAATTTATTGAGAAACGAGAAGATGATAGAGAATATTACCGAGCGTCATCCCTTGAAAAAGTTTCTAAACCCTACCGAAGTAGCGTCAATGGCATCCTTTTTATTATCGGATCAAGCTGCAGCAATTTCAGGTCAGATTTTTGAAATGGATTGTGGTATCGTTTCTTTTAAAATATAATATATGAAACAATTACTAACACTTATAATCATGTTTAGTTTATTCAGTAAAAGCCAAGCCCAAACCGAACCTACGCAGTCTATTTATGATATTGTAATTAATAGTTTGGATGGTCAGCCTATAAATCTATCTGATTATAAAGGAAAGCATATATTATTTGTCAATGTAGCCTCAAAATGCGGTTTTACGGGTCAATATGAAGACTTACAAAAACTGTACGACACCTATAAAAATGATTTAATGGTTATTGGTGTTCCTTGCAATCAATTTGGAAGCCAAGAACCTGGAACAGCCTCCGATATTAAATCCTTTTGTCAAGCAAATTATGGCGTGACATTTTTAATGACGGAAAAAGTAGATGTAAAAGGCGACAATCAACATCCTCTTTACACATGGTTAACCACGCAATCATTGAATGGTAAATCAAGTTCTACTGTTAAATGGAATTTCCAAAAATACTTGGTTGATGCCAATGGACGCTTAATAGACTACTATTTTTCTGTAACAAAACCCATGAGCGGAAAAATCACCAAAAACTTAACACTGTAATTATGTTCGGACTTTTTAAATCAAAATCAGAAATTGAAAAACTTCAAAAACAATATGAAGTTATCATGAAAGATTGGCACCGCTTATCCACTACAGATAGAAAAGCAAGTGATTTAAAATATGCTGAAGGTCAAAAAATAGCTGATAAAATAGAAAGTCTACAAAACAACTAGTTATGAAGTTTATACCTCTACTAATTCTGTTTCTAATAATCAATTTTGGAAGCCTCGCTATAGGCAATTGGTTTATGGGAGATGGTGCAACTTCAAATTGGTATACAAATTTAAATAAAGCACCTTGGACACCACCAGGATGGGTTTTTGGAGCCGCTTGGACTTTAATAATGATTTGTTTTTCAATTTATTTAAGTTATTTATTTAAAGATTATCAATCGCCAATAATCATCGGCGTATTTATATTACAAGTCATATTAAATGTTTCATGGAATTATTTATTCTTCAACCAGCATTTGGTTTTACCGGCTTTAATAGTCATCACCTTATTAACCTTAGTAATATTTTACTTCTTTTTTACCTTCAGGATGGATGCTATAAATTCTTGGCGTTATTTACTATTACCATATATGATTTGGCTTTGCATAGCAACCTCTTTAAACTTATACGTTTTACTTAAAAACTAATGAAAATATACACACTTCACAAAACACAAAAACTTCCCATTTCTGTTGATCAGGCTTGGGATTTTTTATCTGATCCTAGAAACTTAAAAACCATTACACCGGAGTATATGGGTTTTAATATCATGTCGGGAGCCGATAGGCCCATGTATGCAGGACAATTAATTCAATATATTGTAACACCTATTTTAGGCATTAAAACCAAATGGGTAACAGAAATCACGCACACTGTGGACAAAAAGTACTTTGTTGATGAACAACGCTTTGGTCCCTACGCTTTATGGCATCATAAACATTTTATAAAAGAAATAGACGGTGGCGTAGAAATGGAAGATATAATTGACTATAAAGTTCCCATGGGAATTTTAGGTCAGTTGGTGCATCCGTTTCTTGTTAAGCCCAAATTAGAGGAGATTTTTGCTTTTCGTCAGAAAAAATTAATCGAACTATTCGGCACACTTTAATATGAAGCAACCGCTAAATATTTTTTGGTTTCGACGCGATTTACGTTTAGATGATAATCGTGGATTTTATGAAGCTTTAAAAAGCGAATATCCCGTTTTACCTATTTTTATTTTCGACTCTGAAATTCTGGATTCACTTCCTGAAGATGACGCCCGTGTTACTTTTATTTATGACACACTTCAAGACATGCGAAAAACTCTTCAAGATGAATACGGCAGCTCTATTGCTATGTATAATGGAACGCCTAAAAAAGTTTTCAAAGAGCTGGCTGCAACTTACGCTATTGACACGGTTTTTACCAATCATGATTATGAGCCTTATGCTACGCAACGCGATGCGGAAATTCAGACCTTTTTAAAAAACACGTGTGTCGATTTTAAAACGTTTAAAGACCAAGTTATTTTTGAGAAGGATGAAGTTGTAAAAGTTGATGGCGATCCGTATCGCGTTTATACACCGTACATGCGGATTTGGAAAGAAGCTTTTAAAAAAATTGATTTAGAAATATATTACACGAATAGTTATTTAGATAATTTAGTTGAAAATACCCGTTTACCTAATTTAGAACTTTCAGATATTGGTTTTATAAAATCGACTCAAAAAATAACTCCTTATACGGTTACACCAACATTAATTCAAGAATACGAGGATAAACGAAACTTTCCTGCCCAAGATGCTACGTCACATTTAGGCCCACATTTACGTTTTGGAACTGTAAGTATTCGCAAAATGGTTAAAAAAGCTATTGCTGAAAACAATAAAATATTCTGGCATGAATTAATTTGGCGAGAATTTTTTATGCAAATACTTTGGCATTTCCCACAGACGCTTACCAAGAGCTTTAAGCCGAAATACGATGCTATAAAATGGCGGAATAACGAAGTTGAATTTAAAGCATGGTGCCAAGGCAAAACGGGTTATCCGTTAGTAGATGCAGGAATGCGAGAACTTAACGAAACTGGCTTTATGCATAACCGTGTACGCATGCTTGTAGGTAGTTTTCTATGCAAACATTTACTAATAGATTGGCGTTGGGGTGAAGCCTATTTTGCCGAAAAATTACACGATTATGAAATGTCTAGCAATATTGGAAATTGGCAATGGGTGGCCGGTTCTGGCGTAGATGCTTCGCCATATTTTAGGATTTTTAATCCAACCACGCAAATTCAGAAATTTGACAAAGATTTAAAGTATATCCAAAAATGGGTTCCAGAATTCCAAGAGCTCACTTATGTTTCACAAATAGTCGATCATAAAGCCGCCCGCGAACGCTGCTTGAAGGTTTATAAAGAGGCTGTGAGCTAAAACTTTTATTGCGGAAACCTTCTACTCTACTTAAAAAACCAGAATTAATTACATAAAAAAATGCTTCCTTAATTTATAAGAGAAGCATTTTTTATAGGTACTTATTTGATATTAAGATCTATTTATTTTTGCACCAATGGCTTGCAAACGTGTATCAATATTTTCGTATCCACGATCTATTTGTTCAATGTTATGAATGGTAGATGTTCCTTTAGCAGAAAGTGCAGCAATTAACAAGGAAACACCTGCACGAATATCTGGCGATGTCATAGTAGTTGCTTTAAGTTGCGATTTGAAGTCATGACCAATTACAACAGCACGATGCGGATCACACAAAATAATTTTAGCACCCATATCTATCAATTTATCCACGAAGAATAAGCGACTTTCAAACATTTTTTGATGTATTAGAACACTACCTCTAGCTTGCGTAGCTACCACCAAAATAATACTTAATAAATCGGGTGTAAATCCTGGCCAAGGCGCATCGGAGATGGTAAGAATAGAACCGTCAATATAGTTTTGAATTTCATAACCATCTGTATGAGCTGGAATATAAATATCATCACCTTTTCGTTCCACTGTAATTCCCAATTTTCTAAATACAACAGGAATCTGGCCTAAATCATCCCAACTTACATTGGTTATAGTTAGTTCACTTTTAGTCATAGCCGCCAAGCCTATCCAACTCCCAATTTCAATCATATCAGGAAGCATGGTGTGAGATGTTCCTTTTAAATTATCAACACCATCAATAATAAGCATATTGGAACCAATACCACTTATTTTTGCGCCCATACGATTCAGCATATTACAAAGTTGTTGTAAATACGGTTCGCAAGCTGCGTTATAAATTGTCGATTTACCTTCTGCTAAAACGGCAGCCATAACAATATTGGCTGTTCCAGTCACAGAAGCTTCATCTAAAAGCATGTAAGCGCCTTTAAGTTTTTTGGATTCTACACCATAAAAATAATCTTCTCTATTATATCTAAATTTGGCACCTAACTTAATAAAGCCTTCAAAATGTGTATCTAAACGACGGCGGCCAATTTTATCGCCACCTGGTTTAGGAATATATCCTTTACCAAAACGTGCTAATAAAGGACCAACAATCATTATAGAACCGCGTAAACCGCGTCCATCTTCTTTAAAGGCTTCAGACTCTAAATATTTTAAATCAATATTTTCGGCCTGAAACGTATATGTTCCTTGCTCAATATGTTCAATTATAACGCCTAGATTTCTTAATAAATCCATTAATTTATTAACATCCACAATATCAGGAATATTATGAATCGTTACCTTTTCAGGTGTTAATAAAACCGCACATAAAATTTGCAACGCTTCATTTTTGGCACCTTGTGGTTGAATTTTCCCTTTTAGTTGGTGTCCTCCTTCAATTTTAAATATACCCATGCCGATTTTTAATACCTTTTTCTACTTCTATTTGTATTACTTTTCTTTTGGTGACTCTTTTTGTTAGTACTGCTGCTGCTACTGCTAGAACCATATTTTGTTTTACTACGCATTAAACTCGTAGCATCTGTTAAATCTTCATCAGCATTTAACAAATTAATTTTTCCGCCTGAAAGCTCACGTAAATGCTCAAAAATTACATCATCTTCCACCGTGTCTTTATTCCAATTTAGGAAACACTTTTTCATGTGATTGGCAATGGTGAAAATTAGCGCGTCTTTAAGTTCACCTTCCTCCCATGTATTTGCCACATCAATCATTGTTTTAATATTATTTCCGTAGAAACGATATTTTGGAAAATTCTGTGGATAAGGCAAGTTCTCTGGTCGCTCATTTAGCGCTTCTGGAGATGGCATTCCGTAAGGAGAATCGGCATCCAATTCAAAATTAGACATAATAAAAAGTTGATCCCATAACTTATGTTTAAAGTCAGGAACATCACGCAAATGCGGCTGTAAATTACCCATTACGGAAATTATAGCATTCGCTAATTTATTACGTTCTTCTTTGGTTTCGCGTGTTTTTGCATAATTAATCATCTTTTGAAGATGACGACCGTATTCCGGAATAATTAAATGCTCACGTTCTGAATTGTATTCTAAATGATCTATCAAAATATGTTTATGTGTAGAGTTTACTTAAGGCACAGTAGTTTTGTGCGTGCGCAAAGTACGAAAAAAAATTAAAGACTAATAACGCCTTCTATTTTTTCTGCAACTTCTTTATACTTTGCCACGACATCTTCTGGCGATTTCATAATAACATGAATAGAAACGCTGGTGTATTTACCTTTTTTAGATTCATTTCTCTTAATAACAGCACCCATATTATTAAAAATATCTTCGACACCTTCAACACCATTTCCATCAGTTTCTACAATAAATTTATATAAATATTCTGATGGCCATAAAGCCGTATCATAAAGTTGACCTTTTAGTTTTTCGTAAAAAGCTTCTGTTTTCTGATTCTCTTCCATTGTAATTATTTTTGAAATACAAAGATACTATTTCCCTGTCATTTTTTAGTTTCCTTTTTAATTACGATTTTTACACCCTATAATCTCGCCAATTTTGAATATAAGAAAAATAGTTATCACAGGAGGTCCTGGTACGGGAAAAACATCTATTATTAACGAATTAAAGAAACGTGGTTATGTTTGTTTAGATGAAATATCACGTCAAATAACCCAAAAAGCTAGACAAGATGGAATAGATCAGCTCTTTTTAACGCAACCACTTTTGTTTAGTGAATTGTTATTGCAAGGACGTGAAAAGCAATATAATCAAGCCAATACACAGCAGGAAACGTTTGTTTTTCTAGATCGCGGTATTCCTGATGTTTTAGCTTATATGGACTTTATTGGCGATGCTATTCCTGAAAATTTTGAAAGAAGCTGTAAAAAGCATTCTTACGATTTAGCTTTTATATTAAAACCATGGCAAGATATTTTTGTCAGTGATAGTGAACGTTATGAAAATTTCAATCAAGCGGTTGAAATTCATGATAGTCTTTTAAAGACGTATGATAAATTCGGATATAACTTGTTGGATGTTCCGTTTGATTCGGTTACAAACCGTACGGATTACATTCTGAATGTTGTTAATAACCTATAATGCAGCACCCTATAGATATACTGGAACGGTATTGGAACTACACGAGTTTCAAGCCGCTACAAGAAAGCGTTATCCAAGCCGTTTTAGATGGTGAAGATACCTTTGCCCTCATGCCAACTGGTGGCGGAAAATCTTTATGTTTTCAAGTTCCCGCATTGGCAAAAGATGGTATTTGTATTGTTATTTCGCCATTAGTTGCCTTAATGAAAGACCAAGTGCAAGCCCTACAAAGCAAAGGTATTAAAGCCATGGCGCTAACCAGTGGCATTCATTTTAACGAATTAGATACACTTTTAGATAATTGCATTTACGGTAATTATAAGTTTTTATATCTATCTCCCGAGCGTTTGCAACAAGAGTTGGTTCAAGATCGAATTCGTCAAATGCAGGTAAATTTAATCGCTATAGACGAAGCACATTGTATTTCGCAATGGGGAAACGATTTTAGACCAGCTTATAAAAACATTAAGCTACTTCGTGAATTACAACCTACGGTAAATTGCATCGCTTTAACAGCATCGGCAACACCAGAAGTTGTGGAAGATATTATTAAGGAACTCGATTTTATTAGTCCGAAGGTACTCAAGCAGTCCTTCAATCGCGATAACTTGGCCTATATGTCTTTTGATGCTACCGATAAACATTATCATTTAGAACGCATACTCAAGAAAAATAACGCGCCTTCTATTATCTATGTTCGAAACCGATTAGCGACTATTGAAATAAGTCACTTTTTAGAGAAGAAAGGCTTTTCGGCAACTTTCTTCCACGGCGGACTTTCTAATAATGAAAAAGATACCAGACTACAAGATTGGCTACAAGAGAAAAAATTAATCATGGTAGCGACCAATGCTTTCGGGATGGGAATAGACAAACCGAATGTAAAAACGGTTATTCATTTAAATCTACCCGAAAGTTTGGAAAGCTATTTTCAGGAAGCTGGTCGTGCCGGTAGAGATGGCGAAAAAGCATTCGCCGTAATTTTAAAAAATAATACTGATAAAAGTAAATTAGAAGATCAATTTTTAAAGGTACTGCCAAGTGTGGATTTTATGAAGCAGGTTTATAGAAAACTCTGCAACTATTTCCAAATATCTTATGGTGAAGGCGTTGGTTTTATTGAAGATTTCAATTTTAATCACTTTTGTAAAACCTATAATTTTAATCCGCTTATTACTTATAACGCATTACAAACATTGGACAGAACAAGTATTATTGCCTTAAGCAAGCAGTTTAACAAGCAAACAAGTGTTCAATTTATCATTTCCGACACCCAATTATTTCATTATTTACGAAAACATGAACATTTAAATATAATTGTAAAATCTATTTTAAGAAGTTACGGTGGAATTTTTGAACATGAAACAAAAATAAACACGAGTAAAATGGCCGATAAAGCATCGGTAACTGAACCAAAATTAATTGAGGCGTTGCTAGCTTTAGAAAAAGACGAAATTATTAGTTTACAAATTTCGAAAACCGATGCACAAGTTACTTTTTTAGAACCGCGAGAGGATGAAAAAACAATTAACAGGATTGCACATGTTATTAATCAGCAAAATAATTTAAAACACAAACAAGTATCTGATGTTTTAAAATATATTTCTAATAATGACGACTGCAAGAGCGTTCAGCTCCTCACCTATTTTGGTGAAACAGAAGTAAAAGACTGCGGAATATGTTCGGTTTGTGTGGCTAGAAAATCTAAAAATAAGGCGCCAGCCGATTTTAAAAGCATAAAAAACGGCATTATTAACAAATTAGAAGAAACAGATTGTTCGTCCAGAACGTTAACGGAAGCATTAGGGGTTTCAGAAAAAGACATTCATAAAACGCTTCAACTTTTATTAGAACATCAAATTATAAGCCTAACAACCAACAATACTTATAAATTATCTCATTTATGAAAACCGATTTACGCATAATATTTATGGGAACACCCGATTTTGCTGTTGCCACACTAGAAACCATCCTTGCCAATAATTACCAAGTTGTTGGTGTTATAACCGCACCTGATAAGCCTGCAGGACGTGGAAGAAAAATTAATGAATCGGCTGTAAAGCAATTCGCCAAAAAAAATGATTTAAATGTATTACAACCCACAAATCTAAAAGATCCTGATTTTTTAGAAAGTTTAAAGGCGCTTCAGGCCAATGTACAAGTAGTTGTAGCCTTTAGGATGCTACCGGAAGCAGTATGGCAAATGCCGGCATTAGGAACCTTTAACCTGCACGCCTCACTGTTGCCAAACTATCGTGGTGCAGCACCAATAAACTGGGCGCTTATAAATGGCGAAACTGAGACCGGTGTTTCTACCTTTTTTATTGATGATAAAATTGATACAGGTGATATGATTTTGCAAAAAAAGGTTGCCATTGAAGAAACTGATAATGTAGGAACCTTGCATGATAAACTAATGGAAACCGGAAGCCGTTTAGTTATAGACACATTAAAGCTCATTAAAAGTGGTGCGGTTAAAACGGCAGCACAACAAGAGCATGCCGAATTAAAGGACGCCCATAAACTGAATCGGGAAAATTGTAAAATAGATTGGAATGATTCCGTTAAAAATATACATAATAAGGTGCGTGGTTTAAACCCATATCCATCTGCTTGGTGTTATTTAAAAAATGATAATGAAACGCTAGAAATTAAGATTTATGAAACGCGTATGGAAAAAGAGGATCATCAGGAAGAAATTGGTAGTATTATAACCACCAAAAAAACATTAAAAGTAGCGGCACCAGATGGTTATATTTATATTGAAACTTTAAAACTTCCTGGAAAGCGGAAAATGGCTATAATTGACCTTTTAAATGGCTATGAATTTCAACCCAATGCAAACATGCTCTAAACCCTTATGAATGCTGATATTATGAAAAAACCGATGAAATACACGTGCTTTGTTAACAAATAGGCAAAGTTATTAACAAAATTAAGTATTTACCGCGTCATTACTTGCGTGGTAAGATAATCCGTATAATTTTGTAGAGGATTTAACAAAAATGTTTAACCACTAATTATTAATAATTAAACTTTAAATTATGAACAAAACAGATTTAATCGATGCAATGGCAGAACACGCAGGAATTACTAAAGCGGCTGCAAAGAAGGCTTTAGAAGGTGCGTTAGTTGAAATTGAAGGCGCTTTACAAAAAGGAGATAGAGTTTCTTTAGTTGGTTTTGGTTCTTGGTCAGTTTCTAATAGAGCTGCAAGAGACGGAAGAAACCCACAAACAGGTAAAACTATTAAAATTGAAGCTAAAAACGTAGTTAAGTTTAAAGCTGGTTCTGATTTATCTAGAGCAGTAAATAGCTAAATATAGCCTAATTTATATTTGTAAAAGGTCTTCCGTTAGAAGACCTTTTTTTGTTATTATTATTAAGAAACGTTTGATTTTAACAAAAATAATACTAAATTTATGATAGAAAATCTATAAATACATGATTTCAATAAAACCCTTTAAGGGAAATTTGCTCATTGCAGAGCCCACAATAATTGGAGATACTTCATTTAACCGCTCGATAATTCTATTAGCCGATCATACGGAGGAAGGCTCAATTGGATTTATATTAAATAAGCCTTTAGAGTACACTATCAGTGATTTAATCCCCGAAATAAAATCCACATTTAAAGTATATAATGGTGGTCCGGTAGAACAAGATAACCTTTATTTTATACATAAGGTTCCGGAGCTCATTCCAAACAGCGTGGAAATTTCACTAGGCATTTATTGGGGTGGTGATTTTAATAAAGTCGCAGAATTAATAGCCAACAATGAATTAAACGAAAAAAATATTCGCTTTTTCCTAGGCTATTCAGGTTGGGAATCCAATCAATTAAACGACGAACTTAAAACCAATTCATGGCTTGTTACAGAAAACATCTATAAACAAGATATTATAGAAAAAGATCACGAAACCTTCTGGAAAGAGAAAATGATGGAATTTGGTGACGAGTATACCATTTGGTCCAATGCTCCAGAAAACCCAAGTTTTAATTAGCCAATCGTATTTTTACTTGTAATTTCTGTAGCAACATTTTGGCGACTGTATTATTAAATTCTTTTTTACGGTATTTACTAATCGGCTGAATACCAGTAATGACGTTCGTAATAAATAATTCATCTGATTTTTGCAATTCAAATGGCGAAATAGATGCTTCTTCCAATTCGTATTCTGGTAATTGCGCAACAAGATCTATAATTTGTTTTCGCATAACACCTTTTAGACAGCCATCGGCAAGTGGTGGTGTTTTAATAGTTTTTTCTTTTACTAGAAATAAATTTCCATTTAAAGCTTCCACAACTTTTTTATCGGTATTGATTAATAAGGCATTTTGCAGATTATTCTCTTCAGCATAAACACTACCAACGATGTTTATGGCCTTATTATTGGTTTTAAGCGTGGATAACAAGCTAGGCGACACATAGAAGTCTTTAAACAAATCAACTTCATAGTAGGCGTCATTTAGAAGATAAAAATCAGTTTCCAAAGGACTAACGGCTATAACAAAACCAACGTTTTTAGATGATGGCTTATACAAACCACCTTCATCACGAAAAACCGTTAGTTTTACACGAGCGGTTTTATTAGAAATTTCGTTTTCAACTAACGTTTTCTGAATTTCAGCTTCTAGAAATTCCATCGTAAAATTCATAGGAATTTCCATGCGCATAATGCGCATCGATGCCATGAGCCGGAAATAATGATCCTCCCAAAATAGCAAATTTCCATGCGAATATTTACATGTTTCAAAAATAGCGTCGCCATAAGCAAAACCGCGATTATTTATAGACAAGGTCTGTAAATTGTCTGTGATATTTCCGTTAAAATTGATCATAAAAAAGTCCCAAATAAAATTTGGGACAAAGATATGTTATATAATAGAAATGGCCTTAAGCGGAGCCTAATACTTGTTTTAAATCTGATATTTGATTTTCCCAAAGCATTTTAGCTTCTTCTACCTCATCTTCTTCAGCAAAATCGACAATCATAATGGAAACATCTTTTGTAATTTCATCAACCTGAATGCGAATTTCAAAAAAGTATGGTTCACCTTCATCTACATCCCAGCGGAATTTAATGCGTTCACCACTTTTTTTACTGACTAGACTCGCTTCTTCTTCGCTACCATCCCAGATAAATTTAAAAAATTCACCACGTGAATTTACGTTTTCTGCAAACCATTCTGAAAGACCAGATGGCGTTGATATATATTGATATAATAATTGAGGTGAAGCTTGTATAGGGAACTCCATTTCAAATTTTATTTTCTCGCTCATAGTTGAATAATTTATTTGGTCAATATATACATTAATTCATAACAACTGAAACTATTTTTATAAATATTTTATCTCACTTTTTATTTGCACGGAATAAATTAGTTCTTATATTTGCACCCTTGAAAAAGGCGAGGTAGCTCAGTTGGTTAGAGCGTCGGATTCATAACCCGGAGGTCACGAGTTCAATTCTCGTTCTCGCTACAACCTTAAAAGTCTTGCACAAACGTGCAGGACTTTTTTTATGGGCTGCACTCAAAACGCTGTACTTTAGTGGATAAAAATAAAAAAGGCACCATAAACGCGTATGCGTTTAGACTTTTACGGTTGTTAAGTCCCTTTGCGAAGAATCAACGAAGTTGATTCAAAACCTCAATATATAGCAATAACGCTTGTAGTCAGCATACGGTTATTAGTAATCTTTTTAAACTTGTTTAGATGATATGTTTTGGAAAAGCATGCGTTTTCATCTATTTATTAAAATAAAGGTTGCCGTTATAGGAATATCTATCAAAGGAAATAGCTCTATTTTGATAAACCTAAATACGGAGCGGTCTACCCTATTTAAATATTTTTAATAGAGAGGTTGAGTATTTTCATTTTATAGGTGGCCTTAATAAAAGTATGAAAAGTATTTTTTATCTTTAAACTTTAAAAGCACTTATAAAAAATGATAAATTGTAATGCCAATATAAGACACATTTAGGCTCTCTTAATCATACATGCCCGTTCTAAATAATTTAAAAAAAATCAACAAATACATACTATGTCACAGGAAATTATAATCGTAATAATAACCTCATCACTAATTTGGATTATAATAATGCTTGTATTTATTTCGAGGCTAAAGCAAAAGAATTTCGAAATTTTGAAAGATAAAGAAATTGATTTTCAAAAAGAAAGAAACCTAATTCTCGACCAAATACGAAGTGAAAAGCAGGATGAATTCGATAAAGGCTATGCTTCTGGAAGTCGAGAATCCGATTTTGTAATTCACGTAGAAGCTTATAAAAACACAGATGGAAAAAAGAGTTATTTCCAACAAAATCAAGTTATGGAAATAGGATATATTTATAGATTGTTTGTAAAGGGCGTTCCGAGTTTAGATCCTCACATTCAAATTGTCGAAAGAATTAAATTAAGTGAACTGAACGAACATAATGTTAATTCTGCCATTAGTAAATTAGATACTGTTATAAGTAAAATTCCAAGTCCACATTTAAAATTAGCTGGAAATATAAAAGATTTCGGCAATGAAATTTTAAAAACTATTAAACCAAAACGGAAATAAAAAAGCATGAAATACAACATAGTAAAAGAAGAACTTGTATTTGATAGTTTCTTCAAAATAAAAAAGGCCAAAATCACGCACGACTTATTTGACTCCAATACAATTGAAGTGGATCGGTTTTGTTTTGAAAGAGGTGATTCTGTTGCTATTGTACTTTATGAAAAAGATAGCGATTCTTTACTATTCACCAATCAATTTAGATATCCAACAATCAAAGAAAAAGATGGTTGGATATTGGAACTGACGGCAGGTTCATTAGAACCCAATGATAAAGACCCTGTATACCGCGTTAAAAAGGAGGTTGAAGAAGAAATTGGTTATAGCGTAAGCGACATAGAATTTATAAGTTCATTTTTCGTCTCACCAGGCGGAACGTCAGAACGCATTTTCCTTTATTATGCCGAAGTTAATTCATCAGACAAGCTATTTGAGGGTGGCGGCATGCTAACCGAAAAAGAAGACATTCAATTGGTTAAAATAAAGGCTAAAGAAGTTATTAATAGGTTTAAAAAAAATGAATTTCGAGATGCTAAAACCATCATTGGCATTCAATGGTTTTTGGCTAATAAGATATGATGACTTTGGTGTGTATGATAAATTACTTATCAATGCTACAACGTGCGGTAAACAACTTTTTATCATGTTTCTCTTTATGTTGAATAATATGCTCTTTTAAGTATGCGATGACACCAACATATAGTGCTGTGAGGTTTTTGTTGGTAAGTATGTAACAGTTCCTGGTTTCATATTACGCGTCATTGCGAGCCTCCATACTGGCGTCATTGCGAGCGAAGCGTTGCAATCTGTTTATTCTTTTTTCCTTTTGTTTATGAGATTGCTTCGTCGTGCATTTATATATCAACATTATAAAACAGTTTATTAGACAGCCTGACAGTTCTTGCTAAACTTCGTTTTCATGCAATTTAGGTTTTGTTAATGGTAGTTCTTTAGCAATTTCTATTCCATCTGTAATTAATGTTTTTAGTTGTGGAAATTTCTCTATTATTTTTTCTAAATGATTATGAATTGAATGTGCTAATTCCTCATCGTTTGAAATTTCCGAAATTTCAAGGTGTAACAACCATTCTTTTGGATAGTTATCTTTTAGAAGTGTAAACAATTCTGCTAAAACCTTATCATCTTCTAATCCATTATTTCTCATTTCGGCTACTTTAGCATAGTGTCCTTCTAATTGGCTTTTAGATTCAGTTACTATTTGCTTAATGGTTTTAGTAGCCGATACTTCATACAAATTAGGGAAAGAGTTGCTATCAGCAGTGCCGGAAAAAGCAGACACGATTTCTTTTCCAATAACCATATCAAACACACCATATTCAGGTAAAAATAATGTCTCCTCTTTATAGGTTACTGTACAGTCCTTCAATTGGATGAGCATTAATTTTCCATATACATTTCTAATGCCGGTAACATTGAGCCCCTCTACTTTTATACCACTTTCAAACTCAAATGAAAGCCATTTCCCATCATAAAAGTTATAGGCTTTCAAATCTACAGGTCCCATATCTTCAATGGCCAGATTAATGTTTTTCAATTTACCTAGCGGTGAACTAAATCCATGATTATAATAGTCAATGCCATGACCTATTAGTTCTTTTTCGCGAAACGCCAATGCCGTAGGCCCTTCTGTTTTAAAAAAGATAACTTCATTATCCTCATTTAATAGGGCTTTTGAAAATTTACCAGAAACTTGTAAACCTGTACTTAACTCAATAGTTCCTATTAATTGGGAATCAATGAGTTTTTGCAAGCCTTTACGTCCTCCTTTTCGAATACTTAAGGTATTCGAAAACTCTTCTAATACAAGCATTAAGTAAGAGAAGTCAGGCGTAACATACAATTGTGGTTGAGACTTCGTGATATCAAATTCTTGATACGCTGCTGCAATAGAATAAGGAATTTTCTTCACGCTATTACTTAAGCAAGATTTGCTTTCACCAATAGAAGATAATAATCCAGCGCCATATATTTTAGGATTGTCAATATCGCCAATTAAGCCATACTCAACAGTCCACCATTGCAAATTTCTGATCTGTCCCATTTCAGAAAGCGCTACTTTCATATTTTGAAGTTCATGAATCTTGTCTTCTGCCCTAGTAATTTTTTCTTGACTTATTCCTTCAGCTTCCTTTAGTATTGATAATTCTCTCACCGCCTCATATACGTCCATGTCGTGTTTTGAAAGAATAGCTTTAGCTCCAATTTCTCCTAAGCGCCTCAAGTATTCAGCATAATCTGGGTTGGCAATAATCGGTGCATGACCCGCCGATTCATGGATAATATCTGGTGCAGGCGTATATTCAATATGTTCCAATTGTCTAATATCAGACGCTATAACCAGAATTTTATTTGCTTGAAATTCCATGAAGGCATTTGGAGGGATAAACCCATCTACCGATACGGCTGCCCATCCAATTTCTTTAAGGATACGATTCATTCCATACATACTTGGAATACGCTCAATACCGACCCCGGTTTGTTCCAATCCTTTCAAATAAGATTCATGTGCAACATCAGCCAGATAACTGACACACTTTTTCATGACATATCTCCATACAGCCTGATTGATAGGGGTATAATCCTCATAGTTTTGAGGCTTAATAAATTGTTTTAAATGTTTTGGCAACCTGTCAATTAATTCGTTGCTCTCGTAGTGATTATTTTTACTCATGATTTTTTACAATGTTCGTGAAAGATACCTGTTTAATAACGCACTTTCAAATTTTTGAGAATCAAGCTGGCGATTCTTTGTTTTTCATTTCAATTTGTACGCTGTAAATATTCTATTCGTATTAAATCTCTATGTCATTGCGAGGGAAGCATGACCGAAGCAATCTGTATATTGTTTCGTCTTGTCTTGGCGTCATTGCGATCGAAGCGTGGCAATCTGTAAATTGAACTGCTATATTATCGTTTGATAACGAACTTGCTTCTAACTCGTCCTTTTCATCATGAGATTGCGCGCTCGTTCCTCGCTCGCAATGACGTCGTGGTGGTGCTAAAAAACATACTAAACCTCATCAAACAAATCATTCCAGTCTGGATTTATACTTTCTATAAGCGCTATTTTTTCCGCTCTACTTCCTGCTTTTAACTGTTTTTCTCTACCAATAGCATCGCCAATCATTTGGTGGGCTTCATGATAAACTAACTTATCAATGTTATACCGTGCCGTAAACGACTTTTTATAAAATTTCTCTTTGTGTTGAATAATACGTTCTTTTAGGTATGCGGTGACACCAACGTATAATGTTGTGTTGTTTTTATTGGTCAGTATGTAAACGAATCCTGGTTGCATAATTTTTTTGTGTCATTGCGAGTCTTCTTTACGCACGTCATTGCGAGCGAGGCACGAGCGCGGCAATCAGTTTGTTGTTTTGTCCTTTTGTTTACGTCATTGCGAGTGCAGCGTGGTAATCTGCTTGTTGAGTAGTCCTTTTGTTCATGAGTTTGCTTCGTCGTGCCTCCTCGCAATGACGGCCGGGGATTGCAATGACGGCCGGGGGGTGCAATGACGGCTGGGATTACTACCCCACCATCCCATTCACAAACACATCAACAAATTCCTTCATTTTTGCAATTATAAGCTCGCCAATACTGCGTGCTTGTAAAATACTTGGTCGGTTGTCCAAACACTTATAAACATCGTCTTTAATGGGTTCTTGACCACTAAAAATGTAGGAATCGATTAAAGCTTTGAATTGTGCTTTATCTAGGTTTTCCTTTTTTATTGATCAGGTGATTGAGTACCCAGACGATTCGGTTGCTGGTCAATGAAAAATCAATTTCAATATGAAGTACCTCTCTGTTATAATCATCGATGACATTAAAGGCTCTAAAACATCTGTTACAAAATCTATACTCCAAGTATGA
>NZ_AFXZ01000017.1 GCF_000224335.1 Bizionia argentinensis JUB59 | reverse complement strand
AAAATTTACTCTTTCTCATAATACTGTCTAAATTAAGATAATTATTCTACTTTTAAACAGTTCGGTTTTAGGGGGAGCTTACATGGTCAGAACAAGTTAAGTTGCCTTATTAAAGGAATTGGAGGGTTTTAAGGGAATGACAAATCTTATGTTAAACTTTCTAATCTGGAAAACCGATTTGAAAGAAAAAAGCCTTGCAAAAAGTGATAACACTTCTTTTAAGGCTTTTAAAAAATTTAATTAATAGCAAAACAAATATAGAGAAAATAGCACCTCAATACTTTTTAAATACATACCTGGCAATATTTGCGTGATACTTGGTATTGAATATTGTGTGTTTGACTTTTAACTGTATTTAACTTTTCTTAAAATCCGCATCGTTTGTTGGTAAGATTCGTAAACAGCATCATAATTTTTTAAAAGAACTTTTGCGCTTGTTAGTTTATTTATAGCATCTTCAAAACCGTTTAAATAACAAATTAGGTAAGTAGCTGGTAAGTTTTTTAAATCAACCAATTCATTTTCCGTTAAGCGTTGAGCATTTTGCAATTTTTCTAAAAGTACATTATTGGAGTTGTATATATGGTGTAAAGCTTTTTTATCATATTGCGGTGCCTTGAAAATAAGGGTGCTATCTATATTGTAGCTTCCATGTTCTGAAAAGCGAATTGTTGTTTCTTCTAACGGATAATGCTTAAAAGCATCCTGTAATCCTAAATTAATGTACTCTACAATTTTAAAGGAATCTTCATTAAAAGTAATAGACACCTCATCTAAAGCGGAATAAAATAACCGAACCTGTTCATTAATGAGTTCAATATCTACACGGGAAAAAAACGTTTCTTCGTTTACCATTTTTTTCTGGCCTGCCCAGCATACCACAAAATATTCTTTAAAAACTTTGTATTGTGGGTTAAAATCTTTCCGGGTTTTCATAAAATCGAAAACGCCATCTAAAGTATGGGCTATGTTGTTTTGAGAATGTGCTTCTATTGCCTGTACGATTCTTGAATTGTTGTCCTTTATTTTAATGTCATACACTTTAGACATGCTCATACTGCCATCTCTAAAAAACACCGAACCTCCATAGTATTTCCAGATGTTCTTTCGCAACGATGTTATTTTCCCTGTTGGTCGGATGGTGACTAATCCGACTACTTTCCCCTCAGGTAAATGCGGAAATGAAATATTTTCGTATTGAACTATTGGCGGATGGGTTAAATATGCATTGATAAGGTTTTGAATTTTGCTATCATCAAAAAAGTTAACACCAACAATTTCGCTGTCTTCATCTTCAACACCGATAACGATATAGGAGTTGTTTTTAGGATTGCTATTGGAGAGTGCACAAATATGTTTTAAAAATTTGGCTTTTCCTTCTTGTAAACTAATATCAACAAGTCGTTTTTTATCATAGAAGCTGTTCTCATCATTATGAGCCAGTAAATTTTTGATAAGTAAGCGTTTGTTTAGCATTGTTAAATCCCCTCGAAAGAGGGGATCTCTTTTAATTAGTAATCAATAAATAATAATAGAAAATAGTAATTAAACATTCTTCTTTACAATCGTAGAAGACGCCTGCGCTGTTGGAAAAACCAATAAATCAGCAATATTAACATGCGCTGGTCTGCTAATGGTAAAATAAATAATATCAGCCACATCTTCTGGCTGCAAGGCTTTGTAACCTTTATAAACAGAATCTGCTTGTTTTCCACCCTTAAAACGAACTTTAGAAAACTCCGTTTCTACAAGCCCTGGGTTTATGGCTGAAACTTTAATACCATACGGATTCAAGTCAAGCCGCATGCCTTCGGTAATAGCTAAAACGGCATGCTTACTGGCGCAATAAATATTGCCTTTTGGGTAAACTTCCTTCCCAGCCGAAGAACCTATGTTAATTATATGACCTGATTCTCTTTCAATCATTTGTGGCATAACAAGCTTGCTTACATAAAGTACACCTTTCACATTAATATCCATCATGGCATCCCAGTCTTCCACATCGCCATCTTGAATTGTATCCATACCATGAGCATTACCCGCATTATTTATTAAGATATCAATTTGTTTAAATTCTTCCGGCAAACTCGCTATGGCTTCCCGAGTGGCGGCGTTATCTCGCACATCAAAATTTAGGGTATGTACTTCTGTTTGTTCTAGAAGCGCATTTTTTATACTGTCTAAACGATCTTGGCGTCTTCCGCATAAAATTAAATGAATACCATGTTTGGCGAATTCTTGTGCTGTTGCTCGACCAATACCACTAGTTGCTCCGGTTATTAATGCTGTTCTTTTTGTCATTTTTTAATTCTATTACTATGGTTATAATTCGCGTTAAACACTAATTTATGTTATTATTTGTATAAGTGAAATTACTAAAATTAAAAGTCAATTAGTAATTGCTAAATTTACTTTTATAAGCGTAAAGCTTGTTAATTTACCTGAAATTCTCTGCAATTTAAAGGATAGAACGGTTGTTTGTATAAATTAATAGTTAAAATTTTAGTAATTCATCCCAAAAACTAGTGTCAATTTTTAACCAATTATTAACAGGCTTAAAGCAAAAATTTTAACAATTTAGCATTCTAGAATAAACCCATAAGTTTCGGGTGCTTTTAAATAGAAAAAAGAATGGAAGATACGCACACAATTGACATTGCGTCTATTAACGAGAAAATTGAAAAAGAAAGTGCTTTTATAGATTTACTGATGTTCGAAATGAACAAGGTAATCGTTGGACAAAGGCATATGGTTGAACGCTTACTTATTGGTTTATTAGGTCAAGGTCATATTTTATTAGAAGGTGTTCCTGGTTTAGCAAAAACTTTAGCTATTAATACGTTATCGCAAGCCGTGCAAGGTTCGTTTAGTAGAATTCAGTTTACCCCAGATTTATTGCCTGCCGATGTGGTTGGTACCCTAATCTATAACATGAAGGAAAACGATTTCAAGATAAAAAAAGGACCAATCTTCGCTAATTTTGTTTTGGCGGATGAAATTAACCGTGCGCCTGCCAAAGTGCAATCGGCTTTATTAGAAGCCATGCAGGAAAAGCAAGTTACCATTGGTGATGAAACCTTTATTTTAGACAAGCCGTTTTTAGTAATGGCAACGATGAACCCTGTTGAGCAAGAAGGAACGTATCCTTTACCAGAAGCACAAGTGGATCGTTTTATGTTGAAAACCGTTATCGATTATCCGAAAATGGAGGACGAACAGCTCATCATGCGTGCCAACTTAAAAGGGGCGTTTGAAAAAGTAAATCCTGTTGTTTCTGTCGAACAGATTTTGAGAGCTCAAGAAGCCGTTCGCGGTGTTTATATGGATGAAAAAATTGAAAAATATATTCTCGATATTATATTCGCAACACGTTACCCTGAAAAATATAGGCTAGCCGACTTAAAGCCACTTATTTCTTTTGGAGCATCACCTCGTGGAAGTATTAACCTTGCAACAGCTGCTAAATGTTATGCCTTTATTAAACGCCGTGGTTATGTAATCCCTGAAGATGTTCGTGCGGTGGTTTATGATGTGTTACGACATAGAATTGGAATTACTTATGAAGCTGAAGCTGAAAACGTGACTTCCGAAGATATTATTAGTAAAATTGTAAATGAAATTGAGGTCCCATAATCTCATCCTAAACCCTTCCCAAGGGGAAGGACTTCAAGAGAAATTTTTATGAATTATTTAAAAGCCCTCTTTCCTTCGGAGAGACGGCTTGGGAGAGAGGAAAAATGGATACAAAAGAATTACTAAAAAAAGTTCGAAAAATAGAAATCAAGACACGCCGGTTGTCTGATCATATTTTTGGTGGCGAATATCATTCGACCTTCAAGGGACGTGGTATGACCTTTAGTGAAGTCCGCCAGTATCAATACGGAGATGATGTTCGGAATATTGACTGGAATGTAACCGCTAGAACTAACGAGCCACATATTAAGGTTTTTGAAGAAGAGCGCGAACTTACCATGATGCTTATGGTGGATATTTCGGGTTCAGAATTTTTTGGAACAGATTCCCAATTTAAAAATGAAATTATAACCGAAATTGCAGCAACACTTGCGTTTTCGGCAACACAAAATAATGATAAAATCGGCTTAATTTTGTTTACAGATGACATTGAGCTTTATATTCCACCTAAAAAAGGACGTTCCCATGTTTTACGAATAATCCGTGAACTCATCGAATTTAAACCTAAAAGTCAAAAAACAGATATTGCCGAAGCGCTTAAGTTTTTATCGAATGTTATGAAAAAGAAAGCGATTGTTTTCTTGTTGTCCGATTTTATGGCAGACGATTACCGTCATAACCTAAAAATTGCGGCAGGACGTCATGATATTTCTGGTATTCGCGTGTATGATAAACATGAAGAAACTATGCCAAATTTAGGTATGGTTCAAATGCAAGATCAGGAAACAGGCGAAAGCATGTTAGTAAATACCGGATCAAAAAGCGTACGTCTAGGTTATAGTAAGCACTATCTTGAACGCGTTGATTATTTCAAGGACAGTTTTTCAAAATCGGGTTCCGGTGTTGTAGATTGCCGTGTGGATGAAAGTTATGTTAAAAAATTATTAGGTTATTTTAAACAAAGAGGCTAATCGATAATAGAATTTATGAATCAAACTTTACGATATAAGAAAAGTACATCCTCCGTTTTTGGTTTACCATTGGCGGTTATTTGTTCTTGTATCTTTTTTCTTTATGCAGCAGTTTCGGTTGCGCAGGTTAAATTCTCTGCGGACACTACTAATATCAAAATCGGTGAGCAAATCACCTATAAAATAGAGGTTGAAACAGATAGCACACATTTGGTGGTTTTTCCTGAAGGTCAAACGTTTTCACCATTGGAAGTCATCGAGTCTTATAAAACGGATACCACTAAACGCGATGCGAAATTTAATCTTATAAAAAAATACGGCTTAACGCAATTCGATTCAGGAGCTTTTACGATTCCAGCCCAAAAGATTATTATTAATGATAAAGTTATTTTTACAGATTCGCTTAATGTTCGTGTAAACCCTGTAATAGTAGATACACTCAAACAAGGATTATATGCTATAAAACCTATTATTAGTGTTGATAAAAGCCCAAGTAATTGGTGGAAAATACTTTTAATTATTTTAATGGTATTAGCTGCTGTTACTGCTTTACTGTATTGGTTTGTTTGGCGAAAAAAACCATTAACAGAAGAGGAAAAAATAGCTGCTTTACCACCTTATGACCGTGCCAAATTAGCCTTACAACAATTGGATGAACACCGGTATTTAGAGGAGGACGCTTATAAAGAGTATTATTCTGAATTAACCTTTGCTATACGTCGTTATTTAGACGAGAAGGTTTACGATCGTGCTTTAGAAAGTACCACCGATGAACTTATTTCAAGATTACGTTTGTTGAAAGACGGAAATCAAATCGATTTAAGTCTGGAAACTATTAAAAATCTAGAAAGCATCTTTAAACGTGCCGATTTGGTGAAATTCGCAAAATCATTGCCAGATAAAGAATTAGCAAAATTTGATAGAGCGACGATCGATAAAGAAATAGATTTGGTAAGAGCTGTGCTTCCTGAACCAAATGAGGAAGAAAAATTATTAGACGAACAATATAAAGAAGCTCAAGAACGCAAAAAGAAACGCCGAAAAATAATAATATCAGCCTTTGTGGTTGTGGGTTTATTGATAGCTACGTTTGTTGGGTTTGGTTTTAAATACGGCTTCACTTATGTAAAAGACACCATTTTTTGCAATAACAGTTTGGAATTGTTGGAAGGTACTTGGGTGCGCAGCGATTATGGATTTCCGCCAATTACGATTACAACGCCCGAAGTTTTAAAACGTATACAGCAGGACTCTATCAAGGACGAAAATGCACCGGTAGAGTATACGACGTTCAATTATGGGGATTTAGGTAATAACTTAAATATTACGTTAAATACGGCGATTCTGAAAAATCAGAAACCAGAAGATTCAATCAATTTGGTTGCTGTGGCAGAAAAATCGATTCAAGACTTGGAGCGTAGAGGCATCACCAATATATTTGTTAAAAATGAAAAGTTTACCACGCCAAATAATGCAGAAGGTTTAAAAACTTTTGGTACCGCTAGTTTTCCAATTGGTAGTTCCGATTCTTTTGTAAAAGGAGAGTATATTCTACTTCATTTTACTGCAGAAAAAGTGATTCAACAAATTATTATTGCTTGGCAAAAGGATGATGAATATGCTGCTGAAATGGTAGAGCGAATAATAAATTCAGTTGAACTAAAACCTGCAGCCGAATGATGATGTTTGAAGGAGTAGAATTTGTAGATAAACAATTTTTCTGGCTTTTGTTGCTGTTGCCAATCGCCGTAATTTGGTATGTGGTAAAAAATAAAAAGCAAACTGCTGAATTAAAAGTATCCAGTATTAAAGGATTTAAGTTGGTGCCATCGGTATTGCCAAAATTTAGACACGTATTATTTGTATTACGCTTAGTGGCGTTGGCAGCTTTAATAACGGCCATGGCAAGACCACGATCGGTAGATGTGAGCACCAAAACAAAAACAACGCGCGGTATTGATATTGTTATGGCAATTGATGTTTCGGCAAGTATGTTGGCAAAAGATTTAAAGCCAAACCGTCTCGTTGCTTTAAAGAAAGTAGCGTCAGAGTTTATTGCAGGTCGACCAAATGATCGTATTGGTTTGGTTATATATGCAGGAGAAAGCTATACAAAAATGCCTATTACCAGCGATAAAGCACTTGTATTACGTTCATTGGATGAAGTGGAATACAATACAACTATAGAAGGCGGAACTGCTATTGGTATGGGATTAGCAACAGCTGTTAACCGCTTAAAAGATAGTAAAGCCGACAGTAAAGTGGTTATTCTGCTAACAGATGGTGTAAATAATACCGGTTTTATCGATCCAAAAATTGCTAGTGAATTAGCTGTAGAATATGGTATAAAAGCTTACACTATTGGTATTGGTAGTAATGGTATGGCGTTATCGCCAGTTTCTATTTTGCCAAATGGCCAATTTCAATACGCACGCGTTCAAGTTGAAATCGATGAAGAGCTGATGAAGGAAATAGCCAATGATACCGGTGGGAAATATTTTCGTGCGACAGACAATGAGAAGTTAAGCGAAATTTATGAAGAAATTAATAAGCTTGAAAAAACAGATATAGAAGAGTTTAAATTCTATAACTATAAAGAAATGTTTAGACCATTAGTGTTTTTAGCAGGGATGTTACTCTTGCTTGAAGTATTATTGCGTCTCACCATTTTTAGAAGTTTTGTGTAGTTAAAAATTTAGTAAGAATAAAAATTAAAAGGTTCCCATTTCCATGGGAAATGAATATGTATCAATTAGAAGAAAAAATATGGTTTTGGGTATTAGCAGTTATTCCGGTAATTATGCTCCTGTATTTGCTGCTTCAATATTGGAAAAAACGCACCCAAAGTAAATTTGCCGATAAACAGTTATTAAAACGTTTAAGTCCTAATAAGTCAGGATTTAAAATGGCTTTAAAAGTGGTAGTTTTAAGTGTAGCATTTGCATGCTTGGCAATAGCTTTGGTAAATCCAAAAATAGGAACTAAGTTGGAAACTGTTAAGCGCGAAGGTGTGGATATTGTTTTTGCTGTAGATGTTTCTAAAAGTATGTTAGCCGAAGATATTGCACCAAACCGCTTAGATAAAACGAAACAGTTAGTCACGCAAATTATTAATAATTTGGCTGGCGATCGTGTTGGGATTATTGCTTACGCCGGAAAGGCATTTCCACAGTTGCCAATTACAACGGACTATGCATCTGCTAAAATGTTTTTACAAGGCATGAATACAGATATGCTATCATCTCAAGGTACAGCTATAGATGAAGCTATTGAGCTGGCAAAAACCTATTATGATGATGAACAACAAACCAATCGCGTATTAATTATTATTTCCGATGGTGAAGATCATTCAGTATTATCTGAAGACGTGGCAGCAGAAGCCAATGAAAAAGGTATTCGAATTTTCACAATCGGCGTTGGTGATGTTAAAGGAGGTCCAATTCCTATCCGGAAAAATGGCGTAATTCAAAATTATAAAAAGGATAAAAATGGCGAAACTGTTATCACGAAAATGGATGAGGATAACTTAAAAAGAATCGCTGCTGCAGCCAACGGATCCTATGTAAATGGTTCTAATACGGCAGAAGTAGTAGAAACCATAACGGATATTTTAAACGGCATGGATAAAAAAGAATATGAAGCCAAACAAATTGCGGATTTTAAAGATCAATTTCAATGGTTTTTAGGTTTTGCAATTTTCTTCTTATTTATCGATATTTTCCTATTGGAACGTAAAACAGGTTGGTTAAAACGACTGAACTTATTCAACGAAAACCTATAGAATATTTCATCACGAATTTTATAAAATATTTAACGCTTTAAACCCCAGTAGTTTTATACTTTTAAAGGCACCAATGAAACACCTATTAATATACATATTCGCCCTAATAACTGTGTCTGCTTTCTCGCAAGAAGATGAGGAGAAGGAACAATTAAAAGCCGTAAAAAACGCGAAGAATCTGGTATTTGAGGGCAACGATTTTTTAGGAAAAGACGATTTTATTTCTGCAGAAATGGCGTATCGTCAAGCCCTATCAGAATTACCATCGGAAGCGATAGGGGGTTACAATTTAGGCACCTCTTATATTCAGGAAGGTAATTTAGATGAAGGGTTATATCAACTTGAAAAAACCTTAAAAACAGCAACATCCAAATCAGAAAAACATCAGATATTTCATAATATCGGAAATATATTGATGCAAAATAAAAAATGTAAAGAAGCGGTTGAAGCTTACAAGGGGGCTTTGCGTAACAATCCCTCGGATGATGAGTCGCGTTATAATTTAGCATTGGCTCAAGAATGTGCTAAAGAGCAAGAAGATCAAAATCAAGATGATGATCAGGATGACGATCAGGATCAAGACAAGGACGACGAAAATAAGGATAAAGACGACCAGAAAGATCAAGACGACGAGAACAAAGACGATAAAGATAAAGGCGACCAAGATAAAAAGGACGGTGACGAGAACAAAGATGAAGACGGTAAGCCTAAAGACGAAAAGGAAGACGAAGGTAAAGAAAACCAAGATCCTGGAAAAGATAAAGAAGAAAAGCAGAAACCACCGCAGCAAAAACCTGGTCAAATGTCGCCACAGCAAATGAAAAACTTGTTAGAAGCTATGAATAATCAAGAAGCTAAAGTTCAGGAAAAAATGAATGCTGAAAAGCAGAAAGGCGAAAAGATTGACACGGATAAGGACTGGTAGAAAAGAATGATTAAAAACTTATTTTTTAATGAGTAAACCTTAAAAATAAGCGAATACAGAAAAGTGGATAGAACGAAATCATGAAACTCATAAAACACATTGTAATAATTGCAATAGTACTCGTTTCGAGTATGGCAAATGCTCAAGTGACTTTTGAATCTAAAGTTAGCAAGAAGAAGTTAGGTATTAACGAGCGACTTCGTATTGACTTTGAAATGAATAAAGATGGCGATAATTTTAATCCGCCAGACTTTAATAATTTCACAGTTGTTGGTGGACCAAATCAATCGGTTAGTCATTCGTATAGCAATGGTAAACGTTCGTACTCAAAAATATATAGTTATTTTTTAGCACCAAAAGGTCAAGGAACATTTACCATTAAACAAGCGGTTATAGAAATTGATGGTGAAGTTTATAAAACTACGCCTATTGTCATTACGGTTACCTCGGCAGTTCAATCGCCAAAAGATGGTAACAGTGCCGATTATATTGCTTCAGAAAATATTCATTTAGTTGCTGAAGTGTCTGATAGCAAGCCCTATTTAAACGAAGCTATTACAGTTGTTTACAAACTATATGTCTCGCCAGATACAGGTGTGAGTAATTGGCGCGAAATAAATAGTCCGAAATTCAGTGATTTTTGGAGTCAGAATATTGATATTAAGCAGCTGTCCGTTCAAAATGGCACCTATAAAGGAGAGAATTATCGGTATGTTGTTTTACGTAAAACGGTTTTATATCCTCAAAAAAGTGGGGAATTAGAAATTGAGCCATTGAGTTTGGATATCACTGTTGAGGTGCCAACCAATAGACGTGATATTTTTGGAGGGCGCTTAATGCAACAAGCACATAGAACCGTTTCAGCAGGTAAAAGAACTATAAATGTAAAAGAACTTCCTGCTCAAGGCAAACCAGCAGATTTTACGGGTGCGGTTGGGAATTTTGATTTTAAAGTTAGTACATCTAAAGCAGAATTAAATGCATCGGAGTCATTACAAGCCAAAGTAGAGGTAACAGGTTCTGGTAATTTAAAACTATTTCAATTACCAAAATTAAGCTTACCGAGTTCATTAGAGGTTTACGAGCCAGAGCATGCTGAAAACGTTAAAACGAATTTAAACGGTATGCAAGGAAATATTTCCGATACCTATACGGTTGTACCGCAGTTTAAAGGTAAGTACCCAATTCCAAATATTTCGTTTTCGTATTTCGATTTAAAAACGGAGTCCTATAAAACCATCAACTCTAATGAAATAGTTATTGATGTATTGCAAGGTCCAACGAGTCAGTCCAACAATCAAGACATAACAGCTGCTGGAGGCGATAAACAACGTGTGGTTTTAAATAGTAATCAGTTTGTGTTTATTAAAACCGATACGACTTTAACATCCACGAAGCCATCTTACTTTTTTAAATCCGTCGGGTTTTGGGCAGCACTGCTATTGCCATTTTTAGCCATTCCGCTGGTTATGGTAGTTAAGAAAAATAAGGATAAGCGCGATGCTGATGTATTTGGAAATAGAATTCGAAAAGCAGATAAGCTTGCTAAAAGGTATTTAAGTGAAGCTAAAAATGCTTTAGGACAAAAAGAAGCTTTTTATATAGCGTTGGATAAAGCTTTACACAATTATTTAAAAGCGACACTTCATATTGAAACAAGCGATTTAAGTAAAGTGAAAATACAAGAATTATTGCATAAAGGACAGGTTAGTCAGCAAGCCATTACTGGTTTTGTTACTATTTTAGAAAACTGTGAATTGGCAAGATACACGCCGATTACGCAAGTAGAAATGGAACAAGATTATGAGCGAGCGGCAAGTGCAATTTCACAAATTGATAAAGAAATTAGATAGGAATGATACATTTTCAGAAAACATATTTTCTCTCTTTAGTAGTTGCTTTTTTAAGCGTGTGTTCATTTGCTCAAAATACATCGTTATTTGAGCAAGGTAATACCTTGTATAATGATGGGAAATATGAAGAAGCTATTAATAGCTATCAGCAAGTTTTGGATACGGATATGCATTCGGCAGAATTGTATTTTAATTTAGCAAATGCACATTATAAACTAAACCATATTGCACCAAGTATCTTTTATTACGAAAAAGCACAGCATTTAGCACCAAATGATCCCGATATTAAACAGAATATGGCGTTTGCTCAAAATATGACGTTGGACGCTGTTGATGTGGTTCCAGAAGTAGGTATTTCAAAAGTCATTAATCAGGTATCTCATGTGGTAAGTTTTGAAGCTTGGGCTATAATGACCATTGGTTTTGTGTTTTTGGCTGTGTTTGCTTTTATAAACTATTATATGTCTTTCGGAACGCGGACGAAACGATTCTCATTTACTTTCGGATCCGTTTTTATGATTTTAATGATAGGTTGCTTGGTATCCGCTTTTAATAAATACGATTTAGATAAGAGTGATAATCCAGCCATTGTATTTGCGCAGGAAAGTCAGATAAAAAGTGAACCCAATTTACGAAGTACTGAAGCATTTGTTCTTCATGAAGGTACAAAGGTTCAAGTATTAGACACGGTTGAAGACTGGAAGAAAATTAAGCTAACCGATGGTAAAGAAGGGTGGATTCGATCTGGAGATATTAAATTATTGAATAATTTTTAATAGAGTTTCCTTTATAATATATTCTGTATCTATCTTGTAGTTATGCTTCTAGAAGAATTAGAGTGTGTATATTGTTCGTAATTCAATTTTATTAGCTCTTTTTTAATACATTTATAGCGCGTAAAAAATGGCTAAATTTTCGATTTTATGAATTTAAAAACGGTTTTCGATAATAATAAAGTCTGGATTCAGAATAAATTGGATTCTAATCCCAACTATTTTGAAGAACTAGCTGACGGGCAAAATCCAGAACTTTTATACATTGGTTGTTCAGATAGTCGGGTAACCGCCGAAGAACTTATGGGCGCCGCTCCTGGTGAAGTTTTTGTACATAGAAACATTGCCAATATGGTTATTAGTATCGACCTGAATGTTATGTCGGTTATTAATTACGCAGTTAATGAACTGGAAGTAAAACATGTTATTGTTTGCGGACATTATGCTTGTGGTGGTGTAAAAGCGGCCATGCAGTCGGCAGATTTAGGTATTTTAAACCCGTGGTTACGTAATATTCGCGATGTATATAGAATTCACAGAGTTGAATTAAATGCCATCGAAAACGAAGATAACCGCTACGACCGACTTGTAGAGCTTAATGTGCAAGAGCAATGTGTTAACCTTATTAAAACAGCAGCTGTGCAAAAAGCTATTCGCGATCGTGGTTTAGTGGTCCACGGTTGGGTGTTTGATATTCATTCTGGAAAGCTAATTGATTTAGAAATAGACTTTGTTAAATACCTGGAGGACATTCAAGAGATTTATCATTTAGATTAAATAGTATCTGATAGGGAATTCAGTAAAAATAAAAATGTTTCTTTCTGCGATCTTTTACTCAAATTTTAATCTTCTGATGATAAAGCATCACCTCATGAAATTAAAAAATTCGTCTCTTTCCCAACAGACACTAAATAGAAAAACCCTCTCTACTTACGTAAGTACGGTTTACGGTTTACGTTTTA
>NZ_AFXZ01000018.1 GCF_000224335.1 Bizionia argentinensis JUB59 | reverse complement strand
CCATACTTGGAGTATAGATTTCGTAACAGATGTTTTGGAGAATAAAAGACGTTTTAGAGCATTTAATGTCATCGATGATTATAACAGAGAGGTACTTCATATTGAAATTGATTTTTCATTGACAAGCAACCGAGTTGTATGGGTACTCAATCACCTGATCAATAAAAAAGGAAAACCTAAAAAGATCAGAATGAACAATGGCCCTGAATTCATCGCCAACATAGCCAGTGTCTGGAGTGAGATGCACGAGATAGAGTTTAAATATATACAGCCTGGAAAACCTACTCAAAATGCTTTTGTAGAGCGGTTCAATGGTTCCTACAGAAGAGGTGTCCTAAATAAATACATTTTTGAAAATATAGATCAAGTAAGGGAACAGACGCAGGTATGGATGGAAGATTATAACCATCATAGACCACACGATTCTTTGGGTAAAATACCACCTGTAGAATATGCGAAAAGGCAACATGCCGCTGCCGCGGGGCTCATTTTAAAATAAATTGGCTTTTAATGAAAAACATGAACAGAAAGCCAATTCGTTTTAAAACGGAAAAAACTATATATTTGGATTAACAAACAGTTCTAAACTGGGGAAGCCTACAACCACATCCTTGAATTACACCTTTTTATTTTTCAATGCTTGAGTCTAAAATCGGTTTATTTTTTGAGAGTAGAGTATATAAACACATGGTTCCATATAATACTATTATAAAAAACAAAAGCCCTTACATTTCTGTAAAGGCTTTCCCTGTTTGGCTCCTCCTCTTAGGCTCGAACTAAGGACCCTCTGATTAACAGTCAGATGCTCTAACCAACTGAGCTAAGGAGGAGTGTTGTCGCTTTTGCGAGCGCAAATATATATATTATATTAGATATTACAAAACAAGATTTGACTTATTTTGTAAAATATTTCGATTTTCTATTTTACTCGAAAATGGCCTTGTATATATCATTACCATTAGCAAACAACACTAACGATATAAGTAATATGAAACCAATGAGTTGCGCATATTCCATGAATTTATCGCCTGGTTTTCTACCTGAAACTATTTCATATAATAAAAACATAACGTGACCACCATCTAAAGCTGGAATTGGCATTAAATTTAAAACACCAAGCATTATTGATAAGAATGCTGTAATTTCCCAGAAAGCTCTCCAGTCCCATGACGGTGGAAACATATTTCCAATAGCAGCAAAACCACCAACTGAAGCAGCACCTTTTTTGGTAAATATATACTTAAACTGACCTAAATAATCTTTAATTTTCCAGTAACCTACCGATGCACCTTTAGTAATACTTTCACCAAAGGAATAATCTTTATGCCTAACCTTAATATAGTCCAAATCCGTATTTTCAGTTAAAACACCCAAAGTAAAATCAGGATTAGGTGTCACCTTTAAAACTTTGTTTTCTCCATCACGTTTTACTACCAAATCAATAACATCTCCACTTTTATTCTTTAGCATGTAAGTCAGATCCGATAGGTAATTAACCTCAGTACCATTAATATATAACAGCTTATCACTTACTAAAAGACCTGCTTTGTCTGCTGGAGATCCAGGCACAATAGAATCTAATTTAAATGGTACACGGAATGTCATAGCTGGCAAATCACCCGCTTCAAACAACTGCGTTCCTATATCTTCAGGAATGGTTAAATTTTCCGTAACACCAGATTCTCTTTCAACTACTATAGTATCAACATTTCTAAAAAGTAAATAGGTGTTAATATCGGCCATTTCGTGAAATGGTGTTCCATCTACGGAAACAATTCTATCACCTTGCTGAAAACCATGTTTTTCCATAGTTTTTGTTACACCAAATCCGTATTTTATATCTTCCTTGTTAGCATAATCTGTTCCCCAAACAAATAAAATCATCATATAGATAACAAAACCTAAAATAAAGTTCACCGTTACACCACCAAGCATAATTACTAAACGTTGCCATGATGGTTTGGATCTAAATTCCCATGGTTTAGCTGGTAGCGCCATTTGCTCCTTATCCATACTTTCATCAATCATTCCGGCAATTTTTACGTAACCACCTAATGGTAACCAACCGATTCCATATACGGTATCGCCAATTTTTTTCTTGAATAATGAAAACTTAATATCAAAAAACAAATAAAATTTTTCTACTCGGGTTCCAAATAATTTTGCCGGAATAAAATGGCCTAATTCATGGAGAACGATAAGAATAGACAGACTTAAAAATAATTGTGCTGCCTTTATTAAAATTACGGTCATATGGGTTTCTTCTTTTATAGCGCACAAAAGTAGTCTTTTAACACCGTTTAGAAAACTATAACGTGTTTATTGCTATTTTTTTAATACAATTTTGTTAATTATTCCACTGGTTGATTCAAACTTAACAAAGAATATGCCAGATGAATAGCTCGAAAAATCTAAACGCGATTTCCAAGAACCAATATGAAGAAGTTGCCCTAAAGCATTGTAAATTTTCACTTGATTTATCTCTAAACTTTCTGGCTTTTGAATATTGACAATATTAGTTGTCGGATTCGGATGCAAGTATAAACTGGCTTCTAAATTCAAGTTTTCCGTCGATAAAGCTACCGAGTTATTTCTAGAAATCAAATCACTTTCAGGATCAAAAATCACATTAACAACCGTGAAATTTACCGTTTCTATAAAATTCTGATTGTTGCTACTATTATCTAAAACTACATCTTTTATTTCACCGTTACTACCAATAAGTCTAATAGGAACAGATGCTTCAAAAAAGGAAACAGATGAATGACTTTGCATTTGCGATAAATTAATAAACACTGAATTTGAAGACGGCTGGTTCCAGGTTACCGAATAACTAGGGTAGCCTTCATTGTAAATCCAATCATTAAAAAATTCGGTTAAACTTTCTCCTGATGATGTTTCAACAACATTTATAAAATCGATCGTTTTAGCATAACCATATGTATGATTGGGATGATTCAAATAATCCTTCATAGCTTTAAAAAATGGCGCATCTCCCAGTCTTTTTCGGAGCATATGAATTGACATAGCAGCTTTTTTATAGCTTAAACGACTATTAAAAATTCGATTAACACTTGTGGTATCCGAATCCGTTAAATACACCGAACCTCCAGGCTGTGAAGTAATATTATTAATAAGCTGTTGTTTAAATGTCGTAAAACTTGCTATACCATCTGTATTTTCTATGAATAATCCAGGTAAATACGTTGCAAACCCTTCACTTAACCAAATATCTTTCCAACTTCCAGCCGTTACTTTATTACCAAACCATTGATGCGCCAATTCGTGAGCAATTAAATTTTCACCAAAACTACCCATAAACGAAACGGTAGTGTGTTCCATACCACCGCCCCAACCAAATTGTGCGTGGCCATATTTTTCATCGGCATACGGATATGAATCAAAAAGCGTAGAAAACAAATTAATCATATCCACTGTAATGGGAGTTCTAGACTGAGCATAAGCCAAATTCTCTGGGTACACATAGTTTACAACATCGAATAGATTGCCATTATTATCGACTTCATCCGTGTACACGCTATAGTTGGTTGCGGCAATAGCAATTAAATATGCTGGAATAGGGTATTTATGTTTAAATCGAGTGGTCTTAAAATTACCAGAAATAGTTTGACTTAATTCTAATCCGTTAGAAACAGACACATAATCTTCGTTATTAGGTGTAAAACGTGGTGTGGTTATATGCACATCTATGGAATCAATTTTATCAATTAAATCCTGCTTGCATGGCCACCAACCTTTGGCACCATAAGGTTCTGAAAGTGTCCAAATAATTGGTGTCCCATTATGCGAACTTTGTTCAAAAGATCCAAAACCAGAGCTTACTGGATTTCCAGAATAAGCCATTGTAAGGGAATCTAATACACCTGCACTTTGAATTTGAGGCAAATAAACTATCACCTCATCATCAGAATTATGTGTGAAATTTAAAACGTTTCCACGTTGTGTAACTTGCGAAACCGTCATATTATCAGTCAATTCAAAAGTGACTTGTGAAAGCGGCTCTTTAGCTTCAAAATACGTAGTAACATTTCCTGAAATAAAGGCGACACCTGGATCCACTGATAAGTCCAATCGGTGGTACTTAATATCGTAATCACCCGTATTTATACTAAATCGGGCCTCCATTTTTTTCATAGCCATTTTAGCTTCAGCTTCTTGATTTTTATTGAAAGGTTTTTGATAATCTTGCGCCATAAAGGGTGTCGATATCAAAAATAATAGGATGAGAGAATACGGTTTCATACAGGTTTTTTTATAACGATAAAATAATGCTTGTTAAAAATACCGTTTTAATCTCCATTCTATTGTAATTTTGCACCAGAAATATTATATATACACGCTCTAAATATTCCAATTATGTTGTCATTTTTCAAAGACTACAAGTATTTTGCCATTGCTTTTTCAATTATCTGTATCATCATTATGGCTTTTATTTATAACATATTAAATGTTGAAAAACCCTTGCCAATTTATCAACCTACCATGGTAGCCACTGAATTGGTAGACAGCACACTTCAATACAAGAAAAAATATCATAAAATTGCCGATTTCAGTTTAACCAATCAAAATGGTAAAACCATAACCCAAGCTGATTATAAAGATAAAATTTATGTAGCTGATTTCTTTTTTACGACCTGCCAAACCATTTGCCCAATTATGACGGATCATATGGTTTATATCCAAAAAGAACTGAAAAACGATCCGGATATCCTCTTACTATCTCATACCGTAACACCAGATATTGATTCTGTAGCGCAATTAAAAAAATATGCTGTTGAAAAAGGTGTTGACGATGCGCGTTGGAATTTAGTAACTGGTGAGAAAAAACAAATTTACGATTTGGCTAGAAAAAGCTATTTAGCTGTAAAAGATGTTATAGGTTTTGATCCTTATGATATGATTCATACCGAAAACTTCATGCTTATTGATAAAGAACGGCAAATTCGCGGTTTTTATGATGGTACCGATCCCGAAGAAATTGAACGCTTAATTACTGATATCCATAAATTAAAGAAAGATTCCAAATAGTTTTTATAGGTACAATTTTTTTACCCTAAAATTTTATATTATTTTTGCTTCTTTAAAATCAATCTAAATAAGCTTACTGGTGACTTTAGCAGAAATAAAACGAGGAGAAAAAGGAATTATAGTCGATGTTTCGTCTATACACATACCATTGAAACTCCTAGAAATGGGCTGTCTTCCAGGAAACAGCGTCGAATTGGTTCAAATGGCACCGTTTGCAGATCCCATGTATTTAAATATAAATGGAAGTCATTTAGCTATCCGTAAGGAAACGGCCATACACATTCAAATAGAAATTTCTAAATGAGCAAACAAATCAACGTTGCCTTAATTGGAAACCCCAATACAGGAAAAACCTCTGTTTTTAATGCCTTAACCGGTTTAAACCAGAAAGTTGGTAACTATCCAGGCATTACGGTTGAAAAAAAAGAAGGTATTTGCAAACTTCCACGTGGTGTAAAAGCCCATATTATAGATTTACCTGGAACTTATAGTCTAAACGCATCATCACTTGATGAAAACGTTGTTATAGAGTTACTTCTTAATAAAAATGATAAAGATTTCCCTGATGTTGCCGTCGTAGTTTGCGATGTAGAAAATATTAAGCGAAACTTGTTGCTTTTTACCCAAATTAAAGATCTTCAAATCCCAACTATTCTCGCCATTAATATGGCCGATAGAATGGCTTACAAAGGGATTAGCCTAGATGTTGAGTATTTAGAAGAACATCTAGGTACAAAAATAGCATTGATTAGTACCCGAAAAAAAACAGGTATTACAGAACTTAAAGAGTTAATTGCTAATTATAGAGAGTTATCAAATGAGCCTTGTTTGAGTGCTTCTGAAATTGATAAACCATATTTTGATAATCTGCAAAAAGCGTTTCCCAATCAGCTCCTATACAAGCTCTGGCTTGTTATAACGCAAGATGTAAATTTTGGCAAAATAGATAGAAATGCCATTGATGCCGTTGCGGATTTTAAAACCAAATCCAACACCGATTTAAAGCGTTTACAACAAAAAGAAACTATAAAGCGCTATCAGTTTATTAATAATGTCCTGAAAGAAGGACAAACTATAGATTTAAGTACTGCCAAAGATTTACGCATAAAATTAGACCGTATTTTAACCCATAAAGTTTGGGGTTATGTTATTTTTGGCCTGATACTTTTAACCATTTTCCAAGCCATTTACGATTGGTCGAGCATACCAATGGATTTTATTGATAGCTCCTTTGCATCATTAAGCGAATGGACAAAAAATGCAATGCCTGCAGGAACATTCACGAATTTACTTTCCGAAGGTATTATTCCTGGAATTGGTGGTATTGTTATTTTCATTCCACAAATTGCTTTCTTGTTTCTATTTATTTCTGTGTTAGAAGAAAGCGGTTATATGAGTCGTGTCGTCTTTTTAATGGACCGTGTAATGCGCCGTTTTGGATTAAGCGGAAAAAGTGTCGTTCCTTTAATTTCTGGTACTGCTTGTGCTATTCCAGCTATTATGGCGACCAGGAATATTGAAAGTTGGAAAGAACGTTTAATAACTATTCTAGTTACACCCTTTACAACCTGTTCGGCAAGATTACCTGTTTATCTTATTATTATTGCATTGGTAATTCCAGAAGGTCGCTTTCTAGGCTTAAGCTATCAAGCGTTAACCTTAATGTTACTTTATTTAATAGGTTTTGGAGCAGCAGTTGGCTCTGCTTGGCTTTTAAACAAGATTCTCAATATAAAGAGTAAAACGTTTTTTGTGGTAGAAATGCCCAATTACAAATTACCACTTTTTAAAAATGTTGTAATCACAGTTATAGAAAAAACAAAAGCCTTTGTATTTGGTGCTGGTAAAATTATTCTAGCTATTTCTATTGTATTATGGTTTTTAGCATCTTATGGTCCCGGTGAGGATTTTAATAATGCCGAAGCCATCATTGCAGAACAATACGCGAATCAAGACGTAACTGAAGAGGATTTAGATCACCATATTGACTCTTATAAACTAGAACATTCTTATATTGGTATAACTGGTCGTGCTATTGAACCAGCTATTCGTCCGTTGGGTTACGATTGGAAAATTGGTATTGCCTTGATTAGCTCATTTGCAGCTCGTGAAGTTTTTGTAGGAACTTTAGCCACCATTTACAACGTAGGAAGCGACGAAGAGGAAACCATAAAAAACCGCATGGCTGGTGAAGTAAACCCCGTTTTAGGCGGACCGTTATTTAATTTTGCTTCCGGTATTTCACTTATGCTGTTTTATGCATTTGCAATGCAATGTATGAGTACGCTAGCTATTGTTAAAAAAGAAACCAACAGTTGGAAATGGCCAACTTACCAATTAGTAATTATGACGGCCTTTGCCTACGTAGTGGCGCTTATTGCCTACCAATTATTAAAGTAAATTTATCATATTATGGGTCCACTCATTCAAAATATTATAGCGTTTACTGTATTAGGGCTTGCCATACTATTCCTAATTAGGAAATTTATTTGGAAACCCAAGAAGAGTAATTCTAAAAATTGTGGTGGCGACGATGGTTGCGGCTGCCACTAATTTGCATCGGTAAACTGCAAATAATAATCCGTTGTATCAATTTTCTTATCTACTTCAGGAGCAGGCATCACATTGTATAAATAAAGCGTTAATTTATCTTCAATACTTAAAGCTTTGCGCTCTTGAACCGTGTAATTTGTTGGTGGAAAATTAAAGGTTTCTGTAGTTAATAAATTGTTGTTTTTATAAATCTCGACTTCAATAACAACTTCACCCGCCCAAACACAAGTAACACCATTAGGACATCTAGAATCCGAAATAAGCTCGCTAAACTTCAAATTATAATCACCTATAGTAACCATATCTTGATACTGGAGTTTTTTAAGAACTATCGGCGGCGTGACATTTTTATTCTCTTGTGAAAAACCTATGTAGCCAATCATTAAACATATTAAGACAAGCTTCCTTTTTAGCATAGATTTCAGATTTTAGGTAACAAACTTTCCCGTCTATTATATTTTATATTTTTTTTAAATATAAATTTTTGGCCACACTTTGCGAAACCGTCAATAGTTTTCCATTAGCTTTAATGCTAATAGATTTATCGAACGGTTCAATATGCATCACTTCAATAATTGCACCTAAACCAATATCATTATTATTCAAATATTGTAAAAACTCTGACGAACTATCATTCACACCCAAACAGCTGTATTTCATATTGATCTGTGCTTGCGATAATAAGGTTTTTTCAACTAAAGTCATTTCACCATCCTTATTAGGAATCGGATCGCCATGTGGATCATGCGTTGGATGACCTAAAAACGCATCCAATTCATCAATCAGTTTTTTCGATTTTATATGCTCTAACTCTTCAGCAAGCTCATGAACTTCATCCCAAGTAAAATTGAGTTTTTCAACTAAAAAAACTTCCCAAAGACGATGTTTTCTTATAATATTAACCGCAATCTTTTTACCGGATTCTGTTAAAGAAACACCTTTATACTTTTTATAATTGGCATAATCTTTTTCAGCCAATTTTCGAATCATATCTGTTGCTGAAGAAGCTTTAGTGTTCATTGCCTCTGCCAAAGCATTGGTATTCACCATTTCATGACCTTGCTTTCCTAAATGATAAATAGCCTTGATGTAATTCTCTTCTGTTAACGTAATCATAAACATATATTATATAACAAATATACATTTTTAATATTCTTAAGTATATTTTTAGACCAACCTAAACCATGGTTCACCTTTAAAAAAACCATTATAAATATTTATCTGACAATGTTCCTGTTTTGTTGTGCTTTAAAAGCTTTACCAAAAACCTCTACTGGTATATTAAAAACAACGCCTAGATTAAAAATCCACTTTTCGTAATTTAAACTCGTACAATATTTGGGAATCAAGTCTAGACGAATATTCATTCTTTGGTATTCAATACAAGTTACATTAAAACCTAATTTTTTTAGTATCTTCGCAACTATAATTTAGACTTATGAAAAAAATAGTTTATGCACTTATAATTATCGGTTTCGCATGGAGTTGTAAAGATGCAGACCAAACCGATGGTACTTTAAAAGTCGTTACCACAACCACAATGATTACCGATCTAGTTGAAAATATCGGTGGTGAATATATTGAAGTAAAAGGCTTAATGGGAAGTGGTGTAGACCCACATTTATATAAAGCCAGCGAAGGCGATGTTAACAAATTAGCGCATGCCCATGTTATTTTTTACGGCGGATTGCACTTGGAAGGAAAACTCGTTGAAGTTTTCGAGAAAATGGCAAGCCAGAACCTTAAAACCATCCCTGTTTCTGATGCTTTAGACGAAAAAACATTGATTGGATCCGAATTTTTTGCCTCGAACTACGATCCACATATCTGGTTTGATGTGAATAACTGGGAATTAATAACGCAATTTGTAGTTGACAAACTATCTGAAGCCAAACCAGAGCACAAAGCTGCTTTTGAAAAGAACGGTCTTGAATATATGGCTAAATTAAAAACCTTAAATGAAAATATAAAAAATACAATTAGCACTCTTCCTGCAGAAAAACGCATACTTGTTACAGCACACGATGCTTTTAGTTACTTTGGACAAGCTTACGGATTTGAAGTCGTAGGACTTCAAGGACTATCAACAGCAACAGAAGCTGGTGTTCAAGATGTTCAAAAATTAGCTACCTTTATAATAGACAAGCAAGTAAAAGCCATATTTATTGAAAGCTCGGTACCTAAACGTACCATTGAAGCACTTCAAGCCGCTGTCCAATCTAAAGGATTTGATGTTCAAATTGGTGGAACATTATATTCCGATGCTCTTGGAAATGCGGGAACGGTAGAAGGCACTTATATAGGCATGTTTACGTATAATGTGAATACGATTGTAAATGCTTTGAAGTAACCAAATTCCTGCCTGTCGGAAGTCAAGCGAAAGCAGGAAACCGAGGATTAAGCGTAGCTAATCTAATCATCCCTTAAATTGATAATCTAATGCAATTAGTTAAAGCTATTCAAGTTTTCTGTTAAATACCATATAAGATCTCACAGGTTTTTAAAACCTGTGAGATCTGAAAGTGCCAACATCAAAATATAAAACCAGAACCAAAAACAACAAAGGTGAGCGAAATTAAAACTCAAAAAGAGAAACCTGTCATTGCCGTTCAAGTAGACGATTTAACCGTTGCCTACAATTACAAACCTGTACTTTGGGACATTGATTTAGAAATCCCTGAAGGTGTTCTTATGGCAATTGTTGGTCCTAATGGTGCTGGAAAATCCACTCTTATTAAAGCTATACTAGGAATTTTAAAACCTATTGCTGGAAGTGTTAGTATTTATGGCAAGCCTTACAGTAAACAGCGAGATTTGGTAGCTTATGTACCACAAAAAGGAAGTGTAGATTGGGATTTCCCTACCACCGCTCTAGATGTCGTTATGATGGGAACCTACGGAAGCTTGGGTTGGATAAAACGTCCAGGACAAAAAGAGAAGAAAGCATCATTAGAAGCTTTGGAGAAAGTTGGGATGTTATCTTTCAAAAACCGACAGATTAGTCAGTTATCCGGAGGTCAGCAACAACGTATTTTCCTAGCACGCGCATTGGTTCAAGACGCCTCTATTTATTTTATGGATGAACCTTTTCAAGGTGTAGATGCTACCACAGAAATTGCCATTATAAATATTCTAAAAGCCTTACGTAAAGCCAATAAAACCGTCATTGTTGTGCATCACGATTTGCAAACTGTGCCTGAATATTTTGATTGGGTAACTTTTTTAAACGTGAAAAAAATTGCTACAGGACCGGTTAAAGATATTTTTAACGATGATAATTTGACAAAAACTTATGGTATTAATTATAAAGTCAGTATTCAGAAATAAAAAAAATACTAATCTCTAAACACTACACGTCATAAACTTTTTCGAATACATAGACCTCCTCATTAACGATTACACGTTGCGTACTATTACGCTAGGCACCGCCATTCTTGGTGCTGTTACTGGTATGCTTGGTAGTTTTGCCGTTTTGAGAAAACAGAGTTTGTTGGGCGATGCTATTTCGCATGCAGCCTTACCTGGAATTGCCATTGCATTTTTGTTAACTGGCGCAAAAGACAGCAATACGTTATTACTCGGTGCTTTAATTAGTGGTTTAATTGGTACGTTTTGGATTCGCGGTATTGTTTCTAAAACACACTTAAAATCGGATACTGCTTTAGGATTAATTTTGTCTTTATTTTTCGGATTTGGAATGCTATTATTAACGTTCATTCAGAAACAACCAAATGCCAATCAAGCAGGATTAGATAAATATTTATTTGGTCAAGCGGCAACGTTAGTTGAAAGTGATGTTTGGCTAATGGCAATCGTAACCGGACTTTGTTTAACCGTACTATTACTATTCTGGAAGGAATTTAAAATTCTCTTATTCGATAAGGACTATGCACACACAATAGGATTCAACACCAAAGCCATTGATATTCTTATTACGTCGTTTATCGTATTAGCCATCGTTTTAGGCCTACAAACTGTGGGAGTTGTACTAATGAGTGCTATGCTTTTAGCACCTGCCGCTGCAGCGCGCCAATGGACGAACAGTCTAGGAACCATGGTTTTTTTAGCGGCTGTTTTCGGTGCATTTTTTGGCGTTTTTGGAACAGCTATTAGTGCGAGTCAAAATAACCTATCTACAGGTCCAGTTATTGTTTTGGTCGCTACTGTATTTGTATTGTTTTCGTTTATATTTTCACCAAGCCGTGGTTTGCTTTTTAGGCAAATCCGATTTATTAAAAATCGTCGTGATTTAGAACTCCATAAAACGCTGGCCTTTATGTTTCATATTGCAGAAACACATGATGATATTTCTCATCCACATACCGTTAAAATATTAAATAACTTTCAAGGATATACGCGTGGAACGCTTCAAAAACTAGTCGATAAAAATTACGTAACCCTGGAAGGAAACATGTGGAGTTTAACACCAGAAGGTTTTGAAAGAGCTTCCAATTTGTACAACCAACAAACAAATAAAAATGAGTAGCGCGCAACTAGAAATACAGCTTATTGCCAGTTTGGTAGCCTTGGCTTGCGCTATTCCAGGTACTTTTTTAGTGCTGCGAAAAATGGCTATGATTAGCGACGCCATAAGTCATTCTATTTTACCTGGTTTAGTAGTTGGTTTTTTTATAACACAAGATTTAAATTCACCTTTGCTTATTCTTTTAGCTGCATTAACAGGTGTTATTACGGTTGTTTTAGTAGAGCAAATTCAGAAAACAGGCTTGGTAAAAGAAGATACAGCCATCGGACTCGTTTTCCCAGCTTTGTTTAGTATTGGCGTAATTATGATTGCCAAAAACGCCAATGATATCCATTTGGATGTGGATGCTGTTTTATTAGGTGAATTGGCTTTTGCGCCTTTTGATAGACTTACTATTTCCGGTGTAGATGTGGGCCCTAAATCCTTGTGGGTTATTGGAACTATTCTAACAATTACTATCGGATTATTAATCGCCTTTTTTAAAGAACTTAAAATTAGCACATTCGATGCTGGATTAGCCGCATCTTTAGGGTTTTCGCCTGTAGCCATTCACTACGGATTAATGACGGTTGCATCGGTAACCACAGTTGGTGCTTTCGATGCTGTTGGTGCTATATTAGTCGTTGCACTAATGATTGCCCCTGCTGCCGCTGCCTATTTATTGACAACCGATTTAAAGAAAATGCTCGCTTTAGCCATGTTTTTCGGTGTACTTAGTGCCATTTCGGGTTATTGGTTCGCGCATTGGTTAGATGCTTCCATTGCTGGTTCCATAACAACGATGCTAGGTTTAATATTTTTAATAATCTATTTATTTGCCCCGAGTAAAGGTTTAATTGCCGTGATGTATCGTGAGAAACAACAAAAAGTTGAAGTTTCACTAATCACTTTTTTACTGCATTTAAAGAATCATACCGAAGCAAGCGAACGCCATGTGAATCACTTAACAGAACATATTAATTGGCAGAAAATTCGTGCGAAAACGGTTTTAGATTTAGCGCTTAAAAATAACATGATTACAGTCGACAATAAGCAGCTGGTTTCTTTAACGGATAAAGGTGAAGATTTCACATCCTTAGCAATCGATTATATTATAACCAATGAAGATGCACAAATTGAAGATATGAAAGATGATTTCTTCCTATTTAGAGGTTAACAATATTTATTGCTTTTCTAATTCTCTGGAAACAAGCCATTCCCCAAACCGTGTAAAAACCCTGTTGGAATATATCGAATTGATCTCGTGCTGAGTCGTGCTTGACTAATATTTAAATCTCTAGTGAATTTTGAATCACAAATCACTTTCTATAGTTGAAAAATGATTAAGATTAATAAAAGAAGATGTTATAAATTAATTAACTTTAGATCAATATGTTACAAAAAATAACATCATTTCTATAAAATTGAAGAGATTGAAAAATTAAGTAAAGTAAATCTTGCATTTTAATTCAGTATCATTATATTTGTAACCATGTATAAGGTTGTGTAATATGGTTATTAAAGATTACTATTCTATTTCAGAGGTTTCAGAAATTCTTGGAAATAGTACAGAAACATTAAGACGTTGGGACAATTCGGGTAAGCTCCCTGCTGCTCGTGAACCTATAAGCGACTATAGAATTTACAAAAAAGAGCAACTTGAATTGTTTCCTAGATTCAATGAGTATATCAATGGAAATAACTTTCAAGGAAATTTTACAGAGCCAAATAACTCATATTCAGTTTTAGAATTATTTGCAGGTGCAGGCGGACTAGCTTTAGGTCTTGAAAAAGCAGGTCTAAAATGTGTTGCTTTAAACGAGATTGATAAATGGGCTTGTGGAACTTTACGAAAAAACAGACCCAAATGGAATGTTCTAGAAGGGGATATTCAAAATTTCAGTTTTTCAGAATACACCAATAAAGTCGATATTGTTACAGGTGGATTTCCTTGTCAGGCTTTCAGCTATGCCGGAAAAAAATTAGGTTTGAATGATACGCGAGGCACTTTGTTTTATGAATTTGCTCGCGCTGTAAATGAAGTAAAACCAAAAATTTGTCTGGGCGAAAATGTAAAAGGTTTATTAAGTCATGAGAAAGGTAAGACGCTGGAAGGCATGATCTCTGTCTTAGACGAAATAGGCTATAATGTAGTAACACCTGTTCAAGTTTTAAAGGCTATTAATTATAATGTTCCACAAAAAAGAGAACGAATTATTCTAATAGGTGTTCGAAAAGATATTGATTTGAAATACAAATATCCGTTGCCTTATGAAACTATTTACAATTTAACCGATGCTCTTAAAAAAGGTGATTTATTTGATTGTAATGTACCCAAATCGGAAGGATCTAAATACCCACAACACAAGAAAAATGTTTTAGATTTAGTACCGCCAAAAGGATATTGGAGAGACTTACCATTAGACATTCAGAAAGAATACATGCAGAAAAGCTTTTATTTAGGTGGCGGAAAAACAGGTATGGCTAGACGTATTGGTTGGGATGAACCATGTTTAACATTAACTTGTAGTCCAGCGCAAAAACAAACAGAACGTTGCCATCCTGAAGAAACAAGACCATTTACCGTTAGAGAATATGCAAGAATTCAAACCTTTCCAGATGATTGGAGTTTTCATGGATCTGTTAGTCAACAATACAAACAAATAGGAAATGCTGTTCCTGTAAATTTAGCCAAAGAAATAGGGTATTCTCTAATAGCTTTTTTGAATAAATATTATGAAAAATCGAATAAATCTGAAGCTTCAACTTCTATAGCTAGCGCCATATAACCGCGTTTAAAAAAATCTTCAGTTTCTAAAGTAAGAATTAGCTTATCTAAATCCTCAACTAATTTATTATAAAAGTCTGGATACCCAGTTATTCGATGCCAAAACTCTTTGCCAATAATAACTGGATGTTTTTCATCAATTCTTCTATAATGTTGACTTAATTGTGAACTTTCGCCATAAAGCACACCTAAAATCAAATCATTATTATTTAAGTTCATAGCATTTGTTCTTGCCAAATTAGCAACTGTTGAAAATTTCTTTAATAGAGGATTCACATCTTCCGAGTTAATTGTGTTGGGCCCCGATTTTAATTGACACCATTTTTTTCGGTTATCAATTTTATCGATAAACTCAATATCCATTCCTTTAATTAACGATCCGTTTGCTAATTCTAATTCGACAAACATATTTTGAATTCTAGTTCCAAAAGAAGTGTTAATCGAAGTCCCTAAAACCCTCGGATAATAAAGTGCTTTTGCAATACCCAAAGGTGTAAAATCGTCTTCAAGAATTTTAGATAAATACTTAACAAGTATGGGATTTATCTTATATGATTTTAATTTTGAATGATCTTTAAGAACATTCTTTTTATGATTTTCAAATATTTTATCCCTAAAATAATCTCTAACAATATTTAATAGCTCTAATTCACTCATAAACTATGTATAAAAATTCAAGATAATAAAATTATTCCTATTTAAAGTAATCACTAAAAACCACGCTCTTTCTGCAATTGCTCATAAGCACCTTGGACTTGTCTGAATTTTTCTTCGGCGCCTTTTTGGTGTTCTGCTCCTAAATGTATGACACGGTCTGGATGATATTTTTTTGCCATTTTTCGGTGAGCAGCCTTAATTTCAGCAACAGTAGCCGATTTTTCAATCTCTAGAATAATATACGCATTATCACTACTGTTATAAAACATAGCTTTAATACTTTCATAATCAATAGAACGAATACCTAAATAACCGGAAATTGTATGAATTTTATTAACTTCAGCTTCCGAAACATGACCGTCGGCATTGGCTATCCCGAAGAGAAAATGCAATAATTGCAAGCGCGATGGATGATCCATCATTTGCCTAATTTGTAAACAAACTTGTTGCACCGGAATTTCCTGCTTATTAATATTTTTAAACAACTGAAACGCATGATTAGCACGTTCCTTTCCATACATATGAGCAAACTGTTGACGCACAAAATCCAATTCTCGTTGATCTTGCTTACCATCAGCTTTAATAACAATGGATGCCAATACCAACAAACTCACTTCAAAATCACCTGAACGTGTTTGCTGCCTTGTCGCGCTTGTTCGGTACGCGCTTCTTTGTTGTCCTTGTTTAAAAACAGGCTCTACATCTTTTCTATCCGAAAGTGCATCTACTACTCCACCTAAAGCCATACCAATTATGGCACCAATTGGACCTCCAAACGACCAGCCTAAAGCGGCTCCTATCCATTTTGAAAAACTCATCTAATCTTCAATTTTATTATTGTACAAACCTTCTAGTTAAAAATAAGTAGCTGAAATATACAGAAGGTTTTTAAATTCTGAATTATTACACTATAAATTTTGCGTAAATATACTATTTGTTAGTAGATTGCTTACGGCATTTGTTACACAATTGGTATCTTTGTACTTTAATATTTATTAATCATATAAAATCGAATATATATGTATCCAGCAGAATTAGTAAAACCAATGCGCGAAGATTTAACCAAATTAGGTTTTGAAGAATTACATACTGCCGAGGCTGTGGATGCAGCTTTAGCAAAAGAAGGCACTACTTTACTTGTTGTGAATTCAGTTTGTGGTTGTGCAGCAGCAAATGCACGTCCAGGTGCAAGAATGAGTTTAGAAAACAGTAAAAAACCAGATAATATTGTTACGGTTTTTGCAGGTGTTGATAAAGATGCCGTTAACAAAGCACGTGAGCACATGGTACCATTTCCTCCAAGTTCTCCTTGTATGGCTTTATTTAAAGATGGTGAATTAGTACACATGCTTGAACGCCACCATATTGAAGGTCGTCCAGCCGAGATAATTGCTGAAAACTTAAAAGATGCTTACAACCAAAATTGTTAAGCCAATTTTTTAAATAAAATAAGAGTCAGATGAAACCACGATTATGTCGTGGTTTTTTTTGTGACTGAATTTCTTTTAATTTAGTTTTGTAAATAAACCATGTCTTTTTTATGGAAAAATTAGTCGCTTATATTCTAACTAGCATTTATGCCGTTTTCTTTTTGTTAACGCTAATTGTTTTTCATCCCATACAATGGTTCTGTTTTAATGTTTTAGGCTATCAAGCTCATAAAATAAGTACGGATTGGCTGCAGTTTTTTATCATGCGTTCCACTAATATCTTAGGAACGCGATACACATTTATAGACAACCAAGATATACCAACAGACGCCCCTTTAATAATTGTAGCAAACCATCAAAGCATGTATGATATTTCGCCTATAACATGGCACATGCGTAAACACCATCCCAAATTTATTAGCAAGAAAGAATTAGGCAAAGGTATCCCGAGTGTATCATATAATTTACGTCATGGCGGATCGGTATTGATAGATAGAAAAAACCCAAGACAGGCGTTTCCAGCAATTATGAAGTTTGGTGAATATATAGAAGAAACCAAACGTGCAGCCGTAATTTTCCCGGAGGGCACGCGTAGTAAAGATGGCTTACCCAAACCATTTCAGACAAAAGGCTTGGAGATTTTGTTTAAAAAAATCCCTTCAGCAGTGATTGTACCTATCACTATTAACAATTCTTGGAAGTTGTTAAAATATGGAAAATTTCCTATGGGAATAGGAAATCATATGAAATTAACTGTTCATAAACCTCTCAAATTAGCTACCTTTGAGGATAAAGCGAAGTTAATTGCGCAAATAGAAACCACAATTTCTTCTGCTATAGAAGTTTAAAATTAAAAAACCAACTTTTATGTCTTTAAAAAACATACGTCTGGAAGTCATGCAACATCTTGAAAAAGATGTGGATTCCCTTATTGAAAAATATTTGATTCCTATAGACACTATCTGGCAACCATCCGATTTTTTACCAGATTCCGAAAGTAGCAACTTTTTGGAAGAGGTTAAAGAAATCCGTGAACTGTCTAAAGAATTACCATATGATTTTTGGGTAGTTCTAGTAGGTGATATGATTACGGAAGAAGCTTTACCAACCTACGAATCATGGTTAATGGATGTAGAAGGTGTAGATCAAGTAGGTAGAAATTCTTGGGGAAAATGGGTTCGTCATTGGACCGCTGAAGAAAACCGCCATGGTGATGTGCTCAATAAATATTTATATTTATCTGGCAGAGTGAACATGAAAGAAATTGAAATAACAACCCAGCACCTTATTGCTGATGGTTTTGATATTGGAACCGATCGGGATCCTTATAAAAACTTTTTATATACGAGTTTTCAGGAACTAGCTACTTACATTTCACATAATCGCGTAGCTAAATTAGCTAAAGACCGCGGTAACAAGCGACTTTCTAAAATGTGTAAAATTATTTCTGGTGATGAAATGCGTCACCACCATGCCTACTGCGAATTTGTAGAGCGCATTTTTGCTGTGGATCCAAATCAGATGATGATTGCGTTTCAGCAGATGATGAAATTAAAAATTACAATGCCTGCACATTTCTTAAGAGAATCTGGCCATAGAATGGGAACCGCTTTTGAAGAGTTTTCAAACACGGCTCAACGAATTGGTGTCTATACGTCTGCTGATTATGTTAGTATTCTTGAAAAACTATTAGTCCGTTGGGAAATTGATAAAATTACCAACCTTTCTGATGAAGCTGAAAAAGCAAGAGATTATCTCATGAAATTACCAGCGCGCCTAACACGTTTGTCTGGCCGAATGAAGATTCCAGAAGACTCTTACCAATTTAAATGGGTAGAACCTGCTAGATTAAAATAAACGATAAATTGATATAATTCCTTTCACTAACCTGAAGGGAATTTTTATTTCCAGAAACCTATGACCGATCAACAAACCATAAATAACACCATTACTTTTGTAAAAAGAGAACTGAAAAATGCCGAAGGTGGCCATGATTGGTTTCATATAGAACGCGTATATAAGAATGCGCTGCTCATCTCCAAAAACGAACAAGTTGACACTTTAGTGGTGGCTTTAGGCGCTTTGCTGCATGATATTGCTGACAGTAAATTCCATAATGGAGACGAAACTATTGGTCCAAAAATGTCTAGAGCATTTCTATTAAAAGAAAATGTCGATTCCAAAAACATTGAACACGTAGTGAAAATTATTGAAAACATTTCTTACAGCTCGTCTTTAGACCCATCCAAGTCATTTACCTCGCCGGAATTAGATGTTGTTCAAGATGCCGACCGATTGGATGCTTTAGGCGCTGTTGGTATTGCCAGAACCTTTAATTACGGCGGCTTTAAAAATCGGGTGCTATACGATCCAGAAATTAAACCTGATTTAAATATGGATAAGGAGACCTATAAAAAAACGGATACGCCGACCATCAATCATTTTTATGAGAAGTTACTACTACTAAAAGATAAAATGAATACAAAAACAGGAAAGCAAATTGCTGAACAACGCCATAAGTTTATGGAAGAATTTTTGGATCAATTTAATGCCGAATGGGAAGGAAAAAGATAAAATCTACTCTTTAATAAACCTTAATTATTTCACATAAAAAAACCTGAAAGCATACAAAAGCTTTCAGGTTTT
>NZ_AFXZ01000019.1 GCF_000224335.1 Bizionia argentinensis JUB59 | reverse complement strand
ACTATAAATTTTATGTAATGCTCTTAAAATATTATTTACTGAATCATCCTCTGGAAAATATTTTTCAAAATCTAAATTGGTAGAATTAAAATAATTTTTTATATCAAGATTAATGAATAAGGCATTTTTTTTATTCTTTAATAATTCTTGTGCAACTGAAACTGAATCATCTCTCCAAGATTGGTATTGAGAATAATATGGTTTAAAAAGTGAAGAGTTTTGAATTAAATCAGTTCTTTCCTTATTTAAAAGCAGTCTATTTCCTTTGCACTCGTCTAGTAATTCTGCATCAAATTTATATCCACTTCTTATAATCCACATTATTGAAATAATATGAAATTCTAATGGAGCATTAATAAAAGGAGTGACTTTTTCAATTTCGTAATTTTCTTTACATTTAACATTAGATATGAAATTTTTATCTAATTCATTATCTGTTGATTTTATTTTTTTAGGAAAAAAATCTACTTTTATTTGGCTAAATAAATATTTAAAATATTTGCTTTCTAGATTATTTGAATTTATCTCTTCTAACAGTTTTGCGAATTTTATTTCTAAATTCTGTTCGATAGTATTTTTTTTGGTAGCGAAAATGTTCTTGAAGTCATTCAAATCAGAATAAGGTTCAGATATTCCCCAACTGAATAGATTCGAATCATCTTTTTTAGTGTCAGTTTCGAATTCAATGAGTTTTTCTCGTAGTAGAAGTTCAGTATTATCGTAGTAGACGTAATTCTTTAATTTGTAATATGCAATTTTAACTTCTTCTAATGTGTACATTCAGTTTTTTTTAATTACGCCCAACGTGTTTGTGTATGATTTCGTTGCGTGTTTCAGCACTAAAGTTAGCAAATAAATCACAGATAGAAAGTCCGCGAGGACTTTCGTAAGTAAGCCAGAACTAGCAATGAATTATACACGGTGTTGGCAACTGGCTTTTCTTTTCCAATGTTAGAATATATTAAAATCATTTAGCCTATTGCAAAGTCGAATATGCTTATTTAACAAATCCTCATATGTTACTAAACTAACTTCAGTAAAATTAAAATCGCTTTTTAATTCTTCAATCAGATTTTCATTATATCTTTTTTCTTCAGATGAACCCATCAAAAGTGTGTATTCATATTGATTGTAAACTTTACCTAAATATTTTTTAATGTAATATTCGTTCGCCTCATTTTTGGATTCCATATAATTTTTATAGCGAATTACTTGTTCAAATCCTTTTTTTGCTTTTGACAGAAGTTGGTCTTTGTTTTTCCAAAAAAGTCTTTGAGATTGTCTTTTAACCTCAAAGATTTCGGGAAACCTAATTGCATAATCAAAAGGTTTATTGATAAAATCTGGTTCGTTATATCTTCTGGTGTTATTTATATAAAGATGTTTCTCGTAAAGTAATTTGTTGAAGTTTTCTCCTTTGACAAATGTTGGATTATCTCGCAAAAAATCGTGAAACTCTTTTTCTAGGTATTTTGTTGGTCTTCTTAAAGTTTGTTTCATTTTCTTTTCAAATAGTTCATTTGAATCCACAAGATTATTGTAGTTGAAATCTGTCCAAATATAATTCAGCGAGTTTGATTTTTTATCTACAAACTTTTTTGATAAAACTTTTAGTTTGTAATAAGATGTAAATGATTTGCGATGTATGGAATAACTTGTTTTAGTTTTTGGGTCAAGTCCTATTAGTTCCAAATCATCAGCAAATGAAGTCCTCCATTTTTTAATAGAACTAGTAATATTATGTTTTAAATTAACGTAGTTGTTTGGGAAATTTTCAATTACAGCATCAAATCCATCAGAAATCGTAGCGGATTGATTTTCTCTGTCCTCGATAAGCAAAAAGGGTATAGATTTTAATTGAAAATTACTAGATGAATAATTTTCTAATGAATCTCTAATCCAATTCAGAATGGTTTTAGAATTACTATTCTGAAATTTCCAATCTGATATTATAAAATCGAGATGTTTGTCTTTTTCTATTAAATTGTTGGTCAGAAAATCTTTAGCTTTTGTCAAAGATTTAAAATGATGAAAATCTTTTTCTTCTGTATAAGGTTGAAATAATTTTAATGCTTCTTCTTTTGTGAAATGAGGTCGATTTGAAATAAAAAGAATTGTCATTGATTATTTCAGATGTTTGTTGTTTTTCAGCTTGTTGCCAACTCGTTATATCAACGCCAATATACACTTTTATACAAAGATGTTACGGGATATCGACGCTTTTTAAAATACTACTCAAAGAGATTATAAAATCCGTTAACTATTCGCGTACAAACGACTACAAACATTTACAAACGAATTTAAATAGATAACTACCGGCTAATACTTGGGCGTGGTTGCACCTTTGCCCTGTTGATTTGACCTAATGATAGTCAACGTAATTAATACCTTATCTTATGAATACGTTAAGAAACAAAGTACAGTTAATTGGAAGACTAGGACAAGATCCTGAAATTATTAATTTTGAAGATGGCAATAAGATGGCCAAATTTTCATTAGCTACAGATGATAGCTACAAAGACAAAAAAGGCGAAAAAGTAGAGCGTACATACTGGCACAATATCGTTGTAAAAGGAGGTTTGGTAAAAGTGGTTGAAAACTTCGTAACTAAAGGTCAGGAAATTGCCATAGAGGGCAAATTAACTAACCATTCATGGAACGATAAGGATGGAATTAAACGTTATACCACAGAAGTTTTGTGTAACGAGTTACTCATGTTTGGGAAGCAATAGAAATCCCGAAAATTAAAAAAGCCACGAATAAACTTCGTGGCTTTTTTTATGCAACTTCTTGAAGCAAATCAAAACACGGGCATTTGCCACAGCGTTTCTTTTCGCTTTTCTTATATTTTTCACAGCATTTGCTTTTTACCTTCCTTTCGGCAGTAATATAACCGGCTTCTTGTAAGGATTTTAAAGCTTTTTTCTGTTTCTTCTTTTCTTTTTTCTTGCCCAAAATATGCTAATTTGTAGCTGTTTAGGCAAAATTAATTATTTTTAATGATTCTAAATAGAATTAACTGTTAAATTTAATTCAATCCGTTAGAAGCTGCTGAACTAATGGTTAACTGCTCAATATCACGGTCAAATAAATACAGTCCACCTTTATCGTTTCCAATGAGGTTTATTTTATCTAAAATAGTGCGAGCCATAGCTTCTTCTTCAATTTGCTCGGCAACATACCATTGTAGGAAATTATGCGTGGCATAATCCTTTTCTTGTAAGCTTATATGTACAAGTTCGTTAATACTTTCCGACACATATTTTTCATGCTCATAAAGTTTTTCAAACATTTCTTGAAAGGAGTTAAACGTCCCATTTGGTGCTTTTAATTCCGAAACTTGCGCATGCCCACCACGTTCATTTACAAATTTCACTAGTTTTAACATGTGGTCGCGCTCTTCTTGAGATTGGCTATACATAAAGTTAGCAACACCTTCCAGACCTTTTACTTCAGCCCAACAAGCCATTGCTAAATATATTTGAGACGACTCTGCTTCAATGCGAATTTGTTCGTTTAATGCTTCTTCAATTTTTTTGGATACCATAGTTTATACTTTTATGTAAAGTTACACAATTTATGTGTGGATTATAGTTAGAAAAATCCTAAAAAAGCCCATTTTTATTAGGGTTTAGCTGGCAACAAACTTTAAACCAATGATGGATGCAATTAGTGTAGTAATGAAAAATAGACGCCAAAAATCGGCTGGTTCTTTGAAAATAAAAATACCCACCAAAACAGTTCCTACGGCGCCAATTCCTGTCCAAACAGCATATGCCGTTCCAATCGGTAAATTTTGTGTGGCTTTCACCAAAAGTATCATGCTGATGGTTAAACAAATTAAAAACCCAATAAACCAATAGGTTGCTGTGCTGCCACTAGTTTCTTTAAACTTTCCTAAACAAGCAGCAAAAGCTACTTCAAACAAGCCAGCAATAATGAGTATAATCCAATTCATAAATAACTTTGTATCAAAAAATAGGGAGACTCAAAAGTACTTATTTTTTGTGAAGATTTAAAGCTTGGGCGGAACCAGGTTTACTAAAGAACTTTTTGTGCAACTGCTTTTCATAAAAAGTAATGCGAATACCAAAAAGCAAGACCAAACCGCCTAGTACCATTTGTAGGGTTATAGTTTCATCTAAAAATAACCAGGCTAAAATGGACGCTAAAATACCTTGTGCTAATAAACTAACAGAAACACGAGTGGCACGCATTTTTTTGGTTGCGAAACTAATTAATAACCAAGCTAAAAGCTGACAAATAACTGCTTGCATAACTAATACGAACCAGCCTGTATTAGAGAATCCTGAAAATGGTTCATTAAGCGCATAGCTCAATATACCTAAATATATAGATGATGCGCCAAGGCTAACCGTCATAAAAGTAATGACATTCAAGTGTTTTAAAGCTTCTTTACTAATAAGCATATAGAACGCGTAAAGTACACCAGAAAGTATACCGAAACTAAAAGCCAAATCGAAATCCAAATTTCTAAAAGTCGAAAAACCGACCAGCATCATCATGCCAAAAACAGCTACTAATGTTCCAACCCAGAAATTCGCTTTAGGTTTGTCTTTTAAAAAAAACAAAGCTAAAACGCCCACCCAAACAGGCGATAAGTTGGTTAGTAAAGAGGCTTGTGTTGCTGTAGATTCTTGAATGGCAATATTCCATACGGCTACATCGCTACCAAAAATAATTCCGCATAGAACAGCTAAAAGTCCGATTCTTAAATTTGGAATTTTTATCTGCTTTTTAAATAAGGCATATGGTAATATGAGCACGAACGAAAAGGCCATCCTATAAAATGCCGAAATAACACCAGGTGTTAAGTTTAGCTTAACTAAAACAGGGAATACAGAAATACAAAGAATACCTATGACAAGTGCCCATCTAGCTTTTTTCATAACCTTCAAAATTTGCGATTCAACAAGCTGCAAAAGTAACTACTAACGTCCGTATATACTGGTAGTAAATTAGCTATTTCTTATTAAATATTATCCCTTTTGAGTTTTAAAAGATAAAACAGCTAAATTTTGTATTAAAGTAGATCTATATTTAGTCTTTAAAAGAAAATATGTTGCGCCAATCGGAAGGTATTGGCATGCGCTTCTATAATAATTTTTATATCTGGTGAATAACCGCCACCCATACTACACATAACAGGAATTCCCAAATCTTTGCATGTTTGCAGTACAAAACGATCGCGTTCCTTACAGCCTTCTAGAGTAAGCGCTAATTTCCCCAATTTATCGGTAGCCATAACATCTACTCCGCAGAGATAATATATAAAATCTGGTTTTTCAGATGCTATTAATTTTGGTAGGGTTTCTTTTAAAATACTCAAGTATTCTTGATCATTGGAGTCAGTTTCTAGCGCAATATCTAAATCGCTTTCTTCTTTTTTAAACGGGTAATTACTTTTTCCGTGCATAGAAAATGTAAACACGGAAGGGTCATTCTGAAAAATCTCGGCTGTTCCATTTCCCTGATGCACATCCAAGTCGACAATCAGGATTTTTTCTGCTAGTTGATGCTTCTGAAGATACCGAGCAGCAATGGCTTGATCATTTAATAAACAAAAACCTTCTCCGCGATTGCTATAGGCATGGTGCGTACCGCCGGCAATATTCATAGCAATACCGTTTTCTAGAGCAAATTTGCTTGCCTTTATAGTACCATCGGCAATTATTACTTCACGTTTTATAAGCTCGGCACTTAGCGGGAATCCTATTTTTCTGGCAGCTTTGGCATCTAAAGTTAGGTTTAATAAGTGGTTGTAATATTCAGCTGTATGAACTTGAAGTATATATCGATCATCGGGAATTACCGGTTCGAAAAAATTAGCTTCGCTGCAAGTACCTTCATACAGTAATTGCTTGGGAAGCAACTCATATTTTAGCATGGGAAAGCGATGCTTTTCAGGTAATGGATGTTGGTAAATAGGATGAAAGGCAATTTTTAGCATATTATTTATGTAATTTAAGCTGAATACGTTTTCGCGCTACATCCACTTCCAAAACTTTAACAATAACTTGTTGGTGCAAACTTACGTGCGCATTAACGTCGCTTACAAAACTATCGGATAAATTGGAAACATGTATTAAGCCACTTTCTTTGATACCGACATCCACAAAAGCTCCAAAATTGGTAATGTTGTTAACAATTCCAGGAAGAAGTTGTCCTTCCTCTAAATCAGTTATGGATTTAATATTTTGATTAAATGTAAATACTTTGGCCTGTTCACGAATATCTAATCCAGGTTTTTCCAATTCCTTAATAATATCTTGAAGTGTTGGTAAGCCTACCGAGGCCGTGCAATAACGCTTTAAATCTATTTTTTGAAGTTCGGTAGAATTTCCAATTAATTCTGAAATTGGCTTGCCCAAATCTTTTGCCATCTGTTCTACAATAGCATAACTTTCTGGATGCACTGCCGAATCGTCTAGCGGATTTTTAGCATCTTTAATTCGTAAAAATGCCGCACCTTGTTCAAATGCTTTGTCACCTAGACGCGGCACTTTTTTAATGGCACTTCTGGAGTTGAAAACACCTTTTTCGCTTCTGAAATTCACGATATTTTCGGCAATTTTAGGGCCAATTCCTGAAACGTAACTCAATAAAGATATACTGGCTGTATTAATGTTTACACCAACTGAATTTACACAACTTTCTACCACTGTATCCAATTCACTTTTAAGTTTCGTTTGGTCTACATCGTGCTGGTATTGCCCTACGCCAATAGATTTGGCATCAATTTTAACCAGTTCCGCTAGCGGATCTTGTAAACGCCTTCCTATGGAAACCGAGCCGCGAACCGTTACGTCATAATTTGGAAATTCGTCGCGTGCTATTTTGGATGCCGAGTAAATACTAGCACCAGCTTCGCTCACCACAAATACTTGAAGATCATTTTTAAAGTGAATTTTTCTAATTAATGCCTCTGTTTCTCGGGATGCTGTTCCATTACCAATGGCAATGGCTTCAATTTTATAAGCTTCAGCCAACGAGCCTATTTTTTTCATGGCACCAATAGCATCACTTTTTGGTGGATGGGGATAAATAGTTTCGTTGTGTTTTAAATTTCCTTGGGCATCTAAACACACAATCTTACAACCGGATCTAAAACCTGGATCGATTGCTAAAACACGTTTTTCACCTAATGGCGAACCTAATAACAGTTGTTTTAAGTTTTTAGCAAAAACGTTAATCGCGTCTGCATCGGCTTTTTCTCTAGCATTTTGAAGCGCTTCATTGGATAAGGAAGGGAATAATAAGCGCTTATAAGCATCTTGAATAGCCAATTGAATTTGTTCTGCGCAATCGCCTTGTGAGCGAATAATACGATCTTCAATTTTGTCTAAAGCCCGCTCATTGTCAATGGCAATTTTTACCTTTATAAAACCTTCTTTTTCGGCGCGTAAAATAGCAAGTAATCTGTGTGATGGAATCCGACTTAAAGTTTCTTCCCACTCAAAATAATCGCGAAATTTCTGTGCATTGTCATCATCTTTTTTAGATTTTACCACTTTGGTGGAAATCATGGCAAAGCGTTCTAATTGTTGACGAATATTATTTCGTACATCCGTGCGTTCGTTGACCCATTCGGAAATAATATGACGAGCACCTTCCAAAGCATCTTCAACTGAATTGATATCGCCTTTTATATACCTAGAAGCTACGGATTCAATGTCAGACGTATTTTGACTCATGATAATTTTTGCCAAAGGCTCCAATCCGTTTTTTCGAGCTGTTTCAGCTTTTGTTTTTCTGCTTTTTTTGAAAGGTAAGTAAATGTCTTCCAAAGTTGTTAAATCTTGAGTGGCCTCAATTTTTTTCTGTAATTCAGGTGTTAAAACTTCTTGATCTACTAATGCCTTTAAAATGGTTGTTTTTCTTTTTTCTAACGTTTCAAACTGTTCCTTATATTTTACAATGTCCCCAATTTGAACTTCATCTAAATTGCCAGTTCGTTCTTTTCTATAACGGGAAATAAACGGAATTGTAGAAGCTTCATTTAGTAATTCCACTGTGTTTTTAACAGATGTTTCCGGTAATTGCGTGTTTAAAATTATGTAGTTTAGTAGTGATAACATGGCCTTTTTATTTATTTTGCTAAAATAAGATTTACTAGCCATTTAAGTATCTATATACCATGAAACATCTAATCAAATTATCTTTCATTTTTATCTTATCTATTATGAGCTGTCAAAAAGAAGAACCTAATAATGATGCCGAGGCATTTAAAAAAGTAGAACAAGTTGTACAAGGTGTTTTTGATAATGTTTGGGCTGCAAAAAATGCCGAAGCCATATCAAAATATCATACGGATGATTTTATAATTTTAGAACATGGCGAAGTTTGGACTAATGAAACCATTTCCAATTGGTGTAAAGAAGCAAAATTAAGAGATGAGGGCACGAAACGTATTAATACTTTCGACTTTTTTAAAGCTAAAAAAGAAGGAAATCGTGTTTGGATGGCCTATCATAATTATGCAACCTTTAAGAAAGATACTATTTTAGGAAAAATGCAATGGTTGGAAAGCATTGTGGCCGTTAAGCAAGACTCGATTTGGAAACTAGAAATGATGCACTCCACCCGAATCCCGAAATAACATAAACAAAGAATAGGGCGCAACACTTAATTTTTTTGTAAAGAGAACACAAAATTAGCGCCTTCGTTTACTTTAGAAACTACCGAAATTTCGCCACCTAAAGTTTCAACTAAACTCTTAACTGTTGCCAATCCTATTCCTGTACCATGAAAGCCATCATTATCTATATTAGAGGTGGTTGAAAAAGGTTCAAAAATACTATTTTCTTCCTCTAAAGGAATACCTGGACCGTTGTCTTTAACGCTGATTATAAGTTGTGATTCCTTTTCTGTAACCTGAATATGGATTTTAACTATATCCTTATTTCCATATTTAATACTGTTTGTAATTAAATTACTGAAAACTTGAGTTAAAGCAGTTTTGTTAATCAATACATTCAAGTTCGGATCTACATCGGTAGTAATTTGAATATTATTTCCTGTAACCATAGCTTCCTTAATATCCGTTAAAAATGATTTTAAATGTATAGGTTCCTTGTCCTTTACGAAAGCATTTTTATCGATACTGTAATTGAGAATTCCATCTATGAGATGTGTGGATTGCTGGACAGAAGTATGGATATATTTAACTATTTGAACAGCTTCTGGCTCCATAGTATTAGAGAAATCCTCAATAAGCATATTGGATAACGCCAAAACATTGTTCATAGGCGCTTTTATGTCATGCGCTGCAATGCTTACAAAGTTGTCTAGTATTTTATTTTTAGCATTAAGTTCTAGGTTGTTTTGATGTAAAATCATCGTGTTTTTCCGTAACTCCAAAAGATTCATTATTTGATTGGAAAGAAATTCAAGTGCATTTTTCTGCTCCGTGGATAACACTTTAGATTCGACATCGAATACACATAATGTCCCTAAAGGATAGCCGTCAGGAGATACTAATGGCATGCCTGCATAAAATACTACGTTTGGGTCTCCAGTTACGAATGGATTATTTTTAAATCGTTCATCTTGACGCGCATCATTTACAATAAGCATCTCGCCTTTTTTGTTAATAGCGTGAGCGCAAAAAGCAAATTCTCTTGGCGTTTCTGTAATGTCCATACCGTGATTAGATTTAAACCACTGTCGGTCATTATCAATAAGAGATACTAAAGACATTGGTGTATTGCAAATCATGGAAGCTAAAGCGGTAATTTCGTCGTATTCTTTTTCTGGCAGGGTGTCCAGAACATCATAAGATTTTAGCGCGTTCAGCCTGTTAGTTTCGTTTTTGAGTATTTCTGGGGATATCATAATTGTATTTAACCTTTAAGTGTCGTTTGACTAATGCAATAATATACGGATTATCAACTAATTTTTATATGATAAAAGTCATGACAACTAGGGGACAAGGATAGACGTACAAAACGAGCAAACCTTACTTACATTGTTCAAAATAATTAATGAATGGGTTTTGACTATTTAAAAATAAAACGATTGATACAATAGTCTATTCCCTGACTTCTTGGCGAACTTGAAATGAGGGAGCAGAACAAATATTTTTTTAGCAATTATTATAACACTAGTTTTTTATCAAGCAAGATAAAATAAAATCGGTTTCAGATTGATGTTTTAAAAGGGATCAGTTTTTAAATTATTTCCTTTTAAACAACGTGTAAATGTATGGTCGTTCGCCACCAAAAGGATTTATAAACGTATGGTTAAAACTGGAAACAAGATCGAATTCCAATCCTAATTTTTCTTGAAGCATTGATTTGTTATAACGCTGTACATCGAGTCCGCAACATTTTTCGGCACCATCAGTCGCAAAAACAGCAATAAGCACAAAGCCATTTTTAGTCACAGTTTTCTTAATTAAATTAAAATAGGCTAGTTGTTCGTCTTCTTTTAAAAAGAAATGTAATACGGCGCGATCTATCCATAAATCCACAGGTTCTAATTGATCTATTTCTTGTGGATTTGTTAAATCATCCACCACAATATTCAAATCATAATTATGTGAATTCTTTACGCGATTTTGAAGTTTTTCTAAAGCCAACTCACTTAAATCGTTAGCGATAATATTTGTGAAACCAGCATCTAAAAGCGTATCTATAAGTGTTGTAGTTCCGGCGCCAACATTAAGAATTTTGGCATCTTTAGAAAGCTGTGTTTTCAACACCAACTTCATAGTCTCTTTAGGATTTTCTTCAAACCAACCTAATTGCTCATCTTCTTTGTTATAGGCGGTATTCCAATGTGATTTTAGTGGCGTAGACATAATGTAAAGTATTAAAATGTGATATAAATAACATTCAATTATCAGTGCTGTAAATTACTAAAAAAACCTCGCAGTTTATAGTCTGCGAGGTTTTTCCTTTATAGTAATTCAATGGACTTATTCTACAGCTTCAAAAACTGCTAAAGGCGCCATTTTTGCCTTGTTAAGTGTCATTGTGTTTCCTTGTAGGGAGAAATTGTCAGTTGTATTAAGCACTTCCATAAACTGCTTTTCAACAGTCATATCAGGACAAGCCATCATGGTAACAGCTACTTTATCTAATGATATTTGACTGCCGTTTTCAACAGCATATTTACCTGAAAATGTATTACAACCTGCATGTCCAAATACTTTACTCTCTTCCGTTGAGAAAGATATAAAAGCTTCAGAATCATTGATTTCTTTACCCATTAATTGTACTAATTTCCACTTGGTATCAGTAAAAGCGATATGCTTATTGGAGTTCATTTTTTGTTTTTTCAAAATGTATAAATCGGCCAGTTCACCAGTTACAAGGTTACCCGATTTGTCCAATTGTATCAATTGATTTTCACCAACTTTATATTGAGTTTCAGTATCATCTGATAAAATTATGTTTAAACCATCATCTGACCACTTGTAGTAGCCCTTGCTACCCACACTGTTTTCTTCTTTGCCTAAATACTCCATAACGGCATCATACGTTAAATCTTCATTTAAACGAATGGTTGTTTTAATACCTTCACAATCCGCACAAGGTAGAGTTCCCACATAGGTTCCTTTCCAATCTAGTGAGGTTTGGCTTGTATGTATATCTAATTTCAATTCAGTATCGGTCTTTTCAACATCCAAAGGATCTGAATCTGTGTTTTCTTTTTTATTCGCGTTTTCACAACTTACTGAAAAAATAAGTGCTAAAACAGCTAATACTAATAAGTGTTTTTTCATAATGAAAAGGTTCTATTTTTAGTTACCTGATTGTTGTTTTGCATTTTGAACCATCTCTTCGTTTGGAACAATAGCAATATTTACACGTCTGTTTTTGGCACGACCTGCATCGGTTGAGTTGTCAGCAACTGGCTGCTCTTCGCCAAACCAATGTGTTGTTAAACGCGATGAACTAATACCTCTAGAATTTCTTAAGTAATTGGTAACAGCTTCAGCTCTATTTTTTGATAAAGTCATATTATAAGTATCTCTACCATTACTATCTGTGTGTCCAACAATTAAAAGATTAGTATCTGGGTACTCTTTAAATACGTTAGCTAGTTTATCTAAATTTTGCTGTGACGTTGCGTTGATGTTATATTTTTCTGTTGCAAAATGAACACCACTATTTTCATCAAAAGTAACTACAATACCTTCATCTACTCGTTCAACGGTTGCGCCAGGAACTTCTTCTTCAATTCTTTGGGCTTGTTTGTCCATTTGGTTCCCAATAATAACACCGGCTCCTCCACCAACAACGCCACCAATTACGGCACCTAATTCAGAGTTTTTACCACCAACATTGTTTCCTATTATGGCACCTAGAATGGCTCCACTGGCAACGCCAATAGCGGCTCCTTTTTGTCTGTTGTTAGAGTTTTCTATTGCTTTACAGTTTGTAAAACTAATTGCCAAAATACAGGCAAATGCTATAATGCTAATTTTATTAATTGCTTTTTTCATTTTATATTATTGTTTTGTAAAGTTCATGAATATTGTAAAAGGACTACCGTCTAAAGTTACGGTCTGACGCCACTGCATGGTCGTTTCTGTTATACCTGCTAATTTTAAGCGATAACCTTGGTTGTATTCAGATTTGCCTTTAGCACTAGTGGGCTTTATTAGAAAATCATATAAACCAGTAGCTTGATCAATTTCATCTATTTGAAATTTGAAATTTCGTGGCCCTGTAGCGCAATTACTGTTAGTAATTTCATAGGTTCCTGAACTATTATTAGGAATAAACTCCCAAGTACTGCCTTCAAAACAGTCGGTAGAAGCGTCATTAAACAAATCGACTTTAAAAGAGCCTGTTTTGCTATAATTAAAGGAGTTTAAAGTCCAGCTTCCTTTTAAATCTTTTCTGGAGTCTCGGACAACTTTAGAGGTGCCGCATGACAGCATACTCAAGGTTAATAATAATACTATTAAATTTCTCATAAGTGTTAAGTTTTAATTAGTCAAAATTACATCATATTAATCTGATATATTAATTCAAACGAATAAAAACCGAATGCTATTGCTAGAACTCGGTTATAATATATACGAAAAAAATGTTGATTTGGATGTTATATTGTGGTTTTCTCCAGCTTAAAGACTTTAGTGGTTATATAACGCGTATCCCTTTGTGTATAGTGATAAAAACCTAAAAGTAAGTGCTGCTAAACTCATTTTTGAAACGTCATAATATTAGAGTAAAATAATAGCTGCTTGGCTAAATATATTTCGAACTCAAAAAAATAAAAACGATCAGGATAATTTTCACATAGGTAGCACTGGATTACGAAATTTGCTTTCCATTTGCTACCGAAGCATCATCAGGATTAACAAACACTAATTTTCCTTCTGGTGTTTCCGTCATTAAAATCATGCCTTCACTTTCTACACCGCGTAATGCTCTTGGTGCTAAATTAACCAATACTGTTACTTTTTTGCCAATAATTTCTTCAGGTTTAAAGCTTTCAGCAATTCCGGAAACAATGATTCTTGTATCAATTCCTGTATCTACTTTTAAAACTAAAAGCTTTTTGGTTTTAGGCATTTTTTCAGCTTCTAAAATTGTTCCGACACGTAAATCAAGTTTAGTGAAATCTTCAAAAGTTATGATTTCCTTTTGGGGTTCTACAGTTGCTTCTGGTGCATTCTCTGCCGCATTAGCTTTTTTGCTAGCTTCCAATTTGTCTAATTGAAGTTGAATAGTTTCGTCTTCAACTTTAGAAAATAACAATTCGCCTTTACCAATTTGATGTCCCGCTGGTAATAAAATATCTTTTTGACTAATATCATCCCACGAGTTATTAATAGTATTTGGACTGGCACTTAAAATGTTTTTTAATTTAGTTGAGGTAAATGGTAGAAATGGTTTGCTTAAAGTGGCTAGAGCCGATGCAATTTGCAATGCCACAAACATGATAGTTTTAGTACGGACTTCATCGGTTTTTATCAGTTTCCAAGGCTCTTCGTCTGCCAAATATTTATTTCCTAATCGTGCTAGATTCATCAATTCTTGTGATGCTTCACGAAATCTATAGCGTTCTATAGAGCTTGAAATAACTGCTGGATATGCTTTTATTGACGCTAATGTTTCTTCGTCTACTTTTGAAAATTCTGATGGTTCTGGAATAAAGCCATCATAATATTTATTGGTTAAGACCACCACACGGTTAATAAAGTTTCCAAATATGGCAACCAACTCATTATTGTTCCTAGCTTGAAAATCCTTCCAAGTAAAATCGTTATCTTTAGTTTCAGGAGCGTTTGCTGTTAGCGCATAACGCAACACATCTTGTTGGTTTGGAAAATCTTCCAAATACTCTGGCAACCAAACCGCCCAGTTTTTAGAGGTTGACAGTTTCTGCCCTTCCAAGTTTAAAAATTCGTTGGCCGGAACATTATCTGGTAAAATATAAGAACCTTCGGCTTTTAGCATGCTTGGGAAAATAATACAGTGAAACACAATATTATCTTTTCCTATAAAGTGTACCAGTTTGGTATCCTCACTTTTCCAATATGGTTCCCAATCTTTACCTACGCGTTCAGCCCATTCTTTAGTCGAAGAAATATAGCCAATTGGCGCGTCAAACCAAACGTAAAGTACTTTTCCCTCGGCACCTTCGACAGGAACGGGAATTCCCCAATCTAAATCTCTTGTAACGGCGCGTGGTCGTAAACCGTCATCGATCCACGATTTCACTTGACCGTAAACATTCGGTTTCCAATCTTTTTTATGACCTTTTAAAATCCATTCTTTTAAGAAGGCTTCATGCTTATCTAAAGGTAAAAACCAGTGTTTGGTTTCTTTTAAAGTCGGAACATTTCCTGTCAATGCTGATTTCGGATTAATTAAATCTGTAGCATTCAAACTGCTTCCACAACGTTCACATTGATCGCCGTAAGCTTCTTCATTATTGCATTTAGGGCAGGTTCCCGTAACAAAACGATCTGCTAAAAATTGATTCGCTTCTTCGTCATATAATTGTTCGGTAACTTCTTCAATAAATTCGCCTTTATCATTCAGTTTTTTAAAAAATTCTTGAGCGGTATCATGATGAATTTTTGCCGTTGTTCGCGAATAGTTATCAAAGGTAATTCCGAAGTCTTCAAACGATTTTTTAATAATTGCGTGATATTTATCGACAATATCTTGAGGTGTAACGCCTTCTTTTTTCGCTTTAATGGTAATAGGAACACCATGTTCATCACTACCGCAAATAAACGCGACATCTTTATTATTTAAACGTAAATAACGCGCGTAAATATCAGCAGGTACGTAAACACCAGCCAAGTGGCCAATGTGAATAGGGCCGTTTGTGTATGGTAAAGCGGCGGTGATGGTATATCGTTTTGGTTGATTCATATCTTTATATTATGTCATGCCGAGCGCAGTTGGAACATCTTTTTTAAAGATTAGCTATGCTCAATCTTCAATTTATTCACTTTGTTCAGAATGAAATGGAATTCTATTTAAAGGTGACAAAAGTACGCATTTTACGAACGATTGAGAAACACGTAATTATAAATTTTTTAGATATAGTTTTTATAGAAAATGTTTAAAATTTAAGAACGTCTGAAAAAATATGTATTTTTACGGTATGTCAAAAATCTCATTAATATTAGTGCTGTGTTTTTCCGTTTTGTTCCTTGGAACAGATACTGCGCCACAGGAAGAAATAGCCAAACAAAAAACCCAAAAATTGATACAACCACCATATTTAAAAGCGGGTGATACGGTTGCTATTGTAGCCCCCTCAGGAATTTTAAAAAACCGTCAGGCTGAAGTCCAACGGGCTGTAAAATTATTGAAAAGTTGGGGTTTACACGCCATCGTTGGAAAACATGTTTTTAGTCAGGGTAATCATTTTGCAGGAACCGATGCTGAGCGTTGTGAAGATTTTCAAAGCGCTATGGATAATCCTAGTGTGAGTGCTATTTGGGCCGCTCGGGGTGGTTATGGTACGGTGCGTATTTTAGATAAATTGGATTATACGCAGATTAAAAAAGATCCGAAATGGCTAATCGGTTATAGTGATATTACGGCCTTACATAATGATTTCCATAATGAAGGTTTGGAAACCATGCACGCCATGATGTGTACCAGTTTAACAGCGGATAATAAAGGTTTGGAGGAAACGATAGCCACCTTTAAAAAAGCAATTTTCGGAGAGCCGCTTTCATATGCCCTAAAAGGATCTAGTTATAATAAAATAGGTGCCATAAATGCGCCAATAGTTGGTGGTAATTTAACAATACTTCATACCATGTTGGGTTCAAAAAGTAGTGTGGATACAGCTGGAAAAATACTTTTTATTGAAGAGATAGGCGAGTATAAGTACCATGTGGATCGTATGCTTCAGAGTTTAAAGCGTGCTGGGTATTTCGATAATTGTGCTGGAGTTTTGGTTGGCGATATGTCCAAAATGAGAAGAAATACAACTAGTTGGGGAAGTTCTACCGAACAATTAATTTTAGATGCTTTGGCTGAATATGATTTTCCAATCGCTTTTAATATGCCTGCAGGTCATGAAGATGATAATCGCGCCATGATTTTCGGAGAAGACGTAGAATTGGTTGTTGGTAAAGATCAGTCGACTTTAAAATTTTCAAAATAAACGTTTCTGCAAACTAAAAAACAACATAGTGCCTAAAAAATATAAGCCTACATCAATAATGTCCGCGGTGTAACGTGTGTTGATTTGGGGCATAAGCCACTCAAAATATACTGCGAAATAAGTGGTTAGTGCTAAAACGACTATGAGCGGAACGTAAAGATTTTCTGTTTTTTTAATGCGGCGTAAAATGGCTAAACTTAAGCTTAAAACAATGGGCATGCATAAAAAATCATTCACATAAAAGTAGATCCAATTGGGAAGTGGTAATTGCAATCTTTGAGCAATATAAATTATACTGGCTACTAAAACACTACTATAAAAAACGGGGTGTTTTAAAATTATCATGCCACGATTGATGAAACAAGCCAGGCAATAAACATACCGATAGCCATAAAAGCCATCCAAATAGAATGCATCACTTTTACAAATACACGTACGATTAAAAACTTATGATTTTTATATTTTTGATACAGTGAAGGCGATTTTTCTTTTCTTATACGCTCGCGTTCCTTGCGATTTTTTTCCTCTTCAGCATAGGCTAATTCGCGTCTTTTTATATGTGATAAAAGCGTTCCACAGTTTGTGCAATATTCGGCATTCGTGTTATAGATACCACAGTTTGGACATTTAATTTGACTTGCCATTGCGCTAATTTTAAAATAAGTACAAAGATACGACTAATTGTAAGATTTATAAAGATTAGAGGTTGGTGTAAATCTGTTTTGAAAGAATGAAATTATCAATTGTGTAAAATGATATGAGAATTAGAATGAAATCAATTATTTATGAATCTAATTCATTACATTGCAAGCGATTAGAGTGGGTTAAGCGTAATATTAAATAGATCTATGCTTTCGCAGGAATTATGGCAGAACACAACGAACTTGGCGAATTAGGCGAGCAATTAGCGGCTGAATACCTACAAGCAAAAGGTTATATTATTCTGGAGCGTAATTACTACTTTCAGAAAGCTGAAGTAGATATTATTGCCGAATATAAAAATGAGCTAATTTGCGTGGAAGTAAAAACACGTAACTCCAACTTTTTCGGCGATCCCCAAGAATTTGTAACTGCCGGAAAAGTAAAACTACTCGTTAAAGCAATGGATGCTTATATTATTGAAAATGATATTGATTTAAGCTGTCGGTTTGACATTGTAGCTGTTTTAAAAAATAAAAAAATAGAAACTATCACACATTATGAGAATGCGTTTTATCATTTTTAAAACTATTTTAAAATCGTTACATTACAGTTTTAAGAGGTGTTTATTTCTTAAAAATCTCATATAAATCTTCCGCTTCTCCTGGTTTTGCAATGATGGTTTTATCAGCGTCTAAAACAAAAAAAGTGGGTGTTACTGAAATGCCATATTCTTTAACTGCTTGACTGTTCCAACCTCTTAAATCATAAGTCTGCGTGAAACCTTTGTAATTTTTAGTAGCTTCTTCCCAGCTACTTATGTCACTCTCTAAACCGTATGCTAAAACAGTAACTTCTGGATGACGATCCATAATTGTTTTCACTTTTGGTAGTTCTTTTAAACAATGGCTGCATGTGCTACTCCAAAAAATAAGGACGGTTTGTTTATTCGTATTGAAGTTGTAAAGACTTGTTTTTACAATCTTGTCATTTTTTAAATACGTGAAATCGAAGTTTATCGCTTTTTTGCCAATCGCTGTTTTATTATAATTCTCTATAATTTTCACTAAATACGTATTGTTATAAGTTTTAGCTAACGGTAATAAATAGGTGTCACTAATATAAATGGCAACTTCTGGAAGCTTATTTGTTATCATGCTTTCCCAGAGTTTTTGGAGTATAGACAGTTGCGTTTTGTCGTGATTGGCAGTTGCTTTTATTACTTCATCAATTGCTTGTTTATAATAGTGGGTTTCTGCTGGCATTACAAAAACATAGGCAATGATACGATCATTTATAAAATCGGAGTTTTGTAATAAAGGATTGCCAAACTCCATATAATCAAAAAAGTGTTTCTTTAAATTTAAAGAATAGGTTTTTATATCTTCATAGGCCTCTGGGATATAAGTTCTGTTTGACTTTACAAAGGGCGCTATCAACTTGCCTGAAGTCATTTTTTCAAAATTATTTTGGGCTGCTCTTAAGGTTTCAAAAACGGCTTTTATTTCAGACTTATCCGTTTTTCCTTTTGAATAATAATTACTTATTAAGCTGTTTAGTTTTGAAATACTATCGGTATAAGTTTCCCAAATCTTATTTTCTTCTGAAGCCGTAAAACTTAAGCCCGTATCTAAATCGAAAACAAGCAATATATCTTCTTTGCCATTATAAAACACATTAAAATTATTTGCTTCTACAGGCACAGCATAAACAATTTTATAGATACCTTTTTCTGCATCTGCATCTAATGAGATACTCCAAGTACCATCGGTCTTTGTTTTAACTTGCTTAACGAAATTTGTACTCGTTGGTGTTACATGATATAAAAGCGCAAAATTGAATGATTCCGCAGGAGTAAATGTGCCTTGAATGCTATTTTGCGACACCATTGTGAATGGCAATAAAAGAATTAAAAGGACTAATTTCTTCATAATAACGCGTTTTGTATATAACACCAAGAGGTGTGCCGTAATGGGTTTAATCGACATTTAGAATTGGTTTTAAGGCCTTCAATGCTTTGTCAACCGTTTTAATATTTTCGAAAGTTAATAATAAGCGTAAACCATTACGGGTTTGTTTTTCTTTCATTTTACAAGCTTGCGGATGGGATTGAACAAATTGTAAAACACGTGTAAAATTCGGACTTTGATAAAAGCCACTCTTTTGGTCGGTAATAAAATAACCAATCAATTTACCTTGCTTCATAACCACTTTTTCGAGGCCCATTTTAGTGGCTACCCATTTAATACGAACACTATTTAATAAATCGACAACTTGTGTTGGGAACTCTCCAAAACGATCGCGGATTTCACTTTCTAATTTTACGAGTTCGGCTTCTGTTTTTACCTCGTTTAGTTTGGTGTATAAATTTAAACGTTCGGCAATATTGTTTACATAATCATCTGGGAATAGTAATTCGAAGTCACTATCAATAGTAATATCTTTTACGTATTCTTTTTCCTTGCCATCATCTTCATATAAATCTGCGAATTCTGTTTGTTTCAACTCATCAATGGCTTCATTTAGAATTTTTTGATAGGTATCAAAACCAATATCATTAATAAAACCACTTTGCTCGCCTCCTAATAAATCGCCAGCACCACGGATTTCTAAATCTTTCATCGCTATATTAAAACCGCTGCCCAACTCACTAAATTGTTCTAAAGCTGTAATTCGTTTCCTAGCATCTTCAGTCATAGCGGAGTACTCCGGCGTAATGAAATAACAGAATGCTTTTTTGTTGCTTCGTCCAACACGACCACGCATTTGGTGTAAATCACTTAGTCCGAAATTATTCGCATTGTTAATAAAAATGGTGTTGGCATTTGGTACATCCAACCCGCTTTCTACAATAGTTGTACTCACCAAAACATCAAACTCACCATTTATAAAAGCTAACATGAGTTGCTCGAGTTTTTTACCTTCCATTTGCCCGTGACCAATACCAATTTTGGCGTCAGGAACAAGGCGTTGAATTAATCCAGCGACTTCTTTAATGTTTTCAATACGGTTATGTATAAAGAATACCTGCCCACCGCGTTGAATTTCATAAGTTACGGCATCACGAATTGTTTCTTCGCTGAAACGAACTACATGACTTTCTATAGGGTATCTGTTTGGCGGCGGTGTCGTGATGACAGATAAATCTCGCGCTGCCATTAAACTAAATTGTAAGGTTCGTGGAATAGGTGTGGCCGTTAAAGTTAGCACATCTACATTGTCTTTTAAAGTCTTTAATTTTTCTTTTACGGCGACTCCAAATTTTTGTTCCTCATCGACAATCAGTAAGCCTAAATCCTTAAATTTTACATTTTTATTAACGAGCTGATGTGTGCCTATAATAATGTCTACGGAGCCAGCTTCTAAGTTAGCTAATGTTTCACGTTTTTCTTTAGCCGTTCTAAAACGGTTGAGGTAATCTACTGTAACGGGAAATTCTTTTAATCGCTCTCTAAAAGTTCTAGAATGTTGATAAGCCAAAATAGTAGTGGGCACTAAAATAGCCACTTGTTTACCATTATCTACAGCTTTAAAAGCTGCTCGAATAGCGACTTCTGTTTTCCCAAAACCTACATCGCCACAAACTAGGCGGTCCATAGGACGTTCGCTTTCCATATCTGCTTTTACATCAGCGGTTGCGGTGCTTTGATCTGGTGTGTCCTCATAAATAAAGGAAGCTTCAAGCTCATGTTGCATATGGCTATCAGGATGATACTGATAACCTCTTTCTAGTTTTCGCTTGGCATAAACCTGAATCAAATTAAAGGCAATTTCCTTAACACGCGATTTAGTTTTTGCTTTAAGCGTTTTCCATGCTTTACTACCTAATTTATAAACTTTAGGTGGCTTGCCATCTTTACCATTAAATTTGGTGATTTTATGAAGAGAATGAATACTTAAATACAGAATATCCCGTTCGCCATAAATCAATTTTATCGCTTCTTGTTTTTTGCCCTCAACATCTATTTTTTGAAGTCCACCAAATTTTCCAATACCGTGATCAATATGCGTTACATAATCGCCAATGTCTAAATTGGTCAGTTCTTTTAAAGTAATCGCCTGCTTTTTAGCATAACCATTCTTTAAATGAAATTTATGATAGCGCTCAAATATTTGGTGGTCGGTATAACAGGTTATTTTATTATCATGATCTACAAAACCTTGATATAAGGTGAGTACAATAGTTTTATAATGAACGGTCTCTTCAGCGTCATCAAAAATATCATGAAAACGTTTGGCTTGTTGCTCGCTTACGCAGGCAATATAATTGGTGTAACCGCGGTCGTGATGCAGGTTTAAATCTTCAATTAATAAATTGAATTGTTTATTAAAAGACGGTTGAGGCGTGGTGTTGAAACTTATTGTTTGCTCTGCTTTTTCACTATTAATAAAAACCGCTTTGCTACCAAACTCTACAATATTAAAATCTAATAATTGCTTTTTTAATAATGTGGCATTGCAGAATAACTCCTCTGGTTGAGCGTGTTTAAGCTCGGAGGTTAGATTTTTAAAAGCATCTTCTGCTTTGGTATAAAAATCGTCAATTCTATCAAATACCAACTGGGTGTTTTTAGTGAAAATCACCGTTTTCTGCGCGATATATTTTAAGAAGCTTTGACGACTTTCATCTAAAAATTTATTAGCAACATTAGGGATAATACTAATTTTTTTGATCTGATCGATCGATAGTTGGGTTTCTACATCAAAAGTTCGGATACTATCTACATCGTCACCAAAAAACTCAATTCTGTAAGGCTCATCATTTGAAAAAGAAAAGACATCTACAATTCCACCACGAACTGAAAACTCACCAGGTTCTGTAACAAAATCAACACGTTTAAATTTATACTCAAAAAGTACTTCATTTACAAAGTCGATAGATAAATTATCATTAATCGCAATTTTTAGCGTGTTTTTTTCCAGCTCTCTCCGCGTGACTACTTTTTCAAAAAGCGCATCCGGATAGGTGATAATAATTGCGGGTTTTTTTCGCGAGTTAATTCGGTTTAAAACTTCCGATCGCAATAATACATTTGCATTATCTGTTTCTTCAATTTGGTAAGGTCTTCTGTAACTGCCTGGGTAAAAGAGGACGTCTTTATCGTTTAGCAGGGCTTCCAGATCGTTGAGGTAAAAGGCAGCTTCTTCTTTATCGTTAAAAACAAGTAAAAATGGTTTGTCTGCTTTTTTAAAAGCTTCACTAATAACTAATGAAAAGGCAGAACCGACAAGACCTTTTAAGTGCGTTCGGTTTTCGGTTTGGGCAATGGCAACTTGCAGATTTTGCATTTGCAAAGCCTGTGCGTATTTTTGCGCGAGGATAGATTTACTCAAAAAGAATATATTTTGTGCAAAGATACTAATTACAGGTTTATACTTGTAATTTTAAAATTAGGTTAAATTAAATTTAACAATGGATTTACACTTTTAATTTTTTATATAATAGGTATTAAAAACTGCTTTCAAAAAAGAAAATTTTATATTTTTAAAGGCGGTAACTTTATTTATATTTGCAGACCCGAAACATCGGGATTAAAAACAAAAAGATATGTCATTTTCAGATTTATTTGATAGCGGATTTAAAAAACGCAACGAAGATCATTTTGCATCCATTGTTAGAGTAGCTATGGATGATGGTATTATTAGCGAGGAAGAGAAATCGTTTTTAGACCGATTAGCGAGAAACTTGGATATTAGCGAAGGCGATTATCAGATAATTTTAAAAGATTACCAATCGCATCCTATTAATCCACCATCTTCTTATGATAAGCGTTTAGAGCGTTTGTATGATTTGGCGCGTATGGTTTCTGTGGATCATATTAAAGGTGATCACGAGGAAATAGTTATGCGTAAAATAGCAGTAGGTCTAGGGTTTTCATCTGACAACGTAAAATACGTAGTTGATAAAGCTTTAGTTCTTGTAAGTAATGGCGTTGATTTAGATACGTTTACTGAAGAAATGAGAAATATGAATCGTTAAGATTCTCGATTTAAAATATATAAAAGCCACTTTTAAAAAAGTGGCTTTTTTTATTTCTTTAAGCGCATAAATTCTTCTGCTTTTTCTACCATATTTTTACTGCCACAAATAAACGGTACACGTTGGTGTAGTTCGGTTGGCTCAATATCTAAAATACGTGTAAAACCATCGCTAGCTTTGCCATGCGCTTGTTCTGCTATAAGTGCCATCGGGTTACATTCATATAGTAAACGTAGTTTCCCGTTGGAAGTTTTAGAGCTTTTTGGGTATAAATAAATTCCGCCTTTTATCATGTTTCTATGAAAGTCGGACACTAAAGAACCAATGTATCTCGACGTATATGGACGATCTCCTTCTTCCATTTGGCAATACTTAATATAATCTTTCATGCCTTGCGGAAAGTGGATATAATTCCCTTCATTTACTGAATATATTTTACCGTCTTCAGGAAACGTCATGTTTGGGTGCGATAAGTAGAAGGTGCCAATTGCAGGGTTTAAAGTGAAACCATTTACCCCATGACCTGTTGTGTAAACTAACATGGTAGAGGTCCCGTAAACAACATATCCGGCAGCTACTTGTTGGCTTCCTTTTTGTAGAAAATCTTCCAATTGAACTGGCGTTCCAACGGGTGTTACACGCCTGTAAACCGAAAAAATAGTTCCTACAGAAACATTTACATCAATATTAGATGAACCATCCAACGGGTCGATTAAAACCACATATTTATTATTGTTATTTTCGTCCTGACTGTTAATGCTGATGAAATCGTCTTCTTCTTCACTGGCAATTCCACAAACAATATTTCTATTGGTTAACGTCTGGATGAATTTTTCATTGGCATACACATCTAATTTTTGTTGTTCTTCACCTTGGATGTTTGTGTCCCCAAAGGCTCCGAGAATATCAACCAAACCGGCTTTGTTAACTTCGTGGTTAACCACTTTTGCAGCCAATCGGATGGAGTTAATTAGTCGGGATAACTCGCCAGACGTGTATTTGAAAGAGGATTGATTCTCAATTATAAATTCGCCGAGCGTTTGATTTTTTCTAGACATGTAAGCGTATGTATGGTTTCTGCAAATATCGTATTTTTTAGCCAATAACAACCTTTTCGTAGTGTTTATATGTGGCTAAATACCCTAGATTAAACTATATTTACCCCAAAATTAGGGAATGGATATTTTAGTTCGAGATGCCAAAAAAGCAGATATGAAGTCTGTTTTAAAACTTATAAATGAATTAGCCGTTTATGAAAAGGAACCTGACGCGGTTGAGGTAACGGTTGCCGATTTAGAAAATCACGGTTTCGGAGATAATCCTGCATTTCATTGTTTTGTTGCCGAAATAAATGAAGAAATTGTTGGTATTGCTTTAGTTTATATGCGCTATTCTACATGGAAAGGACGTGTTCTACATCTAGAAGATTTAGTTGTTAGTCAGGCTAAACGCGGTTTTGGTATTGGCACTGTTTTATTGGATGAAGTGGTAAAATATGGCAGCACATTAGGTGTTAAGCGTATTTGTTGGGAAGTTTTAGATTGGAATGAACCAGCAATAAGTTTTTACGAGCAAAAGGGCGCGAACGTTATGCGCGATTGGGATGTGGTGCAAATGGATGAAGCTGCAATAAAAAGTTATATTTCAAACATATAATATGCAAGTATTTAAATTTGGAGGTGCATCCACTAAAGATGCAGCAGGCATTAAAAATTTAGTAAGCGTTTTAAATGAAACGGGCTATGATGATACTTTGATTATTATTTCTGCAATGGGAAAAATGACCAATGCTATAGAAATTGTTATTGGAAATTACTTTAACAATCAACCAGAATTGCAAAGCTCGTTGCAGGATGTTAGAAAATTTCATAATGCTATTTTACTGGATTTGTTTGAAGACGAAAACCATGTAATATTTAAAAAAGTTTCTCATTTGTTTGATGAGCTAATGGCGTTTTTTAAGCGAAATAAATCGCCTGATTACAATTTTGTTTACGATCAAGCTATTGGTTATGGCGAATTGGTTTCGTCTACCATTGTTAGCGCATATTTTAATGAAGTTGGTTTAGATAATGCCTGGCTAGACGTACGTGAATTTATTAAAACTGATAGCTATTACAGACGTGCAAACGTAAATTGGTTGGAAACGCAAGCTAAAATTGCCACAAACTTTAATAAAAGTAAACTGAATATTACACAAGGGTTTTTAGCTAGTGATGCTAATAATTTCACAACAACTTTAGGACGTGAAGGAAGTGATTATACAGCAGCAATTTTTGCTTATTGTTTAAATGCGGAAAGCGTAACTATTTGGAAAGATGTTCCAGGTGTTTTAAATGCGGATCCGCGGTATTTTGAAAATTCGCAATTACTTAATAATATTTCCTATCGGGAAGCTATCGAGCTCGCTTTTTATGGTGCATCGGTAATTCATCCTAAAACCTTGCAGCCATTACAGCGTAAGGAAATTCCTTTATTTGTTAAGTCGTTTTTAAAACCTAAAGATCCCGGAACACGCGTTGGTAAAGGTGTTGGTATAGAACCTGAAATACCGTGCTTTATTTTAAAACGTAATCAGGTTTTAATTTCATTATCATCGTTGGACTTCTCGTATATCGTTGAGGAAAATATAAGTGATATTTTTAATTTGCTGCATTTGTATAAAATGAAAGTTGGCGTTATTCAAAATTCAGCCATCAGTTTTTCGGTATGTGTGGAAGATATATATTTGAACTTGGATAAACTATTACAACATTTAAAAGCTAAATTTAAGGTAACTTGCCATGAAAATGTATCTTTATACACAATCAGACATTATAACGAACAAGCAGTTGCACAATTAGAAGAAGGTAAAACTATTTTAATGAAGCAGTTAGCCCAAGAAACTATGCAAATGATTACTGCATAAATCAAATAATTAGAGTTTTGTAAATGAGTAAAGTATCAGATAAAGAATTGGTAACGGCCAAGGAGGTAGCGAAAGCTATTAAGCTTGATAAATTTGGTTTTATTGGCACTTTTGCAGGTTGGAGTTTAATAAAGTTACTAAAAATATCTACCGTAAGCGATGTTTATAATCGCAATAAACATTTATCCGAATTAGATTTCTTGGATGGTGTTCTAGATGATTTTCAAATTAAATTTGAAATCCCGGAAGAAGATTTAAAGCGCTTACCAAAAGAAGGTCCATTTATAACGGTTTCAAATCATCCATTGGGTGGAATTGATGGTATTTTACTTTTAAAACTAATGCTTGAACAGCGTAAAGATTATAAAATAATTGCCAATTTTCTGCTGCATAGAGTTGTGCCTTTACGACCATTTATTATGCCCGTCAACCCTTTCGAGGGTAAAAAGGATGCAAAATCCAGTATAACAGGATTTAAAAATTCCATTCTGCATTTGCGTGAAGGACATCCTTTAGGAGTTTTTCCAGCTGGCCAAGTTTCAACCTATCGCGATGGTAAGTTAGTGGTAGATAAACCATGGGAGCCTGCTGCTATTAAGTTAATTCAAAAAGCACAAGTACCTGTTGTTCCTATTTATTTTCATGCTAAAAACAGCCGATTTTTTTATAGACTATCTAAAATAAGCGATACGCTTAGAACGGCTAAATTGCCAAGCGAATTGCTTACTCAAAAACGACGTATTATAAAAGTACGTATTGGTAGAACTATTTCAGTTGCCGATCAAAATGATCATGCTACATTAGAAGGCCTTTCCGAATTTTTAAGAAGAAGAACCTATATGTTGTCCAATTCCTTTGATGAAAAAGGGAATTTATTGAGTAATTTTTCTACCAATTTAAAATTACCAAAACCTTCAAAACCGCCAAAACGTATTGTTGGTGGGATTGACAAGAAGTTGATGATTAAAGAGGTTGATGCGTTACGTGAAGACGACTCTAGACTGCTTCAAAGTAAAAATTACGAAGTATTTTTAGCAACTGCTGCGGAAATCCCTAATATTTTACAAGAAATTGGACGCCTGCGAGAAATAACCTTTCGCGAGGTAGGTGAAGGGACTAACGAAGCGATTGATTTAGATGCGTTTGATACATATTATCACCACATGTTTCTTTGGGATTCTCAAGAGAATATTTTAGTCGGTTCCTACAGAATGGGACTGGGAGCAGAGATATTTAAAAAATTTGGTATAGACGGTTTTTACTTGCAAGATTTATTCCGTTTTGAACCCGAACTTCATAAAATGATGAGCCAATCTATAGAAATGGGTCGCGCATTTATTATAAAAAGCTATCAGCAAAAACCCATGCCATTGTTTCTACTTTGGAAAGGTATTGTGCATATTACTCTGCGTTTTCCAGAACATAAATATTTAATTGGAGGGGTAAGTATTAGTAACCAGTTTACTAATTTCTCAAAATCGTTGATGATAGAGTTTATGAAATCGCATTATTACGATCCGTATGTGGCGCAATATGTGCATCCTAAAAAGGAGTTTAAAGTGAAACTGAAAGACGCCGATAAAGATTTTGTTTTTGATGAAGCGGAAGCCGATTTAAATAAGTTTGACAAAATTATTGATGAGGTCGAGCCAGGTGCTTTACGCTTACCTGTTTTACTGAAAAAATACATTAAGCAAAATGCGCGACTCGTCGCTTTTAATGTAGATCCCTTGTTTAATAATTCTGTAGATGGCTTGATGTATATTAAAATTGCCGATTTACCTGAAAGTACGGTGAAACCAGTAATGGAAGAATTTCAAGCGGAGTTGGAACGTAAATTATCTGAACAGAATGAAAGTTAAATATCTGTTTTTTATTGTTTTATTTTGCGTTTTAAAGACGTACTCCCAAACAGTTTCTGGTGTTGTAATTGATTCTAATACAAATCAGCCTATTGAAGGTGCGTCCGTTTATTTTGACAATACCACGGTTGGAACCATTTCAAATGAGCAAGGTTTATTTAATATTCAAAAACCGACTGCTGTTACTAGTCCATTGGTAATTTCCTTTTTAGGTTATAAAAAGCAAGTTATTTCTGGCTATTCTCCTGATGAAAAACTTTCTGTTCTTTTAGTTGAGGATATTAGTGCTTTAAACGAAGTTTTTTTAGTTTCTAAAGACTCTTGGTCGCGAGAGCGAAAAATGAAGGAATTTAAAACGTCTTTTTTTGGTATATCTAAAAACGCTTTGTCTTGTGAGATTTTAAATGAAGATGATATCCGATTACAATTTTTAGAAGACCAAAATAAACTGGTAGCATCCGCGACTGTGCCTTTAATAATAATGAATAAGAAATTGAAGTACCAGATTCAATATGATCTTCAGGATTTTGAAATTGATTATAATTATCAAGTGGAATTAGATTCTTATTTTGCATCGTCGGTTTATTATGCTGGAACTATGTTTTATACTTCTGAATCAAATTCTAGAAATATTGTTAGGCGCCGAATAAAAGCTTATAAAGGATCGGTATTGCATTTTATGCGCTCATTATTAGAAGAGAAACTAAAGGAGAATAAATTTATACTGTTGTTTAACGGTAGAGAAGTACTAGCTGAAAATTTTATTAGTGTTTCCAATACTGATAACCCATCGATATTTCAGGTGGAATTACATCAACCATTAACGGTTGTCTCTGAGAATGATATAGAGAAAAATTCAGTTATAACTAGTAGCGAAACCTATTTTTATTTAGATAGAAATGGAAATCATATGCCTGCTGATGCGCTGATTTTTAAAGGGTATTTTGGTAATAATCGTGTTGGTGATACTTTGCCCTTGGATTATCAGCAGGACGAAAAGTAATTATTGATTAAGCTTTATTTTATGGCTTTGTAATTAGCTTTTTTTTAATTCAGACTCATAAATACGTATCCATTCCTTAACGGTTAGTTTTTGCAGAGTTCAGCAATAAGTTCAAAAGGGATCTCTTCCACTTTTTTAAAGCGCATACAGCTTTTTCCAATATCTAGTTTGCGCTTGTTGTATTTGGAGTATTCGGAAACAAACCAATCGTGAATTTCTTGGACAGTATACAATCCCATATGGTGTAAATTTATAGAGTTTTTTGTGAAGCGAAACTCATAAATGGCAGTGGTTCTTTTGTGTTATAGTGATAGCCATCTGGATAAATACTTTGTGGTATTTAATAACCTATCATACCATATTGTATTCCTTCTTCAAAACCTTTAGGTAAGTTAGTTTTGATGGCATTGCTTAATTTTTCTAAAGCTGCGTGACGTTCTTCCGGTGATTGACTGATATAATTTTCTGGATAATCAGCTGTGTTTGTCATAACTTTAAGATTTTACGTTTCAAAATTATACTGGAAACTACACTAATTATAAATCCTATTACAAGAATGGTACGTCTACAAGAAGACTGCTTAAAAAAGATTGCTAAAAATGGTTTTATGGTATGCTATTACTGGAGTTGACCGTATTTAAAAACCATTTATATTATGCCAATAAGTTAGTGAAATCTAGCCTTAATTTTATTCACAATAGTTTGAGCTAGTTTCTCTTTGCTTTCAATAGTCCAGCCAGCTACGTGCGGTGTTAATAGTACGTTTTCTGCTTTTATTAAAAACTGAAAAGCTTCTGGCATCTCGACTGCGCCCGATGTGACATCTTTTTTGAATAAATTTTCGAATGATGCTTTCTCATACTCCAAAACATCCAATCCAGCACCTAAAATTTTTCTGGATTTTAAGGCAGCAACTAGATCATTTGTTACTACGCTTTTACCACGCGCAGTATTAATTAACCAAAAAGATTGTTTGAAGGCGTTAATAAAATTGGCATTCACCATGTTTTGTGTAAGTGGCGTTTGCGGTGTATGCAAGCTCAATACATCGGCTTGCGCTTGAAGTATCTTTAAATCTACTTGGGTTGCATTCTCATCGCCCATATTGGGTTTTATATCGTAACATAAAACAGTTACGTCAAAGCCACGTAGTTTTTTGGCAAAAGCTTTCCCCATATTACCATAACCAATAAGACCAACGGTTTTTCCATCGAGTTCTATTCCGCGGTTTTCTTCGCGTAGCCAGATGCCGCTTCTTACTTCCTGATCTGCTTTATTGAGTTTATTGAATAAGGAAAGGAGCATGCCCAAAGTATGTTCGCCAACAGCATTCATATTGCCTTCTGGTGCTGAAATAAGATGTACGCCATTTTTTTCGGCATGAACACCATCAATGTTTTCTACACCGGCGCCAACGCGACCAATAAATTTAAGATTGGTAGCAGCATCCAAAAATTGCTTATCTATAGTAAAACGACTGCGAATAATAACACCGTGATACTGATGGATTTTAGACTCAATTTCAGTTTTAGAGGACGTGTAGTCTTCATCATTTTGAAATCCTAAAGCTTGTAGTTGCTCTAGCAAAAATGGATGATTCGTGTCTAAATGCAGTATTTTCATAGGAATAGAAAGCAGTTAATTAATTACTTACAAAGATACTAAAACCTAAATAGTCTTGCTGATTTTTAATGCCTGTAATGATTTTGCGCTAGCGATAAAAACGGCATCCATTTCTTTTTTTGGAAAAAAGAAATGATACAGTGGATAGCGCGACCTTTATGGTAGCGCCCAAAAACTCATTATATTTATCTAAAAGCCTAACATAAATTTGGCGATAAGAAAGTAAATTAATATACCAAATAAATCATTGCTGGTGGTTATAAATGGGCCTGTTGCAACGGCGGGATCGATGCCTCGTTTATTTAGAAAAATAGGAATAAATGTACCAATTAAAGCTGCCATAATTATTACAGCAACTAGCGCCATGCTAATGGTTACAGATACGATATAAGGTGTGTCGAAAACAAAATGTGTAATTAATAATCCAATAACTGCGATGGCAAAACCGTTAACGAGACCTAAAAGAGCTTCTTTTAAAAGGCGTTTAATAATATTTCCATCTACACTGTTGTTTGCTAATCCTTGAACGACAATTGCAGAGGATTGCACACCTACATTTCCGGCGGTTGCCTGTATAAGCGGAACGAAACTTAATAGGATAACAAATGCACCCATGTGGTCGTTAAATTGCTCGATAATTCCAGCTGCTCCTAATCCGCCAAACATACCAATTAAAAGCCATGGTAAACGTGCTTTGGTTAGCTTCCAAATACTGTCATCGGCTTCTACATCTTGTGAGATACCTGCCGCTAGTTGATAATCTTTATCGGCTTCTTCTCGAATAACATCCACAATATCATCAATAGTAATGCGGCCCAAAAGCGTATGATTTTTATCGACGACTGGAATAGCTTCCAAATCGTATTTCTGCATCACTTTGGCGACTTCCTCGACGTCTTCATCTACAAACACATAGTCCACACTAGTAATATAAATATCTGCGATTTTCTGATCGCTTCTGGCAACAATTAAATCTTTTAATGAGAGTCGTCCTTTCAATTTATTTTGTCGGTCTACCACATAAATAGAATGTACGCGCCTTACATCTTGAGCTTGCGCACGAATACGACGTAAACAGCCAGCAACCGTCCATGTTTCATAGACCTTAACGAGTTCTTTTGCCATAAGTCCACCTGCGGTATCTTCATCATAAGCTAGAAGTTCGGTAATTTCATCACGGTGTTCGGTATCTTCAATATGGGAGATAACTTCGGCTTGACGTTCTTCGGGAAGTTCGGCAATAATATCGGCAGCATCATCGGTGTCTAATTCTTCAATTTCTTCGGCAATTTCTTTAGCCGACATGTTTTTAAGAATTTTTTCCCGCGTATCCTCATCCAACTCGATTAGAATATCGGCCGTTGTTTCAGAATCTAATAGTTTAATGACATAAACGGCTTCCTCCAGATTTAATTCATCTAGAATTTCGGCGATATCTGCATGGTGTATATCAAGAAATAGCTCTTCCAATGCCGCATCGTCTCTATTTTCGATAAGGATTTCTACCTGTTCTAGGAGTTCATCAGTAAGCTGAAATTGTATGTTCTCTATTTTTTCAAACATAGGCTGTTATTTTTGTCGGTTTACTTAATTTAAAAATCAAACATATCTAGTCGTTACTATCGGTTTCAATAAGCTTGGTAAGCTCTAAAAATGTTGCCACAGACAATTGCTCCGGGCGCTTGTCAAAGATAGTATTCGCTTTTAAACTATCGGACAGATTAAAGGTTTTTAAACTGTTGCGCAATGTTTTTCTTCGTTGTTGAAAGGCTTGTTTTACGACTTGAAAAAACAGCTTTTCACTACAAGGTAATTCAAAATTTTCTTTTCTAGTTAGTCGAAGTACACCAGATTCAACTTTTGGTGGCGGATTAAAAACTGTTGGCGGTACGGTAAATAAATATTCAGCCTCGTAAAATGCTTGTGTTAATACCGATAGAATTCCATACACTTTACTGCCTTCTTTGGAACAGATACGTTGAGCAACCTCTTTTTGAAACATGCCTGCAAATTCTGGAATTTGATCCCGCATTTCCAATGTTTTAAAAACGATTTGTGTTGAAATATTATATGGAAAATTCCCAATTATGGCCAATTCTTCGCCATTGAAAACCTCATTTAAATCGTACTTCAAAAAATCTTTCTCTATAACCCGATCTGCTAAATTGAGATAGTTGTTTTTTAGATAAGCGACAGATTCCGTATCAATTTCAATAACGTGCGTTATAATATCTTTTTTTAGAAGATATTTTGTTAATACACCCATACCTGGACCAATTTCCAAAACATGTTTATATCCTTTAAAAGACAAGGAATCGGCTATTTTTTCTGCAATGGTTTCATCGGTTAAAAAATGTTGACCTAAATGTTTTTTTGCTTTTACAGACATGTGTGGGGGTTATTAGTTTTAAAAACGTGATTTTTATTTGGCTATTGCCGTAAATTCTTCAATGATTTCTAATTCTGTACGGAAAGCCAAAGTTTTATCAGCAAATTTATTGAGGCCTTCCAAGCGTAAATTATCCGCGTGATTTTGATAATAATTTTCCAAGGATTCACGTGAATGAGCACGATATTGTACAGAATAGGTTATACCACCAAGATCTTCTTCAATTAAAATTTTTGAAAATTTAGCTTCCTTGAAGTTCCCAGTTGCCAAAACTTGTGGAATCTGTATGGTTTTCATCCATGAAAGCCATTCGGTATGAATACTCGGATCCACATTAATGGTGACATTATATATAATCATAACAGTAATTTGTTTTTGCAAATTACAGGAGTTCTACGTCAGCATCAAAAGGTTTTATCTTTTTTAATGCATAAATCTGTGTTTTTCGCTCTTAATTTAAGTCATCGCCACGCAATTGACGGTATTTTTTACGGGCCTCAACAAAGTAAATACTGTCTTGGTGATTAAAAATAATCTGTTCGTAATACTCTTTAGCTTTCACAGGATTTTGCAATTCATTTTCGTGTAATTGGGCTAATGCAAAATACGCGTCATCGGCTAAAATACCATCTTTGAAATTCGCGATTATAATTTGATAATTAATAATAGCTTTTTCAAACTGTTGTTTTGTTTCAAATAACTGGCCTTGTTTATAAAGTGCTTGTGCTTCTATAGATTGACCTTTGTAATTCTCTAAAATGGCATCTATTAATTCGATAGCCTTATTTGGTTTGTTTTGAAACGCCATTAAATCGGCTTTAGCATACAATTTTAAAGCTGCTTGAGTGGAATCTTCAAATTTATTGTCGGTTATTAGTAGCATTAAATCCAGCGCATCATTGGCTATAAGTTGTGATGTGGACGACTTTAATATTTTAAGTTGAGATTCTGACCATTTAAAATCACCTTTATAATAACTAGTTTGAGCCACTTTAAAACGTGCTTCCTGCGCTAGCGTGCTGTTTTTTAAATTTCGTTGAATTTGGGTGAAATAAATTAGCGCTTCATTAAATTTTTCTTGGAGCACCAGAATATCACCTAATTCTAATTTAACTGTGCCTTCTTCTAAATCGGATATTGGCAGTTTTAAACTTTCTTTTAAAAATAGAGTCGCACTTTCGGGATTATGTTTAAAAAACCCTAAAAAATGTGCGTAAGCAATTTGTAATTTAATGGTTTGTCTGGTTTTTCCAAAGGTTTCGAATAGCTCCAAATAAGTGTTTTCAATAGCGTTTAAATCCGTTAGTGTTTTTAGCTCAATTTGAAGCAAGTTGTAATGTGCGCCAATTTGAACATCTGGGTTTTGGGCCGTTTCTGCCAAATAAGTAAAAATAGTTTTTGCCGAATTAAAATCCTTATCGTTCATAGCAACAATTGCGAGCTCTTCAATACGATCTAGGCTTTCTGGCTGCCTATTGAAAATAGCTTTTTCTTGTGCAAATGCCTTATTATATTCTTTTTGCTGAATAAACAACCAACTCAATAAATTATTCCAAAGAAGATTGGGCTCCTGTTGAATGTTTTTTAATAAAATACGTCTTAATAGAATGTTGTTTTCGTTCTCGGAATCCTCCGAAATAAAATCGCTCATAGCGCGTTTTATAGTGTTCAAATAGGAGTTATTGATGTTTACAAAGTTTAAATAATTGCTAAACATTTTTTCAATATTACCTTGTTCACCATAAATGGTAGCCAATTGAATACTAAAGTTAAGTGTTGGTTTAAGTTCCATGGCCTTTTCGTAGGTAGCGATGGCTTCATTTAAGAGCGTGCGGTTTTCGAAGAATTTTGCCACGGAAAACACATAATTCGGGTTTTCATCTAAATAATTGATAGCTATATTGTAGTTCGTTTTGGCCGCATCTAAATTGTCTTTTAGTTGAAAATTATAACCTAGTTCTACATAAAGAGCAGGATATAAAACACGTTCAATTTGTTTAATTAATAGGGCTTCAGCTTGGTCTAATTGTTCGAGTTGCTGGTGTGTTTTTACCAGTTCTAAAAAGTAAACATTGTTGTTAGAAGATTTTCTATATAAATCTTTATAGGCTATAAGAGCTTTTTCAAATTCCCCATTCTTAACATATTCTTTAGCAAGCAAGTCTTCTTGTGAAAAAAGACTGATGGATGATAGAAGAAAACATATTAAAAAAAATCGCATAGCATTACTTTCTGTAAATATAACAAAAGTGTACCGTAGATGTTCTGAATGTTTTTATAAAAAAAAATGCCTGAAAAAATTTCAGGCATTTGCCAATCAAAATAAGTGTGCTATTAATCATTGTATATTACAAGATGATTCAAATATCTGATCGGAATTCTTTATTATGTTATTCTACACCAACCGAAGCTGTTATAGAATTATGCGTTTTTTGTGATAAATCGAAATCTGAAAAGATAAATGTACTTGCAATAACAGCTAATATAATTAGAAGAAAAAGTCGTGCGAGGTTTTTCATTGACAGTAGATTTTAGATTTCTTATACACGAACTTGCAATTTTTTATTTGTTTGACAAAATAAAACAACAAAAAATCGTTAAATAGCAGGTTATTTGTGCTCTTTAACGATTTTAATATGTAAATATTGCTTTTTAAGTAAGAATATTCCTGTAAAACTAATCAATAATTGAAAAACCAGTATATGGAATTAGTACCTCTGGAATCATAATACCTTCTGGAGTTTGATAGTTTTCTAGAATTCCAGCTAATACGCGCGGCAAAGCTAAAGAACTTCCATTAAGCGTGTGCGCTAATTCATTTTTGCCTTCACTATTTTTGAAACGTAGCTTCAAACGGTTGGCTTGAAAAGTTTCGAAATTGGATACAGATGAAATTTCTAACCAACGATCTTGCGCTGTTGAAAACACTTCGAAATCGTAAGTCATAGCCGCTGTAAATCCTAAATCACCACCACAAAGGCGTAAAATACGATATGGTAGTTTCAGTTCGCGTAAAATTTCTCTAACGTGATCCACCATAGTATCCAGAGCCTTATAAGAATTTTCTGGATGTTCTACGCGTAAGATTTCCACCTTATCAAATTGGTGTAAACGATTTAATCCACGAACATGTGCGCCATAGCTTCCAGCTTCACGACGGAAACAAGGGGTGTAACCGGTTATACCAATTGGCAACTCGTTCTCGTTTAATATAACGTCGCGAAAAATATTAGTTCCAGGAACTTCGGAAGTTGGAATGAGGTATAAATTATCTTCAGTAACGTGGTACATTTGCCCTTCTTTATCTGGTAACTGCCCAGTTCCGAATCCTGAAGCTTCATTTACTAAAAGTGGTAATTGGTATTCTGTGTAACCAGCAGCTGTATTTTTATCCAAAAAATAGGCAATAAGTGCACGTTGTAATCGTGCGCCTTTTCCTTTATAAACCGGGAAACCTGCACCTGTAATTTTGTTTCCTAATTCAAAATCGATGATATCGTATTTTTTAGCTAATTCCCAATGTGGTAAAGCACCGTCATGAAGGGTTGGGATCTTACCTTCAATAAATATTTCTTCGTTTTCTTCTTCAGAATTTCCTGCAGGAACCAATTCATTTGGAACATTGGGGATTTTATATAATAACTGATTTAAGGCTTCTGCCGTTTCATTCAGTTTATCATTTAATTCTTTTGTTTCGGTTTTTAAATCTGCTGTTCTGGCTTTTAGTGCATTCGCTTGTTCCGCCTGACCGGATTTGTATAGAATACCAATTTCTTTAGAAAGCGAATTGGATTCCGCTAACATATTGTCAAGATGTGTTTGTTCTTGTCGTCTTTGCTCGTCTAATGCAATCACTTGATTGATCATTTCGGCAGCATCGATTTGGCGTTTTTTCAAACGTTCAATAACCAAATCTTTATGCTCTCTAATAAAAGGTATTTGTAACATAGAATTAAAAATTTAAGCGGTAAAATTACGGAATTAGCGCGTGAAATAGCCTTGTTTCGGCGGTAAAATCCATTCACTGTGTTTAAAGTGCGACCATTTTGTGGCCGCCAAATCTACATTTGGGTCTATAAACGGAATAAATGGCCGACCGTTTACGCTTATTCTGCTATCGACATATACCGAAATGTCTTGGCCTTTTTTGGCATAATCTTCTTTTAAAACTTGCGAAAACTGCCAAATAGCATCAGGTTTTGCACTTGCTAGACGCTTTTGCTTTGGGGTTAAATAATGGTCTAAATTAACAGTGGTTCTAACCTGGGATTTTTTGTCTACTACATAATATATGGTGTGTCCGCTTTTAGAGCGTAACATCATGCGCCAGGACATTCTATGACCTTCTTCTGTCCATAAAACCGATTGTGGAATTACAATATGGCGGAGCGGTAACAAAATCTGAAACGAAAAATAGATAGCGAAAACCGTTAGCATAGGTTTTTTGTAAGCCGGAATAATTACCTGTGAATCACTATAAAATGGTTTCTTCTTTAAGAAAATACGATGTATGGCTTGCGGTTCAAAAAAGAATAAGGCAAAAGCAAGCGATAAATAGGGGAAAATGCCAACTTGAAATATAAAAGAATTAAATAGATGAAAAAATACAGCTGCAAAAAATGCTAATTTTCGGGTTGGTTTGTATAATAGGAGTGGAATTATTAAACCATCGAATAGAATACCGCCATAGGCTAAAAAATAATGCAACCATTCATTTTGTAGAAACTCACCAACAAGACTATAATGCTGTTTGCTTTTCATTAAAATACCCATAATGGAAGCATCTAACCAATCTGGATAGAGCTTGACAATAGCGCCGTAAGTGTAAACGATAAACATTTGTAGTATAAAAATGTATCGACACCAATTAGGCATGCCGTTTTCTTTGATACTAGGGTTGTGTTTAGCATCTAAAGAGGCATTTTTATGCGCTGGTAGAATAACCATGATTGCACTTAATAAAGCGAGTAAGTAGTAATGGTTATTATAAGACGATTTTTGCATTAAATAAGTTGCTGTCCACATAATGGCAAACATGAAAGCACTGAAACGATATCGATATCCAAGCATTATGAACAGCCCGAACCCTCCCATGATAAGATAATAAATATACATACCAGAACCTGGCAGGGGCTGCAACCATTCAAAACCAATAAAAGTAAATGTAAATTCTGGCTCTACTAATGTACGTCTTAACCATCCGGTAAAAATGGCACCAACGGATTCTAAAAAACATAGCAATCCGAAAATAATTCTAAAAATTATTAAAGCGGAGTTATCAACTTGTTTAAAAAGAAAATTAGTGAGTCGCATTATTTTCTATGTAGTGTAAAGCAGTCTGTTTATCTTGCTGTAATTGTTTTTGCAAGGCTTCAACCGAATTAAATTTTTGTTCATCTCGGATGCGGTCTAACATTTCTATTTTTAATTTAGAATCGTATAAATTGTCATCTAAATTAAAGAAATTAACTTCAATAGTTTGTGTTTTTTCTTGACTAACGGTTGGGTTAATTCCAATGTTCATCATACCGTAGTAAGTTTTATTATTTATTTCCGATTTCACCACGTAAACACCTTCTTTAGGGATAAGTTTATAACGCTCTTCAATGTGAATATTTGCGGTTGGGAAACCAATGTTTTTGCCTAAACCTTTACCGTGAATAACGGTTCCTGTAAGCATATAATTATAGCCTAAATAACTATTAGCCTTTTTTACGTTTCCGTCTTGTAAAGCGGTTCTAATTTTTGTGGAGCTTACGGATACCTCATTAATATCTTGAACTGAAATTTCTTCAACTTCAAATCCAAATTGCTCGCCAAATTTGCGCAAATCGTCAATATTGGCGGTTCTATTTCTACCAAATTGATGATCGTAACCGATAATCACCTTTTTGGCATGTAAATGATCCACTAAAACATCGGAAACAAAATCACTTGCTTTTAGCCGAGAAAATTCTTTTGTAAATTTCTTTATAAAAAGATAATCCAATCCATGGGCTTTCATAATAGCCGCTTTTTCATCAATGGTATTGAGCATTTTTATGTCGCTATCTTTTTGTAAAACCATACGTGGATGTGGAAAGAAGGTTAAAATTGCCGACTTCCGCCCATTATTCTTGGCAGAATTAACAAGTCTTTCAATTATTTTTTTGTGACCAATATGCACACCATCAAAAGTACCAATGGTAATAACGGTATCATCTTTAAAGTCGCTATGTAGCGTTTCTATTATTTTCAACGTGACGAATTATTTGTACAAAAATATAAAAGCGGATTGATATAAGTACCAATCCGCTTTTAAGTTTCAAAAAACGTTTGCTATTTCTTGATAAAAGGTATGGAAACCTGATTAGACGCTTGATATAATTTAATAAAATACATGCCTTTGCTTAAATAAGACGTGTTTATGGATAAATCTGATCCGTTATTAATTTCATTGCTCAAAACCACTTGACCAAGGATATTATAAACCGTGTAGCTATCTGGTAATATATTATGAGCTTTTATAGTCAATTGATTTGAAGCAGGATTTGGGTACACGCTAAAGTTGTTTGCCCCATCGTTTTGTAAACTTGAGGATGCATTTAGAGGTCCAAAATAGAACGTTCCATTTAAGTCCGTAAAGTTAGCTTTTAAGGTAACGATGTCGTCACCAAAGTTACCAACAGTTGCAGCTATAGTTTCTTCAACCGTACCATTTACTTCTCTAAAAATATATAGTTCAGTTCTGTTTTTACCTGTTGCCGTTTCCCATCCAGCGATTTCTGCTTTTGTAAAGTAGAAGGAAATTGTAATGTCTCCATTTGTGTTTGCATTTTCTGTAGTTATGTTAAAAACTTTATCCATTGCAAACTCTGTTAGGTTTGTGTTTACGAAGACTTGAGATCCAGAGCCTTCACGTATGACAGAAATATCTAAACAGCCATAATCGAAACTATCGTTGTTTTCTAATCTGGCCATAATATTGCCTGACGTATTATCATAAGAATAAACATCAACAACTCCAGAAAGCTGCATTCTAGCAGATGCCCCTGGATTTACAGCTGTTTGTGCAGTGGTTGATTTATATGTTGTAACAGAAACATCATCTAGCATAAAAGCAAAAGCATCACTAGATAATACATGTATTGTTATATAGACATCTTGACCATTATAGGCCGATAAATCATAAGTAAATTCTGTCCATGTATCTGGAGCTTCAGCATAAGGGGAAGCTGTTAAATATGTGAAATTGTCTGGGTTTGTGTCTGTAGTAGAAACACCTACTCTAAAACGTTCTAAACCATACTCAGCTGTGGCGGATCTAGCCCAAAATTTAAGCTCGCTATCTATTCCATCTAGGAGAATCTGCGGCGTAAAAATATAATCGTTGTTGTCAGGAGTAGTTGCAGCAAAGCAATAGTACCCTTTAGAGCCTGAATGTGTGTCTAAATTTTCTCCTACTAAAGAAGGGCTTGTTAGACTTGGATTAAATACTATAAATGTACCCGTATAAGATTGATTAGGGAATGTTGTATTTGAAATGCCATAAGTAGTACTACCATCCATATCCTTCATAGTCCAGCCACCTACTGGGTTACTGGCAAAATCGTTATAGGTTTCAAAACCATCAGAAAATACGTTGACTAAAGAATTTAGAGTAGGGGCAGTGTCATCATTAACTATTGTATACGTTAGGGTTTGTGAGCCGTTTGTTGCTAATTCGGCATCGCCAGATGTGGCTAGAGTCATGTAAACAATGATGGTTTCATCATCTTCAATAAAGCTATCTTCAAAAACTCGTAAAGTTAAGGTTTGAATATCATTAGAACCGGCAGTAAAAGTAACCGTAGGCGTTACAAGTTCGAAATCCGTCATATTGGTTGCAGTACCGCTTAAAGTGAACGTTATAGTAGCATCTGCAGATGGCGCTTTGCCTATCTGAATTGGAATATCCAAATCTCTATAATTACAACCTGTACCTTCCATTTCATTTAAGATTGGTGTACGAAATGCGATTATAGGTTCTGGGTTACCTGTTGTTGAGTTTTGCAAATTTGAAATGCCATCCGCATTTTCAAGAACTGTAATAATTCTGTTTACTTGATCGGCAGTAAAGATATTCATACAAGCATCGTTTGTATAATCCATATAGTTTTCAACCATGTCAGGGCCTAATCCATCTGCAGAGCATCTATCAATAGTAGGGCATCCGCTATTAGATGCATTAGAATCTGGTGTGTCTGCACAGTAATCATCGTTTGTGCAATTTGAAGTATCTCCCCAAATATGTCTTAAGCCAAGCCAATGACCCATTTCATGTGTTAATGTCCGACCTTTATTATAAGGGGTTGCTGTTCCTTCATTAATTAATGAACCGACACTACCAGAAAGAACCACAACACCATCTGTAAGAGCAGAGCCATTATTAGCATCCATCCCTGGAAGTGTGGAGTTTGAGGGGAACTGTGCGTAACCCAATAAGGTATCTTCTAAATTTGCTGTCCAAATGTTAGCATATAAAGAACGGTCCCAAATAGTGGCTGGCTTAATGGAGTTGTCGAGTTGTGCTGTTTCGAGTGCACCAGTATAACCATATTGTCTATCAATACCTGGCTCTGGCAATATGTTACCATCTGGATCAACTACAGCAGGAATAAAATTTATTTCGGCAGATGCAGCTGCTGGATGCGTACTTCCTGAAAGATTATTAAAATCTAAATTTAACTGATCTATTTGTGCTTGTATTTTTTCGGCAGATATGTCATGAACATCACCGGGAGATCCAGCGAGTACGTGAAAAATAATTGGGATATTAATAATAGCTCCTCTATGCGTTCCATTTGTTCTGGCGCTGGCAATACGTTGTTTACGTGCTTCAGCTAAAGGTGCTAGCCAATTTTCAAAATCTTCTTTGGATTGTATATTAGGATTGTTCTGTCGGCGTAATTCTTCCACTTCTACCGTAGCACATCTAACATATCCTGTTTCAGCTAAATGTCTTTGATTTTCTACTGTTAATTGTAATGGCCCCTCTGGAATGGATTTAAAGTTCGGATTCTGCTGTGCATATAGATTAGATCCACCAATAAATAACAGAATTAACCAAAATAGTAGAAAGTTGTTTTGTTTCATGATAAGCATTTAAAATTAGCTAAAATAATTGTATCGAGTAAAAATAGCTAAAATAACAGTATATTATAGATGCTTTAAACTATTTATTGCTAAATAAATGCTCTTTTTATGATGTTTATAGGGAAGGGTCATAAAAACATAAAATTACAAAAATTACGCTACCAATTACTCTGGCTGTACTTGAAGGTCTAAAATTAAGAATTTGTCTTGTTTCGAAAACCCTAATTTTTAGAGAGCATTAGCTATTTCAATATTATAAAAATCATTTTTATTTTCCATTAAAACTGCTCATGGTATTATTAATACCTGCAGTTCCGAAAGATTTAATGAGTTCTACCGATTTTTCCAAGCGCTCTGTTAAGGCTTTGTTTTCTTCGTCAGACCAATCGCCAAGAACATAATCTACTTGTCGGCCTGTACTAAACTCATCACTTATTCCAAAACGGAAACGATTATATTTGGTGGTGTTTAATTTGTCTTGAATATCTTTAAGTCCATTGTGACCGCCATCACTTCCTTTAGTTTTTAAGCGAATGCTTCCGAAAGGCAAATTCAAATCATCGGTAATAATTAGTAAATTTTCTAAAGGAATTTTCTCTTTGGTTAACCAGTACATAACAGATTTTCCACTTAAATTCATGAACGTACTCGGCTTTAATAAAATAAACGTTCGACCTTTAAATTTATAGGTGGTTAAATCGCCTAGCTTATCGGTTGTAAAAGTTAAGCTTTCTTTGTCGGCTAAAAAGTCTAATACTTTAAATCCAATATTATGGCGTGTATTATGATATTTAGCACCAATATTCCCTAAACCTACAATTAGAAATTTTTTCATACTATCTGTTTCGTCTATTTTAAAAGTTTGGCTTTTCTTAAAAAAATTAAAGAATTTGTACATGCTTCAAATGTATGTAAAATTAAAAAAGCATTCTGAATCCCGATAGTTACCGGGATAGAATGCTTTTATAAATGTTTGCACTGCGAAAAAAAGGGTTTATTCTTGTCCTTCTGCTTCTGGAGTTGCTTCAGCACCTTCCTCAAGATCCTCAAGATCCTCATCGGCAACTACTACTGCAGCTCTTGCACGTTTAATCTGACAAACAACTGTGTTGTCAGTATGCATGATTTGGTATGCTTCGTTTTCTAAAGCAGTAACATATAATTTAGATCCAACTTTTAAAGGCGTAATATCTACCTCAATAAAATCAGGTAAATTACTTGGTAAAGCTTTCACACGTAATTTACGTGCGTTTTTACGTAAAACACCACCAGCTTTAACACCTTTAGAACTTCCTATAAAGTGTACAGGAATTTCCATAGAAATAGCTTTATCTTCAAATAATTGGTAGAAATCTATATGTAAGATTCTATCTGTTACTGGGTGGAACTGAATATCTTGCAAAATTGCATTTAATTTGTCTCCACCTTCTAAAGAAATCACAACTGTATGCGCATTAGGCGTATAAACCAGTTTTGAAAATGCGATTTCTTCAGCATTAAAATGTACTGGTTTGCCACCTCCGTATAATACGCAAGGTACCTGTCCAGCATTACGTAAGGCTTTTGTTGCTTTCTTGCCTACGCTTTCTCTTTTAGATCCGTTAATTGTAATTGACTTCATTGTTTAAATATATAATTATTATTAATATTCTAGTTTTGGTAGTATTAAACGATACTACATGACAAATTTTGAGCTAATAGATTTGTTATAATGCACATTCTGCATCACTTCAGCAAATAAATTAGCACAAGTTAATACGCGAATTTTAGAGCTTTCTTGTTTTAAAGGAATAGAATCGGTTACAATTAATTCTTCTAATTTAGAATTCTCTATACGCTCATAAGCATTCCCTGATAAAATAGGATGCGTACAAATAGCACGAACACTTAAGGCACCACGTTCCATCATTAAATCGGCTGCTTTTGTTAAAGTTCCAGCGGTATCCACCATATCATCCACTAGCACCACATTTTTCCCAGTTACATCGCCAATTAATTCCATGTGCGAAATGACATTAGCCTGGGCACGTTGTTTATAACAGATAACTACATCGCTTTCCAGTGCTTTGGAATATGCATATGCTCTTTTAGAACCACCCATATCTGGTGATGCAATGGTTAAATTATCTAGTTTCAAACCTCTTAAGTACGGTAGAAAAATAGTGGAAGCAAATAAATGATCGACTGGTTTTTCAAAAAATCCTTGAATTTGATCCGCATGCAAATCCATGGTAATAATTCGTGTTGCTCCAGCTGCTTCTAGCATTTTTGCGACTAGTTTTGCAGCAATAGGCACACGTGGTTTGTCTTTTCTATCTTGTCTTGCCCAGCCAAAATATGGTAAAACGGCGGTAATGTGTCTAGCTGAAGCGCGTTTTGCAGCATCAATCATCAATAACATTTCCATTAAGTTTTCGGCACCTGGGTTTGTAGATCCGATAATAAAAATACGGGTTCCACGGATAGACTCTTCGTATGATGGTTGAAATTCACCATCACTATAGGTTGAGGTAATAACGTTACCCATAGGAATACCAAAAGCGTCAGCAATTTTTTGAGCTAATACTTTACTTTGTGTACAGGTAAAAATCTTGGCTTCTGTGTGGGAGTTTGGCATATCTAACCGATTGTATGATAATGATTTATAATCACTCTTGTTTTACGAGGTGCAAATTTAAGAATTTATTTCAACTCCAAAAGCATAAAAGACAGTATTTTTAATTGTTAGAAGGATTTTATTTTCTAATTTTGCAATCTACTTCAAATAAGTACGCTCAAGTGGTGGAATTGGTAGACACGTTGGATTCAAAATCCAATGTCGCAAGACGTGCGGGTTCGATTCCCGCCTTGAGTACTGAAAGCCTTAACAAGAAATGTTAAGGCTTTTTTTATTTTTCATTATTAGGTACTTAATTTCGAAAACTAGTAACCATTCATTTTTCCTTAACCTTGCGTAATTTATTTACGGTCTAAATTATTAATAGATTCTGAAATGGAATCTTAAAAGTTGCTATGACTTGCTTCAATAAATTTTCTTGGTCCAGGAAGTTTTAATCTGATAGTACATATTTTCTCAATTTCGTCTGATCTGGTGTTTTTTAAAATATATATCCGGGCGCATCACTATTTCATATTTTGAGTCCACGTATTCTAGCTTTTCTTTGGGCGTAAATACAACTAAATCACCAAATCTACGTACCCATACGTATTGTATAGTGCTGGCATTTAGTATATTATTGCCGCTGCTGTATGATTTTTTTTTTAGTCTATAGGAAGTATAATTGTGACAACAATTATCGTCTTATTGTATTTTTTAAAAAACATTACAACGCTATTTATTAATTATTTAACCTGAATACAAACTCACTAACTTTTTTACTATGAATAAAATTACTTTATTACTTCTCTTTATTTTGGCTTTTTTAGGCATCCAAGTTAATGCCCAAATTACATCAGCCCAAGTTACGAATAACGCAACCGCATCTTTACAAATGCAGACTCAAATAGAAAAGACTATAAGGCTGCAGCGAAGTGCTACTTCGCGCACGACCAACAGAAATCTAGAGGCAACATACGTTGGCGCATTTAATACTGATGATGGCCCTTTGTGGAATGATAATCCGATGGTGTATAATGGTTTAGAGGCTGCTGCACTGGTATTTGGAGGTGGTCCGTCGGATTATGCTATTTCTACGAATTCTAATACCGCCGACCCTGCCACTATAACCCATACGGCATGGGCAACTACATGGGGTGTTGATGATTGCCTAGAAATAGATGAAGATTATTCAGTTGATTTAGGCGATCCTGGTTATAATGCTCCCGGAGGAGAATATAGTGCTGTATCAGCTTACACTAAAGACAATTGCTTTGCACCTGGTAATACAAATTATGTTTGGTTGGTTGATAATTCAACCTCATTTATAACCACATGGCAGACCACTATTGCTAACGAAACCATTAACATACCTACTACTGGTGTTGGTTATAACTACAGGGTTGATTGGGGAGATGGTACGGCGAATGCTCTAATTTCAGGCGACGTACTTCATACTTATGAAACACCGGGTATATATACGGTTAAGATCAGTGGCGATTTTCCGCGTATTTACTTTAATAATTCTGGAGATAGAGAAAAAATACGTTCCATAGAACAATGGGGAACTACTGAATGGGCCTCAATGAGCTCTGCTTTTTATGGCTGCAACAATCTTGTTGGAAATGCAACGGATGCGCCAGACCTTTCTGGAGTAACCGATATGTCATATATGTTCAGCGAAGCATCCGTATTTAATCAAGATATTGGTTCATGGAATATGAGTAACGTGACCACTATGGAGGGTATGTTTAGAGGTGCTTCCGCATTTAATAATGCCATTGGTACTTGGGATTTAAGTAATGTGACTAATATGGGTTCTGTATTTTATGAGGCAATTGCATTTAATCAAGATATTAGCACTTGGAATGTGAGTAGTGTTACCAATATGGCAAATATGTTTACAAATGCTATAGCATTCAATCAAAACATTGGTGCTTGGAACGTGAGTAATGTGACCGTTATGAACGATATGTTTCAAGGCGCTACGCTTTCAACACTCAATTACGATGCGCTTTTAAATGGTTGGCGTGCTTTGCCTACTTTGCAAGCTGGGGTAAACTTCCATGCTGGCAATAGTACTTATTGTACAGGCGAAAATGCTAGAATAGCATTGGAGGGTAGTTTTACCTGGGCCATTACTGATGCCGGACTAGACTGTACAGGAATTCAAACATGTACGCCACCAATAATAACTATTGAAGTGCAAGATGTTGATGGCAATCCAATGGTTGATTGTATAGAGCAAGGCAGCCCATACTATGCAATGGTAACGCTGTCAGGTGGGTATGGAAACACGTCTTACAATGTTTCTGCCAATAACTCGGATGCAGTTGAAGTAGCTGCTGATGATTTTGAAGTTTTTGGACCATTTACAGTTGGAACAAACTTTAGCGTAGGTGCCATGGGTATTCAAAATGGAGATTGTTATGTTTCTACATCTATTAATTCTCCAGCTTTTTGTCCACCTCCTAGTAACGATTGCATAAATTCTATACCACTTTCATGTGGTGATTCAGTTGCTGGCACTACTTTGAGCGCTACTAATAGTGGAATGGGAAGCGCATCTTGTAGCGTTGGTACACAAAAGGATGTGTTTTACACGCTTGATGTACTTGAAAATAATGAATATACAGTAACTGTTGTTGGAGCAAACTATGACGCAGTACTCGCAATTTACTCTGGTGCATGTGGTAGTTTAACTGAAATTGATTGTGTAGACAATGGTTTTACAGATGGTGTTGAAGAGACGATTACATTTACAGCTGCCGCTACAGAAGCGCTAATTATTAGAACCTATGACTGGAGTTCTTCGGCAGGAGACTTCATAATTAGCGTAACATGCCCAACAATGTCTATTAATGATAACATGATGTTAGTAGAAAGACGTCTATATCCAAACCCATTAAACGATGGTACATTCTACATTCATGCGCCAAAATTAAACGGTGAGCAGGTAGTTGTGAATATCACGGATATGGCTGGAAGACAAATTTTCAATAACACATTATCAGTTACTGATAATAAAGTAACGGTTTCTGTAAAGGATGCTTTAACGTCAGGCATGTATTTTGTAACGCTAAAACATGCAGGTGAATCAAGTACATTTAGAGTAATGAAGAAGTAATATTAATAACTAGAAGACATAAATGTTTGTCATAAATAAAAAACCGCCTCATATTGAAGCGGTTTTTTCATGAAAAAGGATATTGTTATAGAAGCAATTTTTTTAGAAATTAATGTGTAAAAGGTTAATCAAATAATTTACGCGTGCTTTATTATTGAAAAAATAACAAAACTTTAGTATCAATTAGTTCGTAATGTTATGAACTAAAACTATATTTGAAGGTATGATACTTTCAGAAAAGAAAAAACAACTTATTGAAGAGATAGGCGTTCGAATTGAAGAGCGCTTAAGTTTATCGCCATTAGCAGCTAGGATTTTTGCACTGCTAACGTTGTCGTCGTATGAGGGTTTAACCTTTGAGGAGATTCGTCGGGCTATTGAAGCCAGTAAAAGTTCCACTTCGGTGAACATAAAGGTTCTAATGCAATTAGAATACTTAAAGTATTATACAAAGCCTGGAGATAGGAAGCGGTATTTCATAATAGCCAAACATTTTCAGTTGGAGTCTTTAAAGCTTTATCATCAATCAATTCAACGTGAAATTGAAATGGTAGAAAAAATTAATGACTACAATAAAGAGTTTCATCCAGAGAAGTTTTCATACGAAAAATCTGTGGGAAATATAACACAAGATTATTTACGGAAAACTCAAAATTTGGTAAACGAAGTATTTCAGGCGCTTACAAAGTTTCGTAAAGGAGAAGAAACCAGTATTTAACTGCTTAAGCGCCGGATTGTTAAATTTTAACAATACTTTAGTCTTATTTAGTTCGTAATGTTACGAACTAAAACTATATTTATGTAACTAAAACAATAAACATGAAAACAAAAATAATAACATTATCAATTATTGCAGTCGCATTTATGAGCTGTAATTCTGGTAAGAAATCCGAAACCAATGATTCTTTGGAAGTAAAAGAAGAAGTAACTCAAATGGAAACACCAACTATTAAAGATGAGGTGGCAACGCTTGAAAATACCAAATGGGTTATTACCAAGCTGGAAGGTAAGGATATGACCGATAGAGAAAAAAACGGACAAATAATTCATTTCGTTTTAGACTCCGAAACAAATAGTATTAGTGGTTTTTCAGGATGTAATACGTTTATGGGAACCTATAAAATGGAAGAAGGCGGACGTGTTTCTTTCTCCAAGTTAGGCTCAACTCGAATGGCTTGTCCAGATGCTAAAATAGATGAATCATTAATAATAAACATTTTTGAAACGGCTGATAACTTTAGAATTACCAACAATACTTTAGAATTAAACAAAGCTAAAATGGCACCATTAGCCGAGTTTAAAAAAGTAGTTATGGACAATGAAATTACCGAGACTTACTGGAAGCTTAAAACATTAGACGGTAAAGCTGTTACTATGGCAGACAACCAAGAGCGTGAAATTTATTTCACTTTAAAGAATGACGGAAATCGTGTTACAGGTTTTGCAGGTTGCAATGGCTTAAGTGGTGAATATATGTTAGAAGATGGGAACAGAATCCGTTTTGTAAACATGGCAACAACCCTAAAAGCGTGTCCAGATGTGGATGTGAATGAATCAGCATTTTTAAAGATTTTTGAACTGACAGATAATTATACTGTTAATAATGAAACATTGTCTTTAAATGTTGGTAAGCGTGCACCTTTAGCAGTTTTTGAAGCTGTTTATTTCGACTAAATTATCATAAAAAATCACATAAAATCGGGCTTTTGGAAAATTGTGTATCCAATTTATAAGAATCTATTTTAAAACAACACAACACACTATTTATTAATTAACTAAACATTTTAAATTATGAAGACTACTCTAAAAAAATTAAAAAACATTAATTCGGAGAATTGCATTACTATAATAATGAACTCTCATAGAACACATCCAGACTATTTAAAAGATGAAATCACTTTAAAAAATCATATTAAAGAAGTCGAAACAAGGTTATTGGCGGATACTACGAAGCGAAATGCAACAGCCTTATTGGATAAATTGCATGCGCTTGCAAAAGATATAGACTTCAGCCATAATTTAGATAGTTTAATTCTTTTTGTAAACGATGACATAGCTGAATATTCAAGATTAGCTATAAAAGTTGAAGATCGCGTGGTAATTGATGACACGTTTTCTACAAGAGATTTAATGAGATCTATTCATTCAGAATCAAATTACTATGTATTAGTTTTAAGTCAGGAAAAAGCCCGTTTAATTGAAGCTTTAAATGATAAAGTTGTTAAAGAATTCAAATCGCCTTTTCCATTTGAAAACAAGCAGTTTTTCTCTAAAAATAAGACAGAAGCAGCAGTTTCATCTAAAAAGTCAAGCTTAATGGCTGAATATTTTAACCAAGTTGATAAGGAAGTAAATATCATTAGAAAAAATAATCCACTTCCTGTTTTAATTTGTACAGTTGAAGAGAACTATGGCGAGTATATAAAAATAGCGGATGAAAAAGACAGTATTTTCACGTCTTTTTTAAACTCTAATAGAATGACGGAAAAGGATCAAGCTATTGTTATAGAGGCTTGGAAAATAGTAGAGGCTCACACCAAAAAAATGAATGATGATAGAAAGGCCGAGCTTTTAAAAGCCGTTACAGATAATAAGTTTTTATCTGATACTAATGATATTTGGAGAGCTATTAACGACGGTAAAGTGGAAACACTTTTCATTGAGCAAGGTTTATTTCAGCCAGCTGTTTTGGAAAATGATGAAATCAAATATGTATCGGAAGATCATAGAACGGATACAGGGATAATTGATGATGTTTTTGACGAAATGATTGAATTAAATATGAGTTTTGGTGGCGATGTCGTATTTCTTCCAAAAGGCGAATTATCTAAATTTAACGGTTTTGGCGCAGTAACGCGTTATTAAATAAGAATAGTAAAAATTAAAATAGCCCTAATTGAAAGCTTTTTTAATTAGGGCTTATTTTTTAAGCGGAGCAAAAACGCTTAAAAATTTAAAGTTAATAATAATCTTTAAAAACTATTAATATGAATTCTCAAACAAAAAAAATTGTGATTACTGGCGGTGCTGGCGGAATTGGACAAGCTTGTGCGCGATCATTTAAAAATCAGTCTATAATTCTAACGGATTATTCGCAAGAAATGGTTGATAAATCAGTGGCAACTTTAAAAAAAGAAGGCTTTGACGTTTCTGGAATTGCCTGCGATATTACCAATAAATCTGATGTTGAAAAGCTAACAAAATTCGTTTCAGTTAATGGAACTTTAAAAGCATTAATCCATACAGCTGGTGTGAGTGGTACGGTTACCGATTTAAAAAAAGTTTTCACGATTGATTTAGTTGCAACAGAATATTTAATTGATGCTTTTTATAAAATCGCTACTACCGATTCAGTAGCCGTATTATTGTCTTCTATGATGGCACATGTTGTACCGGCAAATGAAGTTTATGATGATGCGCTTACAAACCCACAGGAAGAAAATTCTTTTGATACGGTGAGTAAATTTGTTGATGGCAGTTCAGATACTATGTACAATTTTTCCAAGCGCGGCGTGCAATTATTAACGCAGAAACACATGGGTAAATGGGGTGCAAAAGGCGCGCGAATTGTGAGTGTTTCTCCAGGTGTAATTGAAACACCAATGGGTTTAAAAGCTGCCGAAGAGCATCCAGAACGCATGGAAAACATTAAGCAAGCCACACCATTAAAACGTAATGGTCAGCCTGAAGATGTTGCAGATGTTGTTAATTTTTTAACAAGTGATGCTGCGCGTTTTATTACAGGAACCGATATTTTGGTGGATGGTGGTGTTATTCATAACATTAAGAAAATGGGCTAAAAACCCTAACAATAGGAAGCTAAATTTAAGGTTGAAATTTAGTTTCCTGCTTTTTAATACCAATAGTAATAATTTAAAAGTGATAATGTGCTATCTCTTTAAGGTCTCATTTCCCACTATTTCTTTTTATAAAATTTTCACAAAAAAAAGAGTAAGTCGTCCTTTGGTCTAGCATTTGCTTAATAGTTAATTCAAGAATTAATTAAATTTCTAAATGAAAAAAACAAACGTTTTATTAACTGGCGCTTCTGGAACTGTTGGTTTCGAAGCTTTACAACAATTGCTTCAAAAAGATTATTTTAATGTGACGGCTTTTGATAAAAAAACGAAGCTTTCTACTGAAAAATTAGCACCTTTTAAAAATCAAATTACCTTAATATATGGTGATATAACTAATCCGAAAGATTTAGAGAATATCAAGGATGTAGATGCGGTGATTCATTTAGCAGCCATTATTCCACCGCTTGCAGACGAGATGCCAGAATTAGCGCATAACGTAAACACCAAAGGAACGCAAAACTTAATTCAGCAATTGGAGGCACATTCCCCAAATGCTTTTTTTATGTATAGTTCAAGTATTTCGGTTTATGGCGATCGTATTGAAAATCCATATATACATATAGGCGATCCTTTAATTCCAAGTGAAGGTGACGCTTATGCAGAAACGAAAATTAAAGCAGAACAAGCTGTTCAAAACAGTCAATTAAATTGGACAATTTTCAGATTAGCAGCCATTATGGGGAACCATAAAATGTCTAAATTAATGTTTCATCAGCCTTTAAATACCGCTTTAGAAATTGCCACACCACGAGATACCGCAAGAGCTTTTGTAAATGCAATTGAAAATGAAACTGCAGTAGCTAAACAAATTTTTAATTTGGGAGGTGGCGAAACCTGCCGAATTAGCTACGAACATTTTTTAGAACGCTCTTTTGCTATTTTTGGATTGGGTAAACTAGATTTTCCAGAGCATGCCTTTGCCGATAAAAATTTTCATTGTGGGTATTATGCTGATGGTGATGTTCTTGAAAAAAACCTTAACTTTAGACAAGATACCTTGGAAGATTTTTTTGCAATGGAAGCCGAAAAGGTATCGTCCATTAAAAAAATGGCAGCGTGTATATTTAAAAAACCTGTAAAATGGTATTTATTAAAACAATCTGAACCCCTAGAAGCATGGCAAAATAATGATAAAAAATTAAAACAACATTTTTTTAACCTGCAGTAAAACTATTCAACATGACAAAATATATTGGCATACTCTTTATTACAATAATTCACTTTAATATGAATGCACAAGATTGGAAAACGCCAACAATTGAAGGTTACGGCAGAATTGTAGATTATGAAAAAGCCGTTATTAAACCCGATCCAGCATCTGAATATAAGTTGCTTTTTCATATCACGACAGATAAGGAACGCGAAGGGGTAAACGTAGCCCTATGGAAAATTGCACGAACTATTAATTTATTAGAAAATGCCGGTGTTCCCAAAAAAAACATTCACGTTGCAGCCGTAGTTAGTGGTCCAGCAACGCCGCTTGTAATGAAGGAGGATGTGTATTTAAGTAGAATGAGCAAGCCAAATCCTAATTTGGATTTAATAGATAAACTAACAGATTATGGTGTGGCACTTCATTTTTGCGGTCAAGCAGCTGCCGAACGTAAAGTAGATCCAGAAACGGAACTAAATCCTAAAATAGCCTTAACGCTATCCGCGCTTATAGATATACCAACCTATCAAATGCAAGGTTATAGTATAATTTTTTAATAACTTTAGTAATAATAAATAACTTTAATTAATCGATTTTATTAATGTGAAAGCAAAAGCATATACCGTACTATTTTAATGTAAACCCATAAATTATGAACACTTTATTCTTCTATTTCTCAATTTTATTAGGTTTTTTAGCAAGCGATAAACCAAAACTGACTATAAATATTCAAAATATTGAATCAATTCAAGGTAAAATTATTATTGGTATTTATAGTGCTGAAGAAGGTTGGCTTGAAAAAGATTCAGAAATCAGACATTATCGAGTGTTAGTGTCTAAAAATACAGAGCAACTAATTATTACAGACTTGCCAAAAGGCGATTATGCTATTTCCATGTATCATGATGAAAACTCTGATGGTATTTGCAATCTTAATTTTATAGGTATTCCAAAAGAATCTTATGGGTTTTCTAATAACTTTAAACCAAAATTTTCGGCACCAAAATTTAAGGATTGTAAATTCTCGCTTTCTGAAGATCAAGAAATGAGCATTAAACTTGTTGATTAAAACCCAAAAACAAATACAAACACACAGTAACATTAATAACCAATTTACAACAATCATTATGGAAGCATCATTTTTAAAATCAATCAAAGAAGCAATCAAACACTGGTATATTCCGCTGCTAGTAGGTTTGTTTTTCGTTATTATCAGTATCGTAGTATTCATGTCGCCAGCAGGTTCTATTCTTACATTATCAATTCTTTTTGCCTTCTCATTCTTATTTGGTGGTTTAGGTGAAATTGTTTTTGCAGTGGTAAACAGACATCAATTAGAAAATTGGGGATGGTCCTTAGCTTTCGGAATTATTACATTTATTGTAGGTACTTCATTAGTTATGCAACCCGCTCTATCTATTACCGTTTTAGCATTTTATATTGGATTTATTTTATTATTTCGTTCCGTTGCAGCCATCAGTTTTGCGGTAGATTTAAAAAGATACGGTAGCAGAAATTGGGGTGTATTATTAGTACTGGGAGTTTTAGGGATTATTTTTTCATTTATATTAATTTGGAACCCAATATTTGCGGGAATGAGTGTGGTAATTTTAATAGCTTTGAGCTTCTTGTTTGCAGGACTCTTTAGCATTTACTTGTCAATACAATTACGTCAAATTCATAAATCCTCAAAACCTATTTCAGCCGAATTAAAAGCCCGATATGACAATCTTCTGGAAGAAATTCGTGATGAATGGGATGACTAACATTTAAGATTAAAGTTTAGAAGTGATGAATATAGATATTGCCATTCCGGAAAAAGTACGCTCTAGAGTAGAATTTAAGCGCCGATTTAGTTTAATAGAAATGTATAGCGCCTTTATTTACGTGCCAAGAGCTCTAAAAATGGTGAGTGTAAATAAGCAAAATAAATTAGTGAATCCTGATTTGTTAAAGCGATTAGAATTAGCAGTAACTGAAGTTAATGGCTGTTTGGCTTGTTCATATCAGCACACCAAAATGGCTTTACGCCAAGGCATGAGTGGGGAAGAAATAAGCAGTTTTTTAAGTGGAGATACTAATTTAATTAAACCAGAAGAAGCTAAAGCTATCATGTTTGCTCAACATTTTGCTGATTCCAGAGGATATCCTAAAAAATACGCTTTTAATACTATTATAGAAGAATATGGCAAAAAAGAAGCGCATGTTATGCTATCCACAATCCAAATTATGATTGCTGGAAATATGTATGGAATTCCATTTAGCGCATTTCAATCTAGGCGTAATGGAAAACCTTTTAAAGACAGCTCTTTGTTTTTTGAATTGGGAATGTTAATCGCAGGTATTTTTATAATGCCAATTGCATTTATTCATGGCGGTTTAAGAGGTTTGTTTGGGCTTTCAAACATAAAGTTTGATAAAAGTACGTCCAACGAAAATGAAGGATTTACTAACATGTAAATTTATTTAATTGTGTAAGTTTTAGTTATTATCTAAGCAAGCCTATTTAAATGACAAATAATTTCGAAGTGAAATATATTAAAATAGTCACTAATTTTAAAGTCACTTATACATGATAGGAATTATTAAAAAGAGGTTTTGAAGTTTCGAGAAATATGAAACTGATCAGTAAAAATAAATAAACATGAAACATATATTTTACAACGCAATTATACTACTCTGTTTATTTGGTTGCAAAGACGAGGCGAAGCCAGAAGTTAGTGTCGAATACGATTCCCAATTATTTTATAATGGCGATATAATAACGATGGAGTCCGATCAGCCTGAATATGAAGAAGCACTTGTGGAGCAAAAGGGCAAAATCGTATTTGTAGGAAGCAAAGCAGAGGCAGAATTACTATTTAAAAATTCGGAATTAATAGATCTTAAAGGAAAGACGTTATTGCCTGGTTTTATAGATCCGCATAGTCACTTTGGAATGGTGTCAAATACGATGGGGCAAGTGAATCTGAATCCTGAACCTGTAGGGGATGTCAGTAATATTGACGACATGCTTAATAGGCTTAAAGCTTATAAAGAAGATAATAAAATTGCCGATGGCGAATGGATTTTCGGTTGGGGTTATGATGATGGTCAATTGGACGAAAAACGCCATCCTACAAAACGTGATATCGATAAGGTTTTGCCTGATAATCCGGTCTATTTACAACATACTAGCGGACACATGGGTGTGGCAAATACATTAGCTCTTGAAAGATTAGATGTTACGGCAGAATCTAAAAATCCAGAAGGAGGTAGCATAGAACGTTTTCCAAACTCTAAAGAACCAACTGGTTTGGTTCAAGAAACAGCTATGTATCCTTTTGTAGGGAATATGTTTCAACTATTAGAACCTAAACAAGCCGAGTTTTTTGATTCTACACAAAGCTATTATGCGTCCAACGGTTTTACAACCGCTCACGATGGAATGACAGATAGAAATACTATTGCCTTTTTTCAAGCGCAAGCCGATGCTGGAAAATTGGATATCGATTTAATCGCGCTAGCCGGTTATACGGAATTGGAAAGTAATTTAGCCGATTCTACACTTCACTTTAAAACTTATAAAAACGGATTCAAAGTACAAGGAACTAAAATTGTTGCTGATGGTTCACCTCAAGGTAAAACTGCGTTTTTTACCAAACCTTTTTTAACGGAAGTTCCAGGTTGTGAAAGTGATTGTAAAGGTTTACCGAGCCTAACGCAAGATTATTTGAATAATTTATTTGAAATGGCTTATAAAAAAGACAACCAGTTATTCATTCACTGTAATGGCGATGCTACAATTGATATGGTAATTGAAGCGCATGAAAAAGCCTGCGAAACATTAAATCAGCCATTAGATAAAAACAGAAGAACTATTATTATTCACTCACAATTTGTGCGGCCAGATCAGTTAGACACTTTTGTGATGTATAATTTAGAACCGTCATTTTTTACCAATCATGCTTATTTTTGGGGTGATGAACATGTAAAGAATTTGGGTGAAGGGCGTGCAAATTTTTTAAGTCCGATGGTATCGGCAGATCATTTGGGATTAAAACCTACCAACCATTCTGACGCTACGGTAACTCCAATCGATCCTCTTTTTACTATTTGGACAGCGGTAAACCGTGTGTCACGTTCTGGAGCTGTTATTGGTGAAGCGGAAAGAGCAACGCCATATTTAGCTGTTAAAGCAATTACTTGCAATGCGGCTTATGAGTTTTTTGAGCAAGATATCAAAGGAACTTTAACAAAAGGTAAGCTAGCCGATTTGGTCATTTTAGACAAAAACCCATTGAAAGTAGAACCAATGGAAATTAAAAATATTCAGGTATTAGAAACCCTAAAAGAGGGTGTTGTTATTTATCAGAAACAAAAATAAATTTAAAAACACGACATTATGGATACATCAAAGTTTTTTGACTTAAAAGGAAAAACAGCAATAGTCACAGGCGGAGCAAACGGAATAGGAAAAGCTTGTTGCCAAATTTTAGCGGCTTATGGCGCTAAAGTGGTTGTTTCAGATTATAATTTAGAAGCGGCAGAAAAAACATCTAAAGAAATTAATGCAGACGGCGGAAAATCAATTGCAATAGATTGCGATGTGACTAAAGATGATGCTTTAGTAAACCTAGTTGATAAAACTGTTAAGGAATTCGGAAGCATCGAAATTTTGGTTAACAATGTTGGTGGCGGTGGCGCAGGTAAAGAAAGTCCTTATGATATTAGCGTAGAGCAATTCAAAAAAGTGTTCGATATGAACGTGTTTAGTATGTGGAGACTGTGTCAATTAGTAGCCCCTCACATGAAAAAGGCAGGTTATGGAAGTATTATTAATATGTCTTCTATGGCGTCTATAAATAAGAGTCCTGCTATTAGTGCGTATGCATCTTCTAAAGCGGCCATTAACCATATGACACGTAATTTAGCTTTCGATTATGGACCAGATAACATTAGAATGAATGCTATTGGACCAGGAGCAACAAGAACACATGCTTTGAGTACGGTTTTAACGCCAGAATTAGAAAAAGCAATGCTAAAACATACCCCAATAAAAAGATTAGGTGAAGCAGTAGATATTGCCGGAGCCGTACTTTATTTTGCATCACCAATTTCAAGTTGGACAAGCGGTCAAGTTATCTTTATTAATGGTGGTGGCGAGCAGACTTTGGATATGTAGAATTGTTTAATTTTAATTCAAAATAACATATTATAAAAAGCTATTATTGATCAATAATAGCTTTTTTCATTCAAAAAACATCAAAACAGCTGTTTTTTGTCATTTTTCAGTTTAAAAACACCTTGTTGTCATGGTGTTCATTTCTTAATATTTGGATTTTTGCTGCAAAAACCGTACCTTATCAGCTTCGGTATATAAAACATCAATCGGAACATAAAAGAGCTTATTTCTTTTAGTCGTATCATTTTACGATTGAAGCTTCCTAACTGCTATTAGCAGCCATTTACCTAAATTATTATTACTAATAGTCTGTATGGGATTCCTATGCGGATTCAAAAATTTATATAATATATATGAAAAAAACACGCATTGGAATTATCGGAGCAGGACCCAGTGGTTTAGCACAATTAAGAGCATTTGAAGCAGCAAAAAAAGAAGGACATGATGTTCCTGAAATTGTATGTATTGAAAAACAAAGTAATTGGGGTGGTATGTGGAATTACTCATGGAGAACGGGTGTCGGTAAATACGGCGAGCCTATTCATGGAAGTATGTACAAATATCTGTGGTCTAATGGTCCTAAAGAATGTTTGGAGTTTTCTGATTATTCATTCGATGAGCATTTTAAAAAGCCTATTTCATCCTATCCACCAAGACCTGTTTTATTCGATTATATCCAAGGTCGAATTAAAAAGAATAATGTTCGTGACTATATTCGTTTTGACACTACAGCCCGATGGGTAAGTTTTGATGAAGAATCACAGAAATTCACGGTTGTTTTAGACGATTTGAAAATTGACAAAACATATGAGGAGGAATTCGATTATTTAATTGTTGCTTCTGGACATTTCTCTACGCCAAATATGCCATATTTTAAAGGTATCGAAAATTTCCCTGGTCAGGTAATGCACGCGCACGATTTCCGTGGTGCTGATCCCTACAAAGATCAAAACTTATTAATAATTGGTAGTAGTTATTCTGCTGAAGATATAGGCGTGCAGTGTCATAAACACGGGGCTAAAACGGTAACGTTAAGTTATAGAAGTAATCCAATTGGCGTTAATTGGCCAGATGGTATAAAAGAAGTGCCGTTATTAACCCATTTTGAAAACGACATCGCCCACTTTAAAGATGGCACATCAGAAAAATATGATGCCGTTATTATGTGTACGGGTTACCAACATAAATTTCCATTTCTACCAGATGAAATGCGTTTGAAAACAAAAAACAATCTGTATCCAGATAATTTATATAAAGGTGTGTTTTTTAATGATCTTCCTAGATTAATTTACTTGGGAATGCAAGATCAATATTATACATTTAATATGTTCGATACTCAAGCTTGGGTAGCGAGAGATTATATGATGGGAAGATATAAATTACCATCTAAAAAAGAGCGTCGATACGATATTGACAAGTGGTTAAAAGAAAATGACACATTACAATCAGGTAACGATCACGTCGATTTTCAATCAGCGTATATTAAAGACTTATTGGCAATATCAGATTATCCAGATTTTAACGTGGATAAAGTAGGTGTCATGTTTAAGGAGTGGTTAAAAGATAAGGATGAGAATATTTTAACGTACCGCGATAAAACCTATCAGAGTGTTGTAACTGGAACGATGGCGGAAACTCATCATACCGAGTGGATGGACGAGTTAGATGATAGTAAAGAGCGTTATTTATATCAAAATGAAAGCGAAGAAGAATTATCGGATACTTTAGAAGTGACATCTATTTAGCATAAAAACCTATAGATTTACAAAGTTTATCGTAAATTTAAATTTTAATAAATCTTTTCAAAAAGCAATTGTTTTAAACAATTGCTTTTTAACTTTGTGCCCATGATAAAATTGTTTAAAAATAGGTGGTTTTTGGTTACAATTCTCGCCTTAACCTGGGGTAGTAGTTTTATACTAATTAAGAAAACATTAGTCGCCTTTTCACCTTATGAAATTGGTGCCATACGCGTGGCTGTTTCAGGAATTATTTTAGCTTTTTTAGGTGTTCCAGCTATAAGAAAAATGCCGTTAAAAACCTTATTTTGGGTGGCTGTTGCTGGTTTTTTTGGTAATTTTTCACCTATGTTTTTATTTCCCATTGCACAGCAAAAAGTGAGTAGTTCTTTAGCGGGGATTTTAGATTCCTTGGTTCCAATATTCGTGCTTATTTTCGGTTTTTTTTTCTTTGGAATACGCAGTAAATTATCACAAGTTTTAGGCGCTATAATAGGTTTTATAGGTGCCGCTAGTCTTATCTTTTTTTCAGAGGCAAATACTGAGGGTTCACAATTTTGGTATGCCATGCTCATTGTTCTAGCAGGTGGGTCCTATGCTATGAATGCCTTGGTTATTAAAGAGAAAATCCCTGGTTTAACGTCTATAGATTTAACGGCTGCCGTATTCACCTTTTGGGCAGTACCATCATTAGTTATTCTGTATTTTACGGGCATATTCGAGAATTTTGAAATGACACCCGAACGCTCTGAAGCGCTTGGTTATTTAAGTTTTCTAACCATTTTTGGAACAGCAATAGCCATGTTATTATATTATAAATTAATTCAAAATACAACGCCTGTTTTTGCTAGTTCGGTTAGTTATTTGTTACCCGTGGTTGCAGTTATTTGGGGTGTTTTAGATGGAGAGAAGTTTTCTTTTTGGTATATTCTTGGTGGTTTATTAATTTTAATAGGTATTTATTTAATTCGCGAGAAGAAAGTGAATCCAAAATTAGTTCAAAGGTAATATGTTAAACTCCAATTGGTTTCTGGCTGTTAATATCATTTATGCTATTATAATTATTTTTGTAATTATGAGAGTGCTTTATGATACGCGTAGTAGCACCAAAGCATTGGCCTATATTTTATTCATTGTTTTTGTGCCTATAATTGGTGTGCTTTTTTATTTTACCTTCGGAATAAACTATAGAAAACGCAAGCTGTATTCCAAGAAAATAGTAGAAGATGAGCCCTTGCGGAAGCGTATTCTCGATAAAATGAATGCATATTCTGAATCTATTAGTAATTCTGGATTAATTACTGACAAACACCAAACCTTGGTGGAGTTTATTCGTCGTGCTGGGCGAAGTCCGTTAACAGCAAATAATCAAGTGAAATTGCTGATAAATGGTGAAGAGAAATTCCCCGAATTATTAAAAGCCCTTTCCAATGCAAAACTACACATTCACATAGAGTATTATATCTATGAAAATGATAATACTGGTAACCAAGTTGCAGAAATACTGATTCAAAAGGCGCAAGAAGGTGTTGAGGTTCGTTTTATGTATGACGATTTTGGAAGCCATGGTTTAGGAAACGATTTTATAAAAAAACTCCAAAATGCAGGTGTACAGACCGCACCTTTTTATAAGATAAAATGGTATGCTTTTGCTAACCGACTTAATTATAGAAATCACCGTAAAATTATTATTATAGACGGTGATGTTAGTTTTGTTGGAGGTATTAATATGAGTGATAGATACCGGAACGATTTTGAAAGCAATAACCAACTGTTCTGGCGCGATACGCATGTAATGATTACGGGCCAAGCTACCGCATATTTGCAATATCTTTTTCTTTGCGATTGGAATTTTTGTAGTCATACCAATTTAGATTATAGCGAAATCTATTTCCCTGACAATACCCAAAATGACAACATAGAAAACGATATGGTTCAAATTGCCGCTTCTGGTCCAGATAGTGTACAGCCAGTCATTTTCTATTCTCTTTTAAAAGCTATTGGATCCGCTAAAAAAAGTATTTATATAACCAGTCCTTATTTTATTCCTGGAGAGAGCTTAATGGATGCCTTAATTATTGCGATTCAAAGCGGCTTGGATGTTAAAATTATAATTCCTGGAGAATCAGATTCGGTTATGGTCAATGCTGCTGCCAGTGCTTATTATACAGAATTATTGTACTACGGAGCTCAAATTTATAAATATAACAAAGGATTTGTTCATTCTAAAACTATGGTGGTTGATGATGATTTAGCCATAATTGGTTCTGCAAATATGGACTATCGTAGTTTCGATCTTAATTTTGAAGTCAATGCTATGGTTTACAGTAAAGATATAGCCAAGCAATTACAAAACAGTTTTTTTGTGGATTTGAAAGAGTCTTCTGAAATTGATGCAGCGAAGTGGCTAAGCAGGCCTAAGTATATCCATGTTTGGGAGAAATTTGTGCGTTTACTATCGCCTTTTCTATAATTTTTGCCAAATAGGTATTATATATTGTAGGCAAAAAGGTATTTTTAATAATTATAAACTGTGTAAAAAAAAGTGAATTTATGGAAGACTCTCTACAACTTATGAAAGAATCGTTGCAAGCTTATTGGGAGTCTTTTATTATAAGTGTTCCAAAAATTATTTTGGCAATTTTAATGATCATCATTGGGTTTCTTCTAGCTAATTTAATTTCGCGTTTTTTCAAAAAAACAGTATTGCTAAAAAGGCATGATCCATTGATGATTAATTTCTTGGCTAAAACCGTCAAATTGGGCGTTGTTATTCTGGTAATTATGTTGGCCCTAAAAGTAGCTGGATTAAGTGGCATAGCAACAGGTTTGTTAACAGCGGCTGGAGCATCAGCCGTTATAATTGGTTTTGCTTTTAAGGATGTTGGCGAAAATTTTATCTCCGGAATTATTTTATCCTTTAACAGGCCGTTTGATGTAGATGATACCGTGATGGTTGATAATATTTTTGGTAAAATAAAATCGTTAGAATTTAGATACACGAAATTAAAAACCTTTGATGGTCGCGATGTCTATATTCCGAATAGTGATATTATAAAGAAAGCAGTTTACAACTATACAGAAGATGGTTTTTTCCGATTAGATTTTATGGTTGGTATCGATTACGATGATGATATTGATTTCGCTAAAAAGGTAATTTTAAATACTGTTAGAAAAACTGAAGGTGTTTATGAAGATGCCGATCATGAGTGTTTTGTGGTAGTAGATTCGTTGGGTGTGAGTTCCGTTAATTTAAAAATTCTCTTTTGGACTCAAACCAAGGAATACCGAAAACGAGCGATGGAAGTAAAAAGTACGGTTATTAGAAATGTGAAGCAAGTTATTATGGAAAATGGCTTAAATATGCCTGCGGATATAACAGAAATTAAACTATACGGATCACAGACTAGCATTCCCGTCACAGTGGATTACAAAAATCCAGAAAAAAAGTAAAAATAAAAATTCATTTTAAAAACTTTATATGATTTTCCAACTAGCTTTTTCTCAAATCATTTTAAAGTGTATCTTTGAAAACACCCAAAAACTACATAAACAATGCTCGATAATTTCTGGTTTAACGTTGAATACGGCATCAATCACGTTTTAGATTTCAAGGCCTATGATCATGTCTTATTCCTTATCGTTTTAACCGTTCCTTATTTGTTTAAAGACTGGAAACGTGTATTGCTTTTGGTAACTGTTTTTACAGTGGGCCACACGCTTTCTTTAGTTCTTGCTACTTATGGTGTAGTAAGTGTTAATGCGTATTTAGTCGAATTCTTAATTCCCATATCCATTTTGGTAATAGCCGTATTTAATGTTTTTACCGCTGGAAAAGGGGCGCAAAAAGAAAAAGTTGGCGTCTTGTTTTTTTCTACACTATTTTTCGGATTGATCCACGGACTAGGTTTTGCAAGAGAGTTTCAAATGATGCTTGGTAAATCGGGTAATAAACTCATCGTATTATTGGAGTTTGCTCTGGGTATTGAAATAGCACAAATTATCATTGTGTTTATTGTGCTTTTTCTAGGCTATATTATGCAAACGATATTTCGTTTTTCAAAACGCGATTGGGTTATGGTTATTTCAGCAGTTGTTGTTGGACTAGTAATTCCTATGATAATTGAAAGCGACTTCCTAGCCTAAAGACAACTTTTGGCTAAAGTTTTCATAAATCTTTAATCATCAGGTTGTAATTAAAAGATGAAGCCGTTATCTTCGCTGTAAGTAAGGATGTTTATGAAAGAAAAAAAACAACTTAAATACGATAAAGCGTATTTAAGAATGGCTTCGGAATGGGGCAAACTATCCTATTGCAAACGCAAACAAGTTGGTGCCATTATTGTAAAAGATAGAATGATTATCTCCGATGGTTACAATGGTACGCCAACCGGATTTGAAAATTTTTGTGAAGACGAAGATGGTAATACCAAATGGTATGTTTTACATGCCGAAGCTAACGCTATTTCAAAGGTGGCAGCTTCTACACAATCCTGTATGGGTTCTACATTGTATATCACGCTTTCTCCTTGTAAAGAATGTAGTAAGCTTATCCATCAAGCTGGAATAACCCGCGTGGTTTATCAGAACGCTTATAAAGATGATTCTGGTTTACAGTTTCTTGAAAAAGCAGGTGTAGAATTGAAATTAATTACCGACTTAACATCCGAATGAGTATAAAAAAGAAATATTTACCACTTTTCCTGGGTATCGCAATCGCTGCTGGAATCTTCATTGGTGGGAAATTAAACTTTTCTGATAAATCTGATCGACTTTTTACTACTAATAGTAAAAAAGAAAAACTCAACCGACTTATAGATTATATCGACTACGAATATGTGGACGATGTAAATACTGATAGCATTGTTGATGTTACAGTCAATAGGATTTTGGAAAATCTAGATCCACATTCTGTATATATTCCTAAAGCTGATATGCAACGCGTTTCTGAAAACATGAAAGGCGACTTTGTAGGTATTGGCATTAGTTTTTATCCACACAATGATACCATAACTGTTATCCGCGCTCTTGAGGGTAGCCCAAGTGAAAAAGTAGGTATTAGAGGAGGCGATCGTATTATTACGGCAGATGGCGACTCTATCTTTGGTAAATATTTTAGTAATTCTGATATTATCGGCAAGCTGAAAGGCCCAATAGATACGGAAGTGACGTTAGAAATCTACCGTAAAGACGAACCAAAACTTCTTGTTTTTACGGTAAAACGCGATCATATTCCTATTCCTAGTGTAGATGCTGCTTATATGCTAAATGAAACTTTAGGGTATGTTAAAATTAATCGATTTGCGGAATCTACCTACAAGGAGTTTAAAAGAGAACTGAAAATATTAAAAAAATTAGGCGTTCAAGATTTAGTGTTGGACTTGCGTGGAAACCCCGGCGGTTTTCTTGCTATTGCGGAAGAGATAGTAGACGAGTTTTTAGAGAATGATAAACTTATATTATTCACAAAAAATAAACGCGGAACCATTCAGAAAAGTTTTGCCACGAAGAAAGGTGATTTTGAACAAAGTGATGTGTACGTCCTTATAGATGAAAATTCGGCTTCAGCTAGTGAAATAGTAGCAGGTGCTTTACAGGATAATGATAGAGGAACTATTGTTGGTCGTCGATCTTACGGAAAAGGACTCGTTCAGCGCGAAATGAATTTAGGCGATGGCAGTGCCGTGCGCTTAACAGTTTCACGTTATTATACGCCAACTGGACGTTCTATACAACGAACCTATAGTAATGGTAATAAGGATTATTACGATGATTATTTCGAGCGTTTAAGCAGTGGCGAATTTCTAGATCCCGAAAAAATTGAAGTAGCCGATTCCTTGAAGTTTACCACGCCAAAAGGTAAAATTGTTTATGGCGGTGGCGGTATTATTCCAGACGTTTTTGTGCCTTTGGATTTAAGTATACAAAACGAAACCTTGACCTTGTTAGAAAGAAGTGGCTTTATAAGTAGTTTTATTTTTGAAGAATTAGAGAAAGATCGTCATGCTTATGATAAATATTCACGTAAGGACTTTATAAAAAACTTTGAGGTATCAGACGAGTTTGTATTGGCATTCAAAGATTATCTAAACTCGAAAACTACTGCCAATATTTCCTTTGTAGCTTATCAAGAAGCAGTAAAACAATATATAAAAGCTACCTTGGCGTCCCAATTATACAGTAAAGGTGCTTTAGAAGAGGTTTTAAATAAAAGTGATGTTATGATTAAAGAAGTTATAATGTTGGATACTACTAAATAGCTGTTTCCGCTAAACTTTATCATGAACTTTAACGTGCTGACCGTTGTTCCATAGCGTTAAAATATCCGTAGCAACATGGGCACCGCTTCCTGAAGCAATGGCAAACTGACTCCTCCAACCAGCAAGTGTACCTGCAACATAAAGTCCGTTGTCTATAAAGTGATTATCGTTTTTTAGCCAAATCCGTTCTTTTTCAATTTTGTCACGAGGATGCGGTTCAATATAGGATTCCAATCCTTCAATATTTATTAAATTGGTGTAGCCAACTGCAATAACCACAATTTTTGAAGCATATTCTGTTTTATTCGTGGTTACTAAAAAACCAGTCGTTGTTTTTATAACAGACTTAACTTTTTCATTTTCTATGCAGTCTACATGTGGATAAAGAGAGGTTAATTGCTCTTTTCCAGAAGTCAAAATAGCTTCGCCAGTAGTTCCAGGCATAATACCCAAAACATTATTAAATAAGGCATTTTGTAAATGCGATGTTTTCTGATGTAGAATTATACCAATGCGTTTATCGGCCACAAATTCTTGTTTTTTCCCTGATCCTAAAACCAATGCACAAGACATACCAGCGGCACCTCCCCCAATTATTAAAGCGTCAAACATTAGTCTTTGCTTTTAGATTTTTGTTGAATTTTTTTTGAAACCATTAAAATTTGAAGTAAAGTTAGCGCACAAAGCGACGCAATAATGGTAATAATAGCCACCATGCTTTTATCTGCAAAAGGCGCACTAAAGTCAATTTGAGTTACATTAAAACCAATTAATACAATAGCAATTAGAGATAGGATGAGCGTAAATATTTTCATAGTAACATAAAACGTTTTACAATCAATTAATATGATTTTTTAATCAGAAATTGTCTGAAAAACCACACGCGCTGACTTATTTAAGTGTCTTTTACAAAATTAGCCCATTTTAACTGAAATTACATCATTATAATAACCGAAAGTTTGCCTATTTTTGCCAAATGTTTCAATTAGGAAAAACCATAGTTTCAGAAGACATTATTGAAAAGGATTTTGTCTGTAATTTATCAGCATGTAAAGGTGCATGTTGTATAGACGGTGATGCTGGCGCACCGCTTGAAAAGTCTGAATCCCAGATTTTAAAAGATATTTATCCCAAAGTAAAACCGTTTTTGCGTCAAGTTGGCATTGATGCCATTGAAGCGCAAGGCACTTTTATTACTACCGAAGATGGTGAGCTAGAAACGCCACTTATTGATGGTGCCGATTGTGCTTATGTAACCTTTGATGATAGAGGAACCGCTTTATGTGGTATTGAACAAGCTCATAATGCAGGTGTTATTGATTGGAAAAAACCAGTTTCTTGTCATTTATACCCAATTCGTATACAGGAATATTCAGAGTTTTCAGCTGTTAATTATGATAGATGGTCCATTTGTGATGATGCCTGTACTTTAGGTAAAGAACTACAAGTGCCAATTTATAAGTTTGTAAAAGAAGGTCTTATTAGAAAATTTGGAGAAGATTGGTATATGGAACTGGAAAAAGTGGCTGAAAAGAATTTCAAATAGGCAATTAGGAGTAATTTTGATTTGTTTCTAGTGGTCGAATTTTATGAGTTGTTGCCGGTTTTTTTTTATTAACAGCTTTAATTTTTCCTTCATAGATAAAACGGTTCTGTAATTGCTCCCAATTATATGTTTGTTGTTTTTCGGTAGCATAAACTCCAGCACTGATTTATTTTTGTCCCTGTAAAGTATTATACCACTAATTTTATTCTCATCTTTAAATTTTATCTATCGGTCATAATAACTTACATGCATCTACTTTAGTCTCAGATCTTGATGTTTTAATGCATCTAATTATTAGATCAATTGACACAAATCATCTTAAAACTCGATTATAAAAGGCTAAATAAAACGGTCCCATTTGCTTCATAAAAATTTTAAAAATCCTTTTCCAACCCCTTTACAAATTGTTTACGGTAATCCGCTATTTCTTTTTCACTTTACTCTTCTTATACTAATATTCTGCTCATTTTAAAATAATAAAGTACCACAACCTTATTAAAGGTTCATACCTCTTTTTTCTTATGCAACTTGCAGTAGTTATACAATCTTGGAGTGGAAATTTTTATCTATTGATTTTATCTTGTTCGTTTTTTTGAATATAAATTTAGTTGGCAATAAAATAGTAGTTTACTTTTTGCCTTGATATAAATGTTGTTTTTAGTTTGGGTTAAGTCTTTATTTTGTAGGAATATTAAGCACCACTTGAGTTCCAGTTGCTAAATTATTCTCGTCGTACAAGTCGATAATTTTGATACTATAATCGGCTCTGAAGTTTTTTGAAAAATTTTCAAGGCGTGCTTTCGTAATGCTGATGCCAATGGATTGACGTTTGAGGGTTTTCTGATTTTTGATTTCTTCCGCAGCCACACGGCCAATTCCATTATCTGTAATAGTGATGGTTACATGACGTGCTGTTTCTTTTTTGGCGACTAATTCTATTTTTTTATTTTGCGTTTTAGCTGATAAACCATGCCAAATTGCATTTTCTAAAAATGGTTGTAAAATTAATGACGGGACTTTTATTGAAGACGTGTTAAGGTTTTCGTCTATAATTTCTTGGTAATCAATTTCGTTGGAAAATCGGATATTCTCAATATTCATATAAAGTGCCATATTCTCAATTTCATCCTTAAGAGAAATCTCCTTTTCTGTTGAAGCAATAAGAATTTTCCGGATTAATTTCGAGAATTTATTGAGATAGTAAACCGCATTTTCCTTTTCGTTATTAATAATATAGAGCTTAATGGAGTTTAAAGAATTAAAAATAAAATGCGGATTCATTTGATTCCGAAGCATTTCTTGCTCCAAGGTTAGAATTTTCTTTTCGTTTTTAAGTTGACGCTGCCTATACAGCACGTAAAAAGTAATAATTATTAAAGTCCCACCCAATAAACTTAAAAATAATGTGCGGTTGTTTTGCTCTAAACGTAATTTTACAATTTCATTCTCGTTGGCTAATTCTTTAATTTGATTATTCTTTTTTTCAGTGTCATATTTTACAATTAAATCATTTACATATTGAATATTACGTTCGTTGGTAAGGGACTCTTCAAGTGTTACGTATTTGCGATAATTTATTAAAGCTTCTTTATGCTGTTCCGAAAGCTCATATGTTTCAGATAAATACTTATAAGCTTCAATTTCTGAAGATTTTAATTTGAATTTTTGAGCTATTTCTAGTCCGATATTTAAATATTTTTTAGCATCGTCTAGATTATTCAATTTTAATTCAGCTAATCCTAAATTAACGTAAGAAATAGCAATATAAAATTGGTCGTTAACTTTAATAGCTGTGTTTAAAGCATCTTGAATAAGGCATCGGGCTTCACAGTATTTATTTTGATATATGTATATTTTTCCAATACTATTAAAGCAAATCACGATACCTATTTTCGAATTTATATCATTATTGTATTCAAGTGATTTGTTATAATAATCAAGTGCTTCCTGGTAGAAACCTTGCTTTTCTTTAGCGTAACCAATATTATGATTGTTAATGGCGAGTCCTAGTTTATTGTTCAATTCCTCCTCAATAACTAACGACTTGTAAAACTGGGTTAGCGCTAAATCATATTGTTTTAGCGCCGTATAAATATTTCCCATACTATTTTGAGAAACCGCTATAGATTGTTGGAGTTCTAACGTTCTTTCGCATGGCATTTCGGCTAAACTCAATGCTTGGTTATGATAATCTAAAGCAGCCCGTATGGCATCCATTCTGCGATAAACAACGCCTAACATATTTAACGTAATAACCTCCATTTCTAGGTTTCCAGCTTTTCTAGCTATGGATAATGCTTTGAAATGTACTATTAATGCTTGGTTGTAATCAGATATGTTTCTAAAATATATACCAAGGGTGTTTAAGGCATAACATTCACCATCTAGGTATTTTTTTTGATGACTTTTATGAACCAGATAGGAGAGTTTAATGGTGTCTCGTGCAATGTTATGAAAAGCTGATTCTAAAACAGATTGCTGGGTCGTTTTAAGCGCAATTACACTATCTACTTTTTTATAAAAACTTTTTACGTCCTGTACCTGCGAAAAACTAATGCTCGTTGTTAAAAGTAGTACGATTATGTATAAATATGTGAACGGACTATGAATACGCTTATAGATTTTCATTACAATTTAAACTTTATCCAGAAAATCTGATTTTCGCTGTCTGGCAACGGGTATTTTTTTATTGCTTTGCATGACGACGTAACCATCATTTTTTATAAATTCCTTGATTTTATTCAGATTTATAATAAAGGAATTGTGAATTCTAAAAAAATAATCTTCAGGTAATATAGCATTCACCTCTTTAAGTTTTTTGGTAACTACAATTTTCTGATTGTCAGCCATTACAAAAGTGCTGTAATTACCATCAGATTCAATATAAATAATGTTGTCCGTTTCTAGAAATATAAGTTTGCCATCTGTATTTATAGTAATCTTCTTCTGATTGAAATTTTTGTTGAAATTAATTAATACTTCTTCGATTTTGGCTATTGGGAAAGAAAGGGAGTTGTGCTTTTTAATTTTCCTTAAGGTGTCTTTTAAATCGTCAGAATCTATAGGCTTAAGTAAATAATCTATAGCCTCATGTTTTAAAGCTTTCAGCGCATACTCGTTGTATGCTGTGGTTATAACAACGGCAAAATCTTTATTAGACAGCCTATCTAAAAACTGAAAGCCGTCCATAGTAGGCATGTTAATGTCTAAGAAGATGCAGTCTGGTGTGTGGTTGTTCAAATAATCTATAGCGGTTTCAGGTTGGCTAAAGGTCGCTATTATTTCTACTTCATCATTGAAGTTTGTGAGTTCCCAGGATAAACTCTCAATAGCTTTTTGCTCATCGTCTATAATTACAGCTCGTATCATGCAATCAAATATAATAATATATTGTTGTTCTTAACTTTATTATATAATAAAAGCAGTTTCACTTTTTTAAAATAACGATGAGGGAAATAGATCAAATGGTGTAAGTATTTATTTTTTGCCAAGTACACATAATTTAATACCAACTATACATAAGTTGCATGAAAATGTTGATTAATGTGGCATATTCGTAATGCTATTAAATTATTATACGATTAAGCACTTATTAAAGGGTATGTGTTTTAGTCAAAATAAAAGGCTAGATATATCTAGCCTTTTTGCTTTTAGTTAATTTTAGGAAAAGAGATATTTTAAGTATTTTTTTCATAATTTATAAAATGGCTCTCCACAAACCATCTAGATAATTTTAAAACTTATTGTAGTTGATTTTTATTCATTAAAAGGAATGAAAATAGTGCTAATTAAATTTCCGCTAAACTGTTGAAAACTAAAAAAGCATCTCGAAAGAGATGCTTTTTTATATATAATATATGTATTATTAATCTTCAGGTTCCGCAACTGTAGCAGGTTCTACCGAACTGTCGTGTGCATTATGATATTCCTCTAACAGATTCATTGTTGCATTTAACAAGTCTTTAGTTTCCAATAGTAGACTGAAATACAGGGTTGTGTTTTTCGGACTAGACTCTTCAGTTCTGGTGCGCTCTACTTGTTTGTGTATTTTCTGCGTTACCATATCTGTAATCTCTTTCTTTCTACTTAAAATTTCGCCAATTTCTTCAAAAGAACGTGAATCGAAAGCTGCTTTCGTATTCTGGAATAAACGTTCAAAACGCGCATCCACTTCTTTCAACTCCTTAATCTGACTGAATTTTAATTTCTTATGATTATTGTTAACGTGTTTATGACTTACTTTAGAAATGTATTCTAAAGATTGCGTGATATCCTGTAGGTAACCTAATACATTAATGTAAAAATTACTTGCAGCGACACTGGACTCGTCTAAATTTTTAATGAAATAGAAGATGTTGTCTCGTAATTCATCAATTTCATTTCCAAGCTTGACAACTTGTTTTTTATTCTTCTTCAATAACGATAAATCTTGTTTAGCTAAACCGTTAATGGCGTTTGTATAAATGCGATTTCCACGTTTTATAACATTTGCAATATTGTTGGTGCTTTCATGAATTACACCTTGAATGGAACTGCTTTCGGCACGTGTTAAGCTATCTTCAGCTTTCAATTCATCCGATTTTTTTCTATTCGCAATATAATTTCTCACCAATATAATAATTACTAATAACAATAAAACAGGAACCATGACATTTACGTTCCAATGTAATAAGTAAGCAATGATAGCTGCGGCAACAAAGGCAATAAATGCAGTAAAGAACCAGCCTCCAATTACGTTTAATACGCCAGCTACGCGATACACTGCACTTTCTGCGCCCCAGGCGCGATCGGCAAGAGATGTACCCATGGCAACCATAAAGGTTACGTATGTAGTGGATAATGGTAATTTCATAGATGTAGCAATGGAGATTAATACGGCAGCAACCATTAAGTTAACGGCGGCTCGTACTAAATCGAAAGCAGGTAGCTCATAAGTTTTATCTTTTTTCAAGGTTAAAACAGGGATTTCAAATTGCTTATCAATCTTTTTCTGCCAAGAACTTGGTAAAAAATAGGACGACAATAGCGAGCCTAAAACTGCAAAACGAACAAAACCACGTGATAGAAAGTTAGGTTGGAAACGCTCTTTTGTTTCACCTTGACTAGATAAATCTAAAGACGTTTTCATAACAGCTTTAGCTTTACTAGAAAACCATAATGTTGCCACCATAATTAAACCAGCACCTATTAATAAATAAGTTGGTGTTGCTACTTTATCTGCAAGAAATCCCATACTGAAAGCTTCTGCGGGAAGGTCCTGCGCTGCCCAAGTAGAGTAAGAAAGCCATCCAGCAATTGGAACACCAATAAAGTTTACCAAGTCGTTCCCAGCAAAAGCCAGCGCTAAAGCAAAGGTTCCAACTAATATAATAATTTTATAAATATTTATTTTAAAAACGGTAATAAGTAAAAAAGATAATAATGCCCAAAAAAGTAAACTTAAAAGAAGAATTAAGGTTACTTGGTTTTCTAAAAAGTCGTTTACAGATGCGCCATTTAACATGGAGATAGGATCATCGGCAAATGCCATACCTTTTAAACCTTTAATAAAGATAAAATAGGTAATGGATGTTAAAGCCAAGCCGCCAAATATGGCGCCAACCCAATGTGCTTTTTTCTCAAAATTATAGGATAATAATAGTCTAGCAAACCACTGGACAAGAGCACCAATAGAGAATGCAATTACGACTGAGAGGAGTATTCCGAAAATAATTTCGGCAGCTTTTGAGGTGTTTATGTAGTGTACAAGATCCGTGAAACTACCGCCATCATGACCTATTTTTATTAAGGACATGGCTACTGAAGCACCTAACAACTCAAATACAATAGAAACGGTTGTGGATGTTGGCATACCAACCGAGTTGAAAAAGTCTAATAATAGAATGTCTGTAATCATGACGGCCATAAATATGATCATGATTTCATTGAACATAAATTCGTGCGGATTAAAGATACCTTTTCGCGCAACCTCCATCATACCGCTAGAAAAAACGGCTCCAACTGCAACACCAACACTGGCGACAATCATAATGGTTTTAAACGAAACGGCTTTAGATCCAATGGCGGAGTTCAAGAAGTTTACTGCATCATTACTAACACCTACAACCAAATCAGCTACAGCTAAAACGGCCAAGGCAATAATCATTAATAAGTATATATTATCCATATGTTACTTTAAAATAGTTTGCAAATATCCGTAGTGTTTAGAATTGTAATGTTACGTAATTGTTATCTTTTAGAATCCATTGATAAGTTTGCATGTTTTTATTGAATGGGGTTTCACTTAAATAGTAAATGTTGCATTGGAAAAACATAGCCGCTAGGATTCTTGATAATATAGTTTACAAAAATGAATCGGATTATATGCAATTACTGTTTATCTGTTTTAAGAAAACCCAAGACTGCATAATAAGCGTCATTTCATAGTGAGAATTGTAGAAAGGTCATATTACAGCATTTGTTTAAATGTCTAATGTTAAATTAATGTTACCAAAACGTTGCTTTAAGGTTAATTAAGGTATATATTTGGAATAGACGAATTTTACAAACCCAGTAATTATGAAGAGCATTCTATTAATTTTCACCTTTTTAATTTCTGCGGTCTCTTTTGCACAGCAGGAGAGAACGTTAAAGTTTAACGAAGAAACTAATGTTATTGATGTAGTATACTATCATGACAACGGTATTGTAAGCCAAACAGGATCGTATAATTTAGATAGCAATCTTCAAGGTGAATGGTTGCGTTTTAATACAGCAGGGGAGAAAATTGTTTCTGCAATTTATGATAATGGCATAAAAGTAGGTAAATGGTTTTATTGGACAGATAATACGCTGAAAGAAGTAGATTATATTAGTAATGTTATTGCTAATGTAAACACTAGGAGTAAATCCAATGTCGGTCAACGTGACTAAAAGTGTTTGGTTCAGTGATAAAAAAAGAGGGTGTCTTATAAGATACCCTCTTTTTTTATTATTTTATTATAAACCTAAAGTCCACCCATTAGCCCAAGTTGGTTTTTGAGCACCATTTCCAGCACCTGTGGCAGTTGCGTCTTCTGTGTAAAAAGCTGATACATCTACAGCAGCTCCTGCAGTATCTTTACCAGTAGATTTTGTTGTTACATTATCAAACTTAACATTTGTTGCAATTAATGAACCATTAACTACGTAACCAATACTTTCAGTATGTTGAATATCAAAACCTGTTTTCCAGTTGCTTAATACAACGTTGTCAAAAGTTGCTTTTGTTCCAACTCTTAATTTAACGGCTTGTGTTTCGCTACTTGTATCCGTTTCACCTATACCAACTAAAGTAATATTTTTAATGGTAGGGTTAGATATTGGAGTAGCCAAATGGTTGTTAGAATTGTTATCTGCTTCTATACCTCTGTTACCAGCGTTAGTTCTTTTTCCGTACCAGTTTTCACCGTTACCTGTCCAACCTTGTGTCCAGTCAAATAAATCATCTCCAACTTCCGTATGTGAATTGAATGCTACTAAATAATTAGCATTTACAGTTCCACCAAACCACTCAAAAGCATCGTCAGAACCTTCGTATGATTGAACGTATTCAATAGTTGTTCCATTACCAACACCGAAAAGAGATAAGCCGTTGAATTCTTTATCAGAGTTGTAAGCAAAACCTGTGTACTCTAGTCTTAAATACTTAATAGTACCAGAATTATCTTCAGGTTCTGTTCCACCGTACTCTAAATCAGAAACTTCTGCGGAAGCAGTTACTCCTTTATTTATTGGTGCTTTTCCACATACTACTAGTCCTCCCCATGCACCTGGAGTTTTGTTAGATGATGTCATTACTACTGGATTAGTTGCAGTTCCTTGTACATCAATTTTACCGCCTTTTGCTACTGCTATAAATCTTACTGCCGCAAAATCGGTAGCATCAGAAACAGTAGTTGCTTCAACTTTAACGCCTTCTTTAATAATAAGTATAGCGCCATCGTTTACAATTAACTTGCCTGTTAATTTGTAAGTTCCTGATTCTAATATCACCTCATCACCACTATTAAGTTCACCTTTAAAATCGTCGCGGTTAAGAACGAAAGATGCGCTTGGATCGACCTCATCAAAAGTTCCATCATCATCACTTGAACATGATGTAATAAGTGCTACAGCAGCAAAAACTGCCAAGCTTAAAAATTTCGAAATTGAATTTTTCATTGTGTTTATTTATTAATTGATTGTGTTACAAATTTTAAAAATATTGAGATACTATGTATTAAGCCTTTGTCACCAGTTTGTTAAGTTACCCTGGTGTTGTTTACAATTTATAGTTAATTCCTAAAGTTAAAAAAGCCCCTCGTTTATATGATGACACGGTTATGTCTTGCAAGGCATTTTCTTGAATTCTTGAATAAGCGGGATTTAGAATGTTTTTAGCAGTAAAATCTATACTAAGGTTTTTATTAATCTTTGTTTTTAGAACAAAGTCTAATGATCCAACGCCTTTATCTATTAAGTTTCCTTTTGTTTCTACACCAAGTGCGTATAGTCTGTCAGAGAAATACGAGTATGCAACAGTTGCCATAATATTTGCATTATTTTTTAATTCTTTTATATAAGATAAATCGGCGTTTATTAAAAGGTCAGATGCGCCTGTAAATCCTGAAGTATCATCAGTAAGGTTTGTGTTGTAGTTGGTTTCTTTTCTTACTTTTTCAGAATTTAATTCTTGATGTGTTTGTATATAAGAAGCATTAAGGCCTGCTGAAAGTTTATTAGAATCATCTTCATTAAAATTGAAGATATCTTTTCGTATTTCAAATTCAGCACCATAAACATAGCCTGTATCTCCTGTGTTTATAAATGAAATATCATTTGTGGAAGAAGCCAGTGTAATTTCATTTATGGGGTCTAAAATATACTTACCGAAAGCTGTGAATGAAAATACCTCTGAATTTTTAGGAAACATCTCCCATTTTAAATCCAAGTTGTAATTTTGTGATGGATATAAATCTGGGTTACCAATTTTTACTTCAGTTACTTCTTCATAAATAAATAATGCTCTTTCTTTAAACTGTGGTAATGTGTAAGTTTTACTTGCACCAAGACGTAAGTTTTGTTTTTCATTTAGTTCGTATTTTAGTACAATGCTTGGTAAAAACTCGTTTCTTTCAAATCTGTTTTTACTTCCAGATGCATCTAGCTGGGTTCTCCATGAAACGGTTTGCTCTACCTGTTCAAACCTTAATCCTACAACTGAACTTAATTTATTGGAAAGCTTATATTCCAAACTTGCAAAACCGGCATTTATTATTTGTTCGCCTTGGTAAGTTTGTGGTGATAAACCCGCAAAAGATTCAATACCAAATAAGCCGTTTCCGTAATTTGTTTGGTTAAAAAAGGTGTCTAGGTTATCCGGATCAACGACGGTGTTTAGTTGTGAACCTGTAACTCTAAAGTTAAATTGAATAGCTTCAAAGTCACGGTTTTTAAATCGACCGTTGTAACCTAAAGTTATTTTCCCTTTAGCTTCCCCATCTTCATTATTATTTAGTTTGTAGCTTAGCTCAAGATTGGCAGCATATTCATCTTCAACTAAATTTTGATAATATCTATGGTTGTCTGTAATTGTATTTTGAGCAAATATATAACCGCCAGAAGATTCTTTGAACTTTAAAGTGTTTTGAGTTCTGTCAGGCATATTGCCTTCAACTTTATTATGGGAAGCACCCCAATCAAAATCAATTTTATCAGATATTTTATGATTACCCAACAATTGATTTACAAGTAGCGTGTTTTGAACGTAAGTTGCTCTTTGAATTAATCCGTTATCTTCTTCAGCGAGGTCACGGATAAAACCTTGGTAGGAGTCTCTTATTTGGTTAGATGAATTAACCATTAAAAAATTATAAGCAATGTTGTGGTTTGAGTTAATGCGATAATTTGCATTAAACATTCCCGTGGTATTAGTGTTATAAGAAAAACGCTGTTGATTAAATGACTTTAATTTTGCGCCTTGTGCACTTACACTTTGGTTAATACCTTCTCTATATTCAAAACCGTTATCAAAACTAACGGTGGCAAATAAATTAAGATTACTTTCTTTTGCAATATCGAAAGACTTCCCTGCTTTTAAACCAAAAGAACTCCCTACAGGAACTTCTTTTACAGGAACCAAACTGTTTCCAAAACTATAAGATCCTAATGGATTATTTGGAACATCATAGGATGAAAAACCAAATTTACTTGGTCCGTCTTGCAGTTTAAAATTATTGTTTTCACCAATTGCATTGGTTCCAATTCGTGAGCCTAAAGAAAACTCAAACATGCCTTTACCTTTATAATTAATAGACGTTATATCTACATTACCTCCAGCAAAATCTCCAGAAATTTTGGAGCTATATACTTTATCAATAGAAATAAACTCGACAATATCAGTTGAAAACAGATCTAATGATATGTTTTTATTTTCAGGATCATTGGAGGTTATAGGTAGTCCATTAATAGAGGTCGAATTATAGCGATCCCCAAGACCGCGGACATATATATTGTTTGAGCCTTCCTGTTTTGATACACCTGTCGTTTTTGTTACAGCTGTTGCAACATCACTTACACCTTTTCTTGATAACTCTTGTGCGCCGATTGTTTGCTTCATTTCAATCGCTTTTTTTTGTTCTAATAATAAAGCAACTTCACTTTCGCGTTTTGTAGTGGTAGTTATAATGATTTCATCTAAAGATGCTGCGCTGGCCGACATTGGTAAACTAATTTCGGTTACTTTTCCAGCCATAATTTGTGCTTCAACCTCTTGTGTTTCATACCCCACAAAACTAAAGACAATAATATAATTGCCGGGTTCCAGATTGTTGATACTATACAAACCATCCATATCTGTTGTGGTTCCTTTGGTTGTTCCTTTGATAATTACGTTGGCAAACGGAAGCGGCTCGTTGTTATATTCTTTATCGGTAAGTTTCCCTACTAAAGTACCCGGATTGTTTGCATGGGATAAAAAGGGGATGAATAACAACAAGTTAAGCAGTAAATATTTCATGTGTTTTTTTACAAAATTTCTAGCCACAAAGAAACTGTAGAGATGTAAAGTGACTGTTAACTAGAGGTTAAACATATATCACAAAAAGGTTAATTTAACGTTATGGGAATTCCTATATATTCTGATTTGGAAAAGATTTCTTAACATTGGAAAAATGGTATCTTGCAACCCTATAAATTAAAAGAATGAACTGGGAACAATTATTATCATTAAAGCGTTTTGGCGATAACCATAAACGTTTACGAAAAGAGCAAGATGAAACACGTTTAGGTTTTGAAGTGGATTATGATCGTATCATTTTTTCTGCTGAATTTAGAAGCTTGCAAGATAAGACCCAGGTAATTCCTTTATCGCAAACCGATTTTGTTCACACCCGTTTAACTCACAGTTTAGAAGTTAGTGTGGTAGGTAGAACACTTGGTAGATTAGCTGGTAAGCAGTTAATTGAAAAATATCCGCACTTACAAAATATACATGGTTATCAACCAAACGATTTTGGTGCCATTGTTGCAGCAGCAGCTTTAGCTCATGATATTGGAAACCCTCCTTTTGGTCATTCAGGTGAAAAAGCAATAGGTGAATTCTTTAAAACAGGCGCTGGAAAACAATATAAGTCTGAATTAACGGATAAAGAATACCAAGATTTATGCGATTTTGAAGGTAATGCTAACGGTTTTAAAATTTTAACTGAAAGTCGTTTAGGTAGAGAAGGTGGCATTCGGTTAAGCTACTCTACACTTGGTGCTTTTACAAAATACCCGAAGGAATCTTTACCTAAAAAACCAACAACACATATTGCCGATAAAAAATATGGATTCTTTCAAAGCGATAAAAAGGCATTTGAGGATGTTGCTAACGAGTTGGGTTTAATTTCTAGAGGATCTGATGGAAACATGAGTTATGCTAGACATCCTTTAACTTTTTTAGTAGAAGCAGCCGATGATATTTGTTACACAATTATCGATTTTGAAGACGGTATTAATTTAGGACTTATTCAAGAGGAATTTGCGCTTGAATATTTAATAAAATTAGTGCGTGATAGTATTCAAACTAAAAAATATCATCAATTATCTACTACTCAAGACAGGATTAGTTATTTACGCGCTTTGGCTATTAATACGTTAATTAATGAAGCGGTTTCTGTTTTTATTGAGAATGAAGAAGCTATTTTAAACGGTACATTCCAAACCGGTTTATTAGATAAAAGCAAATATGAGGCTCAAATTAAGGACATTATAAATATTAGTGTGAATAATGTCTATCAATCTAAAGAAGTCGTTGAAAAAGAAATTTTAGGTTATCAAGTAATTAATATTTTATTGGAAACTTATGTTTCTGCGATAAATAATGAATATAACGGAACGGCATCCAACTATAATAAATTGATACTAAATACCTTGTCAGGATCTATAGACACCAATGAAGACTTAATTTACAAGCGTCTTTTAAGTGTTTGTAATTATGTTGCTTCCTTGTCTGATAGTCGCGCTATCTTGATTTATAAGAAAATTAAAGGGATCGCTTTTTAGTATTAAAAATTTTCAGACTAATAACTTTAATCAAATTGTCTTGTGCAAGTGACAGCTATATTGAGGTTATTAGTTTATATGTAATTTTATCTAAAGGCAATAATAGCTATTATTTATAAATAGGTTTCAACAAACAATTTTATTTGTTTGGCACTAATGCCTGTTTTTTCTTCCAGTTCAGCAATAGTACCTTGTTCAATAAAGGTATCTGGAATTCCTAATATTTTCAAGGTGTTCTTATAGTTATTAAGCGCTTTAAACTCGGCAATGCCACTTCCAAAGCCGCCGATTATCGTACCATTTTCAATGGTAATAATAACGTCATATTTACTAAAAATATCATGTAATAACGATTGGTCTAAAGGTTTTACAAAATGCATATCGTAATGCGAAATATTTAAACTCTGAATCGCTTCAGTTACATTTTTTGCTATAGCACCAATACTCAGAATCGCTATTTTTTTACCTTTTTTGAGTTGTTCACCTTTACCTATTTGTGTTTCTTTAAATGGAACTTGCCAATTTAAAATGTCGCCACGACCTCTAGGATATCGAATGGCGAGTGGGTTTTTAAGTTTCCCAAGTTGCGCTGTATACAACATATTTCGCAGTTCAATTTCATTTCGTGGTGCAGCAATTATCAAATTTGGAATACAGCGTAAATAAGCTAAATCGAAAACACCATGATGCGTAGCGCCATCTTCGCCTACCAGTCCGGCACGATCTAAACAGAAAATTACAGGCAAATTCTGCAAAGCAACATCATGAATAATTTGATCGTATGCGCGTTGTAAAAAAGTAGAGTATATGTTACAAAAAGGAATCATACCTTGGGTTGCCATTCCAGCCGCTAAAGTTACGGCATGCTGTTCCGCAATACCCACATCAAACGCACGATTAGGAAATGCTTCCATCATATATTTTAAAGAACTTCCAGTTGGCATGGCAGGTGTTATACCAACGATGTTTTCATTGTCCTGGGCTAACTCCACCAGTGTTAAGCCAAATACATCTTGATATTTAGGTGCTTGGATTTTAGTGCTTTTCGGTAAAATATCACCTGTAATAGCATCAAATTTTCCTGGCGCATGATAGACGACTTGGTTTTCTTCAGCTTGTTTTAAACCTTTTCCTTTTTTGGTAATTATATGTAAAAATTTAGGACCCTCTATGGTTTTTAAACGTTCAAACTCTTCAATTACTTTAAAAATATCATGGCCATCTATAGGACCTGAATAGTTGAAATTTAAAGCTTCGAAAATATTATCCTGTTTTTCGGTGCCTTTCTTTACGTTTGTTAGGTATTGCTTTAATGCGCCAACACTGGGATCGATTCCTATGGCGTTATCATTTAAAATAACCAATAAATTGGCGTTCGTAACACCTGCGTGATTTAAGCCTTCAAAAGCCATTCCGCTCGCTATTGATGCATCGCCAATAACAGCAATATGATGTTTTTTAAAATCTCCTTTTATTTGTGAAGCAATAGCCATTCCCAATGCAGCAGAAATAGAGGTGGAGGAATGTCCCGTACCAAACGTGTCATATTCACTTTCAGAACGTTTTGGAAATCCACTAATACCTCCCAGTTGCCTATTGGTGTCGAAATGTGCTTTCCGGTTGGTTAATATTTTATGAACATAAGCCTGGTGGCCAACATCCCAAATTAATAAATCTTTAGGCGTATTAAACACATAATGAAGCGCAATAGTTAGTTCTACAACTCCTAGACTTGCACCTAAATGGCCTTCTTTAGTGGCCACAATATTAATAATGAATTGACGCAGTTCTTTTGCTAATTTAGGCAGTTGATCACTGTTTAATTCACGCAAGTCTGACGGCGTATTTATAGTATCAAGAAAATTCGAATTCATTTTATTAGTATCTGCTGTAAAATTATTAAAATAGCCCGTCATTCCTTAATTATTGTGGTTAAATTGAAGAAATAAAATGAAATACTATTCTGTTATGTTTGGATGTTAAGCGTGAAAGGTTAAAACTTATAGAGATTTCAAGTTACTATTTAAAATTAATTATTTTTGATTCTAACAGATAGTTCATAATGTAGTTAGCTTTTTCTATTTTTACAGCATGGAGAACCCTTTTGATGACACGTATTTTATGAAAAAAGCCTTAATGGAAGCTGAAGCAGCTTTTAATAAAGGCGAAATTCCCGTAGGCGCTGTAATTGTTATAGATAACAAAGTTATTGGGCGTGGACATAATCTTACCGAATTGTTAAATGACGTAACAGCACATGCCGAAATGCAAGCTATTACTGCAGCAGCCAATTTTTTAGGTGGGAAATATTTACATAATTGTACTTTATATGTTACGTTGGAGCCTTGCCAAATGTGTGGCGGTGCTTTATATTGGAGCCAAATAAGTAATATAGTTTATGGTGCGCGCGATCAAGAGCGTGGTTTTATAAATTTGCAGACCAAACTACACCCTAAAACAAGTATAAAAGGCGGTGTTATGGCCGATGAAGCAGCAGCATTAATGAGACGCTTTTTTATAGAACGGAGGAATTTGAACTAATTTTTTTTCCGCTTCTGACTTTCACGCATTTTATCTAAATTTTCTTGATTAAGTAAGTAATCACTCATTTTTTTGTCTTTCCATCGATACCATGAAAATAGCGGAAATACAATAAAAAATAAGCCTATTACACCACCGCCCACAAGTTTAGGTGCATATTCTGTGTCAAGTGTTAGGCCTGAAACAATAGCAGTCATGGTTATAATGAAAAGTAAGAAAATAAGATACTTCATAATTAGTTTGTAATATTTATAAGTTTTCTACGATAGGCTGTTAAAAGCTTCGATTTTGAAATGAAACCAATATACTCGTTCTGTTTTACAACCGGTAAATTCCAAGCATTACTATCTTGAAATTTCTTCATAATAGTGGTCATCTTATCTTTTTCCATATCAATAATTGCCGGTGGATTTTGCATAATTTCTTTGGCTAGAACTTCGTCATACAGTGTTTGATCAAACATAATAGGTCTAATATCATCTAGTAGAATAATACCCACAAGCATTTTTGTTTTATCGTCAATAACGGGGAAAATGTTTCGGTTAGATTTTACTACCGCATTATGCACGATGTCTCCCAAAGTCATTTCGGGTGAAATACTTATAAAATTCGTTTCAATAACAGAGTTAATATCCATTAACGTCAGTACAGCGTGATCTTTGTCATGGGTAATCAAATCGCCTTTTCGGCCTAATTCCATGGTATAAACAGAATGCGGATAAAAGTGCTTTGTTAAACTAAATGAAATGGTAGCTGTCAGCATTAGCGGAATAAATAAATCATAACCACCAGTAAGTTCAGCAATCAAGAAAATAGCCGTTAAAGGTGCGTGTAATACGCCAGACAGCAAGCCTGCCATGCCTACCAGTGTAAAATTACTTTCAGAAACTGAAAAGCCTAAACCACAATTGTTAATTATTTTCGCAATACAATTCCCCATCATACTACCCATAAAAAGCGTTGGTGCAAAAATACCGCCCACACCACCGGCTCCAAATGTAATGGCACTCGCTATAATTTTAAAAAACACTAACCCTGCTAATAGCCCAATAACTATCCAAATATTAGCGAGATCTAAATTGAAGAAATTATTTGCTAGTGCTTTTTCAGGGTTTCCAGCAATTAAATTATTTATAACATCAAAACCTTCACCATAAAGCGGTGGAATAAAATAAATAAGAATTCCTATGGCAACACCACCCACTAATATGCGATGCCAGGCCGATTTTAATCTATCAAAATATTTTTGAATTCGTTCATAGATTTCAGAAAAATACATAGATATTAAACCAGCAAATACGCCCAGAATAATATAAAAAGGGACATCGGAAATTGAAAATTCTCCCTGAATATCAAAAGGTAATAACACATCACTACCGAAGAAAAAATATGAGGTTAAAATCGCTGATAATGACGCTAATAATAAGGGGAGCATGGACGCAATCGTTAAGTCCAAGCTAAACACTTCTATGGCGAAAATAATGGCTGCTACTGGAGCTTTAAATATAGATGATAAGGCGCCTGCCGCTGCACAACCAATTAATAAAGTTTTTGTTTGCTGATTAACATGAAATAGTTTTGAGATATTGGAGCTTATTGCCGCACCTGTAGCAACAGTTGGACCTTCCAAACCTACAGAGCCTCCAAAACCAACAGTTATAGGGGCAGTTAAAAACGACCCAAACATTTGATAACGTTTAATAATGCCTTTTCTCTTAGCTATGGCATAGAGTGTAGAAGGAATACCATGACTTACCTTGTTACGAATAATATATTTCATGATGAGGTAAACCAAAGCAAATCCAATAATGGGAAAGACAAAATAAAAGGCGTTATGGTAATATTTCACCAAATTCCCCTCTAATAAATGTTGAATATAATGCGTTAAGTTTTTTAGAATAACAGCGCCAACACCAGAAGTAAAACCAACCAGTATACTTAAAAGATATACGAACTGCTTGTTCGAAATGTGTTTAGCACGCCAAATAAGAAATCGTTTAAAATAGGTTCTGTTAGGCATTTTCGTCGTGTAATTCTAGTTTTAACGTCTGCAAATCTTCTAAATAAATTTGGCGTAATGTTTCTACGTAAGGTCTGTTATTAAAATAGCCTTGCTTAAAGTCATCAATAGCAGAATTCACTAACTCTTTGGCTAATGCTAAATCACCCTGTTTTTGAGCAATTAAAGCTTTGTAGTATTTGGCGTCTGCACTTGTGCTTCGGCCGTGTTCAAGTCGTTTATTAAAATTATAAAGTGCTTTTTCAAGATCGCCTGTTTCGTAATAGGCAATTCCACGATATAAAAAAGCGGTTAATTCTACCCAATCCTCGCCAGATTCTTCAATTTCTTGGTTGATATATTTATCAAAATAAGCAATGGAGTTATCATAGTCCTTCAAGCCTAAATAAGCAATGCCACGCCAGTAATCTACACTGTGGCCTTGCGGCTGATCAAGAAAATTGGGAGTCAAGGTGTCAGAAGCATCAAAATCTGCAATAGCTTTTTTATAATCTCTATAAAACCATAAATATAAATAACCACGCCAAGGAATTCTCGATATGGAATCCAATGGAACAGCTTTATCATATTGTTCCTTCCATTTGTGTGGCAAGCCGCGTTTTAAATACCCAACAGAAAGTTCATAAACCGCTTGCTCGTAGGTGGAATCTATTTCTATAGCACGCGCGATGCCGTTGATGCTACCTGCGGAACCCTGTTCGAAATTGGTAAGACCAAATTTGTAAGATGCCTCTGCTTTTTCACGTTTAGTTTGACATGAGAAAAGACAGAGAACAACACTTATGTTAAGGAATAATTTCAGTAATTTCGCCATGTTCTATTCTATAAGATATATACATATAGGAATCTCGATAATCATTATATGAATAATTAGGATTCCAAGTTTTAAGTTGGGTTGTAATTTGAAATAGCTGGTCAACTAAATCTTTATTGAATTGTTTAGGCTCTAAATCCAAGTTGTTTTCATGGATTACATAACGGCCGGCTTCACCTTTACAGTTTATAACAAATCGGATGTTTAAATAACCTGAATCTGAATAGTTTTTGTTCTCGTAATTAGAAAGAATAAACTTTCGTAAGCCATTTTTACCTTTGCTGTAGGTTGCATTTTTTGAAGTGTAATATGGTACGATATAATTTTCATTACAAACTTCAAATCCGTCACTTAATAAAGCAGTTTCGGGATTAATGTATTCAACGGAATGCGTGTATTTTTCTTGTGGAATATGTTTATATTTAAATAGATAGTGCGCATAACCATAAAGAGCAAACAGAATAACTGCTATTCCCAAAATGATATATAGAAAAATTTTAAAAATCCGTTTCCAATTCATTAGCTAAAACTACAAAAAAATAGTCCCGATAAAGTATCGGGACAAAATTTTAATTTTATGATTTTAAGTTCAACTTCAAACTTAACTCTTCAAGCTGTTTATCGTCTAATGGTGCAGGTGCATCAATCATGACATCGCGACCAGAATTGTTTTTGGGGAATGCAATAAAGTCACGAATGGTTTCTTTACCATGTAAAATGGCAACCAATCTATCCAATCCGAAAGCTAAACCTCCGTGTGGCGGTGCTCCATATTGAAAAGCATCCATTAAAAATCCGAATTGTGCTTTCGCTTCTTCTTCAGTAAAGCCTAAATACTCGAACATTAAGGCTTGTGTTTTCTTATCGTGAATACGAATAGAACCACCACCAATTTCGTTACCATTTAAAACTAAATCGTAAGCATTGGCTTTTACATCGGCAGGATTTGTAGCTAATAATTCTAACTGACCTGGTTTTGGTGATGTAAATGGATGGTGCATGGCGTGGAAGCGTTCGGTGTCTTCATCCCATTCTAAAAGCGGGAAATCTAGGACCCAAAGTGGTGCAAATTCGTCAGGTTTACGTAAACCCAATTGTTCTGCTAGTTCCATACGTAAGGCACTTAATTGCGCACGTACTTTGTTTGTTGGACCAGAAAGTACACATACTAAATCGCCTGCTTTGGCACCTGTTTTTTCTGCCCATTTGGCTAAATCGTCTTGATCGTAAAATTTATCTACAGATGATTTGTAGGTTCCATCATCATTACAACGAGAATAAATCATGCCTAAAGCACCAACTTGTGGACGTTTTACCCAATCAATTAATTTATCAATTTCTTTTCTAGTATATGAGTTTCCTCCAGGAACGGCAATTCCAACTACCAATTCAGCATCATTAAACACCCCAAAATCTTTATGTTGTGCCACATCGTTTAACTCGCCAAATTTCATTCCAAAACGGATATCTGGTTTGTCGTTTCCGTATAAACGCATCGCGTCATCATATAGCATACGTGGAAATTCTGCAATTTCAACACCGTTTACTGCTTTTAAAAGATGTCTGGTTAAACCTTCAAAAGCATTTAAAATATCTTCTTGTTCCACAAAGGCCATTTCACAGTCAATTTGTGTGAATTCTGGTTGTCTGTCGGCACGTAAATCTTCATCTCTAAAGCATTTTACAATTTGAAAATACTTATCTATTCCTCCAACCATCAATAATTGCTTGAAAGTTTGAGGTGATTGTGGAAGTGCGTAAAATTGCCCTTCGTTCATGCGGCTTGGCACGACAAAATCACGAGCACCTTCCGGAGTAGATTTGATTAGATAAGGTGTTTCAACCTCAATAAAACCTTCTTTTGATAAGTAGTTTCTAACTTCCTGTGCCACTTTATGGCGAAAAATTAAGCTGTTTTTTACAGGGTTTCTCCTAATATCTAAATAGCGATATTTCATGCGAATATCTTCGCCACCATCTGTTTTATCTTCAATAGTAAACGGCGGTAATAAGGATTCGTTTAAAATATCCATTTTTGATACTAATATTTCAATATCACCCGTTGGAAGATTTGGGTTTTTAGAAGCACGTTCAATAACGGTTCCAGTTATTTGAATAACGAACTCACGACCTAATTTTTGCGCCTTGTCCATCATGTCTTTCGGCGTACGTTCTTCATCAAAAACTAATTGTGTAATACCGTAACGGTCGCGTAAATCGACCCAAACAATAAATCCTTTATCGCGTGATTTTTGAACCCAACCAGAAAGGGTAACTTCATTATTGATGTGTGATGCTCGTAATTCACCACAGGTGTGACTTCTGTACATAATTTTGAATTTTTATAACCTTATCGTTATATGCGGGTGCAAATTTAAGCAAGTTAACCGATTATCAAATAAAAAAGCCTCAACATTTGTTGAGGCTTCTCGCTATTAGCCAATCTTTCATCTTGAGGGTATAAGAATTGGCTTTAAATATTTTCTGTTTTTGCTGTTTTTTTCCGAAACCACATTTTTAATTGCATGGATAGGAAGAATAATACCGGAACAACAATTAGCGTTAAAAAGGTTGCTACGAATAAACCATAAATAACAGTCCATGCTAGAGGTCCCCAGAAAACAACGTTATCTCCACCCATGTAAATATTAGGGTTTCCTTCACTAAATAACGTGAAAAAATTGATATTTAGACCTATAGCTAACGGGATCAATCCTAAAATAGTAGTTATAGCTGTTAATAATACAGGTCGTAAACGCGCTTTTCCAGCTTTTACAATGCTTTCAAATAACTCCTCTTTGGTTAAATAAGCGTTTTCTTCTAAATCTAAATCATTCTTTTTCCTATCTATGAGGAGTTGAGCATAATCTAATAATACCACACCGTTATTAACCACAATTCCAGCAAGTGAAATTATACCCACCATTGTCATCATAATAACGAAAGAGCTTCCTGTAATTACAATACCACCAAACACACCAATAAAACTCAATAAAATAGCTAACATAATAATGGTTGGTTTCGAAATGGAGTTAAATTGGAATATTAAAATGAAGAAGATTAAACCCAAACCTGTCAACAAAGCGCCATTTAGAAAATCTTGCTGCTTTTTCTGCTCTTCAATCTGACCTGTATAATCCACTTTTATATCACTAGAAATACCTTTATAGCTTTTCATTTCACTTTGAATTTTAGCTATAATGGCTCCAGCATCAATAAATCCTGGTGATAATGCCGAGTAAACCGTAACAACACGTCGGGTGTTTTTATGTTTAATAGCACTAAAGCCAGAGTTGTTTTCGTGTTTTGCAACGGCAGATACAGGAACACTTTTTATTTGACCTGTATTATCTCTAAATGTTATATTTTGATTAAACAAAGCACTCGTATTATAACGATTCTCTTCATTAAAGCGGACGTAAATATCAAAATCGTCACCATCTTCTTTATAGATACCAGCTTTAGAACCGAAAATAGAGTTTCGTAATTGCTGACCAATTTGTGCTGCACTAATACCTAATTCTCCAGCTTTTTCACGATCAATAATAACACGCATCGACGGTTTATCTTTATTGACATCAATTTTTAATTCGTCAATTCCCGGGATGTTTTTTGTGTTGATAAATTCCCGCATATTCTCGGCAGCACTTATTAACTGATCATAATCATCACCTTCAATTTCAATATTAATTGGTGATCCTGCAGGAGGGCCATTCACATCTTTTTCAACAGAAATTAATACACCTGGGTAAATACCAACTAATGCTTTTTGTACTTTTTGGCGTAATAATTCACTGTCAGCACCACGACGGAATTTATACTCACGCATGGAAGCCGTAATTTTGGCTTTGTGTGGCATTTCTCCGGATGCACCACTATCCGCACGTGGATTTCCAGCGCCTTCACCAACTTGCGAAACGGCACTTTCTACCAAGAAATTATGGTCTCCATCTCTATATTGTTCGTCATTAACAACGTTATAAACACGATTTTCAATTTCTTTGGTAATAGCATTTGTTTTTTCAATTGCTGTTCCTTGTGGATATTCTATATAAACAATAATCTGGTTTGGTTTATTGTCCGGGAAAAACTCTACTTCGGTACGCTGTGTGGATAATGAAATTCCAAAAGCTACAAATGCGAGCACCAATAGTAAAAATGTTCCGACCGTAATAATGTAAGGTTTCCATCCTGCTAAAGCCCAACGTAATTGACCTTCATACCAACGCTCCAACCTTACCAAGGTTTTAGTTTGGAAACTGTTAGCCCATTTACGTAAAAACAAGCGGTAAACCCACTGCATAATGGCAGTGAAAATCATTAATGAACCTAAAGCGCGATAGTCGCCACCGAAAATAAACACTAAAACACCTATACCAGCCATAATTGCTGTATTCCGGATAATTTCCTTGTAGGGCATATCTTTGTCTTCAATACTCATAAACTGCGATACTAACACGGAGTTAAAGAGTACGGCAACTAATAATGAGGAACCTAAGACGATGGATAGCGTAATAGGTAAAATCATCATAAATTCACCCATAATTCCTGGCCATAAACCTAAAGGAATAAATGCGGCAACTGTTGTAGCTGTAGAGATAATAATAGGAAAAGCAATTTCGCCAATACCTTTTTTTGCAGCTTCAATACGACTCATGCCTTCTTCGTCCATGAGTCGGTAAACGTTTTCAACAACAACAATACCGTTGTCTACTAGCATTCCAAGACCCATAATTAACCCGAAAAGAACCATGGTATTTAAACTATGTCCTAGTAAATTTAATATCATCAGCGACATAAACATGGACATCGGTATGGCAAAACCAACAAATATGGCGTTTTTGAATCCTAAAAAGAACATTAAAACCATAACGACCAGGATAACACCAAAAATAATGTTGTTTACTAAATCGTCCACTTGTCCAATAGTTACCGAGGATTGATCGTTGGCTATTGTAACTTTTAAGTCTTGTGGAAACTCATTGTCAATGGCTTTTTGAACAATTACTTGAATTTGTTCAGCCGCGTCGACCATGTTTTTTCCAGCTCGTTTTTTAACGTCTAGCATGACAACTGGATCGCCAAACTCTCTTGCAAAGGTGGTTTTATCTTCTTCGTGAAATGTTACAGTTGCTACATCCTTTAAATAAATAGCTTTGCCTTTTTCGGCTTTAACTACAAAGTTCTCAAGCTCATCTGGCGATTCAATTTCACCTAAAATACGAATGGTTCGTCTTTGTCCACTAGCTTTTAAGTTACCTGCAGACATGGTGATGTTTCCATTATTAATTGCACTAATAATGTCGTTAAAAGTAACTTCGGCAGCCATCATTTTATAGATGTCTACGGCAACTTCGACCTCTTTATCTTGGGCGCCACGAATATCAACCTTTTTAATTTCTATTAAGTTTTCAATTTCATCCTGAAGATATTCGCCATATTCTTTTAATTTTTCAACAGGATAATCGCCGGAAATATTAATGTTTAAAATAGGCATTTCTTCAGAAAGACTCAATTCAAAAACATCAGGTTTTACTTTAGCACCGTTGGACATAGGCCAATCTTCGCCTGCCGTTTTGGTGTCTATTTCATCTTTTACTTTTTGTTTGGCTTGTTCAACGCTTATACCTTCATCGAACTCCACTATAATCATGGAAAAATCCTCTTGAGATGTTGAGGTTATTTCCACCACATTACTCACGGTTTTTAATTCGTCTTCCAGTGGGTCGGTGATGAGTTTTTCAACATCTTCTGCCGTGTTTCCTGGGTAAATAGAACTGATGTATATTTTTGTTTCGTTTACTTCAGGGAAGCTTTCGCGAGGCATTTCAAAAAAAGCGGCAACACCTAAATAAAATATCACCAGAATGAGGACATACATGGTGGTCTTATTGTTGATAGCCCACGATGATAAACCAAATTCTCTATCGACTTGTTTTTTCTTTTTAGACATGAGTTATTTTTTTAGTCGTTAGCGCTTTTGGTGTCGTTTTGTAATTCGATGACTTTAACAATCTGACCATCTTTTACACTTCGGGCACCTTCTTCAATTATTTCAGAACCATTTTCAATACCTTCTAAAACTTCAATTACATCACCTTGAGTTTTTCCAGTTTTTATAATAACGCGTTTGGCTTCGCCTTCACCGGACTCTTTTTTATTCTTTATGATATAAATGTATTGCTCGCCGGCGGCATTTTCTGATATAATACTCTGCGGAATAAGCAACGCGTTTTCATTTGTATAATCGTTAATTTTAAGTCGTGCAGTTAAGTTTGGTTTGATGTTTTTATCATCATTTGGTATACTTACTTCCACTTTAAAAGTTCGGTTGGCAGGATTAATAAAATCACCAGCCTGACGTATTTTTGTTTCAATTGATTTACCTAATACAGGAAACTCAACCGTAACTTTTTTGCCACGAGTAACATCGCCAATATAGCTTTCTGGTATATCGGTTTCAATATACATGTTGTCTAAATTTATAATTCGCATTAATTGCGTTTGGCCAGCCATAACCACGCTTCCTTGTTCGGTAATAACATCATCAATGGTTCCAGAAAAAGGTGCCTTAACATTGGTTTTAGATATTTGTTGCTTAAGTTGATTAACAGATTCCTCTTGAGATTCGTAAGTAGATTTGGCTTGTAGAAACTGAATTTCACTACCAATATTCTGATCCCATAAACGCTTTTGGCGCTCAAAGGTTGTTTTTGCTAAATTAGCTTGAATTTGTAACTGCGCTAATTGCTGACTTAAACCACCATCGTCAATTTTGGCTAAAAGTTGTCCTTTTTTTACTTGTTGCCCTTCTTTAATATATACGTTTGTTAAAATACCATTGTATTCTGGCATTAAAACCAGCAGGTCTTTAGTAGTAACATTTCCTTGAATTTCCAATTGGTGATTAAAAACCTCTTGATTAGCCATAAAAGTAGTGATTAAAGGTACTTTTCTAATCGTATCTAATTTGGCTATCTTTTCATTAAGCAACTTTATCTTTTCGTTTAACTCTTGCTGCTTGGTGTCTATTTCAGAGCGTTTTTCCTTTAAATTTGTTAAGTTATTCGATCCTAAAACAGCATTAAATGATTTTTCGTTTTTATTACCGCAAGATGAAATAACTAGGGCAAGGATAATAAGTATTTTTATATTTTTCATGAGTTTATAAAGGTTGATTGACTTAATAATTGACAGTGTTTAATACGGTTTCTAATTCTGATTTTTTCGTGATAACATCAAACATAGATCTTAAATATTCCTGCTGTGCAGAATACAATTGCGTTTGCGCTTGTCTTAAATCGAAACTTGAAGCTATACCTTCAAAGAATTTAGTTTGATTTTTTTGTTCAATACGTTCTGCTAAATTTAAATTCTGACGCTTGTTTTCATATTCAGCAATAGCAAATAGGTAGTCGCTTTTGGCGGCCGATATTTGAAATTTTAATTGCTGTTCGGTTTCTGTTAGTTGTTCTTTAGCTATCTCTAAATCTATTTGAGCGCGCTGGGTTGCTGCACCTCGCATACCAGAACTAAAAATAGGAATGGATAAACTTACCCCAGCAAGCGAGGATCCATACCATTTTTGATTATTGTTTGCAAACGAAAATGTTTCGCTAAAACCACTATATCCCGCATTTATAAAAGCGCTAAGGGTTGGTAGGGAATTTGTTTTTTCAAGTTTTAAAAGTAGTTCTTTAGACTCCTCTTGGTTTTTAGCAATTTGATAATCAATGCTGTTTTCAACATTATCATCCGTTTCAAGAATATCTAACGACATATTTTGAAGCGTTAAGGATTCTAAATTGTCAATTAAAATCGTTTCTTCATTTAAATCGATACCTAAAGTAATATTAAACATCTGATGTGCTATATAATCTTGCCGTTTTATATTATTTAAATAGTTTTGTAAACCGGTTAGGGTTATTTGAAGTTGCTCAACACTCTCTTCTTCACCTAAACCGTTTTCGTAGATTTTAGTTGTTTCGTAGAGGTTTTTTTCAAGAACATCAATGTTTTTCTTAGCAATTTCTAAATTTTCCGAGGCTAACAAAACATTTCCATAAGCGTTAATTACCGCATTTCTGACCTCTAAATCTGTTTTAATTTTGGCGTTTTTAGAAATTTCTAAATACACTTTCGCTGATTGCAATCCTACTAAATATGCGCCATCAAAAACCAATTGGCTTAAGGTTGCTGTTGCGTTTACGTTTTGTTTTGTACCAAAAAGTACTGGTACGAATGTGCCTGGTGTGCCACCAGAAAGTTCTGCCGGAAGTAATGATACTTGTTGTTTTATCCAGTTTTGGTAATCTACAGCACCACTAATTTGTGGTAATCCAGAGGCGGTGGTTTCCCATTTTTGCTTTTTAGCAGCTTCAATGTCCCTTGCCGCATTTTTTACCGAGCGGTTGTTGGTTAAAGCATAATCTATAGCGTCTTGTAATGTGAAAGCATTTGGCTTTTCTTGGCTAAACATCCAAGAGGAAAACAGTAAACTGATTATTATTAGTGATGTGTTTTTCATTGTGGGTTTGCGTCTAATTATTTTTTAAGCTATCAATAAAGTGGATTCTAATTTGGCGATACCTTTATCCGTACTAATTCCACGGATATGATATTCTAAATAATTGTCCATAAGGTTTTTCATGGGGAAATCGTTTATTGGAAATATTTCAGGGTCTTTTAAACTCATCATGATATTAAAATATAACCTTGAAACAAATTCAATATTTATCGAATCTCGATACAATCCTTCTGCAACACCACGAGTTAAATTATTCTTTACGCAATCTTGCATAATGTGGAATTGATTGTTTTTTAAGGACTCGAAAATTTTAGGATAATATTTTTTTAACTGGTATTGTGGTGATGATTTTTCGTCTTTTAAATGCACCATCGTGAATTTTTTGATCTCGAAAATTTCATCAATCGGATTTTGGTTCAAAGCACAAATGCAATCAATGCCATGCGAAATAAACTCAAACATATAAAGCGTTGTAGCCTGAACTAACTTGGTTTTTGTAGCGTAATGTTGATAAATGGTTTTTTTAGAAACACCAATTTCATTTGCTATATCGTCCATGGTTACGCTTTTAAACCCGTAGGATAAAAACATGTCGGCTGCGTTATTAAGTATTTTTTCTTTCATAATCTAATGCAAATATAATACAGGAAACTTTAAAAACCAAAAAAGTTTCCATGGTTTTAACCTTTTTTTAATAATGCTATCTGGTTCTTGTAATTATTAAATCAATTGCCTTATTTTTGCAGGATGCGAAACATACCATTTTATCAGCAAGCCTTCGTGGATTACTTGGATGACTATATCCAATATAAAGAGCCACAATCTTTATATAATCCTATTAATTACATCCTACAATTAGGCGGAAAACGTTTACGTCCAGTTTTAACGTTAATGACGGCCGAGATTTTTGACTGTGATTATAAAAAAGCCTTGGATGCCGCATTGAGTATTGAGGTGTTTCATAATTTCTCGTTAGTGCATGACGATATTATGGATGATGCACCATTGCGAAGAGGTCAAGAAACAGTTCACGAAAAATGGGATATTAATACGGGAATCCTTTCTGGCGATGCTATGCTTATTATGGCTTACCAGTTGTTTGAAAATTATGAGCCCGCAAACTTTCAGGCATTGGCCAAGCTATTTAGTAAAACCGCATTGCAAGTGTGTGAAGGGCAACAATATGATGTGGATTTTGAAACTAGAGACGATGTTTCTATTCCAGAGTACTTGAAAATGATAGAGTATAAAACAGCTGTTTTAGTTGGTGCTGCTATGGAAATGGGAGCCATTGTGGCTAATGCATCTCATGAGGATATTTTAAACATTTATGAGTTTGGTAAAAATCTTGGTATTGCATTTCAGTTACAAGACGATTATTTAGATGCTTTTGGCAATCCTGAAACCTTTGGTAAGCAAGTTGGTGGAGATATTATTGAAAACAAAAAAACATACTTATATTTAAAAGCTTTAGAGTTCTCTAATGCCGATGAAAAACAACAGTTAATACATTTATATAGTTTAAAACCGACAGATCAAACCGATAAAATAGAAACTATAAAAGAAGTTTTTAATGCTTCTGGCGCTAGTCAAGCAACCAGAGAGATTATTAAAGATTATACCGATAAAGCATTTCGAATTTTAGAAAATCTTCAAGTTTCTGAAGACAAAAAGAAGATTTTAAAAACATTTGGTCAGCAATTAATGAATAGAGATGTCTAATGCAATTACCAGTTACTTTTTCCGATTTAATTGATGAAGCGAATCAATTAGAACTCTGTCAAAAACTAATTCAACAATTGAATAAAGATTTAGCTTTAGCAAATGTGGATTTAGAGTTTGATTTAGAAGTCTTACCAACTAGTTTAAAACTTATGTTACATGAAATGGTTTATAAGTTGGTACAAGAAAAGTTTATGGACTATTTAAACCTCTTGTATATTATTGATGTTTCGGAAGATAAAGTGAAGCAATTAGATGGTTCCGATACGGTTATTATGGCCGAGCAGGTGGCTTTTTTAATTTTACAACGTGAGTGGCAAAAAGTTTGGTTTAGGAATAAGTACAGTTAAATTAGATGTATACTATTTTGACCATTGTCTTTTCCTAATGAGTTAATATTGCTACTTCAATTCCATTAAAAAAGATGAAGCAAATTTTACAAAACAAATATCTTCTACTTCTTATTATCTCCATTACGTGGGGTTCGTCTTTTATTCTTATAAAAAAGACATTGCCGGTTTTTGATCCTTTTCAAATTGGTGCTTTTCGTGCAGGACTTTCAGGACTACTTTTAGCGTTTATCGGTTTTCCAGCTTTATGGAAAATGGCAAAGAAAGATATCTTTTGGATTGCTTTATCGGGTTTGTTCGGTAATTTTTTAGTTGTTTTCATCTTTCCATTCGCGCAAAGAGAAGTGAGTAGCTCTTTGGCTGGAATTATTAACGCATTGGATCCTGTTTTCACCTTAATATTAGGTGCGTTTATTTTTGGAATTCGAAGTAAAACCATTCAGTATCTGGGTGCTGTAATTGGTTTTTTAGGTGCTTTAATCTTGGTTTACACATCCGGTTCAAATGGGAGTGATAGTCATTACTTTTATATACTTTTATTAATTGTTGGTGCTGCTTTATACGCCCTTTCAGCACTTATTGTTGAAAAAAAATTGATGCATATAAAATCGACAGAATTAGCGAGTTCTATTTATGCCTTCTGGATGATTCCTTCGCTTATAATTTTAGCGTTTTCAGGTTTCTTTACGGATATTGATTATACGCAAACAGAAACTTTGGAATCTTTAGGGTATTTAGTTTTCCTAACCGTGGTTAGTACAACTTTAGTTATGTTTTTATTTTTTAAATTGGTTCAAGATACTTCGGCAGTTTTTGTTAGTACAATTTCTCTTTTAATTCCTGTTATTTCTGTTTTCTGGGGGATTCTAGATGGAGAAGAATTTACGCTATGGTACGCACTTGGTGAAGTTTTGGTTTTAATAGGTGTTTATTTTATTAAAGAAAACAAGAAAGAGAAACTATTAAAAGAATTTAAATAACATAGCAACACAGAAGCGCAATTAAAAATTTCTTGAAAAGATGGCCGCTAACAAATTTCGAAGTATAGAAATTTACTTCCGATAGCTGTCAGAGTTCAGTCTGTGTTTTTTTTTGCTAAATTGCATGCTTAATCATGATTGAATTAACATAAATACTTTACGCACAACAAAATTACATTATGAATAAACTGATAGTATTAGCCATTTTTTTTAGTGTAAACTTATTTAGTCAGGAAATTACAGAGGAACAAAGAGATTTCATTACCAGGGCATTACATGGTCAAGGCTCTGAAAGATTCAATAAGACGACTCATAATGCTTTTAAGTTCGAAGAATATAAAGAAGGCGATTTTTTTAATGAAATAGTGACGCAAGAACAAATATCTGCTTGTTCAGAACTAGTTAAGGAAACTGCTCAATTAAGTGTAAACGAAAAGAATCAATTGGTTTTTACAGGAAAACTTACCGAACGATTTAATATGCAAACAACAGGCGTTTTTTCGGTAGATTTAATAGAAAGTAATCTGCTGAAAGAAAATGGAGAGCCATTCGAATTAAATACATTCTATAATTCAAATAGCGGATATGGGAAAATTAATTTTAAAACTGATGTAAAAAGTGAATATGCCGAAAATGAAAAGATAAGTGGTTTTGTGGAGTTTGAGTTAAGTTATTTAATAGGTTACGATAAAATTGAATTAACCCTAAATGATATTGGAAAAACATTTACTTTAAATGATTGTCAATATGCAATTATCAATATTAAAGGGAACGAAATTATTTTAGATAAATTTTGTGAGCAAGAAAACGAAATTAACGTTATTAACTTTAATCAAAAGGGGCAAGTTGCTAAGCCATTTGCTTATATGGAGTTAATGAGAATGATTGAAAAAGACACAACAATTTCTAAAGAAAATTTCACAAGAAATAATAGACAGACGTATAAAATGGTTCGTGATCTATTTGAGAAAAACCCAAAAATAACGCTTAACGAATTTAAAGAGCTATTTACTTTAAACAAGTTAATAGAAATGAAGGAAGATGGGAAATACTATATTGTTGAAAATATTGCACCATTTGAAGATAGATTTATTCTGTACACTCCTAAATTCCAATCCGAAAAAATAAAAGTTAACATAAAATAACTCAAGAGTAATTTATTGTACCAAACAAAAACAACTGAAAGCTATTATGTTTAAGGTTTTATTTTATCCTTTTGCCATCTTAATAGAGAATAATGTTCTCATGGGAATTGAAAAAAGCAGTTTTTGAGGAGAATTACCGGAACAAAAACACTTCAGAATTGCAATAGTAATTAGAATGCTAAGCGTTGTTATGTATATAGTGAGTCCATCAAAATCACATCATTTTTTAGAAATAAACGCGAATAAACGGCATCCACGAACTTCCATAAATACTTTTTTGTCTATCATATAATACATCATACCGTATACCTATAGCTGTGGAAACCCTGCCAGTGCTGATTCTGTAACCTGCGCCTAGAAATAAAGCAGGATACCAATAATTATCATCTTTAATAGCTAATCGGTTGTCATATTTTCTACTAACATTTAGTTCTTCAAACTCGGCAGAAAGCTGTAGCTCTGGGATTGGATTAAAAAACCCAAGAACACTTCCTCCTAAAATAGTAGATTTATAATAATCTTTCCGAGTGGAATATGTGCCGTTTAAAGAGACTCCAAGTGCAAATTGAGGATTAAATTGATAAATAGCACTCGGTGCTATAGTTCCGCTAAAGTAATCGCCAGAAAAACTTAATCCTACAGCGCCACCAAAACGCACTTGCTTCCAAAAACTGTCTGAATTATTTTGAGCAAACGTAGATGTTGCAATCAGGCAAACAAAACCAATTAAGATACTATTTATTTTCGGGAATAACGAATACGGTTTCATTTTGTAAATTTTAGTTAATTAGATGTTATAAATATAAGAAAACCATACCTAATTTTAGTAAATGTTGTACTTTTGTATAAATTAAGTCAGAACGATTCAGTTTTAATTTATTTATGGATAAATATTCTTTTTTAAACGCAGCACATTCAGCATTCTTTGCTGATTTATACGACCAATACTTAAAAAATCCAGATTCTGTCGAGCCTAGTTGGAGAGCTTTCTTTCAAGGTTACGATTTTGGTAGCGAAAGCTATGGTATAGCGGAACAAACCGCTGAAACTTTTGATTCATGTGAGCATGTGTCTTTAAGTGTAACCAAAGAATTTCAGGTATTACAATTAATTGAAGGCTACCGAACGCGCGGTCATTTGTTTACAAAAACGAATCCTGTTCGCGATAGGAGAACTTATGAGCCAACATTAGCAGTCGAAAACTTCGGTTTATCTCAATCCGATTTGGATACTACTTTTAGCGCTGGAGGTACTTTAGGTATAGGTCCTCAAACATTACGATCAATTATTAAGCACCTGGAAAACGTTTACTGTCATTCCATAGGTGTGGAATATATGTATATTAGAAAGCCTGAAGAAATTAAATGGTTTCAGGACAAATTAAGCGTCAACGATAACCTACCAGACTTTAACGCAGACGAAAAGAAACATATTCTTAAAAAACTTAACGAAGCCGTTTCTTTTGAAACATTCTTACATACTAAATATGTAGGTCAAAAACGTTTCTCTTTGGAAGGTGGTGAATCTTTAATTCCTGCTTTAGATGCTTTAATTGAAAAAGCTTCAGATTATGACGTTAAAGAGTTTGTTTTAGGAATGGCTCACCGTGGCCGATTAAGTACCTTAACAAATATATTTGGCAAGTCTGCTAAAGCTATTTTTAGTGAATTTGATGGAAAAGATTACCAACAAGAGGTTTTTGATGGTGACGTAAAATATCATTTAGGGTGGACGAGTGATCGTGTAACTGAAAATGGTAAAAAAATAAATCTAAATATTGCACCAAACCCATCGCATTTAGAAACTGTTGGAGCGGTAGTTGAAGGTATTACGAGAGCTAAACAAGACGATAAATATACGGACAATCCATCGCAAGTATTGCCAATAGTTGTTCATGGTGATGCCGCTATAGCTGCACAAGGCTTGGTGTACGAAATAGTACAAATGTCGCAACTAGATGGTTATAAAACGAACGGTACTATTCATATTGTAGTAAATAATCAAATTGGTTTTACCACTAATTATTTGGACGCTCGTTCAAGTACCTATTGTACGGATATTGCCAAAGTAACATTGTCGCCGGTTTTACACGTAAATGCCGATGATGCTGAAGCTGTAGTTCATGCTATGTTATTTGCATTACATTTTAGAATGAAGTTTAAGCGCGATGTCTTTATCGATTTATTAGGCTATAGAAAATATGGACATAATGAAGGTGATGAGCCACGTTTTACACAGCCAAAATTATATAAAGCGATTTCTAAACATCAAAACCCAAGAGATATTTATGCCGAGAAGTTAATATCTGAAGGTGTAATTGATGATCAGTATGTACAAAAACTCGAAAAAGAGTATAAAAAGAAACTCGAAGAAAATTTAGAGGATTCAAGAAAAGAAGATAAAACAGAAATTACGCCATTCATGCAAAATGAATGGGAGGATTTTATTTCTGTTGAAGAAGATAAGATGATGAAACCGGTTGATACAACTTGTAGCAAATCGGATTTAGAGAAAGTAACCAAGGTTATTTCAAATCTTCCAAAAGATAAAAAGTTCATTCGTAAAATTGAGCGCTTAATAGAGTCTAGACAAACCATGTTTGATGAAAACAGATTGGATTGGTCTATGGCTGAACATTTAGCATACGGAACGTTATTATTAGATGGTAATGATGTTAGAATTTCAGGTCAGGACGTAGAGCGTGGTACGTTTTCGCATAGACATGCTGTTATTAAAGTAGAAGATAGTGAAGAGGAAATTATTCTTCATAACGAATTAAGCGATACCCAAGGGAAATTCCATATTTACAACTCTTTATTATCAGAATACGGTGTGGTAGGATTTGATTATGGTTACGCTATGGCAAGTCCGAAGACATTAACCATTTGGGAAGCACAGTTTGGAGATTTCGGAAATGGAGCGCAAATTATGGTGGATCAATATATTTCCGCAGCTGAAGATAAATGGAAATTACAAAATGGATTGGTCATGCTATTACCGCATGGCTATGAAGGTCAAGGTGCGGAGCATTCATCTGGACGTATGGAGCGTTTTTTACAGTTGTGTGCAAAAGATAATATGTTTGTGGCAGATTGTACAACACCAGCGAATATGTTCCATATATTACGTCGTCAGGTAAAAGCGAAATACCGTAAACCTTTAATTATATTTACGCCAAAGAGTTTATTGCGTCACCCTAAAGTGGTTTCAACCATTGAGGAATTTACAGACGGTGGTTTCCAAGAATTAATAGACGATTCGCACATTAAAACTGCTGATGTCAAATCATTAGTTTTTGTAACTGGAAAATTCTATTATGATTTGTTGGAAGAACGTGAAAATTTAGAGCGTAATGACGTAGCACTAGTCAGAATAGAGCAATTATTCCCATTACCAATAGATGCTATAAAAGCAGTTATTGAGAAATATAAACATGCCGAAGAAATTGTTTGGGCTCAAGAAGAACCAAGAAACATGGGTGCATATAGCCACATGCTAATGCATTTAGACGAGGCCAAAACATTCAGATCGGCATCACGTAGACCTTATGGTGCGCCAGCTGCTGGTAGTGCGGTACGATCTAAAAAAAGACATAAAGAGGTTATTGACTTTGTGTTTGACAAAACAAAAAATAACCAACATTAACAACATATTAAAAACTAAAACAGTATCACGATGATTTTAGAAATGAAAGTTCCTTCGCCAGGAGAATCTATTACAGAAGTAGAAATAGCAACATGGTTAGTTGCAGATGGTGATTACGTAGAAAAAGACCAAGCCATAGCAGAAGTAGATAGTGATAAGGCCACTTTAGAACTTCCTGCTGAAGCTAGTGGAATTATAACGCTTAAAGCGGAAGAAGGTGACGCTGTAGAAGTTGGAGCTGTTGTTTGCTTAATAGACACGTCTGCTGAAAAACCAGCAAGTGGATCAACAGATTCGGAAGCTAAAAAAGAAACAAAAGAAGCGCCGGCAGAAGCTAAAAAAGAAGCACCAAAAACAGAGGTTAAAGCTGAAACAAAAACATACGCAACAGGTACAGCAAGTCCTGCTGCTAAAAAGATTTTAGCGGAAAAGAATATGGATGCCTCTCAAATTTCCGGTAGCGGAAAAGATGGTCGTATTACTAAAGATGATGCTGTAAATGCAGTACCATCTATGGGAACGCCAACAGGAGGAAACCGTTCATCATCTCACAGTAAAATGTCTATGTTAAGACGTAAGGTTGCAGAGCGTTTAGTGGAAGCTAAAAATACAACCGCCATGCTTACTACGTTTAACGAAGTAGATATGTCGCCTATTTTTGCATTGAGAAATGAATATAAAGAAACATTTAAAAGCAAACATGGCGTTGGTTTAGGATTTATGTCCTTCTTTACACTAGCTGTTGTGCGTGCTTTAAAAATGTATCCAGCAGTTAACTCCATGATTGATGGTAAAGAAATGTTAACCTACGATTTCGTTGATATATCTATTGCCGTTTCAGGTCCTAAAGGATTAATGGTTCCAGTAATTAGAAATGCTGAAAACTTAAGTTTTAGAGGTGTTGAAAATGAAGTGAAGCGATTAGCACTTCGCGCGCGTGATGGAAAAATCACGGTTGATGAAATGACAGGTGGAACATTCACTATTTCTAATGGTGGTGTTTTTGGAAGTATGCTTTCTACACCAATTATAAATCCACCTCAAAGTGGTATATTAGGTATGCATAATATCGTTGAACGCCCAGTAGCTATAGACGGCCATGTGGAAATTCGTCCAATTATGTATGTTGCCTTATCATATGATCATAGAATTATTGATGGTAAAGAATCAGTAGGATTTTTAGTAGCTATAAAAGAAGCTTTAGAAAACCCAACGGAACTATTAATGGATAACGATATTAAGAGATCATTAGAGCTTTAATTAGCCTAATTCCTTATAAAATTAAAAGCGCTACTTCTAAAAGGAGTAGCGCTTTTTTGTTTAATAATAATTTCCTTATTAGAAAAAGCAGACAACTACATTTAATGCAATTACAATGATAACAAGTAGCATAACGGCAAAAACGAAAAATTTGTTAATATTTGAGTCCTGCATGACTTCTAAATTCTTTGAGAGATTAGAATGTTCCGACATTTTATTTGAATTTAAAGCGGGTATAATCTTAAAAAGAATATCCCCAATCTTATGATTAATAGCAAAGTAAAGGTAGGGCGAAACTTTTTATGGTGAAATACGTAGAGATACGTATTTTTCGAAGTGGTTTTTTTATATACATTTATATGATTAATCCACGCGATAGGTGAAAAGCGAACAGAGTAGCCAAACATTAACCAAATTATCTTTAATTATGAAAAAATTCACACTTGCATTTTTCTTTTTTTCTATGTTTTTTGCAACGCCAATAGTAGCACAAGACTACGAGTTAAGGTTCGATATTGTTAACAAAACTGAAATTAACCTTTATGGTATTTATGTTACCGATGTTAACACAGGCGGCTGGGGCAATGACATAATCCCTAATGATATGTTTGAACATGATACAGTTGTAACGGTTAGTATCGATGTTGACAATAATACGCTTTGCGAATATGACATCCGAATTACGGATGATTCTGAAGATTCTGTAGAGTTTTCGGATGTAGATTTCTGCGAATTAGAAACGTTAACCCTTTTAATGGACAATAATGGCGATTTATATTACACGGTTGAATAAAAACTAAATAGTAGATATTAAAGCGCTGGAATATATATTCCAGCGTTTTCGTTTTAAGTAGGTAGTAATAATTTGCTCGTGTTATTATCTTGCTAGGAATTGTTTAATTTTCTACGCGTTTGCCGGTGGTAGAAACATAATACCAACTTTCACTTTCCCAAGACGTGAGCCCGTCTTCTTCCAAAGATTCACAGGTGTCGGCTACTTTAGCCTTACCCGCGCTAAAAGGATATGCGCATTGAAAAGTTGGTTCAATTATAATTTTGCCTTCAGCATTGGCGTATCCAATTCTCCCATTTTTAAGAATACGAAAAGGTCCGTTTTCTATATAATCAGGACCATTGTCATATTTAAATACTTCGAATAGTTCTTTAGCATGTTCATCTATTCCGATTATTTTTCCCGTTTCTTTTTCTAATACCATTCCAAAATTATTAATAGTATCAGTATAGCAATATTCATATTTACCATAGGGCACAATAGTATCACCTTTTGAGTTTACTTAACCAGAAGGTGAGCCAATTTCGTCAAATTCTCCGTTGTAAAACTTAACTAAATAGGCTTCGTTTTGCGAGTTGCAAGCAGAAATTAAACCAATAATTGCAATAGCTAAAATACTTTTTTCATAATGTTTAATTTTTAAGATGATATTGAGTTATTTATACAGTCAGCTTTAACTAAAATACCGTATGTAGTATTAAGGCGTTCATTTTGTTTTTACCTCATCATAATTTAAGATGTCCTTAAAATAAACTTTGGTAAAATCGTCGTGTATAGCGTTGTAAAATTCAATAATTAACCGATTCTTATTAGCTAAAGCACTGTATTCTTCTATTAATTTATCAAATCTCGGTTTTGGTGTGAATATGTTTTTTGCAAAAGAATTAAAATCATTTTCTAATGAAGAGGTAGCATATTCATTTAAAAAACCTTGATTGTTCCATTTGTGAAAAAAATGTTGAGAAGCCTTTTGTTCTTTAATGGTAGAAGCGCCATCGTTACCATATTTAAATTTGTAGGAGTTACTATTTATCCAAGCTAACTCGTTAAATTGATCCTTATAATTGCGGAGTAGGATGCTAGAAAATTCGGCGTGGAAAAGTTGTTCCAAATACAAATCTGAATATCCCTTTTTAGAACCATCGTTTGATAAGTAAACAACCGTATTGGAGTTTGTTCCTCCGTAATTTAATTCATAAAATACAGGCTTTTAAGTATGTAAACCTTTTTTAAATTTGCTTTAATTATAGGTACTGGGTATTTCTGTAACGCTGAGAGTAGTATTCTCTCGCTTTTGGCATATTCGCTTTTATTAAATGAAATTCCTTGAGCGTTTATTTTATCTAAATTCCAACTTGTTGTAAAAATGCTTCCTTCTGCAGAGAAACTAATTTCGACACCACTCCTTTGGTCTATTTTTGTTTTTTGAGCGAATGACGACAGCGTAAATGTTATGGCCAAAATTAGAGAGGTCATTTTCATATTTATAAGATATGTGTTTGAAATTCATAAAATACGGAGTAAATCAGAACTTCTAATAATATGTTACAGCCGTATCAAATTGTTTATAATAAAGAAAGCTTTTTATCCTTTCGGATAAAAAGCCTCTATTAAGTTTTCACCTTGATTAATTAATTAATAGCTCTACAAAGATATATGTAAACCCTTAATTATGAAATACGTACCTATACGTAATTTTAAAGATAAGTGTGATTTTTATAAAAAAAAAGAGCTTTAAATCTCGAAAGATAAAAGCTCCTTTTGTAATTGCCTCAAATAACTAACTAATAGCATGGTAAAGGTATATTAGATTATTCATATAAAGAATACGTATTTCTACGTATCTTTTATTGGATACTTACAAACTAAAAAAGGCTTTAAAAGTTTAACTCTCAAAGCCTTTTAGTTTTGCCTTATAAAATAAGGCTATCAATTAATAGCATTGTAAATATACAGACTATTTAATTACTCTACATACGCATAACTACGTATTTGTCTGTTAATCAAGAAATTGTTCGTTTTCTTTAGCGAATAACGACAAGCTATTATGTTTCGATTCTAAATTTAATTTCTTTATAATATTGCTTTTGTGCTTTTCTACCGTTCTACTGGAAACAGATAATTCATCGCCAATTTCAATAGCTGTTCTGTTTTTAGCAATTAATGATAAAACTCGCACTTCCGCCTTAGTTAAATTATTTAAAGACTGTGGCTTTTGAATATTAGAATTAGAATTTAAGTATAAAGCTATTTCCTCACTAAAATAAGGCTTATTTTTAATAACGCTGGTAATACAATTTTCAATTTCTTCAATAGCAAACTCTTTAAGAATATATCCGAAAATGTTTAAGTCTTGGGCTTTGTCATAAAGTTCTTCGCCTTTATCAAAAGTGATTAAGATTATTTTTGTTTCAATTTCATTTTTTAAACATTCTTCCGCAACTTCAAGTCCTGTTAAATATGGCATCCGAATATCCAAAATTGCTATTTCAGGCTGGTGTTTAACAATTAAATTGTACGCTTCTTTGCCATCTTTAGCACTAGCTAAAATATTGTAACCTTTAGATTTAAGAAAATCATTCAGGCCACGAAGCATTAAGGGATGGTCATCCGCTATAATTATTGAAGATTTCATGCTAGAATTAGTTAATTTTCCTTGTAAAGATAAGTGATTTTAACATATATGCGCTTTCTCTTACAATTTTAGGTACAGATATTTCTTTTCATAATCAATGATGCCTTTGGCTTTCTTTAAAATATCAGCACCAATGATACCGTCAACGGGTTGGGCATTATGACTTGTTAAAGCTGTATTGACATGGGTTAAATTAAATAATATTAAAGGCACTTTCTCTTTTTGCCATTTGCCAATTTTAATATGATTCTTTTTAGATATTTGGGTCAACATATCAATGGCACCCGCACCAGCTGCTTTTATCTCTGAATCTTTAACTTTTAATTTAAAGGTTTCAATAGCTTCAAAACCCACGCAAGAACTAGATGCGCCTGTGTCTAGAATAAAAAGACCTTTAACGCCATTAATAGTCGTTTTTATTTCAAAATGATTAGTCTTGGTTAGTTTTAATTTTACTTTCGTGTAGCCTTTATTTAATAGGAAGTCTTTAAGGCTAAAGGTTTTTTCGTCGCTCATTAGTTTTGCGTTTTCTTATAATCAAAAATACAATAATTAAAAGGGCTAAAATACCTAGCGCGTAATAAACAATTGGAGATGTTTCTTTTGGAGGCACTACATTTCCGTAATAAACAAAAGCGCTCCAATAGTAAGGCGATTTTTTAATATTACTAATCTCATCATTATGTAAATAGTGGAGCTTTGACTCTCTATTGGCTGTAAAAGCGGATTCTGATTTTTGATAGGATTCATAAAATAATGCCATCAGTTGAGCTGTCGATGCATCATTTATTTGCCATAAGGAATACAGCACGTTCTTAGCTCCTGCATATTGAAACCCTCGCGCAATGCTCATGGCGCCTTCACCTTGATGAAGTTTACCAATGCCCGTTTCGCAAGCACTTAATACAACTAAATCTGGATTAATATCTAAACTATATAATTCATTAAGCAACATGGGTTGATCTGAAAAAGCCAAACTTGCAGGATTCGTAAAATCGCCACCTGTTGCATGTGTTGATAAATGTAGAATATTATAATTTGGAACCGCAGCAATAAAATTTTGCTTGGTAGCATCACCATGCATTAATAGAGTGCCTTTTGTTTGTTTCTTTATTGATTCTGCTTCGTCAAGGGAGAAAATTAAGGACTGACTTGTGTTTTCAAAAACGGGGAAAACACCTAAAAGTCGCTTGTTTTTCGAAAGTTCTTGAGGTTCTATATAAAAAGTAATACTAGAGTTATAGATTATATTCTGTTGAGTTACTACAAAGGGCATTGCCGAAAAATTAATGGTTTCGGCCTGCTCTGACAGTAAAGCTTCAAAAGGTATGAAGTTTAGCAAACCATCAGGAATTAAAATAGCATTTTTTGAAGCAGCAGCTTGGTCTAAATGTAACTGTTTGTATAAGCTAAATGCTTGTTGGGTAAACGCCGTAATGTTATTGTTAATGGCAGATGGATTATCAAATAAATGTATAAAATTAGTTATGTTAGTTTTAAAATGATCTGTTAATGGTATTTTAAGAAATTCAGTATTTTTTTCTGAAATGATAAATTGATATAAATTACGCTGACCATAGAAATAGACGATTAGATTAGCTTGGTCTTTCTGTAGTTGTTGCTTAATTGCTGAAAGAGTAAGTTGGTTTTCAATCTGTGGATATTTACTAACAATCGTTTTTTGAAGTGTTTTTAGTTTTACACTAATATCTAAAAGCGTTTTATTTAAACTGTCACTTTGTATGGATTGATATCCTAACTGCGTTTTTATAAGTACATCTGTTAGCCGTTCTTGCTGCTGTAATAATTCTTTCTCTTCAATTAATAAACTATCATTTGGATGCTGCTCTAACAATGATTTTTTATTAAAAACACCCTTTAATACCGATACTTTATGTGTTTCGGAATACTGCAAGGCACGCGTAAAAGTCACAAAATCATCGGTGTTTTGATAGATTTTAAAAAGTAACTCGATACAATTTTCGCTGCGCTTTCTGTTAGCAGCCTGATTAGCGATTTTAGATTCTTGCGAAGTAAGATGAATCGTTAGTAAGTTGGAAACATAAAAACTTAAATCGTAGTACTGTAGCGCCTTTTCGGAATTGGTTTGTAAGCGGGCTAATAAATCGAAAATGTCTATAAAAGTGTTTTCAGCATATAAGGATGTTTTATCGGGAATAACTTTTCGTTCTAGAGTTGGGATCAGGATGTGGAGTGCCGATTGTAATTCTTCGTTGGCTTTTTCAATGTTAATTAGCAAAAAGTGTAATTGTGCTTTTTCAAGATGTATTTTAGCGATTTCTCTAATTGTGAGCGAATCTTGTTCTTTGTATAATGAAGATAAATTAAAGTGTTTTAAAGCTAATTCATGCTCGCCTTTTTTTAAAGCGAGCTCGTACGCTAATTGGTGTTTAATTAAATCATCTTCATTGTCTAAATTATCATTAGTTGTTTTATCTAAAGCAATAGAGCTAGATACTTTAAGTGAATGGAGTTTTTCTCTTTGCTTCTTATTAATATTAGAAATACCGGTGGTTTGTTTAATTAAATCTAAAACCGATTGATGCATACCTCTGGTTTGATATAACACAGAAAGATTAATAATACCGGAAATATAATGCGTAGAATTATTGCTTTTTTTAGCTAAAGTTAAGTATTGTTTTATAGTGTTTTCGGCGTTCGTATAGTTATTTGTTTTGGTGTATAAATTGCCAAGTGGCTTTAAACAATACTCTGTAATATCATAATCGGAAATAGCCGAAAGTTGATTGGTATAATAAAGCGTTCTAGCCGTTTCATAATTGGAAATAGCTAATTGAAGTTTGTTGTTTTCTTGTAAATAATATGCCTTATTACAAATTAGAAACACATAAGCTAATTGCTCCTCTTTGGATGAAATCTTAATTTTAAAATTATTTTCCTGGGTGTTTAAATTTTGAAACGATTGTGCGTTTTTGTTAGCAATAAAAGATTCCGTTGCCTTATAAATCGATTCCTCTAAATTCTGCGCATGGATATTCATTTGAAAAACGAAAAATGCAGCAAGAAGTAAAAATTCCTTATATAAAACCTGATTATCGTTTTTAAAAATATACAATTGTTTTTAGAGTTTTTATTAATTCATAGCGTTATTATACGTGCAAATTAAAACTTCCAAATAGCATATAGTTGCCAGTAGTTAAAATCGTCCTGAAAGTTTAATACATATCTTGCGCCAACACTAGGTCCAATTCGTACGAAACCAGCAGTGATGTCAAGTAACAATCCAGCTCTAAAATTGGTGAATGTATTTGAGTTTTCAATAGAAGAAGAAGAGCTATCTAATAATACATTTGCCCCAATTACCTCAAAGCGTTCTATTAATTTATCTTTGGTTTCTCTTTCGCTTATGGATAACATACCTTGTAAACCAGCACCAATGCCTATGTAGTTATTAATATTATATCGCAATAGAACGGGAATTTCCCAATCTACATTTTGGAAGTTAGATTTAGTTGTGGTGCGTTGTAAGTACTCCGTGCCTTGTGTGTCGTCACGCAATTGCTCGGTAGTATTGGCAGCAGACGAAAACTTATGAAAGCTGTTTAATAACTCCACTTGCCAGTACCAGCGGTATGACTTATACGGAGAAATCGTGGCTCCTACAAAATAGCTTTCTGAGTTTTTTAAATCAGAAAATGCGTTATAACCTGCTTTCGCACCAATGGAGATACCTGGCGTAAATCGGGTGGTTGAATAATTGGTGATAATAGGATCGTTTTTATCGAAAATAATAGCCGTTTGACTTTTAGTTTTTTGTTTATGAAAATCTTTACCAAACTTAATATTGTATTTTACAAAGCCTTTTGTAGAATCGTATTCTTTAACATTTTTCTGCTCACTTCCTGGTAAATAAATATTCTTAAACGTAAAGATGGCTTGTGTATCAGTAAAAGTGGTGTCCAAACAACTGTAACGAACTTCGCGGTCTTTAGGGCAAATTTTGCATTTAGGATACATGTCTGTAACTTCAATCGTCGATTTGTCTAACATTTCGGGAATATCCGTTTCTAGCCGAATTGTGTTGGCAGGACCTTCACCATTATTCTGAAATTTAATTTTATACTTTAAGGTTTTAAAACGCACTAAACGATAGTTCATAACAGTTCCATTACTTGCCATATTATTTGGATCGTGAGATGTTACAATTTCCATCTCCATATCTTTTACCTTATGATTGTCATAATTCGCATCTGGCACATAAACACCACGAATGGCAATAATGGCACTAGTATCTTTCAGCATTTCAGGAGGCGTTTTTAACGTAAAAAACATATTACGCTCTTCATTAGGCGCCATATTATTAAAATCAAACTGCTCGTAGTTTTTATAATAGGCTTTAGATTCTTCCAGTGTTAATGGTAAATTCACTTTAATGGTAGAATCTTGAGGTTTTGCTTTTAAAGACATGAGTCCGTTTTCTGCGTAAGCTAAAAAAGTACGATCGGAATCATCAATTATATTGGTAGCGGCAAAATCTGGAGTCGACAAATGTTGTTCGTTGTGATAGGTTCTGGTGTCTTCAATTGTAAAATTATCAGCTTTATATTTTCTTTCATTATAAAATAGATATAGTTTGCCATTTGTGGTATGATTCAAGTAGTTTTTATAGCGCAAAATTACTACCATGTTTTCTTCAGGCATAGGTTCTCTGTTGCGTTCTAGTAAGAAATCTTCAGTCATAGAAGCTTGCTCCTGATCGGAATTATCAGTTTTAGAAACTGTTATTTTTTTAGGCCGTGTACTAGGTGGTTTTCCAGTATCGTAATGATTGGTTGCCCAAAGCTTTACTTCGTAATCGCCTGGTTTTTTATAAATATGTTTTGGGTTTTCGTCTTTGCTATATGTGCCATCATCAAATTCCCAATAGTAAGAGTAGAATGCTTTAGGTGCTCCAGCAATTTGCTCTAAAATGGGAGTTTCTGGTGTTAATTGAATAGCGTTACCGCTAATATGGTGTTTAATTGTTGCAATGCGTGGAATACTATCTTGAGAGGGTGTTTCTTGTGCAGAAAGCCATTGAAAACAACAGCTGAAAATTAAAAATGTAAAACAATTTCTCATATACTTACTGTTTAGATACATGCTAAAATACAAAAAGCGATGATTATTACAACCATCGCCTATCATTAGGTTAAATTAAGGCAAACTATTTATTGTTGATAACGATTTCGCCTCGATATTTATCACCATTATGGAGCATAAAATGGCTTTCTAATCTTATATAAAGAGTAGGTGTGCTTTGTTACCCAGTTTTTTGAAGTGCTTTCTATTTTTATATTATATTAAAATTGAAAAAGCCTTTCAAGTAAATGAAAGGCTTAATCTTCACCGAGTTGAGAGCTCGGTTCTTCAAAATAGCATTTTTAATGTGTTTAGCAAATTGCTTTATATATATATATATTATGGTAAGGCGTTAACTATAGATACAAGTTCATCGGTTGTAGTAATAGTTGTATCTTCTATTGAAAAAGTTATAATTTGGTCTTCGGCTAAAGTGGCCGATTTCACGGCATATCTCCATTCTCCGTCAACTTCTGTGGTGAAAATTAAGTGGTAATCCAATCCAATAGGAAGTTCACCGTAATACTCTGAAAATACACCATTTTCAAATTCGCTAAGTATGGCTAATCCAAAATCTTCGTTGGCATAGGCTAAATAAATAGCGCTATTATTATAATTATATCCTGCAGGAGCTTGCGCATGGATGGTTGTTTTAGGTCGTGGATCCAAATAAAATTTATCAATATTTGTCCAACCAAAGTTTTGTAAGAAAGCAGAATAATTGCTACCACTTACAAAAACACCATGTCCATTAATGTCTTGAGGATCCCATGTTAAATCGCCATTACTGTCAATATTACCCGTCCATAAAATCATATCTGGATCTGGACCTCCGGTTAATGCGGTAGGTACTTCTAATTGCATGGCGCAACCAGTATCTAAAACGTCTCCGTTTTGGGTGGCTTCCAGGAAAAATTCACCCCCTGTAATAATTAGAGCCTTATTTCCATTGGGTTTTATACCCATAGTGGTTTTATTTGTGGTAAGCATATTTCCTTTTTCAAAAACTTCCACATATTCTAAATCTACCATTCCAGAAACGGGATCGCCATTTTTAGTTAAGCAGTTAGCATCAATAGAAATAGCGACACCTTTAGTAGAGGTTAAAAAAATCATCCCATCGTCTGCATTAAATTGAAAGTTTTGGGTAATATCGCTTAAAGCTTGACTTCTAATATTGGCAAAATCTTGAGCCGAAGGCACATCCAGGCTTTGAGGATCAGGAATGGCATTATTCTCATTTGAGCTGCAACTAGTAAATGACACGGCAGCTATTGTTAAGATGCCAAAAAGTATTTTTATATTGTTGCTTATAGTATTTGAGTAATTAAGGTTGTTTACTGCTGTTTTCATATTACATTCATTATTGTTATTCATCTTTATATACACAGTCAGGTTATTTTGTTACCCTATATTTTTTATTTATGTGAAGAATTGTGGGAATTTTCAAAAAAAAGTCCTTTCAAATTAATGAAAGGACTTTCTCCACTGAATTGCACATTTTTTTCCCTCAAAATAGCAACTTTTATATTTTTACAGAATATTGTTACGGCAAATTGTCAATCATATCTATTAAGTCGGCCTCACTTGCAGCAGCTGTATCGCTCATAGAAAATGTTATAACTTGATTAGGAGCAATGGTGTATGGTTTGATAGCATACCTCCAAACACCTTCCACTTCCGAAGTGAAAATAACGTGACATTCCAAACCTATAGGAATTTCGCCATAATGCTCACTGAATAAACCATTTTCATAAGTATCTAAAATAGCTAGTCCAGAGTTTTCTCCGTCATAGGATAAGTAAATGGCACTATTGGAATAGTTAAAACCCGTTGGTGCTTGCACGTAAATAGTTGTTTTTGGTCTTGTATCGTTAAAAAAACGATCAATGTTTGTCCAACCAAAATTTTGAATTAAAGCATAGTATGAATTATTAGCATTATACAATCCAGGAACACCATTAGGTGTAGGGTCTTGAGGATCCCAAGTTAAATCGCCGTTTGCATCAATAATACCTGTCCATAATACCATATCTGGATCTATACCGCCCGTTAAAGCTGCAGGAACGATTATGTGTATGTTGCATGTGCTTTCTAAAACAATATCGTTTTGACTAGCTTCAAAATAAAATTCACCACCAGTAATAATTAATGCCTTACTTCCATTTGGTCTTAAACCCATAGTCGGTTTATTAGTAGTTAACATGTTTCCTTTTTCAAAAATTTCTACATATTCTAAATCTACCATTCCAGAAACAGCATTTCCGTTTTTAGTTAAGCAACTAGCATCTAAAGTAATTTCTACTCCGTTATCTGATGTTAATGTTATGATACCATCATCTGCATTAAACTGGAAGTTTTGGGTGATATTATTTAAAGCTTCACTTCTAATGTTTTTAAACTCTTGAGCTGATGGAATGTTAAATCCTGGATCATTTATAGAAGTAGCATCATCGTTAGAGCTACAACTATATAAAGTGATACATCCTATAGTAAGGATTCCAAGAAAAGTTTTTACATTTTTATTTATGTTAAATACGTTCTGTGAATACTTTCGAAATTTATTTATTGTTTTCATAATATATTAGGTTTTTAAAATCTTGTTCGTCCTTATATAAAGGAGTGATCACTTTTGTTACCTTGTTTTTGTGAAATTTTAATTTTTTGTGATCAATTTGTAATATTTATAATATAAAAAGGACTTTCAAATTTATGAAAGGCGCTTTCTTAACTGCAATTAAATCCCAGTGCCCTTAAATTAATAGCTTAAAAAGGTTTTAATAATCATTTTTAAGCTACTTTTTGTCTTTGAAATATCTATATGAGCATATCGACTGCACTTATTTACGTTCTTAATTTACTTTGAAACCTAAAGGGATATAAGGTTGACCGAAATTTGGCACCGGACCACCAGCGCCATAAAAATCAGAACTTAAAAACTCAACATTTCCTTCTGTTATAGGATAGGGTACAGCTGTATAGTCAGATTTCCTTAATATTCTACCTATTGTTTCAGATAGCAATGTATTACCAAATATGGTTCGTTGTACTTTAATAATGTCTCCTGAATTTACTGCAAGAGGGGAAATGCTTTTATATTCCAATTGCGCTTGCGAGAAAGAAAGCGTGGCAGAGGTTTGCTGATTTGTAGTTTCATTATTTATTACAATTAAATAACTTCCGGTCCAAGTACTTGGGTTTTGATAGCCAACACTGCATATTTCGCCATTTGCATTTATTTTCATGCGATATTCATGCGTTTCTAAATCCATCATTTCAGGTAAATCATCATATCCATTTGCTGTGGTAAACAAATTTGTTATGGGTGTGCTGATATAGCTGTCATTGCAGACGTTATTTAAAGGGTCGTTGTCATCATCACAGGATGAAAATGTGAAAAAACTGATTGACAATAGAATTGCAAATATTTTAGTTTTCATAATAGGCGTTTTATAATTAATCATAATGTGTAATTTCAATTAATAAATTGTTCATTTAATGCGATTGCTTTTACTTGGATTGCATTTTACTTTGTGTTAACACCTTTACATCAAAAGCATTTGAAAATTGTTACCCGTATTAAGTGAAGTTTTTTTAAATTCGTTAAAAATTAACGGTTTATGAGCCAGAAGATAATTCATGAAGATCAGAAGTATATTGAAGGGTTGGTTCAAAACAACGCTTTCGTTATACAATCTATATATGATAAGTTTGCGCCAAAAGTTATTAATTATATCAAACAAAATAGTGGCAATGAAACCCAAGCTAAAGATGTGATTCAAGAAACAATAATCACCATATATAATCAAGCTACAGAAAAGGATTTAAAACTAACGTGTCCCTTTGATGCCTATTTCTTCTTACTCTGCAAGCGTAAATGGCTCAATCAATTAAAAAAAACTGGTAATAAAGAGGTAACAATTAACGAAGAGGTGTTATCTAAAGACGACGACGTACAAGAATTCGCTTTTGAAACCACTCTATTTGAACAACAACATGATTTGTTTACAGAAATGTTTCAAAAACTAGGTCAAGCTTGTAAAGATTTATTAAAAGCTACTTTTAAAATTAAATCGATGCAGGAGGTCGCCGAAAGTCTAGGGATTACTTATGCTTATGCTAGAAAAAAGAAATCTTTATGTATCGGCCAGCTTACTAAAATGGTTCAGGAGTCGCCACGTTATAATAACCTAAAACCGTAACCATGCAAAACCAAGATTACATTCTATTTGAAGATTACCTGTCCGGAAACCTGGATCCGGAAAGTGTTCAAGCTTTTCAAAACCGATTGGAAACAGATCTAGTTTTTAAAGAAGCGTTTCAAATATATAAGGATGCTTCGCAGTTTTTAGAGAATCATCTTAAAAATGCTGAACAAACTGAAGCTTTTAAAAGTCAGTTGGAAAAAGTGTCTTCTAATTACTTTAAAGATTCTGTTCAAGCAACATCCATAAAAAAACGCATCAATCCATGGTTTTATTCTATTGCTGCGGCAGCCGTATTGGTTATCGGTTTCTTTATTGGTCAGCAATTTTCGAATCCGGTATATAAGGATTATGCTAATTACGGAACCATTAGTTTAACGGTAAGAGGGAATCAAGATGCCATATTGCATAAAGCAGAAACGGCGTTTAATAATCACAATTATAAGGATGCGGAAACGTATTTTTCAGAATTATTAGAGTCCGATTCAACTAATATCGAATTTCAATTGTATAAAGCCGTGTCTTTAGTAGAGCTGAATCATTTTAATAAAGCAGAAACACTTTTTAATGAAATAATGGAAACGCCGTCCGTTTATAAAAACAAAGCGATGTGGTATTTAGCTTTAAGCAAACTGAAACAGAAAAATGAAGCGGCTTGCATTAGTATTTTGAAAAGGATTCCCGAAGATGCGGAAGATTATCAGCAAGCGCAAAAACTGTTGAATAAAATAGATTAAATACAGCTAAAGTGTTGAGGTTTTAAATGCTTTTCAGCTGAGTTTAAAATTATAAAGTAGAAAGTAATCACATTGGTGGTTACTTTTTTACTTTTGTAAAATGATAGTTACTGACACACATACCCATTTATATAGTGACGCGTTTGAGGAAGATAGAAAAGAGATGATGCAACGTGCTCTAAATGCCGGCGTATCGCGATTTTTTATTCCCGCAATCGATTCGTCCTATACCAAAGCCATGTTGCAATTGGAAACTGATTTTCCAGAACAAGTGTTTTTAATGACGGGATTACATCCTACCTCGGTAAAGGACAACTATAAAGAGGAGTTAGCGCATGTGGAAGATTTGCTTTCTAAACGAAGTTTTTATGCTATTGGCGAAATTGGAATCGATTTATATTGGGACACGTCTACGTTAGGGATTCAGAAAAATGCTTTTAGATATCAAATTCAATTAGCTAAAAAATACAAATTGCCTATCGTTATTCATTGTCGTGATGCTTTTAATGAGATATTTGAAGTTTTAGAAGAAGAGAAGTCAGACGATTTATTTGGAATATTCCATTGTTTCACAGGAACATTAGAGCAGGCCAAACAAGCTGTTTCTTATAATATGAAATTAGGTATTGGTGGTGTGGTGACTTTCAAAAACGGAAAAATAGATCAATTCCTTAATCAAATGGACTTAAAGCACATTGTTTTGGAGACCGATTCGCCTTATCTTGCCCCAAAACCTTTCCGTGGAAAACGTAATGAAAGTTCATACATTATAAAGGTGTTGGAAAAACTCTCTGAACTCTACGAGTTGCCAAAGGAAGATATTGCGAAAATAACGACTGAAAATTCAAAAGCCATTTTTAAAATTTAATATGGAAAACACGACTCCAAAAATCCTTTTACTATATACAGGTGGAACTATTGGTATGATAAAGAATGCTAATACGGGTGCTTTAAAGGCATTTGACTTTAGTAATTTATTAAAAAGTATTCCCGAATTAAAGCTTTTAGCCTGCCAGATTGAAACCATATCATTCGAAGAGCCTATAGATTCTTCCAATATGAGCCCAGAATATTGGGGGCAAATGGCCGAAATAATAGAGGCTAATTATGATAATTTTGATGGTTTTGTATTATTACATGGTAGTGATACTATGAGTTACACGGCTTCAGCTTTAAGTTTTATGCTGGAGAATTTAGCGAAACCGGTAATTTTAACGGGATCGCAGTTGCCAATTGGTGATTTGCGTACCGATGCCAAAGAAAATTTAATTACATCTATACAAATGGCGTCTTTGCAGGTGCGCAACCGTCCAGTAATTAGAGAAGTCGGTTTATATTTTGAATACAAATTATATAGAGGCAATAGAACTACGAAAATTAATGCCGAGCATTTTGAAGCCTTCGAAAGTTTAAATTATCCAAATTTAGCAGAGTCAGGTGTACATCTTATAGTTAATAAAGAAGCTTTGTTTGTGCCTAATGTTAGGAAGAAATTATTAGTTCATAAGGTTTTCGACACTAATATTGCTCTTATTAAGTTGTTTCCGGGTATTTCAAAAACTGTATTGGAAAGTATTTTACAAAACCCGCAAGTAAAAGGAGTCGTTTTAGAAACCTATGGTGCTGGGAATGCATCCACCGAAGATTGGTTTGTACAATTAATAGAAAACAGCATTAAAAAAGGTATTCAAATTATAAATGTTACGCAATGTTCGGGAGGAAGTGTCAATATGGGTCAATATGAAACCAGTTCGGAATTAAAATCGATTGGTGTTATTTCTGGAAAAGACATTACAACAGAAGCGGCTATAACGAAACTTATGTACCTTTTAGGAGAGAATATTTCCAAAAAAACCTTCAAAACAGTATTTGAAACTGCTTTAAGAGGAGAAATGGCATAAAATTAACTCACAAAGCTTTCACCTTTTAAAGATTTTTCGTTATTTGGCTGCTTGTAAGGAAAACTTAATACAGAGAGGTGGCCGAGTGGTCGAAGGCGCACGCCTGGAAAGTGTGTATACCTCAAAAGGGTATCGAGGGTTCGAATCCCTTTCTCTCTGCAATAGTCCTTTATTTATATTGGGTTGTAATTCATGAAGTTGGCGCGTTTAAAAGATGCTAATTTTATAAGCCATCTAAATATTTTTAAATTCTATTGTTATTGTAAAATGTTTTAAATGAAGTACATGTAAAAAACTCATTTAACTCTACAGTAATTTTAATTTTTTAATTACATTTTTTTTATATCTTTAACACTTTAACTAATAAAATTAAGAACAAGAACAAATGAAAAGATTATTTTCTATCCTAGCCATCATGTGTTTTGTGGCATTCGGAACAGCTAACGCAACTACAAGTGCAATTACAAGTGCAAACGCAGTTGTTACTTCAATTCAAGACGATGTCGCAGATGAAACTGCAGCAGAAGAGTCATTAGGATTTCACCAGGAATTAAAAAAACGATTCATAGAAGGTGGTCCAGGTTTTATGGGAATTGTATTATTATGTTTAATTCTAGGTTTAGCAATTGCTATTGAAAGAATTATTTATTTAAACCTTTCTTCAACCAACACTAAAAAATTAACTCAAGACGTAGAAGACGCATTACAATCAGGTGGTGTTGAAGCTGCAAAGGAAGTTTGTAGAAATACAAAAGGACCTGTTGCCTCCATATTCTATCAAGGATTAGATAGAACGGATGAAGGTATTGAAGCTGCTGAAAAAGCTGTTATTGCTTATGGTGGTGTTCAAATGGGACAATTAGAAAAAAATGTATCTTGGATTTCATTATTTATCGCATTGGCTCCTATGTTAGGATTCATGGGTACAGTAATTGGTATGATTCAAGCATTTGATAAAATTCAAGCTGCTGGTGATATGCAACCGTCTTTAGTTGCGGGTGGTATTAAAGTAGCCCTTTTAACAACCGTATTTGGTTTAATTGTTGCTATTATACTTCAAGTTTTTTACAATTACATCATCGCTAAAATTGACAGTATTGTTAATGATATGGAAGATGCATCCATTACACTGATGGATTTATTGATTAGACACAAGAAGTAATAATTAACAGCAATAATTTTTTAAATTATGAAATTACACAAAATATTAAAAATATTGGCGGGAATTCTGGGACTTATTGGTGTCGTATTCTTGGCAATGATAATATCTGAAGGTGATGAGGCGATAAAGTCTGCAGCAATGGATGGTGATACTTCTATTGTAGATCCTTTAGCATATGTAGCATACGCTATTATGTTAATAGCGGTTGTTTCTGTAGTTATTTTCGTACTGATTAACTTATTTACGAACACATCAACGCTTAAAAACACCTTGATTAGTGTAGGTGTATTTGCAGCCGTTTTAGTAGTTGCTTATTTACTAACAGGTGGTGATGGAAACAGTTATTTCTATAACGGCGTTCCTTCAACTCCAGGTGAGTCGCATTTAGTAGGAGCGGGCTTAATGGCTTTTTATCTGCTTATAGGCGCAGCTGCGATAATTATGTTGTTATCGGGCGTTAAAAAACTAACGAATAAATAATTATGGCAAAAAGAGCAGCACCGGAAGTTAATGCAGGCTCCATGGCCGACATTGCTTTCTTACTATTGATTTTCTTCTTGGTAACAACTACCATCGAAATAGACTCTGGTCTAAACCGAAAGTTGCCGCCAATTGAAGAAACGGAACCACCGATTATTAAGGAAAGAAATATTTTTCAACTAACTGTTAACGGAAATAACGAGTTGCTTTTAAAAGCAGCCGGAAGTGATGGTGATTTGATAAAGCTTAAAGATTTGCGTAAAGCTGCTGTTACCTTTTTGGATAATGGTGGTGGAAAGGGAGAAGATGCGTGTGCTTCTTGTAAAGGAGCCCGTAATCCAAAATCTTCTGACAATTTCCAGAAAGCTATTATTTCTTTACAGAATGATAGAGGTACAAGTTATGAAACCTATATAGCCGTTCAGAACGAGATTATTGCAGCCTATAACGTGTTGCGTAATCGTGAGTTTGAGCAAAGATATGGTAGTCTAGGTGTTAACTATGTTGAAGCAGATATAGAGTATAATGATGCGAGAACATCTCCTGCTAGAAAAGCACAATTAAAAGACAAAATTGAAGAAATTAAACTTTTAATTCCGCAGAAGTTTTCGGAAGCAGAACCAAAAAAGTCTAACTAGATAAACCGTAACATATTTATGTCTAAATTTAAAAAGAAAAAAGGAGGCGAAATGCCAGCAGTAAATACAGCATCATTACCTGATATTGTATTCATGTTGTTATTCTTCTTTATGGTTGCTACGGTTATGCGTAAGGATACATTAAAAATTCAAAATAGCTTACCAGCCGCGGATCAAGTTGAAAAGTTGGCTAAACGTAACTTATTAATGTATATTTATGCAGGTAAGCCTAGTAGCGCTTATAAACAATTTGGATCTGAAGCACGTATTCAGTTAAACGATAAGTTTGCCGATGTTTCAGAAATACCAGCTTTTATAGCAGCAGAGCGTGCTGATAAACGTGAAGAGGAAATTCCTTTTTTAACCACTGTTTTAAGCGTTGATAAAGAAACTAACATGGGTCTTGTATCTGATGTTAAACAGAAATTGCGTGAAGTAAACGCTCTTAAAATAAACTACAAGACACGTAAAGGGGATGCCCTAGATGGTCTTAAGTAAGAATTAATTCTTAATTTTATAATTAAAGGCGTTTTGAGAAATCTAAACGCCTTTTTTTTGTACTTTAAACCTAATATTATTTTAATTAATTCATGAGAAATTACCTGATACTTATAGTGTTCTTCGCCTCACTGCAAATAGCGTCTGCTCAAGTAGAAGAAGCCAAAGACTCTATCGTTAAAGAGTTGGATAATAAATATAGAGAGGATCAGTTCTATGTATCAATTACCTATAATTTATTGGGAGATAAGCCTGAAGGTGTTTCTCAAAGTGGTTTTTCAAGTGGATTTCATTTGGGGTTTATTCGCGATTTCCCTATAAATAAGCGCCGTAATATTGCCTTTGGTGTTGGATTAGGCCTTTCTTCTAACTCCTTTAATCATAACTTCTTAATTTCTAAAGATTCTGATGGAGAATTTAATTATTCGGTTTTAGATAAAAGTGAAGTCAATTATAGTAAAAACAAGTTTGCAACCTATATGGTGGAAGTGCCATTGCAACTTCGTTGGCGGACATCGACAGCCGAGGAGGGTAAGTTCTGGCGTATTTATGCGGGTGTAAATGTTGGATATGTACTTTTTAACTCATCCAAATTTAGAGGTGATTTAGGGACCATCAAACACAGTAAAATAGACTCTTTTAATGATTTGCAATATGGACTAACCATGAGTGCTGGTTTTAATACTTGGAATGTTTATGTTTATTATGGCTTGAATTCTATCATGAGTAATGCACGTATAGATTCTGAATCTGTAGATATGAATGCGCTTAAAGTTGGTTTGATTTTTTATATATTATAATGCTGGTTTGGAATTTAAAAAATTCAAACTACCAGGAAAGAAAGTCAAATTAAAGTTTTTATGGATTAGAATGTTATTAGTGGTTCTCTTAATATCATGCACGACACCTTTATTCGCTAATTTTACAGGAATGCTGGATAGCGAGGTCTGCTCTTTTTCCAAGGAAAGTAGCTCTGTTTCTTTGAATGCTCTTAATCTAGTATATAATACTGCTAACAATAAGACTCTCCTAAATCCCAAATTAAACACATCGAAAGCGATCAAATTAGAAAGATTTCTAATTTAGAAGTTTATGAAATGGACTTTGTGCAAAAAACTATATTATAAACTTGTAGTAGTGATTTTCTATTTGGTGATTTATGGAATGAAATCGGATGGGATGGAGTTTCTTAATTGTAAAGTCATAGAAAACAGTCAAATTAAAGTAATAGCATTGTATAGAGTACCTGTTGTATAGAGTACCTGCCCATAGATCTATAGAAATTGAAGCGTTTTTAATTGAAACTTATGGAATGGGGTCTTTAAAATGGGCTTGCTGCGGATGGGATTCTGCTGGGGTCTATGGCGATTTTGGTTTTCCTGCCTTGACTGAAATTGATCGCGATTTAAGCGGTTTTATAACCATGTTTGCTTCTGGTGAAATTATCGATCCTATTACAAATGATGTAAGGCTGGAATTGGATAGAAGTAAAATCGATTATTTTTATATTAGAATAGACTTGATGATTATTTAATAACGTAATTATAGCTTTCAAGTTCTAATTTATTGTTGGCACTGGTCTAATACTAATGTTAGGATATTCAATTTTATTGAATTCTACAACCAATAATTTACTAAAATTAACTGCGGCATTAAGCCTATAAAAAAACCAATAATTAATTCTGGATAGGTGTGAGCTTTTAAGTGCAATCTAGATGTAGCAATAGCGCCCATTAGCACGGCCATTATTGCTAAACTACCATTAATATTTATGCTAAAATGAATACTTAAAGCTAAGAAGAACATAAAAACGCCTGATACCGCCATCATGTGAATACTGACTTTAAACTTTAATACAGCTAACAAAAAACAGCTTAAAGTGGATATTAATATGCCTAAGAAAAAGAAGTACAACTCGATGATTTCATTAATCGGTAATACCCGAATAATAATTAGTAGTACGATAATAGCATTTAAAATGAGCGGAAAAATACGCTCTTTGGTCGATTTTAAATATATGGAAGATGTTGATCCTATAGATTTTAGTAAAAAGTAGAGTAGAATAGGTAGGAGGATAGTTAGGATAAACAAGGAAACCAATTTCGCTTGAATAATATCCATCGGTAAGAACCTTGGCGATTTTGAAAAATAGAAAATCACGCCAATTAAAGGCATCATAATTGGATGAAAAATAAACGAAATACTTTTTAATATAAAATTCATTAGATCTTCTTTCGTAATCTAGCCACAGAAATATCTAATTGCTCGCGGTATTTAGCAACCGTACGTCTGGCAATTGGGTACCCTTTTTCCTTTAAAATTTTTGCTAAAGCATCATCGGTTAATGGCTTACGCTTGTTTTCTTCTTCAATAACCGTTTCTAATATTTTTTTAATTTCACGGGTAGATACTTCTTCACCTTGATCGTTAGTCATGGATTCGGAAAAGAATTCTTTGATTAATTTCGTCCCATAAGGCGTATCAACATATTTACTATTGGCAACGCGCGATACTGTAGAAACATCCATATCAATTTCGTCTGCGATATCTTTTAAAATCATCGGTCGTAATTTGCGCTCATCACCCGTTAAGAAGTATTCTTTCTGGTAATGCATAATCGCACTCATGGTGACAAATAAAGTCTGCTGGCGCTGTCTAATAGCTTCTATAAACCATTTGGCAGCATCTAATTTCTGTTTTATAAACTGAACCGCATCTTTTTGTGCTTTCGATTTTTCTTTGCTTTCTTTATAACCTTTCATCATATTGCTGTATTCTCGGGATACATGCAATTCTGGCGCATTACGCCCATTAAGCGTAAGTTCCAATTCGCTATCAACAATATGAATAGCAAAATCGGGAACCACGTGCTCTACAATACGATTACTCCCAGCATAAGATCCACCAGGTTTCGGGTTTAAATGTTCGATAACATGAATTGCGTCTTTTAATTGCATTTCCGTTATATCGAATTTTTGAATGAGCTTTTTGTAGTGCTTTTTAGTAAATTGTTCAAAAGCATTGTCAATAATGTCGATAGCCAATTCCACATCTGGGTTTTTAGCTTTTCTATGGAGCTGAATACTCAGGCATTCTTGCAAGTTACGAGCGCCAACACCAGCAGGGTCTAATTGATGTACGATTTGTAAAACACCCTCAATTTTATCTACAGTTGTATATACGTTTTGTGTGAAAGCTAAATCGTCCGTAATATCAATCAATTCCCGACGTATATAACCACTTTCATCTACGCTTCCAACCAGAAATTCTGCTATTTCACGTTGTTCTTCATTTAAAGTAAAGGTATTTAATTGACTTTTTAAATACTGTGTAAACGACGTCCCAGCCGCATAAGGCATTGTTTTTTCTTCATCATCTGCGCTATAGTTATTAGCTTGGGTCCGATAGTCTGGAATTTCATCATCACTTAAATACTCATCAACATTAATATCTTCGGTGTCGATGGTATCGTTATCTTCATATTCATCCTGACTATTATCAAAATCGTCTTCATATTCATCCTCTAAAGATTCTTTACCGCTTTCAAGTGCTGGATTTTCTTCCAATTCTTGTTTTAAACGTTGTTCAAAAGCTTGCGTAGGCAATTGTATCAATTTCATTAATTGAATTTGCTGCGGTGATAGCTTTTGTGAGAGCTTAAATTGTAAAAACTGCTTGAGCATGATTATAGTTTCGGTTTTTATAAAAATAAAAAAAACAATCTACATTTAATAATTAACGCAGATTGTTTTATGAAATTTTTGAGTTTTGCGACTCCTTTTCAAACTAAAACGAAAGTTTCAATGAAATAAAGGCTGCGCTTTATTTTGAATGCTGTTTTAATTATTAAAAGTCAGCATTTTGAGGTGTTCTTGGAAATGGAATGACATCGCGAATATTACCCATTCCTGTAGCAAACATAACTAAACGTTCAAAACCTAATCCAAAACCAGAATGTACAGCGGTTCCGTATTTACGTAAATCTAAATACCACCATAATTCTTCCTCATCAATATTTAAAGCCTTCATTTTTGCTTTTAAAACGTCTAAACGTTCCTCACGTTGTGACCCGCCAACCATTTCACCAATTCCTGGGAATAAGATATCCATGGCGCGAACGGTTTTACCATCTTCATTTAAACGCATATAGAATGCTTTAATGTCTGCTGGGTAATCAAATAAAATCACAGGACATTTAAAATGTTTTTCAACTAGAAAGCGTTCGTGCTCACTTTGTAAATCAGCACCCCATTCTTCAATTATATAGTTGAATTTCTTTTTCTTGTTTGGCTTAGAATTCTTTAAAATATCAATAGCTTCGGTATAGCTTACACGTTTAAAATTATTATCGACAACAAATTTAATTTTCTCAATAAGCGACATGTCTGATCGCTCGGCCTGTGGTTTGGTTTTCTCTTCATCTAAAAGACGCTTTTCTAAAAACTCTAAATCCTCTTGGTTGTGTTCTAAAATATAACTTAATACAGATTTCATAAAAGCTTCGGCTAAATCCATATTACCGGCTAAATCCATGAAGGCTACTTCTGGCTCAATCATCCAAAACTCGGCTAAATGTCGTGAAGTATTCGAGTTTTCAGCTCTAAAAGTCGGTCCGAAGGTGTAAACTTTACCTAAAGACATGGCATAAGCTTCCGCTTCCAATTGTCCAGAAACGGTTAAATTGGTTTCTTTTCCGAAGAAATCTTTAGAGTAATCAACATTACCATCTTCTTTTAATGGTGGGTTTTTTGGATCTAATCCGGTTACGCGAAACATTTCGCCAGCACCTTCCGCATCACTACCAGTAATTATTGGCGTGTGCATATAATAGAAACCATTTTCATTAAAATACTTATGAATAGCGAACGATAAAGAGGAACGCAAACGCATTACAGCACTAAACGTGTTAGTTCTGGTACGTAAATGTGCGTTTTCTCTTAAAAATTCGAATGAATGTTTTTTAGGTTGAATTGGGTAGTTTTCCGGATCGGAATCTCCTAAAATTTCAATCTTGCTAACTTGAATTTCAAAATTCTGACCTTGACCTTGACTTTCGGTTAATTCGCCAGTAATAGAAACAGCAGCACCAGTTGTAATACGTTTTAAGGTAGCATCATCGGTTTCTTCAAAATTAACTACACATTGTATATTATTTAAAGTTGAACCATCATTTAAGGCTATAAAACGTTTAGAACGAAAACTTCTCACCCATCCTTTTATAGTTACTTCTTGAAGGGCGTTTTCTTTTTTTAATAATTCAGCGACAGTATGCATTTTCATTGTTATAAAAAATTAGAGTGTACAAAGATAATGGTTTCACAAATCAAAAATCAAATAGAATATTTGAAAATGATTATGCTATTTATTTCGATTCAACAATGTCTATTTCATCATCATCATCATCATCATCATCATCATCATTTGGTATAATATTAATACTGGGTTCTTTTAAATCTTCTTTATTGGCAATACTGCGTTCCAATGATAATAATAAGGAAGGCAATAATAGTAAATTTGATAACATGGCAAATAATAAGGTTGCCGATACTAATGCACCCAAAGCTACTGTACCGCCAAAGCTTGAAATGGTAAATACAGAAAACCCGAAAAATAACACAATGGATGTGTAAAACATACTCACGCCGGCCTCGCGTAAAGCCGCATAAACAGATTTTTTAATTTTCCAATTATTAGCCTGTAGTTCCTGCCTGTATTTTGCCAAAAAGTGAATGGTATCATCTACTGAAATACCAAAAGCAATACTAAACACTAAAATGGTAGAGGGTTTTATAGGAACACCTAAATAACCCATTAATCCAGCAGTAATAACTAGTGGCAATAGGTTTGGGATTAATGAAACAATAATCATTTTAAAGGATCGAAACATATAGGCCATTAATAATGAAATAAGTAAAATGGCTAATGATAAGGAAATGGCTAAATTTTTAACCAAATACTTGGTTCCTTTAAGAAAAACCAGTGCTTTTCCTGTAACAGTTACCTCATATTGTTCTTTAGGAAAGGTTTTATTTATTTCATTTTCAAGATTTTCCTCAATACGCTCCATTTTATCGGTACCAATATCCTTCATAAATGTCGTGATACGGGCGTATTGTCCAGTACTATCCACAAAACTCTTTAATAAATCGACATTAGATGATGAGTTTTTAATGTAAGAAGAAATAAATAGGTTTTCCTGACTTGTGGGTAATTGATAATATTCAGGAATACCATTTGTATAGGCTTGTTTGGCATATTTTGCCAAGCCAACTATAGAAACAGGTTTGGATAATTCGGGAGTTTCAATGATAAGCTGCTCTAACTTATCCATACGTTTCAAAGTTGTTAATTTGGTAGCGCCTTTTTTACGTTTCGTATCTACTAGAATTTCTAATGGCATAATACCATTAAACTCTTCTTCGAAAAAACGGATATCATCGAAGAATCCAGCTTCTTTAGACATATCTTCAATTAGACTCCCAGAAATTTTAATCTGGTAAATTCCAATAATACTCGTAATCAATACAATAATTGCTGTAATATAGATGGTAATGCGTCTTTCTTTTACCATGCGCTCCATCCAATCGACAAAACCACCAATCCAACGTTTGTTTAAATGTTCTAGGTGTCGATCCTTTGGATGTGGCAGAAACGTGTAAATAATAGGGATAATAAGTACGCATAGAATAAAAATTGCTAGAATACTTAAGGAGGCCACAATACCAAACTCTACTAGTAATGTACTTTGAGTTAAGATGAATGTTCCGAATCCGGCAGCGGTAGTTAAATTAGTTAATAATGTAGCATTTCCAACTTTGGTAATAACACGTTGTAACGATCGTACTTTATTGCCATGAAGCTTAACTTCCAGCTGATATTTATTAATTAAGAAGATGCAATTCGGAATTCCGATAACAATTATAAGAGGCGGAATTAACGCGGTTAATACCGTGATTTCGTAGTTGAGTAGACCAATAATACCAAAAGTCCACATAACGCCTAAACACACAACTAGCATGGATATGAGCGTGGCTCTAATGGATCTAAAAAACAGAAAGAATATAAATGAAGTAACTAAAAGAGCGCCGGCAATAAAAACACCAATTTCATCAACGATATTTTGAGCATTTAAAGTACGTACATACGGCATACCAGAAACACGAACGTCCATTTCGGTAGCTTTTTCAAACTCTTCAATTTTAGGAATTAAAACATCGAAAACGAAGTCCTTTCTAGCGGCTGTGTTTACAATAGATTTTTTCATGTAAATAGCCGAACGAATAGTCTTACTTTCTTTATTAAACAAAACATTGTCATAAAACGGATATTGATTAAATAACTCGTCTTGTAATTTGTCCAATTGCGCCATGGAAGCTATAGAATCTTTAATAAAAGGTTCTAAAACGAAGCGCTCATTTTCGGTGTCTTTAACTAGTTTTTGTAAGTCTTTTATGGAAATAACGCCATCAACGGCTTCATAACCTTTAAAGCTATCTGCCAGGTTATTCCAGGCATTCATTTTTTCTACAGTAAATAATGTAGAATCCTTAATACCCATGACAATGAGGTTGCCTTCTTCACCGAAAATATCTAGGAAATTTTGATAGGTTACATTTACTTCATGATCGTCGGGAAGTAAATTGGCTTCGGTATAGGTAAAGCGCATATTTTTCCACTGTAAACTAAAAAAGATGGTTACAGCTAAAACACCTAGAAGAATGACTATTTTGTTTCGCAAAATAATTCGCGCTACAACATCCCAAAAACTTTTTGTAAATAATTTAGACATAGGCTATTTAAAACAGGCGCAAAGGTAGGAAAAAGCAATCTATTACGGCTGCTATTGACTTATAATGTAAGGTTAAATGTGAATTTCAGTGCAATATTGTCCTCAAAATTAGGTAAATGATATCCACCATATCGATAAGTGCCACTAAAGCCAAAACCAAAAATAAGTTTGTTAATTTCAAAACCAGACTCCGTATAACCTTTGTTTAAAGTCCCGAAAGTAATACCTTGGTGCTTATCTATATTGCTCATATTGCCAATAGCGAAACGAGAAATTAAAACAAGTTGGGGTTTAAAACGGTTGGTAAAATTGAAAGGTTTAAAATAATGACGGAATTGAACAGTTGTAAGTCTATCAGAAAAGAATTCGTTAAAATACATAGTTTCAAAACTTTCAATACCAGCCACAGAAAAACGACTTCTAATAGTAATTTTATTGATGTTGTTAGGATATGCGTGATACAAATGCGATAAGGGAGTATTACCATCTGCAAATCCAGAAGTTAACACAAATCGCGTAAAAGATTCGGGTTGATAACGTATTTCGTAAATGGTACGAAAATCTAATTTTGTAAAATTAAATTCACTCTTAAAAATACCGCTTGCAGCTTGTGTTAATTGTACCGAGAATTTCGGGAAACCTATGGAGGTTTCCTTCAGTCGGTTTTTTATGAGCTTATACTCACTAAATGGATTAAACTGTAATGATAAGATGGCTGTGCTTAAATTGAATTCGGAGTAAGATTTGCCATTATTGATATATTGATAATTATAGGTTGGATTAATATTACTCGTTGCTAATTGGAGTTCCGATAGAATTTTTGGCGCAATAACATGCTCAATAGCTATAGATTGTTTTATGTATTTATAGAATAAATCAATATTTAATAAACGGGGCTCAAAAAAACTAAAAAAGCGTTTATCGGTTAAGAAATTTGAACTTCCAGCTTCTTGCAAATCATCTGTATAGGCAAGATGCAACCAAGTTTTCCCACTTTCTACAAGTCGCGCGCTTCCGCTAACTCCAAATTTGAACTTGTCATCTCGAAAGCCATAAGCTACATAGCTGCGTACACGATATTTTTCGGAAAATCCATCATTAGTTACACCGCCAAAACCGGTTCGGAAACCTTCATATTGGTTGTATTTTATAAAATATCGTAAGTCAATATCAAAATACTTGGTAGGGAAATAACCATTACCAAGATTTTTTAATAAATCTTTTTTTATTAGCGTGTCTTGTTGAACTTCAACGGAATCTTTTGACGCAATATGTGTTTGGGACTGCATACGCAAAACAAAGAGAATACATAAAGCAGTTACAAAATATTTCCCCATTAATTATTAGTATGTGAGTACCATTTTAAAAGCGATGATTAGATGTCGCTTCTTAAATTTACACAGTCATTATTTCTTTATCTTTAGTTTCGTAAATAGCATCAATTTTGGTAACGTAAATATCGGTCATTTTCTGAATGTCAACTTCTGCACCTTTTTGAAGATCTTCGGAGGCGTCATCAAGTTTTTTAATATCGTTGTTAGCATCTTTTCTAGCGCTTCTGATACTTACTTTGGCATCTTCGATTTCTGATTTTGCTTGCTTCGATAAATTAATCCGGCGTTCCTCTGTTAAAGGGGGTACATTTATAATAATGAGATCACCATTATTCATAGGATTGAAACCAAGATTCGCGTGCATGATACCACGCTCAATTTCTTGAAGCATATTTTTTTCCCAAGGCTGAACGGTTATCGTTCTACCATCTGGTGTGTTTACATTAGCTACTTGACTTAACGGCGTTTGTGATCCGTAATAATCTACCATTACGCTACCAAGCATGGCAGGACTAGCCTTTCCAGCTCTAATGTTAGCTAATTGTTTTTCTAGATGCCTAATTCCGGCTTCCATAGATTCCTTCGCCGAGTCTAATATAAATTGTATGTCCTCATTCATTTTTAAAGAATTTTATATGTTTTAAGCTCGTTGTAAATCAAGCCAAAAGTAAAAGTAATGTTATAAATTAACTTTTGTTCCAATATTTTCGCCTGAAACGACTTTCAAAAGATTTCCTCTTTTATTCATATCAAAAACAATAATCGGTAATTCGTTTTCTTGACTCAAGGTGAAAGCGGTGGTATCCATCACTTTTAAACCTTTACGTAATACATCATCAAAAGAAATATGATCAAACTTTATAGCGCTCGAATCTTTCTCAGGATCGGCCGTATAAATACCATCAACACGTGTTCCTTTTAAAATAACATCCGCTTCAATTTCAATTGCTCTTAAAACGGCTGCCGAATCTGTAGTAAAATACGGATTTCCAGTTCCCCCTCCAAAAATTACAACACGTCCTTTTTCTAAATGGCGCATGGCTTTTCTGCGAATAAACGGTTCTGCAACTTCTTCAATATGAATAGCCGTTTGCAAACGGGTTTGTACGTCAGCATTTTCCAAAGCGCTCTGTAGTGCTAAACCGTTAATAACCGTTGCTAACATGCCCATATGGTCGCCTTGAACACGATCCATACCGTTGCTTGCACCGGCTACACCTCTAAAAATATTACCACCGCCAATAACTATGGCAACTTGAATACCTAAATCTGCAATTTCCTTTATGTCATTGGCGTATTCTGCAAGACGAACAGGGTCAATCCCATATTGTCTGGTACCCATTAATGCTTCGCCTGATAATTTTAAAAGAATTCTTTTGTATTTCATGTGTTGTTTTAATGAAAGTCATTTCGGCATATGCTGAAATGAAGGGTTGTGCAAAGCTACATAATTTTTTTATTTTTTGAATTTTTATAAAATGACATTTTATAAATAAAAAAACCACGATATGGTTAAGAATATCGTGGTTTTGATTTATAAATTTTTGCTACTAAATTCGCAAAAAAAACTGGTGAGTTTTAGAGGTTTTAATTAACCTACAGAAACACGTTTAAAGTTTGTAATAGTAACATCACCATATGTTTCAACATATTTTGCTACTGTTTTCTTTTCATCTTTAATAAAATTCTGATCTAACAAACATTTCTCTTGATCTAAAGATGTGTTATCAGAAATAAAACGCTCCATTTTACCTGGAAGGATTTTATCCCAAATTTTTTCTGGTTTACCTTCAGCAGTTAATTCAGCTTTTGCGTCTTCTTCAGCTTTGGCTAAAACTTCTGGAGATAGTTGTGCCATTGAGATGAATTCCGGTACGTTTTTAGGTGTTTTACCCATACGCTCACGCTCAATATTTTCTTTTTCAATAACAGCAATACGCGCTTCGGTTTCAGCAGCAATAAAAGCTGAATCGAAATCTTTGTAAGATAATGATGTTGCTCCCATAGAAGCTACTTGCATTGAAACATCTTTTACTAAAGTTTCTGCATTGTCTACTTTTTGAGAAAGACCAACTAAAGCAGCAATTTTATTGATGTGAACATACTGTCCAACAAATGGTGCTTCTAATCTTTCAAAACCAGTAATATCTAGTTTTTCACCTATAACACCTGTTTGCTCAATTAGTTTATCAGCAACGCTCATTCCTTTAAAATCGGCAGCTAAAAATTCTTCTTTTGTAGTGTAGTTTATGGCTACGTTAGCTAACGCATTAGCAAGCGCTAAAAAGTCATCGTTTTTTCCTACGAAATCAGTTTCACAACCTAAAACGATAGCAACACCTACAGTGTTGTCGTCGTTAATTTTAGCAACTGCAGCACCTTCAGAAGAATCTCTGTCGGCTCTTTTTTCTGCTACTTTCTGACCTTTTTTACGTAAAACGTCAATTGCGTTATCAAAATTGCCTTCAGCTTCTACTAAAGCTTTTTTGCAGTCCATCATACCTGCACCTGTGGCTTGTCTTAATTTATTTACTTCTGCGGCTGTTATTTTTACCATAGCTTGAAAATGTATTTTTTAAATTTAAAAAAGTCGTTTAACGTGTTTTCAAAGAGGAAACGGTATCAAACGACTTTTCTAGTATTGTGTTACTTAACTATTTATTCTTCTTCGTCCTTTACAACTTCTTTTTTAGCTGCCTTTTTCTCTTTTGGAGCATCTTTTTCAGCTTTTGGAGCATCTTTTTCAGTTTGACGTTCAGCTAAACCACCAGAAATAGCGTTAGTTACGTGAGTTAACACTTTGTCAATTGATTTAGAAGCATCATCATTTGAAGGGATGACATAATCAACCTGACGTGGGTCAGAGTTGGTATCAACCATAGCAAAAATAGGAATGTTTAATTTTTGAGCTTCTGCAATTGCAATGTGTTCACGCTTAATATCCACTATAAATAGTGCAGCTGGCAAACGTGTCATGTCTGTAATAGAACCTAAGTTCTTTTCTAATTTAGCACGTTGACGATCTACTTGTAAACGTTCTTTTTTAGATAAAGAATTAAAAGTACCATCCTTCTTCATTCTATCAATAGTAGCCATTTTCTTAACAGCTTTTCTAATCGTAATAAAGTTGGTTAACATTCCACCTGGCCATCTTTCTGTGATGAAAGGCATGTTGATAGATGCTGCTTTTTCAGCAACAATATCTTTAGCTTGCTTTTTAGTAGCTACAAATAAAATCTTACGACCTGAAGCTGCAATTTTGCTTAATGCTTCGCCCGCTTCTTCTATTTTAGCTGCTGTTTTGTAAAGGTTAATAATATGGATACCATTACGCTCCATATATACATAAGGGGCCATGTTTGGATCCCACTTACGTGTTAGGTGACCAAAGTGTACACCTGCTTCAAGTAATTCTTTTACTTCTACTGCCATTTTGTAATAGTTTACGTTCTGTTGAATTAGCAATGATTTAGTGGTCTTTTTATTGAAAAAATCGCCTAAACCATTTAGATGCTAAACTAAATCCTGCTTTTACACTAGGACAACAATAACTGAGTTATTTTTTGATTTGAAAAACATTTCGACTGCGCTTAATGTGACACAGATAATGTAATTCGATACTATAATATTAACGTTTAGAGAATTGGAATTTCTTACGCGCTTTCTTCTGACCGAATTTCTTACGCTCCACCATTCTTGGATCTCTAGTTAATAAGCCTTCTGGCTTTAATGTTAATCTGTTTTCAGGATCTATTTCGCACATAATACGAGAAATTCCTAAACGGATTGCTTCAGCTTGACCTGTTATGCCACCTCCATATACATTTACTGTAATATCAAAGTTGCCGTCATTGTTAGTCATAACTAAAGGTTGGTTTACTTTGTACTGCAAAGTTGCAGACGGAAAATAAACAGCCATGTCTTTTTTATTAATTGTAATCTTACCAGTTCCCTGCGCAAGATAAACACGAGCAACAGCCGTCTTTCTACGGCCAATTTTGTGAATTACTTCCATTACTTGAATTCGTTTAAGTTAATTGTTTTTGGCTTTTGAGCAGCATATTTGTGCTCAGAACCTACAACAACGTTAAGGTTACGGAATAGTTCGGCACCTAATTTGTTTTTAGGTAACATTCCTTTTACTGATTTTTCTACTATTCTTGCTGGATCTTTTCCAAACAATTCACTAGCAGTTAAACTTCTTTGTCCACCTGGATACCCTGTGTGACGGATGTATGTTTTTTCCGTCCACTTGTTACCTGACAAGTTGATTTTTTCCGAATTGATAACAATAACGTTATCACCGCAATCAACATGTGGTGTGAAGTTAGGCTTATGTTTTCCTCTTAAAAGTTTTGCAACTTTAGAGCATAAACGGCCCAATGTTTGACCTTCAGCGTCAACTAAAACCCACTCTTTATTAACAGTAGCTTTGTTGGCTGAAATCGTTTTGTAGCTTAATGTGTCCACACTTATTAATTTTTTCTAATTAAACATTCCTCTCTTTAAAAGAGTTTGCAAATTTACGATTATATATTTGATAACCAAACACTGTCCTGAGTTATTTTGATAACTTTGTTTATATCTTTTTAGAAATTTATAGAATCGTAATACCCTTGATTTATTTTTTTACATATAATATATGGTTTTCTAAGATTATATTTGAAGGACTGAAGTTTATTATCACTCCTACATTATTAGATAGTAGTCAATAAGTTGATGCCTTTGCGTAAGTATGTTTATTCCTTAAAACTCGGACCTCAAACTTCAGATCTATATTAATGCGCCTCCAACCAATTATCACCAATATCCATATCTACATCCAAAGGAACAGTCAACGTAAAAGCACTTTCCATTTCTGTTTTTACCATTTTTTTGATTTCTTCTAATTCGGGTTTGTAAACATCAAAAACCAATTCATCATGCACTTGTAAAAGCATTTTAGTTTTATAATTGCCTTCATTTAATTTATTAAAAATACTAATCATAGCAATCTTAATAATATCGGCTGCACTTCCTTGAATTGGAGCGTTTACTGCATTTCGTTCTGCGCCACCACGAACTATAGCATTTCTGGAATTAATATCTTTTAAATAACGACGACGCCCTAAAACAGTTTGTACGTAACCATTATCTCGTGCAAAATCGACCTGCTTTCCAATATAGCTTTTCAGTTTTGGGTAGGTTTCATAATAGGTTTCTATAAGCTCTTTAGACTCGCTTCGACTTAAATCCGTTTGATTGCTTAAGCCAAAAGCTGAAACACCATATATAATTCCAAAATTCACCGTTTTGGCGTTGCTTCTTTGTTCGCGAGTAACTTCATCCAACGGCACATTAAAAACTTTAGAAGCTGTAGACGCGTGAATATCTTCGCCGTTTTTAAAGGCTTCAATCATTGTTTCTTCTTCACTTAAAGCAGCAATAATACGTAGTTCTATCTGACTGTAATCCGCAGCCAATAAAGTGTAGTCGGAATTGCGTGGTATAAAAGCTTTTCGTACTTGACGGCCGCGCTCTGTGCGAATAGGTATGTTTTGTAAATTAGGATTATTACTACTTAAACGACCTGTTGCCGCAACGGTTTGCATATAGTCAGTATGGACGCGGTCTGTAGCTGGTTCCACTTGTAATGGTAAAGCGTCCACATATGTGCTTTTCAATTTTGCCAAACCACGATATTCTAAAATGTTCTGAATAATCTCATGGTCTTTAGCTAAGTAACTTAAAATATCTTCACCTGTCGCATATTGACCAGTCTTTGTTTTTTTAGGTTTATCAACTAACTTTAATTTTTCGAAAAGTATAATCCCTAATTGTTTTGGCGAAGCAATATTGAATTCTTCATCCGCTTCGGCGTATATTTTTTTCTCTAAATCGGCAATATCTTTGTTGAGTTGATCCGCTAGTGAATTTAAAAAGTCCGTATCTAAATTAATACCTTCCAATTCCATAGCTGCCAAAACGCGTAGTAATGGAATTTCTATTTCATCAAATAGTTTTTGTGTGTTGGCTGCACCAAGCTCATTTTGAAAATGCTCTTTCAGTTGCCATGTAATATCAGCATCTTCAACGGCGTATTCCGTTTGGATTTCTAATGAAACATCACGCATGTTTTTCTGATTTTTGCCTTTTTTGCCAATCAGTGCTTCTATCGAAGTAGGTGTATAGTTCAAATACGTTTCAGCTAAAATATCCATATTATGACGCATATCTGGATTAATTAGATAATGAGCTAACATGGTATCAAATAATTTACCTTTTACGGTAATGTTATATTTGGCAAGTACTTTTATGTCATATTTTAAATTCTGTCCGACTTTCTCAATGGTTTCACTTTCAAAAAACGGACGTAAAATTTCAATTAATTCTTGAGCGTCTTCCTTTTTTTCTGGAAATGGCAGATAAAATCCTTTACCAACCTCCCATGAAAAAGCAATACCAACTAATTCTGCTGTTAAGGAATTTAATCCAGTAGTTTCCGTATCAAAACAAACTGATTTTTGATTCATCAAGTTTGTAATGAATAGTTTGGTAGCCATTCCTGGAGCGATACTTTGATAAAAATGTGATGTTGTTTCTGCTGTTTGCCTAGAGAATTCCGTTGGACTTGGTGATTCAGTAGTATCGTCTCCCGAAGCACCAAATAATGAAAATTGGCCTGCGCCGGCTGAATCTGTTGCCTTTGGTTTGTCGTTTGTTTTGGACGTTTCAATTGCTGCCGTTTCTGCTTCGGTTGCAAAAGTTTTTACAAAATTATCAATTAAGCGTCGGAATTCTAACTCTTGGAAAATCTCGGTGACTTTTGGAATATCAGGTTGTTCCATTTCAAAATCCTTCGCATTAAATTCCACAGGAACATCTAGCATAATGGTCGCTAGCTTTTTTGAAAGAATTCCTAACTCTTTGGAAGCTTCTATTTTCTCTTTCATCTTGCCTTTCAGCTCATGAGTGTTTTCTAATAAACCCTCCATACTACCATAGGCTTTAATGAACTTTTTAGCAGTTTTTTCACCTACTCCTGGTAAACCTGGAATGTTGTCGGACGCATCGCCCATCATTCCTAAAAAGTCAATTACTTGCTCTGGTCGTTCTACTTCGAATTTTTTCTGAACTTCAGGAATACCCCAAACTTCATAACCGCCACCAAAAGATTTTGGGCGGTACATAAATATGTTTTCAGAAACTAATTGGGCAAAATCCTTATCTGGAGTCACCATAAAGGTTTGATAACCTTCTTTTTCAGCTTGTTTTGCAAGCGTTCCAATAACATCATCGGCCTCAAAACCTTCTTTAACCATAATTGGAATATGCATGGCTTTAAGGATTTCAAGTATATATGGAACAGCGACTTTAATACCTTCAGGCGTTTCATCACGATTGGCTTTGTATTCTTCAAACATTTCTACGCGATCCGCACTACCGCCTTTATCAAAACAAACGGCTAAATGATCCGGTCTTTCGCGCTTAATAACATCTAAAAGCGAATTCATAAAACCCATGATGGCAGAAGTATCGGTGCCTTTTGAATTAATTCGTGGGTTTTTTATAAAAGCATAATAACCACGGAAAATAAGTGCGTAAGCATCAACTAAAAAAAGACGTTTTTTATCAGACATGTTTAAGTTTTAAAATGAAAAAAGAGTGTCGCTTTGAGCGCATTTCAAAGGTTTTCTATAGGGTAAAAATATATACAGAAGCTCCCGTTGTTGCGCTAAAATAGAGACGCATCAAATCTACAAAAACTTATGCTTTTTTGTATGACATTTGATTTTCTATTTGTAATTTCCCAATCTATAATGCCGAATTAAGATAACTATTAAAATTAGACAGATGAATAGATTTTCAATAGCCATACACGGTGGCGCCGGAACCTTGGTAAAAGGTATGATGACGCCCGAATTAGAATTGCAATACAAGCAAGCTTTAAAAACGGCGTTACATTCAGGGTATTCCATATTGGAATCCGGTGGAACAGCCGTAGACGCAGTTCAGGAAGCAGTTATGCTTTTGGAAAACTCACATTTGTTTAACGCTGGAAAAGGGAGTGTTTTTACTGCCGAAGAAACCCATGAAATGGATGCATGCATTATGGATGGTAAAACTCTAAATGCTGGAGCGGTAAGTTTAATTTCAGGAATTAAAAACCCCATTAGTCTGGCAAAAGATGTCATGGAAAAAAGCGATCATGTGTTTTTGGCTGGCGAAGGCGCTATGCGTTTTGCCAAAGAATTAAATTATAAATTTGAAGATGCGATCTATTTTTATGATGAATTTCGACATAAACAATGGTTAGAAATTAAAGATACCGACAGTTTTCAATTAGATCATGCTAAAAAGAAGGATTCAAAATTTGGAACCGTTGGTGCCGTGGCTTGCGATAAAAACGGAAATATTGCTGCAGCAACATCTACAGGTGGAATGACTAATAAAAAGTGGGGTCGTGTGGGTGATAGCCCGATGGTTGGCGCAGGAAATTATGCAAACAATAAAACATGTGCGATTTCATGCACCGGAAGTGGTGAGTTTTTTATTCGAGGCGTTGTGGCTTATGATGTGGCTTGTTTAATGGAGCATAAAAACATGAGTTTGCAAGACGCTTCAAGCGAAGTTATAAACAAACGCATTCTTGAGCTTGGCGGCGATGGCGGTTTAGTAGCGGTAGATGCCAAAGGTAATATTGCAATGCCTTTTAATACGGAAGGGATGTATCGCGCTTATAAATCATCTGTCGCGACTGACGAATACGGGCTTGAAGAGATTTCTATTTATAAATAAAAATCCCTTTGAAGAAAGGGATCTTTTTATATTCTGTCAGCAGGCGTCTGTCGCGTGCAGAAAATAAGAATGAGATTAGTCGTAACTGATTATTATACGAAGATTTATATAAAAGGTGCCTCAATAGGTAAAACAGTTACCTGATGCGATTCAATATTGTACTGATCGCCGTTGGCTAAAATATGAAGGGTTAAATTCGCCATAGTCATTGGTGTGCCTTCATCCAGTATTTTTTGGTTGTTATGTGTTAGTTTCTGTCCATCAAAAACAATTACCATTCCTGAACCAATAACAGTACAGTTTTTGCCGTTTTTGATGATCATACCAGTGTCTTCAGCAAATCCGAAGCCTGTGCATTTAGAAAATTTGGCTATAGCTTCTGTTATTCGTCCAAAACGTCCACGCTGAATAAAATGCGTGTCAATTACCAATTCAGGAATTAAACCTAAACCTTGTCGCATTTTTACAGCACCTTTCACAAAAGATTTTGCGGCACTACCGCCGGCAATCATTTCTTGAGACATAGCCATAGCACCTGCACTCGTTCCTGCTATAACGAAGCCGGAATCGTTTTTATATCGCTCCAATAATATGTTATGAATGGTGGAGTTTCCAATGTGTTTGGCTATTTTAGATTGATCGCCTCCAGAAAACATTACGCAATCTGCAGATTTTATCTGGTTGATGAAATCTTCGCTTTCAGAATCTTCTTGCGATCGGATATCTAAAACTGTAACATCTGTACAGCCTAAAGTTGCAAAAGCTGTCAAATAATTCTCGCCGACTTCTATAGGGATACTTGATGCCGTTGGAATTATTACTATTGTAGCTTGTTTGCCGCCAGCTTCATCAACAACATGTGCTAATATACCTTCTTCAACGTAATCCAAACGATGAATTTCATTCTCTTCAAAACCTTTGTCTTCGTTTCCGCCAATAGGAATTAAAGTGCCTTTTATGTGTATTGTGCTCATTGTCTGTTGTTAAATATGATTGTAAAAAATCAAATTGCAAAAATAAACTTATTAAGTTTAAAAATTCTATATTTATAACTATTCATTTCCAATCTAATAATTACCATAAATGATAATAAGAGAAATAAACGCCATGAGAGGGCCAAATTACTGGTCAATACGTAGACATAGATTAATAGTTATGGTCTTAGACCTTGGAGAAATGGAAGAAAGACCATCCAATAAAATTGATGGCTTTTATGAACGATTAACAACTATGTTTCCTACTATGCACTCGCATCGCTGTTCGGTTGGTGAAGCTGGTGGCTTTTTTCAGCGTGTTAAAGATGGTACTTGGATGGGGCATATTATCGAGCATATCGCGCTTGAAGTTCAAACTCTTGCTGGTATGGATGTGGGTTTTGGTAGAACTCGTGGCTATGGTGAGGTGGGTGTTTACAGCGTAGTATTTGCTTATATGGAAGAATCGGTTGGACGCTACGCTGCAAAAATTTCGGTTGATATTTGTAAAGCTTTAATTGCTGGCGAAGACTATGATATGACAGAGGATATTCAGCACATGCGTGAATTGCGTGAAGTTGAACGTCTAGGGCCAAGTACTGGTTCTATTGTAGAGGAAGCGGAAGCACGCGGAATTCCATGGATACGCTTAAATAAATACTCTTTATGTCAGTTGGGTTACGGCGCCAATCAAAAACGTATTCAGGCAACGGTAACATCAGAAACCAGTAGTATTGGTGTGGAATTAGCTTGCGATAAAGAAGATACCAAATTTTTACTAGAACAAGCTCAAATAGAAGTGCCTCGTGGCGATATTATTCGACGTGAAAGTAGTTTGGAAGAGGCGTGTAATTATGTTGGTTATCCTTTAGTAATTAAACCTGTCGATGGTAATCACGGTCGTGGTATTTCTGTAGATATTAAAAATTATGACGATGCCCTAGTCGCTTTTCATGCAGCTAAAGAAATTTCAACAGGGGTTATTGTTGAAAAACTTATAATTGGTGAAGATTACCGTTTGTTAGTTATTAATAATAAATTGGTTGCTGCCGCAAAACGTACGCCTGCTCATGTTATTGGTGATGGAAAATCTACCGTTCAAGAATTAGTTGATATCGTAAATAGCGATCCAAGACGTGGTTACGGGCATGAAAATGTTTTGACGCAAATTACGATAAACGATTTATCTAAAACTATAATTAAAAATGCGGGTTACACCTTAGATTCTGTAATTCCAGATGGGGAAATGCTTATTTTAAAGGATACTGCCAATTTAAGTACGGGCGGAACTGCCGAAGATATTACTGATATCGTGCATCCCGCAAACGTAAGTATGGCAGAACGTATTTCAAAAATAATTGACTTGGATATTTGCGGAATTGACGTTATGACCACCGATATTACTCAACCTCTTTCAGATACAGGAGGTGCTGTATTAGAAGTAAATGCTGGGCCAGGGTTTAGAATGCATTTGGCACCAACTAAAGGTTTACCACGAAATGTTGCTGGTCATGTTATTGATAAATTATTTCCAAATCAAGGTGATACAGGACGTATTCCAATTATAGCCATTACAGGAACAAATGGAAAAACAACCACAACGCGTTTAATGGCACATATTGCCAAAATGAAAGGCTATCGCGTAGGATATACCACAAGTGATGGTGTTTATATTCAGAATAGATTACTAATGACCGGAGATTGCACCGGTCCTGCCAGTGCCGAATTTGTACTAAAAGATCCAACCGTAAATTTTGCCGTTTTAGAATGTGCGCGCGGTGGATTATTACGTGCTGGACTCGGTTTTAAAAAATGTAATGTGGGTATTGTTACCAATGTAGCATCCGATCATTTAGGCTTAAAAGGTATTCATACTATCGAACAATTAGCCAAAGCTAAAGGTGTTATTCCAGAAACGGTTTTACCGGATGGCTATGCAATTCTAAACGCGGATGATGATTTGGTTTATGACATGCGCCGTTCTGTTAATTGCAATGTTGCACTCTTTTCAATGGATGAAAATAATCCGCGTATAAAAGCTATGCAGCGACTTAATGGTGTAACTGCCGTATATGAAGATGGCTACGTTACTATTTGCCGGGGCGAATGGAAAATGCGAATAATGAAAGCTGAAAATATTCCATTAACCTATGGCGGCAAAGCGCTATTTATGATTCAAAATGTGCTCGCAGCCGTTTTAGGTGCGCACGTACAAGGTATTAGTATTGAAGATATGAAAGCAGGACTGGAAACGTTTATTCCTTCGGCAACTCAAACACCAGGTCGTTTAAATTTATTCAAATTTAAAAACTTCACCATTCTATTAGATTATGCTCATAATCCAGCAGGCATGTTGGCTTTAAAGGAGTTTACAGATACGATTGAATGTTCAGTAAAAGTCGGAATAATTGCAGGAGTAGGAGACAGGCGTGATGAAGATACTAATGAAATAGGTAGCATCGCCGCGGATATGTTTGACGAAATAATTATCCGCCAAGACAAACGTTTACGCGGAAGAACGGAAGAAGAGCTCATTAATTTATTAAACGACGGTATTAAGGCTAAAGATCCAAATAAGAAAATAACCATTATTCCTTCAGAAAAAGAGGCGATTACCTTTGCTGTTAATAATGCGGTAAAAGATTCACTCATTATTTTATGTAGCGATGTTATTCCAGATGCTTTGGAACTCGTTCAGAAGTTTAAAGAACAAGATTCTAGAGGAGAACCATTTAATGCTGAATAAGAACTAGTATGAATACAGAAAACCCGTTTTCCGAATTATTTCAAAAGCAAAAAGCAAATCAATTTAAAATTGGCAATACGACCTATAAGGAACGTATTGCCAAATTAAAACGCTTGCAAGATGCTTTAGAAAACACCTATAAACAAGACATTCGAGAAGCGCTTTTTCAAGATTTTAAAAAGCCATTTTTAGAAACCGATTTAACAGAGATCTATCCGGTTATTGATGAAATTAAATTCGCTATTTCTAATTTAAAATCGTGGTTGAAACCTGAAAAAGTAGCGACGCCCGTTTCTTTGCTTGGGAGTAGTTCGTTTATAGTAAATGAACCCAAAGGTGTTTGTTTAATTATTTCGCCATGGAATTATCCTATAAACCTCACATTTGCACCATTAGTTTCGGCTATAGTTGGTGGAAATACAGCTATTTTAAAACCTTCGGAAATGACGCCCAATACATCCAAGTTAATGGCGAAAATAGTGTCAGAATTATTTGATGAAAACGAAATAGCTTTGGTTGAAGGTGAAGTCGAAACTTCTGAAGCGTTATTGGAATTACCTTTTAATCATATATTCTTTACCGGTTCGCCAGCCGTTGGAAAGATTGTAATGAAAGCCGCATCCAAGAATTTAACATCCGTGACGTTGGAGTTAGGAGGAAAATCGCCAACTATTATTGATGATTCTTCGAATTTAGAAAAAACTGTAAAAAAAATTGTTTATGGCAAGTTTACCAATGCAGGACAAACCTGTATTGCGCCAGATTATGTGCTGCTTCAGGAGTCTTTAAAACCTGAATTTGTAGCGTTATTTAAACAAGAGGTGAATACCTTCTATTCTGAAAACCCTGAAAGTTCGGACTCTTATAGTCGTATTGTAAATAGTAAGCATTTTGAACGGTTAACAAAAGCGTTGGAAGATGCTAAAATCAAAGGAAGTATAGTCGAGTCTGGTGGGGATTTCAACGTATCTGATTGTTATATAGAACCGACCTTGGTGAGTAATCTTCCAGAAGATACAACCTTGATGCAGGAAGAAATTTTCGGGCCTATTTTACCGCTAAAAACGTATAAAACCATTGAGGAAGCTGTGGCTTATGTGAATGCTAATAAAAAACCGTTAGCACTTTATATTTTTAGTAAAAACAAAAAAACAATCGATTATATTATTGAAAATACGCGTGCTGGAAGTACTTGTGTTAACCATATTTTATTGCAGTTTTTAAATCATAATCTGCCGTTTGGAGGTTCTAATAATAGTGGAATTGGAAAATCTCATGGTGTTTTCGGATTTCGAGAATTCACCAATCAGCGTTCGGTTTTAAAACAACATACTATTAGTGCTGTCGATTTATTAATACCGCCTTATACCAATTGGAAGAAGAAGCTTGTAAACTTAACGATTAAGTGGTTTTAGCAAATCAAATTTAAAAGCTACTTTGCGCTAAAGTCAAGGTCTTTTACTGCCTGTAGTCAGACATGATGGCGCTCATACTGACAATGTTTGCTTGATTAAGGTTCTTCTTTTAAATCCTGTTTGTTGCATGCGAAAGCAGAGAATCAATGATATTTTGGTGAATTCTGAAGCGTTTTATTATGCTTTAAGCTGAAATGTAAACATGTAATAGTAAGTTCTTTATAATATTATTGTCAAAATGTGGAATATCCTTAAATAGATTGTTAGATTAGTGTATTTAACGCTTATAACATACTAAAAATGCAAATTAAGACATCCCTCCTATGTTTAGTTTTTGTGACTATTATTTTCAGTTGTTCCAAAAAACCGGTGCAAACTTTTTCACCACAAATAATACCCAAGCCTTTAAAGCAATCTATTGAGCAAGGTTATTTTTTAATTTCAGATGAAACAAGCCTGAATTTTGATAAAGAATTTTCAGTTGCTGGAAATTTTTTAAAGAATTATATAGAGTCTGGAACTTCTTTTCAACTTAAATCCGGTAATGATATTGTTTTTAAGAAAGATGAAAGCATTAAAAATGATGAAGGTTATAAATTAGAAGTTACAGATAAAGGAATTATAATTCGAGCAAAAACGGATCATGGTGCATTCTATGCTGTGCAGAGTTTAAGGCAATTATTACCTGTAGAACTTGAAAGTAAGTCGTTTTCAGAAGATGAAATAGCTGTTCAGAATATTACCATTCAGGATGAACCGCAATTTGCTTATCGCGGTATGCATTTAGATGTCGTTCGCCATATGTTTTCTGTGGATTTTATTAAAAAATATATCGATGCTTTAGGCATGTTAAAAATGAACACCTTTCATTGGCATTTAACGGATGATCAAGGCTGGCGAATTGAAATAAAAAAATATCCAAAATTACAAGAAATTGCAGCTTATCGAAAGGAAACCTTAATTGGTCATTATAATACCCAACCGCAAAAGTTTGATGGTAAACGTTACGGTGGATACTATACACAAGAAGAAATTAAGGAGGTTGTAACCTATGCCCAAGCACGATTTGTAACCGTGATCCCTGAAATTCATATACCAGGACATTCGCAAGCAGCCATCGCCGCATATCCTGAATTGGGTTGTACGGGAAAACAGGTTGAAGTTGCTACAAAAGGTGGTGTTTTTGAGGCTGTTTATTGTCCGAAAGAAGAAACGTTTGCGTTTTTAGAAGCTGTTTTTGATGAGGTTTTAGAATTGTTTCCAAGTGAATATATCCACATTGGAGGGGCGAAAGCGACAAAAACGAGATGGAAAAACTGCGATCATTGTCAAGCCTTAATTCAAAAGGAAGGCTTAAAAGACGAAAACGGCCTGCAAAATTATTTTATTTCTAGAATGGAAAACTATTTGAATAGTAAAGGCCGACAAATTATGGGGTGGGATGAAATCTTGGAAGGTAATTTAGCACCAAAAGCTACTATTATGTCCTGGCGAAGTTATGGTGGTGCTGTTGCGGCTGCTAGAAAAGATCATAATGTGGTGTTAACGCCTAGATCTCATGTTTATTTCGATTATTATCAATCAGAAAATAAACATGAACCTCTCGCTACTGGTGGCTTTTTAAATCTAGAAAAAGTGTATGTTTTTAATCCTATTTCAGAGAAATTAACTAATAAAGAGGCTAAATATGTTTTGGGTGCGCAAGGCAATGTGTTAACGGAGTATATGCCAAGTTCAGAACAAGTAGAGTATATGGTTTTTCCGAGAATATTAGCTCTAAGTGAAGTTGTTTGGTCAAGTTCGGAACGCAAGAATTACAAAGACTTTATTTCTCGAGTTGAAAATTTTCATAAAAGAATGGATGCTTTAGATATTAATTTTGCCAATCATTTATATGAACTTGAAGGTGAAATGGTCTCTAAAGGGAATGAAACAGAGTATATTTTGAAAACGTCTACACCTGGAAAAGTTATTCATTATACTTTGGATGGTTCTGACCCCACTATTGATTCTGAAATTTATAAATCTGGTATTCCGATTAGTCAAAGCGCGATTTTAAAGGCCAAAATTTTTTCTGAGAATAAGGCCTTAGGTACAACTTTTAATCAAACAATTAACTGGCATAAGGCGGTAGGCAAAAAAATTACATTAGATGTGCAACCGCATCATGCATATCCTGGAAGCGGTTCCAATGGTTTAATTAATGGTATTTCTGGAAGTAATGAGCGCTATGGCGATAAAGAATGGTTAGGGTTTTGGGGTGAAAATGTCGAAATAACCATCGATTTTGGCATAGAAACAGAAATAAACTCTATTTCTACAAGGTTTCATAATGGACATGGACAGTGGATTTATGCGCCCGAAAAAATTGAAGTAGAATTTGATGATAAAGAGGTTTTTGAAGTTGCAGTACCCATTTCCAAAACTTTATTGGCGCCTGTTACTTTCAAACAAAAAGTAACAACACGATTTATAAAATTGCGAGTCTTTAATGCTGGTCTTATTCCAGAAGGCAAACGGGGCTCTGAAAATCCTTCTTGGACTTTTATTGATGAAATTGTGGTTGAATAAGATTTGGATGTAATTAATCCCTTACTGAATTAAGTAATTCGATTAATTTTATTTATGAAATTCATAAATATTATTTCATCAGAAAATAATCATACGTATTTTGGAAATAAACCTCAAGTTGTTACTTGTAGAAATTATTCAGCAGATAATAAAACAAATTCAATCATGAAATTACACTATATTTTTTTAGTATTTCTATTTGTTTTGGCTTGCAAAGAGCCTTTAAATCCAATTGGCGATGAACAAATAACCATTTTTGAAGACGCCAATATCTATTTCGATATGGGCTTTAAAAACGATAGTATTCAACTAACCGATTCTATTTTTAGGTTGGATGCAGGTCGGGTTTTACTTAAAAAAGTAACGTTGCCCAATTATACAAAACAGCCGAAAGTGTCCGTAAAAATGACGCTCACTTCTAATGGTGATCCTTGGGATAAATCAGGTTCATTGTTTGTTGTTCCTGCATCTTCTGATTTGAATTTGCTAGATTTTGAAAGTGATAATTTAAAGAAAGAACAATTTGCAACAGGTTTTCCAGGAATAATTTCTGAAGTAATTGACAACAAATCCTATCAACCGAATATTGAATTATTGCGTTTTATGACGCCGTTTGGAGTCGGTTTTTTTAATGATAATGAACGTGTTGCCACTTTAAAACCAGTTTATATCCCTAAATGGGAAGAAAATGTAAAGTGGGAACAAGATATTACACAACTTTTACCTGTTTTGGAAAACGAGGTTTATATCGGTGTTTTTATTGATACTTGGACCAAGGAAGGTTATAATGTATCGGTTAGTTTAGATTTTGAAGAGAGTGATGTCCCAAATCATTTGAAGAATGAACAAGGTGTAATACCTGTTTTAAATACCAGTAAATATTCAGGCGCTCAGCGGTTTTATGATGGGTTTCATAAAGGTGATTTGCAAGTAAACCTTCCTGTTAATCGAACTTTAAAGAATGCCAAATTATATTATATCACTACTGGTCACGGTGGACATGCCGAAGGTGATGAGTTTACAGAAAAAGAAAATATTATAAAGTTCAATAATAATATCGTGAAGCAATTTGTGCCATGGCGTGATGACTGTGCCAGTTTCAGGCGCTTTAATCCATCATCCGGTGTTTGGACTGAAAAGGTAACTTGGAAAGGAAAAGAAATTGAAGAGCGCATTGCCTCATCAGATTATTCACGATCTAATTGGTGTCCTGGAAGTGATGTGACACCGGAAATTATTGAGCTTGGAAATATTGCTACTGGTGATCATGTTTTTACATTTTCTATTCCTGAAGCACAAGCCATAGAAATGGATAAAATCAATTATTGGACGGTTTCGGCTTATATTGTATACGATAAATAACGAAACAATAAATAATGGCTGTGCCGTGCGCTTTAAACCAGATTAGAAACAGTTGACTTTATTTTATATGTTAGTACCTGTAATGCTAATTTTGGCTCTAGAAAAACGCGTTTATTCCTCTTGAAAATAATGGAAAATATTAATAAGAAGCTGAAAAGTTTGGTTTTTAGGTAAATAAAAATATTTGGAGTTATCTTAAGTAGCTATTAAATAGGAGATAATTAAAACTGGTGATGGTTATATGATTACGTCTTCTTCAAAATTAATTTAAAAAGATGTAATCTTATTTTGTAATGAAAGTGACTTCTTTTCCGACAATTAACTTGATTTGTTATGAAATGAACCCAAATAAATTTTTTTAAACAGACACTAAAAGTTTAAGTGAATTTTAAACTTTAACATCACCTTAAAAATTGCTTGGTATTTTTAGCAGTAACTTTACAGTCGCTTGAAAAAACAACTATTATGTCGCGTTGGATTATTGTAATTATTATATTTTCGGTCATCATTTTCGCTGTGGAATTTTATGCCTTTCAGGCCATAAAAGCTATTACAAAAAATAAAATAATTCGAGGGATTTGGATTCTTTCCGCTATAGTTATTTATGGTTATTTTATTTATGTATTGTATGTAACGCCTAGCGGTGCGGGACAAACCAATGCTTTTCAATTGGTATCAGGCTTTATGCTTACTATTTTAATTCCGAAATTGTTAATAGTCGCTTTTATGTTTGGCGAAGATATATTTCGTGTATTTAAAAAAGGCCTCTCTTGGATTTCGCCTGGCGCAACAGCCGATTTTGAAGGTCGCAGAATATTTTTATCAAAAATCGCGTTAGGCTTGGCGGCCATTCCATTTGCTTCTTTCATTTACGGCATTGTTCAAGGGCGTTATAATTTTAAAGTTTTAAAATATCAACTCACTTTTGAAGACTTACCAGATGCTTTTAATGGTTTTAAAATCACACAAATTTCCGATATCCATTCCGGTAGTTTTACTAATAAAGAAAAGATTCAATATGGTGTAGATTTAATTAACGAGCAGGAAACAGATTTAATGCTTTTTACTGGTGATTTGGTTAATAATAAGGCCGATGAAATGGATGATTGGATTGATATGTTTAAAACCCTGCATGCGCCGTACGGTAAGTTTTCTGTTTTGGGAAATCATGATTATGGCGATTATGTGGAGTGGGACACGCCTGCCGACAAATTAAAAAACTTCCAAGCAGTTAAAGATGTCCATCCAAAAATTGGTTTTGAATTATTATTAGATGAACATCGCTACATTGAAAAAGACGGTCAGAAACTAGCATTAATCGGTGTAGAAAACTGGGGAAAAGGTTTTAATCAAGCTGGAGATTTACAAAAAGCTTCAGAAAACGTTTCAAAGGAAGATTTTAAAATATTAATGACGCATGATCCATCACATTGGGAATTTCAGGTGAAGGAGGATGATTTTAATTATCAATTAACCTTAAGTGGGCATACACATGGTTTACAAATGGGAATTGAAATTCCTGGGTTTTTCCGCTGGAGTCCTTCACAGTATATCTATAAACAATGGGCTGGATTATATCAAGAATTTGGACGTTTTATTAATGTTAACCGTGGATTTGGCTATCATGCCTTTCCTGGCCGAGTGGGTATTTGGCCTGAAGTAACTGTGATTGAGCTTAAAAAAGGTGTTAAAAAGGCTTAAATTGATGTTTTGCTCCATCTGACTTGATTGTTTGTTAGTCAGAATAATTTTTTTTGCGTAGGTTTGTTAGAGCACATTTGACTTAAACTTATAATGTATGTCAAAATTCGGGGAACTTATTGATGTTAACATTCCTGTATTATTAGATTTTTTTACGGAAAGTAACGAGCAATCAACTATCATGCATGCCGTTTTACGAGATGTAGCAGCTGCACTTGGCGATAAAGCTAAAGTTATTAAAATTAATGTAGATAAAAATAAGGAATTAGCCGAAGCGCTTCGCGTTAAAGGTTCACCAACGCTAATTATCTATAAAAATGGCGAAATGAAATGGCGGCATAGTGGTGAGCAAGATGCTAATACACTTATAGGCATTATTCAAGAATACGTTTAAATAGGTAAAGTCTTAAACTGATAGCCTTTATCGGAAAAATAAGCAAGTACTTTAGGAAGTGCATATTGTAGGTTTCTGGATGCTTTAACGCTGTCATGAAACACAATAATACTACCAGGTTCAGCTTTATTAATCACATTGAAATAGGAATCTTCTGGATCTGTTTCCTTTTCCCAATCAAACGATAAAATACTCCAAGTAATAATTTTATAATCTAATGCTCTTAGGGCTTTCCCTTGCCTCGGTTTAATTTGACCGTAGGGTGGGCGAAATAGAAGCGAAGCATTTAGGTTTATATTCTCAACTTCACATTTTTTTAATTCTGAATCTATAATAATTTGTGCCTTACTGACATCTGAAACGTAATTTTTAATAGATGTGCGCCAACCTTTTATATGTGTGTGAGAATGGTTTCCTATGCGATGTCCTGACTTGAGAATAGCCTGAAAAATATCTGGATATTTTTGAATGTTATTACCAATACAGAAAAACGTTGCTTTTGCTTGAAATTGTTTTAAAATATCTAATGTCCACTGGGTGATTTCAGGAGTAGGGCCATCATCAAAAGTAAGATATAACACCTTTTTTGAAGTAGAAAACTCCCAAACATAGTCTGGGAGTAATTTTTTTATAATAGTCGGTGTTTTAACAGGAATAATTCCCATAAAAATTAATCTTCTGGCGTGATGCTCAATGTATCTGTTTGAAGCATATCCACATCAATTGGTTCTGGTGTTTGATCAATTTCTGATTGTTCCACTTCTGGAACATCTTCATTGCCGTAAAAATGACTAAATAAGTTTAAGAAATTAGAGAACGTTTTTGTCTCTGTTTTTGCAAATTCCTTATCGTAAGTAAGTACCATGTCTATAAGACCTTTATAACGTTCAATATCTGTATAGATTTTCTCAAATACTTGGCGCTGTTGTGCCTCATCCAGCTTACTGTAATACGTCAAGTTTTCTTGATATTTTTCAGCGACCTGCATAAAGAGTTTTTGTGCTTTTTCTTTAGCACCAACTTCATAGTAGGCACTAATGTACGGCTCTAAAAGCGTGTAGTAGCCAAAGTAATCTACAGGCATGTTGGTCATAGCGATGTCGGCTATTTCTTCTGCTTTTTCTTTTTCACCTTCATTAATTAACTGCTCAATTAAGCGAGCCAGGTTTCCACGGTATGTTATAGAGTTTTTACGTGTTTCTATATCGTGATAAATATCTGGACTACCACTATTACCCCAATCCCAGTTAACCACTTTGTTGTACATAAGCTCGCTGTCTACGCGTCCCATATCAAATGGATTTGCGCGGTTCACTGGTGTTTTTATTGGAACTAGCTTGTAAGTCATTCCATCTAGTTGCAGGTAATCTTTCATCCAAATATAATCGTCGCTGCCAAAAGCACCACCTGTAAAATGAATTGGGCGTTTCCAGTCGTTAGAATTAATGATATCCAACATTAATAGACGGTTCTTGTAAATAGCACTTTCGGTTATTTTAATATCCAAAAAGTCCTCCATTTTATCGGCATCCTTTTCTTTAACAATATTATATTTTAAAGCATTTTGCTTGTTTACAGGCACGCGAATATTTTCAACAGGGAAATAATTAGACTTCTGCAACTGTAAAGGGTAGTAACTAGGGTCTTCACCTTGCAGTTCTGCAATATATTTAAACTTAGTTTTAGGATTATCACTACTTACAAAGTCCATAAAATCTTTAAGAAGTAATGTGTCCTGTTTTAATAATTTTACAGGCCTTCCTTGGTCATCAGAATAATGCGTTTTTTTCAATACATAATCTCGGGTTCCCGAACGATATTGTTCATGAGTTAATGTGGAAGGGATAGGATCGCTGTCATAAGCTTTACGCTTCATTTGATCTATGTACCAATCTGTTTGAAATAAACTCGTATTAACCACGCGAACATCGGTTCTGTAACCTTCAATTTCCTGTGCATACCATAAAGCAAACGTATCATTATCGCCAATGGAGAATAAAATTCCGTTTTCTCCACAGGAATCCAGATACATTTTCGCCATTGCTCGTGCTGTATATTTATCTGAACGATCATGATCATCCCAGTTATTAGCAGCTAAAACGCCTGGTACTAATGCCAAGCATAGTACTGTAACGGCAGGTGCTAATAAAGTAGATGTTAGTTTTGTTCTAAACATGTCCACTAAAGCGTATACACCGAACCCAATCCATATAGCAAAGACATAAAATGAGCCTACTAAAGAATAATCACGCTCTCGTGGTTCAAATGGTCGGACATTAGTATAAATCTGAATTGCTAATCCGGTAAATAGGAAGAATACAAGTGTGACCCAAAATAGCTTTTTGTCTTTATTATAAAGGAAAAATAATCCAATTAAACCCAGAATGAGTGGTAGGAAATAATAGGTATTTCGTCCTTTGTTTTCTGCAACGTCACTTGGTAAATCTGTTTGTGGCAAGCCTAAATGCCATTCATCAATAAAATTAATACCACTTAACCAGTTGCCATTAAAATTATCTAGTTTTCCTTGAATATCATTTTGTTTTCCAACAAAATTCCACATAAAATAACGCCAGTACATATACCCTAACTGGTACTCTAACATGTATGCAACATTTCTTCCAAGTGATGGTTTTTCAACGTCAATAAGATGACTATTCTGTTTTAGGAATTTATGGTAATCCTCATAATCAACCATACCATTGGCAACATCATTTTTAAAACTGCCTATGGCTGCTCGCAGTTCGTTTTCCATTTGATATTGAGGCTTTAGTTTAAAATCTAAATAACCAGAAAAAATCATATAGTTTTCGGCATTATCACCGCTCCACATACGTGGGAGTAAAGAAGCATGCTCCGAGTTGTAATTCTGACGTGCTTTTTCCCAGTCGTTTATAATAATGTATTTTCCGGCTTCTTTATCTTTTTCATAGTTTGGCTTATCATCCACATATGGTTCATTTTCATCTAAACCAGAATATTGCTCGCTAAATTGAGGCCCGTATAATAAGTGTGTTTCTGGATACTGTTCTAAATTATAATAAGCTAAAAGTTCACGCGCATCACTGGGGTCGTTTTCATTAATAACCACGTTGGCGTTAGCACGAATAGGAAGCATTAACCAAGACGAAAAGCCAACAATAACAAATGTGATACATAGAATACCTGTGTTAAGGTGAATGTAGTTCTTGTCGCGCGTATATTTTAAACCGAAGTAAATTATGGCCACTAATACAATTCCAGCGAAAATAGTTCCGGAGTTAAAAGGGAGGCCAATAGAATTAACGAAGAAAATTTCTGTTGCACTAAAAATGCGTAGAATATTTGGCGCTAATAGTTTAAAGATAAAAAGTAAAACAGCCACGGACGCTACATTTGCAATAATGAAGTTCTTTACGGTAACTGTCTTATAATTTTTGAAATAGTATATTAATCCAATAGCTGGAATGGTTAGTAATCCCATGAAGTGAACACCAAACGACAATCCTATTATAAAAGATATTAAAATCAGCCAACGATTACCTCTAGGTTCATTCATTTCGCGTTCCCATCGTAATCCTAACCAAAATAAAACAGACATAATTAAGGTTGCCATGGCATAAACTTCCGTTTCAACGGCGTTAAACCAAAACGCATCAGTGAAAGTAAATGCTAAACTACCAACTAAACCACTTCCTAAAATGGCGAATTTTTGTGTAATATTAAGTGTTTCTGGTTCGCCAATCATCTTTCTTAACAAAAGTGTGATGGTAAAGAACATAAATAAAATAGTAAATGCACTTGCGGCGGCACTCATCATATTCATCATAAAACCAATCTGGGAAGGCTCAAAAGCAAACATAGAAAAGAAGGCTCCCAGCATTTGAAACAGTGGTGCTCCAGGAGGATGACCTACTTGTAGTTTTGCGGAAGTTAATATATATTCCCCTGCGTCCCAAAAGCTTACTGTTGGTTCAACTGTGAGTCCGAAGGTGATGAATGCGACTAAAAAAGCGAACCATCCTAAAATAGTATTCCACTTTTTGAAGCTAATATCTGTCATGTAATTGCAATTTTTAGATAAGGCGAATTTAACAATAAATATTACATTCATCATGCTTTTAAGGAAAGGTTAAGTTTTTAAATAATTTTTTCTTCACAAAATGTTTGCCCAAATGGAATATTGTTTTAAATTTGCATCCTCATTACGAGATTGGCCTATGGTGTAACTGGTAACACGTTGGTTTTTGGTACCAAAGAGTCTAGGTTCGAAACCTAGTGGGCCAACCAGAATAAAGAAATCCTGATCATTAATTTGATCGGGATTTTTTGTTTTTAAGTGGAAGTGGTTGCGTTGGGTAAGTAATCGAGATG
>NZ_AFXZ01000020.1 GCF_000224335.1 Bizionia argentinensis JUB59 | reverse complement strand
AGTACATACTCCAAGCCTATTCCGGCTTGAGTTTTGGCATTAGATTAACATCGTCAAAATCATTCAATGCATTAAAACCACCACTCAAAAAAATGTAAGGCGAAAAGCGGTCATGCGGAAAAGCTAAAACCTCAACATTCAAATCGACGCTCACCCCTACTCAAACCATCCCTATAGATTAGAATGAATTTATTAAAATTGACTTTGGCGTTAATATCCGGAATAATAGACTTCTTATAACCAACACCGAAATTAAAATCAGAAAGCCGATCGCTTAATATTGCGGCACCAAACGATGAAGAAGCTGCATGTGTTCCACGTAAATCATAAAAGCTCGTCTGAAGTAATTGGGAAGCTTTGTTCGTGGATGATGTGTTTTGAATCCAAGCATCCAATGTAATAAAGTAAAAAATGAGGAAAAATAACTAAATCGCGTATTTTCCTATTGTTATTTTAGATTGTTTAGCTTTATAAAGTATCATGATTAGGTTTTTTTACCAGAATTACATTATTTTTTAAAAAAACCATATTTAGATTTTAAAGTTCTTAAAAAGGCTTTAAAATCTAAATATGGCTCTCCAATAAGTAAGCTGACAAATTATTACCCCACAATTGTTGATGTTTCCGCTTTTTTAATAACTTCTTTTTGTGAAGCGTTTTCATCCAAGCTATCGTTAGCTTGGGAGAAAATCAGGGTAGCAGCCATAAGCATAAGAACACTTACAATAAGCCTTTTCATAATATATTTGTAATGATTAATAGCACTATAAAAATACAAATTAATTACAAAAACACCTGGTAATAGACATATATTCGTTGACATACAAATTATATCAGACAAAACACACTTCAGCTACTTTTAATCATAAAAAAACCCTACGTAAGTAGGGTGTTTTCATTATGTTACGTCTATATTGAGTCTATTTAGTAAACAATAACTCTCTATATTTCGTTAATGGCCAAATTTCATCATCAACCAATAGCTCTAATTTATCACAATGATATCTTATATCGTCAAAAAGTGGTTTTACCTCAAAACAATAAGCTTCAGCTTTCTTATCAATTTCAATAATTTTATTGGCAATCTTACGCTTATTAATCATGAGCGTTACATTGGAATTGATAGATGCAATATGCTCTGAAATTTCTTCAATTAAGTTTAATTGCTCCTGACCAAATTTCTTAAAGTCATCTCCATAAATTTCTTTTAAACCTTTGACGTTTTTAATTAAAATATTTTGATAACGAACAGCAACTGGCATAATATGGTTACGAGCAATATCTCCTAAAACACGTGATTCAATTTGTATACGCATAATATAGTCTTCCATTTCTATCTCATAACGCGCTTCAGACTCCACACGATTCATAACCCCTAAATCCTCAAAAAGTTTAAGTGCTTTTTCAGAAATTTTAGCTTTTAAAGCCTCCGGCGTTGTTTTATTATTACTCAACCCACGTTTTTTCGCTTCAATTTCCCACTCTTCTCCGTAACCATTCCCTTCAAACAATACCTTTTGCGACTGTTTTATATATTCACGAAGAACATTAAAAATGGCTTCATCCTTTTTAAGTTTTTTGTCCTTAATCAAAGCATCAACCTCAATTTTAAAGTCAATTAGCTGCCTAGCCATAATAGTGTTTAAAACCGTCATTGGGTGCGCACAATTAGCTTTTGATCCAACCGCTCTGAATTCGAACTTATTGCCCGTGAAAGCAAAAGAAGACGTTCTATTTCTATCCGTATTATCTAATAAAATTTCAGGAATTTTACCAACTACGTTCAATTTCAAATCCGTTTTTTCTTCAGGAGATAATTTTCCATTCGTTACATTTTGTAACTCATTTAAAACATTAGTTAACTGCTCACCAATAAAAACGGAAACAATTGCTGGCGGCGCTTCATTTGCACCTAAACGATGATCATTACTCGCCGAGGCGATAGCTGCACGAATAAGTTCTTCATTATCATTAACAGATTTTATGGCGTTAATAAAGAAAGTTAAAAACTGCAAATTACTCATCGGTGTTTTTCCTGGACTAAACAAATTAACACCTGTATCGGTACTTAAGCTCCAGTTATTGTGCTTACCAGAACCGTTAACACCTTTATATGGCTTCTCATGAAAGAGCACCTTAAAATTATGACGCTCTGCTACTTTATGCATCAAATCCATTAATAGCGAGTTATGATCTACGGCTAAATTAGCTTCTTCAAAAACAGGCGCCAACTCAAACTGATTAGGCGCTACTTCATTATGTCGCGTTTTTGCAGGAATCCCTAACAACATACATTCGGTTTCCAAATCGCGCATAAATTGCATAGCACGAGCCGGAATAGTTCCGAAGTAATGATCATCTAACTGCTGACCTTTGGCTGGCGAATGACCAAGCATAGTTCTACCAGTTAACACAATATCCGGCCTTGAAGCCGCTAAAGCGCTATCCACTAAAAAGTATTCTTGCTCCCAACCTAATGCCGCATTTACTTTCTTAATATTTTTATCGAAATATTTACACACATCTACTGCCGCAGCATCTACTGCTTGTAATGCTCTTAAAAGTGGCGTTTTATAATCTAAAGCCTCGCCAGTATAGGATACAAAAACTGTTGGAATACATAAGGTTGTACCGTAAATAAAAGCTGGAGACGTTGGGTCCCATGCTGTATAACCACGCGCTTCAAACGTATTTCGAATACCGCCATTTGGAAAACTTGAAGCATCTGGCTCTTGCTGAACTAATTGTCCACCACCAAATTTTTCAATAGCACGCCCATTACCAATAGGCTCAAAAAAAGCATCATGTTTTTCGGCTGTTGTACCTGTTAACGGCTGAAACCAGTGTGTATAATGTGTAGCGCCTTTAGAAATAGCCCACTCTTTCATACCTGTTGAGATATGATCGGCAACATGACGATCTATTTTAGAGCCATTTTGCGTAGCATCCATAACACTCACAAAAGCCTCTTTTGTTAAATACTGACGCATGGTGTCTTCATTAAAAACATTAGCGCCAAAAATTGCAGAACGTCTTTCAACTTCTTCAATCTTGATAGGCTTGCGGTTAAGCGATTCTTTTAGTGCATAAAATCTTAATGTAGACATTTCGTTTATTTTAATTAAAGATTGCAGCACAAAAGTAAACTTATTTTTTAAAAAATAAACCCTCACCCCTATTTTTTTTGGGGTCAAACACTAAATAAAACCATTTTTAGACATAGCACCCCTATTAGTTTTCACCTAAAAACGCTAAAGAGACGAAAAGAAGATAAGAACCTAAAAGCAAAGCACCTTTATAACGACCTAAAGAAAATTGTTTGGGAAGAAAGGCTAATAATACAAGAATACCAGAAAAACCAAGCATCCAAAACATATCTTCACCCAGAATATTTGGATTAATTACCGCTATAGGATGAATCATTGCAGTTAAACCAAGGACGGAAGCGATATTAAAAATGTTTGATCCTATTAGGTTCCCAAGAGAAATGCCTTTTTCTTGTTTTAAAGCCGCAATAACAGACGCTGCTAATTCGGGCACACTGGTTCCAATTGCCACCATAGTTACAGAAATAACACGTTCACTAACGCCCATACTTAACGCCATATCTTTAGCACCAATAACCAACCAATCACTTCCAAAATACAAAGCAACGCCACCAATTGCGAGCCAAATAATTATTTTAAAATTAGATGTTTTTTGCAATACACTATCCACGCCTGATGTATCCGCATCTAGACCATTAGCCTTTCTAGAGCGACGTATTATTATAAATAAAAATAGGACTAAAGAAATCATGAGTGCCAATCCCTCTTTGAAATCGAGAACCGAACCACTTTGCAACATAAAATAAAGCGCAACAGATAAGAGCATCATCATGGGCCAATTGAGTTTAAAGAAATCTTTATCAATTGCTAGTGGTGTTATAAAAGCTGTAATTCCTAATACCAAACCAATATTAGCAATATTAGAACCTATTACATTACCCAAAGATATATCTGGCGAGCCATCTAAAGCCGCCTGTAAACTAACCAATAATTCAGGTACGGATGTAGCAAAAGACACGACCGTCATACCTATTACGAGTTTTGAAACTTTAAATTTAAAGGAAAGTGCTACGGAAGCGCGTACAAGAAATTCACCGCCTACAACTAATAAAACTAATCCTAATAACATTAAAACTATACTCATTATATCCAATTTTTAAACATCCTTCTTTTTACAGATGCATAGAAATGCGAAGATAGTATTTCTCATACTTTTTTAATAAAAACTAAAAAATTCTTTAAAAAACTATTTTTATAGTTGCATAACTACAAAAATAGTTATAGGTTTGAATTCACAATAAACACTTTTCTACTGCTGTGGAAATAAAAACAGGTTCTCATGCAAAAATTAACAAACAAAGAAGAAGAAATCATGCATATTTTATGGCGGCTAGAAAAAGCATTTGTAAAAGATGTACTTGCTGAAATAGAAACCGACAAACCGCATTACAATACGTTATCTACCATTATTAGAAATCTGGAAGAAAAAGAATATGTTAGTTACAAAGCTTATGGAAAAACACACGAATACTTCCCTATTGTTAGTAAAGAGCAGTATAAGAAGAAATTTATAAACACGGCTATTGATAATTACTTTAACAGCTCCTATAAGAATGTTGTTTCCTTTTTTGCTCAAGAGGAAAAAATTAGTGTGGCCGAACTAAAGGAAATTATTGCTCTCATAGAAAAAGAAAATTAATTATGGACTATTTACTAAAAGCAGCCATGGTAATGGCCATATTCTATTTTGCCTACAAGTGGTTTTTACAGCATGAAACCTTTTTTAATTCTAATCGATTTTTTTTATTAATCGGATTAATTATAGCGCTCTTTCTTCCGCTTATTGTGATTCCTATTTACGTTGAAGTGGCTTCTCAAAACTTTAACCCTATAATAATGTCGGATAAACTCGTATCGAATCAGGCAACTACAGAACATATAAGTTTAATAGAGATCTTACTTTCTATATATGGAGCAGGCGTTATATTTTTCTTCGGAAAATTTCTGGTTAATATGCTATCGCTATTTAATATTATACGAAGAAACCCTTCAGAAAACAGAAATGGCATTTATTATGTAAAAACAAATGATGCTATTGCGCCGTTTTCATTTTTTAATTGGATTGTATATAATCCGAACACGTTTAAAAATGACGAATTACAACTTATTCTAAACCATGAGCATGTTCATGTAAAACAAGGGCATTCTATCGATGTTATTTTCGCTGAAATCACCTGCATTATATTCTGGTTTAATCCCATCGTATGGTTTTACAAAAAAGCACTTCAACAAAATTTAGAGTTCATTGCAGATCAACAGGCACAATCGAAAATCGATTGCAATAGAAGCTATCAACGTCTTTTATTAAAGGCAAGTATACCAACTAATCAATTGGTGATAGCTAATAATTTTTATAATTCATTAATCAAAAAACGAATCGTTATGTTACACAAATCAAAATCAAACAATTTAAATGGCTGGAAATACGCTTTGGTAGTCCCAGCTTTAGCATTATTTCTAATGAGTTTCAACACTAAAAAAGTGTATTTTACTGAAACGACTTCAGAAACTCGAAATTCAGATTTAAATGAAATTTTATCTATTAATGCAAACTCTACTAATTCAGAGCTCAAAGACATAGAATCTTATTTTTCTAGCAAAACGGTGAGAGTTAAATTTAGCGATATTAATAGGAATCCGGACAAAACAATTAGACAAGTCACCATAAAAACGAAGCATGATGATGACACAAAATTTCTAGAACGTATAACAGTTCATAATGATAACGGCAATACAATCACACCGTTTAAACTAATGCTCTCTGATAATGGAAAGGAAATTTTATTCCAATCTAAAAATGCAATCCCTGTATTAATAAGTAAACATAATATTACGTTTAACGAAGAAGCCATTGTTAGCAAACCTCAACCTTCAATAAATAAAGATATAAACAGTACTTTACAAGACCCTAAAATCTTATACTTCTTAAACGGTAAAGAGATAACGCATGAAGAAATGAATCGAATAGACCCTAAAACGATTAATAAAATTGATGTAATAAAAGACACGGAACAGCTTAAAAAATACGGCGATAAAGGAAAGGATGGCGTTATTATAATTACAACTGGAGAAGCAACCAACAAATCGATGGACATTCCAGAAAAAGCTTTGATTCTTATTAACGATAAAGAGTCTACAAAAAAAGAAATGGATGCTTTAGACCCTGACAGTATTCAAAGTGTATTTGTTATAAAACCTGAACTGGGAAAAACGAAATACGGCAAAAAAGGAAAGGATGGCGTTATTATAATTACTACCGAAAAAGCAGAAAAAAAATAAAGAAAAGTATAGACGTTAAAGCTATAGATTCTAATAAAAACGTGTATTTAATATCCAATGGAGACTCTGGAGATATTGATGTTTTAACTGAAGATGAGAGTGGAAATTTTTTACAAAAAGATGGAAAAGTCTTTACTTCTACATCACAATCAAACCAATCTAAAAAGTTTAACTTCACTTCTAACGAACCAGAAACAAAGCTTTTAAAAATCACAAAAAAAGTAAGAAATGGTAAGGTCCTGAAAGAAGAGATAACCATCGATGACGAAAAAACTTTTAAGTGGGAAAGCAACTCTGAATAAACCGACAACACGCCTATTTTAGAAGAACATAACAACATAACCAATGAAGACCAAGAACCAAATATTAAAAATCCAGGTTTGTTTGCTTCAAAAATTAGTGAAAACCCACTAATTATTATTGACGGTAAAGTTGCTACGAAAAACGCTATGGATAAACTCAATCCAAATTCTATTAATAGTGTTAACATTTTAAAAGACAAAACTGCCACCATAAAATATGGAAACAAAGGGAAAAATGGCGTCATAATAATAACTACAAAAAAATAACATACAGTAGTTTACCTTATAGTAAAAGTCCAAACAACCAGCGTTTGGGCTTTTTTTATCAGTTAAAAAATCAACTACTTAACCATGATTTTTTTTATCGTGGTTTTGTCTTCTGAAGTAATTTGCAATAAATAAACACCTCTGGACAGGTTTAAATCTAAATACGAATTATATAACGTTTCGATATACAAAACTCTACCATCAACAGCGTAAACTGTTACTTTGGCATTATTGTTTAAACCTTTTATAAATATGCGTCCGTTTGTTGGATTAGGGTAAACCGAAACAGAATCTATGGTGTTTTTTTCCATACTTAACGGCTGACTCCAAGTTTCACCAATCATATCACCCCAAATATATTCGATTAAATCTGGCTGATCTATAAAAGGATTTCTGTTGTATTGCCAATTATAAATAATATTGTTTCTATTCATTTCAAAATCGTCCGGCGGATCATTCCTATGCCATTCTAAAAGCGTTTGCAAATCGCCTAACTGCCCAGTATATCCTGATGGAAAACCGTTAACAATATCCAATCCATTATATCGGACAGCCAAATAAAATACACCACGCGCTACATCGCCTTTAAAACTCCCCAATGTTCCTGTAGGCCCATTATATTCTCCATAAAACTGGTTTCCTCTGGAACTATTTTCAGGGCCATCGGCAACTCTCAAAGCATGTGCATCAGAATTTCCATGACGTAACGAATCGGCTTTAGTTTCCCAAAAGATATCTTTCCCGTCGGCTATTTCATCTTCTTCAATACTGTAATAACCAGCTCTAGACCTTGGAAATGTATGTTCCCGATTCCATTTGCCGGTACTAATAGAGCTTAACTGATAATCTAATTTGGCACGACCTTGTTCTAAATATACCAGCCAAACTTGATTACTATTTTCTGGATTTTGATCGGCTTCTTTTAGAATATCAATTACATCGGCATAAGATTGCGCACGTACTACAGTCGGATCTGCAACAATATCTTGTAAGCTTTGCTTTAAATTGTTATCCGCTAAACCATCCAGACTATTATAATAGCTGTTTGGTTGCGTACTCGTAACATTCCCATAAGTAGCATTTATTGGTGTACCAAAGTTGGCTTGTGTGAAATCGTCATCAATAACACGTAGTTTTACGAAATTATTAAATGGAATATATGGTGAAACTAGGTTTACAAATTTGATAAGCGGTTCCTCATCACCTTCATCCTCGGCATCATTAATAATACTGATTGTGGTAGAAACTGTATTCTGACCATTAGGAATAGTAACCGTTGTGCTCCCCGTAAAATCGGATGAATTAAATCCGTTATAATCTAAAGAAAACGAAAAAGTAAGGTCCGAATCCACATTGAATTGCGACGTGAACGTTATATTAACAGTATCACCCTCCTGATAATGCTCCGCATCTGTTTCTATAGAAATGCCGTTAAACCTAACACCACTCCCATCATTTAAGGCACGTGGTGTTGGACTTTTTGCCGTGTAGGAACCATTAGTATTTCGTTGAATAGAATTACTGTTATTTGCAGACCCTTCATTTATTTGCTGAATATCGGTAAAATTAGGATGCGAACTAAAAATATCAATTAAATCCACTGCATCGGGATCTGACGTGTCGTAAATAAGTACATCTACCAAATCATCAATTGTTGCCATGGTTTGGTCTGGAAAATCTAAATCGCTACCCAAGTAAATAGCAACAGCGTCTGCACCGTTCTGAATGGTATTCGGTGGAATTAATAATTGCGGAAAAGGCGTGACTTTATCACTGCCAATTAGCAGGAGTCCATTTTCATCTGTGATATAACCATCCAGATTAATCGTAAAATAACTAGTATTATTGCCAGAAGCGGAACCATTAAAGAAAACGACCACATAACCATCCGTGCTAAAATTGGGGAAATCGGACTTCAGTTCCAAAAACTCCTTATCGTCAATGCCGGGACTATCACAATCTAGCTCATTAATTACAATTTGACCGAAGGCTTGAAAGCCTATAGAAATCAAGGAAATAAAAAGTAAAACGTTTTTCATTTTAAGGAGGATTACGTAAATGTACGGAACTACTATAAGAATATTATTTTATAGCTTATTAAATTCATAGATTTAGCATCTTAAACTAACTGATAATTTTTAGTATGCATATGAAAAAACAATTCTTCAAATTATTAGCTAAAATTAATAAAGCCCTATTGCCAAGTTTCACAAAACAACAGCTTGATTTAAGCAAAGCGAGCAAGTTTCAGATGGCAATTTTTGGATGGAAACTGTATGTCACAAAAAACGCCTTAGATTAATTCACTTTTTGTTTGGCTTATAATATAAAAACTAATATCTTTGCACCTGCAAAAAAGGCCTCGTGGCGCAACTGAATAGCGCACTTGATTACGGCTCAAGAGGTTACTGGTTTGAATCCAGTCGAGGTCACCAAAAGCTTTATCAAAAAGCACCAAAACCGCGCAAATCCTAGGATTTACGCGGTTTCTTGTTTTTCAGACATTCATAGAAATTCACTATATTTGATCTAAAGTGTCTGCGATTCGGTTAACACTATTTCAAAGTGTCTGCGATCGCAGACACTTTCAGAAAAAACCTACAGGTTTGAATGAGCACAGTTGATTTGACTTTCGTCCTTAAAAAGACGACAACTATGCAAACAAAACACACATTTTCGACAATCTTTTGGTTACAAACCACTAGAACAGTAAACAATGAAGCACTAATTTACATTAGAATTACTGTAGATGGCAAACGCGTAAACTTTAGCTTAAAGAAAAGAATCCCTATTAATATGTGGGATTCGGCCAAGAAAAAAGTTAAAGGCACAACTGCACATGCCAAACAAATAAATTTGTATTTAGAGGAAGTAAAATCTCAACTCTTCCAAATATACCAGGACTTAAAGTTCAAAGGTCAGTTTATTACAGCACAATTAATAAAATCACACTACACCAATACGGATATTGATGAAGGTAAAACCATCATCGAAATTATAGAATATCATAATAAAAAAATATCCAATACACTCGCAGCGGGTTCCATTAGAAACTTTGGTGTTACCGAATCTTACGTGAAAAAGTTTCTAAAGAAAGAAAAACATACGAGCGACATCTATTTAAAGCAACTCAACTTTCAGTTCCTTTCAGACTTCCAAATGTACCTCTCCAATTTATACCCCGCTGGGCATCCCAAAGCATTAAGTCATAATACGGTGATGAAACACATTCAACGTTTACGCAAAATAGTAACCTTGGCTTTTCATATGGAATGGATTGAAAAAGATCCTTTTGTTCGTTTTAGAATGTCCTTCGAAAAAACCAACAGAGAATACCTGTCCGAAACTGAATTATATAATCTAGAGAAAAAAGAATTTATTTCTGACAGACTAGATCGCGTGCGCGACCTATTTGTTTTCAGTTGTTACACGGGTATTAGTTACGTTGATGTTATGTTATTAACTCCAGATCATGTGGTAATGGGCATTGATGGTAATAATTGGATAATAACAAAAAGACAAAAAACAGATACAATCGTCAAAGTTCCACTACTACCCCAAGCACTAGCAATCATTCAGAAATACAAAGACCATCCGGTAACAGCGGTTTCCGAATCTTTACTACCCAAATTAACGAACGAAAAACTAAATATGTATTTAAAGGAAGTTGCAAACTTCGTAGGCATAAAAAAGAATCTAACGTTCCACATGGCGCGTCATACCTTTGCCACTACTATAACGTTATCGAACGGTGTTCCTATTGAAACCGTATCAAAAATACTTGGACACACAAAAATTACGACTACGCAAATTTATGCCCGTGTACTAGAAAATAAAGTGAGTGCTGATATGAATCAGTTAAAATCTATTTTAGAAACAAAAGACCATAATGAAAAACAAAATAGCTCAAACAAAAGCAGTAACTACCTAAACATCAACTATAAATACGTTTAAATTTTGCTGTTTTAAATTAAAATAATAATTTGGAAGTGAATTTATAATAAATAATACCCTTATGGAGTCTATTAATAAAATCACAAAAAACTACCATGAAGAAATACAACAAATTGATGATCTAAACATTTCAGACCTAAATTACCTTAAAGCAGGGGTAAACATTTCTAAAAGGACATTATTAGAACTCTGTGATTTAATTCATATAAACACATATTTTATATGCCCAGAAGATGAGATAATATTCTTTAAACATATAAAACCATCTATTTTAGGAAGATTAAAATATTTTGTCGAATTACACAACTTCCAACTTGAATGGCCTAAAGTGGACATCAGAAAACAAAAAAAACATTTACGTCAAGCCTTAAATGATCTCGAAAACCAAAAGAAGAAAAACTTACATTTTTGGAGTTATGTTAGACACAAACAAACACAATTAGATAACATATACTTCTTGAGAAGCAATACTCAATTAGAACTTCATTTCGATTTATCTGATTTTTTCTTAAATCCAAATTTCTCTACAAATAATGACAATCTAATGTCTCAAGTTGTAGCCTTTGATTTACTTACCAATCACTACAAGAAATTGCTCGCCAAAATAAAACGCGATGAATTAAACCTAGATAAAGAACAAACAAAAGAGTCTATCTCAACTAACTTATTTTGGTCGGGATCCAAAACAGATTTAATAGAATTAATATACGCATTACACACTTCAGGAGCTATTGGTAATGGCCACATAGAAATCAGTAAAATAACACAAACTTTTGAGAAAATATTTAATATAAAACTTGGGAGTCCGTACAAAATATATGCCGAAATTAAAGCAAGAACAAATAAGCAAACAAAATTCATGGACAAACTAAAACGAAGTCTATTAAAGAAAATAAAGCTAGAAGACTCCTAACCTAGACACACGGAAATCGAACAAACTAAAACACATATAAACGATGTTTTTTTTCGGTAGTACCGAACGCATACCGAAGTATACTCAATAAAAATTAACAGCTTTGTAAAACGAAAGTCAAATTAACGCAAGTGCTATTATTAAAACTACAAATTGAAATAATAGCCCTTTAATCAATCTCGTATTCATACCGGATTATTATTAATCAATTAAACTCTTTTACAATGGCGGCAACAATTATTACCACTGAAGATCTCTATGATTTTAAATTAGAACTATTTAATGAACTCAAAAAGCTCCTCAATGAGAACACTAAAAAATCAAATAAAATAAAAAAATACCTCAAATCGGGAGAGGTTATGGAATTACTCCAAATAAGTCCAGGTACTATTCAAAATTTGAGAATGAATGGAACAATTCCCTACACTAAAATTGGGGGAATTATACTGTATGAATACGAAGAGATTATACAAATTCTCAATAACAACAAAACAACTTAAAAAACTTCTAATTATGGCTCCACAACACAAAATGTGGAGTCAAAAAATTTTTCTCTAAATGAATAAAGTAAACTACATACTTCATTTAAGGGCTGTATTCCTATTGTTCTCTAAAGACAACAGATTAAACCCAACGCATATCAGTTTGTATATGGCATTTTTTCAATTATGGAATCACAACCGATTTCCTGATCAGTTCTTTGTAAACCGTGAAGAAGTCATGAACCTATCCAAAATAGGCTCAAAATCAACGTATCATCGGTGTGTCAAAGAATTAAATCACTACAAATATCTAATTTATAACCCATCTCATAACCCATTTAAAGGCTCAAAAATTAACATGCTCATTTTTCATCCCGTACTTGATACGGGATCTCATAAAAATACGCAGAAACAACCTGAAGAATCAACTGTCTCAAATTCAAGACAAGTAATGAAACAAGCAGTGGACTTAACCGTCCCAAATCAAGGACAAGCAGTGGACTTAACTGTCCCAAATCAAGGACAAGCACTGGTACCTTTATATAAACATAATAAACAAATAGAAAACACTAATAAACTTTATAAACTAGAGCAGCCAAAAAATCAAAAAGTAGTTATTGAATTTTTTAAATCAAAAAAATGGCCAAATATCGAAGCTAAAAAATTCTTTAATTATTACCAAAGCATTGGTTGGAAATTAGGTGGGAAAACTAAAATTGTTGATTGGAAAGCTACCGCTCAAAATTGGATGCTAAAAGCTGAAGAAATTAAAAACGACAAGCAACTGTCCCAAAACAAAGACAACCTACAGACAAGCAAAAACAAAAACTACAATCAGCCACTTTAAAAAAAACCGCAACATGAAAAACTTAAAACCAAACATCATCACCGAAGGCGGCATGGATTACCAATTAGGCGAAATAGATAAAAACTGCATCCATTACGATTTTCAAAAAATTCTAATCTACCTAGAAGCCAAAGGAAAATTACTTTTCGGTCAAGACTTCAAAATTCATAATGAAGATCATGCCATCCTTTTCAAACTGTGCATTTACACCATTCAAGATTTAGACTATTGCGCAAAACTAGGCATCAACCCCAACAAAGGTATTTTATTAACGGGCCCAGTAGGTTGCGGGAAAACAAGTTTAATGAAGCTCTTGCGACACCTAACACCGCATTGTCGTTCTTATAAAATAGTTCCATGTCGCAACGCCGTTTTCAGCTTCAATCATCTAGGCTATAAAACCATAGAAGATTATGGCAATGATGATTTCTATTGTTTCGACGACCTGGGCGTAGAACCAACCGGCAGACATTATGGAAAAGACTGTAATGTCATGGGCGAAATACTATTATCTCGGTATGAAATATCCCTTCGCAGGCAGGGACCCCCTAATTCAAACGCAAAAAACTATCACCCCGAGCGCAGTCTAAAGATCAAAACCCACGCAACCACAAACCTAAACGCCCTAGAAATAGAAGAACGTTACGGAAACCGAGTCCGCTCCAGAATGCGAACCATGTTTAATCTACTGGCATTCGATAAGGATTCACAAGACAAACGATAACTTTAAAACCCACAATCATGAAAAATCCAAATACGTTCTGGAACTGGTTTAATGAAAACCACCAACTATTAAAAAACTACCAACAGTTAGAACATAAAGAAGCCTTGTTTTCCAAACTCCAAATAAACCTCAACAACTATGGCAACAATTTAAGCTTTGTTCTTACCGGGCCATCAGTTAAAAAATCAAAATATCAACTAATAATCACAACCAACGGCAATAAAAACTTAATCCTTTACGCAGCAAATCTTATTAGCAAAGCACCCAAATTCCCTGGTTGGAAATTTACAGCATCCATAAAACCAACACAAAACCTAGATAAAATTGTCTCCAGAAACGATTCACTATATGAGTTCCAAAATCTGAAAATAAAAATAAGCGACCTCTACTTCCTCCCTGCTAATTACTGCCCAATAACTCAAAAATTTAATGTCACAGTTTACCTAACAGAATACTGGAAGCACACAGAAAAACTACTACAGCAAGCTGTTAGTATTATGCTAGAGGATCGTTTAGGCGAGCACCTAGCGCATTCAAAAATTAATCGCTTAACACTAGAACAATACCCAAAAAACACCAACCTCATCCCTGCTTATGAGATGGCGTTTTATTTTGAGAATTTTAATATTAATGATTAAATGGTCCCATTATAAAAACACCAATTTAAATCAGTCCAAATCAAAACCTATTTATATCCCGGTAATTATCGACTGAAACTACTATATTAGTGCTCATATAACACGCTATGCAACAGTTAAAATCGCGTTCAAAAATTGAATATTTAGATTAAATTTGTAAATTTGATATTATGGATTTAAGTTTAGAAAATAAAAAAATAGAATTAATTCAATGGTTATCAACTTTGAATGATACTTCTCTGATTGACAAACTAATGAAATTAAGAGAGAAAGAGAAAAACGATTGGTGGAATGAAATTTCTACAAGCGAAAAAGAGTCTATTGAAAAAGGAATTCAAGATGCAGATAACGGAAAATTAACTTCTCACTCAAACGTGAAAGGAATTTATGAAAAGTGGTTATAAAATTTTGTGGACTGACCACGCAATATCTGAACTAAAAGAAACTATTGAATATCTTGAAAACAAATGGACTGAAAGAGAATTAAGAACATTCTCTGCAAAATTAGACCATACAATAGAACTGATCTCAAAATCACCTGAAATTTTCCCAGTGTCATTGGAGAAAAAAAATATTCGAAAAGCTGTTGTCGAAAAGCACAATAATCTTTATTATCGAATTAATAAAAATTCCATTGAGATTGTTTCTTTGTTTTCAAACAGGAAGAATCCAAATAAGAAAAAGATATAAAAACCGTTGCATAACAAAGTACTGTGGTAAAAAACAAGTGAAATTGATTTAATTTTTCACCAAAGTACTTCTGTAAGTATCCTCATATATTATTCCTGATTTAGCAATAGCAAAGGTCTGTTTTGGTGGCTTATTACAAACAGCTATTAATACCAATTCTTTACTCTTTCCTTTGTGCTACTAATCGCTCATAAACATCTCTACAAACCCTGTTACACATGTCAGGAAGACAGGCAGGTTTACAAACATTAAAACTACCCAACATCCCAAAAATTCGATATCACAGTTTACCTAACAGAATACTGTAAGCACCCACAAAAATTTTTACGGCAAGCTGTTAGTATTATGCTGGAGGATCTTTTAGGCGAGCACCTAGCACATTCAAAAATTAATCGCCTAACACTAGAACAATATCCAAAAAACACCAACCTCATCCCTGCTTACGAGATGGCGTTTTATTTTGAAAATTTTAATGTTAATGATTAAATGGTGCCATTATAAAAACACCAATTTAAATCAGTCGAAATCAAAATCTATTTATATTCCAGTAATTATCGCTCAAAACTACTATATTGGTGCTCATATAACACGCTGCAATTCATTGAAGAACAAGTTTACAGAAAATAAGCACATGAAAAAACTAGTACGTATTCAGGTTGCTTTAATTTTATTACAAATAGCTTCTGGATTCTTATTATTCTGGTATGGAATAACATTTTATTCAAATTATAACATATTAAAAATTGAAAATAGGTTTACCCCCAATATTTTAATAATAGACTCTTTGAAAACTACTTCAGCAAGTTCCTCTGAAAGCCAAAGTGGTTATGCTTTAGGATATATTAACAATGAAGAAAAAATATATTTACAAAAACGTAATACTAAAAAAAGAAATGAAAGTATAGGAGACACTATTTTGGTTTGGAGTATTGAAGGAATACGAAGTGTAAAGAAAAGAAAGCCAAATGAAAAAACATTTAATAGGAAAAAGTATTACACATCCAATAGAAATATCATTTTGTTTGTTTTTCTTCCAATTATTATAGTTTGGTTTTATGAACGAATTATCACAAAAAAAATAAAAAAGCTAAAAAGTTCAGATGACAGCTAAATATATTGAATAACAGAAAGCAAAATATAGTGCTAAAATAAGAACATAATAAATTACATTAATATAGTTGTAAATTAAATCAGAAAAACAACGAAATGGCAACAGCGTGAATATTTAATGGCTAGTCCTCGCCTACTCACGAAAATCCTCGTGGATTTTCTATTCGGTTTTTATTTACTAAATTCCGTGCTTAAAACACGCCACTAATCATACACTAAACGTTGTAGGTAATTTAACAAAACTAATTGTCTATCACTTTTCAGTAGATATTTACGACAAACTACTTTGACGTAAATCCGTGTTCCTCAAAAATATTTGATTATCACTTTATCAAAAATATGATTATCAAATAATTTAGTCCATAATAAATTTACATCAAACAGACTTGTCTATCAATAAATGAACATTTTTAACGACAAGACGTCTTTATGTAAATATTAGAACGTTGCATCAACAACTATTATCCTTTGGGAGAGGAGCTCAAAAATCACCCGGACAATATAAAACTGAACAGAACTATTTAGCTGATAAAATCAAACAAAAAGTATTATTTACACCAATAAGCCCGGAAAAACTCAATGACGGATTAGAACAGTTATTAAAGAGAGTTCAGACCCGATTTTGATAAAAACAGCTCTAATGCATCTCGAATTTGAAGCGCTTCACCCCTTTCAGGACGGAAATGGGAGGATTGGGCGTATGTTAATTACACTACTTCTGTGGTCATCTGGGACAATATCAGAACCTTATTTTTATGTTAGTGGATATATGGAAGAACATAAAGATGAATATATTGAAACCATGAGAAATGTATCTGAAAATAATGATTGGGAACCATGGTGCATATTCTTTTTAAATGCAATAGAAAAACAAGCAATTAGAAATTGCTAAAAGCATAAAGAATCTATACGAAGACATGAAACCTGTATTCTCGGATGCTTTATCATCGAAATGGAGTGTTAACGCGTTAGATTATATTTTCACAAATCCTAATTTAGAAACAACAGATTCACTTCAAAGAGTGGAATACCAGCACCCACCGCTGCTAGATTTACTAGAGTATTATTAGACAAAGAATTATTAAAAACATTAGAAGAATCTGCAGGTAGAAGACCAGCACTTTATGCCTTTGAACCATTGCTGAAACTCGTTCGAGTATAAAAAATAGGGCAATAAGGACTTAACCCAATGGGAAAGGCTCTTCTACAAGGTCGCCCAATATTACAAACGTAATGAACGGAGGCAAATAGCAATTAAAAGGTTTCAAACTGCAACTTTTTTGGCTTTTAGAGAAGAAGAATTTGAAATAGCTAAAGAGCAATTCGGCGTAAAATCATACGACTTAAGGACGTTTTTAAAATTTCATGCATTTAAAGTATAACCTAATCACCGAATAAAACAACAAATATTTGTGAAAAAAATCACAGATCCATACCTACCCCATTTATTTTCAACCAATTAACCTGATCTTCGTAATTTGGTAATATTTTATCTACTTCGTTCCAAAAGGCCGAAGAGTGATTGATATGAATTAAATGCGCCAATTCGTGTACTACAATATAATGTAACACATCAATGGGAGCCATTGCGCACTTCCAATGAAAATTTACATTGCCACGTGGAGTACATGATGCCCAACGATTTTGTAATTCCATTACTTTTATGTCATTAGGCTCTACTCCTAATTGACCTTTATATCTTTCAACAATTGGCTGGATTTTATTACTCAATTTGTCTTTATAAAACTTCACAAATAATTCCTTGGCTTTATGCTTATCCGCTTTATTTAATAAAAATGTATTTCTTATAAATTGTACACCTTTTAATTTATCTTCGACTAATTTTAAGCGATAGTTACGTCCTAAATACAAAAACGATTGCCCATTGACATACTCCCTTTCTACAACATTTTCATTGAGTTGTGTCCATTCTGCAAGATTTTTAAAAATTTGATATTCTTTTGCTTTAAGAATTTCTTTAATTTCCTCATCACTTAATTTTTCTGGAACGCGAGCAGAGACCGATCCATCGCGTTCTATAAAGATGCTGACGGTTTTACGTTTACTTTTCTGAACTACTATATCAATACCAGATACTATCATATTATTTTGTCAATTCTTGGTGTCTGCGTTTCGCTAAATTCATAATTTCTACACTCAATTTAGAGTGCATTTTAGAGACTTCATCTATTCCAGAGAAATCGATTATATCATCTATTTCCCCTTGTAATTTTCTAATCTCTGCTGCTCTTCCTTTCCAAAAATTCGGTTTATTTATCGCATCTTGTAATAAGCTAACCAATTCAATGGTTAATGCCTTTAATGCTTCTTTTTCCGCACCGCTAATAACCTCATCCTTAAACGAACTAAAAATTATAAAATCATAAAACGGTAACTGTTGCTCATCTAATCCCTCTTCTTCATAGTCACCCTTTCTGCCTTTAGCTAAATCTTCTCTAACTTGATCAAACTCGGCTACAATCGCATCCCAATTACCCTGATAGCGTTCGATAATTTCTTCCATCCGCTTTAGGAAACGTTTGTACAGTGCAGGATCTTTATTAATATTTACTTTTATGTGACGCCTAATAGCATGTTCCATTTCTGATGCTTTAGATTTAGAATTACCCTCTAGTTTTTTAACTTCTTTAGCAAAATCTTTAGACAGTAAGCTTACAGGTGCAACCCGACTATCAATACCCAAAGTTTCCAAATGAGCATCGATCATTTTCCGCACTTTAGGTTTTGCCCATTTTAAGTCCATACTTGGATCTTTATATCGGTTTTTGATACGGACCAACAAATACCCGAAACGTTTAGCGGGAATGTAATACTTCCTAGCCGCTTCCGAGTTAAACAACAAATCCAAACTATCAAAGAATGCCTTTATATAGGTGTCAAATTGTGCTCTAAATGGAATAGATTCCGCTAACTCAATACAATCTTCTGCCAGTTGAAATTCTGCCTCTTTATCAGACATGCTTTGTTCTGCAAACTTCTTAAAATCGGTAAGCCCTTTGTCTGTAAATAATTGAAGCATGCGATTGTAACGTGCTTCTAAAACAGGGATTTCCTTATTAATATCTCTAAAGTATTCTAATAATTCTTTAATATCCTCCTCATCTTCTGCTCCCCAAATATTTAAGGCATCTTTTAAGTGGTTGGACACCCCATAATAATCTACAAGAATACCGTGTGATTTGTCTTTTTTAGTACGGTTTACACGTGCTATTGCTTGTAATAAATCATGTTCTCTAATGCTTTTGTCTAAATACATGACTTGGGCAATTGGCGCATCAAATCCGGTAAGCAATTTATCGCAGACACATAGAAAAGCGACACCCGTTTCTGGTTTTAAATAATTGCCTTCTTCATCGGTGCTATAATCAAAGTCTTTTTTGAAATTATCAACTGCTTTTAATTCCTTCGCATTTTTTCTTGCTGCGCTAATAAATGCCTGCTCATTATTATCTTGTTTAGTAACTATCGTACCTATTTTTATAAAATTAATTTTCTCTATTAAATCTATATCTGGATTTAATTTCGCTTTTTCTATTTCAACACGCTCTTTTAATGCTTCATCAATTAAATATTGATAACGTGCTGCTGCCAAAATAGAACTCCCTACTACCATGGCTTTAAAACCATTGGGTAAAATATCATTTACATAATGGTTTACTATGTTTTTGGCGATTTTTCGTAAACGATCCATACTTTCCAAATAGGCACGCATAGTGCCATATCGCTTTTGGATTTCTTCTCTTTCTTCCTTGCTTTGCTTCTTAAACACATCTTCAAACTCTGCATCAAAAGCCTCTTTAGATTTAATGTTGTCATTGGTTGTTTTACCAATATAAATAATATCTAATGTAGCTCTATCGTCTACAGATTCACGAATTTTATAAGTATCAATAAATTCGCCTGTTCCACCAAAACGTTCATGAGTTTTTTGTTTGTGTCTATCTGTTAGCAAGGGTGTACCTGTAAAGGCTATTTTAGCAGCTTTCGGAAAGGCTGTAAACAAATTGTCGCCCATATCTCCACCTTGTGTTCTATGGGCTTCATCAATAAGAATAACGATTCTCTCAGAGGTATTGACCACATCAAAAGGTTTAAATTCTGGAACTTTACCTTCTTCTACAAAGGCTTTCATTAATGCTTTAGAATGCTTTAATTCTTCTTGCACAAATTTATGCACCATGACCATACTTAAGTCTGAGGCATTGCCACTTAATTTAGGTTTTAAATCTTTACGAGAACTGACAATATTAGCTTCTTTGAACTCATTGGTTAAACGGGCGGTTGCAGAGAGTTGTTTTTCTAAATCTTTGCGGTCTACCATCATAATAACCTTATAATCTTTCAGGTCATTTTGAGAGCGTAGCTTACGTACAAAAAACACCATGGTCAAGGATTTACCAGAACCTTGGGTATGCCAGACTACCCCAGAGCGTGTTTTGCCAGTAGTCTCATTTCTTAATCGGTCTATTATTTTACCAACCGCTCTATATTGTTGATAACGACACACAATTTTCACCTCAACACCTTCTTTTATTTCCATAAATAAAGTAAAGTGCTGTAAGACATCTAAAAGAATCTCTTTGTTTAACAAGCCTTGAATTAATACTTCTTGGCGTACTCTTGGATCATTTTGCAATCCGTTATTTTCATACCTGGCAGTTTCTTCAGCTGCGTAATTTAATAGGTCTATATTTTTATATACTTCAGGAAAAATATCTTTCCAGTTTAAGTAATATTCAAAGTCGCCAGAGATTGAACCTGCTCGAGCTTCCTCTCCATGTGTGGCAACACTAAAAAGGTTATAATGGAATAAGCGCTCTTCGCCATCGGTAAATCCAAAATCATCTCCTCTGGTATTGGCATAGCGCATTAATTGCTCCACACTACTTGAAATAGGATCTGCGACATCTACATCTTTACATTCTACTACAGAAAATGGTAAACCATTCACAAACAACACAATGTCAGGAATAATCCCTTCTCTCGGGCCACCAGGTGTTACAATTCTAAATTGGTTAATGGCTAAAAATTCATTGTTATCCCAATGTTTAAAATCAATCAATTTCACTAATGGATTTTCTTCTCCTGTAACTTCATTTTTTGCAACCGTTGTTTTTGTAACACCAATAAGTTTTTCAAAAACTTGCTTATTGGCTTCCAAAAGTGACAAATTAGCTCTTTCAGCAGCAATCGTTTCGTTGTATAAATCCTCTAATTGTTTATCTGTTAGCCATTCTATGCCATTAACAACATTTATTTTTTTAACTGCTTTTTTAAACTCTTGTTTAAGCGTGACTTCTTTAAAGCTTGTGCGTAAACTTTTAGCAGGATCTTGAGGAATACCAAAGCTACCTTGGTCTATGATGCGCCAATTAAGAGCTCTTAACTTTTCTAAAAACGGTTTTTCTACGTTAATGTATTCTGCCATGTTATTTTGTATTCAGTTTAAAGTGAATTTGGTGATCTATAACTTCTGAAGTAAAAGATTCATTTACTTCAAAAGTATCGCCAATTTTAAATGTAAAAGGTTTTATAATTCTGTGGATATTTTTATCTGTAACTAAAGCGAATTCATAAATCGCATTATTTTTAATTCCGTAGTTTTTTTCGGCTTGAGTTAAAATAAAAGAGTTATTGTTGGAAAGTGATTTTACTTCTACATATTTCCATATTCCTTTTTCGTCTTCGTAACTTAAATCATATTGAAGATTATCGTTGTTATCTGGTGTTGAAGAATATCTAGATACCCATTTAACCTTATTTTCACCATATTTATTTTTGTAAGATCTATACGCTCTTATTTCTGCATTTTTTCCACTTATATTTTTTTGATCATTCAGGGTACTTGAAAAAGTCAATCGCTTTTTTCTTTTACCAGCACGATTAGCATTTTTTTTATGGCTCGAAATATCCTTTTTACTTAAGGTGCTATCTATTATACTTAATAGTTCGCTATCATTTTCCTCATCATTCCCGTTTTCTGATTCTGTAGTCGGTGAAACACTTTGATTTGAATAATTTTCTTCTAAAAAGGTTTTAATTTGCAATTCATTTCCTTCAAAATAGAATAAGCTTTTTATCTCGTCCTTTAATTCATCTAAATCAAACAAATAAGTGACTGAAAAATCTTTATAATGATTACTAATGGATATTACTTCACCTGAGTAATCTGTAATCCTAATAGGAAGTACATTTTCTATAAATTCTTTAAAAATTTCATCGTAATCTATAGACACTTTAAACTTATCTTTTTTCACAAAAAAGGATTGTAGAGAAATTAGTTTAAAAGAATCCAAATAAGCCAAAAACTTATGTTGTTCAGTTTTGTTTATATTTAGATATTCCCAAATTAAACTTTTTACTTTCAGTTCATTAGATTCTCTTAAATTTCTCATTTTTTCAAAATGATAGTTAGCAATGCCTTTAGGATAGAGAATATCTAAAGAAACCTGGAGGCTATTAATCAAATAAAACAACACATTATAGGTTTCTATGTTTGAACATTCTTCAAAATCGAACTTGTAATATTCTGAGGTAATCTCTAGTTTTAAATCATTATTAATTTGAGTCAATAAATCTCTTTGTTTTGTTATTTCATCTGGGAATACAACTCCCTGAATTAAATATATATTCTTCCAAAATTTCTCCTCTGCAGCTGGTATTCCAAAATAACTTCTAACTTTTTCAATTTTATCTACATCAAAATCCTGCGTGATAAGATGTAATGTATCTTTTATTTCATTTCTAATTAAAAACCTAAAATCATTTTTCAACTCCGTAACATTAAACTGTATACTCATTATCTCAGCAAAAGCATCAGAGAATTTGGAAGCCTTAAATAAGTCTTTACACTCAAAATAGTTGGGAACTTTTACATAGTAGACATTTTCAAAAACAACAAATTCAAAATCTTCCAATGAAACATCTTTTTCATCTAAATAACTATAAGTACAACTTTTTACGATGCTAATTGCGCAATTTTTTAAATAAGAAACATTTTGATTAATTGCTTCTTTTGTTGAAATTTCTTTTGGTAAGCTCTTGCTGTAAAGTCTATATAATAAAATAGGTGTTTTAAGTGACTCAAAGTGGTTTTGAAAATAACTATTTAATGATTCAAACTCGTCAACTTTATTTAATTTAATTTTAGAAGCATCAGTAATCTTAATACCTAGAAATTGTTCTGCCTTTTCCTGTCCACCTCTTTTAGGGAAATCTAAAATTGGTATTGTTCTTTCAATTTTTGCCGGCAGCACACTATTATTTGAATAATAAACCTCACTTGCTGGAAGCAGAACAAATTCGTCTTCTCTTTTTGCAAAAAGTAACAAGTTTTCCGGGATGTCTTCTTTCTTTACAGGATGTATTGAATTTTGATACTCTAAAGCATCTACAATCTTTTTGTAAATTCCTTGAACGCCTCGATGCTTATCGGTTGAAAACAGTGAAGGTATTTTTAAAAGAACATCATATAAAACGGAAGGCTTAAGTGATTCTATATTTTGTTTAGCTCCTAATTTGATTAAAATATTTAATATTTCTGAATTATGGAAATCGTAATTATGTAAAAGAGTAAAGTCAATTTCTACATCTTTATTAATCAATTTTTGTAAGCTTTCGGTTCCATCCTCTAATACGTAGGAATTGAAATTATTTGCTAATAAAAACTGATATTTTATATATGAAATGTTAGTTATTAAGGTGTAATTGGTTTGTACGTATTTCCAGAACAATTTGGTTTCAAGCTGTTCTATTTGGGTTCTTATGAGTACATCCTTTAATATCAACACTAATTGACGAGTTGCATCCATTGCTAACACGTCTTTTATATTTTCAATATAATATACATATGTGTCTTTATTTATTCTATCTATCTGAAAATTTATTGGTTTAGAAGGATTCTTTTGGTCGAAAATAAAGTTAAAATAAGGTGCTTCTTCCCATTGCCTATCTATATTTTTAATCCTAATATTTGCATATTTATTAACTCCTAGCCATAAAAAAAAACGTTCAACTTGATCTTGATTTTCATTTTGTAGTTCCCAATAGTTCAATTCCATTAAAAACTGATTGCTAGTGTAAATATCCTCATACAACCACTCTACAAGTTTACCATCAGGATATGTTTCACCCATAAAAAGAGTAGAAGCCTTAACAACATGAGAGTTTTTATTGATTAATGATATTTCTAAATTCAGTTTTTCTAATTGGTTATTTAAATGCTTAAAATTTTGAAATAAAGAACTTATCATTTCTTTTACCAAATCAAGTTTTTGGTGAATGCCAAGATCCTTATCTAAAGCCCTGTTTATACCATTTACAATTCTAATTATAACGCTATTACTATCATAAGGCTGTACATTAACAACATCCTTGACTGCATTTTGAAACTCCCTAGATGCTTGGTTTTTAGAATCGAACCTATCTTCTAATTTTTTATACAATAACCCATATAGCTCTGTATTGATAAAATCTATTTTGACTGAATCAGGTATGGCAAACTTACTACCTGATTGCACCATTGGTGTAAATGCAACGGTGTCTTTTGGTATTACAGTACTATTTTCACTGTTATTACTTAATAGAGAAAAGCGTTCTTTCTTATAACTATTACGACCACAATTAATAAGTTGATATATAAGTTCCGCCCTCTGTTCTATTGTTATGGCAGAATTAGATAACGCATCAATTTTTTGTACTAAAATAGTATTGTCATAATGAACTGAAGGAAAGTAATTCGATTCAGAATTCTCTTTTGGAAGAATTAAATTTGGTAAAGTATCAGGGAAGTTCTCTTTAAAAAACAAGTTAAAATCGTTATTATAATGCCTAACATTTTGATGAATAATATACTTTTCATTTATAGTAGGAATGATTTTTTCTTTCTTTCTGATTTCTGCTAGATCTATATATAACTGTTTTACCAAGCTTGAATCCGAAGCGTCATTAAGCGGTTTTACTAGCTGAAAAGGTTTCCAACTTACATCTTCTTTTGATATAAGAAGTGCACATTCACCTAAAAAAACTGCTAAATCTTTAAAAATATAAGTATTATTATCCGATGGATTTAAATAATCTCTAGAAGCATTTAATTCGAATGTACCGTGAATGACACAGGGTAAAGAAACAGAGATCTTAGTTGGAAAAAAGTTAAATAACTTATAGTATGTATCAGATAGGTCATTTTGAAATGCAAGCTTTAGCATGTATTTCTTAAAAGTCTCTTCTCCACCATTAACCGCTTTCTGTGGAATAAGACCATCTTTGGTAAAAACACGCCAAACTTTGTTATTAATACTTATTTCAGTCCAATGTTCAAATTCTATTTTTGTGCTTTTAAAAATAGAAACAACCCCATCTTTAACCAGTTCTATTTCTTCTATATGATTTAAAAAAAGTAAAAGCTCTTCACTAATCTGGTCTAGAACATCCTTAATCTTTTCTTCTACTTCCTCTTCTTCAGTGTATTGAATTTCTATAACAGTTTGCCAATCATCCTGTCTTTTAAAAGTTAATAACTGAGGCACAGCTAATACAGGAAATGGGATGGCACCATTTACTACTTTTGCTTGTGTTTTAACTACCTGCTTTTGGTTTGTTGTTAATTTTAATTTAGTATCAAAAATAGAATGGGCTATTTCATCTGAAAAACTAATTTTACAATCATTTGCGTAAATATCTATTCGTTCCGCCCAAGTTAATAGGGACCTAAATCCCAAGCCTTTATTACCTATATAATCTTCTTTCGTTTTAGGACTGCTATGGCTTCGCATTAAGGATTCTATACCTTCAAAAGAAAAAGCTTCTCCATAATTAGAGATCGCTAATTTTTTCTCCTTTTTAACCCATTCTATTCTTACCTTTTTAGACTTAGTATCATCCACGTTTTGAAGCATCTCTAAAAGTTGCCTGCCATCGTATTCTTCTTTAATACTATTTTCTATGGTGTAATCACGTGATATTGATTTCGGGTTTTGGCTGTAATAGTCCAACCTTTCATCGATTAGTCCTTGTATGTTATCTAGGTAGCTCATATACATTGATTTAATCTACTAAAACTTCAACCCTACCCGTTAACAAATCCTGCATCAACCCTGATTTTAGTTGTTGGTATTTGGCTAATGCTTGTTGCTCGGTTTGGATTTTTGATTCAATTCCTTTCAATCTCTTAATTATATCCTTTTGTTCATCCATTGTGGGTAATCCAATATTGAAACCTAAAACATCTGAACCAGGTAAATTACCTAAAGTTCCCTGTCTAACATATTTGTTAACCATTCGTTTAGCTTTATCTGTTTGCATAAAAAATTTAATAAAGTATGGTTCAACCATTTCATTAAATCTAAATTTAACAGAATAGGCACTTGGTATAAATTGAAAATCTTGTTGTTGAAAAACTGCTGTTAAACCACAATCCGCTGTCGTTACCATTACAACATCGCCAGTTTCTAATAAATGTGAATTAACTTTTGATTTTGGAAGTAAGGCTATCGGTGCTTGATTGTACAATATTTCTCCATCTTTCGAAAAATCCATTCCTCTTATTGTCTTTACATTTCCATCTGAATCGTAATCATTGCCACTAAATCTTGGTCCATATGAATTCTTAATTAAATAATCTTTGAAAATCGAATCTTCCCACTCCCTAGGAATCAACCCCAACGCACTCTCTTTATACAACTCTGGTGCATCTTCTGGCGTTGGTCTTAATTGTCTTGTATTAATATCAATACCACGTGTAAACAAATCGTGCATTAAACCTTGTTTTATGGCTTGGTATTTGGCAATAGCGGTTTCGGTTTTTTCTATTACCGTATCTACTGTAGATAGGATTTTGGCTATTTTTTGTTGTTGTGGTAGTGCTTCAGGAAATGTGAATGAAAGTTTTTCTACTTCTTTTTTAGAGATTTCAGCAAACGTAGTTCCTTCGCCTCTTCTTTTGAAGATTTCTACGTTATACAAAAAATTGTAATAATGAAAAAGGGAATCCTGTCCATTATGTAACTTAATACTTTTACAGCCCTGATTAGTGCTAAAATCAACACTCGGAACTGCAAAATAACCAATAGGTGCTCTTGAAGACATTACAATACTATTTGCTGAAATTAAGTTTGCAGATGAACTATTTAACCCTTTTAACGAGATTTTTTTTCTACTTGTTTTAATTTCAGGAAATTTTATTTTACTTAAATCTGCTGGTGTTATCCAAACGACTTCTCCATTCCAAAATTCTTCAACAGTTGTTGAGGGCGTACCTCCAGATATGACTTCTCCAAATTCTAATATTTGTTTTGTTACCCAACTATCCCTCATATCCCAATTCCATTAAAAAGTTATTCAATTGGGTCGCTGCTTCCTCTCTGCTATCTAAAATACTCACCAAGGTATTGTGGTATTTAGTATAGCGTGTTTCTAACTCCATAATTAAAGCACGTTCGTAACGATTTACGTAATCCATTACGGTGTTGTGTAAGGTTTCCTTAAATCGTATTAGAATTAATGCTTTGGCTTCTTCTGGCGTTATTTTTTCGCGTGCCTTTTCTACCAAGTCCTCTTTTTTGGCTTTTATTTCGTTAATTGTTGCTTTGCAGGTTCTTAGCTCGTTAGTAAGTTCCGTATGTCTGGCTAATTGTCGCTCTATGAGTGCTTTTTTGGTTTCAGCTTGGGTTTGAGCTTTCTCTTTTTGGGTTAACTCTTGCTTTAAATCGTTAACATCTTCATTAGTTTTTATTCTAATTTTTAAAGCTTTAATTTCTTTTTTAAGTTCTTTAATAGTACCGTTGTACTCTTTAATAGTATCCTTTAATTCCTTTAACACGCCTTTTGGGAAGACTTCATAGTTTTCTTCTTCGAACTCTTCCTCTTCCAATTCGTTCACTTCATTAAATAAAGCTTCCAGCTCATCACGCCTGGTTTCGTTACTAGCAAGCTCTTCCAACACTTCTGGAAATTGAGATTTTAAAATATCTTCAGCTGGAATTAATTCAGCATTCCAACCACTGGCTGAAATGGATTTTAGATCGGTTTCTAACGTATTCCAGTACGCAGCAAATGCCCCTCTACTTTTGTGTAAATCTAAAATGCCCAATTGGCTAAAGTTACTGGCAATGCTTATGGCAAAATCATTGTACAGCTCAAATACATTTTGTTTTTCTGGTAAGGCCTCTAATTTGAATAAATTGTCCCTCCACCATTGGTCAACACACTTGGTATATTGCTCTCTTTTTACAGCAATATCATCGTGCGCTAAAACCAAGGTTTTTAAATCTTCCTTAGCTACTATCGTACTTTTAAATTGATCGTAATGCTCTTTTGTTGATTTTTCAAACAGGGTAGTTCTTAACTGCGGATAATTATTCCAATAAGATTGTAACTCATCAACTTCTACAGTTGGAATTCCACCATGCAGATGCGCATTGATATCTTGTGGCTCGGCAGGTGGACTGTTATCTACATATCTTCGGATATTGAAGTTGTAATCTTCTTTATCTAAATCTGCCTTGGTTATATTTTTAGCATAACCATCTAAATTTTCTTTGTTTTTATAGATGTAGCTAATTTTAGCAATATCTTCTGGACGCAGTTTGTTTTGGTTTTTACCTTCTTTATATTCTCTATCGGCATTAATAAACAAGACTTCATTACGTTGTGCCGCTCCTTTTTTATTAATGATTAATACCGAAGCAGGAATACCAGTACCATAAAACAAGCCAGAGGGCAAACCAATAACGGTTTCCAAATAACCGCGCTCTACCAACCATTGGCGCATGCTTTTTTCTTCGCTACCTCTAAACAGCACACCATGTGGCATAACCACTGCCATACGACCATTATCTTTTAACACCGATATCATATGTTGCACAAACATAAAGTCGGCCTTTTTCTTTTTAGGCATCCAATAATGGAAACGATCACGGTAATTTTTAATATCACTGTAATTTGCCGAAAATGGCGGATTGGCAATAACAATGTCAAAGCGTTTTAACTCCCCATCTTCCACATGAAGTGGATTGGCAATGGTGTCTCCTTGTAAAATTTCGGCGTCAAAAATATCATGGAACAGCATGTTCATTTTACATAACGACCAAGTTGTACCACTTAATTCTTGACCTGCAAAACTTAAACGCGAAGCACTTCCATAACGCGCCTCCACATAATTTTTACTTTCAATAAGCATACCTCCAGACCCACATGCCGGATCGTAAATAGAAGCTTCTTCTTCAGGCTCTAAAATGTTAATTAATAATTTAACCACTTCACTTGGTGTATAGAACTCGCCTCCTTTTTTTCCTGCACTATCTGCGAAATATTTTATTAGATACTCGTAAGCAGTTCCTAAAAGATCTGGAAACTCAAAACGGTCGTCGGTTAAGGTCACTTTATTAAAGTGTGTGATAAACTCAATAAGCTTTTCATCACTTAATGCGTTTTTATTTTTACCAATGGTACGGTTAAAATTAACGTTGGTTAACACACCAGATAACTTATCAGGATTTTCTTCTTCTAAAGCCTCTAAGGCTTTATTAAGATGATCGCCCACATCTTTTTTAAGATGTAGAATACCATCGTTTACTTCTTGGCCTGAATCGTTAGTGGTTTTATAATTCCAACGAGCGCGTGTTGGCACATAGTATTGGTAAGCGTTTGCACGCTCTAAGGCTTCGTTTATTTTTTCTTCAGAAAGGCCTTTTGCTTGGAGCTCTTTTAAACGAATAGCTCGATCTTGTTCGTATTTATCACTTAAACGTTTTAAAAATAGCATCCCGAAGATGTATTCTTTAAACTCTGAGGCGTCCATATTACCTCTTAAAATATCGCAGGCATCCATAAGAAAGCTTTCTAGCCATGATAGGGTTAGTTTTTTTGTCATTAATATATTTATTATAAATTAAAGCGGCTCTTGGGAGAGACGGTTGAAGTCTTTTTTAATTAGTTTTTAAATATATGAAAAGAATCCCTTAACCCTCCGTAATTATTGAAATTTACATAACAACACCTGTACATGTACAATAATTTCATTACGTTGTGATAGCATAAACAAAAAAATTATTAAACTCAAATTCCCGCAGTCTTCTATTTTTTGTGATGGATGCAAAAGCAACTACAACTATTTTAAATACTGGAAAGTTAATACATCCTCTCAATTTTACTATAGCAATAAAAAACAATCAACAAATTCATAAAGCTTATAATTGATAATTATCTTCTTTTAATAGTTCTTTTCATTTGATTTTTAATTCTTTAGAAATAGGGTATTTTTCTATTTTCTTAATAATACTAGCTTTTGTTTCCCCTTTTAAGAGCAAGCCATTAATTGTTGCAGAATAAACTTTCTCAAAACCATATTTTGATATGGCTTGTGATACGTAAACACTTAACCCTAAAACGCAAATTCCCCCTAACATACCAAGTGGACCACCTAAAGTGGATAATGCAACAGTACTCGCAACAGCTCCAGCATATCCACTTAAAGATATGGCTACAAGAAGTATTAATCCTGGAACTCCGAGTCCAATTATTTTTTCAACAATTTTATCCATTTTATTCTTTTTTTTAATGTTTCTTATTTTTAAATTTTCCCTAAAAGAGATGATATGAGGTTCAGCACCAAAACATGATTTACAAACTTGTCATTTAAAGAAATTGCATGAATTTCTTATCTATCTCTTTACATACGTTTTATTCCCATTAGAATTAATATAATATCTACCGCCGCGAGGCCCAGTCTGTATAGCTCTACTCGAATGAGTTGAAGAATGATACTTCGTGCTTTTAGTAGTTTGCTTACTAGATTTATCGGGTCTGTAATTTGGTCGCGTATATTTAATTTTCGTATGTTCTACTGTAGATGTGGAATAATAATTTGGGGTATTTACGCGATACACGCTACTAGAATTTAGTTTTGCACGCTTCGTTCTCTCTCTAGCTGTTTTAGCTTTATGCTGATTTACTGTTAGCAATTGCATATTTGAAGGATCATCAGAACCTCCCTCGGATAAGGGAACTATATGATCAATTTCGTAACCATAAGGCGTACTAGTATACCCCTTTGACTTCAAAAACGCATTTTTATTAGCTGTACTTCGTACAACTTTAGGCTTACCTGTTGTACTATAATATGCACCATAAATATATTCGGTGCTTCCAAGAGTATAAGTCGATTGCGCATTAGAAAATGTAAAAGCAGCCAAAATAGCAAGTACAGAGAGGAAATCCTTAATATTTTTCATTATAAAATAATTTAATCGTTAAAACAGATTTACTCCTTAATACGTATTTATTAAAAGGTAACCCATCAAAATTAATTTTCTGAAATAAAACGTCTTTATAGAACATGTTTTCAAATCAATTATAGAGGTTAGTTCCTAACTCAACATGATAATTAACATCCCACCAAGGGTTACCTTATGGGCGTTATGATATAAATGATAAATAATAAAAACATATTATCATGAACAATCAAAACACCGAAACCTTAAACCTATCATGGGAGGTTACATTCGCAGAATTAAACAAATCCGAAACTTTAAGTTTCAACCACTCCAAACATTCTTTTAAAAGATCAAATCAAAGAAACATAGGCGCTAATAGCATAGCACTAACTATTGAATATGGAACAGCCTTTTTTAAACAGGGATTAATTTTTTATGTTTTAGGAGAAAATAATTTACCAAAAAGTATAAACCGTAATGCCAGAAAGAAAAGCACAAATCTTATTGTAGTAGTTGCAGGTGACTCTAACACCATACTCACATGCTACAGATCAAAAAACCCATATAAACACATTAAGAAAAAACAAAAAAATATTAGTACGAAACCAAATTATGCAGCATAATTTTTTAGCTGAAAAAGCTAGTTATAAAGTTTGAGGGTTATTGTAAACTATTCAATTAAAATAAATGGCGCCCAATAGAATGGTTCTGGAAATTCATCCTTAAGTTTCAACTTTGCTAAACGGAAGGCGTCATATTTAGGAATACCTTTTTCAATCCAATTGGTATAAAAATAAGTCATTAACCTCTGAGTAGTGTCATCATTAACGTTCCAAAAGCTCATAATAACACTTTTAGCTCCGGCAAGCATAAACGCACGTTGTAGTCCATAAACCCCCTCTCCTATCAAGCGGTCTCCTTCTCCTGTTTCACAAGCACTTAAAACCACAAGCTCTGTGCCTTTTAAATCTAAACCTTTTGCTTCTTGCGCTGTTAATATCCCGTTATTAACTAGAGGAATAGTATGTCCGTCAATAGTATTTTGGGCTCCTGCTAACAACAAGCCTGATTTTAACAAACTGTTATCTTGAACATAATTAGAAGATATACCAAAAAGCTTGTCGTCACTAGATGTTAAGCTTTCATCACCAATAAAATAGCCGTGTGTAGCAATATGTAAAACTTTGGGTGATGCTACTTTCTTTAAATTATCCTCGGTAGCTGTATCTAAACGATATAGCTCAGTGTCCCAATTATCAGCTTCTAAAATAGTAAATATAGTTTGTATTTCTCGTTCTGTGCCTGGTAAATAAGAGATAGTTCGTGAAAAATCATTTGATCTTAATACCATAGAAATAGATGGATCTAACACCATTTCTTCAGGATTCGGCGTACTAAAATCTACCAACTCATAATCTGGATTACCTATTAATATAGCCTTACCACTTTCTACAGATGCATCTAATTCTTTTTCTTTAGTTAAGCTTCTAGCACTTAATATTGGTTTAATATTAAGGTATTCTATCACATACTGATTTTTTTCAGTATTATATAAAGATTCAGTATTCATGGCATTATACACGCCATCAGTAACTAAAAAAACTGTTTCAATGCCTTTTAAAGCGTTTTCAACGGGTTTAAAAAACACATTATAACTTGATGTGTCCGTCTTAAATTTTTGAGTGCCTTTACTATAATTTTGATATGTTTTTAAAAATTCATTTTCCAAAGCACTTGTACTGTCTATAAGTATAAATTTTGGAGGCCCATGCTTTTTAACTATAAAAGCGCCATAAGAAATAGAGTCTGTGAATTTATTAAGGATGTTCAACTTATCTTTAGTAGCACTTCTAGACTGTTTGTTAATTCTTATAATTTCCACATAAGCTTCCTTATCCATTAATTGGTTTTTAACGCTTTTCAAAGTAGGAGATTCAAGTTGGCTTTTACCATTTGAAAGAGATTTTTCTAGTTCACGATTTTTATGCTGGAGCTCTTCTATTTCATTTGAAAAATCGGAACTCTGCTCAAAATATGTATTCAATAAAATAGTGTTTTCTTTGAGTTGCTTATAATTCGCTATTTTCAGGTGGTTTTTAGTATTTGATTGTTTTGTATTATATAATAGTAACGATTTAAAATAAAATCTTAAATTAAGGTATTCCTCTAAAAATTCTTGATTATTAGTAAGTAACAAATGTGTGTTCAGAAATTCAAATTCATCCGTAAAATCGACATATAATGTTTCTCTTTCAGCATCACTTAATAAGTGAAAGTAAGAATCATTATTAGAAATAACCTGATGAATACCATCTAACAAAAGCTTTCTGGCTTCTGCGTCTTGACCTGTATTAAATTTAAGTATGTAAATTATTTTTAAAACTTTAGAAACATCTCCATTAACCTGGTAAAAACCTTCTAATTGTTCGATGGTTTTCTCAACATTCATCTCTATAAAATAGTTGCATAAAATAAGATTCATTTTTCTGCCTTTAGATAATTCTTCGCCATAAAAAGAAAAGCTATTTTCATAGGCAATCTTGGCGTTAAAAAAATCATCCTGATAAAAATAATAATGTCCCAAAGCATCATAATAATCGCCATAAGCTATTGTCATAAGATTATTCTGGCTAGCTATAAAGTCTCGTGCTTTTTCAAGATAACTCCAGCAAATAACATATTCGGCTTGTAACAATGACGTATTTGCCAGCCCTAATAAACAGGAATAGTATAAACTTGGATTAGTAACTTGCTCTTGATTGCTATAAATAGTAAGGGCCTTTTTAAAATACCGCTCCGCATCTTTAAAATTATTTTTCAGTATCGCTTCATTACCCAATAGGTACCATATTTGAGCTGCTATATCTGTCTGCTCCAAATTATGTGCATAAATTAATTGTAATGCCTCGGTAGCTATGGCTGTAGATCTATTGTCTGTTCCATAATTATTAATACTAAGTGGAAGTATTAAATACGGGAGAATTTGCGGATTATTACTTCCAAATAACTCTCTGGAAAATGCGATAGTTTTATAGGCCGTTTCGTTAGCATTCGGAAGCCCAAGCATGCGCTCTGCAATAGCTTTAAATTTAAGAAAGATTAATTTGAAATCATCTCCAGCCTTTTCTAGATTTCTATTACATAATTTTAATGTTGTCAAAAAGTCTTGTGTAAAAAATGAATATTCAGCGATTAGCAAATCAAAAATGACGTTGCTTTCTGCACTTAATTTGTTTCTATGTAATTCTAGAAAACTTATTTGATTCTCAATAGTCACTTTGTCATATAAAATACTGCGTTCAAAAAGTGTAAGTGAAAGCATATAAATTGATACTAACTCATCGTAGTTCTTTTCTTTTTTTAATTCTTCTTCATATATCTTAAATTGGGATTCAAAGGCACTATAATCGTACGTTTTAATCAGTCTATCCAATTCGTCATAATAATCAATCTCATTTACATTTGGGAAATATTGACGTTTTAATTGTTCATATTTTTCTTGATTAATATTATCACCTATTTGCTGATATGCTATAATTAACAAGGAATAGATTAATTCTTTATCACTATTAGGACTTAAACCGTTTCTTTCAATAATATTTAATGATTCTTCCCCATAATTAATTGTTTCAGTATAATTATCCAAAAAGTAATGGGAATTCATTAATTCAAAATTAATTTTTTGAATTAATAATTCATTTTCAATTTCTCTGTCATAATATGATTTCAAATATTTTTCAAGTAGCTCAATAATTTTTACTTCTCCATGCACAAAACCATAAGCTTGTACAAAGCGAAAGTTAAATTCCTTTACTGCCTGATTCTTATTAAAATCAATATACACCTTAGACCATTTAACAGCCTCACTATTATTGCTATTCTCCCATCTCTCAATTAAGTAAAGATGATAAGTTACCTCTTTAAAATCGCTTATAGAGTCAAAGTTAATTTGCTGACCTGTTTCATAACATAACAAATAAAGCTGATATGCCTTATCATAGTTTTTTACATCAAAAAAATAGTTTCCGAAAAAATAATAAAGACGCATTAACTTTTTGAGGTTAATCTTATCTGAACTAGTCCAAATAGCGATGGATTCATTAAACTCCATTTCTGGATTTTCATCTTGAAAATAACTTAACAAGCCTTTTCTATAAAGAAAATCTGCATAAACAGTATCTTTTTTGAAATTACTTTGTGCTAAATCTTTTTCAGCAAGGCTCAAAAAATCTTTAGCTTTAGAATAGTTGCTATTTGTAATATTCCATATTATAGAGTCGGAGTATTTAACCCAGTCTTGTCCAAAAGAAATTGAACAATGAGTCAATAATAGTATAAATAAATAATGCCTTACTTTCATTTTAAAAGTTTTACTCCAACAGTACAAACCCAGCCCAATAATATGGAGAGTATTTTAATTTCATTTTTGCCTGAGCCATTCGCAGCGCTTCATGGACACTTTTTTCTTCAAAACAAAACCCATAAAACAACTCAAACAACTCGGCTGTTTGAGCATCAGGAATCCGCCATAAACTCATAATAATATTTTTTACTCCTGCCATTTTAAAAGCACGTTGTAACCCAAAAACACCCTCACTCCCTTTAATGTTTCCTAATCCAGTTTCACAGGCGCTTAACACAACTAATTGACAGGCACTCAAGTCTAAATTAGAGATTTCTTTAGCTGTCAATATACCATCATCATTTACTGAACTTGTAATAGGTTTCCCCCAGTAATTATTAACGCCGGCAAACACTAATCCAGAACGTAGCATAGGGTCTTCGGAAGCTTGGTATACATTAGGCTCTTTGTAATTGAA
>NZ_AFXZ01000021.1 GCF_000224335.1 Bizionia argentinensis JUB59 | reverse complement strand
TTTAATTACACAGAACCTAATGTATACAAAGCTTCCGAAGACCCTATGCTACGTTCTGGATTAGTGTTTGCCGGCGTTAATAATTACTGGGGGAAACCTATTACAAGTTCAGTAAATGATGATGGTATATTGACAGCTAAAGAAATCTCTAATTTAGACTTGAGTGCCTGTCAATTAGTTGTGTTAAGCGCATGTGAAACTGGATTAGGAGACATTAAAGGGAGTGAGGGTGTTTTTGGGTTACAACGTGCTTTTAAAATGGCAGGAGTAAAAAATATTATAATGAGTTTGTGGAAAGTGCCTGATGCTCAAACAGCAGAATTGTTTGAGCTATTTTATAAAGAATGCTTTGAAGGAAAAAGTGTTCATGAGGCATTGCGAATAGCTCAATCAGACATGAAATTAAAATATTCTCCTTATTATTGGGCTGGGTTTGTTTTGTTGGAGTAGGGAATATTATTACTTTTTCTCAATTCTTGAAATGTCTATTTACCATTTATTAAATGATTAAAAATAAAATACTTCTCGTTTTTCTAATTGTTTGGCAGACTCATGGTTTTTGTCAAAAAGGTATTGATAGTCTTAATCTATACTATTCAAAAGGGCAATATGGGAAAGTAATTAATTTAAGTGACAAATTACTTGCTGGCCATGAGTTAGATACTCAAATGGATTCACTTCATTATATAGGGTATTTAACATTTAAAGGTCTAGGGTTTTTAGAACTTGATCAACTTAATGCCGCAGAAGAACAACTAGAGTTTACTTTACAAAAAGCGCAAGATTTTATTCAAATACATCGCGTCGTTATTATCCAGCCAACTAGTAATTTGGCTTTACTATATTACAAAAAAGGAGAATTAGCAAAGGCTAAAAAAATGTTTCTAGAAGCATTGACAGTTCAGGAGGAAGAATTTGGAAAAAATAATTTGGGTTATGCTACCATACTAGGAAACCTAGCTAATATCTATTTTGCTATAAGTGAGCTTTCGCAAGCGGAAAAGTTATTTCTAGAAGTTGTCGAAATCCAAAAATCACTTTCAGATGATAATAGTTATGGCTATGGTTTAGCTTTAAATAATTTAGGTGCTTTTTATTTGAATATTGGACAATATGAAAAGGCTTATGAATCCTTTGTTACAGCCTTCTCGTTGATACCTACAGGTCACCCAAACTATCTATTTCTCTTAAATAATTATGCTATGTGTCTTGATAATTTGGGGAATAAAGTTGATGCAGAAAAATGGTATGTTCATGTTATTGAAAAATGCGAAGAGATTGATGCTTTCCCTGGGATATACGCAACAGCACTTAATAATTTAGGGACATTATATTTTGAAGAAAAACAGTATGAACAAGCACTACCTATTCTGCTAGCAACACTCAAAGTTAAAAAACACATCTATGGAGAAAGTAGTACAAATTATGCTATAACGCTTGGGAATATAGGTTTGCTTTATGTTGAAACGAACCAAAAAGAGAAAGCAAAGAGTACCTATATTAAAGCATTAACTATTTTTGAAGAAAATAATCAAGTAAACAGTAATTATTATAAAAGTACTGTTAGTAATCTTGCTCAATTATATGTAAAAACGGAATCATACGAGAAGGCTTCATCTTTATTAAAAAAAAGTATGCAGTTGGAACATGCGAGTTTCTTGAAAATTCTTGCTTTTTTATCTAAAGAAGAGCTCAATTTATTTTTGAAAGTGAATTTAAACCCTCATTATTCAACATTATCATTGCTTAAGGATTACCCTTTAGCAGATAGTTTAGCACTTTCAAGCTATCAAAACGAAATACTGATTAAAAGCCTATCATTACGGAATCAGCAACGTATTAGGAATCGTATTTTAAAAACTAAAGACACAGTTCTTAAAAACAATTATATGCAGTTTGTAAAACAAAAAAGGCAATTGATGCAATGGGATAAACTTCCACTGTCCCAAAAACCTAAAGCATATGATCAATTAGACATTGAAACAGAAAATATAGAAAAATATTTGAGCAGACGATCTTCGGAGTTTGCAGAGTTAAAAAACACACTTTCCATAAACTTTAATCAAATACAAGAGAATCTGAAACCAAATGAGTTACTTATTGAATTAGTAGCTTTTAATTATTATAATGAAAAATGGACAGATAGTATCATGTATAGTGCGTTTGTTGTAGGGGAAAATTATAAAACTCCAAAATATATTTCACTTTTTGAACAACAACAATTAGATTCTTTACTCGAGAAAAAGGGTGCTCCTGAAGCCTCCATTAACCAGCTATATTCAGAACAAGCGATAGATGATCTTTTTATAAAACCATTATCTAAAGAGTTAGAAGGAATTACTACC
>NZ_AFXZ01000022.1 GCF_000224335.1 Bizionia argentinensis JUB59 | reverse complement strand
CGTAGTAATTCCTTCTAACTCTTTAAATAATGGTTTTAAAAACAAATCACTAATAGCTTGTCCAGCATATAGCCTGTTTATAGTAGCTTCATGGGCATCTGTTTGATTCATCAGTGAATCTAACTGTTGTTGCTCAAAAAGAGGAATATACTTTGGTGATTTATAATTTTTTCCTATTATAAAGGCACTATACATAATACTATCAGTCCATTTTTTATCATAATAATTATACGCTACTATATCTATAATTATTTCATTTGATTTAAGCTTCTCTTGTACCTGACTAAAGTTTATTGAAAGAGCATTTTCTGATGTTGCAAAATCAGAAGAGTTTCTACTCAAATATTTTTCTAACTTTTCAGTGTCTATATCAAGTTGTTCATATGCTTGAGACCTATCAGAAAGTGGAAGTTTCTTCCATTGTGCCAATTGCTTTTTTTGTTTAATAAATTGAGAATAGCTATTAACAAGAACGGTGTCTTTTGTTTTTAAAATATTATTCTTAATGCGTTGCTGATTACGTAAGGATAAGCTTTTTACTAAAGTTTCAATTTCATAACTATGAGTAGTAATACCTCCGCTCAAATTAGTTTTTTTTTGAATATATGATAGTGGAAAAAATCTAAAAGCCTCAAAAGATTTATAATAATTTGTTAGCTCTTTCACGGATAAAAAATTTATTGAACGCAAGAACCTTTGTCTTAAAGGAATTGATATTTGTAGTATTAATTCTTCTACCATAACATCATTATTCATTTCGTCATATAAAACAATGCTATTATAAAGGGAGTGTAAATACCTATCATTATAAACTCCATATAAGGTTTGAATAAGGTTTAATGCTTTTAAAGCATAAAATTTAGATTTATCATAATTGTTAATATTTAGATAAAAAACAGCTAAATTGTTATAAGTAGTGATAAATCCAGGGTGATTTTCATTAAGCACTTTTGTTTTAATCTCCAATGAAGATAAATAAAATTCTTCAGCTTTAATAGAGTCTCCTTTCAACTCTAGACATGAAGCTAGTTGATGAATAGCGTCAGCATAATTTAAATTTTCTGTTCCAAGGTTATCAATTATAATATCTACATTATTTTTTGCAAAAAATTCTGCTTCAATATATTTTCCTTGTTTTAAAAATAAAACAGCGAGATTATTTAAAACAAGGGCGCTATCTATGTGATTATTCCCTAAAACCTTAATTGTAATTGTCAGAGACTGCATTAAATAATCTTGTGCTTTTGTATAATTTTTTATTTCCTTATAAAACACCCCTAAATTATTAAGTGAAGTCGAATAATCTAGATTTTCGGTTCCAAGAATATTTTTTCTAATATTCAATGACTTAATATAATATTCTTCTGCGTTCATAAAATCACCTCTATCTTTATAATGTAGCCCTACATTATTAAGTGAAATTGCATATCGTAAATCTTGTTCTCCAAATATTTGTCTTCTTGTATTTAATCCTTCCAGATGTAATACTTCTGCTTTATCAAATTCTCCAATTTCATCATATAAAACAGCCAAATTATTTAAAGACATTAAATAATCTATGTTGTTTTTACCCAATAATTCTTTCCTTTTTTGAGTTAATTCCTGCAATATGCGTTCTGCTTTTTTATAATCTCCTTTTAATCGGTATAACTCAGCCAAATTATTCTCCGAATTCATAAAATCTGGATGATTCTCTCCTAGAATTATTTTTCTAATATTATAAGATTTTAAATAATAAACTTCAGATAATTCATACTTTCCAGTAATCTTATATAAATAACCCAAATTGTTTAAAGTAGTTAAATATTCTGGGTTTTCTTTATCATCGTGAAGTTCATAAAAAGTTAAATTGTTTTTGAAAATTATTTCAGCTTCAGAAAATTTATATTGATCAATATAATTACTTGCAAGATTCCCCGAAGCAACTCTATATTTAAGATGGTTTTCACCAAGAATATTTTTATATATTTCTATGGATTGCTTATGGTGCTTTTCAGACAACTTAAAATTTCCCAAGTTGTTATATGCTTTACCTAGGTTAGTCAGAATTGCAGCATAATCTAAATTATTTGGTTTGGATACAGACAGAGCTTCTATAAATATTATTTCTGCTTTATTATAATTTCCCAAAGAATTATAACAATTAGCTAAATTATTTAATAATGTGAGATAGTCTTCTTGGTTTTCATTATACAAAGCTTTTTGAATCTCTAATGATTTAAGGTACAAATCAATAGCTTTTTCATAATTTCCTTTTCTTTGATAAATAATCCCCAAACTTTTTAAAGAAGTTGCGTATTCATAACTGTTATATCCAAATATTATTTTTCTAGTTTCAGCCCTTTTGATCTCAAATCTTTCTACATTTTCATAATCCTCTAAATCTATATATAGCGTAACTAAATTATCTAAATTTAATAAATAATCAGGATGTTCTAGTCCAATCACCTCCTCCCTTATTTCCAAAGCCTGTATATATAATGGTTCTGCCAATAAATATTTACTTTGCACATGATAACAAAACGCCAAATTACCCAAAGACATTGCGAAATCAACATTTCGAATTCCATTTAAATTCTCTTTTTCAAATAATTCTATTTTTATTTCTAATGATTCCTTGTAAGCCAAAAGTGCATTATCATAATCTTCTATATGAAAATATAAAGTAGCCAATATGGAAATGACTTTACTATAATCAATGTTTCTATCTCCCAAATTAAATTTCAGATTATTCGAAAGTTCTATTAAATATTCTTTTGCTTTTAAATAATCAATATTAATTGTAAAATAATAATTTGAGACAATTTTGAGATATGTGGCATATTCTGTATCATATTCTCCCAAATTATTTTTGTAAATAACTAAAGCCTTGTCATAATATCTTGAAGATAAATCAGAATTTTGTTTAAATGTTCCTACATAAAATAAGCAGTTTGCATAATCTAAATTCAATGTGTCTTGAAGATTTCTATTGTGCTCTATTCCTTTTTCAGCAAAAAGTAGTGCTCTATTAAAATCTTTTTTATCATGATAATAAAAAATACTGTCATTAAATTTTTGCGCAAATAATGGAGAAGTAATAAAAAATATAAAAACTATTATTTTCATAACTTTAAATTTTTCCATATTCCCAAAGCCTTATCTTCCATCTCCAAATTATAATAAGCAATCGCCAGAATTCGTTGAGCAGCTCTACTATTTTGTTGTTCTTTTGGAAGTTCATTTATCTTACCAATTGCAGCCATTGAATTACCCAAAAGATCAAAGACACAAGCAAGATTAATATAACTTTGAGTATAAGTATCATCAAGGCTAATGGCTTTTTCAAAATCTTTTTGAGCTCGTTTCAATAAATCCTGCATAACTCGGAAAGTACTCTCATTTAAACTGCGTTCACGTGATGCTTGTTGTAAACGACTATTAGTATCAATCCCCAAAGGGTATAAAAAACGCTCTGGATTTTTAAATGCAACTCTACTTAAGGGATGGTATTTTAAAGCCTTTAATGTGCGGATTACCCCCAAATTGTTATAATTTTCTCTGGACGGAAAATAATTATTTAGAATTTCAAAACTTGTAATGGCTGTATCATAATCCTCTTTTTTATTAGCCCTAACACCTTCTAAAAAAACGGTATAAAGTTCATTAATTTTTTTTTGGGCTTGCAGATTAATAGCCTTACGTTCATTCTTTGTTGGGTATCCATTGTTAGCATCAGCTAAATCATAAAATTGATATATAGCATCTAACAATTGGGGGTATACATCAAAAGGTTTATATCCAGCCATACATGAATAAAACAATCCCTTATGATCTGCTTCTGTTTCTAAAGCAAGTTTTTCTGTTTTTGATAGAGCCTTCAATTTACTACTAAATACACTCTCCTCTTTTCTGACGGCAAAAGCAAAATCAGTACAAAATGTATGATCATTATAATAATGCGCTAATTCATGAGCGATAATTATAGACAAGGCATTCTCACTATCTTCTCCAAAACGATTACAAATCAATAACAAGTTTTTATCTACACTAATCGTTGGCACAGGAGAAACATAATATACCGCAGGAGTTTTTCGCTGCTTAGAAGAAGTGATTTTGAGTTTAGGGGCTGTTTTCGAATTTCCATAAGCCGCCACAAGTTTATTAAAGACAGTCGTTATTTGCTCCTTTTCAGTCAGGCTTGTTTGGGCAAACGACTCACTATAAATTAGAAAAAACACCATAAAATACAATAACGCTTTATTCATTTTCAAATATTATTTTCTCTAATTGCTCAATTATTCTCTCATCGTTTTCAGCAACCAATTTAGTTGGAGCATCAGATGAAACAATACTATAATACTGATCTCTTATGTTCAAGTAAAAATCGACGTCGTTTAAATAAATAATATTAAATTGTTTATTAATATCCTTCAAATGGACTGTTAATTTATTTTCATCAAAAACATATGTATTTTCTAACAATTGCAAACGTTCTAATTCGTTTTTATAAACTGAATCGTCATTATCAATTAATACTTTATTAATAGAATCAATTCGATTTGTGTAATCCATTACAACAATTTCTATTTGTTGATCAGTCACACTCGAAACATAGCCCATTCCCTGATTTACTATAACAGGTACGGTTTGTGTTGAGGTTTCAACATTAGCGAAAACAGGAATAGAATTATCAGTAGTTGGAAACGATTTGAAATAAAATATACCGGCCATAATTAATACGCTAGCAGCAACAGCGTATTTTACCCAAGATAAAGAAATAACACGTGATTTACTTGAATTATCTTTAGTGTCTGCATCTAATGTTTCCGGGTTACTCTCACTTTTTTTCTTAAATATGTTGGACTCTAATTCAGGTATGTGCTTCTTCACTTCAAACTCTTCAAACTCTTCAAGTTCTTCAAGTTCTTTGTCCCAGGTATTGAACTGATTCCTTAAGTCAGCCCGTGTCTTTTTTTTTAAAGCACTTTCTAATGTAGTTTCTGGAATAACAAACGCTGCGCGCTGGCTCATTTCATCCAAATCCTGAACAATACGCTGACGTTCCGTTTTTGTTATTGCTACTTTTAACTGGCTTAAAAATGTAATTTTTTTATTTAAAAGAGAAGCTTCTTTAGTTAATAATGGTTTAATGTAATCAGTTCTTATTCCTAAAACAAAGTCCTCCGCAAGGTCAGTCATAAAAACATTATGTAAAGTATCTAATTGACTAATAACTTGCTCTGGGTTGTTCAACTCCATGCGGTATAACTCCGTATATAAAGGTTTCGAATCCAATTCGTACTGTAAAAAACCATCACAAATGTTTTCCCATGGTATAGAGACATCAGTAATTGATAGCCCTTGTTCCTCTAATACTGGTTCTAATATTAATTTAATATGTGGTATTAATAATGTCATACTATATGTTCAATTCATTAAAAGCTAATTTCTCTAATCGCTTTTGGCATTTTGCCTTTTGGTTTTTTGTATTAGCAGGATTAGTATATCCAAAATGGTCCGTTAACTCTACCATTGATTTTCTATGATACCAAAATAACGTAAGCAATTCAAAACATTTGCCTCCGCTATCCTTCAACACTTGTAAGGCCCTCTCTAGAGCTGTAAACTGTTCCTCATCTTGATCTCCTAAATCGTCTAAATTATCTTGAATTTGAACGTCATATTGTTCGTTTATCGAATCCACATTAAAACCTTCGTAAGCTTCAAAATTTAATTGTTTTCCGGCAGCTTTAAATTTGTTTAGAATCTGAAAACGACAAACTGAATTCAAGTAAGTTTGCAAAGCACATGTCAATACAAAATCACCTTTTATTATTTTTTCATATAAAATTAACATCACGTCCTGATAAACATCTGCTAAATCTATTTCTCTAATTTTACTACCCGTAGTCATCTTCCTCATAAAAAGCACACAGTATTCTTTATGTTTTTTATAAATATGGCCTAGGTAATCTTGGTCCTGTTTTACTAACCTAACGAGCTCTTGATCTGATAATGCTGCAACGTTCATACTACTAATTTACTTTAGTTTAGGAAACTATCTCCTTGTAGTTCATGTCCGAAAATAGCTAAATATCATGAAGTAGCATAGTAAATTGTCAATTAGCGTCACACTTTAAGAGCTACACTGCTGCTTACTAACCCTTTACCGTTTTACAGTCTTGTTTTCTTTACAAGAACGGCAACATTCCAAACCGAAATTTTCTAATGTAACAGTATCAATACTGTTTAAGGTACTTTTGTAAGTCCATTTAAAATAATCTATAAGTGCTTTCATAAGTGCTTTTTTAATCCGCTTGGAAATAGTAAACAGCTCTTTAACCCGATCCATTCCATAATTGGTTATAAATTCAGGCGTAAATAAATCTGTGATTTTTTCTACGATTTCAGAATCACTTCTATATAATAAATAATCGAATTTTGATAATATTCTGGTAACTCTACTTTGGAAATGAAAAGCATGTTCTTTTTTTAAACCCTCAATATCTCTCAAAAAGGCATCGTAATTAAATTGTTGACTTTCCGTTTTAATAGATGAATTAGGTAGCTCTTCTATCAATTTGTATTTTTCATTTAGTCTAGCCACCCCATATCTAAAAGGAAAGATATTATTATATCGGAAAACAACGATGCTAACATCAAGCTCGCCTTTTAAATATTGTTCAGCAAAACCTTCAGCTTTAAACCAACGTCTATAATCTTCTATAGCTGCATCGCCCAAATCTCTAATCTCCTGTGGAATATTATAATTCAAAAAGTCTTTATTCAGATGCCAACAGTCTGAGGATAAGTGATATTTTAATTTTCCCTTAATTTCAAACACGTACTTCTTAGTGTCTTTTTGTGCTGGAACATACTTCAAGTAGCGTTTCATTTGCTCTTTATCATTTTCAAACAGCAATTTAAAATTAAAAAGATACTTCAACTCAACACTGTTAAAAATTAAATAGAGTTTATAATCTTTTAGAATATGCTGTTGAAAAACCTCCTGACTTACTTTTGTTTTTAAATCAATTTCTCTGCTTAATTTACTATAGGTATGTTTTGTTAAATAGGCCATAATTAGATGTGTAATTGTTATTTATCTATTAATAGCATACTCCTAAAAAGGTAACCCAAGCATTTGATATAAATAATTATTATTCGTTTTAAAAAAACTTTCAAACCTCACTATATCTAAATATATAGTAAGTATTATCGCCTTAAATAATATAGATCGACTATTAACTACTTTTTCTGTCCTAATATTTTGAAACACTCCTAATAATTACAGAGTGACAACCAATTAAAGAGAATAGTAAAATAGCTTATATATTTACTTTGGATATCATTTTAACGAACCTTTTTATGAGTAAGAATGTCCTAAAACAATTCTAATAGGGCTTAAAGTATTGCCAACAGTTGAGAGCTCATTTGGCGACCAGAACTATTCAGTATAAAGTGATAGTTTTTAGCTCCAGACTCTTTTAACCACTTTTCCCAAAAATAAGTGATCTTTTTAGTCTGTAAAATATCTTGTGAATTTTTACTTTCAATACCTGACACTATCCAGTTTACATGACGACTTAAAGCTATTGGTATAAGTCCATAGTCCTTTTCTTGTGCAATCGACATCCAATCAAACCCTTTTAATTGCTTTAAAAATTGCGTTGAAGTAAATCTGTTTTCAGCCTTTAAAACATGACTTCTATTTTCAAAATCAAAATAACCATCCGTTATAATTACTGCCACATTATTATACCCTAACTTTTCAAAGCTAATACCATTGTTGTACAAATAGCTCCAAATATCAACACCAAAATAGGCTCCGTTAGTTTCACCATATTTGCAAGCATTTACCAACTCCTGTAAAGTACTTTGTAAAGTCGATGAAAATTTGCTAATAGTTGTATTCTTATCTTTTACCGCAACTTCATCCAAATATAGTTGTAGTTTGTTTTCATAATAATTCACATCCAGTGGACTCCCTTTTTGAGGTATAATTTTTACAGAGAAGCGATCTTTTGATGTTAAAATCAATCCACGACGTGCTTGAATTTCAAATACCTTAAACATCTCTTCAATTAAGAGCATATCCTTTTGTACTTGATGATCTTGCAATACGCGATCACTTAAATCAAGAATTATATTATAGTTGAGTGGTGGTTTTTTACCTGGCTCAAAAGCATAAACAATTGAAGCACTAAAAAAAAGAACTGTTAAAAATATTGTTGTTATCGCGGAAAATGAGAGTGTAGTTTTCATAATAGTAAATAGTAGTATTTAAGTGAATTTTAATTAAATGATGGAGTTATTTTAAAGTGTGTTTCCATAAAGCCATCATAAGCATTAGTGCAGGCTTCCTTCTTGGCATTCAATTCTATGGAGCCGTTTAAGTATTGCAACCATCCCATATAAAAGCTGGTTAAACTTTGTGAAAGCAAATCAGGATTTAACATCGCACGGTCTAGGTCTTTTTTCAGGTGCTCAATTTGTGACTTTAAAACCGCTAATTGTGACTCAAGTTCTATCACTTTTGTCTCTAAACTATTAATATGTTGACGTTCTTCCCTAATAGACTTCTTTAAACCTTTTATTAATAGTTCAGCTGAAATATGTGCGTTTTTCTTATCTTTCTCTTTTATCATTAATTCAAACATATAGCCCCAAACTAAATAAGCTAAAAACCCGAAAGCTAATACGAGGTAGAAATTGATGCTCGTTAGAAAATTCCAGTCTTCCTCTGCGATACCTGCCATCACTTTTAAATCATGTATTCCTTTGTCAATTTTATAGGCAAGTAATGCATCAACTACTAATGACCCCAATATGGCCAGTCCTGCTTTTAACTTTTTGTATTTACCCTCCATGGTGTGAGGAATCATGCCAATAGCAAAGAATAAGAAAGCACCTAAATAAACAATAATTAGAGAATATGATGGTGTAAAAATTCCTTTAATATCAAATATAGAATCAAGATACAAAGCAATATCATCTCCAGCTAACTCTATCAAAGTACTAGCATTTCGGAAAAAAGAAGCATATATAGCAGATGCATAAAATAAAATCAGATAAACCGATAATAACATAACTAACGTCATATAGGTATAATGCTTTATAGCCTGATATCCAGTATTGATTTTATTGGCTTCTAAATCCAGTTTGGTTTGTTGAATTTCAGAATCAAAATCTTTAATCTTTTCTTTTCTCGATGGAATTTCTACTGACTCGATATTTCTTTTAGCTCCTTCAATACTTTCTTTTTCGTCCTGTTTTAACTCAATTTTACCTACAATTTGTTTCCTTCTAATTTGATGCTCGTTTTCATTATAGGTCTCATCAACAACATAGCCATCTTTAATACACCGTAAATGAGTTTTTAAAGAAGTGGCGTCTCCATTATTTAAACCAGCTTTTTGTAAGGCATAATCTTGAAAACTTTTTACGCGCTCTACTTTAGTTGTTATGTTAGTTGAGTTTTTAGTTGAGTTTAATGAGTCTTCTAATAAGTCGATTGATTTCTGATGTTTAGGCTTCATGTGATTTTGTAGTGTTTTAAAAAGTTTCATAAGGTTTATTTTATCCTTAATACCTGAAACATTAAAAGGTAACCCTCGTTTATTTTATATTTAAAATTGGATAAAACAGAAGGTTATAAATAGAAGGTATAGTATTTTTAAAACAAAAATCAAGGTTACCTTTTTTAGAAAGTGATATTAATAGTAGCATGATATTTAAACTAAACACTAGGGTGTTATAAAATAAATACAAAACACTTATATATCTAAAAAATCAAACCTATTCAATCAAATTACAAAACAATAACTTAATATATTCCTATAATTTAACTGATAAAATAATGACCAACAAACAGCAAATCATCTCCGCCATTAAAGAAATGAACATCGAAAAGTTAGAGCGACTTTTAGATGACAATCGCTCATACATGGATGTCACAAAACAGTTATTCTTAAAAACCCTAAAACAACAATTTGACCATAAAAAGGAAAACAAGATTTTTAGTTTTGATAAAATAATTCCAGGAATATGCAATACCTGTAATAAAGGATGCGCCGCACTTACTTTTATAACAGATGATAATTGTGCTTTAAATCTGTTTTTCGAAGAAAATGATGACCGAGTAACAGACATATATTTATGTAATGATTTAAAACATGAAGAAAAAATCACTCCCAGATACGCAATGTATTTTGAATTCTATGAAGATGAAAAAGTGAATTTCACCCCTTCAATAGAGTTTCTAATTAAAAAACAAAAAATAGAATACGCATTAAGTGACTTTGAAAAGTTTAATAATAAAACCATTTTAATAGAGGACATAGAATATTGGGGCACAAAGCATCGTGAACTACTCGAAAGTTTTAGTACCATCCCTTTTATGAACGATTATAAACAATTTGAATTATTTCAGGAATTCTCTACAGATATTAAACAGGTGCTCGCTTTAATAGAAAAGCACGAGTTCGCCAAACAAGCTATTTCCGAATTTAAAACAATTGAAAGCGAAAAAGAATTAGTTTATTGGTTATTAACCTACCAATGGAGTAACTTAAGTTTGTATGGTTTTAACCGATTAGAAGGCTGGAAAGAAAGTAATTTAATCACTTATAAAAATAAACCTTCAATAATTATTGATTGCTCTAGTTACCCTGAATCTTTGGAATTCAGCTATCATCATGGTAAGCATGAGGAAGATTTAATAAACAAATACGAGCCTACCCCGGAACATTTCAAAATTGCAAAAAAAGGCATCACATATAGTTTAGAAAGCCATCTACGAGCACATGGTATGTATTTAGATATTCTACCGGAAGAAAAAAACATATAGAAAACACAGCCAATTTCAATAGCTATTAAGCAAATGTAACTGGCTATGCAGTTTAGATTCATATAGCACAGATGAACCCCATGCTTTAAATTACATAAAAAACCCATTTTTAAAAATCAGTTTGTAGTTCATTTCATCAAACTATATAATTCAACAAGGCAGGTAATAAGGTGTTCGTCAGTCGCTCCATTTTGTTCCATAAAACATATCTGCAAGCCAATTCGGTATGCGTTCGGTATACCGTTTTTAAAAGAAGCGCGTAGCACCTATAAAACCTAGCATTTATAAGGCTTGCATATACCATAACTGGAACCACTGCGGCGAGACGTCCTCGTTGGCTCCATTTATTTGTTTTATTTCACACATTCACTCCTTCCTCACCCGTAGCTACTTTTTTACCCCAAACCCCAAAAAGATGTGCGCGCGAGCGCAAGTAAAGTATTTGGGGTAAAACCGCTACTTCATATGATGCGAGCCTGCGGGTCGCTGCGGCCAAACCCCACATATATGATAGCAATAATAGTCAATAGTGTCTATTAAATTCAATGGATTCAAAATTTGATTACTACTGCCGATTCAAATATGTGGGGCTGCGGGTGTCACATTTTTTGACCGATTCAGCTTGCAAATAAGATAACCCAATCCTCGCAAACACGGGGATCTCATAAAATATATTTAGCTTCTAAATTGCTTCACACAATAGCCGTTTAATGGGTTATCCCATTTCGCAAAAACTCCAAGAGCAAGGCCCAAATTCCTGCGCAGGCAGGAATCTCATCAACATCCAACCTATATTTTTAGAAAAATAACATTATATAAACTCAAGCCTTGCACTTGCAAAACCGGACCATTCTCTTAACATCCAAAAAACTCCATCCGACTACAAAATAGAATCAAAAAATCTGCCACCCTTGCGGTAAACCGTTGCTGTGGTACGCACTTTTGCCGAAAAGGCAACGTGCTATTACCACACCACCCTTGCTAAACTCGCAGTCGGCTCGCGCCTTAAAGATTACCTGCCGCATAAAAATATTCAATTGCATAAAAAGAAACCGAGAAGAATAAGATAAAAAAGACAACAAAGATAGTAGCCTCCCTTCACCCCTACTATAATACTATAAAGTTCAAGCCCTACGGGTTTTGAACAAAATTTAGAAAAAAATTTTATCCAAAAAACTTGACAGTATTTCCTCGGCTACAAGTGATGTGCTTTCTTTTTTTCCGTTCTTCCGAAAAAATATTATAGGGAAGAGATAGCTTGCAAAACAAATGATGTAACAAGATTTTAATATTGATAGGTCTATCTTGTTTGAATGAATAAGTTTAGTTGAATTTTAAAAAAAGAAACATAAAAAAAAGGCCCTTGAAGAAAGAGCCTTAAACTATTTTTTGAAGAAACTGAAAATATAATTTAGAAGTTTGGCGACTAAATAACTAACAGAAGCGCCAATACTTGCCATAACAACCGTGAATAGAATCGCGTCCAAACTAATATTTAAGGCGATCGAAAATAAAGTACCGCCCAAAAAACCAGCTTTTGTATTTAATTCCGAAAAGTCCATGCTATTTTTGTTTGTTAGAGTCATCGATAACTACAGCCTGACTCACAGCCGTAGCAACAGCACCAACAACCGTCATATAAGTGGCTATAGTTATCACAATCGCTGGAATGCTTATAGGTGCGGCAATAATAGCACCACCAGCAGCTGCAAGTGCTATACCAATATTTCTCAATATTCTGAAAAACTTCGGAGTTGGTTTTTGGTAACGTTCAACTAAATTCATAATTATAAGTTTTAAAAAAAATCCGCTCTGCATTCCCGGCCCTTTGGAGAGGGTTAGAGAGGAGGTTTAATGGTTAATAGTTAATAAAATAATTTCTTTGCGTTCAAAAGCTTGGTGACAAAGTGAAAGTATCTTTTGCATAGCTAATTTAGACGACCATCCTGTTCCGATTCCCGTTAGCTGACTCACTGGAGACAAGCAACCTTCCAATTCTTTAGTAGCATCATTGGCCTGGTGAATTAAAATCAATCGTCGATCTGCAACCGACTTCACATGAATATGATTACCCAACCGACTAGAAGTTCGAGGTTGTAATTCATAAACCCCTTCTGGAATACAAGACACCATACGCTTATTATCCAACCAAGGCAGTTCAATCATAAAACAGATAAAGTGCCCATTAACAAAGAGGGCACTATTCGTACCCTCTTTAAAATAGTGTCTTTGGAGCAATAATTCCATATTACAACGTGTCAATTAGTGCAACCGAAAGCGCATTAAAAGCACCGTTTTTAAGCGGGTACATATCACCATTTACCTCTTGGTAAAATGCAACTCCTACGACTTCAATAACCGGCAGCACCGAGTTAGCGGTAAGCGTTGCATTCAAAGCAATTGGAGCTGTATCTGGTGCCGTATACGGTAAAATACCAGTAGCATCTGTTTCAAAAACAAAGGTTTCGTTTACAAAATCTAACTCTGCAGCACCCATAACAATGCTAAAATGCGTACTTCCTATGGGCGCGGCTATTCTAACCATCGGACTAAAAGGTGCTAAAGTAAAATCAGCGCTTCCCGTCACCCGATCAAATGCCACACCGTAAGCAGAAAATAAGGTGGAAGCCAATTTACCGTTGAGGTTAAATTCAAAACCCAAAAAGGCATCTAAATTTCCATCCTGAACAGTTCGCTCACCTCTTAAATTGACAGCATCAGTTTTTACAATAGCTACCAGATCTTTTGTTAATCTGCTAACCACACGTTTGTCTTTGGCATTTTGCAACAGCACCCGAATAGCATTCCGAATTAGCTTGCCGGCTTTGCCAGCACGCCCGAATTCAGAACCATTTTCACGCGTTCGTTGAAATGCAGGATCATTTGCTATACGACTGGCGTCAATACCGCCTTTTGTACGCGCCAAATGCCCGTCGCTTGTTTTGTAAAAGGAAATATCATCCAGAGTTCCCTTTAATTTGATAATACCTGTTTGCCTAGCCATAATTCAAAGTTTTTTTATTTCTCCCTAAAACTCCGTATATTTAATAAACATTCCCAAAAGCGCTTCCGGCCCCTGCCGAAAAGTGTCTTTTTTGCCAATTTAAACGCATAGATGATAACAGGATCATGTATAGATAAAGCATGGATAAGGTATGAGCAACATCAAAAGACTATGTATTTACCCAAAAGATATTATGCGTATCACTGGCAGAAGTGAACGCTATGGTCGTAAGCTCTTAAACGACATTAAAGATCACTTTGGTAAAAAGTCCTATCAATTTATTACAGCAGAGGAATTTTCCGAATACAGTGGTATTAAAAAGGAGACAGTTATGCAATATCTAGAGTAGCTCTTAAATATACCCTTTCGGGTATATCAAACATCAAAAATACATTAATTATACCCTAAAAGGTATAATATAAATAAAAAATAGTAAATTGCACCCATAAAGGTATAATTATGAAAGCATGGGACCGCGATAATGCCATAGCGACTTTCGTACGCTACAGACGAAAAGAGGCAAAATACACACAAATAGAACTAGCAGATTTGACAGGTATTGGCTTGCGTTTCCTGCGCGAACTCGAACAAGGCAAACCAAATGTTATGACAGATAAAGTAAATCAGTTATTACAATTCTTTGGTCATACATTAACCCCTACACCTATAAAAAATGAGACAAGGAGCAATCTGGATAAATAACCAGCAGGCAGGCATTTTGAAAGAAACCGATGAAGGTTACTTCTTTTCTTACGATGCTGCATATTTGAATACCGATAACCCAATGCCCATAGCGCTATCATTACCGCTGCAGGAAGACGTGTATCAGTCGGAATACCTATTTCCTTTTTTTGATGGATTAATTCCAGAAGGCTGGTTACTCGAAATTGCACATAAAAACTGGAAGCTCAATCCTAGAGATCGCATGGGACTATTATTAACCACTTGCCGCGACTGTATCGGCAACATAAGCATTCGCGAAATATGATTTGTTTAGCATGCCATAAAACCATTGAAAGCGGTACTAATATGTATCATGAAGCTTGCCTTAAAGAATTTTGGCAAGACAACAAACCTGTAATGCAATTGGAGTACGGCATGTCGGAAATAGACCAGCTGGCCAAAGAGAATGTAGCACAGCGTTTAATCGTTACTGGTGTACAGCCAAAACTATCTTTAGGCTATAATAATGAGGAGATTAATAATAATAAGCGCCTAACCATCGTTGGAGCTTTAAATGGACGATTTATATTAAAGCCACCATTTGCGCTACACCCTGAAATGCCACAAATAGAAGCTCTATCCATGCATCTTGCCAAAGTATGCGGTGTAGACACAGTACCCTTCTTATTAATTCCCCTGAAAGATGGAGAACTCGCTTACCTAACACGACGAATAGACCGCAAACCAGATGGCAGCAAATTGGCAATGGAAGATGCCTGTCAGTTTACAGAACGCTTGACAGAACATAAATACAGAGGGTCTTATGAGCAAATTGCAAAGGGTATAAAAACCTACGGTTATAATCCCTTAATTGATATTATACGCTTTTATGAACAGGTAATAGTTTCGTTTCTTATAGGAAACAATGATATGCATTTAAAAAACTTCTCTCTGATTGCCGAGGCACCAGGAAATTATAGTTTAACACCCGTATATGATATGATTTCCGCACAACTACTTGTTGACGATCCAGAAGAGCTAGCACTCAATATCAATGGCAAAAAGAATCGTATAAAACGTACGGATTTTGAGAGCGCCATAGCAGGAAGTGGTATTCCTAATAAGGCTATCCAAAACACTTGGAAACGTATAGAAACCGGAATGACAGAATGGGAGCAACTAATTAATAACAGCTTTTTAAGCATTGAAAAAAAAGAAGCATTCAAAGAACTAATTTCTAAACGAGCACAACAAATTAATCTAAAATTTTAAAAACGCTAATAGTATTTCATCTAATTTATATAGGTTTGAATCCTAGTTTTTTGTAATTTAGTAGAAAGGTTTGAAAGTCATTTAAAACCAAACACGTTCATTCAAAGTGTCTGCTATTCGGTTACCATTTGCAAAGCAAATCTGGAAACCTCAACAATATCAAGTGTTTGCCGATTGGGTTTGAATCCAGTCGAGGTCACGAATAAATGAAAAATCCATACTTATAAATTCAAGCGAGCTTGATTTAATGTATGGATTTTTTCTTTTCAATCCCGAAGCGTCGGGAGGAGCTTTATGGATGCGCAGCAATCCGAAAGACATGCTTTATCTTAAAAATCCTTCATAGCGAGATTGAGGTTTTTTACTTCAATTAGTATCAAAGCGGATCTTTACGGATGCCCGCAGCGAATCCACTTCCTCATTTATAGCCAAATCGCCAAGTTTACTTGAGCCTTATTTTGTTCGTAATAATCTTAAAACGGAGCTTTTTGGATGCATATCAATCCCATAGAGCTTTGTTTTATTTTATAAATATGACTAAATAACTCACCAGGTTGAATTTATAAGTTTACATTCTTTTTATCATATTGCAGCTTTTGGGATGCGCAAAAATCCAAAATATTCAGTTTTCCTTACATATCACTCCTATCTAATTTTTGAATTTTTGAGTATATGTCACTTTTAGTGTCACTATTAACTAATTTGATCGTTATTTCTTACAATTATTTTAATTGGGTGTTAGGTTTGTATAATTATTTTATATTAGCCATTATTAAGCTTCAAACAATCAACACCTTATGAAAAACTATTACATCACTATACTTTTATTGTTATTATTAGCCAATGTCTTTGCTCAAAAAACCATTGAAAACCCCGAGTATGGGCTAAGTACTGTTTCAGGGTCCATTACAAAAATTGATTTTTTAGATAATGCTACAGTTTTACATTTTCATATTAAGTCTTATTCTTATAAGAAAGTATTCGTTTCTAAAAAAAGTTATATAGAGGTAGTTGGTAGTGATCAAAAACTGTTTTTAACTAAAGCAGATGGCATAAAAATAAACGAAGTAAATAAAGCATCTGCAACAGGTGAACTTTTCTATAGCCTGTACTTCCCAAAATTAGAGGCTAACACAGAAATAATAGATTTCGTTGCAGTTCCCAATGAAGAAAATGACAAAAACAACCAATATGTTTACGACATTATTATAGATCAAGAAAAAGCATCCATATTACCAATGGCAATTCGGGGCGACTGGCTACGAACAGATGGTAGCAACCGATGGGACTATAGTTTTCATGCTAATAAAGCTATAATAGATAGAGCAGTTTGGAACTATAAAACCCTGACTAACAAAGGAAAAGACTACACTATTATTTTAGAGCGAAAAGGTGAGTTAAAAACGGTTTATGCAAAACTTAACAAAAACGGACGCGTCGATTTTGGATCTAAACCAAAAGAACTCAAAACATATAGTTTAGAAAAAGTGCACAACCCGAATTATATATTGGAAAACGATTTACCTTACGAGTCTGCTACTTTATTTAAAATGGACTCCACAACTTATTCGGGGGTTATTAAAGGCTATACAGAGCGCGTAAAAGAAAAAGTCTCCATATCTATTTTATTACATGACGCCTTTACGTTAAGAGTAGATCCTTTAAAAGTTAAAATTAACGAGGATGGTAGCTTTTCAATAAAATTTTCAGCTAATTACCCAAAATACATACTCGTGAATTCACCCTATGCCTCCATGCAAGAAGTTAATGTCGAGCCCGGTAAGGAAACATTTCACTTAATAAACGACAAAACACCTCTTTTCATGGGGGATTGTGCCATGTTAAATGCTGGTTTGAAGGAAATGGACTTAAAGAATTCTTTAGAGGATAAAACAAACTTGAAGATATTAGAAAATATAAGTATCACAGGAACTCCTGATGACTATAAAAAAGCTTGTCAGGACCTTAGAGATAAAAGAATTAATACTATTCAAGAGCTGCGAAAAAAACAATTTTTAAGCGCTAAAGCACTTCAAATTGAAAAAATAAAAATGGAAGCTCTTAATATATTAGATATCTTTAATTATGAAAGATTAAGAATGTATGCAGTTAAAGAAGCAAATAAAGACAATGACGAAGAGTCGCAACTTGTCCTTAAAGACTATACAATCGAACCCTCGTATTATGATTTTATTCCGGAAGAATTAACTACTGATCGTTTGGGCTTATTAGTATCCCCATTTTACGGTTTTATCACAGCAAAACTATCTTCTAGTGTTAATGCTTTTGAAGATACAGATAATTCAAGTAGCAATATTGAAGATAGCGTTAAGAAGTATTTTGGACTATCAGAAGGCTTTATGCTGGACTTTCTGAGATTTCAAAGATTATACGGCAGTTTTTTTGATGAAGGTTACACCATTACAGATTCAGACTTAAAAAGTATAAATCAAGAAATTAAAGATCCTTTTTTAGCAAGTTATATAATGGTTGCTGCTAAAAAAGCTAAAGCAACTCAAACAAAAATTACTTACAACATTAATACTATACAAAAAACAGAGAACGAAGAATTATTTGAATCCATAATCAAAAAGTTTAAAGGTAAAGTTATTTATGTCGATTTTTGGGCAACTTGGTGTGGAATATGTATACCTGCTATTAAGAGAGCTGCGCCACTTAAAGAGGAGATGAAAAATGAAGATGTTGTCTTTTTATATATAACTGGTGATAATAAAAGATCATCAGAAAACAAATGGAGACAAGCAATTACAGAGATAGCTGGCGAACACTATAGAGTTTCTACAGAGGAATGGGACTACTTATTAAAAAAGTTTCAATTTTCTGGAGTTCCCCGTTATATGTTAGTTAACAAAAAAGGAGAGGTTGTTAATGATAATATTGGAAACCCTACAGTTAAAGAGTTAAAAGCGATCTTACAGGAAGAATTAGCTAAAGATTAAAAAGGTAACTCTTGCGTCTGAATTAAATTAATGTAATTGAAAATCGCATTAAAATCTTAAAAATGTGATTTTTTAAACCTCTGAGACATAAAAAGCAAGCTATAAATATAGCTTGCTTTTTTTATGATAAATAATTCTCAACATCAAATATTACTCATCTACTAGTAAGTTTAAATTGACTGTAATATTATCACGTGTTGCTTTACTAAAAGGGCAAACTTCATGAGCCTTTTCCACCAAATCTTCTCCAGTTTCTAAATCTACATTCGGAATATAACAATCCAAAGTCGCTTCTAAAAAGAAGCCATCTTCATCTTCACAAAATCCAATAATAGCGGTAATGCTTAAAGCATTGCTATCAATTTCAATTCCTTCACTTTTAGCAACAGACTGTAAAGCGCCTCCAAAACATGCAGCATAAGCGGCTCCAAATAACTGTTCCGGATTGGCGCCATTTCCACCATCGCCACCCATAGATTTCGGGACGGACAAATTAAAATCGACAGGACTGTTTTCTGATTTTACATGTCCTTTTCTCCCACCTATAGCTTGCGTGGTTGCTTCATATAATGTTTTCATTTCTTTCTTTTTTAGTTTATCATAATATACTACCATTCTGACACTTTATAAAATGAAAATCCATAAAATTCTCCTAAAACATGCGTATAAAAAAAGCAAGCTTGTTTACCTAGCTTGCTTTTTTTTATGAATTTTGCATACTGTTTTAACTAATTTCAGCACTTAATCCGGCTTCTAAAAGCATAGTACACATAGGTTCTAGCTTTTTATACGATCCTGTTTTAACGGTACATTGTCCTTTATAGTGTACTAAAATAGAACACTGTTCTGCTTGTTCAGCTGTGTGATCGCAAGCGTAAATCAACGTATTAATAACATGATCGAAAGTATTAACTTCATCATTATACAAAACGATTTCGTTTTCAACCAAAACCTCTTCTTGTAGTAAAACATCTTCTAATGTTTGTTCTCTTGTACTCATAATTCTAATATTTTGTTTCTGAATAAAATTCAATCAACAATTATTCTTTTTCAAATTTTAAGGCAACCCAATTATTTTGTTCTAATGTATCAACGCATTTTAAACCTACCTTATTACAAAGTTCTTCAATTGCCGGAATATCCTCTTTATAAAATCCACTTAAAAATAATAAACCTTTAGCATTTAAACAAGTAGCGTACACAGGAATATCCTGAAGTAGAATATTTCGATTGATATTAGCAATAATAATATCGTAAGTTTTATCTTTCAACAAACTCGCATCACCTTCTAAAACAGTAATATGATGACACTTATTTCGCTCTACATTCTCCAAACTATTTAAATAGCACCAATTATCAATATCTATTGCATCTAATGGTTTGGCACCCTTCATTTCAGCCAAAATTGCTAAAACACCAGTTCCACAGCCCATATCTAAAACAGATTTATCTTTGAAATCGTTTTTTAGAATATGCTGAAGCATCATATGTGTTGTTTCATGATGTCCGGTACCAAAACTCATTTTAGGTTCGATAATAATATCGTATTCCTTATCAAATTTATCATGAAACGGCGCACGAACAGCACAAATATCGTCCACGACAATTGGATTGAAATTTCGTTCCCATTCCGCATTCCAATTTACTTGCTCGATTTCGTTATATTCAAATGTAATTTCAAATTCATCAGAATCTAAAATCTGAATATCTTTTAAAATATCAGCATTCCATTCATCTTTCTGAATATATGCAGTAACACCTGTTTCTGTTTCTACAAAACTTTCAAAACCACCATAACCGAGTTCGGCAATTAAAATTTCGACTCCTGGTTGTAAAGGCGCGACTTTAAAATCGTAACCTATATATATTAAATTTGACATAGTCTCTTCTTATTAAAATGCATTAACAATAGCCATAAAATCGTCTGCCTTTAGTGCAGCACCACCAATTAATCCGCCATCCACATCGGGTTTTGAAAAAATTTCTTGTGCATTGCTAGCCTTGACGCTTCCACCATATAATATAGAAACAGAATCTGCCAGTTCCTGACCATATGTGTCTGCCAAGGTTTTTCTAATAAAAGCATGCATTTCTTGAGCTTGTTCCGGACTGGCTGTTTCGCCAGTTCCAATAGCCCAAACTGGTTCGTAAGCTAAAACGATATGTTTAAAAGCTGTTGCATCCAAATGAAACAAGGCATTCTTGATTTGATTTTCAACAATCGTTTCGTGATTACCAGATTTTCTATCCGATAATTCTTCACCAAAACAAAAAATAGTACGCATCTCATTTTTCAAGGCAGCATCTACTTTTTTAGCTAACAATTCATCTGTTTCATTAAAATAAGCGCGACGTTCACTATGTCCTAAAATCACCGTTTTTATACCGATACTACTTAACATAGATGCGCTAATTTCTCCTGTATATGCACCACTTTCTGCAAAGTGCATATTTTGAGCAATCACTTCTACACTATATTCTTTAAGCGATTCGAAAGCAGTCCATAAATTGGTGAATGATGGTGCAATCATCACTTCAGCATTCGAGGTTTTTTTTGCGTTTTTCAATTCGGTGATAAGCGTTTTCGTTTCCACCAAATCGTTATTCATTTTCCAGTTTCCTGCTACTATTTGTTTTCTCATAATCCTATTCTAAACCTTCTTAAAAGAGAAGGGTGTTTTTTAAAACTATTTTATTTGTTTTGATTTATACTTAGACTGAAATGCTATTCTATTTGCTATTCCATTCTTCACTTTGCTGGCATTATTGCAATGATACTTTAGGATCCAGCCAAGTATAAATTATATCTACAAAAATATTGATTATTATGAAGATAACCGCAATTATGAGCACAGATCCCATAATAACAGGTAAATCCAGCGTGTTTAAGGCGTTTACGATTTCTTTACCCAATCCATTCCAACCAAAAATATACTCTACAAAAACGGCACCTGCTAACATGGATGCAAACCACCCCGAAATGGCGGTAACAACCGGATTCATAGCGTTCTTTATTGCATGATTTTTTATGATTTGATATTCGCTTAAACCTTTAGCACGCGCGGTTCGAATAAAATCCTGATTATAAACTTCTAACAGTGAGTTCCGCATTAATTGAATAACTACGGCCAACGGACGAATACCTAAAACAACCGCTGGAAGAATTAAGTTTTTCCATTGAATATGCATGGCTTCTCCATAATCATCGAGTTCATAAAGACTTCCCGTCATTTTAAGACCGGTAAACTCATGCAGTACGAATCCAAAGAACCAGGCGAATAAAATGGCGCTAAAAAAAGATGGCACACTCATACCAACTGTACTGACAATTTGAATGAGTTTATCCAACCAAGTGTCCTTATAGATGGCAGAAACCACGCCTAAAATAAGTCCCAAAAACATAGCGATTACTATGGCTGAAACAGCTAAAACAAATGTGTTTGGCAAGGTTTCACCTATAACCTCGGAAACCTTTTTACCTTGCTTTGTAAAAGATTCGCGCAAAAATGGAAATTTTAGAACCGTAGTGGTGTTGCCTATTGTAAACAAAGGCGTTGACGAATATTTCCCTTTTCGTAAAAAGGTGTAATCGTTTTCATTTTTAGAGTGAAAGGATACGGGCAACAAATCGTTTATATAATAAAAGTACTGGGTTGTTTTGGGTTTGTCGAAGCCGTATTTCTGGCGGACAGCTTCTACTTGTTCAGCGGATTGATTTTGTCCCAACATCATTTGCGCTGGATCACCCGGTAAAACATTAAATAATAAAAATATCACCGTTACTACTCCAAACAAAGTAAGCAATGCGTAAAAAACTTTATGTATTAGATAATTGATCAGATGCTAAATGCTTTCTATAATGATTGTTATAATCTTAAAGTTTCATTCCTTCAAGGTCGTTCCAATGTGCCTTTTGAATAACCGTACCTTTTTCCAACTTAACGATTCCTGGACTCGCTCTAACTACTGTTTTAAGGGCCTTTTCATCACATAAATAGAAATCGAAATTCAATTTATGATTTGCTTTAAACTCTTCCTTCTCATCACCTCCCGAAGCGGATAAACCAATAACGGTATAGCCTTTGATCAACGCTTTATCAGAAAAAGTTTTTAATTTCGCCACGCCATCAGGTTCGGCAGTTGCTAAATTATACATAATAATCATGATTAGTTTATCTTCCTTTAAGAAATGTTCCGTAAAATCCTCCTCTTCTGTTTCTATAGAAAAATCAACTACTGACGGTTCATAACCTGGGTCAATAACTTTAGATTCTACGTCTACATATTCGCCATCCACTGAAGGATAACTCCCATCGGTTTTAAATTGTTGATCTTCACCATTTACTTTAAAAGTCCATATAAATTCCTGAATTGGTTTTGGCGCATTATCCGGAATCGTCATACCTTCTTGAATATTAGCCCCAACTTTATAGGCTCTGAAATCGATTGCTGGCAAATGCATTAACACGTAATAAGCGAATGATAAAGATGCTAGAAAACTTAATAGAGCGATAACAGTAACGACCAAACTACCAAATAATGGCTTAATGTGTTTTACACCAACAACCAGAATTACAATAAAAAATAATAGTATAATATCTTTAGTAAAGCTTTCCCATGGCGTTAATTTTAAAGCATCACCAAAGCATCCACAATCTTTTACTTTATCAAAATAAGCCGAATAGAATGTTAGGAATGTAAAGAATACAATCATGGCCAATAAGCTATAGACCGTAAATTTAGGTTTGTATCCTACTAAAAGAAAAACGCCTAATACAACTTCAAAAATAACCACTAATATGGAAATTATTAACGCATAAGGTACTAAAAACGGTAAGTTCAATACGCCTTCGCCAAAATATTCTTGTAGTTTATACGAAAACCCAAGTGGGTCATTCAGTTTAATGAATCCGGAAATGATAAATAGGACTCCCACGAATATGCGACTAAAACTTACTATATATTTCATAACTATATTTTTTTTTAAAATCTAAAAATTCAAATTCCAAAAAGTAAGGAGCACTCAAATTTCAGAATATAATTAACAGACTTTTATTTTAACTTATTTATAATTGCAGAAAGGGTTTTTCTTAATTCACTTGCTTTTGCTATTAACTTTTGAATTCTGTCGGCTTCTGCTTTATTTAATTCTTTTAATAATTTTAGCCAGTACTCACTTTTCTTTGCTTCTTTTCTTGATATTTTTAAACGAAATAATAAATCCTTTTCGCCTAACTTTTCATTTCCTTCAATATAATTTGCCCAACTGAACCATATGATCTTACTAATTGTTTCGCATCATCTTGATTTGAAATCGACCAATTTAAATCTTGAACTAAAAACCAACAATCTCGAGCAAACTCAAAAGTTCGTAATTCCAGATTAAATGTTTTAGTATCGCTCATTTTGGAATTTAGTTTTTGGTATTTGTTAGCTATCCATCCCTTCTAAATGGATAATTGCAAAAACAGCATAATTTATAATATCCTGATAATTGGCATCAATACCTTCACTAACCAAGGTTTTGCCCTGATTATTTTCAATTTGTTTCACGCGTAATAATTTCTGAAGGATTAAATCCGTTAAACTACTCACACGCATATCACGCCAAGCTTCCCCATAATCATGATTCTTATTCATCATGAGTTCTTTGGTTAACGCCACTTTTTCTGCGTATAATCTAACAGCTTCTTCTGTTAACAAATCGGGTTGCTCTACAACGCCTTTATCTATTTGTATAAGCGCCATGACACAGTAATTGATTATTCCGATGAATTCACTTACCTCGCCTTCTTCAACTTTTTGCACGCCGTTTTGCTGCAAGCCGCGAATACGTTGTGCTTTTATAAAAATTTGATCGGTAAGTGATGGTAAACGTAAAATACGCCATGCACTGCCATAATCAGACATTTTTTTTTCGAAAAGGTTTCTGCAAATTGAAATTACAGCATCATATTGTTGTGATGTATCTGCCATGTGTGACATTGAATTTTGCGTAAATTTCGCTTAAATAGTTTAAAGTTCAAAGTTAGATGATGAATGTTTTTATTTTGCCATAAATACGCGCCTGCTTTAGTCTGAATATGCTAATTTTGTTATCAAAATAGACTTTAATATTATGACCATTAATTGTAAAGGAAACTTGATTGATATATCGGCACCAAAAGTGATGGGTATTTTAAATCTTACGCCAGACTCCTTTTATGATGGCGGTAAATACAAAGACACGAATGCTGTACTTTCTCAAGTTAACGAGATGCTCGAGCAAGGTGCTACTTTTATTGATGTTGGCGCCTACAGCTCCAAGCCAAATGCTGATTTTGTTTCAGAAACCGAAGAGTTAAGTCGCATACTTCCTATTATTCAATCTATTATTACTGAATTTCCCGATGTTCTCCTTTCAGTTGACACCTTTAGAAGTCAGGTTGCCAAAGAAAGTATTTTAGCTGGTGCTGCTTTGGTTAATGACATTTCTGCTGGAAAATTAGACGCAAACATGCTTAAAGTTGTTGGAAGCTTACACGTTCCATATATAATGATGCATATGCGTGGCACGCCACAAACCATGCAGGATTTAACTGAATATCATTCGCTTATAAAAGATATTCTGTTTTATTTTTCAGAACGTATTGCAGAAGCCAAAACACACCATATTAAAGATATTATTATCGATCCTGGTTTTGGTTTTGCCAAAACTCGTGAACAGAATTTTGAATTATTGAAACATCTAAAACATTTTCAATTATTAGAAAGGTCACTTCTCATTGGGGTTTCAAGAAAATCGATGATTTATAAAACACTAAAAAGCACAGCAAGAGAAGCCTTAAATGGTACAAGCGTATTAAACACAATTGCCTTACAGAAAGGCGCGAGCATTCTTAGGGTTCATGATGTTAAGGAAGCCATGGAATGTATTAAACTTACTAACGAACTCAATTAATTCATTATGAAATATTTCAAATTTTTAATCCCGTTACTTTTTATAGCCTGCAATAATGAAAAGGTTATTTTGCTTCCTGAAGTTGAACAATCAAACATTCACGAGGTTTTGGATGTATCTCCAGCTTATTTATTTTACGATTCGACTGCCGTTAATAATATTGAATTAAACAGGAAGAACTTAATTATTACCACAAACTGGTTAGTAAATGTAGACAAACGTCTTACTTTAAAACAGTTAATTCCTAAAATACAATTTCTTCAGAATAAAAAACGTAGTTCGGAATTACATAAAAATGAAGATGCCAAAAACTATTATTCTTGTAATGATACGAGTATTAAAAATTTAGGATTCGTCGAATTTACGGATGTATATTATCACACAAAGGATTCTGTGGTAAGTTCCAAGAAAGCATGGAATAGCCTGGAGGAAAACAGCTTAAAACTTCAAGTAGAATCATTAAAAAGCATAGGTCTTCCTGATGGAGAAAACACTATAAACCTTCAGCAGCTCGTTTCAGATTTAAAAAACAGTTCAATTTCTGAAACAACTTATATGGTTTTAAATATGTCAGAATCGCTGACATTTCAGGAATATATTAGTCTAAAATCGGCTTTATTATCAGTCGTTTCTGAAAAGTTAATTCTAGATACGAACGAATTTATTTATTAATCGTAAATTGTTACATTTACAAAAAAACACGCGCTTTTGAATATTTTTGACGACCTATTAAAGTTCACCGTAATAGATATTGTGGATGTTGTTCTTGTGGCAGCCCTACTCTATTATGTGTACAAATTAGTAAAAGGCACAGTTGCCATCAATATTTTTATAGGTATTGTTATCGTTTACCTTATTTATTTAGTCACCGAAACCTTGCAAATGAAAATGTTAAGTAGGATTCTGGGTGGTTTTATGAGTGTTGGAATTATTGCGTTAATCGTAGTTTTCCAACAGGAAATTAGAAAGTTTTTATTAATGGTAGGCTCTACCAATATTAGCAAACGCGGCAAGTTTTTTAGGCAGTTTAAGTTTTTACAAACCGAAACAGCAAATGAAACGGATGTGGATATCATTCTTTCGGCTTGTAATAAAATGAGCGCGTCTAAAACTGGCGCTTTAATTGTTTTAGAACACAATAATAATTTAGATTTCCTTACAACCACAGGAGACGAAATGAATATTAAAGTAACACAGCCCATTATTGAAAGTATTTTCTTTAAAAATAGTCCGCTGCACGATGGCGCAATAATTATTGCAAATAATATTGTAAAAGCAACACGAGTTATATTACCTGTTAATAATGACAAGACTTTACCTAGCCGCTTTGGCTTACGTCACCGAGCAGCTGTTGGAATTACCGAAAGAACAGATGCTTTAGCACTTGCCGTTAGTGAAGAAACCGGTCAGATATCTTATTTTAAAGATGGTGATTTTGTTATGTTTCACGATACCAATGAGCTTGCCGAAATGATAAGAAAAGATTTAAATTAAACGCTTTTAAGCCAGTTCCTCTTTCATAAACTGTACTTCGTATAAATTTCTATAATAACCATTTTCCTTTTTAAGAAGTTCGGAATGTGTTCCTTGCTCCACAATTTCTCCAGCATCCATAACAATAATCTGATCCGCTTTTTTAATTGTTGCTAATCGGTGTGCTATGACAATAGAGGTTCGGTTTTTCGTTATTTTATCCGTCGCATTTTGTATCAGTTGTTCCGAATACGAATCGACAGAGGATGTGGCTTCATCCAATACTAGAATACTCGGATTGGTGACATAAGCACGCAAAAATGAAATTAATTGGCGTTGACCAGAAGACAGCATAGCGCCACGTTCTTTAACGTTATAGTGATAACCCCCAGGCAAAGTCATTATAAAATCGTGAATTCCAATAGCTTTTGCCGCTTCCACAACATCCGATTCGGTAATATGAGGATTGTTTAAGGTTATATTATTTAAAATAGTATCGGCAAATAAAAATACATCTTGCAAAACTACAGCGATTTGCTGACGTAAAGACGCTAAAGTGAAGGCTGTAATATCTGTACCATCAATTTTAATTACACCTTCATTAATTTCATAAAAGCGATTTAATAAATTAATAATCGTAGACTTCCCTGCACCTGTTGCACCAACAATAGCAATAGTATCCCCAGCAGTTACATTTAATGAAATACCTTTTAATACTTCCTCTTCTTCCACATAACTAAAACGTACATTTTCAAATTGGATATCCCCTTTAAAATTAGCCGCCTCCTGTGTTCCTGTATCATCAATTTGCGAGGTAGTTTCCAGCACTTTAAATACGCGGTTTGCAGCCACCATACCCATTTGCAAAGTATTAAACTTATCTGCTATTTGACGTAGAGGTCTAAATAACATAGGAATCATCATAATAAACGCCGTTAAATCACCTAAAGTTGCCGTGTCGTCTACAACGGCATTTAATCCGCCATACCACGCAATTAATCCAATGGTTATAGATGATGACAGCTCGGCAATTGGGAAAAATATGGAGTTATACCAAACCGTTTTTAACCAACCTTTTTTATGGCGCTCATTAATTTTTACAAAGTTTTTAAACTCGGTATCTTCCCGTGTAAACAGCTGTAGAATTTTCATGCCCGTTACCCGCTCTTGAACAAAGGAGTTTAAGTTTGAAACTTCCGTACGAACTTCTTCAAAAGCCTTTTTCATATACTTCTGAAAAATTCGCGTTGCATATAAAACCAATGGTAACATTAAAAAAACAATCAGACTTAATTGCCAGTTCATATAAACCATAACGCCTGAAACGACAAGCATGGTTAATAAATCTCGAAAAATCATAAATAAACCTTCGCCAAAAATAGCGGCAATACGCTCCATATCTGTAATGGCACGTGTAATGAGAACACCGACCGACGAATTATCATAATACTTCATTTTAAAACGAAGCATATGGTTAAATAATACAACCCGAATATCTTTAACAACTGTTTGTCCTAACCAGCTGGCATAGAAAATAAATAACAACTGACTAACCACCTCAAAAAATAGTAAACCGGCCATTAATAGAATATAAGGAACAAAGCCTTCTAAAGTTTTAGTAGCTATATTTTTGTCAATAGCTTGTTGTAAAATATAAGGCCTGGCTGCTCCTAAAAGCGCCAACAAAATCACCACGAATAATACACCAATAAAAACGGTGTTATATGGTTTCATGTATTTAACAAGCTTTTTAAGCAAGTTGGTGTCTAGTATTTTATTATCTGTTTTAGTTGCCATTTATTATCGTCTCTGGATACGAAATATGTATTAAATATAAACCATGAGCAGGAACGGAATAGCCTGCTTCTTGTCTGTTTTTAGATTCTATAATGTTGTGTAAGTCGGATAAATTAATTTTTCCTAACCCAATATTTATTAATGTGCCTACAATAGCCCGAACCATATTGCGCAAAAAACGATCGGCTTGAATTGTAAAGTGCAATTCGCCATCCACCTGTTCAAAATGCACCTGCATAATATTACAATTATACGTATTTACATCTGTTTTTGATTTGGAAAAGCATTGAAAATCTTTATAGTTTAATAAGCTGTTTGCTGCTGCCTGCATCTTATTAATTTCTAATTTTTTCTTTACAAAATACGCTGATTGATAGTTAAACGCACTTTTATCTAAAGCTATTCTATACAAATAAGTTCGGCTTGTAGCATGAAAACGCGCGTGTGCTTCTGGTGTTACCGAAAATACATTATGAACCGCTATATCTTCTGGAAGAAAAGCATTCAATTTATAAGACAGTTTTTCAATACTAAAATCAGCATCGGTTTCAAAATGCGCAAACATTTGCTTAGCATGTACGCCAGCATCCGTTCTTCCTGCCCCAACAACAGCCGTTTTTTGTCCTAAAATAGTGGACAACGCTTTTTCTATAACTTCTTGCACAGAAATAGCGTTAGGCTGATTTTGCCAGCCGTGATATGCCTGTCCATTATATGAAAGTTCTATAAAATATCTCAATGGTAAATGCTATTTTTGTAAAAAGCAAAGATAGAATTTTAATCTTTCTTGAAATTTCAAATGAAAGTTAAATAAATAAAAAGATTCCTCCCGAAAGCTATCGGGATTCGTAAAATATTTATGAAAAAAATACTCCTACTTTCCGATACCCATAGTTATATAGACGACGCTGTTTTAAAATACGTAAAACAAGCAGATGAAGTATGGCATGCTGGCGATATTGGTAATTTGAAAGTTACCGACGCTATTAAAGCTTTAAAACCTTTACGTGGTGTTTATGGCAATATTGACGACGAAAAAGCCCGATTGGAGTTCCCTTTAGACAACCGATTTATGTGTGAAGGTGTTGATGTTTGGATTACGCATATTGGCGGTTATCCAAATAAATATAATGTCCGCATTAGAGAAATGATTAAAGAGAATCCACCCCGAATTTTTATTTCAGGACATTCACATATTTTAAAAGTCATGCCGGATAAAAAACTCAATTTAATACATATGAATCCCGGTGCTGTTGGGAAGCAAGGCTTTCATAATGTGCGGACGATGCTGCGTTTTACTATTGACGGTAAGAAAATTGATAATTTAGAAGTGATTGAATTCCCATCCTAAATCATTTTTAGAAGGAAAGACTACACAAGATTACAAAAGTTTAATTCATTTAAATGGAATATGCTAAACCCTCAAGATCTCAACTTACATCAGAGGGATTAAGAGAGAAAATAAAAAAGCCCAAGATCTTCACCTTGGGCTCACGCACTAATACTACTAAGATGATAGGTTTATCGTAATCGATCTACAGATTTCACAAGATCCTCATCCTTTTTGATGGCTTTATTGGCTAATGCCAAGAAAACGATAGAAACAATAGGAAGAAAAATCCCAATACCTTTCTCTGAAACAACAGTTTCTCCAGATAAATTTAGAGATTGATACACAAATAATCCTAGTAAAAAAAAGTTTAATATGATGTTTAGGCGCCCCAACATAAATTGCGACATCCTTTTTTTATACTTGGCTATGGATAAAATAGATAATACTGCGGATACTATAAACATAGCAAATATGTAATTAATATCCAATGCAAACACTTTTACATCTTCAGGAGTGGACCATAATTCAAACACAAAAATTAAGCCACCAGATACTATAGCAGCTAATAATAAAAATATAGTTTGAATTCGTTGAAGCATTAATATTCTAATTTATCAACTGCAAAAATAGCAGTTTCTTTTAAAATTAAGCTAAAAAAAAGAAAATAAAGTTGTATAATTGCAGTAATGTTTTGCAACTATCAGATTTGTAACACATTATTCTTCTAAAATAAGATCAATTTTTCTTCGGAATTATTCACCTTAACAATATTAAAATAAAACATTCAATTCAACATCAATATCAATGTTTGAAATATCTCAATTAAAAGCAATGAAGCTTCCTGAATTACAGGAAATAGCTCAAAAACTGAACGTTTCAAAATATCGTTCCTTAAAAAAATTAGATTTAGTTTATCAAATTCTAGATTACCAAGCAGCCAACCCTAAAGAAATTAAGGAAGTTGTTGCTACGGAAACAAAGCCCGAGAAACCTGTGGAGAAACCTGCAGTAAAACCGGCCGAAAAGACAGAAGAAAAAACACCAAGAAAGCGTGTTCAAAAAGTTCCGAGAGCCATTAAGCCGAAAACGGAAAGTCCAATTGAAACTAAATCGGAGGATAAACCTAAAGACAGTATTGAAGTAGTCGCTAATAAAGCGAAAACGCCAGATGCTGAAACAGAAAAGGAAACTACCACAACGCCTCCCAAACAAAACAAGCCAAATCCAAGACCTAAGCCAAATAAACCAAACAAACGTGAGGACAAAAACGGCAACACACAGGAGGATAAGCAAAAGGACAACCGTCCAACAAAACACGACAAGAAAAATAACGGTAATAAAGACACCAGAAATCGCTATAGAGAGCCAGACTTTGAGTTTGATGCTATTATAGAGAGTGAAGGGGTTTTGGATGTTATGCAAGATGGTTACGGTTTTTTACGTTCGTCTGACTACAACTATTTATCGTCTCCAGATGATATATACGTATCACAATCGCAAATTCGTTTATTCGGTTTAAAAGTTGGAGATACTGTATTAGGAAATGTTAGACCTCCAAAAGAAGGCGAAAAATACTTTCCTTTAATTCGTGTTAGTAAAATTAATGGTCAAAGTCCAGATGTAGTAAGAGACAGAGTTTCTTTCGAGCATTTAACACCACTTTTTCCTCAAGAAAAATTTAATCTTGCCGGAAAGCAAAGTACAATTTCTACGCGAATCATGGATTTGTTTTCTCCTATTGGAAAAGGACAACGTGGTATGATAGTATCGCAGCCTAAAACAGGAAAAACGATGCTATTAAAGGATGTGGCGAATGCTATTGCAGCAAACCACCCGGAAGTATATCAAATGATTTTATTAATTGATGAACGTCCTGAAGAAGTTACCGACATGCAACGTAATGTACGTGGCGAAGTAATTGCTTCAACCTTTGATAAAGAAGCACACGAGCACGTAAAAATTGCCAATATTGTTTTAGAGAAAGCCAAGCGCTTGGTAGAATGTGGTCATGATGTAGTTATTTTATTAGATTCTATTACACGTTTAGCAAGAGCCTATAACTCTGTACAACCAGCTTCAGGAAAAATATTAAGTGGTGGTGTTGATGCCAATGCATTGCACAAACCAAAACGTTTCTTTGGTGCTGCTCGTAATATTGAAAATGGCGGATCGTTAACTATTATTGCAACAGCATTAACAGACACAGGATCTAAAATGGATGAAGTTATCTTTGAAGAATTCAAAGGAACCGGTAATATGGAACTACAATTAGATAGAAAAATATCTAACCGTCGTATTTTCCCTGCTATCGATTTAACCTCATCAAGTACGCGTCGTGATGACATTCTATTAGATGAAACGACTATTAAACGTATGTGGGTAATGCGTAAGTACCTAGCAGATATGAATCCTGTAGAAGCTATGGAATTTATAAACGAACGTTTTAAACAAACTAAAAACAATGAAGAGTTTTTAATTTCCATGAATGGTTAAAAGCGAATCAAATATATAAAACTAAAAAATGCCTTGAGAATTTCTCAAGGCATTTTTAATTATAAACAAAACTGGATTTAAACTTTCTATAAATTTGAAATTTTCACATAAAAAAAGCCTCTCGATAAGAGAAGCTTTTTTAATTATAAACTTTTCTTCTTTATGCTAAAGAAGCTATATGCTTAGCTAAACCAGACTTCAAGTTGGCAGCCTTATTATTATGTATAATATTTTTCTTCGCTAATTTATCAATCATAGCAGTAACATCAACAAACAATTCTTGTGCTTGTCTTTGATCACTCGTATCACGCAATTTTCTGATTGCATTACGAGTTGTCTTGTGCTTAAATTTATTTCTTAAACGTTTAGATTCGTTACTTCTAATTCTTTTTAACGCTGACTTATGATTTGCCATTTGTATCTTTTCTTATTAAATAAAAATTGTAGCCCGTAGGGGAATCGAACCCCTCTTACATGGATGAAAACCATGCGTCCTAGCCGATAGACGAACGGGCCATTTTGTTTTTCAGTTTGCAAATATATATAATTAAATTTAAACCTGCAAATTTTATTTTTGTCAAAATAACTCACAATGTTCCCATTGCGGATGCAAAAATACAAATATTTTTAAGTGTTGCAACTACTATTTGAAATATTTTAAAAAAACTTTCATTTAGTATGCTTTTGCAAAAAGCACACGCCTACTAGAAGGCTTCCCAGAATACACACAATCACCACTTTGCGTGTCTCCATCCATAGGAATACAACGAATTGTCGCTTTTGTTAATTCTTTGATTTTTGTTTCAGTTTCTTCGGTTCCGTCCCAATGCGCTGAAATAAAACCACCTTTATCTTCTAAAATAGTTTTAAAATCATCGAAATTATCAACTTCTGTGGTATGCGAATCTCTATAATTAAGTGCTTTTTCATACAAACTAGTTTGAATCTCCGTCATTAATCTTTCAACAGTGTCTGTTAAATTATCAATTGAAATCACTTCTTTAGTTAATGTGTCACGTCTAGCAAGCTCTACTGTTCCATTTTCTAGGTCTTTTGGCCCTATAGCTATACGTAAAGGAACGCCTTGCAACTCGTGCTGTGCAAATTTAGCTCCTGGTCTAAATGTATCTCTATCATCAAACTTAACGGTAACACCTTTGGATCGTAGCTCACCCATAATAACATTTACAAGCGTTGTTATTTGCTCTAACTGCTCTTCGGTTTTATAAATTGGCACAATCACTACTTGGTTTGGTGCCAAATTGGGTGGTAATACCAAACCATGGTCGTCACTATGCGTCATTATTAGCGCACCCATTAAACGTGTGGAAACACCCCATGATGTTGCCCATACATATTCTTGCTTACCTTCTTTTGTTGCAAATTTGACATCGAATGCTTTGGCAAAGTTTTGACCCAAAAAGTGTGAAGTTCCTGCTTGTAAAGCTTTTCCATCTTGCATTAATGCTTCAATACAATAGGTTTCTACAGCGCCAGCAAAACGTTCACTGTCTGTTTTTATACCTTTAACAACAGGTATAGCCATGAAATTTTCGACAAATGTTGCATAAACATTATTCATTAATTCCGCTTCCTTAATAGCTTCCGCTTCGGTAGCATGAGCTGTATGACCTTCTTGCCATAAAAATTCGGCTGTTCTTAAAAATAATCGTGTACGCATTTCCCAACGCACAACATTGGCCCATTGGTTTATTAAAATAGGTAAATCTCTGTACGATTGAATCCATCCTTTATATGTATTCCATATAATTGCTTCACTGGTAGGTCTTACTATTAGCTCCTCCTCTAGTTTGGCTTCTGGATCTACACGCAGCTTCCCTGGATTATCTGGATCGTTTTGTAATCTATAATGTGTTACAATAGCACACTCTTTAGCAAAACCTTCGGCATTTTTTTCTTCAGCTTCAAATAAACTTTTAGGAATAAATAAAGGGAAGTAGGCATTTTGGTGACCTGTTTCTTTAAACATGCGATCTAATTCCGCTTGAATTTTTTCCCAAATAGCAAAGCCATAAGGTTTAATGACCATGCAGCCACGTACTGCTGAATTTTCGGCAAGGTCTGCCTTGACAACCAATTCATTATACCATTTAGAGTAGTCTTCTGCTCTACTTGTAAGTTTTTTGCTCATATTCAGGTTTTTGGCACAAAAATTGCGACTATGTTAAATATAGAAATAGTTTCACAAAACTAACTATTTTTGTTATGTTCAACAATAAAATTAAGAGATATGTCCTATAAAAACTACTTTACAGAAAAAATACCCACGATAGCGATTTTAAGCAGTTTGCTTTTAATGACAGCTTGTGGTACTTACCAACAAAGTAACGATGGTATTTATGGCTCTTCAACAACGCCAATAGAACAAGAATCCTATGTAGAAGCTAATAACGCTGAAGCTAGTTCTTATTATAAAAATTACTTCACCGAAAAATCGTCTGAACTAGATTTATATGCAGAAGAAAACGAAATTTTTACAGATGTAGATGACTATGAAGGTGATTATGTAGAGGACGACGGTACATAAGTAGCACCTGAATCTTACGCTGGTTGGGGTCAAGAAAGTGCTAATGTATCCATTAACGTTTATGCTAACGCTGGTTTTTACAATTCCTTTTACTCACCATTCTATTATGGATATTCGCCATATTATTCTGGATACTATCCAAGATATGGATATGGTTATGGTTACCACTCACCTTATTATGGAGGGTATGGATATGGTGGTTATTACAATCAATGGTATGGTTATGGTGGCTACTACGGTAGTTATTATGGCGGAAATTATAACAGGAATAATGTTGCCTATATGAATAGTAGACGCGGTAGTGTTTATAATAGTCAAACAGGACGCAACGCAACATCTAGATATTATAATACAGAGCGAATTTACAAGGACAGTAATGCACGACGAGGCTCAACAAATAATACAGTAACAAGAAGTAGTAGAACGCAAACATCTTTCTCTACGCCAAGAAGAGGTAGTACACGATCTAATAGTGATATAAATACTACTAGAAGAAATAATTCAAATACACCTCGTGTAAACACAAACACAACGAGAAGAAGTAACAACACTACATCGCCACGTGTTAATACAAACACCAAGCGTACAAATACAACAACACAACCAAGAAGGAGTAACAATAATAGTAATAACAACTACAACACATCAAGAAGAAGTTCTTCTTCAAACGCTAGTGGTTCTAGTGGTGGTCGTAGTTCTTCAGGTAGCACAAGAGGAGGTTCTGGAGGTAGACGTGGAGGCGGACGCTAACAGATAATTAAGAAAAAGAAAAAAGTATTATGAAGAAATTAATTCTAATGTCAACGGCTATATTGACAATGTCACAAATTTACGCGCAAGATATGTCTGATGCGCTCCGCTACTCGGAAGACAACATTCAAGGAACAGCGAGATATAGAGCTTTAAGCGGTGCTTTTGGAGCATTGGGAGGCGATATGAGTGCGGTAAGTATCAACCCGGCAGGTTCGGCAATTTTTAATTCCGGTCATATCTCTTTATCATTAGCCAATATGTACACCAAAAATAAAACGGCTTTTTATAATGGGTATTCGGAATCATCTGAATCTAATTTCGATGTTAACCAAACAGGTGCGGCTTTTGTTTTCTATAACAAAAACCCGAATTCAATTTGGAAAAAATTTACAATCGGTGCGTCTTATGATAAAATAAGTGATTATAACGATAAATGGTTTGCCTCTGGAACCAATTCTAATAACTCCATAGGCGATTATTTCATGCAAAATTCCAATGGTTTAAGGTTAGACGAAATTTCTGCTTTACCGGGCGAATCCTATTCGCAAGCATATCGTGATATTGGTAGTTATTATGGATTTACAAATCAACAAGCATTTTTAGGGTATGAGTCCTATATATTACAGCCGCTTACAAATGACGATGAGAACACGGTATACACCTCAAATATTGCGCCTGGTAATTACTACCAAGAATACAACATGGTATCAAGAGGTTATAACGGTAAATTCACTTTTAATGCTGCCACGCAAATTGGTGAAAAGTTGCATTTAGGTATTAACCTAAATTCGCATTTTATAAACTATGAGGAATTTACGTCCTTATATGAAAGCAATACAAACACAGGATCGACGGTAAGCAATGTGCGTTTTGAAAATGATATATATACAACAGGTTCTGGATTTTCATTTCAAATTGGAACCATTTATAAGGTTACCGAAGGTTTGCGAGCTGGTTTAAGTTATAAATCGCCAACATGGCTTACTATTAATGAAGAAACATCACAATATCTATCAACTGTAAGAGACGACGGTGGTACGAACGTAACACAAACTATAAACCCATACATTACTAATATTTACCCAAGTTACAAATTACAAAGCCCGGGTAAATTCACGGGTAGTTTAGCTTATATCTTTGGTACGCATGGCTTAATTAGTTTTGACTACTCTTTAAAAGATTATAGTAACACCAAATTTAAACCGACCTCTGACGCGTATTTTAATTCTGAAAACAACAGAATGGAAAACGCCTTAACAGCGGCATCGACATATAGATTGGGTGGTGAGGTTAAACTGAACAGTTTAAGCGTGCGAGCTGGTTACCGATATGAAGAGAGTCCTTATAAGGATGACTCTGCTATTGGTGATATATCAGGTTATTCTTTTGGTCTGGGTTATAACTTCGGAAACATGACGAGAATTGATTTAACATACGATCAGGCTCAGCAAACTAACGAAACTGGACTATATAATACAGGTCTAACTGATAGAGCAAATATTGAAAGTCGAAACTCCAATGTAACACTTACTTTAAGTTTCAACTTATAAGTAATCTATAACGACGCATTTTATAAAAAACTACCGATAACTCTAAAAAGCCCTAAAACATATTTGTTTAGGGCTTCTTTTATAAAATTAATTTTAGCTGATATATCACAATACTTTTAAACCATCCGCGAGATTTTATGATTCAACAGAAATATTTGTATTCAAAAGTTATTTTTAGGCGATTCATTATTCTTTTTATTTTAAGCCTCCACTATTTAAAAAAACAGCAACAGCTTTGAGCTTTGTTAACCTATAAAGAAGACTCGCAATAAGTACCCATACTTTATTCTTGTCTGGCTTTAGAACGCTACTGATTGCATTTATTATTTTTCACACTTTCAGTTTGAGTTTTAGCTCAGTATTTTTTTTTAGAATACTTATGGTAATTAATAGTTTGTTAATTCAGTAATCAAAAAAAGGGAATTCATTACCTTTGCAGATTAAAAACCTTTTTATTTCGAAATAATGAAAATTAATGATAATACAGCTGATTTTGATGCCCTTGGCGATGATCATGTAGGCACTTCAGCTGACACACCATTGCGCAGTGACGCTTTTGTTTTAAATTCAGAAGAAAAAATTGAAATTATTAAAAACGATGTACGCCATATTATGGAAACATTGGGTCTTGATTTAACCGATGACAGTTTAAAAGGCACTCCTAACCGAGTTGCTAAAATGTTTGTTAATGAAATATTTAGCGGTTTGAATCCTGCTATAAAACCAAGCGCATCCACTTTTGATAATAAATATAAGTATGGCGAAATGCTCGTTGAAAAAAACATTACAGTTTATTCTACCTGCGAACACCATTTACTTCCTATAGTTGGGAAAGCTCATGTAGCTTATATTTCTAACGGAACAGTTGTTGGTTTATCTAAAATGAATCGTATTGTGGATTATTTCGCAAAGCGTCCACAAGTTCAAGAACGATTAACTATTCAAGTAGTTAAAGAACTTCAGAGGGTTTTAAACACTGAAGATGTTGCCTGTGTGGTAGATGCTAAACACTTATGCGTGAACTCTAGAGGAATTCGCGATACGGAAAGTAGCACGATAACAGCAGAATTCGGTGGTAAATTTAAAGACATAGAAACACGTAGAGAGTTTTTAGATTATATTAAATTAGATACGAAATTTTAGGATTAGTCGGTAAAACTTGTTAAAATATAGAATCGTTAAATTGCTTATTTCGTAATAAATAAGCAATTTATTCTGCACGTAAACAACAAACTAACTCAACAAAAACCAACAAACCTTGCTACAGGCAGGTAGGCAACTAAACATTTTCAATATGCAGTTATACAACCAACAAAACATTCAGATTTACAACACTTTAAGTGGTGAAAAAGAAGCCTTTAAAACTATAACAGATGGTTATGTTGGCATGTACGTTTGTGGTCCAACGGTTTATAGTAATGTGCATTTAGGAAATGTGCGAACCTTTATGTCTTTTGATGTTATTTTTAGATACCTGAAGCATTTAGGTTACAAAGTACGTTATGTTCGTAATATTACAGATGCTGGTCATTTAGAAAATGATGCTGATGTTGGCGAGGATAAAATTACAAAAAAAGCGCGTTTAGAAGCTATTGAACCTATGGAAATTGTACAGCGTTACACCGTAGATTTTCATAATGTACTCCATACTTTCAATTTTTTACCACCAAGTATTGAGCCAACCGCAACGGGTCATATTATTGAGCAAATAGAATTAATACAGACTATTATAGATAACGGATTTGCTTATATCGTAAACGGCTCCGTATATTTTGATGTCCATAAATACAATGAATCTAATGAATACGGTATTTTAAGCAAACGTAAGTTAGAAGATTTAATACACAACACGCGTGCACTTGATGGCCAAAGTGACAAGAAGAATCCACAGGATTTTGCACTTTGGAAAAAAGCAGAACCAACCCATATTATGCGCTGGCCTTCCCCTTGGAGTGACGGTTTTCCAGGTTGGCATTTAGAATGTACTGCTATGAGTACTAAATATCTCGGTGATTATTTTGATATTCATGGTGGTGGTATGGACCTAAAGTTTCCGCATCATGAATGTGAAATTGCACAAAATCAAGCTGCCAAAAAACAAACACCCGTAAAATATTGGATGCACGCTAATATGCTGGAGTTAAATGGCACCAGAATGAGTAAATCTACAGGCAACTATATCAATCCTGCTGAATTGCTTTCTGGGAATAATGATATCATGTCTAAAGCTTACAAACCAAGTGTCGTAAGGTTCTTTATGATGCAGGCGTCTTATAGAAGTGTCTTGGATTTAACGGATGCAGGACTCCAGGCCAGTGAAAAAGGTTTTAACAGATTAATGGATGCTGTTAATTTATTGAATAACCTAGAGCCAGCAAACACATCTACGCATGCTATTTCCAATTGGAAACAATCGTGTTATAAGGCAATGAATGATGATTTTAATACACCAATTCTTATTGCCAATTTATTTGAAGCGGTAAAGTATATCAATCAAATCCATGATGGTTCAGCCACTATTACGGCTACCGATTTGGAACTACTTAAAAACACTATAAACACCTTTGTTTTTGATGTTTTAGGTCTTGAAAATGTAGCTAAAGAAGATAATTCTTCGACTAAACTATCTGGAGCTGTGGAGTTACTAATTAAGCTACGCCAAGAAGCACGTGCGAATAAGAATTTTGCTTTATCCGATCAAATTCGTAATGAGTTAACGGAATTAGGAATTCAGTTAAACGATAGTCAGGAAGGGACGAGTTTTACGTTTTAAGAAACCTCTCCTAGATCCTCTCCAAACGAGAAGACTATTAGATGCTACATGAAAAAAATACTCACATATCCATTTCTACTAATTATAAAGATTTATCAAACCTTTATTTCACCGTTAACGCCGCCATCGTGTCGTTTTCAACCTACCTGTTCGCATTATGCGAAAGAGGCCTTGGAAAAACATGGTTTTTTTAAGGGTGGAAAATTGGCGATTATTCGAATTTTTAGTTGTCATCCATGGGGACGAAGCGGCTATGATCCAGTTCCGGCAAAGGATGATGAGTGAAATTGAATTCGAAATCGAAGTTGACTTAATCATATATTAAAAGTATACTTAACTCCTCCTACCCATTACATTTTCAAAAGCACAGACTTCAAAAAAATAATGTTTCATTATAACTTGATGACTTTCGTATCCATTTCCAATTGCATATATTTACCCTAATAAAAAATAACGCATGTTAGCATTACAATTTAATTGGAACCCTACTACAGGGTTAGATCTTTTCGGATTTTTTGAATTACACTTTTATAGTGTTATGTGGATTGTTGCTTTCCTTTTAGGTTGGCAAATCATGAAGTATATCTTTGTAAAAGAGAAGATCAATTTGGAATATTTAGATCCACTTTTCTTATATACAGTATTAGCTACTATGCTTGGTGCTCGTTTAGGACATGTCTTCTTTTATCAGTCCGAATTAATTTCAGAAGATTTCTTCAGTATCTTTCTACCTTTCAAATTTAAAGGCGGGTTTGAATTTACAGGTTTTCAAGGTTTAGCCAGTCATGGTGCCGCTATTGGTATTATTATAGGTATGTATTTGTATCGTAAAAAATACAACTATAAATCGTTGCTCTGGATTTTGGATCGTGTGGTTATTGCTGTAGCTTCGGGAGCTATTTTTATTCGAATAGGTAACTTTATTAATTCGGAAATTATTGGAAAAGTAACGGATTCTCCATTAGGTGTGCGTTTTGTTCAAGATTATTATAGCAAGCGACAGATTGTTGGTGAAACTGGTATTGAAAATTATAAAGAAGCTTATGCGGCTGTAACCAATAATCCACAGTTTCAATATTTATTGGATGCGGTTCCTGTTCGTCATCCGGCGCAATTGTACGAATCGTTTTGTTATATATTCGTATTTCTTATTCTATGGTTTATTTACCAGAAAACAAATAAAGGACATCAGAGTGGCTTTTTATTCGGCTTATTTTTAGTCTTATTATGGACAGTTCGTTTATTTGTGGAATTTGTAAAAGAGCCACAAGGTGATGAGTATATTAAAATGTTTGGCCTGAATACTGGTCAGATGTTGAGTATTCCATTTATATTAATTGGTCTGTATTTTATGTTTATATACAAACCGAAAGCAAGTAAAAAATAGTATGATCCGTCGTTATTTTAAAATTATCTGTTTATCAGCTGCACTTATAGCTCTAACAGCAACATCTTGTAAAGAAGAACCAAAGAAAACCAAGCAGGCTGAAGTCGCCTTTAAGAAAGAAGGTGAATTACAGCTGCTCAAAAAGGTAAATGATTCTGTTTTGGTCAATCTTGATATTGAAATTGCCGATAATGAATCTGAAACGCAAACAGGGTTGATGTATCGGGAGTCTATGAAAATTAATCGTGGAATGTTATTTATTTTTCCTAACGAGCAACCTCGCTCGTTTTTTATGAAGAATACACGTATTGCTTTAGATATTATTTATCTGGATGCTAACAAAACAGTGGTTAGCTTTCAGGAAAATGCCCAGCCTTTTAATGAAGGGTCATTGCCATCTGAAGGTGCAGCAAAATACGTGCTAGAGGTAAATGCAGGCTTGGTAAACACTTGGCAATTGGAAGTCGGCGATGCGATGACGTTTAAAACAACTGATTAAGTTTTATACTACAAGTTATTTCCCTTTAATACCTTAATTATGTACATTGGTTTTAATTAGGCTGAAATTCTTCGCTTTAAAATCAATTTAAATAGTGCTACTCTAAAGGTTTGTGGCATATTAAAATAATACTTCTATAAATTTCGACACTTCAAGATAATGGGGCGTTGGCTGAATACTTCACGGTCGTGAACAAGTAATGTCTTGACGGTTTCTAACAATGGATTAAGATTCATATTAATTTCTAGATATCTAACGGCCGTCTCTCTTTTGAATATAACAGATCTTAATTAAAACGAGAACCCTTCACCTTATCCTAATTACCCTCTTAATCCAATGCATACTAACTAGTAATTTAACATAAGCAATAAATAGTTTGGCATATCCATATTAAAAGAAAACCAATAGCTTCATAGAAATTATGATTAGGATTTAGCCGTATATAACTTGCTTTAAATGAAACTTAAGCAAAACAAAAAAGCCTTTCTGAAACAATCAGAAAGGCTTTTTTACATATGTAATAAAACGTCGCTAGCTTACACTACTTCCGCTTCTTCTACTTTTTCTTTTTCTTTCAAAGAATTTGCAGCATCTCCTTTTTTAACCGCATCATACATTAACGGTGTTGCAATAAATAATGATGAGTATGTACCTACAACTACACCAACTATTAATGCGAACATAAATCCTCTAATAGAATCTCCACCGAAAACAAATATCGATAATAAAACTACTAATGTTGTTAAAGAGGTATTTAAAGTTCTACTTAAAGTACTGCTTAAAGACACGTTAATTACTTTGTTAAATGGCCATGCTGAATGCTCGTTGAAAAATTCACGAATTCTATCAAAGACTACCACGGTATCATTTAAGGAATAACCAATTACTGTTAAAATAGCCGCAATAAATGCTTGGTCTATTTCCATACTAAATGGCATGTATTTATGTGTTAATGAGAAAATACCCAACAAGATTAACACATCATGGAATACTGCCGCAACTGCACCCAATGAGAATTGCCATCTTTTAAAACGCACTAATATATATAAGAACACAACGATTAACGATCCTAGAATTGCCCATATAGACGATGTTTTAATATCATCAGCAATAGTTGGACTTACTTTGTAGTACTTCATCAAACCAATTGTTTTGTTTTGGTCATCACTTATAAACTCATCATAAGTTAGACTTCCTAAAAACGGTTGTAGTTCTTCAAATAATGTGCTTCTAATTTCTTCATCAACTGCATTATCAGTTTCGTTGACCTTGTATTTAGTGGTGATTTTTAATTGATTTGCATCCCCAAAGGTTTTAGCTTCGGCACTTCCAAAGGCTTCAGATAATTTTTCTGATATTTCATTAGCACTTACATCATTTGCAAATCGCACTTGGTAGGTTCTACCTCCAACAAAATCGACACCTTGATCTAATCCATTTGTGAATAACGAACCTAAACTGATTAGGATAGCTACTGTAGAAACGATATAAGCAATTTTACGTTTCTTTAAGAAATTAATATTGATATTTCTGAATAAGTTTTTTGTAATGGCAGTTGAGAAATCTAAATTCCCATTTTTGTTTGCATACCAATCAACAAATAACCTTGTAATAAAGATAGCTGTAAATAAAGATGTAGCAATACCAATAATTAAGGTTGTAGCAAATCCTTTAATTGGACCTGTTCCAAATATAAATAAAATTAATGCCGTTAAACCTGTTGTAATGTTAGCATCTAAAATAGAAGATAAGGCATTACTGAAACCGTCATTAATAGAGGCCTTAAGATCTTTACCTTTTGCAATTTCCTCTCGAATACGCTCAAAGATAAGTACGTTAGCATCCACGGACATACCAATGGTTAATACAATACCGGCAATACCAGGCAATGTTAATACCGCTCCTAATCCAGATAAAACACCGAAGATTAAAAGCAAGTTAAATAACATGGCAATATCAGCAAACAATCCTGCTTTACCATAGTATAAGAACATCCAGATTAAAACGACCGCCAATGCGATTAGGAATGACATTTTTCCACTTTCAATTGCTTCTTGACCTAATGATGGTCCAACAACTTCACCTTGTACAATATCCGCTGAAGCTGGTAGTTTACCAGCACGTAATACGTTTGCTAAATCCGTTGCTTCATTTAAAGTAAATTGTCCAGAGATAGAAGAGTTACCTCCTGAAATTGGACCTGTAGATACAGTAGGTGCAGAATATACAACGTTATCTAAAACGATAGCAATATGAGAACCTTGAGAGAAAGCATTTCCGGTCATTTCTTCCCAGATTTTGGCGCCTTTAGAGTTCATAACCATAGATACCGTTGGTTTACCCATTGGGTCATATTCTTGGCGTGCGTCTGTTACAACAGCGCCACTTAATTGCGGTACGTTATCTCTGTTACCATCTAATGCGTATAATTCTACGATTTCACTATCCTTTGCAGGCTTGCCAAATGCGAATTTAACAAAACGCAGGTCGCTTGGCAATAATGAACGCACTTGAGGCATACTTAAATACTCCAAAACTTTATCCTTGTCGTTAATGTTAACCATAGCTATAGCTGCGGTGTTTTGCGACTGGAACAACAAATCACGTAATGGATTTACTTCTGTTTTAGTTGAGTCTGGATCTGCTCCTAATAAATCTTCAATAGCAGAATCTTCTGAATCATCAGAATCTTGAGGTTCTGCTTGTTCAGCAAGCTCTTCTTCTTTTGGTGCTTCAGACTCTTTTAAAAGAGTATTAGCATCAAATAAAAATTGACCAAACATATCACGTTTGTAAACATCCCAAAATTCTAATTGCGCTGTACTTTGTAATAATTTAAGAGCACGCTCTTTGTCTTTAACACCTGGAAGTTCTACTAAAATACGACCAGAACTACCCAAACGTTGAATAGTTGGTGATGTTACACCAAATTCGTCAATACGTTTACGTAATACTTCGAAAGCAGAAACAATAGATTCGTCAATTTTTCTTTCGATAATTGACTTCACTTCAGTATCAGTCATGCTGCCATCTATCTCGCCGTCTAATGAACGGGTGTAGAAAATTTCAGGTGAAGCTAATCTAGTATCGCCTTTAATTTCATCGAATGCGATAAAGAAATCAGCAACGAAATCGTTTTGACTTGTTTTTTGCATTTCAGACGCATTGTCCAATGCTTGATTGAATTCTGGATTTTTACTGTAGTTAGCTAATCCTTTTAAGATATCTTTTACAGATACTTGAAGAATAACACTTACCCCACCTTTTAAGTCCAAACCAAGGTTCATGGAATTTTCCTTTACTTCAGAATAGGTATATTTAGCAATACCTAAATTGTAAACATCCATGTTTGCAAGAGAATCCAGATACTTTCGTTCCTTTACTTCATCGCCATTTGCATAAACTGCAGCACTTTCGTCAATACTATTTGCCTTAAATGTGAAAGACAACTGGTAAATACTTACCAGTCCAAACAAAATTGCAAACAGTTTTACTAATCCTTTATTTTGCATTATGTGTTAAATTATTATTGGTTGTTGATATTTTTAAAAACGAGCAAATATATATCTTCTATAATGATTTAACAAAAGGTTTGCATAGTTTCTGAATGTCAATAAACAAAAAAAACAGCTTTAAAAGCTGTTTTTTTCAAATAGTAATTTTAATGAAACTTACATTCCAGTTAAATTATCTGTTTTTTTGTATCCTTCAGGTGGTGTCATATTGAACTTATCCTCTGAAACCGTTTCTTTTTTAATTTCTGTAACTTCATTAGTAATAGTCATATTCATACCACTTTGATTTACATCTATTTTCATATATAATGGAAACCCTTTAATTGCAGAGCCCATTTGCGCTACTTGCTGATTCATGGCTGCAATTTTATCGGTTACATAAATATCCATAACAACCGTTGCGCCATCTTTTTCTACACTTACATTATACTCTTGGCATTCATAACCTAAAACTGTTTTAGTTTCATCGCCTTTTGTAATCTGAAAGTTTTTCATGGTTTCTGCATCTGCTTCAATACTAGCAGAAGCATACAGTTTTTGGTTTTCCAAAAACATCAACATTTCTTTCGTTTCACCATTTAAAATGGTAGTTGTGTTTCCAGACATTACATTAGAAGTTTCCGAACGTGTTTTGTCACCCTTAAAGTACGTAGTTGTTTTCATATCACCTATCATAGCTAATTGCGCTTGCATTTGCTCGCTATCACTAGACATGCTCTGTTTAGATGTTATAACTCCTTCCTGCATAGCCTCTTGTGCAAAACCAGAAAGAGTAAAGGTTAACACTAGAGCAAATAATAAATTTTTCATCTGTTTATTTTATTTATTTAGATTGTTTGTAGATTACTGTTTTAGGATCCTAAAATAGCTCGCAGCCAGCTTATAAAATTATAATGCCAAAAGGCCATTTGTTTTTCTTACACCTTCTGCACTTTCTTGCATATGCGTTTTTTCAGCATCCGTTAATTTGATTTCAACAATTTTCTCAATACCATTACGACCTAAAATTACAGGCGCTCCAATACAAATATCATTTAAACCATATTCACCTTCTAATAAAACAGAACATGGAAACATTTTTTTCTGATCGCAAGCAATAGCTTGAACTAATCCACTTACTGCAGCTCCTGGTGCATACCAAGCAGACGTTCCTAACAATTTAGTAAGTGTAGCTCCACCCACTTTAGTATCTTCTTTAACTTGATTTAAACGCTCTTCCGATAAAAACTCGGTAACCAACACACTGTTACGTGTTGCTAAACGTGTTAATGGCACCATTCCAGTGTCGCTGTGCCCACCAATCACCATTCCGTCTACATCACTAATAGGCGCTTCTAAAGCTTCAGCTAAACGGTATTTAAAACGTGCAGAATCTAAAGCTCCACCCATTCCTATAATACGGCTTTTTGGTAAATTTGTTGTTTTATGAACTAAATATGCCATCGTATCCATAGGATTACTAACCACAATAATAATCGTGTTTGGCGAGTGCTCAATTAAACTAGATGAAACTGCTTTTACAATACCAGCATTGATACCGATTAACTCCTCACGCGTCATACCCGGTTTTCTAGGAATTCCAGATGTAATTACACAAATATCACTATTGGCAGTTGCCGAATAATCATTAGTGATACCTGTTATTTTTGTATCAAATCCGTTTAAAGATGCCGTTTGCATTAAATCCATAGCTTTACCTTCTGCAAAACCTTCTTTAATATCTAATAGAACAACTTCTGATGCGAAATTTTTAATCGCTATATATTCTGCACAACTGGCTCCTACGGCTCCAGCACCAACTACTGTTACTTTCATGTTTATATAATTTTATTTGTGAAACATTAATTTTTACAAATTTAATATTTTTAAGTTACATACGTTTATAGAATTTATGAAATCTAAAACGAAACCTGTAACCCTAAAGATGCTGAATCGAATTCCGCTATAGTATAATCCGCATTTATAGAGAATAGACCTAGCTTTAAATTGGCGCCCAAGGTAGTACGCATACCAGTAACTTTGTCTTCAATTGAAATAGGGTTTGTTATTGTTTGTGAAAACAGAACCCCATCTGAAACATTAAAACTTCCAACTAAATCAGTTTCTGATTTCCCACTTAAATACCCTAAACCACCATAAACATTAAACATTTTAAATTTTGTTGATGCAATAAGCTCTAATAGCACCGTATTTATATTTGTTTTAATTTGTTGATTTTCTCCTTCTACAATACCTTCATCAGTAAAATCATAACTACCATCTAAATGTGTATAAGCTATTAATCCAGAAACAGCAACCGGGAACAATTTCTCTTGTGGTAGCCAAGCTGTAAACTCTTGTTGCAAACCAAATCCATAAAGCCCTGTTTCAACATCGTCTACAGCTATTTTAGGAAAATATCGTGCTTTTAACTGTGTTCCTTTAAACGGTGAAAATCCGACTTGTAAAAAAGCAGTTGGAATCATATTAACATCAGCGGAACCTATGCCTGTTGGCAACGTCACCTCTACTTCTTGATTTCCAAAAATAGGATCGTCATAGGTTAGCATTACCGAAATATCAGGATTATTATTTCCCAAAGCCGTGGCCACGGTTTTAGATGAACTATTATCTGAAAACCGAATATTACGATAATCACTAACATTCATTTCAAACGATTTTTTACTCGATTTTATAAAAGTAGTATTGGCCACTAAACCAATTTCGAAACCAAATTGTTTCTGACCTTTACCATGGCTAAACCAACCATTATTTATGCCATAAATTACACTTTCCGTAGCTGGAGTCAAATAATCTGTGCTAAAGCGTTCAGCGTCTTCAACACCTGCGGCTAACAAATCGTCTATGTTTTGTTGCGCGTAAATCCCTGACGACAGGATTAACAAAGTGATAGCAAATACTTTTTTCATACTAAAAACTATTTTAAAATATTAATTACAAGATAAACAAAAAAACGCGTTTATAAATTATAAACGCGTTTTCCCTAATAATTATAATTTTATTTATGCGTCAATATTAGCATAAATGGCATTCTTTTCAATAAATTCTCTACGTGGCGGAACTTCATCTCCCATTAGCATGGAAAAAATACGATCGGCTTCAGCACCATTATCAATTTGAACTTGACGCAAGGTTCTAAATTCAGGATTCATAGTCGTATCCCAAAGTTGCTCCGCATTCATCTCTCCAAGACCCTTATAGCGCTGAATTTTACTTCCATCTCCATATTCTGCCATAATTTCAGATCGCTCCTGATCACTCCAAGCATACTTTTTTCTAGCTCCTTTTTTAACTAAATATAAAGGTGGCGTTGCAATATAAATATGTCCGTTTTCAATCAGCTCTTTCATATATCTAAAAAAGAATGTCAGAATTAAGGTTTCAATATGACTACCATCTATATCGGCATCACACATTATCACTACTTTATGGTAGCGTAATTTTGATAAATTAAGTGCTTTACTATCTTCTTCTGTACCAATAGTAACACCCAAGGCCGTATAAATATTTTTAATCTCTTCGTTTTCAAAAACCCTGTGTGTCATGGCTTTCTCAACATTTAGAATTTTACCACGTAATGGTAGAATAGCTTGGAATGCACGGTCACGACCTTGTTTAGCCGTTCCACCCGCCGAATCACCCTCAACAAGGAATACTTCACATTTTGCTGGATCTTGCTCAGAACAGTCACTTAGTTTCCCAGGTAAACCACCAATACTCATTACCGTTTTACGCTGAACCATTTCACGCGCTTTTTGAGCTGCATGCCGTGCTTGCGCTGCTAAAATTACTTTTTGAACAATGATTTTAGCATCCTCGGGATTCTCTTCTAAATAATCAGTTAACATTTCTGAAACCGCCTGACTTACAGAAGCTGAAACTTCACGGTTACCTAATTTCGTTTTTGTTTGTCCTTCAAATTGCGGCTCCTGAACTTTAACAGAAATAATAGCTGTCAAACCTTCACGGAAATCATCACCAGCAATATCAAATTTCAATTTATCAAGCATACCAGATTCGTCGGCATACTTTTTAAGTGTATGTGTTAATCCACGACGGAAACCAGATAAATGTGTACCACCTTCGTGCGTATTGATATTGTTTACGTATGAATGCAAGTTTTCAGCGTATGATGTATTATAAATCATAGCAACCTCCACAGGCACACCGTTTTTTTCTCCTTCAAAAGCAATTACCTCTTTTGTTAATGGCTCACGGTTTCCATCTAAAAACTTGATAAACTCTTTAAGACCTTCTTTTGAATGAAATGTTTCACCTTCAAAAGTACCGTCCTCCTTTTTATGACGCTTATCAACTAAATGAACCGTAATCCCTTTGTTTAGATAAGCTAACTCACGCATTCTGCTCGCTAAAGTATCGTAGCTATATTCTAAGACATGAGTGAAAATTGTTGGATCTGGCTTAAATGTAATAACCGTTCCTCTTTTATCAGTTTCACCAACCTTTTTGACAGGATACATAGGTTTTCCCTTTTCGTATTCCTGCTCCCAAATTTCACCTAACCTGTAAACTGTAGCCGTCAAGTGTTCGGATAAAGCGTTCACACAACTTACACCAACACCATGCAATCCTCCAGAAACTTTATACGAATCTTTATCAAATTTTCCACCGGCACCAATTTTGGTCATAACAACCTCTAACGCAGAAACGCCTTCTTTTTTGTGCATATCAATAGGGATACCACGACCATCATCTTCCGTTGTAATCGAATTATCCTCATTAATTGTAACCGTAATATTGTCACAGTGCCCAGCCATTGCTTCATCAATAGAGTTGTCTACCACCTCATAAACCAAATGATGAAGACCTCGTGTGCCTGTATCCCCAATATACATGGATGGACGCATGCGCACATGCTCCATGCCTTCTAAGGCTTGAATACTATCTGCGGAATAGTTATCCTTATTAAATTCTTCTTTTTTATCGCTCATATAAAAGTTTGTTTATTAATAATTTATTTTAGCCGCATTAGAACGGAATTATTTCAGCTTACTAAATATCTGAAAAATTTGTTAATAAATCTTCAGACCTTCATAAACGTAAAAAAATGCCCTTAAGCATCCATTTGAATACAAACAAAGATAAGGAATAATAGCTCTTTTAAAAAGCATTTAAGCGGGTTAAATTAAAAATTATCAATATTTATCAATTGCCAGAAGCAGCCTTAAACCTTCTAAAAAGCACCTTAAAATTGATTTTACGGTTTTACAACTTTTGCGCAAAGAGCAAAAACCATAAAGTCAAAATAGGCGCTTTATTTGAACTGGAAAAAGTTTTCTCAATTGAAGGATTGCATCATATTAAAGGCGTTTTCCGGTCTACCTGTTCATTCTAAATTTTGCTCAAATTTATATCTTATCTTTTTAAAATTTCTAATTGAAAACACAAAACCATTCAAACTTCCATTATTTAATATTTTTAGATTTTTTGTACATAGAATTGTATTTCTGTTTGCCATTGCTCTCTGTCATTTGGCGCTCCTCTATTATATTACGTACCTAGCGGCACATTGATTAAGGATTATATATTTTCTGCTACCAGTATCATCCCTAAAGGGATGCCAATGTGCGACAAAATTATTTTCGATTTTTAAAAGCTGCTTCTATTTGTCCCGTTAAGGAC
>NZ_AFXZ01000023.1 GCF_000224335.1 Bizionia argentinensis JUB59 | reverse complement strand
CGGTTTAGTGCTTAATCAAAGGTCGTTGCGTGTTTGTAACGTCTGATTTTCCTTCGGAAAATCCTCGCATACAAACCCGCAACTATTCTTATACATAAACGTTAGGTACAATTAGACGAAACCATCAAAATTATGATTAAATACTATTTAATAGCTATTCCAGTAAAGCTTTATAAAAAATGAAAATTCTAATTGAATCAAATGTTCGTCTTTTTGTAGATATTGAAGGTATCAGTTTAGCGCCAGATAAATCAGTAATGCGAGAAAAACCCACATTGATTCTCCTTCACGGCGGACCTGGTTATGACCATTCAAGTTTCAAACCTGCTTTCTCTCAACTTTCTGATATCGTCCAAATTGTTTATTATGACCATCGTGGACACGGAAGAAGTGATTCACGTCCTATAAAAGAATTGACACTTGATATCCTTGCAGATGACATAGTGAAACTTTGTGATACTCTTGGCATTATAAAACCTATTGTACTTGGACAATCTTTTGGAGGATTTGTAGCACAACGATATATTGAAAGACATCCAAATCACCCTTTAAAGGTAATATTATCAAGTACATCCCATAATTTTGGACTCGATCGAAAACTAGCAAAGTTTGAACAACTAGGGGGTCTTGAAGCACGAATTGTTGCAGAGAAATTCTGGACAAATCCAAATGAATTGACTTATAATGCTTATCAAGTATTATGTAGACCATTTTACTCTGCTGTTATTTCGACTAACAATCAATCTTCATTGCGCTCTACATTTAAGAGTAAGATACTTTTCAAGTGGATAAATGGAGAATATCAGAATATGAGTCTTCTTTCGGGTTTATCTCGTGCTCAATGTGCCGTGCTTGTACTTGCTGGAGAACTTGACCCGGTATGCCCAATAGATGATTCTCGCGATATTGTTAAAGCCTTGCCAGAACAGTTTGTGCAATTTGAGGAATTTCAAAATTGTGGTCACGGAGTTTGGAGAGATAAACCTAATAAAGCATTTGTTAGAATTCGTAAATTTATTTTAGAAGATTAATCTATAAATAACTGAACCTAACAATGTATATAAAACATAGCTATTACCGGCTTTTAGTAAAAATAAAGAAAAATTCGGCTCGTGTATAATCCGAAACGATAGCGTCTTTTTACACGCTACGTTTCATATACCAACCGTTACCTACAATAGCGTAACGCAATAAAAACCCACCACTCTTACGCAAAATTAAACGGCAAATCTGATCTCACTCAAACGAAAAAAACTTTTGATTTAGCAAAATTAATTCCCTTCTGATTTATCACTGTTGCGTTAATAATTACGACTTTCGACCTGCCACTCTAACGGAATATTACGCCGATTTGAGCACGTTTACGATTCGTTTAAATAGCCGTTTTTCGCCCAGTTTATGTTCTCGTTTTTTTTTGATTTTTAAGTTAGAAAAAATGAAAAACTACTGTAGGTAACATGGTGTATAAAAAATGCTTATTTTGGTGCTTAACTTAATGGTAGTTGCGCGTTTGCTTTCTTCAGATTTTCCTTCGGAAAATCCTCGAGCGCAAACGCGCACTTCTCATACACGAGCCGTTATCTTTAAGCTAAAAAAAAATCAACGTATGGGAGTTTATGTATTACCTACAATAGTAAAAAAAGAAAATAATAAAGTTTCAGAAGTCCGAGAAGATGGAATGCCTGAATCTAATTCCATCAATGCTCTAAATGATTTAATTTTTTTAGATGAATTAAAAGATAGCCTAATAGAAATTGCCGATAAAGAACTTGATTTATCATTTTTCACTAAACCAAATGATTCTTCTTATGGGAATCAAGAGAACGTAAACATTTCATTTAATCCAAAAGAAGTATTGAAAAATATTAATCTCATAAAAGATGCTTTTAATAAAAGAGAGAATGAATTTATAAGACCATATACCTATTTAGGTATTTATGATAAAAATGAAAATCAACTAAGACAAGCATTTATTGTATTTGAAGAAGGTAAATTATTTAGGAAAAAAAAAACTCAAAGATGGGGACAACTTAATGCTAGCGAAGAAAAAGCAAGTTTCCAATGGTTTGATGATGAAAATGAAAAATGGGGAGGAAGTATAGATTTGACAAAGGAAAAACCGAAACTATATGAATTAACTTATGAAGGTGAGAAAAAAATAAAAGGAAGAGAATTGAATTATACCTTAAAGAAATCGAGATTTTACGATTTAATAAAACCTGAAATTGAAAACATTGAAACT
>NZ_AFXZ01000024.1 GCF_000224335.1 Bizionia argentinensis JUB59 | reverse complement strand
GATGTTCTCCAAGTAACCAACCAAACACAGTTTAAAAAAAACCACAGGATCAATACTCTTTTGACCTGTAGCACCGTAAAACGGAGCGGTTAATTTGTATAAATACTTTAAATCTAATACATTTTTAAGCTGTCGATAAAAGTTGTGATCTGGTACACGTTCACTCAATAAAAAATCGGTAAACAGCTTCTCTTGATATGTCTTTTTGCCTTGCATAACAACAAATTATAAAATTTATCGGCTCAAAATGCATTATTATAGTAACTTTATCAACAGAGTTATGCAACAGGCACACCGTGTATATTTAATTGCTTGGTTCTCGCCTACTTACGAAAATCCGCGCGGATTTTCTATCTAAAGATATTTATTACAAACTAAAGAAACACGTTGTAGCCAATTAAAAAATACACATCGACGAAATGAAAATTTTTGAAACCGAAAGATTGACTGTTAAAAGCTTAGAGAATATAGACAAGAAGTACTTCGCCGAACTTTTTACTGACCCAAAGATTTTGGAACTCATACCTCAAAAAGCATTTACACAAGACCAAATAACCGATAGATTTAACAAAAGTCTGGATTTGGAATTGAATGATTTAAAAAACCAAAAATGTGCTTGCGGAATATATGAAAAAGGAAAAACTGAATTAATTGGACTTGCTCTATTTCTAATTAACGAAGATGGCGAAAAAGAATTAGGATACCGATTTCGTTCGAATTATTGGGGAATAGGATACGGAACAGAAACTACGAAAGGAATGTTGAAATATTATTTTCAAGTAATGAACGTAAACAAAGTTATGGCTGATGTAAATATTGCGAATACTGGTTCAGTTAAAATTTTGGATAAATTTATGGAACTAGTGAGCGAATTTTTTAACGAAAGGGATAATTGTACCGATAGAAGATATGAACTCTGGAAAAATAACTGGCTACAACAAAGTACTGAGGTAAAAAACAAGTAGGAATGCATTAACTTTTCACTAAAGTACTTCTGTAGGTATCCACGTATATTGATCCTGATTTAGTAATTGCAAAAGCCTGCTTCAATAGTTTATTACACATCGCTATTAAGGCCAATTTTTTGCTCTTTCCCTTATATAGTTCAGATTCAGAAAATGGCTATAATCAATTTGATAAAAACGGAAATTGGACCGGTAATTTCGTAAAATAACAACTTTCTATATTTTTGAACGCACAATATTAAAGACATTTCGTTAATTTGATAAAAATGGTTTAATTGTTCGAAAAATATCATATTATTTCATTTCAAAAAATAATGTTTTTAATTTCGCTGATTCCGATGATTTTCGCTAATCTTTTTATTAATCTACCAACCTATAATTACCTAAAACAATGAAAAATTTAAAAGATAAAACAGTACTTATAACTGGTGGCGCATCTGGAATTGGAAAAATTATGACACGTTTATTCCTAGAACGTCAAGCACGCGTTATTATTTGGGATATTAGTCAATCCAATATTGACGAAACACTTGCAGATTTTTCTAATAACCCCGCTGTATTTGCGTATCAAGTGGATGTTTCGAGTAACGAGCACGTGCAAAACACCGCTAAAAAGGTAAAGCAAGATGTTGGTGTTGTTGATGTGGTAATAAATAACGCCGGTATTATTATTGGAAAGTTTTTTCTTGAACATTCCGTTACGGATATAGATAACACCATGAAAATTAACGCCATTGGTCCCATGTATATTACCAAGGTATTTTTAGATGATATGTTAAATCAAAATTCTGGTCATATTTGTAATATTGCCTCGTCTGGCGGACTAATTTCTAACCCTAAAATGTCGGTTTATGCAGCTAGCAAATGGGCTCTTATTGGCTGGTCTGATAGTTTACGATTAGAAATGAAGCAACTTAAAAAAGACGTTCATATAACCACCATCTTGCCGTATTATATCCATACGGGCATGTTTGAAGGCGTAAAATCTAAAATCCCCATTCTTGAGCCGGAAGCTGCTGCACTCACTATTGTTAAAGCTATCGAGAAAAATAAACGTTTGATTACTATTCCTGGATATATTTACCGATTTACACGCTTGGGGCAAGCTATTATGTCTATTAATGTTTTCGATTGGTTTGCTGGCGATGTACTTGGCATTTATAAAACCATGGAACATTTTACTGGTCGTAAAAAATAGAGCTCTAAAAGTCGCATGGATTTTATAACCATTTACCTTTTAATCGTTGTTTTTATTGCTACAATAGTACGATCCACATTTGGTTTTGGTGAATCTCTAATTGCTGTTCCTTTACTTATATTTTATATTCCTATTGAAACAGCCGTACCGCTATCAGTGCTAATATCGGTAGTAATTGCGGCCGTTGTAATTGTTCAGGACCGCAAGAAAATTCATTTCAATAGTGCTAAATGGTTGATTTTTTTCGCTATTTTAGGTATTCCTATCGGGTTACTACTCCTACTCTATGGCAATGAAAATTTAGTGAAATCGGGTTTGGGTATTCTCATAGTTTTATATTCTCTGTACTCCTTACTCTCCAAAAGTCAATTTAAATTAGAATCCGATAACAAACTTTGGCTTTTTATTTGTGGCTTTTTGTCTGGTGTATTTGGTGGCGCTTATGGATTAAACGGTCCGCCATTGGCTATTTACGGAAATATGAGGAATTGGACCGCCAAGCATTTTAGAGCCACACTACAAGCTTATTTTCTGCCAGCAGGCATAATTGGATTAATTGGTTATTGGTACAATGGTCTTTGGAGTGCAACCGTTACACATTACTTTCTAGTTTGCATTCCAGCAATAATACCGGCAATTTTTATTGGAAGATATTTAAACAGCCGCTTAAAAGATGGTGCTTTTATAAACTATATTTACATCGGTTTAATAGCAATTGGTGGTTTATTAATAGGGCAATCTTTACTGTAAATTTTGAGAGGCACATGGAGAAATCAATTTTAAAATACATGTTTTCAACTTGTTTTCATACTTAATTAAAGCTTTACACATTCGAGTGAAGAACTCATTTGCTTAAAACACTTTAGATTACCTTTTCAAAATCATAATTTTAAAATAAATTTTGTTTCAATAGAAAATCAAGGTTAAAAAAGAGAAATTATTTTGACTTTAAATTGAAACAATTTTATAAATTAACGCACAATTTCCAAAAATGAGTATAAAAAGAACATTTGTTAAATTTAGGAATAGGGGTTTTCGAAAATTTATACGCGAAAACTCGAAATATGCGCCGATACTTTTTTTTACAGGCGGATTTATTTTCGATACCTTAACATTGGGGCGGATTGATCGGGCTTACGATTTGACCATTTTATGTTCGCACATGACCTCTTTAACCATTGTCCTTTACCTTTATAATTTAGCCGATGATGGCAAGTGGAAAAACACGTTTTTAGAACGTTTTGAAGAGTATTTCCCTCTGGCTATTCAGTTTTTCTTCGGTGGTCTTTCAAGTGCTTATGTTATTTATTTCTCACGAAGCGTTTCACTTTCTAAAACCATATCCTTTTTTGTAATTCTACTCGCGTTACTTTTTGCAAACGAATTACTCAAAAAACGAATTTCCAATAAGTACTTACAATTTAGCGTTTACTTTTTTATCAGTTTCACCTTTTTTACTTTCATGATTCCTGTAATTATTAAGGAAATGAATACCAGTGTATTTATTTTATCAGGATTAGTGAGTCTAACAATCACGCTGCTACTCATAACTATTATTTACAGAAAAAGTCCCAGTACACGCGAAGAAATACATATAGGAAAAATGCTTGGCATCGTTTTCACTATGTATGCCACTATTAATATATTTTACTTTTTTAATATGATTCCACCTGTACCATTAGCTTTAGATGCAGGTATGGTAGCTCACAATATAGAAAAAGATAACAATAGCTATTTGGTGACATATGAGCGTGATGATTGGTATATATTTTGGCGCGATCACCGACTAAAATTCATTCATCAGCCCAATGAAAGCGTATTTGTATTTACGTCAATATTTGCCCCAACGCAGATTAAAAAATCAATTTTACACCGCTGGAAATGGTATAACGAGCAGACCGAAAAATGGGAAGTGGTCGATGAAATTGGCTACGACATCACCGGTGGTAGGAATGCTGGTTTCCGTGGCTACACCTATAAAGACCAAGTAAAGCCTGGTTTATGGAAAGTAGATGTTGTTACAGAGGAAAATTTGTTACTAGGCGTTATAGATTTTGAAATTATTATGAACTCAAGTTTAAAACCAAAGCGCGTTGTTCAGCGCAGATTTTAATGGCGTAAGCTAAAGCAACTATCCATTGATAGTTAAGCGAAGAGTCCTTTTTGATTACTTATGGTAGTTTTTACTTTAACCAAAGTTAAGCTTAAATTGGCTCCACTATTAATAGATAGACGAAGGCTATCACTTATTTCATTATGATATAATTATTGTAAAAATATTATTTTCAGTGTATGTTAACCAACCTTTTATTGTTTTCAGGATTTGCAGGTATTACTGTCTTTTTGGGCGGGATTATAGCCAATTATTTTAATCACCATTTAAAAGAAAGCCCTGTTAAATATGAAATTACTCACACTCTTATGTCCTTTGGTTCAGGAATTATGCTATCTGCTTTAGCATTAGTTCTTATTCCAAAAGGGATGGATGAACTGGAATTAATGCCTATAGTTTTTTCGTTTGTTTTTGGAGCTATTTTATTTATGATTATAGATCAATATTTGGCAAAAAAAGGTGGTAAAACGGCCACGCTTTTAGCTATGATGATGGATTTTATCCCGGAGTCAATCGCTATGGGCGCTGTATTTGCCATTGAACCAAGTATGGCAGTTCTTCTAGCTGTATTTATAGGTCTACAAAATTTACCAGAAGCTTTTAACTCCTTTAGAGATTTGGTTCAGAGTGGATTTACGGTAAAAAAAACATTAATAATATTCTTTTTTTTAAGTTTCTCTGGAATTATTGGTGCATTAATAGGACATTATTTTTTAAGCGATTATACCGTTTTAACTGCACATTTGATGATATTTGCTAGTGGAGGGATTTTATATCTACTCATTCAAGACATAGTTCCTGAAAGTAAATTAGAAAAGAATTACTTAACATCATTAGGCGCTATTCTAGGTTTCTTGGTGGGAATTATCGGAGATAAAATATTATGAAATAGCCAAGTAAATGCTGATATGAAAGTTTTGAATAGCCTATAAAGTTCAGTACTTTTTTATATCAACTAGTGCATAAAACCAATTAAATCTCTTACATTCAACCTTATATAAAAAAAATGAAAATTATAAACAATCAATCAATTGCAAAACCATTGTCCAAAACTTTATTAGTGATCACTATTTCTTTTTTTGCATTGACGGCCTGTAAAACAGATAATAAAAAAGAAGAAATTAGTATTCCTCAAATTGAAAAATTGGAGATCCAAGTTTTGGAAGACAAAGTAATATCTCCTGAAAAAGATGCCTATAAAAAACTGACAAGTAATTATGAGCTTTATGGGAAATGGATAATTAGTAATTCAGTTGACAAGAAGGGCTATGTTTACGAAATTTATAAAAAAGGAGACGAATATATTGGCGTGATTACAAAAGGTGATTATACCATGGAAAATCTGAATAAAAAAGGAAATGATTATTTTATTGAAGAGAATAATTATGGTGAATTTTATCGGATTGATAAAAAAATGAATATGACCTTATTCGATAGAGACGGCGATTTAACTAGCACCGGATATTCCGCTAAAAAAGTAGATTAATCCTCTTTCCAAATTATAAAAAACCCAAACAAGCGTTTGGGCTTTTTAAGTAATAACGATAAACGTATAGTTTTTAGAAGGCTGACCGGAGTTTAAAACGTTCAACACGACTATACTTTTACAGGCTGTCTTTTGCGACAAGAACAATGTATTATATCCTGAAACAAAACGTCCCATAACATTCTTTAAAAAATCTAATTATTGTATCTTGCGTTTCTATTTAAAAGTGAAATTATGCAAGAGAATAAAGTATTAGACTATATAAAAGATGTGTTAGAAAATATGCCAACAGACTGGTTAAACCTAACAACCCATCGATTAGATATTTATGATGAGAAATTGGCTAAAACGCAATTTTTAGAGGAGCTTGAAAACTTATTTAAAACCAATAGCTCTAAAACTGCTTCATTAAGTGCTTTACATACGGCTTACGATTATATTCGATTAGGACACCCATTATCCTGTATTCTGGAATGGGGAATTTCTAAATTGAATACTATAAATTCAGAAAACGTTATCAGTTTTTCATCGCAAACGGTTCCTGTGTTAGCCATTTTAAGAACCAATGCATTAGAAAATAAAAACACGCAAATTTTATACACCGGTAAATTACCAAACTTCTTTGATGCCGATGTTATAAAACGTGTATATGGTTATGAGTTTGAATTAAAAAATGTTGAGAATGCAGAAGCTATCTCACCCTTTGATGGTAGTACAGTTTTCATTTCTCAAAAGGATAACATTTCGAATATTAATCTTAACGATAATATTGATTTTTATATCAGCCTTTATTCTCAATTAGGAAGCGTTTTATTGGTAAATGGCACACAGAACGAAAATTATATCTCCGATATTCAGCATGTACGACGACGAGAAACTATTGCCATGACGCCAGCCGATTCTCTTACGGCTTTAAAAATGCTAACAGATCAACCTGTAGCTGATACTGAAAAAAGCAATCGCGAAACCGATAAAAAGAGTGTTTTAAATTCCATTAATAGCATTACAGGTACCAATGGCAAAACGTTAGTTGCGTCCAGCGGCTTATCTATGCAATATGCCATTATGATGGGTTTAATTCACGACGCATTAGAAAACCATAAAGGAAAAGCCATTAAATTTATTGTCCCTCCAAATTGTTATGGCGGCACCAATGACCAAGCCAGACGCGTTGCTGAATGCCTGGATAATGTTGAAGTTGTAGATTTACCAGTTGATGGCGACAACGACATGGTTCAAAGTATTGACCGCATTTTAGATAGAATTGCTAAAGAAGATGCTATTCCTTATATAATTGCTGAAATCCCTACAAACCCGAGAGTTGAAGTTCCAAATCTTAAAGATTTAAAAGGTGTTTTAAGCGCAGAACGTAAAACTAAAGCTGGTGAAACGGCCATAGACCCTGTTTTTATTTTAGACCAAACTTTTTGTCCTAATGTACACTTTTTAGGTGACGGGGAAATTCTTTCTACAGTAAGAACCCTTTCATACGCAAGTGGATCCAAATTTCCTAGCGGCGGAAAATGTACGGCTGGCTACGTTGTAGGAAATACAAAAACTACAGGTTTATTAGACAAAATAGATATGCATCTAAATCTTTGCGATAACGAAGCTACAGATCTTCAATATGAAATATTAGCCAAGCAATTGCCATCCATGAATCAAAGAATTACGGATGCTTATAAAAACACCCGTGAATTTGTAAACTTTATTCACGAGGTTTTACCAACGGCGAAAATTAATTTTGTTTCAGAGGAATTGGCTGATCATGATTTTACGCCATCTGTGTTTTCATTAGATTTACCTACAAAAGGAAATTCGGCTGAAGAAAAAGAAACTTATAAACGTGCATTGAATTTAAAGTTAATCAACTTAATGATCACTAAAATTCCTGATCAAAGTAAGTTTTGTGTGAGTTATGGCCAACTAAAAGGTCTCTATTGGACTATTCCTGCAACATCCACACAAGGAACCACTAAAGAAGGTGATAAGGATTATATTGTCCGCGCATCCCTTTCTCCTGACTTGGATCTGGAACGACACAAAGAGGTGTTTTTGGACTTTGTAAAAAGCATTTAGGCATTCTAAAATCTTTTCCCGCCTCTAACTTTAGTTTAAGGCGGGAAAAATAGTTAATCTTCAATCGTTAATCATTTTAGGAATACATTAGAAATAATAATCCTACTTTTACAGGTATTAGCAGCTATACCAGCTTACAAACATAAACCTGACCAATACCATTAATGAACCACAGATTCTACTCAAAAACCGTTAAAGAACAGAACCGCGTTCAAATCAAAGTTGCACTTGTTGCTTTATCATTAAATTTGCCGATTTTAGTTTTGTCAATTTTTAGTGGTTTTTACTTTTTAATATTACTATCCATAGCGATAACACTTTCAGTAATTGCACCTTTTTTTGATAGCCCAACGCTTAAAAAAAACGGTCGATTAATTTACTATTCTTCACTTTTCGTTACAGAAAAAGAGCGCGAAGGAATCATAAAAATTCACGGCGGATCATTAATTGACTATGTTTTTGTTATAGACAAATCATTAACTGGAAAACAACGTACCAATTTTATTCTTCAAAAGTATTTAGAAGGTATTTTAAATTTAATAACAGCATGTGAAGAACAGCATAATACGGCTGTAAAAATAACGGGAACAACCTACATTCTAAATGCAAGAACAGCAGAAAAAATTGGACTAGAAGTTATTAAAACGAACAACTTGCAAAAGTTTATACTGACATTTAATTATGTAAATATTCTAATATCCAATTCTATTGCCAAACGAAAATTAGCATTCCCAAAACTGAATAATATTAAAACATTTGAAAGTCATATAGCGGAGTTAATTAAACGAAGAGAATTTATTGAAGGATTGAACAATAAATTAAAAAACTCCCTTGCTAATAGCTTATAAAACCATTCACTAAATTGAGTCCTTTCTAGGCCTTTCTGTTTTTTAATTTAGATCCAGTGTGTCTTAATATTTAATTGACTTCGAAACGATCTTACCCCATATTCAAAGATAAAAATAGGTTGCTAAACAAAAATATTAAAGATTTAGGCCTAATATAAAATCTATTATGGGTTTCCGTAACCCGACTTTAAATAATATTCCTATTTTTAACTTATGTAATAATTAGGAGCTAAAGATAGACGTTGATGGTTGCGCAAATACTAATTAAATTTAGATTATAACTTTAAAAAAAAACAATTCCAATTTTAAATCTAGTTACACAAGAAAAAAGGATAGAATCCTAGGTGCCTTACTTTGTAAAAATAACATGGCGCATTCTTTCCAAAAACCTACCTAACAGACTGTCATTCCAACATAGTTTTAATTATAGTCAAAAGAATTAAAATGCCGAGGAATCTCTATTATAGCAAAATTAAACGTTTTACTTTTCCAACTTCATTCAATAATTTCGTGGCATAACTATATTGATTGATATCACTAGTTCAATAATTTAATAAAAAGTACGCTAACAAAACCTCTTATTTATTTTAGAATAGGTAATTTCGCCCAATATTTAATTGAGTATGAAAGTAATTAAATTCGGAGGCACCTCACTAGGTACAGCTTCACGTATGAAAAAGGTTGCAAAGTTGGTTGCAAATGAGAATGCTATTGTGGTCCTTTCAGCGGTTAGCGGAACAACAAATAGTTTAGCAGAAATCGTTCAAAGTCTATATAAGAATGACCGAAACACTGCAAAAGAAGCAATAATTGAATTAAAAAAGCATTACCAAGAATATATTGGTCAATTATTTAGCACAGAAAAACAGTTAACTAAAGCACATAATTTAGTTACAAGTCATTTCAATCACATTGATTCTTTTACGGAAGATTTGTTTACAATTCACGAAGAGAAAACAATATTGGCGCAAGGAGAATTACTTTCCACAGCCATGTTTCAGCTTTATTTAGAAGAAATAAATATTCATTCAGCTCTTCTATCTGCACTAGACTTTATGAGAATAGATAAAGATTTAGAACCAGATAGTTTTTACATTCAATATAATTTAACCCGCGAATTGTCAACTTGTGAGAGTCAATTATACATTACCCAAGGATATATTTGCAGGAATTTTTTCGGTGAAATTGATAACTTAAAACGTGGTGGTAGTGATTACACTGCTGCATTAATAGGTGAAGCCATTAAAGCAAGTGAAATTGAAATATGGACAGATATTGATGGAATGCACAACAATGATCCACGTGTAGTTGATAAAACTTATTCCATTGAACGCTTATCTTATGATGAAGCGGCCGAATTGGCTTATTTTGGAGCAAAAATATTACATCCCACAAGTGTTTACCCAGCCCAATTAAGTGGAATTCCTATTTATTTAAAGAACACTTTAAATCCTGAAAAGGTTGGTACTATCATCGAAAAAGAAGTTGGTATCAGAGAGTTTACAGCCGTTGCGGGAAAAGATGGGATAACAGCCATTAAAATCAAATCTGCTAGAATGCTTTTGGCTTATGGTTTTTTAAGAAAAATCTTTGACATATTCGAAAGATATAAAACGCCCATCGATGTGATAACAACTTCGGAAGTAGCTGTTTCATTGACTATTGATGATCATACAAATCTCAATGCTATTCATGAAGAGTTGCGTTATCTAGGTGAAGTTTCAATCCACAAAGACCTTTCAATAATTTGTGTGGTTGGTAATTTTTCTCATGAAAATAGAGGCTCAGGTAATAAAATTTTTGAATGTTTAAAGAATGTTCCTATTCGTATGGTTTCTTATGGCGGTAGTCAGCATAACGTGTCTGTGGTTATAGAAACACATTATAAGAAAGAAGCAATGATAGCCCTTAATGACGGACTTTTTAGTCACCAATAAAATGAAGAAAAAAGACTTTATTCAGCACAGAACGCCTTTTTACTCTTATGATCTGAAACTACTCAAAGAAACATTGGAGGAAGCAAAATCAGCGGCTAAAAAATACGATTATCATATTCATTATGCATTAAAAGCGAATTCCAACGACCGAATATTGAAAATTATTCATGAAAAAGAATTTGGTGCAGATTGTGTGAGTGGAAATGAAGTTAAAAAAGCTTTAGAAATTGGATTTCCTTCCTCTAAAATTGCGTTTGCTGGTGTTGGAAAATCAGATGAAGAAATATTGATTGGATTAGCCAATGATATTTTCGCGTTTAATTGTGAGTCAATTGAAGAAATTGATGTTATTAATCAATTGGCAAAAGGGCAAAACAAAATGGCAAGAATTGCTTTGAGACTGAACCCGAATGTTGATGCCAATACGCACAAATACATTACCACTGGACTAGAGGAAAATAAATTTGGGATAAACAGCTGGGAATTAAATAATTTAATTGACCGTTTGCCTTCTTGGGCGAATATAGAACTTACAGGATTGCATTTCCATATTGGATCGCAAATTACCTCTATGACGCCATTTAAGAATCTTTGTATCCGTGTAAATGAATTCAATACATGGTTTAGAGAAAGAAATATTCATATACAACACCTTAATTTAGGAGGTGGATTAGGAATCGATTATCATGAACCCGAAAAGAACCCTATTCCAGATTTCGAATTGTTTTTTGGCGTGTTTAACCAATTCCTACAGCCTTTTTCTCATCAAGAGATTCATTTTGAATTAGGGCGCTCGTTGGTTGGGAATTGTGGAAGCTTGAATTCTAGGGTTTTATACATTAAAAAAGGAATCAAAACAAACTTTGCAATTCTTGATGCAGGAATGACAGAATTGCTCAGACCAGCAATCTATCAAGCTTATCATTTTATTGAAAACGTTACATCAAAATCTGAGAACAAAGAATTTTATGATGTTGTAGGTCCAATTTGTGAATCATCTGATTGTTTTGGTAAGAAAATAGAATTGAAAGAAACAAAACGAGGCGACTACATTAAAATCCACAGTACTGGCGCTTATGGTGAGGTGATGTCATCGAAATATAATTTGAGAGAGCAGAACCCGGTGTTTTATATTGAGTAAATAATAGTTGAACCTGATATTTCTAAAACAAAACTTCAATAAGTGCTCTCTAATAGATTGTGAAAGAATTGAACGATATGATGTTAATTTTTTTGATTATGGAAGAACTCACGTATCTTCCTGTAAGTGAAATCATTTATGATATTGATGCTTATAATAAGTAAAGTTGAAAAATTGGAAATGATTTTAATTTAATCATCTAAACAATAGTTGATTAAGTAGGTTGTTTCAATAATACTACTGTCGACAAAAATGGAAATATATTAGTATTAACAGATGATAAAGGAATCTTTTAAACTAAATATATCAAACAATACATTATAAGAATATATAACTGGTGAGTTGAAATTAGTATACAATACTACTAATGGTATTGGTCAATATTTTCCCGAATGGGGATCCTTTGATAAGTTTTTTGATTAATGAAAATGTTTTATATTCGACTGAAAAAATTAGATTTTTATAAAAAAAAAAAACTACAGCCAGCATTAGTAACCGTTTCAAAACAATATAAAATCATAAAAAACAATTCCATTTAAGCCCAGAATAATTAAGAAATAAAACCATAACAATCCCAGATTTACGCCCTAAACATATTATTATCCATTGATTTTTAAATACTTCGCTGAATTTTTTGCATTTATAGATAACCTAATAATAATCTTTTTTACAATTATCTATCAGTAAGTAACTAGTCTATATAATAATTATATAGAAACTATTGCCTACATAAAAATGTGTTTGCAACAAGCAAAAACTGAACTAAAATTAAAATGACAGAAAAATAAATAGCTTTCTAGCAATTCAAGAAATTACAGGAAATGAACGCCTTTATGACATTGGATTAAAGAACTTGGTCGCTAAAACTTAGTAAAACGGTAAATATCTCACGAGAACAATTTTAAAAGTATTATTTTTTGAAGAAATCTAAATAATCCGAATCATTGGCTAATTAATAGATTCTTTGAAATATCGAAATACCTGGAGTTTCCCGAATCAAAACCTAAAAGGACTGAACAAGGAAAATAATGCTACCGTAGAATGCTCAAACTTAAACGCAATTGTAATAACAATCACATTAATAATAGTTATCTTGATGAGATACATTTATTCATGAAACATTTAATAGGTTTTTTCTTGTATTTATTTAGTTTGTTTTCTTTCGCTCAAAATTTTGAACAAAAAACTATTCCTCTAAAAGGGGATACTAGTTTGGATAAGCTTATAATAGCTGCTGCAGATAAGGAGTTGGTATTATTAGGCGAGGCCAGTCATGGGACACACGAATACTATGTATGGCGAGATAAGATAAGCAGACGACTAATAGCAGAACAAGATTTTAACTTTATTGCCGTAGAAGGTGATTTTGCGAGCCTATATCATCTTAATCGCTATGTAAAGAATTTAGATGGTGCCACAACCACCGCCAAAGAAGTTTTACTGAAACTAGATCGATGGCCAACCTGGATGTGGGCAAATGAAGAGGTTGTTGCACTTGCCGAATGGCTTCGTAATTATAATGACCAATTACCACAAGATAAAAAAGTAGGTTTTTATGGTATGGATGTTTACGATGAATGGAATTCCAAAAAAGTAGTTTTAGATTTACTTAAATCTACAGATCACACGGCTTATAAATATGTGAAAGATCAATATAAATGTTTCGAACCACATATAGGAGAGAGTTGGAAGTATGCGCATGCAGTGCGCACTGGGAAAAAGGAGTGTGCAACAGCTACAACAAATGTGGTGGAATATATACGGAATCATCGAAGAGCGCTAGCAACGCTTTCCGATGATGTTTACTTTTACTTATTACAGAATACGATCGTCGTGCAAAATGCCGAGGAATTTTACAGAGAAAGTGTCGCTTCAGAAGGGCATATTTCATGGAACTCTAGAGTGCATCATATGCATAACACTGTCAACGATTTATTAGAGTTTTATGGAGAGAATTCCAAAGGAATTGTTTGGGCACACAATACACATATTGGTGATGCATATTATTCCAGTATGCGAAACACTGGTGAGAAGAATATTGGACAGCTTACCCGTAAACAACTGGGCAGCGACAAGGTGTTCTTGATTGGCTTTACCACCTATCAAGGTAAAGTGATAGCAGGTTCAAGTTGGGGCTCCCCCATGAAGGAAATGACTATCCCTCCTGCTGTTTCTAATAGTATAGAATATAAATTGAATAATATAGCTGAAGAAAAATTCTATATTATTTTTGATGAAAAAGACCGAAAGAAAATGAACTTAAAAGTAACTGGTAATAGAGCTGTGGGAGTAGTTTACAATCCTAGAGGTGACAAAAAGCAATTTGTGCCTACAATAGTTCCTATGCGTTATGATGCTTTATTCTTTTTTAAGAAAACCACTGCTTTGAGAGTTTTAAATAAGTAAATATTTTTTAATCCAAAAACGAGTATCGGTCAATTTCTAATACTGACAATAACAAATACGAATAGAGCAAAAATTTTCGGAACATAAGGAATGCATTGGAAAAAGAACGATTTAGAATAGGCCAAGCTCCAAAACCGTTTACAATCAAATGCTTGCCTACCTCCTGCCCACGAAGATCATAACGGGTTTTCTAATTGATTTTTAATTTATAAATCATGTACTTAAACATTAAACTAATCATATACAGACACTTTGGCTATAATGCGATGAAAATCCAGAGTGTTACGATAATCAATAATTTAAAATAACCAAAGTTTAAAATACAGCTCTATTCATCCGCTTATTAGCTACCATAATTTCCATAAACCATATCATTTAAAAAGCTATAATTAGTTATTCAAAAAAAAACTTGTTGCAAAAATTCATAAAAAACTATTTGCGCGAGCAACAAGTAAGCAAATTGGAATAAAGTAAGAAAAGGATTTTGCATATTTTTAAACGCAAACGAATAAGCACTAAACTCATCTTATAAAATGCAACCAGACCATATAAAACCAGATTTTTTAATCCTATTATTAGTTTCTATAAGTTGTAAAAACCAATTATAAACTGTTGATTGTCAAAATGAATATTCCTAGATTTTATTTTTAAAAAAAATATGACGGTTGCCAACATGGTTTATTTAAAATGTTTATTTTTGATGCCCAATCAAAAGAAAGTGTGTTTGCTCTCTTCCGATTTTCCTTCGGAAAAATCCTCGCAGACAAAAACCCAACTTTCCGTATATATAAATATTAACAATTATAAATTAACAAATGAAACAAATTTACCTTTTAATTTTATTCACTTTTCTGTCATTCAATGTATCAGCAATGCAGATATTTATCAAGACTTTAACTGGAAAAACCATAGCAATCGAAGCTGAAGCCAATGATACCATTGATAATATTAAAGCCAAAATTGAAGATAAAGAAGGTATTCCTATTGAAGAACAAAAATTATTATTTGCTGGTGAGGAACTTGAAAACGACAAAACTTTAGCAGATTATAATATCCAAGAAGAAAGTACACTTCATTTAAAGATTAATATTCTCGGAATTACAACTCATATAGAAACCGTTACTCAATTAAATTTATATCCAAATCCTTCAAATGAATATATCATTATTTCAGGGTTAAATAAAAGTGAAAATTACGTTATATATAACACTATTGGAACTGAAATAGGAAATGGAATTATCTCTAAACAAGAAAACATAAACATTCAAAATTTGACTAATGGTCTTTACTTCTTGAAACTTAAAAATGGAAGTACTTTTAAGTTTTTAAAAAAATAAAACTTAATAGCACCTGCTAACATCGTATAAAATAATTGCGATTTAGTGCTAAAAGAGTTCGTTACGCGTTTGCTACTTCTAATTTTTATGCAGAAAACTCTCGCATACAAGCCAGCAACTATTCTTAAACATAAACGTTATCCAACATTAGCCAAAAAGCTAGCGAAAATGAAGAACATAATTTTAGTATCTTTTTTAATCTTAACTTTTAGTTGTTCCGAAGATGATAAAACAGACCAACAATTACTAGAAAACGATAAAAAAGAACTAATAGAAAATCTAGATTCTTATAAAGTGGCCTCCTATAAATTTGGTAAAATACTAATTAGGGCTTCAGCAGAAAAAAATACTATATCACCAGAATTTCAAGCTTTTAAATCTGACCTTGATAGAATTTTTAATAATGTCGTAAAATATGATGTAGAAAATCCAGAAAGTTTATCAGTGTTAGATTATATTTCTATCTATCGTGATTACAAAAATATGGAAGATTTTATAATGGAAACCGATGAAGATATTTTTCCAACTTTAATGGATGCTTTTAATGTAACTTATGGAGACTCTATTAGCAAACAAAGAGATTACTTAAAAGGGGACGATAAAGTGTATGCTCAAAATATTGAACATTCTGTTTTAAGTGCTATTGTAATTTTAAGCAAAGATTTAGGAAAAGAAGTATCGCTTTATGAATGTTCTAAAACAGACCCAGAATTGCTTCCTGATTCTGAAATAAAAACATTGTTACAATATTTTAGAGGCTTCTTGTTTTTTGAAAAAGGACTGTATTATCTATCAGAAGATGAGATTTCAAGAAATATAGATTGGTTAAACACTAATAAAGAAGTGGATTTACCTTTTACAAGAGCTATGTTTCAGTGGGGAAATCTGAATAACAAACAAACACATATAGGCTTTCATTCTTTAAATCACTTATTCAGAGGTTTTGACAGGTTAATGATGGAAAGGAAAATTGATGAAAAACGGGCTTTAGAAGATTTTGAAATGTTTTTAAAAGACGCCAAAGAAGTTGGTTTAGATAACGAGATTGTATGGTCTATTGAAACCTACTTGTATTTAAAAAATGAGGAAAACGAAAAAGCTATTACGGCTTTAACAAAACTAAAAACAAGTAAATTACTTTCTTCTGACGATAAAGAAAAAATAGACGAATCCATAGTCTACTTAAAGAACAGAAAGCCTGGAGAAGTACTTAACGGCTTTTATGATAAGTACTTTTTAAGTAAAATAGCTACAAAATATATGTTTTCAATTTTGTCGGAAGTAGATTGGGAAAACCTAATGAAAGAACAAAATGTACCGCATACCGAAGAAATGTTTAAAACCATTGAAAACTTAAAGGACTTTATATCAAATTTAGAAAAACACGCTAGTACAGACGGTTTAAAGGAAACTGGAGAGGAGCTCAAGAATAAAGGTGGAAATCTATGGAATAAAGCAAAAGAACTAGCCCAATGATAATAATATTGGGTAACACCGTTTAAAATAACTGTTTGGTTCTCACAACTATTCTTACACCAAACGTTAGCAATAAGAAAAAAAACAGCTTAACCATCAACAAATATAAGTCCTTTTTAAGGGCTTTTTTTTTTAGTTTGGGTTAAGTAGGCCGTGAAACTTAATTAAATTTGAAATTATCTTATTGCCATAATTGGCTGCTGAGCGAGAAAATAAAAGGCTCACACCTGACCTACAGCCTATTATTAGTTTCCGTAAAGTTCTATTGAAAAATAATGTTATATTTACTTTTGATCATCTTTCATCTCATACTAAATGGACCAATGAGCAAGAACTAAGAATTGTTATCCAAACCAAACATAATATTCAATAGTACTAACAATCAAATATATGAAATTAGAAAATATTTTAGACAAACTCGGTTCAATAGAAAAGAACTCATTTATTAAAATCATAGATAATATCATAACCAAGAATCCAAAAAACGGAAAAGAAATTGATGAGATTTTAAGTGCGTCTGATAAAGGTTTGAAATCCGTTGATAACCAAAACATTTCGAAGATTTTTGCATTAACCGCGGATGAGTTTCAAGAATATATCAAGTGTGAATTTCAAGAAATCACGTCACAATTAGACATTTTAATCGATATTATAATTCGCGATGGAAACTGTATAATGAAGCAAGATTGGTTTTCAAGACTATATGATAGTGAAATCAAAACTTTAAAAACGAGAATAAAAGGATTGAACACTAATTTTGAAGATGATAAATCAGAATTAAGTGAAGTTCGAAAACGTGATTACAAAATCTACAAATCGTGTTTAAATACCGCATACAAAAATGATATTGAAAATAATAGAGATGCAAAAGTCACTTCGGACGAATTATCAATAATATTAACCCTTTCAAAGCAGTTAGGATTATCACAAGAAGAAGTCAAGCTTATTAATTACTCGATTTTACCAATCGTAACGATTGATATCCAAGAAGTAATAAAAGGTTTAAAAAATATTGGTGTCATATTTTATTCTAATAAAGAGAATACAATTTACGTCGCAGATGAAATGGTGAGAATGCTTCGCAAGATTCGAAAAAAAGAAATTGCTGAAAAATTCTACAGAAGAACGCTTAAACTTTTAAGAGAACCAATAATTAATCAAATAGCAAGGGAACATAATATTGATAGAAAATTATCATACGCCCAGAAGATTGAAGAAATTATAAAAGAAGGTGTTTCTTTTACCAGCTTACTTTTAGATGATATTTATAAAAACGACAGTACATTAACCGAAAAGAAAAAAACTTTAAATGAACTTTGTGAAAAAGGATTAAACATTTCAAATTTAAAAGGTAGCACGTTAGATGATAAAATTAGTAGTCTTATTGAACATTTTGAAAATGTTGAGCGTGATGAAAAGGTAGGTATTTCTTTAGACGGATATGACAAAATGCTTGCTGAATTAAATCTATCGCTTCCAAAACTAAACAAACAGATAAAGGATCAATTTCAATTCCAGGATGAATTTGTGTTGAAAGCAGATTTTTTACTGGATTATAATATGAAGCCAAGAGATATTTTGGATTTAATTGTTAAAACAGATTTAACCAATTTTATTAAGGATAATGGCATTAAGCAACGTGGCGATTACATTCTAAACATTATTGAGCATTATAAGGACGTTGAGAATTTATATTTCGAAAATTTCGAAAATGTAGCTTATAGGAATTTAAATTTATTAAAAGAAAATGGCATAATGGTTAAAGAAAGTGAACTCGGAATAAAATTCGAGGAATTGACCAAAGTCATTTTTAAAGGTTTAGGCTTTAATGTCGATGATGCATTTAGAAATAATTTAAACACTAAAAAGGATATGATTGATATTCTTTTAAATCTGGGTAATAATGAAGTAATAATTGTAGAATGTAAAACAAGCAAAGAAAAAGGATATAATAAATTTAGTTCTGTTTCAAGGCAATTGAAGTCTTACCAGAATTTAGGGTTAAAAAATGACTTGAGAATTGTTAAAGTATTACTCGTTGCACCTGAATTTAGTGACGATTTTATTACGGACTGTGAAATGGACACAGAGATGAATTTATCACTTATTACAGCGGCTACGCTATCCAATATTTCAGAGGCTTTTAAAACCTCAAAATTTAAGGAATTTCCTCATGTATTATTTCGCGATATAGTTATAAACGAAGAACGAATATTAAAAGCATTGAGTAAATAATAAAACCAATACTTACATACTTGTTTCAGGGCTTTTTAATTCGGGTTGATAATTCACTGAATAAATAGATTAATTTATTGACTTAGGTCAAATAGTTTGGCTTGAAACAATATTAGTTTTGCTAATCTAAAAAATAAATTATTTAAAATGGAACTAGCAGAATTAGATACAATACAAACCACTACTACTGAAAGTATAGAGCGATTAGAAAAAGCATTAATACATATTCGAAATGGAAATGGCGTTATTTTAACTGACGACAAGAATAGAGAAAATGAAGGAGACTTGATATTTTCGGCGCACAACATGACCGATAATCACATGGCACTTATGATTAGAAAATGTAGTGGTATTGTTTGCCTTTGTTTAACAAATAAAAAAGCAGATTCACTTAATCTACCCTATATGGTAAAGGAGAACACAAGTAGTTTTCAAACCCCTTTTACAATCACTATAGAAGCCAAAGAAGGTGTGACTACAGGAGTTTCTGCCAAAGATAGATTGACAACTATACAAGTTGCTTGCAATGAAAATGCTAAGAGCAATGACTTAGCTAAACCTGGTCATATATTTCCATTGAGAGCTAATGACAAAGGCGTGCTAGGAAGAAAAGGTCATACCGAAGGTAGTATAGATTTAATGAAACTAGCAGGCTTACAACCAGAAGCAGTATTGTGCGAATTAATGAATGATGACGGAACAATGGCAAATTCAGATACAATCACAGAATTTGCAAAGACACATAATTTAATGGTCTTATCAATACAGGATATTATTCAATACCGTAAATTTGTAAGAGACTACAAATAGATGGCAAATAATATCGAACTCACTAATTTCATAAAAAAGAATATTACTATTGAAGATGGAGATCTAAAAACTGTGTTGTCTTATTTTAAAACCATAAAAAAAATAAAAATGAGATTTTACTTGCTACTGGAAAAATTAGTCAAATTAGCTATTTTGTAAAAAAAGGTTGTCTAAGATTATTTTTCATAGATGATAATGGAAAAGACGTTACGCGTTATATTGCGTTTGAAAATCAATTTGCCACAGCACTTGTTAGTTTTATAACGAATGAACCTGCCCAAGAAACAATTCAAGTTATTGAAGATAGTGAGCTCTTATACATCACGCACGATGACTTTAGGCATCTTATGACAATTGTTCCCAAATGGAAGGATTTTTATAGTATTTATTTAGAAAAAGCATATGTAAATAATTCAAAAAGACTCATGTCTTTTACTACTTTAAATGCTTCAGAAAGATATAATCAGTTATTTAAAATAAACCCAAATATTGTTAAACGCTTACCAAACAAAATAGTAGCTTCTTATATAAATATATCACAAGAAACATTAAGTAGAATAAAATCTAAAGTCTGACCCTAAAATATAAAAGGTATAATATATGAAATACGCATTATTATTCGGATTATTCATACTACAATTCACGGGTTATTCACAATCGCCAGATGAAAAGTCCAATTCCGAAAAAGCGGACGACAAGTTTTTATTAACAATCTTCCTAAAACATGATCAAAGCATGACTTTGAATGAGGTTGAAGAGATAAGAATGGATCAAGGGTTTTATGAAAATCTTCCTCCAGAAGGTGTTTCTGTAGTGAATTGGTTTGTGGTTATGGGACTTGGCCAAGTGGTTGTTTTGGAACTTCCTGCTTCAAAATTATCTGCTGTAAATTTGGCTATTGAAAGAACCGCATGGAAAGCTTTTACAACAGAAATGTATCCAACTTATAATTTGTATCCTATCGTAGAACATAAGTTAAAAAATAAGTCAAAAGTAGTGCTTGATTCCACACCCAGCTCTGAAAAAGCTAATGAAAAGTTGTTATTAACCGTCTTTCTTAAACATGATCAAAGTATGAATTTAAATGAGATTGAAGAGATAAGAACCAATCAAGGGTTTTATGAAAATCTCCCTCCAGAAGGCACTTCTGTAGTTAATTGGTTTGTAGTTATGGGACTTGGTCAAATGGTTGTATTGGAACTCCCTAGTTCAAAATTATCTGCTGTAAATTTGGCAATTGAAAGAACCGCATGGAAGGCTTTTAAATCAGAAATTTATCCAACTTATAATCTATACCCTATCATAGAATATAAATTAAAGAATAAGTCAAAAGTAAATTACTAGAATTTTAATGCTTATCAATAGTTAAATAAACTTAATATAAGCTTTGGGTTACACGTTATAAAAACAAAAGTAATTATGGCAATTTACGCAATTGGAGATATACATGGTAGTATAAACGCATTAAAAACTATTTTTCAGCAGGGTTTGATAAAGGAAGATGATAAAGTAGTTTTTCTTGGAGATTACATCGACAAAGGACCTGATAGCAAAGGCGTTATTGATTGGTTAATTGAAAAAAGTAAAACATTCGACTTCGAATTTATTCTTGGTAATCATGAGATAATGATGAGACGTGCCAAATCCTCAACTGAAATATTTGAGTATTGGCTAGAAGAGTATGGAGGATCACTTACATTAAACTCCTATAAAATTGGTGATAACCAAAATTGGATGAATCAGATAGATAAAACGCATTGGAACTTTATTGATTCTTGCTTACCCTATTTAGAAATTGGAGATTTTATATTTGTTCATGCAGGACTTGAAGAAAACAAGAGTTTAGAGGAACAGAATGAGCATTATTTATTTTTCAAGAAGTTTGAAGAACCTCTAATTTATGATCCGGTAAAAACTGTGATTTGCGGACATACTGCTCGAGTAAATGGAAAAATAGCAGATTTTGGTCACACAATTTGTATTGATACTTTCGCACACGGAGGCATGTGGTTAACTTGTTTGAACGTCGAAACAGGCGAGTTTTTAAAAGCGAATAACAAAGGACAAATAGAAAAAGGAAAATGACTCCATCGAAATTTTGATCAAGATTACGGAAATCAAATACAAAGAATTTGATTATAATATAAAAGGCACTCAAAACTAACAAGGTACTGTGGTAAAAATCAAGTAAAAATACATTAACTTTTTACTAAAGTACTTCTGTAAGTATTCTCATACATTAACCCTGTTTTAGCTATTGCAAAAGCCTGTTTTAACAGTTTATTACACTCGGCTATTAACGCTAGTTTTGCGCTCATTCCTTTGTCCACAAGTCGCTCATAAATATCCCCACAAGCCCTTTTATATCTGCCAGCCGGCAAGCAGGTTTACAGACATTAAAACTGCACATAACTAATAAATTACGAAGTTTTTGATTATCCATTTTACTAATCCGAGGTCGGCCTTTTAAACTGCTTCCACTTTGTCTAATTATTGACGTTAAGCTAGCATAACTACACAATTCACTTCCGCTTGTAAAACGATCAAATCCATCCGTTGGAACTACCAACGTTACTGCTGTTTTGTTTCCAATACCTGGTATCGCTTTTAGGCGTGTTAGTGCATCTTAATGTGCTTCTTTTACTAAAGCTATTAGCTTGTCTTCCTAGTTTTTCATTTCTTTTTAAACGTGTTTCAAACTACGTTTCAAAGATTTCATAACCGCTTTACTTGGATTGCCTAAAACTCCTTCACCATGTAATTTATTTTTTAACATTGTGCTCTGTTTTGTATATACAGAAAGGAGTCTGATCATTTCCAGGCATTCTGTTTGATGTTTAGAGTTGCCTTTCCAAAGTTTCAATTCAACTTGTTTTGCATACTCACAAATAAGTTTAGAATCACTTTTATCCGTCTTGATCTTCAAGAGCTTCATCTGGTTTCTACAAACAATTTGATCCCAGATTCCATTAAAAAATAAGCCAGCTGATAGTGATAATAGCCGGTTGCTTCCATTACGCAAGGACTCTTTTCGCTTAAGAGTTTCAAAAACTTTTTAAAACCAGAAACTCTGTTTTAAACTGATAATAATTGCCATCGGAATCTGTAACATCAAAAACCAAATGGCTAATGTCAATTTATTCATTCGCTCATATTTTAATATATGTAATCATGATTTGCTTCGCAGTTCAAAATAATTTGTATTTCACACATAAGAAACTATTTTTTAAATGACAATCTACGCGAGTTTCAACAACTTAAAATCGAGGTCATTAAGCCTTATAGTCCCGATAGCTATCGGGAGTACGAAATCTATGTAGAAAAGAGAGGCGATTATTCCCGAAACTTCGGGATTGACAAGATCAATGTCTTTGCGTGTACAATAACCTTACTCCTCTCTTTTGTACTTTCTTATTTATAAACCTTAATTTAGTGTTTTTATTAAAATGCTAACTTAAGCCGTATAAAAATAAGTGCGGTTAAGTGCTTAATCAAAGGTCGTTGCTCGTTTGCCAGCTTCTGATTCTCCTTCGGAAAATCCTCGCACACAAACACGCAACTTTCCTTATACATAAACGTTGCCATTAATTTGAAAAAAATGAACAAACTGATAATAATTGTACTTCTGACCTTACTAATTTCTAGTTGTACAGATATTAATCAAATGGAAAATTCCTTTGCGAAAATTGAAAACCTTAAGAAGGAAAATGACAGTCTGAAAAAAATTGTTGCGGATATTGAATCTAAATATGTTTTTGATAGCATTTCTTTTCGAGAAATTTATTCTAAAGACAATAAGTACGAACGGAATGCGGAATTTAACGTTGAATTATTGGTTGTCGGCTATAATCCAAACAAGAGCTATTTCGTTAAATTCGATAGCCTTGTAGACGGAAAAAAAATAAATCCAGACACTTTAAATCAAAGTAACGGCGGATTTAAATTCAAAACGAAATTAACCGAAAAAGAAAATATTATCCGAATTGATATGAACGTTGAGAACGAATATGGACAAAAGAAAATGGGAACGTTACTCGAAACTATTCGGATAAAAAACTAATGGCAACAACGTGTATAATTAATGGCTAGTTCGAGCCTGCCTACGAAAATCCTCGCGGATTTTCTATTCGGTTTTTATTTACTAAATTAGATGCTTAAACACGCCACAGCTAATATACATAAACGTTGTGCAACATTTGAAAAAAATGACGAAATGAAAATTAAGTATAATGAAATAGATAAATCAATTGAAATCAAAGACGGAGTAAAAACTCATTACTTCGTAATGAAATTCTTAATGGTTTTAAATCTTCTAAATGCAGTATTGAGAATTTTAAATATTAACAAAACTGGAATAGGATTTCAGGAAATTATTTGGTTTGTATTAGGTTTTGCCTCTCTTATTATTTTATATCTTTTTGTATTTAAAAGAACGACATTAGAAAAAATACCAATTGGAGAAATAAAAGAATTAAATGAAAAATCGATATTCGGGAGAAATAGATTTTCAATAAAATTATTAAACGGAAAAAAACGTGATCTAACCGAACTGAAAACTCAAGCTGAATTTAAGGAGTTGAAAAAAATGTTTGAGGATATTCGAATAGCAGAATGAAAAAAAAATGTTGCACAACACCAGTAAACGTTGCACAACGCCATAAAACCTAAATAAACGACGCCATTTAAGCCCTTTTTAGGGCTTTATGTTTTTTTGTGGGCGCTTATTTACATAAATGTTGGCTGTCTTAAATTGAATATTATTACGTTTTGAAGTCCTCTTATTTTAAAAAATATAAGAACAAGTGCTTTTTCCTTGGTTTTTGCTAGTTTCTGTGTAAACTTCAAGTACTTTTTAAGATTGTACGCCATGGCTGCTAAATGCATGACCTTATTTGCCTGTTCTATTCCTATAGTATTTATTTTCTTAAACCCATAAACTGGGTGAGTGTTCCTAAAACGGGTTCTACCATGCTCTGCCGTTTGCCCTTCATATAGCTGCCTTGCGGACTATTTACATGTTCTATATTACGTTCATATTCTGCTTTGTAATACGTTACAGAAAACTTTTTCTCTTTAGCAGTTTTACACAAACAGCGTGACCTTATTGGACAGTCCTTACATTGATACGCAGAACCACGGTACTATTTTTTAAGATCTCGCTCCGATAATAATAAATATTATTTTTTGAAGAATGAATAAATTTAACTAAAACTATCGATATCCCAGTTATAATAGCTTAAATCAGTTATATTAGTGCACATATAACGAGTTGTAGGTAATTAAAGAAAATGATAGTCTATAAATATAGAGGAGCAAATTTTGAAAGAGATTTAAAGTCTCTTGAAAAAAATTTCTACTGGTCACCTAAATTTGATGACTTAAACGACCCTTGCGAAACATTAATCAATACAGACCCTTTTAAATCTCAATCTAGAACTTTTGCAAAAATATTCGGAAAAGAAAAATCTGAACAGTTTTTAGAAGTTGAAAAAGCTGCTCACAATTTATTTGAAGTAAAGAAAAAAGGAATTGGAATATATTCTTTATCGAAGACTTATAAAGACGAGTTACTTTGGGCACATTATGCAGACAGTCATAAAGGGTTTTGTATAGAATATGATTTAGAATTATTAGCAAATAGTTATAAGGCATTTGAGACATTTTCCTTTCCTGTTATTTATAATAAAAAACCACCAGAATATGGAATTCGAGATATAAATAATACTAAAGGACATCAAGTCGTACAAAAATTAGCTGGTTACAAATCGAAAAGATGGAATTACGAACAAGAACATAGAATTGTTACTGGATTTTATGGAGAACATCCATACGACCCTAATTGTCTTAAATCAATCTATTTTGGTCTAAATATGGACGAATCTGAAAAAGATTTAATGATGGACAGATTGAAAGGCAGAAACATTCAGTTCTTTCAAATAATTCAAAAACATAATTCATATGAGTTTGATGCTATCAAGGTTAATGATTTAACAAAAGAGAGACATACCTATATTAAAGAAATACCATCAGAAAAAACTGGACAGAATCCGATTAAATATAAATTTATTAGCAAAGTTTATATTAGAGAAATAAAAGCAATGGTCGAAATTGAATTGGAATCTAAAATTAATGAAAAACAATTGAACTGGATTGCTCATCTTTTAAGAAATGATATGTTCAGAATTCCAAAAAGACTTTTTATTTCTTTTAGACTTAAAGGTTTTACTGATGTAAGTGGTTATTGGGCTACAGCTAATTTTGAAGAGAAAAAATTAAAAACTTCTATTAATGGTCTCACTATTGAGCAGGAGAAGTTCCTAATTAATGGACTGAATAATGATAAAAGAGCAACAATTGGTATATGGATTGATGAAACACCATATACTAGTTCAAGTATGGTGCTTCTAAATTTGGATGGCGAATTAATTTTAGAAACTAATTTTTTTGATGGAAGTAAATCCTCAAAGAAACTAAAATCAACCGAATTAAAAGATAATATAAGATATGATGATTATGAGCCGAATAATCACGGAGAATTTTTTGAAGTTAATGAAAATGGCGTTTTAAATTATTGTTCAGAAGATGGAATATTCCTAACATTGGAACCTTTTGATAAAAAATAACTACCTACAACACCGTGTATAATTCATTGCTAGTTATAGCCTACTTACGAAAGTCCTCGCGGACTTTCTATCTGTGATTTATTTGCTAACTTTAATGCTTAATCACGCAACGAAATCATACACAAAACCGTTAGGCATAACAATAATATGAGATTAGAGCAATTCCAAATAAGTGAGATAAAGTTCAAATGGGGGCATTTACTATCTGATATAAAGCCTCAATTATCTCCCAATGACTCTATCATAGAGAATGAAAATCCTTACTCCAAGAACTCAACATTAAAAGTCCCGTTATCCGATATTTGGTCTATACGAACCAACTCATGTGAATTTAGTTCTCCTAATACTGACCGTCTAATAAATAATATTTCTATAAGTATTTCAGCGAAAGAAAATACACTGGAAAGTGTTATTGAGTCGCTAGAAAACCACCTTGGACCTAAATCTACTGACCACATTGGCGATAACTACGGAAGTGGGAGTGTTATTAAAAATTGTAAATGGGAATATGACAACTGTCAAATTGGTGTCAGTATTTATGGTGATATTCGAAAAGAGAATAATGAAGAAAACATTGGTTGCTTATACATTCATTTAGAGGATATTGAAATTTTAGACTCTTTGTATGCAAAACGATTGATAGAAATAGAGTACGATTTGGCCACGAGAGTAGATAAGAAGTCTATTAATTTATACAAAATGGAGGAAAAGCAATGGATTACATGGTCAATGGAAACCCCAAATTACCCTGACCAATCTCCAAACTATATTTCCCGAGCATTGAATGGATTTCACAAAAGAGAGGTTTTTAAAACACCTGAACAGGTTCAAGAAAACATTTCCGAATTTCATATTTCAGTATGGAAATCTAATTCTGATGAATATTACCTATCCAACTATTGGGAAACAATAAAACTGGAAAAACCTATAAAAACCTCATGGATTAATGCTTTACCTGCAAAAGGTGGTGGCTATTGTACAGTTTCAATTGGAGATTTTAGAATTAATAATGAACATAGTAGACCTGAAACAAAAGCATTAATTAACCAAATAGAAGAGTTGCTTAATACAGAAATAAAGTGTCATCAAGACCATGACTGTTAACAATGTGGCTAACACTGTATATAGCAAATAGGGCGTTCAGTGGATTGCGAAAGTTCAGAGCTATTTACGAACACCGCCAAATTTTTAATTTGGCTTTTAAGATGAATAAGTTAAAAACAAAATATAAAAATTTGGTTCAGAGTAAACTTGAAAGTTTATCGCTTTCTACTGCCCTAAATGCAATATACTAAATGTTAGCTACCATTAAAAAAACGAAATATGATATTAGGAACTTACTGGTATTTTGATTTTCCTATAAACTTATACAAATTTGACTTTTTTGAATTTAAAAAAGGTTATGGTGGTCACGCAGATAACCCAGCAGAATTGGTTACTATTTTTGAAGCTAAACACCCAGAAAAAATCATTGAAGATTTAAAAAATCTAATCGATAAAAATTCTGATGGCTATCTTTTTGTATATCAAGAGCAACATAAATTGAAAATAGGAACAGGCGGTTATCAACTTTTTGATTATGATTTTTTATTAATAAAGGAAGTTGAGAAACTTTTAAGGAATCATAGGGCTTACCCAGCAAAAGACAAAACTTTGAGAAACCCTACTTTGATTAAACTTTGTAATGAAAATCCGAAAAATAAAATTACATACCCTAAACAGACTTTTTTACAAGTAGTTGGTTCAGAATTAAAAAAACACAATGCAGAAAACTCAAAATTAAGATTAGACTGCAATATAGATTTAGAATATAAGGAAGATTTCATTAAAGATTTAGAATCAATTTTAAAGGACGAAAAGATTGATGTTTTTTTCTACTATGAAAGTGAATTTGAAAATAGAACAAATCTTATGTTGTTCTTTACGAATGGTAGACAAGGTTTAAATTTAAGAGAAAAAATATACATTGACATATTGAGTTTCGAAAATAAAGTCGAAAAAACTATTACAACCTATAATGCTAAATTTGGTTTTCTTGGAGGTTATGACAGCTACCCTCAGAACGGACCAAAAATAGAAAGGATCATTGAAAAAGAAATGATAATATAAAAACGGTAGCTAACAATGGTAACCGTTGCACAACGCCATAAACCAAAATAAAAGACCCCATTTGAGCCCTTTTTAGGGCATTCTGTTTTTTTTTGTGGGCGCTTATTTACATAAATGTTGGTGTCTTAAATTGAAGATTATTAAGTTTAGATTAAAACCCTAATGAATCAGTTTTTATCTAATTATTTTACAAAAAAAAATTGAATTAAATTAGAATATAATGTTTGACACAAAATATCAATCACCATATATTAAATATGAAAATCGTTTAGCCGATGTTTTAGCCGCTATTCAAGTAATGGCAATATATAGGTTTTATAAATTAGATTTTGAAAGTTGGTCCATGAGAATCTCTGGAGATAAATCTAATTCTGCTCATTGGAAAAAAATTTTTGAAGAGCATCCTGAATTTTTCAGGTTTAATAATGATGAAGGAAAAGTTTCTTTAGCTTGGAGAAGAAGTAAACAGAGAAGGTATCACGTAGACCTGAATAAAGAAATAACTTTAGAGGAAATAAATAATTTATCAACTACTGAAGCTAAAGAGCGAATTTCAAGGTCACCTTTAAATAGTACAGAAATTCAGTCTTTAATAACTACTGCTATTGATTTACAAGGAAGAGCTTTTGAAAATAAAAAAGATAGTAGATGGTGGATTGTACCACTTGTTAGTTCTATTAGTGGTTTAATTGGTGTTTTGGTAGGTGCATTAATAAAATAAAAACTATTGCCAACAACGGTAACCGTTGCACAACGCCCTAAAACCAAAATAAACGAACCCATTTAAGCCCTTTTTAGGGCTTTTTTAATTTTATGTAACTGTCATTTAGTTAAATTTTGGTTGCCACAAATTGAAGATTATTAAGTTTTGAAGACTATTTATTTTAGAAAATATAAGACCAAGCGCTTTTGCCTTGGTTTTTGCCAGTTTCTGTGTAAACTTCTAGTACTCCTTCCTGCTGGCAGACAGGTTTTAAAAGTGTATGCCATGGCTGCTAAATGCATAACCTTATTTGCCTGTTCTATTCCTATGGTATTTATTTTTCTTAATCCCATGAACTGGGTCAAGATTCCAAAAACGGGTTCTACCGTACTTTGCCGTTTGCCTGTCATATAGCTGCCTTGCGGACTATTTACACGTTCTATATTACGTTCATATTCTACTTTGTAATACGTTACAGAAAACTTTTCTCTTTAATTGTTTTGCCCAAACAGCGCAACTTTATTGGTCAGTCCTTACATTGATACGCAGAACCACGGTACTATTTTTTAAGATCTCGCTCCGGTAATAATAAATATTTTTTTTTGAAGAATGAATGAAATATAACTAAAACTATCGATATCCCAGTTATAATAGCTTAAATCAGTTATATTAGTGCACATATAACGAGTTGGCATTAATTTGAAAAAAGCAATCTACATATCGATTTTGGTCATTCTTATTTCTTGTAAAAATGAGAAAAATGAACCGAATCCATTGCTGATTGAATACCACGAAAAAGGTCTTGAATATCAAATGCAAAACAAAACTGACAGTGCAATTGTATTCTTTAAAAAAGCCCTTAAAGTTGACCCAACCGATATTTCAACATACGAAAGTTTAGTAAAGACATATTGGTGGAGTCAAAAACCTGAATTAGCATTAGGAATTTTAGAAACTGTTCCGACTGAACTAAAAAACACAAATTCTATACTGACTTTGAAAGGAATGACCCTCGAAAAAATGGACAAGTTTGAAGAAGCTATGGATTTGTATAAAGTTGCATTCGAACAAAGTCCAAAAATTCGTTATGAAAATGAAAATAATATAATGGAATACATTGGCTATTTGACTTTACAAACCATAGTTGGAGAAAAAGAAAAAGCCATAGCGGAATTAAACCGACTTAAATCAAAGAAATTGACCGAATCCGAAAAACATTATGTCAATTCGATTGAACCTCTAATTCAAAATTATAAAGGTGGTGGATATAACTCAATAT
>NZ_AFXZ01000025.1 GCF_000224335.1 Bizionia argentinensis JUB59 | reverse complement strand
GGTTTGAACTTGTAAGTTTTTAAGGTTTCTGCATGGTGGATAAATTTTATCAAAATGTTGATATGAGAAGGGGCGGAGCCAATTCCTAAAACTCATTAACTTTTCGCGGTGTTTAAAAAGACCTCACAGGTTTTTGAAACCTGTGGGGTCTGCAAATTTTAAAATAATTCGACTAGATAAATTTAATATTTTGTTGGTTATAGAAATCATAACTAAATCAAAATATCACTTAAACCGCGCTCATAAAACTCCAATCGTTCTTTTTCTGGAACCAAATCGCCGCCGGTAGCCCAAACTACATGCGTGGCATTTGCCATATTTAAATTATTCATTTTAGCATAATCAGTTTTTAGAACCATTTGCGGACCAATAAGTCCTGCTGTTGCTGATGGCTCCAAGAATTCATCTTCGGTGTCCATTAGTTTAGTGAGCAGGTTGTAAAGCGTTTGATCTTCTATGGTGTAAAGTCCGCTAATAATATGCGAACTTATAGATGTTGCAAAACTGGATGGTCGACCAACGGCTAGCCCATCGGCTTCTGTTTTATTATCAATACCAAGATCCTGTACGCTTATTTGGCTATTTTCTCCCGTAACAAGTCCTGTTAATACTGCAGGGGAGTGGGTAGGCTCCACAAAAAAGCAATGTACATGATCTCCATAAATTTGTTTTAAACCAAAAGCTGTGCCCCCAGGAGAGCCACCAACGCCACAAGGCGAGTAAACAAACAATGGATGTTGATCGTCTACTGGAATATTTTGTTCTTTTAATTGTTTTGCTATTCGTAACGCGCCAACAGAATAACCTAAAAATAAATCATTAGAATTTTCATCATCCACAAAGTAAGCCATTGGATCGGCATCGGTTTGTTGGCGTCCTGCTAGAATTGCTTCGCTAAAATCGCCAGAGAACTCGATGACTTTAACGCCTTTTTCTTTTAATAAATCTTTTTTCCATGGTTTCGCATCTGCCGATACATAAACGGTGACTTGAAATCCTAAAGCAGCACCGATAATGCCGATACTTAATCCTAGGTTTCCAGTTGATCCAACGCCAATTTTATACTGATTAAAAAATTGTTTAAACTCTGGAGTCGCAAAAGCTTTATAGTCGGAATCTTTCAGCATACCAGCTTTAAAGGCTAAATTTTCAGCATGATGCAAGACTTCATAAAAACCACCACGAGCTTTAATCGAGCCAGCAATAGGAAGTTTGTTATCGCATTTTAAGAAAAGACGGCCTTCAATTTTTGGCGCCTCCTCATTTAAAAGACGTTTCATATGGGAAAGCTCTTTTAAAGGCGATTCCAAAATACCCTGCGTTATTTTGGTTTCAGGAAACGCTTTCATAAAAAAAGGAGCAAAGCGTTCCCACAAGGCTTCAGCAGCCACCATATCTTCCTTTTTTATAGAGAAATCAGGCATGTCTGCCATGGATTTACGTTTCGAATTCTGCCAGATAACCGGTTTTAAAGCTATTATATTCTCTAGGATAGGTTCTTTTTTTATAAAATCGGTAATGTTTTTTTCTGTGTACATAATTTTCAATTTTAAAATCCAATTATAACATTGTTTAAGTCGGTACTAAAACAAATTACGACTTGCTAACAACATCTTCTACCCGCTTTGCAGAGTCTAATTTATTTAAACTTAAACGTACTATACTAGTTGCAGTTGCTGTTAAGTCATGTGGCACACCGCCTTCCAACGCAATTAAATCTCCTTTTTTAAGATGATGGATTTTCCCATTCACACCAAAATCTATAGCACCTTCAAAAACTTCAACTACTATAGGGAAAGGTGTTTTGTGTTCTTTCATAACATGTCCTTCCTTAAAAGCGATACGAATTTCTTTTCCAGTTTCTGTTTCCATTAAAACTTGAATGGTTGGTTTCGTTTCATTGTATTCTACATTGTCTACTAATGATGCTACTTTCATAATATAAATTTTAGATTATTCGTTCCTTATTTAGAATGATTCAAAATTAGCAATTATACATGTAATTTCCATGCGTTTAGCGAGAATTTTTTGAGAAAATTGGTGTTTGCGGGTTTAATAACTATAAAGAGTGACTAAAATTTTTCCAGGATATTACTTTTTATGAGTTTAAACTGTCATTGAGCTTGTGCCATCTCTTCAATATTTATTTATTTAAAATGATTACATTAGTGCGTGAAAACTTATATGAACCTATCATTATGAGGGGTTCAGCTATATTATTAAAAATATTCTCTTACAAAAAAAAACTGAAATCGATTTCACGAAAAATAGAGAATCAATAGCATTCTATGGTTTCAATGCGAATAAAATATCTAGTGGATAAGCGAATTTAAAATGATTAAACAATAAATACCGCAAAACTAAAAATTCATGTTGAAAATAGCGTTGATTTTACCATTAATAAAGAAGTGCCATTACTAATTGCCATTTCTGATAACTTAGTTGATGAAAACGAAATTCATAGCTCAAGAAAAACAAGTAGATATAAAATATAATCAATAATAATTATGCCAACTGAAAACCCTATTTTTTTTATTCCTGTTTCGACAGGATTGATTTTCATTGTAGTAGGACTCGTTATGCTCATATTTCCTCCTGATAAAATAAATAGTCTTTATGGTTATAGGACTAAAAACTCAATGAAAACTAAAGAAACATGGGGTTTTGCACAGAAATATTCTTCAAAGGAAATGATGAAACTTGGAGCTTTATTATCTATGACTGGATTGCTTGGATTTATATATCAGCCAAGTGAAAATACTGCAACTATTATTGGATCAGGATTAATTATTCTGGTGGTTATTGTTCTAATAATTAGAGTCGAAGCTGCTATAAAGAGAAAATTCAAGTCGGAATAAAATATAAATCAGCTTAAGCTTTTCATCAAAAAGGTATGCTTTTCGAATAATTAAAAAAACTTGTATTTTCTTTAAATTCTTCATGCAAACTAACGAAAGCGAATTTAAACATAGTAAGTGTTTCAATCACCTTCCTTATAAAACCGTAACTTATTGTTCAAGGACTTAACATCTTCTTGTAATCGTTCTACTTTATTTAATAAATTTGAAATAGCATCGATGCCTTCAATGTTTATATCTAATTCAAAATGAAAACGTATCAGTTTTTCAATGGATTTGATTTCGGTTACGTAAATGCACGGCGTTTCGCTCTCGGTTGAAATTTCTACTAATTCATATTCGCTTAAAGTTATAATAAACGATTCCGGAATATCATAATGCTGACAGAATTCTGTTATAGTAATGACGTTTTTTGTGTCCATGGTTATCGTAGTTTTGATAATTCAGTGAATAATTCTTTTTCTTTATCGGTAAGATTGGTCGGTGTTTTTATATCATAAGTAATAAATAGATCGCCAAACGTATCTGCTTTTTTATAAACCGGAAACCCTTTCCCTTTAAGTTTTACGCGCGTTCCGTTTTCGGTTTCTGGTTTAACATTTAATTTTACTTTACCGTCAAAAGTGTTTACAGTAATATCGCCACCTAAAAGTGCGGTGTATAAATCCAAATCGACTGTGGCGTATAGATTAGCTTTGTCTCTTTTAAATGTGGTGTTATTATTAATGGTAAATGTTATAAAAAGGTCACCTTTTGGGCCGTTATTAGCTCCTGGTCCGCCGTGACCTGATATTTTTATAACTTGGCCGTTTTCAATACCAGCAGGAATAGTAATGCGTATATTCTTGCCATTAATAGTTAAAGTGCGTTTATGACTTATATAAACATCTTTTAAATCCAATTGTAATTCGGCATTAAAATCCTGGCCTCTAAAGCCGGCTTGACTTCTGGATCCGCGAGAAGCGCCGCCAAACATAGATTCAAAAAAATCGGAAAAATCACCTCCATTAAACTGACTAGAGCCTGAATATTGCTGCTGACTCCGGCCGCCACCTTGTTGCTGTCTAGCTTGGTTGTAGGCATCGGCATGTTGCCAGTCTTTTCCATGTGAATCGTATTTCTTGCGATTTTCAGGATGGCTTAATACCTCATTGGCTTCATTAACTTCTTTAAACTTTTTTTCTGCTTCTGTGTCACCTGGATTTAAATCTGGGTGATATTTTCGTGCCATTTTTCGGTATGCTTTTTTAATGGCCTTCTCGTCTGCATTTTTGGCAATACCTAAAACCTTGTAGTAATCTATAAAAGACATGTATTCTTGTTTTTAGTTATAATCTAATATTAAAATTTAAGCTTTACGCAATGTAATGCAGGTTATTTCTGGTCGCATTCCTAATCTTCCAGGAAATCCAAGCCAACCCAAGCCGCGATTAACATATAAGTATTGTTCGTTTTCTTTATATAATCCCGCCCAATGTTTATACTTATATTTTATGGGGCTCCATTCTTTTTTCCCAAAACTTACGCCAGCTTGCATGCCGTGTGTATGTCCAGAAAGCGTTAATGCAATATCCGTTTTATTTATTACTTCTTCTGTCCAATGAGACGGATCATGAGAAAGTAATATTTTAAAAGGAATGTCTTGAATTTTGCTCATGGCTTTCTTTAAATCGCCATACTGTTTAAAAGGTGGGTTCCCCCAGTTTTCAACACCAATAATAGTGATTTTCTGATTGTCTATTTCAATTACTTCAGATTCGTTTAAAAGTAATTTAAAATTATTGTCTTCGAAAAATTTCGTTATGCCCTTAAAGTTTTTTCGCTTGGCCTCTTCAGATTTCCATAGGCTATAATCGCCATAATCATGATTTCCTAAAATAGCATACATGCCTTTTTTAGCCGAAAGATGTCGGAAAGATTTTTTCCAACCGCGTAATTCTGAAGCATAGTTATTTACTAAATCGCCAGTAAAGAATATCAAATCGGGATTCAGTTGGTTTATTTTTGAAAATGCACGATCCATAATATGAAAACGATGATTGAAACTTCCTAAGTGTAAATCGGAAATCTGAACAATTCTTAAGCCATCGAAAGTTTTAGGTAAATGTGAGAACTTGATGCTATGTTCATAAACTTTAAAATTGTAAACCGATTTAAAAATAGCATATACAATTACAAAAAAGGGTAAAAATCCAGCAAATAAACCCAGTAAAGGAATAATAATAAGCGATTCTTTAGATGTTACAGCATAATTGGTGAGATATAATATGCTTATCACAACAATGAAAATTATTTTCGGAACAAATGAGGAAATGGTGAGTCCATAAATGGAGCTTATTAAAATTTGTTTACGTCGTGGTGCAATAGAATCTAACTTTAATTTCAGAATAATAATAGCGGTTATTAAACCGACAGTAAAAAACCAGAAAAGTATATGTATGGTATGTTTTAATATATCTGAATTTAGTAGATCGGTAATAGATTTTAACCAATAAAAAGCTGCAAAATCAACCATGAATATGGCAAAACACAATAATAATATGGTGAATATGGAATAACTTTTCATATAGTAATTTTCATTAAGTAGGCGGTTTTAATATAAGTCAATCTGTGGGAAATATAATAAGATCAAGTTGAAATTATCTAGAATTTTTTCTTTTGTGGTAACATATTTGCCAGTTATTCTTTATATTCAAAAATAGAAAATTAAAGTTACCTTTTTTATAAAATAAATAACCGTTCTATTTTATAAAACTTTGTTAATGTGATAAATATCATAGTAAATGAAAATGTGATTGTTTAATTTTAGAATAGCTAAAAATCTGATTATATGAGACAAATTTTAATGCCAACCGATTTTTCGGAGAATGCTAAAAACGCCATTAAGTATGCTTCGGAATTATTTAAGTATGAACGTTGTGTTTTTTATTTTTTGCACACCTACGAAGATACTATTTATGAAAATTCTGAACTAACACGCGAGACTTTACAAGAGATTGAAAAATCTATTCAAGCAGATGTTGAGGCAAAGTTAGCGGAAACGCTAGCGCATGTAAATGCATTGTCGCCAAATCCCCGACATAAATATCATGCTATTGCCTCCAATAATTCGTTGGTAGATGAAACAGATAAGCAAGTTGAAGCGCATAATATTGATTTAATTGTTATGGGAACGCGTGGCGAAACTAACGATCCCAAGGTGCTGTTTGGAAGCCATACACTTCAAGTTTTAAAATATGTGCAATGTCCTGTGCTGGCGGTTCCAGAAAATTACGTTTATACGCAACCAAAACATATACTGTTTCCTACCAATTTAATGATTCCTTACAAACGCCGTGAGCTTAAATTGTTGTGTGAAATAGCGGCGCCTTATCGTGCAGAAATAGACTTATTATATGTTTCAAAAAGCAGTAATTTATCCTTACGACAAGAAGATAATTTAGCTTTTGTTAAAGGCGTTGTTAGCAAAAATGACATTAACCTTATTACAGAAAGTCATCATGATATTGTTTCGGCCATACATCAATATATAGAAAAACATGAAACAGATATGCTCGTTATGGTCAATACAAGGCAGTCGTTTTTTGAAGTCATGCTCATGCAGTCTGCAGTCGATAAAATGACGCTTCAAGTAAATATTCCGTTTTTAGTTATGCAAAACTTAAGACGTTAATAGTTCCGTTTAATCTTTTAAAATTAACATCATGAAAAATATATTATTACCAACTGATTTCTCTGATAATTCAATGCATGCTATACATCATGCTATCCAATTATTTGGCAATATGGATTGTACATTTTATTTGCTAAACACGTATACACCTGTAATTTATAACATGGATTATATGCAAACCAGAACGGCACAATTCGATTTAATGGAAACCGTAAGATTAGCGTCTATAGAACGTCTTGGGGATCTTGTTAATAAACTGAAATCTAAATTCAATAACCCGAAACACAGTATAGAAACGATATCGTCCTTCAATACACTTACTCAAGAAATTAAGAATGTGGTGGGCAAAAAAAATATCGATTATGTGGTTATGGGAACGCAAGGAGCTACTGGCGCCAAAGAAGTGCTTTTTGGTTCTAATACGGTGCACGTCTTTAAAAATGCAACCTGTCCAGTATTAGCAATTCCTAAAGATGTGGTGTTCTCTAAACCGGAATATGTGTTATTTCCAACAGACTATGGTATTGATTACCAGGATAAAAACCTAAAACCATTTCTAAATATAGTGGAGCAAAATAATGCTCGTGTGCATGTTTTACATGTCTCCTTTGGAGATGAATTAACCGAGAAACAAAAAACAAATCGTTTAAAGTTGAAAGGGTATTTAAAGAATATTAATCATGATTTTCACGATTTGCGAAATGAAGGCGTATCGCCAGCTATTGCTGACTTTCAAAAACAATTTCCAGTAGATATGTTGGTTATGATAAATAACAAACACTCCTTTTTTGAAAACCTATTTTTTAAATCGCGAATCAATCAAATAGGATTTCATATTGGTATTCCATTTTTAGTAATACCTTCCTATAAATAAGACAACTTAAAAGTTAAAAGTAGCTTATGGTGAATCCCAAATAATATTATATAAAAGCCCTGACTAGGCAGTCAATCCTAAAGAAAAAGACCTTAAAATTAGTATACCTTTTTTTGTTTTGTGAAATTTAAGGCTCTAATAATTAATCTATTTAAAAATAATTCCGATGAAAAATATTTTATTACCCACAGATTTCTCTGACAATTCGTTTCATGCCATAAGTCATGCTTTAAAACTATTTTCAGAAGAGAAGTGCCGTTTTTATTTACTTCACTCGTATGCATCAATAGTAGATAATATGGATCATATGCAAATTAGTCCTGCGCAAATTAAAGTAGAGAAATCTGCAAAGACCGCATCTCAAGAAAGATTGAGTAGCTTTCATAATAGAATTGAAACGTCGTTTAATAATTCTCATCATTCTTTTGAAACCATTTCTGGATCCGATACGATAACGCAAGAGGTTAAAGATGTTGTGAAAAAGAAACATATTGATTACGTAGTTATGGGAACCAAAGGTGCTACAGGATCTAAAGAAGTTCTTTTCGGATCCAATACGGTGCATGTATTTAAAGATGCTACTTGTCCCGTTTTAGTAATTCCGAAAAATGCTGAATATAAAACACTTCAAGATATATTATTCCCTACTGATTTTGAAGTAGAGTATCAAGATCAAAACGTAGCTTCATTAACGGAAATGGCTAAAAAGTACAATTCACAAGTTCATGTATTTCATGTTGGTTCTGGTGATAAATTATCGAAGAAACAACAGGTTAATCGCTTAAAGTTGAAAAGCTATTTAAACAACATTAGTCATGACTTTCACGATGTTGGAAATGAAAGTGTGTCGACGGCTATAAACGATTTTATGAGTGAAAAGCCAGTAGATATGTTAGTTATGATAAATAACAAGCATTCCTTTTTTGAAAACCTGTTTTTTAAATCCCGTGTCGATAATATCGGATTTCATATCCACATACCCTTTTTGGTAATTCCATCATAAACTGAAACTAGTTTATAAAAATTTAACCATAATTTATCATGCAAAAGGTTTCTATAGAATCAGATATTGATATTGTTAAAAGCTCTGGAGATCGCGTTAAGTTTTCTTTGGAAAAGTTGCGCGCATCTTTAAATCGGTCTGGGGCTGAAAAAGATGTTGTCAACCGAATTCTAGACACTGTTCGTGATGAATTGTACCAGGGCATTTCCACAACAGAAATTTATAACAGAGCTTATGCGTTATTAAAAAAGGAGAAGAATTGTTACGCTTCTAAATACAAATTGAAAAAAGCAATTTATGAACTGGGCCCAACAGGTTTTCCTTTTGAACATTTTATTGCGGCACTTTTAAAATATTCTGGTTATGAAACCCAAGTTGGTGAAGTTTTAGTAGGCCATTGTGTGTCCCATGAAATTGATGTGGTGGCGCATAAAGATGGGGAAACACTTATTGCCGAATGCAAATTTCATAGTGAGGAAGGGAGAAACTGTAACGTGAAAGTCCCGCTTTACATTGCTTCCAGATTTAAAGATGTTAAAAAACATTGGGACTCTAAATCATATAAAACGCCATTAACAGCCGGTTGGGTGGTTACTAATACGCGTTTCACTAAAGACGCCCTTAAATATGGTAAGTGTATTGGATTGTATTTATTGAGTTGGGATTACCCTAAAAATGATGGACTTAAAGATCGAATAGACAGACTGGGTTTGTATCCAATAACCGTTTCAACCTTATTAACTAATCGTGAAAAACAATTTTTATTATCTCGAGACGTCATTTTGTGTCGTGATTTGATTGACGATGCTTTTTTTTTAGATCATTTAGGTATTTCTGAAGTGAGAAAAACAAAAATTTTAAACGAAATTAAACAACTTTGTGATGATTAATAACACAGAAAATCAGGTTAAAGTAACGTTTTTGGGAGCTTCTCAAGTCGTTACGGGGTCAAAATATTTATTGGAAACATATGGCTTAAATGTTTTAATAGATTGCGGTATGTTTCAAGGTTTAAAGGAATTACGCGAATTAAACTGGCGCGATTTATCTATCGATGTTCCCGCCATTGACGTGGTTTTACTAACACATGGGCATTTGGATCATGTTGGTTATTTACCGCGTTTAGTAAAACAAGGCTTTTCTGGAAAAATAATAGGGACAGCACCAACGCTTGCTATTGCGGAAATAATTTTAAAGGACAGCGCTAAAATACATGAGGAAAGTGCAGAAAAAGCGAATAAAGAAAAATTCACCAAACATGATCCGGCCTTGCCTTTTTATACAATTAGAGATGCGGAACAGACGATTCGATTATTTCAAAGTCAGGAGCCTGAAAAGTGGCATACGCTTTCAGAATTTTTCAAATACCGTTTTCAATACAATGGTCATATTCTCGGTGCTACATTTATTGAATTAGATGTTTTTGAAAAACGCTTCGTGTTTTCAGGTGATATTGGTCGCCGAGATGATTATTTGTTGGTAGCACCAAAGAGACCAGAATGGGCTGATTTTTTATTTATTGAAAGTACGTATGGGAATAGGCTACATCCCGAAGAAGATGTTGAAACAATTCTTACCGATTTGGTTAAAGAAACCATTCATAATAGGGGGAATCTTATTATTCCAAGTTTTGCCGTGGAGCGACTACAAACTTTAATGTATGTGCTTTGGAAGCTTTACAAGGAAAATAGAATCCCGAATATTCCTATTATTGTAGATAGCCCAATGGGACAAAATGTATTAGAAGTTTTTAGGCAATTTCCGGATTGGCATAAGCTAACAGCATCGGAATATGATGCGATGTGCAATCATGTTACTATTACAGAATCCTATAAGGACACGTGGAAGGCTATAGACGATAAACGAGCAAAAATAGTTATTGCAGGTAGCGGCATGGTAACTGGTGGTCGTGTTTTAACTTATTTACAACAACTTATAGATGAGAAAAACACAACTGTTTTATTAGTGGGCTATCAAGCCGAAGGAACTCGTGGCAGGCAATTATTAGACGGCGCTCACGAAATTAAATTTTTCGGAAAATATTACCCCGTGAATGCCAAAGTTATGCATTTGCAAAGTTTGTCTGCTCATGCAGATCAAAAGGATTTATTGCATTGGATGGGCGCGATAAAGAATATTCCAGAAAAAGTATTTTTAATTCATGGAGAACCTGCAGCCATGGATGCATTTCGGGTTAAAATCCAAACAGAATTGAAATGGCAGGTCTCTATGCCCAAATTGGATGATGTTGAAATATTTAATGTGTAAATAAAAAAAGTGCTCCATTTGGAGCACTTTTAATATTCAGATTTATAAAATCTAATTAGTTGTCGTCAGTTAAGTCGTTAACTTTATCTTTTGTTGCATCAGCAGCATTGTCAATAGCTTTTCCAGTTTCGTCAACAGCGTTATCAACAGCGTCTCCAGTATCTTTAGCAGCTTTGTCTACAGCTTTTCCAGCTTTTTCCATTGCACCTTCAGCATCATCAGCAGCGTTGTCCATTGCATCTTCAACGTCATCAGCAGCATCTTCCATAGAATCGCCGGCGTTATCCATAGCTTCTTCTACAGAGTCAGCTTTGTTTTCATCTCTACAAGATGTGAACGTTACAGTTAAAGCCAATAATAAAGCTGTACTTAATAATAATTTTTTCATTAGTTAATAGTTTTAGTGTTAATTTTAATGGTGCGAATTTAATAACAAAATTTGATAATTTGTGTTTAATTTTAACATTTTTTAACAACTGATAGAAAAATCGCTTCCAGCCTTATATACGTATGTAGTTTACAATTTGGATTACGGCACCCATACTATTTTTTATGAATTTAAAATTTTGACTCCCAATGTTTTGCGATTTTTCTGGGTTTTTTATTAACAGGTTTAGTGTTGACTCTAGCTCGTTTTTATTGCTTATGGTAAACATTCCGCCCTCCAAAATCATATGCGATGCCTCTGGAAACTTGTCATAATGCTTCCCAACAATGATAGGGACGCCAAAAACGGCTGGTTCTAGAGTGTTATGTAATCCCGTTGATCCCATTGCTCCGCCAACGTAAGCAATATCAGCGTAGTTATAAATTTTGGTTAGTAAACCAATAGTGTCTATAATAAACACGGAATATTCGGCATAGTTTTTATGCTCTTTCTCTGAAAAAAGGATTGTTTTTTTATTCAGTGAACCTTTTAATTTCTGAATTTGATTGACCTTAATATTATGCGGTGCAATTATAAATTTGGTGTCGGATTCTGTATTATTTATAAAATCGATTAATAGCGCTTCGTCTTCTGGCCAAGTGCTTCCAGCAACGACACATATTTTGTTGTTTTTGAAATCTCCAATAAAGTCAAGTTCATTATTTTGTGCCAATTGACTATAAACACGATCAAAACGCGTATCACCTGTTACAGTTGTTTGATTATAATTAATAGTTGCTAATAACTGCTTTGTGTTTTCATTTTGAGTAAAAATATGTTCAAAAGCGAAAACAGCCTGACGCATAAAGCCGCCGAAAAACTTAAAGTAAGATTGATCTTTTCTAAATAAAGCCGAAATTAAAAGTGCACGATGATTGCGTCTTTTGAGTTCTAATAGATAATTAGGCCAAATATCATATTTAACAAATATCGTTAATTCGGGTTTTACTAAATTTAAAAAGTTTTTGGCGTTACTTGGTGAGTCTAAAGGTAAGTACACTACAATATCGGCAATGTCTGTGTTTTTCCGAATCTCGTAACCTGAAGGAGAAAAAAATGTCAACACAATTTGATGCTCGCGATATAGCGCACGTAATTCTTTAAAAACAGGTAAGCCTTGCTCGTATTCACCTAAAGATGCACAATGATACCACAGCGTTTTTTTAGAAGTATCTAACGTGTTTTCCAAAATTGAAAACGTTTGAGACCTACCAGTAACGCCCAATTTTATTTTAGGATTAAATAAAGCTACAATAGGCAAAATCAATTGCGCTAAATAAATACCGATGTTAAATATAATTCTCAATTATTATAATTTGCTGCTAAAATACATCTCTTTAAAATAATTTCATTGGTTCGCGTTGATGAATTTCGTAAATTCGTGGCGTATGAGAAAAATTCAAATGGTTGACCTAAAAGGTCAGTATAACGCGATTAAGGATATAGTAAATCCGGATATTCAGGAAATAATTGATAATGCATCCTTTATTAATGGACCAAAAGTTCATGAGTTTCAAAAAAATCTGGAAACATATTTAGATGTTAAACACGTAATTCCATGTGCCAATGGTACGGATGCGCTGCAGATTGCTATGATGGGACTTGGTTTAAAGCCAGGTGATGAGGTGATTACAGCCGACTTCACCTTTGCAGCCACCGTTGAGGTTATTGCGCTTTTACAATTAACGCCTGTTTTGGTTGATGTAAATCCGAATGATTTCAATATTAATATTGAAGCCATTAAAAAGGCGATTACGCCAAAAACTAAAGCAATTGTTCCAGTTCATTTATTTGGTCAAGTTGCCAATATGGAAGCCATTATGGAGTTGGCAGAAGCTCATAACTTATATGTAATTGAAGATAATGCGCAAGCAATCGGCGCCGATTATACTTACAGTAACGGTAAAAAAGCCAAAGCAGGAACTATTGGTCATGTAGGATCCACTTCATTTTTCCCATCAAAAAATTTAGGTTGTTATGGTGATGGCGGTGCTATTTTCACGAATGATGACGATTTAGCACACATAATCCGAGGTATTGTAAATCACGGAATGTACGAGCGCTATCATCATGATGTGGTTGGTGTCAACTCCCGTTTAGATTCTATTCAAGCAGCCGTTTTAAATGCGAAACTACCGCATTTAGATGCTTATAATAAAGCGAGACAAGCAGCTGCTATGAAATATGATGCCGCTTTTAAAAATCATGAAAACATAGAAATTCCTTTTAGAAAGAGTAACGATTGTGAAGGTAATTGTGCGACTTGTGATTGTCATGTCTTTCATCAATATACATTAAAGTTAAATAATGTGGATCGTGATGGATTGGTGAAATTCTTAAACGCACATGATATTCCATGTGGTGTTTATTATCCAATTCCGTTGCATAATCAAAAAGCATATGCCGATGAACGTTATAATGAAGCTGATTTTCCCGTAACCAATGATTTAGTTAAAACAGTTATATCATTGCCAATGCATACCGAATTGGACGATGAGCAAATTGAATTTATTACATCAAAAGTTTTAGAATATATTAATGGATAAAATATTAGTTACAGGCGGTTTAGGCTTTATAGGCTCTCATACCGTTGTCGAATTACAAAACGAAGGCTTTGAAGTTGTAATAATTGATAATTTATCTAATTCATCTATTGATGTTTTGGAAGGAATTACAGCTATTTCAGTGAAATCGCCAATTTTCGAGAAATTGGATTTAAAGAATAAGCAGTCCGTTCAGAATTTCTTTTCGACCTATAAAGATATTAAAGGTGTTATACATTTTGCTGCTAGTAAAGCGGTTGGCGAAAGTGTTCAAGAACCTTTAATGTATTATGAAAACAATTTAAACACGCTTATTTATTTGTTGCAGGAACTGACAGTTAAATCTAATTCAAATTTTATATTTAGTTCGTCTTGTACGGTTTATGGTCAGGCAGATGAAATGCCCATTACGGAAAATGCACCAATAAAACCTGCGGAATCACCTTACGGAAACACCAAGCAAATTGGTGAAGAAATTATAAAAGATACGTGTAAAGTCCAACCGAATTTAAATGCAATTGCTTTACGATACTTTAATCCTATTGGCGCACATCCTACTGCGAAAATAGGTGAGTTGCCAATTGGCGTGCCTCAAAATTTAGTACCATTCATTACCCAAACTGGAGCGGGATTACGTGATGAATTATCCGTTTTTGGTGATGATTACCCAACGCCAGATGGCACGTGTATTCGGGATTATATTCATGTAGTAGATTTGGCAAAAGCACATGTTGTAGCTTTAAAACGTTTATTAAATAAGAAAAATAAAATTAATTTTGAAACCTTCAATATTGGAACTGGTGTTGGTAGTTCGGTTTTAGAAGTTATCAATTCTTTCAAACGTGTTTCAAATAAAAGTTTGAATTATCAAATTGCAGATAGGCGAGAAGGCGATGTTGTTTCAGCTTATGCAGATACTACAAAAGCAAACACAGAATTAGGATGGAAAGCACAATCTACTTTAGACGAAGCCATGCTATCGGCATGGAAATGGGAACAGCAAATTCGTGATTTGTAGTCGGTTTTGGCGTTTTCAGCATTTGAGATGTGATAATTATACCATTGTTTAATTATGGATATGGCAATGAAATAGCGTTTAAATTATTATATCCATATTAATATTCTGATTTCCAGTATTCTAATAGGCTAATTTTGTATATTATCCCTGTTATTCGTTTCTTTGTACTATATGATACGAGATAAAATGAGATTGATTCGGGTAAAACGAGAGACGAAAATCGAAAAAAGATTCACACCAAAAATGGGTGAATTATTAACGAAGGTGACTTATATTAGGAAACATGTTTTTAGTATTCCTATTAAAACAATCCACAAATACCGTGAGACTTATTACGGGAAAATTAAAGATTGTAAATCTTGCGAATTAGCAAAATAATTTAGCTATAAAAAAATTATTAAGATAATTTTTTAGATTTAAAACTTGTCGGAAACATTTAAATAAAATGAATTCGACAAGTTTTTTATGTTTTAATGTGATCGCTTTTTAAGCGATTTCTTTTTTAGTTTTGTTTCCCTTAAAGCTAGCATATAATAAAAGTCCCATTCCAAACATTACAGACATATCTGCAATATTAAAAATCCCTGTTCTAAATACGCCACCTAAATCAATGTGAAAGAAATCTGTTACAGATCCGTAAACAATTCTATCGTAAACATTGGCAGCGCCACCACCAACAATACAGCAAAATCCTATTAAAGAAAAACGGTCTAACGATTTATTTTTTATAATATAATAAACAACATATCCTAAAACGACGGTTGGCAGTATTAAGAGTAAAATGAGTCTTAAGGTTGGATGGAAGTCACTACCCATTCCTAGAAAAGCTCCAGCATTTTCAACATTATGTAAGGTGAATAAATCGCCAATAATAGGTGTCTGACTGCCAGGAACGACTTCAGCTCTAACAATAAATTTGGTGATCTGATCAATAGCTATATTAAAAACTATTAATAGAATAATCCATGTAGTACGAGGAAGTTTCATTAAGATTCCGATTCAATGGTTGCAGAAGCGGTTTGAGCTTCTCTGTTTATTTTCTTAACTAAACCTTGCAAAACTTTTCCTGGCCCAACTTCAGTAAATAAAGTAGCACCATCGGCAATCATTTGCTGTACAGACTGCGTCCATTTTACAGGAGCTGTTAATTGCGAAATCAAGTTTGCTTTTATAATAGCTTCGTCCATAACAGCGCTGGCTGTTACATTTTGATAAATTGGACAGTTTGGTTTTACAAAATTCGTAGCTTCAATGGCTGCAGCTAATTCTTCGCGTGCAGGTTCCATTAAAGGTGAATGAAAAGCACCACCAACAGGTAATACCAACGCACGTTTAGCACCTTCAGCTTTCAGTGTTTCGCAGGCTCTGTTAATAGCATCAATGTCGCCTGATATTACTAATTGCCCTGGACAATTGTAGTTTGCAGCAACGACAATACCTTCCGTTTCTGCACATATTTTTTCTACAATAGCATCTTCCAACCCTAAAACAGCAGCCATAGTACTTGGTTGCATTTCGCAAGCTTTTTGCATAGCGATAGCACGCTTTGAAACTAATTTCACACCATCTTCAAAAGATATAGCACCAGCGGCAACCAAAGCAGAAAACTCACCTAAAGAATGACCAGCAACCATGTCTGGTTTAAAGCTGTCTCCTAAAACTTTCGCTAAAATTACTGAATGTAAAAAAATAGCTGGTTGGGTAACTTTAGTTTGTTTTAAGTCTTCGGCAGAACCTTCAAACATAATATCGGTAATATTAAAACCGAGTATATTGTTGGCTATTTCGAATAACTCTTGTGCTATAGGCGATTTTTCATACAGGTCTAATCCCATACCTGGAAATTGGGCACCTTGGCCAGGAAATATATATGCGTTCATGAATTTGAATTTTTTATAATTGCTGCAAAAATAGGAAATTTATTTTTAGAGAATAGATCGCTTGGCTTTTAGATTGTAGAGCATATAATTCCGCCATTTTAATTAAGATTTTCAAATGTCACTTTAACATGTAAAGGATTTGATTAATTAGGGTTGTTTTTTCCGAAATCAAGATCAATAGGAAATAAAGGCTTTTTTAGATCGAAATTCAAGCTCAATACTTTAAGGTGTCGTCGTCAGTTTCTTTTTCTAAAAATTTAAGAAAGAATATTTGTTTCAGTTTTATCAAAAAAATCTTTCAATGCTTTATAAATTTAGTCTAATATCTTGTTTCTAACAGCAAAGTGATCGAGACTCTAATTTGAAAAATCATGAGATTTAAGAATCAATATTTAATACGGTTAACTCAATTCGCAAGCAGCTTCTGCACAACGCTCGCCATCCATAGCTGCTGAAACAATTCCGCCAGCAAAACCACCACCTTCACCACAGGGAAATAATCCTTTTATCTGCACGTGTTCTAATTTTTCAGTCCTAGGAATATGAATAGGGGATGACGTTCTAGACTCTACACCCACAATATTTGCTTCTTCCGTATAATAACCATGCATTTTTTTACCAAAAGATTTAAATCCTTGACGTAAACGACTCCCAATTAATTTTGGCAACAAGGAATGCAAAGGTGCAGAATTTAAACCCGGTTGGTAGGAAGTTGGGTTTAAACTTGATGATAATTTGCCGTCTACAAAGTCTGTTAAACGTTGTGCTGGCGCTGCTTGGCTTCTTCCGCCAGCAGTAAATGCTAATCGTTCTAAATCTTTTTGGTATTCCAAAGCCTTTAAAACACCAAAGTGTTCGTACTTCTGTAAGTCTTTTTCTACGTCAATCTCCACAACAATACCTGAATTGGCAAATAAGTTATTTCGTTTGGATGGCGACATGCCATTAACAACTACTTCGCCATTGGCTGTTGCCGCTGGTACTATAAAACCGCCGGGACACATACAGAACGAGTACACACCGCGATCGTTTACTTGTTGCACCAAACCGTATGAGGCTGCTGGTAATAAGTCGCTACGTTTTCCGCTGCAATGATATTGAATACTATCTATTATTGCTTGAGGATGTTCTACACGAACGCCCATGGCATAAGATTTTGCTTCTAGTGCCATTTCTTTCTTGTGCATTAAATAATAAATATCTCTTGCAGAATGTCCGGTTGCTAAAATTACTTTATTGGCAATCATTTCATCGCCATTTAGTAATTGAATGGCTGTAATAGCGCTGTTTTTTATAGTGAAATCTGTGACACGTGTTTCAAAATGAACTTCGCCACCATATTTTAAAATCGTTTCGCGAACATTTTGGACTACTTTCGGTAATTTATTAGTGCCAATATGAGGATGCGCATCCACTAAAATCTGATCCGTTGCTCCGTGATAAACCAAGTTTTCAAAAATACGTCGAACATCACCACGTTTTAAACTTCTTGTATAAAGTTTACCATCGCTATAAGTTCCGGCACCACCTTCGCCGAAGCAATAATTAGAATCTTCATTAACAAAATGATCACGATTGATAGCTTTTAAATCACGACGACGGTCTTGAACATTTTTACCGCGTTCTAAAACAATAGGTTTAAAACCGAGTTCAATACAGCGCAAAGCTGCATACATTCCAGCAGGGCCAAATCCAATAATATGAATGGGCTTCCCTTTAGAAACATCTTTATAGTCGAAATTATATTCTGATGTATCTGGAACTGGTTCACTAATATAAACCGCCACTTTATAATTGAAAATTATTTTAGGTTTTCGCGCATCAATAGATTTCCGAAGTACTTTAATACCAGAGATTTTATCTCTGGACATATCGAGTTTTTCGGCAGATTTTATTAAAAGAATATTAGGAATTTCTTCCTCTTTTAAACTGATGCGTAGCTGAAGATCTTTTATCATGTGGCAAAATTACAGAAAAATAGGAGATGAGTGTAAGATTGCCGATTTTAGTTTTGATTAAACACACTTAAGCAGCAAGCTTTTATACGTATCGTTGACGAAAATATAATTAATTGCTAATTACAAGATGTATTAACGGCTTTAAAAGGCTATGTTATTGGGCTTGTTTTTGTAGCTGTATGTTTCGATTTTTTCTCTTTTTTAGAATATTAAGATATCGCAGGGCGTTTTTATCTTCGTAATCGGTATAGGCTTTGGATGCCCAGGTCATTGCTGAATCTAAATCGCCATTAATTTCATTAATAATGGCCATATTATAACAGGCGTAACCGGCAATTTTGGCTTTAGGATTGTTTAGTTCTTGTTCCCATAATTGAGCCGCACCGTCCCAATCTCCGGTTTGTGCACGGCGTTTTCCGATTTCAAATTTTTTGGAACCTTTAACATAGTACTGTCTCGTTACTCGGATTTTAAAAGGATAGGTTCTGTAAGCATAATCCTGCCCCATTTTAGTACTCATTTGTAATAAGGCTTCTTTTCTTCCAATAATGGCTTCAATAGCTTTTAATGGGTTAATGCCCTTACCAACAGCCGTTATCCATCGGTCTGTTACAATTTCATCTCTTATAACTTTGTTTACGTTATCATAAACGCGGAAACCAGCTTTTATATAGGTGGAAATTGTAGCTTCGTGCTCAATCATGGGAATTGTAATACCGAAAGCATTCAGTTTTTCTACGGTTCTGGTTTTGTATGCTACTTGCGTATCTGTATCGTAAAAGGAAAGGGTAATTATGGCATTTAGATCGTTTTCCTGACACAAATTATTAATAGTTCCCCAGGGTAATGCACTTGGAAAAATGCCCATTCCTGGGTTTTCAATTTTATCGGAAGACATCATTTTTATGCTTTTATATTGCATGTCTTTTTCCAAGACATCTTTAATGCCTTGAAGGGTGTAATTGGCGCCATCGCTATCGAGATTCTTACCTTCAATGGAAAGAATTTTGTCAATATCATCTAAAGGTTTGTTTTTGGTTGAGGCTAGACTTCGGTTTAAAAGCCCAATATTTTCAATTGTAGAAGGTATATAAACAGGCGCAGGCTCTGTAACGCTCATGGTTAAATTATTCATGGATTGGCAGGAAACCATCATGATTGCTAAAAGTATAACAATGAATTTCATATTTACATAAAGCGTTTTCATAAGATGCAGGTTTGGGGATTCTGATTTGACCAATGTAATGAATTACGATGAAAAACTATTAAGAATTCTATTTCAAGCTAGAAAATGGCACTTGTTTTAATGAAGGCGCTTATTCCTTGAGTGAAGCTTATTGTTTTTTCGCTACAATATTAGAAGCTTCTGTTTTTTGCATTTGCGACGAAATAAACGGAATTCGAGGTGCTAGAAAGTAGCCAGTTAAACTCGCGAATAAAATAGGAATAAAATAGGTGAATCCGGTTAATGTAGCCAGTAGAATGGTGGTGCTCATGGGTGTTCTAGTAACACAAGCATTAATAGCAGCCATGCAACTTACAATAGCAAGTGACAAACTGATTGATGGTATAAATTGATGAATAATTAAACCTAATGTAGCACCGGTAAAAAAGAGCGGTATTATAAACCCGCCGCGCCAGCCCGAAGTTACCGTTATAGCAATAGCTACAATTTTAAAGCACAGAATTAGAACAAGCATGGTCAATGAAAAATCACTTATAATAAGTGTATTAATTTCATGGTGTCCGAAATATCTGGTTATGGGCAAAAAGTATGCAATAAGGCCCAATGCCACACCACCAATTAGTGTATGTATATAAATGGGCGTGCTTATTTTTCCAAATATATTTTTGAAAAACTTTGTACAATAAATAAATAACCATCCAAAAACAGTAGCAATAATAGCAAAGAATATAGCATAAGCAAAATCGAATTTACTTAACATATGATAAGCTGGTAAATCCCAAGTGGGGCCAATTCCTAAATGAATAATCAGAGCAAAAACCATATAGCTAAAACTACTGGCTACAAAGGCAGGAATGATAGCTTTGTAATATTCCACGGCATGTTCGTGATGTAGAATTTCTAGTGAAAACAAACTTCCGCCTAGAGGTGCGCCAAATAAGGCCGTAAATCCGGATGCCATTCCAGCAATACTCATGGAACGTAAATCTTCACCTTTTAATCGGAATAATTTTCCAAGCCAGGTTCCGGTAGACCCCGTTACTTGTACCAAAGGTGCTTCTGGACCTAAACTACCGCCTGAAGCAATACAAAATAAGGACGATAACACCATGGATGGATTATTCTTGGGGTCTAGCTTGCCTTTATTGAAACGGATGTTGTTTACAATTAAGTGAATTTCTCCAGGGTCGCCAATAAAGTGAATAACTAAACCGGCTAGAAGTCCACAAATAGCCATGGTTGGTATAACTAACCAGTCATCAAAAAAGGCTAATTGATGTGTGAAAAATTCTAGAATAATCCAATAGACACTTGCAATTAATCCGCCAAATAGACCTAAAACAGCCCAAAGAATAAACTTGCGACTAAATACAAAAGGATTAAATTGAATAGGTTGGTCAAGTATATTAAGATACGTTATGAGTTTTCGTTTCTTTTTTAGCTTCACAATAAAATTAATGTCTAATGTAGGTTATAAATGAAAAATCGTAAGCATGGTTTTCATCTTTTTGATGTTGTGTTTTGGTAACTTCTTTCCAATTAGCCATATCTATTTCTGGAAAAAAAGTATCGGCTTCAAATTCGGCATGAACACGTGTAATTTCTAATTTATCAGCAAAATCCATGGCTTGTTTATAAATTTCGCCACCACCAATAATAAACGGTTGTTTGTCGGTTCTAGAAGCATCCAAAGCATCTGCCAAATTATTAACTACAATAACACCCTCAGGTACTTGATAGTTGTCTTGACGCGTTATAACAACATGTTTGCGATTTGGTAATGGTTTTTTAAAAGTCTCAAAAGTTTTACGCCCCATAATAATATGGTGGCCGTTGGTTAAGTTTTTGAAACGTTTTAAGTCATCGCTTAAATGCCAAATAAGTTGATTGTCTTTTCCAATGGAATTGTTCTCGCCAGCAGCAACTATAATCGTAATATCAGATTTTCTAGAAGGCGCTCTCAAGCTCTTTCTTTCTGGTAATGGAATGTCTTGTTCTACTTGATCTTTTAGTTCGGCAATACGTTTCTTTTGTTTAGCGACTATTTGATTTAATTGTTTTTCTTCCCATTTTTTACTTAATAGTTTAGAGGTGATAAAAACGCTAAATAAATGATAAATAAATATGAACAACCAAATGGCAATAGCGAATACAAACCAATCAATATCAAAAGGTCTGAAAGTTTGACCTATGCCTAAAACCGTATTTGCTAGTATTAAAAACACAGCTCCAATAAGGAATATTACGAAATGAGCATATAGCCGTTTCTTTTGTTTGATTCGTTTTTGAGCCGTTTTTATAAGTTCTAATTGCTCTTTATCAATTTCTGTTGTACTTTCTTTTTTCTTTCCGAACATAATTATGAGTGCTTCTTATAAAGATACAGTTTTATTTTAATTAATGAGATTTTAAATAGCCACAACGCCTTTGATATGCGGATGTGGATTATAATCTTCCAGCGTGAAATCTTCAAATTTGAAATCGAAAATATTTGTTATTTCTGGATTAATAATCATTTTTGGTAGTGGTCTGATATCACGTGATAACTGAAGTTCCAATTGTTCAACATGGTTATTGTAAATATGTGCATCTCCAAAGGTGTGGATAAATTCACCTGCTTCATAGCCACAAACTTGGGCCATCATCATAGTAAATAAAGCATAGGATCCTATATTGAATGGTACGCCCAAGAAAATATCTGCGCTACGTTGGTACAATTGACAAGATAACTTCCCGTTGGATACATAAAATTGAAAAAATGCGTGACACGGAGGAAGAGCCGCTTTACCATTGGCAACATTTTCATCAAACGATTTAGATGTATCTGGCAAAACCGATGGATTCCAAGCAGAAACTAACATGCGTCGGCTATTAGGGTTCGATTTTAAAGTCTCTACAATATCCTTAATCTGATCTATTTCATCACTGTTCCAATTTCGCCATTGATGACCATAAACTGGACCTAAATTGCCATTAGCATCCGCCCATTCATTCCAGATACGAACACCATTATCTGTGAGATACTTTATGTTAGTATCTCCTTTAATAAACCATAAAAGTTCGTGAATAATGGATTTTAAATGTACTTTTTTGGTCGTAACCATGGGGAAACCTTCACTTAAATCAAAACGCATTTGGTAGCCAAATACACTTTTTGTTCCAGTTCCTGTGCGGTCTCCTTTTTCGTTGCCGTTTTCTAATACGTGTTTTACTAGGTCGTGATATTGTTTCATAATTCTATTCCTGCGCAGGCAGGAATCTCTTTTTAATTACACCAAATATTATAAACTATATGCAATATTAAATCGCGTATAATAGAAAGCAAAAGTAAAAAAAAAGAATGCAATGGAATAGGTTTAAATCTGAAATGATATTAAAAGTGGATAACGGTGTTTATATGGTTAAATATAAAAATGCCTGAAACACTTGTTTGTTAAAGGCTTTTTTAATTCTATGGTGTATCCTTATTTATAATTAGATTCCTGCCTGCGCAGGAATTGGGTTAACCAATAATCATTTCTTATATCTACGCCAGCAGGACTCTCTTTTTAATTACACATATTATAATGGAAGTATAATAGAAAAATAAAAAAAGAGTTCAATGGAATAGATTAAACTCTATATTGATATTAAAAGTTGTTAACGGGATTTAAATGGTTGAATGTGAAATTGCCTGAAACACTTGTTTGTTAAAGGCTTTTTTAATTCTATGGTGTATCCTTATTTATAATGAGATTCCTGCCTGCGCAGGAATTGAGTTAACCAATAATCATCCCTGCAATAGTCGCTGAAATTAAAGAAGCAATTGTTCCACCAATTAAGGCTTTCATACCAAATTCAGACAGTGTTTTTCGTTGCCCTGGTGCTAAAGATCCTATGCCGCCAATTTGAATACCGATAGATGCAAAATTCGCAAAACCACAAAGCATATAGGTTGCCATAATAATGGATTTGTTATAGTTAAGATGGACCTCGTTAGAAATATCTTTTAAATCTGCCAACTGTATATACCCAACAAATTCGCTGGCTGCTAATTTAATTCCTAATAATTGTCCCATCATCATAATGTCTTCCGTAGCAACGCCAATAAGCCACATGAGTGGTGCAAAAATGGTTCCTAAAATAGCTTCTAAAGATAATGCTGGATATGGTGTGTTATCGGCCATCCAAGTATTAATGGTTGAAAAATCGCCAACCCAACCCAATATTCCGTTAATCATGGCAATAAATGCTACAAAAACCAATAACATGGCTCCAACATTAACAGCTAAACGTAAGCCTTCTGTAGTTCCATTGGCAATAGCATCTAAAAGGTTTGAACCAATTTTTTCGGATGATACCGAAACATCTTTATCAATTTCTTCCGTTTGAGGATATAATATTTTTGAAATTACAATAGCTCCAGGCGCAGCCATAACCGAGGCGGCTAATAAGTGTTTTGCGTATATTAATCGCAAAGCAGGATCGTCGCCACCTAGAAAACCAATATATGCAGCTAATACGGCTCCCGCAACAGTAGCCATACCACCAATCATTACCAAGAGTATTTCGGACTTGGTCATTTTCTCTAAATAAGCCTTAATTAGAAGTGGCGCTTCCGTTTGGCCTAAAAAGATATTCCCTGCGACACTTAAACTTTCAGCACCAGAAATTTGAAGAAGTTTACTCAATAACATGGCCATTAATTTTACGGCACGTTGAATAAGTCCTAAATAAAATAAAACAGACGTTAAAGCTGAAAAGAAAATAATAGTTGGTAGTACTTGAAAGGCAAAAATAAACCCGAAGGTATCCATGTCTACGACAAGACCTTCAAATAAAAATTTACTTCCTGCACGTGTAAAGTCTAGAATACTTATAAATAAACCGCCAACCCATTCAAAAGTAGATTGAATAAATGGTACTTTTAAAACACCAACAGCAATAATTAATTGAAAAGTTATGCCAATTCCAACGGTTCTCCAATTTATGGCTCGTCTATTATTACTAAATAGAAAAGCTATAAAAATCAATGAAACCATTCCTAGAACGCCACGCCAAAGACTGTTAAAAGAAAAACCTTGGCTTGGTTTAATAGCGTTTTCATCAATTATTTGCGCAACAAGTCCTGTGTTTTCAAGCGATTTTGCAGCCTTAAAGCTGAAAATCTTCTCTTTTTCAGTAAAAACTAATGTCGAGTCGGTAAGCTCGGTTATTTTATATCGTTTTAAGGTCTCGGTAGGTTTAGAGTAGAAGAATACTAATAAATTATTCTGATACATATAATCACCAGCTGCACTTATTGTATCATTATCTTTCAATGAAAAATTGAATTCCCCGTTTTTTAAATCTAAAATATCTGTGTAAGGTTCAACTGTAATAGCACTTTCACCAACATTATTTTTAACAGATTCAAACTCCCATTTTTTAGAAATATCTTGAGCAAAGAGCCCATTTATAGAGAATAAAATAGCTGTAAACGCTAAAAATAGCTTTTTCATAAGGTGATGAATAGGTTATCGTTTAGATATTTCGTCTCTAATTTTGGCGGCCTTTTCGTAGTCTTCATTGGCAACAGCTTCATTAAGCATGACGTTTAGTTCGTCAATCGATTTTACTTTGAAATTATCCGACGATTTAGGACTTCCAGTTTCTAGCTCTTCGGCAATTAAATCGTCTACCAAAATACTATCTGATTCGGAGTCGTCTTCATCTTCAGGATTAATTTTCAAGTAAATTCCTGCTTTATCTAAAATGTTTTTATAAGTAAAAATGGGTGCTTGAAAGCGTAATGCTAAAGCAATAGCATCGCTGGTTCTAGCGTCAATTATTTCTTCAACGTTATCGCGTTCACAAATAATACTGGAATAAAACACACCATCCACCAATTTATGAATGATAACTTGTTTGATGACAATATCAAACCTATCTGCAAAATTTTTAAATAAGTCGTGAGTAAGTGGTCTAGGGGGACTAATTTCTTTTTCCAAAGCAATAGCAATGGATTGAGCTTCAAAAGCACCAATTACAATAGGCAATTTCCTATCGCCATCTACTTCATTTAAAATCAATGCGTAGGCGCCATTTTGCGTTTGGCTGTAAGAAATTCCTTTTATATTTAGTCGTACTAAACTCATAGTTTATTAAAAAACAAAGAACTGTTTAAATTAGGACTTTACCAAACTGAACGAAACAGTTTTAGTAATTTTCACCAACTTAAACAGCTCTTTTATAAATACAATTTAAAATATATATATTTATTGTTGTGCTTTAAATTCCTTTAATTTTTCAATTAGTTTAGGAACTACCTCAAAAGCGTCACCTACAATTCCGTAATCAGCAGCTTTAAAGAAAGGAGCTTCTGGATCTGTATTGATTACCACTTTGACTTTAGATGCGTTAATACCAGCTAAATGCTGAATAGCTCCAGAAATTCCAATAGCTATATATAAATTAGAAGCAACAGGTTTTCCTGTTTGTCCAACGTGTTCACCATGTGGTCTCCAACCTAAATCACTTACTGGTTTAGAGCAAGCAGTAGCTGCACCTAGAACTTCGGCTAACTCTTCAATCATTCCCCAGTTTTCTGGACCTTTTAATCCACGACCACCAGAAACAACTATATCTGCATCGGCAATAGTTACTTGCCCCGTTATTTTATCAACCGAATCAACGTGAACAGTTAATTCTGGAACGTTTGGCGAAAAGTCTTCAGCAGTTGCGCTAGCAGAACTTTCTTTAACACCAAAAGCATTTTTAGAGACACCTACCAATTTTACATCAGTATCAATGGTTGTCATGTTAAAGGCTTTATTTGTAAACGCCGTACGTTTTACAGTAAATGGTGAAACACTTGATGGTGCTTCAACCACATTGGATGCATAACCAGCATCTAAATTAATAGCTAATAAAGGTGCTAAATATTTACTGTCTGCACTAGAACTGACAATAACTACTTTGGTTCCTTCTTTTTCAGCAGCTTGAGAAATAGCACTTGCATAAGCATTGGCGTTAAATTTCTCTAAATCGCTATTATTAACTTTTAATACTTTATCGACACCATGATTTCCAAGTACGCTTGTGTCATCAGCGTTAAAGGTAATAGCCGTTACGGTAGTACCCATTTCGTCTGCTACAGCTCTTGCATAAGATGCAACTTCTAAAGCAACTTTTTTAAATTTTCCTTGTTCGGATTCTGTATATACTAAAACTGACATAATTTTATTTTTTCCTATCCCAACCCTTTCCAAAGGAAAGCGCTACGAAACGTTAATAATCATTTGTTTTATCCTGTATTTGCCTCCATTGAAGAGGTGAAAAAGGATTAAATAACTTTAGCTTCGTTGTGAAGTAAGTTTACTAATTCTTCTACGTTATCTGGATCGATTAATTTAACCGCGCCTTTTGCAGCAGGTTTCTCGAATTTAACAGAAGCCGTTTCCGTTCCAGCATCAATTGGTTCTTTAACTTCTAATGGTTTTTTTCGAGCCATCATAATACCACGCATGTTAGGGATACGTAAATCACTTTCTTCAACTAATCCTTTTTGACCACCAATTACTAATGGTAAACTAGTTGAAACAGTTTCTTTTCCACCGTCTATTTCACGCATAGCTGTTGCTTTTGTGCCATCTACTTCTAAACTAATACAGTTTGTTACAAAGTTTGCATCAATTAAACCAGCTAACATGCCTGGAACCATTCCGCCATTATAATCAATGGATTCACGTCCAGCAATAACTAAATCGTAACCACCTTCTTTAACGACATTCGCTAATTGCTTGGCTACTTGATAACCATCTTTAGCTTCCGTATTTACGCGAATAGCGTTATCTGCGCCAATAGCTAATGCTTTACGCAAGGTAGGTTCTGTTTCTGGGCCACCAACATTTACAACTGTAACATCGGCACCTTGCTTTTCTTTAAACCACATGGCGCGTGTTAATCCAAACTCATCATTCGGGTTAATTACAAATTGCACACCGGATGAGTCAAATTTGGTGTCGCCATCAGTGAAATTAATCTTGGAAGTCGTATCAGGTACATGACTAATACATACTAATATTTTCATATCTCTATTTTTATATTAAAAAGTATACTATTTTCAGATTACGAAGTTAATTATTTTATTTCGAATATTTGCTATGCATGCATAGTAAATATTCGATTCCAAGTGTTTAAAATTTTAGTTTAGAGCCTAAAAGAATATAACCATCAAGAATAGAAGTGGTTTTTTCTTCAATAAAACTTGGAGAGCTATTATTTTCAATAATTGATTTGTTATTTAAGTTAAGAATATTGTTTCCTGTTAAATAAAATTCCCATTTAGATTTTTCTTTTGTAAATCTTAATCTTGGACTAATATTAAAGATGTTTCTTTCAGTACTCTGGTTTTTATAGACCGTGTAGTTAGAATTGATATACCAAAAAAGATTCTTTTTAATTTTACCATTCAAATTTAAATAGGGTTGTGATACTATCAGAAAGGATTTATTTGTTTGATCTTTAAAATTGTCTTTAGAATATTTATAGCCAATATTGAAATGAATAATCGATTTTTTGAATTGACTTGCAACTTTGATAATACTCGATATGTTTTCACTTCTAAAATTATATGCAATATTATCTTGAAAATATTCTTTACTATTATTGTTGTAAGATATGCTTCCAGAAAAAGAGTAAGGTATTTTTTTAAATTTTTTATCAATAAAAATAAATGAGTTGAAGAAATTATCTTGATGGATTATTTTGTTCCTTGAAATGGATACATTTTCTTGATTTATAATATTGTCTCCAATGGATTTTTCTTTTATGTTATATGAAGCATTGAAAATATATGAAAATTTTGTTTTCGGCTTGAAAATAAAATGACTTGCACCGATTTGGTGATAGGGTAATAAATCACTTGAGAATACATTTTCATTTCTAATTAAATTTCTATAATCTTTAATTAGAAATCCATTTGTTAAATAATCAATTGTTGCTATAGCGCTAGAATAGTTATAAGAAAGCTGTGCAATATTATTACTACTAAAAACAGTTTTTAGTGACGTGTTATAACCTAAATAATTTTTTTTATTAGAAAAATTATTTAAATTTTTGATTATGTAATTGTAGTTTGTACCAACGGTATAATTTGTTTTCTTTGTCAATTTAATAGTTAAATCAACACCGTTTTTTGCTAAAAAACTATTTAATGATAAATCATTGAAATAATCTTGAAGATTGTTTGTGTTAGATGTGAAATTATTATTTGAAAAATTCGTGGTGTTATATACGTTAATAGAAACCTTATTAAGGTATAGGGTGTAGTTAACGTTATAATTAGTTTCACGAAGCACTTTGTTTACAGATTGATTAGCAACATAATCATTAGTATTAAAATCAATATTTAAAAACGCATTATTAGAACGAATAACATGTTCATTATTATTCTGTAAATAATTAAATGATAGACTAGTACTAAATATATTTGAATTAATATTTTTGTTATAAATTATTTCTGAATTGAAACGCGTTTTTTTAGGTTTACTGTGTTCTCTTATATTATTTGATGCGCTTGAAATCTCTTTTTCTTTGCTCGAGTTATCTATGTTTAAATGATTGTTAAAGGTAATTACGGCATCCTTATTCGGTTTAAAAATAGACTTCAATTGAAAAACACCAAAATAATTTGTTTCTTTAATAGCGTTGTTTTCATTAATTTGAAATTGATTTGAACTATAATTTACTTCTCTTTCATTGAATTCATGTTGTTTGCTGTTGTTGAAAATACCATAAAAATCTATTTTAGTTTTTTTAGAAATATTTGCAATGCTACTTACTGTAATAAAATTATTTCGTAGTGATTTCACTTTATTATTTTCATTTAAAAACCTTGGTAAATCATTGAGTTTAGAGAAAGTAACTTTGCTTTCTCCTCTAGAATTATTTCTAGCATCAGTGTCTGTTAAAGCATAGTAATCCTGAACACTCATAGTAGATTCCCCTAAATTATTAGCGCTTGGTATTAATGAGAATTTTATTTTTTTATTGAAATTAAACAGAGCGGCTTTAATTTTGTATTTATTACTAATGCCTAAATGAGTCTCTATATTACCCGTAAATTTATTTTTAAATTCGTCCTTAATATTAATGTTTAATGCTGTAATACCCGTTTTGTCATTTTGACTTATAGACTCAAAATCCTTGTAATTGCGTATTAGTTCTGCATCTTGTACCATTTCAGAATTTATATTTTCTGTTGCTAACTGGTGTTGCGTTTTGTATAAATTTTCGCCATCTATAAGCAGTCTGTCAATTACTTTTCCGTTAGCCGTAATTTTTCCATCTTCATTAATACCTAAACCCGGCAGCTTTGTTATTATATCCTTTAGGTTTTCTTCCGTTCCATTTAAAAACTTATCAATTTTATATTGCGTAACATCACCTTTTTGAACAATGCCATTATTTTCCGCTTTAATTATTACCTCCTCTAATTCTGTGTTGTTTTCTGTTAAAGTAAGGACGTTAAGTTGTAAATCTGATTCTTTTATTTCAACACTTATTGAGACAGTTTTATAACCTAAATAACTAATTTTAAGAATATAAACACCTGTTTTAGCCATTAGCTTAAAATAGCCTTTATTATTGCTAATAGTGTATGTGATAATTTCAATATTATTGTTTTTTATCAGTATAATATTTGCACCAGTAATAATTGTATTATTAGTATCTTTTATATATCCTTCTAAATTGTTTTGACAAAAAACAAAACTTGGTAGAAATAAAAAAAAGCAGAAAAACTGCTTTTTTATTAAGTTGCTATTTAGTGATGTATCAATCATTAATTTCTGTTCATTGCTTTTAATTGATATTGATTAATACTCAAGAAAGGGACTTCGTTTTTAGGTTCAATAATTTCAGTATCCTCTTTTAAGAATTTTAATTTTTCAAACTTGATAATATTATTTTCATCTATTTCAATCTGTAAAATTAAACCAGGTAAACCATTAAAAGCCATTGGTCCATCGTTAATTGGAATATCATCAGAATACCAAGCTGTAATATGTTGCTTCCTGCCAAATAAAACTCTCTCTGTTGTTGCTTTTTTACATGCATATCCTGCTACTGTTAGTGTATCTGTGGCTAAAACCCATTCATAATTAGGGATTTCATCTTTTATGCTTGTGTTTTCAGTTACCAAATAGCGATTTTTTCTTGAGTTTTCAAGTCTATATATGTTAGTTTCAAAATTTTTAAAATATATTATTTTATTCGATTTTATTAAGGCTTTGGTAGTTTCTTGAGTTAATTCTTTATGATCTTCGTATTGAACAAGTATAGTATCGATTATTGTTTCTTCTTTGGAGATAAGTTCTTGTTTCGATATTTTATTAGAATAAATATAACTGTGATACATAGGCTTTTTAGCCATTTCAGATAATTCTGTATTATCACCAATCGCATGTTTTGGATTAACCGTAATGATACCTTTTACAGTTTGAGAATAAGTGATTGTTGATATAAATAATATTACTAAAAATTTATTCATTTTTTTTAAATTAAAAAACCACTTCAACATAATTAATAGGCTGAAGTAGTTTTGATTATACTTTATAAAGAAACTTCAGTACACGCAACGTAAACAATTGTGTGATAGGTTTTATCCATAAAGCTATAAACGGTTTCACTATAATAGGCTACACACCATAATAATTTGTCCTCATCGACAGTTTTATTTACGGTTTCTGCAACATTAGGCTCTAAATTTAAGGGCTTAATAATGTCGTTTGTGTTTGCAAAACTCATAAAAGTAAAACAAACAATGGCAATAACATTTAAAATGAATTTTTTCATAATATATTGATTTATACGTTAGTGCTGGCTAAATAAAAAAAAAGGAAATGACATATGCAAGGGGATTCTGATAAAATAAATAGTCAAATAATTTACCTTTGAATAAATTTGAAGGCTTTTTAGCGATTTTATAGTAAGTTTCTTGCGCGGGGCTTAGCGCAGCAAAAGGAGAGAAAGATGCGTGGCATGTTGAAATAACTAAAGCTGAAATAGAAAGTTTAAGTTGCACAGATTAAAAGTAAACAGGTATTGTTTATTAAAAAAATTTTAGCCCGTCAAATAATTCTCTTTTATTACTAATTATAGTATTTTTGTGGATTCGTAATTAAGATAAGGAAATGAAGACAATACAATTTAGAGAAGCTATATGCGAAGCCATGAGCGAAGAAATGCGTCGTGACGAAAGCGTTTATTTAATGGGTGAAGAAGTTGCTGAATACAATGGTGCATATAAGGCATCTAAAGGCATGCTTGATGAATTCGGAGCAAAACGTGTTATTGATACACCGATTTCCGAACTTGGTTTTGCCGGAATAGCTATTGGATCTACTATGACAGGAAATAGACCAATTGTGGAATACATGACGTTTAACTTCTCATTAGTAGGAATTGATCAGATTATAAATAATGCAGCAAAAATCAGACAAATGTCTGGTGGGCAATTCCCTTGTCCAATTGTTTTCCGTGGCCCAACAGCTTCTGCTGGTCAGTTAGGTGCAACCCATTCGCAAGCTTTTGAGAATTGGTTTGCCAACACACCAGGTTTAAAAGTTGTCGTGCCATCTAACCCGTATGATGCTAAAGGTCTATTAAAATCTGCTATCCGTGATAACGATCCTGTTATTTTTATGGAAAGTGAGCAAATGTATGGCGATAAAGGTGAAGTGCCAGAGGGCGAATACACGATTCCTTTAGGCGTTGCCGAAATTAAACGAGAAGGAACAGATGTAACAATCGTTTCTTTTGGGAAAATTATAAAAGAAGCTTATAAAGCGGCTGAAGAATTGGCAAAAGAGGGTATTTCTTGTGAAATTATCGATTTACGTACTGTTAGACCAATGGATCGCGATGCTATTGTAAAATCCGTTAAAAAAACCAATCGACTAATCATATTAGAAGAAGCTTGGCCTTTTGGAAATGTCGCTACAGAAATCACCTATTTAGTACAATCTGAAGCATTCGATTATTTAGATGCGCCAATAATAAAAATAAACACAGCAGATACACCTGCACCTTATTCACCAGTTCTTTTTAAAGAATGGTTGCCTGATTATACAGAAGTTATTAAGGCTGTGAAAAAAGTGCTGTATAAATAATTACGTAAATTTTACGTTTATTAAACTTCATTGGCTACATTGTTAATGAAGTTTTTTTTTGACCTTATGAAATTTAAACTACTACTTATATTCTTCTTTTTTGCAACTATTTTTGTTTGTGCCCAAACAAAGGTAAGCGGTTACGTTTTCGATGAAAATAAAGAACCTGTTGCATACGCCAATATTATTTTCAAAGGTTCTTTTGAAGGTACAATAACCGATGAAAATGGTCGCTTCTACTTGGAGTCAAAAACAACTTGGCCAACACTAATAGTGTCTTTTGTTGGTTATAAAAGCGTTGAATATCCTCTGGATAAAAAAGTTAATTATGATTTAAATTTTACTATTGAAGAAGAAACAGCGGCATTAAATGAAATATTTATTGTTACTGGAAAACAATCGAAGAAAGCCGAAGAAAACCCTGCAATAGCCATTCTTCAGAAAATTTGGGAACGTAAACGTAAAAACGGTCTACGCCAGTTTAAGCAATATGCTTACGATCGATATGAAAAAGTAGAATTCGATTTAAATACTATAGATAGTTCACTTGTAAAAAGTAATCTATTTAAAGGAATGGAGTTTGTTTTTGAGCAAGTCGATACGTCACGAGTTACTGGAAAAACGTATTTGCCTATTTTTTTAAACGAAGAAGCTGCCAAAGTGTATGGAGACAATATTCTAAATAAGGAAAAGATAGAATTGAAGGGTAATAAAAACTCGGGTTTTAGTAATAACCAAAGTATTATAGCCTTTATTAAAGACTTGTACTCTGAGTATGATGTTTACGATAATTATCTAAAATTTTTCGACAAGAGTTTTGTGAGCCCCATTTCTAAAACGGGTGTAAATACGTATAATTACGTACTATCGGATAGCGCATTTATAGATAATAAATGGTGCTACAATATTATTTATTACCCAAGACGTAAAAACGAATTGACTTTTAAAGGTGATTTTTGGGTGAATGATTCCACATTCGCTATTAAGGAAATTAATATGCAAGCCTCCAAAAGCGCGAATATAAACTGGGTGAAAGAAATTTATATTGAACAGGAATTTGATGTTTTAAATGATTCCGTTTTTCTTATTAAACGCGACTATTTTATGTCCGATTTCACTTTTAATAAGAAGGAAAAGTCTCGCGGTGTCTATGGTAAACGAACCACACTTTATGATAATTATGAATTCAATAAAGTAAAAGAGGATAAGTTTTATAAGGATGAGGTTTTCGATTATAATTTAGATGCCTATAATCGTGAAGACGAATTTTGGGATCAAAACCGATTGGAAGCTTTAAACAATGACGAGAAAGGCATTTACAAAATGTTAGATACCTTAAAAACCGTTAAAAAATTTAAACGTTTATATAATATTGGTAGTATTTTAGGATCTGGATATATTGAATTCCAGGACTTAAAAATGGATTATGGACCTATTTTTTCAACTGTAGGTTATAATGATGTCGAAGGCTTGCGAATACGCGGGGGAGCACGTACTTATTTTGGACCCAATGATTTATGGCGTTTGCAAGGGTTTATGGCTTATGGGTTTAAAGATGATAAAGTAAAGTATGGTTTTTCAGCTAAGTACTTAATTAATAGGAGTAATCGATTAATTGTCTCGGCAGGACATAGACGCGATGTTGAACAAATAGGCGCTAGTTTAACTACATCTACCGATGTTCTAGGGCGCAGCTTGGCATCTAACGCGGTTTTTAGTACAGCAACTAATGATAAGTTGACCAATATTAAATTAACAGCCATGGCTGTGGAATTTGAGCCCATTAAAAACGTGCTGTTCCGTATTGGCGGTGATTATAGAACACTGTCTTCCGCCTCACCAACCTTTAGTTTGGATTATTTAAATCCAGAAGCGCCAGGTGGTGTATCATCGGATATTCAGCAATTTGAAAGCACGATAGCTGTTTCGTATTTCCCTGGTCGGAAAATGATAGGTTATGGTGTGGAACGTCAGAATGCGAATGATACTTATGCATCCATTTTTGCGCAATACACTATGGGTGATAAAATGTTTTTTAACAGCGATTTTAATTATACAAAACTTCAGTTATCTTATGTTCAACCATGGCAATTAGGTGGTTTAGGACGTCTATATTCTACTGTTGAAGTCGGTAAAACGTTTGGTACTGTGCCGCTAGGATTGTTGAGTATTGTACCTGGAAACCAATCGTACTTCTCGATTTACAAATCCTTTTCACAATTAAATTACTATGAGTTTGTAACCGATACGTATGCGTCTTTACATTTAGAACATAATTTTAATGGACGATTATTTTCGAGAATTCCATTTTTACGAAAATTAAATTGGCGTGAAATTGTGGGTGTTCGAGGTGTTTGGGGCGATTTATCTGCAAATAATATAGCGTTAAGCGCACCTTCTAATATTCCATTAATAGCGCCAACCGATGAGATTTATTATGAATATAGTGTTGGAGTTGGTAATATTTTTAAAGTCTTTAGAATCGATTTTAATTTCCGTGGAAACTATTTAGATAATCCCGATTCACGAAATTTTGGCGTAACCGGAAGTTTTGGGTTTAATTTTTAAAATTCACTTTTGTGTGATTAGTGAGGCTACTTTTTGCTTAAAAAAATTAGTTGCCCAAGCCCAAAGACTTATGTATCTTTGCATCCCCGATTTTTTTTTCGGTAATACAGATATAAACAATGATATCACTTCATTTAAAGTGAATCTAAACTATAAATTTTATTATGAGTCCAAAAGGAAAAGAAACTTTCGATGTGTTAATCGAAATACCAAAAGGTAGTAGAAACAAGTATGAATACGATTTTGAATTAAAAAAAATACGTTTCGACCGTATGTTGTTTTCATCAATGATGTATCCAGGTGATTATGGATTTATTCCAGAAACATTGGCTTTAGATCATGACCCATTAGATGTTTTAGTATTAGGTGCAGAACCAACATTTCCTATGTGTGTTATGGAAGTTAGGCCAATTGGTGTTTTCCATATGACAGATGAAAAGGGCCCAGATGAAAAATTAATCTGTGTACCAGTATCCGATCCTATTTGGAATACTTATAGAGATCTTAAAGATTTAAATCCGCATCGTATTAAAGAAATCGAGCACTTCTTCCAAGTGTATAAAGATTTAGAAATGAAAAAAGTTGACGTTGGTGGTTGGGGAGATGCTAAAGAAGCATATGAAATCCTTGATAAATGTATCGATCGTTATGAAGCAAGTGAGCATAAAACTAATGGTAACTTTACTATTTAGTACCAAGATTTACATTAAATTAAAACCCTTCTATTATTAAATAGAAGGGTTTTTTAGTTTTAAGAGATTTCACTACTTTAGCGCAACTAATTAACTAATTATTTAACAAAAAATCAATAATATATGGGATCAATAATGATTTATATGCCAGTTGTAGCGGCAATTTTAGGATTAATATATATGGTGGTTAAGAAGTCTTGGGTTATGAAGCAAGATGCTGGAGATGGGAAGATGAAAGAAATTGCAAATCATATATATGAAGGTGCTCTAGCTTTTTTAAATGCAGAGTACAGGTTGCTCGCCATATTTGTTTTGATAGTAAGTGTTGCATTGGCAGGCGTTTCATTTATAGTTCCAACAACGCACTGGCTAATTGTAATTGCTTTTATTTTTGGAGCCTTTTTCTCTGCTTTTGCTGGAAATATAGGTATGAAAATCGCTACGAAAACAAATGTAAGAACCACACAAGCTGCAAAAACTAGTTTGCCAAATGCCTTAAAAGTATCTTTTGGCGGGGGAACAGTAATGGGACTTGGCGTGGCTGGATTAGCTGTACTTGGATTAACCCTGTTCTTTATTATTTTATTTGAGGTGTTTATGGGAGGTGTTTGGACAAGCACAATGGATATGACTATTGTTCTCGAAACATTAGCAGGTTTTTCTCTTGGAGCAGAGTCTATTGCGTTATTTGCCCGTGTTGGTGGAGGTATTTATACCAAAGCCGCCGATGTTGGAGCCGATTTAGTAGGTAAAGTAGAAGCAGGAATTCCTGAAGATGATCCAAGAAACCCAGCAACAATTGCTGATAATGTTGGTGATAACGTTGGAGATGTAGCTGGAATGGGTGCCGATTTATTTGGATCTTATGTGGCAACGGTTTTAGCCGCTATGGTTTTAGGTAACTATGTTATTAGGGATATGGGTGGTAGTTTGGATGATGCTTTTGGTGGTATTGGTCCAATTTTATTGCCAATGGCTATTGCTGGAGTAGGAATTGTTATTTCTATTATAGGAACCATGTTTGTAAAAATTAAAAGTAACGAGGCAAAAGAAGCTCAAGTTATGGGCGCTTTAAATGTTGGTAACTGGATTTCTATTGCTCTAGTGGCTATATCTTGTTTCGCTTTAGTAACCTGGATGTTGCCAGAAACGATGATAATGAATTTCTTTGGTGAAGGTTTATTAGAAATATCATCTATGCGTGTGTTTTATGCTACGCTAGTAGGTTTATTTGTTGGTGCTGTTATCTCATCCATTACAGAGTATTACACAGGATTAGGTAAAAAGCCAATTTTAAAAATTGTTCAGCAGTCTTCAACTGGAGCTGGAACAAATATTATTGCAGGTTTAGCAACCGGTATGATTTCTACATTTCCATCGGTGTTATTATTTGCGGGTGCTATTTGGGCGTCTTATGCTTTTGCTGGTTTTTATGGTGTTGCTTTAGCTGCTTCTGCTATGATGGCTACAACAGCCATGCAATTAGCTATTGATGCTTTCGGACCTATTGCTGATAATGCAGGGGGAATTGCCGAAATGAGCGAACAAGATCCTATTGTAAGAGAACGTACGGATATTTTAGATGCTGTAGGAAATACAACGGCAGCAACAGGAAAAGGATTTGCTATTGCTTCTGCAGCATTAACGTCTTTAGCTTTATTTGCGGCTTATGTTACATTTACCGGAATTGATGGAATTAATATTTTTAAAGCACCAGTTTTGGCTATGTTATTTGTTGGTGGTATGGTGCCAGTAGTCTTCTCTGCACTTGCTATGAACGCGGTTGGTAAAGCAGCCATGGAAATGGTACAAGAAGTACGTCGTCAGTTTAGAGAAATTCCTGGGATTATGGAAGGCACTGGAAAACCTGAATATGATAAGTGCGTGGCTATTTCTACAGAAGCATCTTTAAGAGAAATGATGTTGCCAGGTTTATTAACTATTGGATTTCCTTTAGCAATTGCTTTTATTCCAATGATTTTTGGAATGGATAATATGGCTATTGCTGAAATGTTAGGTGGTTATATGGCTGGTGTTACGGTTTCTGGCGTGCTTTGGGCTATTTTCCAAAACAATGCTGGTGGTGCTTGGGATAACGCTAAAAAATCTTTTGAAGCTGGAATTATGATTGATGGTGAAATGACCTTTAAAGGGTCGGAAGCGCATAAAGCTGCTGTAACTGGTGATACCGTCGGTGATCCGTTTAAAGACACGTCTGGACCATCTATGAATATCTTAATTAAATTAACCTGCTTAATAGGTTTAGTTATTGCACCAATATTAGGTGGACATGCTTTGGAAGAGGAAGGTTTAACTTTAAAAAATTCAGTAGAAAGAGTAGATGAGCTTACTGCTAAAGAAGTATATATCGATTTTATTATTAAATCTAATGAGTTAGCAAAAGCCGTTATTAGTATTACTAATATAGAAGGTGAAGATTATGCTATAAAAGAAAGCGTAATTACTGGAACCAAAACTGAAGTTGATGCAAGAATTGCTAAATTGAAAAAAGAATCTTCGCAATTTAAGATGGATGTAACGGATGAAAGACCGATTGCGGACAGATAGACGTTACAAAATGATATAGTATAAGAAAACCACGCTAATTTGCGTGGTTTTTTGGTTTTATACTTGTTTCTGAAAGCGAAACGTTTTAATGCTTGAAAGAGGTCAAATCGTTTAATTATAGGAGCTCTAATAACTTCTGTTATTCAAAAAGTCCATGAATTTGAGCTTCAATTCTATTTATAATAGTTCCTAAATCTTCTGGATTGGCAACGAAATCCATATTGTCAACATCAATTATAAGTAATTTGCCTTTGTCATACCCATGAATCCATGCTTCATAGCGTTCGTTTAAGCGACTTAAATAATCAATACTGATACTGTTTTCGTATTCGCGCCCTCTTTTATGAATTTGACTTACTAAATTAGGAATAGAACTGCGCAAGTAGATTAATAAGTCGGGACCTTGTACAAAAGACTCCATTAAATCGAATAAGGAGCGATAGTTATCATAATCCCTATTCGCCATTAAGCCCATGGCATGCAAGTTAGGGGCAAAAATATGTGCATCTTCATAAATGGTTCGGTCTTGAATAACATCCTTTCCGCTGGCTCTAATTTGGCTGATTTGTCGGAAGCGACTATTTAAAAAATAAACCTGTAAATTAAAGCTCCAACGCTCCATCTGATTATAAAAATCATCTAAATATGGATTGTCTACCACGTCTTCCAGTTGCGGTTCCCATTTATAATGTTTGGCTAATAATTTGGTAAGGGTAGTTTTCCCTGCGCCTATATTTCCGGCTACTGCAACATGCATACGTTCTAGTTTTTTAATTGGAATTCATGTAGAATTTTCGAATCGTAAATATACACCGTTTCGCCCGTTACTAAAAACTGATTTATTAACAAAGTTGGTAATGCAATTGGGGCGATTTCTTGGGTTTTATCATTTAAAAAATACAAGCCATTTTCTTTCTGAAGAATAATGTCATCATTGCGTTCCTTGAGTTTAGTAAAGCCGTCATTCTTGATTTTATAAAGTAGGCTTCCAAAATAACTGTATTTATATATAAATTTCTCGGTAAGTAACCAAACATAATTATAGTTACTGGTTAAAGATAACGTGTTTGATACGACAGGTATGGTGGTTGCGCGAACAGTTTTAGCTTTATAGTCATATAATTCTAATTGCTGATTGTCCAAATTGAAAATCCAAATAGTCGAATCGTTTCCTAATGAAGCATAGCTGACATTTTTATAAGGTTGCAGGCTGTTAAAGTCAATCCTTATAATTTCAGATAAACGATTATCCAAAATTATGGCTGTGTTGAAGTCTTTATAAAAAAGAATGATTTTTAGCGGATTATAAATATTGACAGATGTTAATTCACCTAATTGCAAATTGTTATAATTGATTACTTTGTCCTCTGTTTTTTTATAAAGCACATTATTTGTTACATAATAGCTGGTGCCAAAAGTATCAATACCTACAATAGTTTCAACTTTTAGCGTGAGTTTAGCTTTCTTAAAAGTGGGAATGCTATCCTGCGCAAAAGCCGATAGAGATAAAAGTATCATCAAAAATGTAAGTGTTTTCATAAAGTTTGAAAAGTACAAAATTCAAACTAAATGGGGCGTTTTATATTTTTATAAACTTCAATGCTAAAGTTTTAACATTTGAAGTTTTGAATTTTTTTTTAAAAAGTCCAACGGGTCTTAAGTCATGCTATTTGTATCAAAAGCATATAAAAAACCCTCTAACATGAATCATTTCTGCAAGCTCTTTATAGTAATCTGTTTAGCATTATTCTCTTCAGCGTATAATTATGTGCAACAAGATTTTCACGGTAATGCCTAGTGCCAATTCAAAATAATTTAAGAATACAACTTGTTAAGAGCTAAAAATTAATAGTTTGCATTTTTAGGAGGCATCTTTATTAGTCAGAAAAGATTTCGATGCCAAATGGGAATTTGAAATGAAAGCGACTAACTTACTAAATACAAAGTCCCAAAGTCAAACAAATGTTGCTGGATTATCGGGCAGTACAAGCGAATATTATATTCAACCACGATTTGTAACACTGCAAATTATTTACAATCTCCAGTGAATTATTTTTTTGTTGTTTTAAAAAGCGATGTTATTTTAATAACGTCACTTTTAAGTTAAAAAACGCCTAAATGTATGCACTTTAACAGATACTCTTAATGAAATTGTGTATTTTGTAAGGTCAAATTTAATTTAATAAACCTGTAATTATGAAAAACATTATTAGACATGGATTAGCTATATTGGCTATGATTTCCGTTGGATTTGTACATGCTCAAAACACCGATGTCGTTGTAGAAAGTATTGTAAAGGAAGCAACCGAGAATTCGCAATTAGAACGTTTAGCCCATGAAATGCTAGATGGTATTGGTCCGCGATTAGTAGGAACACCGCAAATGAAACAAGCCAATGATTGGGCTATTGCTCAATATGCTGATTGGGGTATTTCGGCTAAAAATGAGCAATGGGGCGAATGGCGTGCATGGGAACGTGGTATTACACATATCGATATGGTTCATCCTCGCGTTCAATCGTTAGCTGGAATGCAATTAGCTTGGAGTCCAAGCACAAAATCTAAAGGAATTACTGCTGAAGTTGTTACGTTACCAACAGTAAAAAATGCTGCGGAATTTGAAGCATGGTTAAAAACTATAAAAGGCAAATTAGTAATGACTTCTATATACCAACCTACAGGTCGTCCAGATTATAACTGGGAAGAATTCGCAACTGAAGAATCATTTGATAAAATGAAGAAAAATCGCGATGAGCTTACTAAAAATTTTTACGAAAATATAAGAAATACAGGATATACGTCACGTACTATTGATGCCGCTTTAGAAAAAGCTGGTGCAGCAGGAATTGTGTCTTCTTACTGGTCTAAAGGATTTGGAGCAAATAAAATTTTCAGCGCTAGAACTAAAAATATTCCAACAGTTGATATTGAGTTAGAAGATTACACAATGCTTTACCGTTTGGTAGAATATGGTAGTAAACCACAACTTAAAATTGTTGCAGAATCTAAAGATTTAGGTGTCACTCCAACTTACAACACGATTGCAAAAGTAAAAGGAACGGAAAAACCGGATGAATATGTTATCATGTCTGCACATTTCGATTCTTGGGATGGTGGAACAGGTGCTACCGATAACGGAACAGGTACTTTAGTAATGATGGAAGCAATGCGTATTCTTAAAAAAGTATATCCAAATCCAAAACGTAGTATTATTGTTGGGCATTGGGGAAGTGAAGAGCAAGGATTAAATGGTTCTAGAGCTTTCGTTGAAGATAATCCAGAAATTATTAAAAACACACAAGCAGTATTTAATCAAGACAATGGAACTGGTCGAGTTGTAGATCTTTCAGGTGCCGGGTTTTTACATGCTTATGAGTATTTATCTCGTTGGTTAAATGCAGTTCCTAATGATGTGTCTAAACACATTAAAACAGATTTCCCAGGTTCTCCAAGTGGCGGTGGATCGGATAATGCATCGTTTGTAGCAGCTGGTGTGCCATCATTTAATTTAAGTTCATTAAACTGGTCTTATTGGAATTATACATGGCATACAAATAGAGATACTTATGATAAAATTGTTTTTGATGATGTAAGAAGCAACGCTATCTTAACAGCTGTTTTAGTATATATGGCTTGTGAAGATCCAGAAAGAGCATCTTCAGATAAAATTATTTTACCAGTTAATTCTAGAACAGGTAAGCAAAGTACTTGGCCTGAGCACCGTTCACCAGAACGTAAAGGAGGTATTGATAAGTAAGATATAAGTAGTTTGAAAATGCTATGATGTAAAAGCCTTACAATTAAAATTGTAAGGCTTTTCTATTTAAAAACATTTCATAATTATAATCGGAATACAGTTTTGGCTACAATCATAAAATTATTTTTATTGATTAAATAATTCCACATTTAGATTGATTTTTATAGAAAGAATAGGAGTGAGAACTCATTGTTAGATGTTAAGTGGCTCATTATGTGTTCTTTAATCTTTTAAAATAAATAAGTAAGTTTTTTGGCAAGAAAAGATAAAAACTATAATATATTTGCAATCAATTTTGGGGAGATACTCAAGCGGCCAACGAGGGCAGACTGTAAATCTGCTGACTACGTCTTCGCAGGTTCGAATCCTGCTCTCCCCACTTTAACTCGAAAAATCCACACGCAAGTGTGGGTTTTTTTGTTTGCATATTTTATGATTGAGTCCCACTCAAAATCATAAAATATGAAAACAAAAAAAATAAACTGCATAGCAGTTTGATTTTTCATTTTCACGAAGTGTCCTGCAGGATCAACGGAGTTAATCCTATTAGTTTTCTTTAAAATTTTCTTTCTCTTAAAACCAAAAATAAGCAGTTTGATTTTTCGTTTTAACGAAGTGTGGAAAGGGATATCTAATCCTGTTTTTTTCGATAAAATTGGGATATCAAAAAAGCTCCATAAAATTAATTATAGAGCTTTTTATATTTTATAAATTACTGGAAATTACAACCCAAAAGCTGCTTTCACTTTATCCACGTAATCTAATTTTTCCCATGTAAACAGTTCAACATTCATAGTAATTGGTTTGCCGTAAAATTGTTCAAACGTTTTGCTTACTACTTCGTTTTTACGTCCCATATGGCCATAAGCGGCTGTTTCGCTATACATTGGTTGGCGTAGGTTTAAACGTTTTTCTATAGCAAATGGTTTCATCTCAAAGATCTCTTTCACTTTAATGGCTATTTCACCATCCGTCATATTAAACGGGCAGGTTCCATAGGTATCAACATAAATAGAGGTTGGCTCTGCAACACCAATAGCATAACTTACTTGAACCAAAATTTCGCTACAAACACCTGCTGCAACCAAGTTTTTAGCAATATGGCGTGTGGCATAAGCACCACTTCTATCCACTTTACTTGGATCTTTTCCAGAAAAAGCACCACCACCATGGGCGCCTTTTCCACCGTAAGTATCTACAATAATCTTACGACCTGTTAAACCAGTATCACCATGCGGTCCACCAATAACAAACTTGCCTGTTGGATTAATATGATATTTAATATTATCTGTAAATAATATTTGAATATGCTCTGGTAATTTAGCAATCACGCGTGGAATTAAAACTTCTTTAATATCCTTGTTGATTTTCGCAACCATTTCTTCCTCGGCTGCATTTTTATCTTCTTTGGATTGTGATTTGGGTAAAACAAATTCATCATGCTGCGTAGAAACCACAATCGCTTCAATACGTTGTGGTACATTATCATCACTATACTCAATAGTTACCTGACTTTTTGAGTCGGGACGTAAATAGGTAATGTCTTTGTTTTCTCGGCGTATTTCTGCTAATTCTAATAATAATCTGTGCGATAAATCTAATGCCAATGGCATATAGTTTTCAGTTTCGTTAGTAGCATAACCAAACATCATACCTTGATCACCAGCACCTTGTTCTTCTCTGTTTTCACGATCTACACCGCGATTAATATCTTCAGATTGTTCATGAATAGCAGAAAATACACCACAAGAACTGCCATCGAACATATAGGCGCCTTTCGTGTAGCCAATTTTGTTAATGGTATCACGGGCAATTTTCTGAACGTCTAAATAGGTTTTAGATTTCACTTCACCGGCTAAAACAACTTGACCAGTTGTTACAAGGGTTTCACAAGCGACTTTTGATTCCCTATCAAAAGCTAAAAAATTATCAATTAATGCGTCACTTATTTGATCGGCAATTTTATCTGGATGTCCTTCAGAAACACTTTCTGAAGTAAATAAATATGGCATAGTATCACGTATTTATGTATTGTACATTGTGAAAAACTGTATGATTGCAAAAGCCTGCTAGAGTAGTACAAAAAACTGCTTTAGCATTTATTTCCATACCAAATGAAGTCTCGTTTTTAGAGAAAAATAGTGGTTTGAAGAGGTTGCAATCAGACAAATTTTTCCTCTTAATTATTACTGTACAAAAGTATGAAAATTAACTGGAACAAAAATTATTTATACTTTTTTTCACATTTAATTTGGTTATTACAAATTTGTGTTGCAATATTTGTGCTCACAAAGTTCAAAGACTTACTGTAAAGGAATATTTTTAAAATGCAAAATTTTGCTTTTAAAAAATTCCAAAAATGTTATCAAGAAAGGTGGAGGGATAGACCCGCTGAAGCCTTAGCAACCCTTAGTTCTATACTATGAAGGTGCTAAATTCTACTTAATTTTCGATTCATTAATCGAAATATTGGATAGATAACTCAAACGAAATTACTCATCTGTGATTTCAAATTTTCTTTTTAACATTTTTCTATTTGGTATGCTTCAAACGAAGCCTATTTGACTTTTGGTTTAATCGTGCTGTTTGTGGAGTGGGAATCACGAAGCGGAAACAGAATTATTTTTTGATTAGGCGCAGAGAGAGAAATCAAGCATAGCATCGCTACGGTTTATTTTTATCTCAAAGCATACGTAAAAAAGAAACTTTTTACGCTATGATTATCGCTTTACAAATAGCACTCATTATTTAACTCAAAAAACTAGAAAAATGAGTATTCAAAATTTCGCAACAAAAGCGTTGCATGCAGGTCACGATGTGACAAAAAACGGCGGATCACGTGCTGTACCAATCTACCAAACAACGTCTTATGTTTACAACAATTCAGAACATGCGGCCAACCTCTTTTCTTTGAAAGAATTAGGGTTTATCTACACGAGATTAAACAATCCAACAAATCAAATTTTACAAGACCGATTAGCTGCTGTTGAAGGCGGAATTGGAGCGGTTGTTTTTGCTTCAGGAATGTCGGCAATTTCCACAGGACTGTTAACACTTTTAAAAGCAGGCGATCATATTGTAGCATCCAGCAGTTTATACGGTGGAACTTATAATTTGTTGAATGTCACCTTGCCAAGACTAGGTATTACAACCACATTTGTGGATGCTTTAAATCCTGATAATTTTGCCGACGCCGTTCAGGAAAATACGAGAGCTTTTTTTGTGGAATCTTTAGGGAACCCGAAGTTAGATGTATTGGATTTAGAGGCCATTGCTACACATTCAAAAGCAGCAAGAGTTCCTTTTATTGTTGATAATACCGTAGCAACTCCAGCCTTATTAAACCCTATTAAACATGGTGCAAACATTGTTATTCACTCTTTAACAAAATATATTGGCGGACAAGGAACTTCTTTAGGTGGTGCTATTATTGATGCCGGAACTTTTGATTGGTCTAGTGGGAAGTTTCCTGAATTTACAAAACCTTCAGCAGGGTATCATGGTTTGGTTTATCATGAAGCTTTAGGCGCAGCTTCTTACACTTTTAAATTAATTTTAGAAGGGTTGCGTGATTATGGCGGCGCCATTAGTCCAACAAATGCGTTTAATATTATTCAAGGTTTAGAAACGTTGGAAATACGCATTAAAAAGCACAGTGAAAACGCCTTGGAAATAGCCAAATGGTTGGAAGAACAACCTGAAGTTAGGTGGGTAAATTATCCAGGATTAGAAAGCAATGAATACTACGAATTAGCCAAAAAATACTTGCCAAAAGGACAAAGTGGTTTGGTGACTTTCGGCGTAGAGGGTGGTTTTGAAGCAGCTAAAACAATAGTCGACAACACCAAAATATTTTCTTTACTCGCTAATATTGGCGATACAAAGTCGCTGATTATTCATCCAGCAAGTACCACACATCAACAACTAGATGAGGCATCGCAAGCAAGTGCTGGTGTTTCTCAAGATTTAATTAGACTGTCTGTTGGAATTGAAAATCTAGATGATTTAAAAGCCGATTTAAAAGCAACATTCAGATTAGTTAATGAAGCTGTTTTACAAAATGAATCTAACTTATAAATAAAAAAATTATGAGCGATTTAATATTTAGTGTACTAGGAGAGAGTTCTTCAGCAGCAAAATTTATTGCAAAAACAAGACAGTTTAAGTTGGTTATCGATGAGCCCGAAGATTTAGGCGGAACTGATGAAAATGCAAATCCCGTAGAATATTTGTTAGCAGGTTTGGCTGGGTGTGTAAACGTTGTTGGCCATTTGGTTGCTAAAGAATTGGGGTTTTCAATTAAGAAGTTAAAGATAGAAGTTACTGGGAATATCAATCCTAGTAAGTTATTTGGTATTTCTAATGATGAAAGAGCAGGTTTTAAGGGAATTGAATTAAAATTGAATCCAGAAACAGATGCTTCAATCGAAACATTGGTAGAATGGTTGAAAATTGTTCAAGAAAGATGTCCTGTTAAAGACAACTTGACCAATATAACGCCTGTAAAAGTGAGTGTAGAAAAACAATATGTCATTCAATAAATGTCGCAATTAAAATACATTCCTATTTCATATTTCACCACAGTAAGCGGTAAGACAATTTCTCTAAAATTGTCTTACCAACTGTTTGGGAAATCGTTAGGTACTGCGCCAATTGTACTGGTTAACCATGCGTTGACGGGGAATAGCGATGTGTCGGGAGCGGAAGGTTGGTGGAAAGATCTCATTGGAACAGAAAAGGTTATCGATACGAAACTATATACGGTTTTAGCTTTTAATATTCCAGGAAACGGTTATGATGATTTTATAATCGAAGACTACAAAAGCTTTATTGCTAAAGATATGGCAAAGCTGTTTCTATTAGGATTACAAAAACTTCAAATTGAGAGTTTATTCGCTGTAATTGGCGGCTCTTTAGGTGGTGGAATTGCTTGGGAAATGTTAGCGATAAAACCCGATTTGGCAACACATTTTATTCCGGTGGCAAGCGATTGGAAAGCGACGGATTGGCTGATTGCCAACTGTCAAATCCAAGAACAGTTTTTAGTCAACTCCTGCAATCCAGTTCACGATGCCCGAATGCATGCCATGATGTGTTATAGAACACCAGCTTCTTTTAAAGCACGGTTTCAAAGAACTAAAAATAGTGATTTACAGATTTTTAATGTGGAAAGTTGGTTGCTGCATCACGGTAAAAAATTACAAGAACGCTATCAGTTGGCGTCCTATAAATTAATGAATCAATTACTGAAAACAATTGATGTTACCAATGGAGGCGAACACAGTTTGGATATTTTAGATCGCATTCAAGCCAACATTCATATAATAGGTGTGGATTCAGATTTGTTTTTTACAGCTGAAGAAAATAGGGAAACTCAAAAACAACTGGCCTTGATACATCCAAATGTGACTTATAATGAAATCCAATCCATTCACGGGCACGATGCGTTTTTGATAGAATTTGAACAATTAGAAAAAATTATTTCAGGAATTTTTAAACCTGATACAAAAGAAAAGAATATGAAAATATTAAAATTTGGAGGGAAGTCTTTAGCAAACGGAAACGGATTAAAGAGGGTGCTCTCAATTATAGAAACTAAAGTAAAAGCAAAACAACATATTGCAGTGGTCGTTTCTGCCAGAGGAAATGCGACGAACGAATTAGAAGCTATTCTTGAAAAAGCAGCGACTAATCAAGCTTATAAAGATGAGTTGGAAGCTTTTAAAGCCTATCAAATTGAGCCTCTAAAATCTGTGGACTTCACTGAAGAGTTTTCAAAATTAGATACCCTTTTAGAAGGAGTGAATTTACTTGAAGATTATAGCGAAAAGATAAAAGATGCCGTTTTAGCCCAAGGCGAATTACTAGCAACAAAAATAGTCACGCAATTATTAACGGATCGCGGTATAAAAGCACATGCTACAGATGCGCGTTTATTAATAAAAACCGATGCAAATTTTGGCGATGCACAACCTATTTTGGCAGTTTCAGAGAAAAATGTAAAAGCCCATTTTGATAAATATAATGGCAATACCGTACATATTGTTTCAGGCTTTATTGCATCAAATTTAAAAAATCAAACCACCACATTAGGTCGCAACGGTAGTAATTATACCGCTTCTCTATTGGCTAATTATTTAGATGCTGAAGAACTGGAAAGTTATACGCATGTGAATGGTATTTATACAGCAAATCCAGATTTAGTGGCTGATGCCAAGAAAATAGATCAGCTGTCTTTTGCGGAAGCAAATGAGTTAGCCAATTTTGGAACGACTATTTTACATGCGAAAACCATTGTTCCGCTTATTGAAAAAAATATCAATCTACGAATTTTAAATACGTTTAACCCTGAAGATAAAGGCACAATAATCACTTCTAAAGCAAACGTTGAAGGCATTAAATCGCTTTCAGTTTTAGATAATGTGTCGCTTATAAATTTTGAAGGTCGTGGTCTTTTAGGAAAAGCAGGCGTGGATGCCAGAATATTTAAAACGTTGAGTATTCATCATATTAGCGTGAGTATTATTGCGCAAGGCTCGTCCGAGCGTGGTATTGGTTTCATAGTTGCGGCTAATCGCGCAAAAGAGGCTGTTGCCGCATTAGAACAGGAATTTGAAAACGACTTTTATACCAAAGACGTGCATAAAATTTCAATTATAGATGATGTTTCAGTTATTTCTATTATTGGGTTGGATTTAAGTAAATTCCATCAGCCGTATAATGCGCTTATAAAAAACCAAATTGTTCCTTTATTATTCAATAACACGATTTCAGGGAAAAATGTGAGTTTGGTAGTGAGGAAAAATCAGTTGCATAAAGCGTTAAACGTAATTCACGGTCAAGTGTTTGGAGTCGCTAGAAAAATAAATATAGCTGTCTTTGGAAAAGGCCTGGTTGGAGGAACGCTAATCGATCAGATTTTAGAAAATACAGAGTCTATTTTAAAACGTAGAAACATTCAGCTACGTGTTTTTGCCATTGCAAACTCGAAACAAGTTCTTTTAAATGCGTCTGGAATAGATGAAAGTTGGAAACAGGATTTAGAAACGGAAGGTGTTAAAAGCACCAAAGTTGAAACAGTTATCGAATATGCTGAAAAACATCATTTAGAAAACCTTATTGCAGTCGATAATACGGCAAATGGCGACTTTATTGAAAATTATATTCCTTTGGTCGAAGCTGGTTTCGATTTGGTGTCTTCAAATAAAATAGCCAATACCGTTTCTTATGATTTTTATAAAACCTTAAGAGAAAAATTAGCTGAAAATAAAAAGGAATATTTATATGAAACGAATGTTGGTGCTGGATTACCGTTAATAGATACTATTAAATTATTACATGAATCAGGTGAAAACATTACACGTATACGCGGTGTTTTTTCAGGATCTTTAAGTTATTTATTTAATGCGTTCTCTGCGGAAAACAGACCGTTTTCAGAAATTTTACAAGAAGCAATTGATAGTGGTTTTACAGAGCCAGATCCTCGAGAAGATTTATGCGGCAACGATGTGGCTCGGAAATTATTAATTCTGGCACGTGAGTTAGATTTAGAAAATGAATTTGAAGACATTCATATAGAGAATTTAATTCCTGAAGCGTTTAGAGATAATTCTACATCTCAATTCCTAGAAAATCTTGAAGCGCTCAACAATACCTTTCAAAGTAAGAAAGATGCACAAAAACCAGATCACGTATTGAGATATATTGGCGATTTGTCGGGTGATTTATTTCAAAGTAAGGGGCAATTAGACGTGCAATTAGTTTCTGTGCCTAAAAATTCATCTTTAGGCTCTTTAAAAGGGTCGGATGCTATTTTCGAAATATTCACAGAGTCTTATGGAGAAAGACCTTTGGTGATTCAAGGTGCTGGCGCCGGAAAAAATGTGACTGCCAGAGGGGTTTTTGGAGATATTTTAAGATTGACAAAAAACGGTAACTAAAAATTTCGAAAGAATGAGTTCAGATTTTAATTCTATTTAGAAGGAAAAAAGACAACAATAAAATGAGGGTTTCGTAAGTGCTTTAAAAAATAAGGTTCTTTAGGATTAATTTGACTTATAAACCTTATTTTTGGCAAAACACGTTATATTTATGAAAATATCAAAATTAGCAGAAGGTTTAAAAATTTCTGAAATTATAAAAATAGCAGGTGAAGCCAATGTATTAAAGGAGCAAGGTGAAGTTGTTTATAACCAAACTATCGGTGACTTTGATTCCAGTGTTTTCCCTATTCCGGAAGCTTTGAAAGTTGAGATTATTTCAGCTTATAATGATAGTCATACCAATTATCCGCAGTCTAACGGTATGGAAGTGTTACGTGTAGCAGTTTCAGATTATTTAACAAAAAACTTGAAACTAAATTATTCTAAAGATGAAATATTGATTTCTGGTGGAGCGCGACCTTTAATTTATGCGGTGTATCAAACTATTTTAGATCTTGAAGACTCTATTTTATATCCAGTTCCTTCGTGGAATAACGATTCTTATACCTATTTAGCGCGAAACAAAGCTGTGGTTGTGGAAACAAAGGTTGAAAATAATTTTATGCCAACGGCATCAGATATTAAGCCACATATTCAAGATGTGAATTTAATAGCGTTATGTTCGCCATTAAATCCTACTGGAACGACGTTTACAAAACAAGCGCTTACGGAAATTTCTCTATTAGTAGTTGAAGAAAATAAACGTCGCGCGTCTTTAAATGTAAAACCATTATATGTTTTATACGATCAGATCTATTGGCAATTAACGTATGGCGATACCGTTCATTATAATCCAGTAGAATTAGTACCTGAAATGCGTGACTATACCATTTTTGTCGATGGAATTTCTAAAGCGTTTGCAGCAACTGGTGTGCGTGTTGGTTGGGCTTTTGGTCCAGCACATATTATTAATAAAATGAAAGCCATGTTGAGTCATATTGGAGCTTGGGCGCCAAAAGCAGAACAAATGGCAACAGCTTCTTTTTTAAATCAGTCGGATGAGGTTCAGACATACTTAACACATATTAGAAAGGAGTTAAACGAACGTTTAGTGTCCTTTTATAGCGGCTTTAATGCACTTCAAGCCAAAGGGTTTCCAGTTCGAGCTATCGAGCCAGAAGCAGCCCTGTATTTAACCGTTCAGTTTGATTTAGTAGGAAAAACAACCAAAGAAGGAGTGAAATTAGAAACAATTCAAGAGGTAACGGCTTATATTCTTCATGAAGCCAAATTAGCCATTGTGCCTTTCTATGCTTTCGGAACATCAATTGATTCTAACTGGTTTAGATTATCGGTTGGAACATCCAAGAAAGAAGATATCGAAACCATTTTTGGACTTTTAGAAAATGCTCTTCAGAAATTAAAATAACATCCTTTTAAGAAATTACATACATTTGCGCCACAAATTTTAGAATGAAGTACCTTTTTACGTTTCTGTTTTGCTTTGGTTTTACGGCACTATTTGCTCAAGATAAACCTACGAATTCCTATTTTGACCTAAATTATTTTAAGGGAAATATAGCTGTTCATAATAATGATATTTTGCATCTTATTAAAGGCCATCCAGAAGGTTTTATTTTGAGCTGGAACAAAAAAACATTTGGAAATAAAGACTGGGAACAACGTTATGGATATCCAGATTATGGCGTATCCTTTGCATATCAGAATTTAAAAAATGATGTATTGGGAACGAACTATTCGCTTTACGCACATTACAATTTCTATTTTTTAAAGCGAAATTTAATGTTGCGGATTGGCCAAGGTTTGGGGTATGCGACAAATCCATATGATAAAGTAGAAAATCCAAAAAATAATGCTTTTGGAACGTCACTTTTAAGCGGTACCTATTTAATGTTGAATTACAAACGTGAACGTATTTTTGATCGTTTTGGAATTATGGCAGGTTTAAGTCTGCTTCATTACTCCAATGCCAATGTAAAAGCTCCAAACACCAGTGTAAATACCATTGCTTTTAATGTTGGTGTTACCTATAATTTGGATGACGTAGCATCGGAGTATATCTATACGCTTACCAAAGAAAAATTCTCGGAACCTATTAGATTTAATCTAGCATTTAGATCGGGAATTAATGAAAGTGATGTGGTAGGAAGTGGCCAATTTCCATTTTATATCGTATCCGCTTATGCCGATAAACGCCTAGGACATAAGAGTGCCATTCAGTTAGGTGCCGATGTGTTCTTTTCCAAATTTCTAGAAGAATTAATTTATTATAGAGGCGTTTCTTTCCCAGAAGAAAATGTTTCAGGTAATGAAGATTGGAAGCGTGTTGGGATGTTTGTTGGACACGAGCTTTTTATTAATAAAACTTCAGTTGTTACCCAAGTGGGATATTACGTGTATTATCCATACGACTTTGAAGGACGAACCTACCTTCGTATTGGGATGAAGCGCTATTTTAGCAATAAAGTATTTGGTGCATTAACTTTGAAATCACATGGTGCAAAAGCCGAAGCTGTTGAGTTTGGTATTGGTATCAGATTATAATTTATGATGAAAAAACTAACATATCTTCTTGTATTTATTACTGTTTTATCTTGCAGTAATGAAGATGCTAACGATTGTTTTCAAAATGCTGGAAAAACAATTCAACAGGAAGTTTCCGTGCCTAATTTTGAAACTATTCTGGTTAATCGCGACGTGGAATTGATTGTTAAAGAAGCTCCCAATTATTCCGTGATTATTGAAACAGGAAAAAATTTGATGAATGATGTTCAGGCTATCGTGGTTGGTAATCAATTGCAATTAACCGATAATAATACCTGTAATTTGGTGCGAGATTATGGTACGACTAAAATTTATGTTTCAGCGCCTAATATTACAGAAATTAGAAGCTCTACCCAGTTTGATGTGTCGTCTGATGGTGTTTTAAATTATCCAACTTTAAGACTTATTTCTGAAAATTTTAATACAACTGAAGCGCTCACGATTGGTGATTTTAGAATGGATATTAATGTGACCAATTTTTCGTTGACATCCAATAACTTATCATCTTTCTATATTTCTGGATCTGCTGTAAATGCCACTATTGGATTTTATTCGGGAATTGGTCGGTTTGAAGGTCGCGATTTTAGTGTGCAAAAAGTAACCGTTTACCATCGCGGGAATAACGATATGATTGTTAATCCGCAATTAGAACTCAAAGGTGATTTGTACGGAATAGGTAATCTTATATCTGTTAACACACCGCCAATCGTTGAGGTAGGACAACACTATCGCGGTTATCTTATTCTTGAATAGTTTTAGTTTCGGCTGTTAATTCATGAAATAAACTTTCTAGACTGGCGTTTTTCTGATTTAGCTGAAGAATCTTCAATTCATTATCATGAGCAAAATCAAATACATGCGATCGCATATCTTCGGAAGTGACAAAAGTGATTTCATAAATGAAATCATGTATATTTTTTACTCCTTTTACATGTGGTAATTTTTCAAGAAAAACTGTTTCAACACGGTAATCAAACTCTACAATTACCACCTGTTCTTTATCATTACGTAATTCTTGCAAAGTTTTATTAGCAACGATTTCACCTTTATTAATAATAATAACACGGTCGCACATGGCTTCAACTTCCTGCATAATATGTGTGGATAAAAACACCGTTTTTTCCTTACCTATACTTTTTATTAAATTACGAATATCTACTAACTGATTCGGATCTAATCCTGTTGTTGGCTCATCTAAAATCAATACATCTGGATTATGAAGTAAGGCGTTTGCTAAACCAACACGCTGTCTATAACCTTTAGATAGCTGACCTATCTTTTTATGCGCTTCGGGTGCTAATCCGGTTAGTACAATAACTTCAGCAATCCGTTTGGAATCTACATTATATATCGATGCATTAAAATTTAAATACTCTCTAACATATTGATCCAGGTATAACGGATTGTGTTCTGGTAAATACCCAACGCTCTGCTGCACGTTTTGTTTATCGGTACTTACACTAAAACCATTTACCTTAGCTTCACCTTCAGAAGCGTCAATATAAGTGGTTAATATTTTCATCATTGTAGATTTTCCGGCGCCATTTGGACCAAGAAAACCAACTATTTCAGGTTTATTTACCTTAAAAGAAATGTTGTTTAACGCTTTTTGAGAGCCGTATAATTTGGTGATGTTTTTAACTTCAATAGACATAAAGCAAATTCGTTTTTTCAAAAATAACATATAATAGTGAGCCGAAGGTATAAGGAAAACTTATATTCTTAAAATAATTGTAATTTATTTTGTTTTTTCAAATTATTAACTACTTTAGCCTTTCAAATTATGAACACAAATACAAATAGCACATATTATAGCTGGTATTATTTCTTTTATAGCAAAGAGACGAGACCTGGTATGTGTAATTTTTGATAGATAAAATTAAACTATATATATAAAGTCTCGATGAAAATCGGGACTTTTTTTGTTTGTAATAGTTTGGTTTGAAACGTAATTAAAACGACAAAAGAAGAAGGAAACATGGATAATGCTATAGCTATACAAGGAATAAAAGGGTCATTTCATCATATTGCGGCACAGCAGTATTTTGGAAATGCTGTTGCGCTAATCGAATGTTTATCATTTGATTCTGTTGTAAGTCAACTCTTAAATAAGCACGTTGATGCCGTGGTTATAGCGCTTGAAAACTCAATAGCAGGTTCCATTATTCCGAATTATGCTCTAATTGACAACAATGATTTATACATTATTGGCGAACGTTATTTAGACATTCAACATCACTTAATGGCCATGCCTGGACAAGGGATTCAGGATATTCAGGAGGTATATTCCCATCCTATGGCATTGTTACAGTGTAAAGCTTTTTTTAAAAAACATCCACATATCAAACTCATTGAAGATAAGGATACAGCGGAAGTGGCACAGCGCATTCAAAATGGGCAATTAAAAGGCGTTGCAGCAATTGCGAGTCAATTAGCTGCCGATTTGTTTGAGCTAGAAATTCTGGCTAACAGCATTCAAACCATCAAGCATAATGAAACACGTTTTGTAATTGTTCAACGTGAAAAACCTGATTTTACCGAGGCTAAAATTGATAAAGCTTCTCTGAAGTTTGAATTAGATCATAAGCGCGGCAGTTTAGCAGCGATTTTAAATGTAATGAGTGATTGCCAGCTGAATTTAACCAAAATACAATCGCTTCCAAAAATAGAGACCCCGTGGAAGTATGCTTTTTTTGTTGATGTGACTTTTGATAACTATAGTAACTTTAAAAAAGCACGCTCTATATTAGAAATTATGGCCGAAGATTTTAAAATTTTAGGCCAATACAAACACACGAAATAATGATTGAGTTAGCTAATCGTTTACAGACAGTTGAGGAATACTACTTTTCGAAAAAATTACGGGAAGTGGCTTTACTTATGTCAAACGGCAAGCCTATTATTAATTTAGGCATTGGAAGTCCGGACTTAAATCCGCCACAAAAAGTTATAGAAGCTTTAACCGAAAGCTTTGCACACCCGAAATCCAATCAATATCAGAGTTATCAGGGTTTGCCAGAGTTTCGTGAAGCTATCGTGGCTTTTTATAGGGATCAATATGGCGTTTTTATGAGCCCTTCCACAGAAGTGCTACCATTGACGGGGAGTAAAGAAGGTATTATGCATATTTCCATGGCGTTTTTAAATCCAGGCGATCAAGCATTAATCCCTAATCCGGGATATCCAACTTATACCTCTGTTACCAAATTAGTGGGAGCAGAGCCTATTTTTTACGATTTAACAGAAGCGTCAAATTGGTTAATAGATTTTGAAGCTTTAGAGGAGCAAGATTTATCGAAAGTGAAAATTATGTGGGTTAATTATCCGCATATGCCTACAGGTACCAATGGAAATGATGCGTTTTTCACAAAACTAATTGCTTTTGCAAAACGTTATAATATTCTAATAATAAATGATAATCCATACAGTTTCGTTTTAAATAGAGATCCTAAAAGTATGTTACAAATTCCGGGCGCAAAAGACGTTTGCTTGGAACTAAATTCTTTAAGCAAAACTTTTAATATGTCTGGTTGGCGTGTGGGCATGGTACTTGGGAAATCAGAGTATATTAATGCTATTTTAAAAGTGAAAAGCAATATGGATTCAGGGATGTTATTCGGGATTCAGAAAGCAGCTATCCAAGCTATGAGCTGCTCTAAATTATGGTATGAAAGCTTGAATCAAACTTATGAAGAGCGGAGAAAACGTATTTGGGAATTAGCCGATGCATTGAATTGCACGTATGATAAAAATACAAGTGGCATGTTTGTCTGGGCAAAATTACCGCCTTTCGTGAAATCTGAAGAATTCATTGATTTATTATTAAAGGAAAATAACATTTTTATAGCGCCAGGAACCATATTTGGATCTAATGGGGAAGGTTATGTGCGATTTTCTCTATGTGCAACAACAGAAATTATTGAAGAAGCGATTGCCAGAGTGCAATAGATTCTAAATAAACCTCCTAAATAAAGGAAAGGTTTAAAAAGTTAATTTATAAATGAAAAATATATATATCATAGGTGTTGGATTAATTGGTGGAAGTATTGCTAAAGATATCAGGCATTTAAATCCAGAGATCACAATTTACGGTATTGATTCCAATCCCGAACATTTGGATGAAGCATTGGTGCTTCAAATTATTGATGCTAAAGCTGAATTTGGCGATTTAAAAAATGCTGATGCCGTTATTTTAGCCGTTCCAGTAGATGCAGCAGTAACCATATTGCCAGAGGTTCTAGACTTAATCCATGACGATACCTTGGTTATGGAATCAGGGTCAACAAAAGTTGCTATTTGTAAAGCAGTTGAAAAACATAATAAACGTCGAAATTTTTTAGCGACGCATCCCATTGCAGGAACCGAGTTTTCGGGGCCAAAAGCTGCTGTGGAAGGGTTATTTAGAGGGAAAACAAATATTATTTGTGAAGTAGAAAAAACTGCTTTTAAATTGCAAGAACGCGCATTAGCCATTTTTCAAGTTATGGGCATGCGTATTCGTTATATGAATCCGAAAGACCACGATAAGCATATTGCCTATGTGTCGCATTTATCACATATCAGTTCTTTTATGCTCGGAAAAACGGTTATTGATAAAGAATGTAATGAACGCGATATCTTTGATATGGCAGGCAGTGGATTTGCATCAACCGTACGATTAGCGAAAAGTTCGCCCGATATGTGGACACCCATTTTTAAGCAAAATAAAGTCAATGTGTTGGAGACTTTGGAAGAGTATATTCAGAATTTAAACCGGTTTAAAAACTATATGGAAGCGGATAATTTTGAGGCTATTCATAAAGAAATGAGTAATACCAATCACATTAAGGAAATATTAAACGGAATACATTAAATTTAAGAACCAAAACTGATATTCTAAATTCCAACATAGTAAACCTATAAAAACGGATTTTAGAATTTGAGTTTTGAAATTATAATAATTATGGAAAACAAAAAAGAATTAGGAAATTGGTTAAATAACTTTGGATTAGACCACCCTTTAGTTATTGCGGGGCCTTGCAGTGCTGAAACAGAAGAGCAAGTTTTAAGAATTGCTCATGAGTTAAAAGATACAGATGCTACCGTTTTAAGAGCGGGTATTTGGAAGCCACGAACACGACCGGGAAATTTTGAAGGTGTTGGTGCATTAGGCTTAAAGTGGTTGCAGAAAGCAAAAGAAGAAACAGGTATGTTAATTGCCACTGAAGTTGCCAACGCGAACCACGTAGAATTAGCATTGAAACACGATGTAGATGTGTTATGGATTGGCGCTAGAACTACCGTAAGTCCGTTTATTGTTCAAGAAATCGCAGATGCGCTGAAAGGTACAGGTAAAACTGTTTTAGTAAAAAACCCTGTAAATCCCGATTTAGCTTTATGGTTAGGTGCTGTGGAACGTCTCTATACCGCCGATATTAAAAATCTAGGTGTAATTCATCGCGGGTTTTCTACTTATGAGAAAACACGTTATAGAAATAATCCGGAATGGCAATTACCAATCGACTTGCAAAATCGTTTTCCAGATTTACCATTAATTCTCGATCCATCGCATATTGCCGGGCGCCGCGATATTATTTTTGATTTATGCCAAACGGCCCTGGATTTAAACTATGATGGTTTGATGATTGAAACCCATTATGATCCTGATAATGCTTGGAGTGATGCAGCACAGCAAATTACACCGAGCACGCTTATAAAGTTTATGGACGATTTAAAAATCAGGAAAGAAACAGGTGAGGCCACGGAATTTAAAAACAAAATCAACACTTTACGAACGCAAATTGACGTAATTGATCATCAGTTAATTGATATGTTAGGAAAGCGTATGAAAATAGCAGACGATATCGGATTACTTAAAAAATCTCATAACGTGGCGGTTTTACAAACCAAACGTTGGAATGAAATTTTAGGTAAAATGATTTTACAAGGTGAAGAAAAGAATTTAAGTGAGGAGTTTATTCTTCGTGTATTCAAAGCCGTGCATCAAGAGTCGATAAACCATCAGGATAAAATAATCAATTCGTAATTAGCCGTGTTTTCTTATCGATTAATTCATCGGTATAAATTAATATCGCATCTTTGTAATAATGACAGGAATAGTATATAAATCTACAGGAAGTTGGTACACCGTGAAAACGGATTTAGGTGCTGTTTATCCATGCCGTATTAAAGGTAAATTTCGGATGAAAGGTATAAGGAGCACCAATCCCATTGCCGTTGGCGATCGGGTGGATTTTGATCTGGATCATGATAATAACGAAAAGCCAGTGGGTGTTATTAAAAACATCCACGATCGTAAAAATTATATTGTTCGGAAATCTGTTAATTTATCCAAACAAACACATGTTATTGCGGCTAATATTGATCAGGTTTTTTTATTAATCACCATTGATAATCCGCCGACATTTACGAGTTTTATTGATCGGTTTTTGGTCACTGCCGAAGCTTATTCAATTAAAACCATTTTACTTTTTAATAAAGTAGATACCTATGATGACGACACTTTAAACGAAGTGCGATATCTAGCTCATATTTATCGAAAAATCGGTTATGAATGTATCGGGATTTCCGCAACAACTGGAAAAAACATCGATAAGGTTAAAGCAATAATGACAGGGAAGGTTAGCATGTTTGCTGGGCATTCTGGCGTAGGGAAATCGACGTTAGTAAATGCTATTGAACCGACACTGGATTTGAAAACTAAAGCTATTTCGGAACAGCACATGCAAGGGCAACATACTACAACCTTTGCTGAAATGTTTGATTTGAGCTTTGATGCCAAGATTATCGACACGCCAGGAATTAAAGGTTTTGGTGTGGTAGATATGGAAAAAGAAGAAATTGGTGATTATTTCCCAGAGTTTTTCGCACTAAAAGAGCATTGCAAATTTAATAATTGCATCCACGTGGAAGAGCCTGAATGTGCCGTAAAAACAGCACTGGATGCGGATGAAATTGCTATTTCGCGCTACCGAAGTTATTTGCAAATTTTAGAAGGTGATGAAGATCATTATCGTACCGAAGAATGGATGAAATAATTTTCAACTCCTTGTAAAAGTCGAATTACTCCAAAATTAAAATCTAGTTAATATGAAAGCAGTTATTCAGCGTGTTTCGCAAGCAAGCGTGACTATTAATGGAAAAAAAGTAGCGGCTATAAAATCAGGTTTATTGGTTTTATTAGGTATTGTTAGTGATGATGCAACAGATGATATTTCTTGGCTTTCCAATAAAATGGTGAATATGCGTATTTTTCCAGATGCCGAAGGCGTTATGAATAATTCTATATCCGATAATCATGGAGACATTATTGTGGTGAGTCAGTTTACTTTGCACGCAAATACTAAAAAAGGGAATAGACCGAGTTATATAAAAGCAGCAAAACCCGATGTGGCTATTCCGCTTTACCAGAGTTTTATCAAGCAGCTGGAATCCGATTTAGGAAAGCCAATTCAAACAGGTGAATTCGGTGCTGATATGGAAGTCGCACTAATTAACGACGGCCCTGTTACTATAATTATTGACACTAAAAATAAAGACTAATGAATATTGAAAACGCACAAGTAGCCGTTGATGAATGGATAAAAGAACACGGTGTCCGATATTTTAACGAGCTGACTAATATGGCGCAGTTAACGGAAGAAGTTGGCGAAGTCGCTCGAATTATAGCAAGACGTTATGGCGAACAAAGCGAAAAAGAAAGCGATAAAAATAAAGATTTAGGTGAAGAATTAGCAGACGTTGTTTTTGTAGTTTTATGTTTAGCAAACCAAACAGGAATTGATTTACAAGCAGCTTTTGATAAAAAATTGGATATTAAAACCAAGCGTGACCATGATCGTCATCAAAATAATCCAAAGTTGAAATAGTACTTATTTCAATGCTCATATATTCGAGATAAACACATTTACTGAAATTATGAACCTCAAACTCGAAAAATCAATCTTTCAAAAACAGGAAACGGTTATAAAAATTACCGGTTCAAAAAGCGAATCTAATAGATTGTTATTGTTACAGGCTTTATATCCGGAAATTAAGATTCACAATCTTTCCAATTCGGATGATACGGTTTTTATGGAAAAAGCCTTGTCAACAAATTCAGACTCTATAGATGTGCATCATGCGGGAACGGCCATGCGATTCTTAACGGCCTATTTCGCCGTGCAGGAAAACCGAACAGTTTCTATTACGGGTTCGCAACGGATGAAGGAACGTCCTATTAAAATTTTGGTGGATGCATTAAATCAATTAGGCGCCAATATCAGCTATTTAGAAAATGATGGATTCCCACCTTTGCAGATTAAAGGTCGGGTATTAACTAGCAGTCAGGTTAAAATTGAAGCAGGTGTTAGTAGTCAATATATTTCAGCATTATTACTTATTGGTTCAAAATTAGAAAATGGACTAAATTTGACTTTAGAAGGCGAAATCACTTCTATTCCATACATAAAAATGACACTTCAATTACTAAACCAAATTGGTGTGGAAACGGTTTTCGAAAATAACGTTATTCAAATTAAACCTTTTGAAGAATTAAAAGAAACGGAATTAACCGTTGAAAGCGATTGGTCTTCTGCTTCCTATTTTTACAGTTTAATAGCTTTAAGCGCTATTGGAACAGAAGTGAAACTGACATTTTATAAGGAGAATAGTTTACAGGGCGATTCCGTATTAGCAGAAATTTATAAAATATTTGGGGTTTCAACGAGCTTCCATGAAAATAGCATTTCACTAAAAAAAATAGTAGATATTGATTCATCTTATCGTGTAAAATTGAATTTGGTTAACGCACCAGATATTGCACAAACTATTGCGGTTACGTGTTTTGCTTTGGACGTTTCGTGCCATTTGTCTGGTTTGCATACGCTTAAAATTAAAGAAACAGACAGATTGGTGGCTTTAAAAACCGAATTAGAAAAATTAGGAGCACATGTTAGTATCTCTTCAGAAAGTTTAGAATTGAAAGCAACATCAATTATAAAAAAAGATATTTCTATTGATACCTACAACGATCATAGGATGGCTATGGCTTTTGCGCCGTTATCTCTAAAAACAGATATCGTTATCAACGATTGGGAAGTCGTTTCCAAATCTTATCCAACATTTTGGAATGATCTAAAAAGCATCGGAATCAACCAATTTGAATAATAAATGGCTAAATACTTGACAACGCCTACTTTCAGGTCGTATATTTGCAACCTTGCATTTAGTATTTATTAACCCTTAAAACCTATACAGCTATCAAAAAAATGAAATTATCGCATTTTCACTTCGAGTTACCCGAAGAGTTATTAGCGGAATATCCTTCTGAAAACAGGGATGAGTCACGTTTAATGGTATTAAACAGAAAAGAGCAAACAATCGAGCATAAAATGTTTAAGGACATTATCGATTATTTTGATGAGGATGATGTCATGATTTTAAACGACACTAAAGTTTTTCCTGCTCGCTTATATGGTAATAAGGAAAAAACGGGTGCACGTATTGAGGTGTTTTTATTGCGTGAGTTAAATGAAGAACAACGTCTTTGGGATGTATTGGTAGATCCAGCTAGAAAAATTAGAATTGGGAATAAATTGTATTTCGGTGAAGGCGAATCTTTAGTTGCTGAAGTTATAGATAACACAACATCTAGAGGTAGAACATTACGTTTTTTATATGATGGATCGTATAGAGATTTTAGAGTGAAATTAACAGAGCTTGGAGAAACACCACTTCCTAAATATATCAAACGCGAAGTAGAGCCGGAAGATCAAGAGCGTTACCAAACTATTTTTGCTAAAAATGAAGGAGCTGTTGCTGCGCCAACTGCTGGTTTACACTTCTCTAAACATTTATTAAAGCGTCTAGAAATTAAAGGTGTTAAATTCGCTGATGTAACTTTACATGTAGGTTTAGGGACGTTTAATCCTGTTGAGGTGGAAGATTTATCGAAGCATAAGATGGATAGTGAGGAGATCATTATTAAAAAACCGACAACAGATATTATTAATAATGCTATTAAAAATAAAAGACGTATCTGTGCGGTAGGTACAACGGCTATGCGTTCTGTGGAAAGTGCTGTTTCGTCTAGCGGAACATTAAATGAATTTGATGGCTGGTCCAATAAATTTATTTTCCCTCCATACGATTTTAGTATTGCTAACTGTATGATTACCAATTTTCACACACCAAAATCAACGCTTTTAATGATGGCTTCAGCTTTTGCTGGTCATGAATTTATTAAGAAAGCTTACGACGAGGCTGTTAAAGAAAAGTATAAGTTTTATAGCTATGGTGATGCCATGTTAATTATATAATAAACATATTTAAAAGCCTTGTTTATTCAAGGCTTTTTTGTTTTATTTTTTTACGTTTACAGATATTTATATGAGTGATAAAAAAGACATACGAGCATTAACTAAAGACCAATTACGCGATTTTTTTGAAAAAGAAGGTGATAAAGCTTTTCGCGGTAATCAGGTTTACGAGTGGCTTTGGAGTAAATCGGCGCATACATTTGCCGATATGACAAACTTATCCAAAGAGACACGAACCATGCTTGAAGATAATTTTGTTATCAACCATATAAAAGTGGACGATATGCAAAAAAGTAGTGATGGTACGATTAAAAATGCGGTAAAACTACATGATGGATTAATTGTGGAATCGGTTTTAATTCCAACAAAATCGCGTACAACGGCTTGTGTATCTAGTCAAGTTGGCTGTAGTTTAGATTGCTCTTTTTGCGCAACATCGCGTTTAAAGCGCATGCGTAATTTAAATCCTGATGAAATTTATGATCAGGTAGTGGCTATTGATAATGAAAGTCGCTTATATCATAACAGACCTTTAAGTAACATTGTATTTATGGGAATGGGTGAGCCCCTTATGAATTACAATAATGTACTAAAAGCGATTGATAAAATTACCTCGCCAGAAGGTTTGGGGATGTCGCCTAAACGTATCGTAGTTTCTACATCTGGTGTGCCTAAAATGATTAAAAAAATGGCAGACGAAGAGGTGAAGTTTAAATTAGCCGTTTCCCTACATTCTGCTATTGATGAGATTCGAACTTCAATTATGCCATTTAATGCCACGTTTCCGTTAAAAGATTTACGGGAAGCTTTAGAGTATTGGTATGCCAAAACAAAAAATAGAATCACTTATGAGTATATTGTTTGGAAAGGTATCAATGATAAGAAAAAAGATGTAGAAGCTTTAATAGAATTTTGCAAGTTTGCACCAAGTAAAGTGAACTTAATTGAATACAACCCAATAGACGATGGTATGTTTCAGCAAGCTCATGATGAAGCGATAGACATGTATGTAAATATGCTTGAAAAGAACAATATTACAGTAACGGTAAGACGTTCTCGAGGGAAAGATATTGATGCTGCTTGTGGTCAATTGGCGAATAAATCTTAAAGCGTAGTAAATATCTCCCTGAAATTAGGTGTTTATAAGTTATTTATAACGTCTAATCTACCGACAATCAAAATAGTTTTTCACGCACATTTTTAGTAATTTAGCTTTTCTGAAATAGCGAGATTTACTTTTGAAAATAGTAGAACAAATAAAACAACCCATAGATTATGAAATGGAACTTTTTGAACAAAAGTTTCAATTGGCCATGTCTTCAAAAGTGGCACTTCTTAATCGTATTACCCATTATTTAGTTAACCGGAAAGGGAAGCAAATGCGACCTATGTTCGTGTTTTTAGTCGCTAAAATGGTGTCTAATGGCGAAGTCAGCGAACGTACTTATCGTGGAGCTTCTGTAATAGAACTCATTCATACAGCAACATTAGTGCATGACGATGTCGTTGACGACAGTAACAGGCGTCGTGGTTTTTTCTCCATAAATGCTTTGTGGAAAAATAAAATCGCCGTTCTTATCGGTGATTATTTATTATCTAAAGGCTTGTTATTATCAATTGATAATAATGATTTCGATTTATTAAAAATCATTTCCATTGCCGTTCGCGAAATGAGTGAAGGCGAATTACTTCAAATAGAAAAAGCACGAAAGCTCGATATTACCGAAGCGATTTATTATGAAATTATCCGTCAGAAAACGGCGACGCTTATTGCGGCTTGTTGCAGTTTAGGTGCTGCATCAGTAAAACCAGGATCAGACCATGTGGAACGCATGCGGAAGTTTGGTGAGCTGATTGGGATGGCTTTTCAAATTAAAGATGACTTGTTCGACTATGGAACCGAAAAAATAGGCAAACCCACAGGAATAGATATTAAAGAGCAAAAAATGACCTTGCCTTTAATTTATGTTTTAAACCATGCCAATAAAAAGGATAAACGCTGGTTAATTAATTCTATTAAAAATCATAATAAGGATAAAAAGCGTGTCCGTGAGGTTATTAATTTTGTTAAGGAACAAGGTGGATTAGATTATGCCATAACCAAAATGAAAACCTTTCAAGCAGAAGCTTTAGAAATTCTAAATACGTATCCAAAATCTGATTTCCGCGATTCACTAGAACTTATGGTGAATTATGTCATCCAGCGAAAAAAATAATATTTCTTTTAAACTTCAGGCAACCTTTCTTAAACAATTTGCGTCTTTATAAATAGAAGCTCTAATGAAAGCAATTTTGAAGGTTATCCAACTACACAAAAATAATATAAACCTTATTAATAAGGCAGCTAAAAACAATCGGGAAGCACAACGCGTGCTCTTTGATACGCATGCGCCTAAAATGTTAAGTGTTTGTCGGTATTATGTAAGAGATTTCCAAAAAGCCGAAGAGGTTATGCTCAACGGATTCTTAAAAGCTTTCACACATTTGAAACAATTTCAGGATACGGGTAGTTTTGAAGGTTGGTTACGGAAAATTATGGTTAGGGAAGCTATTTCATATTTGCGACAATCTAAAAATATTGAGTTTCCTATGGAAACTGTGGCGCATCAAGAAGGTTATAACGAAACTTATAGCAATATAGAAGTAGATGAAATACAACAACTAATTGATGCGCTACCGGAAGGTTATAAAATGGTGTTCGTTATGTATGCTATTGAAGGTTACAAACATCAGGAAATTGCAGAGATGCTTAATATAACCGAAGGTACTTCGAAATCGCAGTTGTTTAAAGCTAGAAAAATGCTTCAACAAAAACTACACGTTTTAAATAAAACACATTATGGAAGCGAATAAATTTGAAAATAACATAAAGAAAGTCTTGGAAGAACGTCAGATTCAACCTTCTTCGGAAGCATGGAATCAGTTGTCTAGTAGGTTGGATTCACAAGATAAAAAATCCACCAATAAGTACATTTTATTTATAGGAATTGCGGCGAGTGTTATTGGTGTGCTATTTTTAATGAATACGTTTAATCCATTTGAAAGTATCCAAAATCCCACAACACCTGCTATTGTAAATACTCCTTCTGCTCCTTCGGAAAAGATAATGACTAATGAAAAGAATTCGAAAATGTCTAAAAATTCCGAAGCTATAGTTGCGACGACTGAAAAAGTGAAGGAAAACTCAATTGAAAATAAAATTAATAATGCGCCAAATAAAAAGGCGATAACGAATCCTAAAAAAGGATCAGAAATACGATTGGCTTTGGTAGATGCAAACAAGGTGAATACAGAAGCTCAAGATAGTTATATGGAAACAAATTCTTTTATTACTGGTGTCTCTGAACAAACACTTTTGAAAAATAATATTGAAAAAGCTATTGTTGAAGCATCGTTGAATGCTGAAGTGGATGCTTTATTAAAACAAGCTAAACATAATGTTTCTATAGAAAAATCTTCAGAAGCAAATAATCATATTGCACATGCAAATAGTTTATTGCAAGATGTAGAATTAGATTTAGACAAATCTTTTCGTGATAAAGTTTTCGAAACATTAAAAACAAACTTTACTATAGTAAAAACGGCAGTTGCCGATCGTAATAATTAATATTTCATCAATCAAAAATCAAACAGTTATGCAAAACATTACCAAATACCTAGTAGGCTTTATGTTGGCCTTTATCGTTCAGTTTAATTATGCACAGGACGTGAACAATAGCGAGCAAATTTCTGATCTTCAGGAACGCAAAATAGATGTTCAGACGGAAGAGAAAAGTGAGTTAAAAAAAGGGGTAGAAGCCATTAATGTTCGTTTAGATAATAAGGAAGTCACACAAAAGGAAGCTTCTGAATTGAAAACAATTGTGGCTAAAAAACATGCTTTAAATATTGAAAATCGATTGGCAATTATTGATAATAAGATTGCCTTATTAGAACGAAATGAAACGCTAAATAAGGATTTACAGACATCCGGGAATAAAATTTTTATAAGCATTGGAAAAGGTAAGGATTCCGATAAATATGATTCTGGCTCGATATATATTGGTCCAGAAGACAGAAAAAAACCTGTTATTTATGACAGGCGAACTTCGAGTGATTTCGTGTTTGCTATTGGTTTTAACAATGCGATTACACAAGGCGAATCTTTAAACGATTCACCTTACAAATTGGGCGGTTCTGGATTTGTAGAATTAGGATGGGCATGGAAAACACGGGTTTTTGAAAACACTAATGCCGTGCGTTTTAAATATGGGGTTTCTTTGCAGTGGAATAAATTAAATATTAAAGATAATTTATATTTTGCCGAAGAAAACGATGTAGTGAGTTTAGAAGCGTATCCGCTGAATTTGAAAAAATCGAAATTCAGAACAACTAATTTAGTAATCCCTATTCATTTTGAGTTTGGTCCATCTAAAAAAATAGAAGGTGATAATTACTTTAGATATTCTACATATAGAAAATTTAAGATTGGGGTTGGTGGATATGGTGGTGTAGTTTTGCAATCACTACAGAAATTGAAGTATACTGAAAATGGTAATAGTCAGAAAGATAAGTTTAAGGATTATAATACTAATAATTTTGTCTATGGCTTAAGTAGTTATATTTCTTGGGGTAATGTGGGGGTTTATGCTAAATATGATTTATCTACCATGTTTAAAAATCAAGCTATAGATCGAAACAACATTTCGTTAGGATTGCGTTTTGATATGGATTAATTGTAAGTGTAATTTGAATTAGTAATAAAAAAGGCTTCAAATTATTTGAAGCCTTTTTTTAATGATTTTATTTGTTGTTAAACTCGAGGGACTCTAAAAAGTTATCTTCAGAGAATAATGTCAGGTTGAGGGTAGTCGATATGTTTTAAATATCAAAACTTTATAATTTTCATGTGCGCTGAAACTGACATTATATATTACTTTATCTATGTTTAATTGGTCGCTTTTATCAAGGCTTTTTCACCACCAACAATGGGTAATTGTATTATTGTTTTATCTAAATCAATCGTTAATTCTGTTCCTGGTTTTGGTAGAATTGTAAATTCACTATCACTAGAGAAAATCATTAAACCTATTTGTTGACCTTTAGGAATAATCTGATCGTCCGGTTGTAAATTGAAATTTACCGTATAAAATTCACCAGGTTTTAAAGGAGCGCTTTCACGAATAGATTTATGGTTTTGAGGATCTGCCCAACCACGAGTAATAATATTATCAGTTATTTTTGCGCCTTTTTCAGTATTCCATGGCAAGGACACCAACCAAACAGATAGGTTAGCTGCAGGTTTGCTGCTAGCTAAAGTGATTGATACTTTTGGTGTACCAGAAATATGTAAATCTTCCGTTAATATTGGCGATGTATATAACAAGCGGTTATTTGAATTTGCTGCTTGCGCTAAATCTTTACCAGCAATCCTTGCATCATCCACTAACGTTTCTTTTCCTTGTTTTTTTGTTTTTATAGCCTTTAAACTTCCCGCACTTTTTCCGCCTTTTCCTATATTAAGAGTAACGTTTTGTGCTTTTGGATTAGGATAATCAGCGTAAGCTGTTGGCTTTTGTCGGTCGTCATTTTCACGAACAATCCACGCTTTTGCATCATTTTCTACACCGTTATCCACGCCGTGTAAATAATGTGTAAACCAGCGATTCATCATAGACATTGGTGGTGGTCCACCATGACCAAATTGGTGATAATAAATTTGAACTGGCAAGCCTTTTTCTTTAGCTGCTTCATAAATTCGGTAACTATGTTCTGGCATTACATTCCAATCGTTAAATCCATGCGACATTAAAAGAGCAGCTTTCATTGGCTCCATTTGATTTAAATAATCACGTCCAGCCCAAAAATCGTTATAGTCACCAGTTAAGCGGTCCATGCCATTTTTCATTTCCGTATCGCGAACGGTTTTATTGTTAAAAGGTCTTTTGGCCTCGTCTCCACTATGAATAAAATCATATAACACATCAATATCTTCGCCTAAATAGCCACCTGGTGAGCGTACTAAACCATTAGAACGGTAGTAGTGATAATAGGATGTATTTGGTGCTATTGGAATAATAGCTTCCAAGCCTTCAACACCGGTTGTTGCTGCAGCTAATGGAATAGTTCCGTTGTAAGATGTTCCTGTCATCCCCACTTTTCCTGTACTCCAAAATGCGTTAACAGTTTTATCACCATCTGGTGTTGTAAACCCTTTAGCACGACCATTTAGCCAATCGATAACGGCTTTTGGTGCTAGCGATTCATTTTCACCGCCAACAGTCGGGGCACCTTGAGATAAACCTGTTCCTGGAGAAGAGGAATGTACAACTATATAACCACGCGGTACCCAAGTACTGATTTGCGAATTAGAAATAATTGGGCGTTCACCTCTACGGATTACTTCTACATGGGTTCTTGGTTTTTCAACTTCACCGAGTTCGTGATTGACATCCCAAAAAAGACCTTCGGCATCACCAGCAACACCGGCGAAATAAGGACTAGATTCGTATACAACAGGTAATTTTAATCCTTCAGTATCCGTTTGTTTTGGGCGGGTAACAGCTACATGCATTCTATCTAAATTACCATCGCCATCGGTGTCAAAAGTGGTTTCAACCCATAAATCATGGCGAATCCAATCTTCAGCATCATTAAAGGCTTCAACTATTTGCGCTTCGCCATTTTCAAAAACGGGAACGGCTTTTTCTTGTGCGCTTACTATAGAAATACTCAAAAGAAAGAGTAAGCTATATGCGGACCATTTTATTTGTTGTGTCATTGTGTAATGTGCTTAAATTATTAAAATATAGAGTAACGAATTTAATGGTTTCAAAGTCAATACCAAAAATTTATTCGACTTTGGCTTTTCTAAAAACATCCTTGTAGACGATATCATCATCAATCATGCCTTTTATTACATAGGCACCGCGAAATAAAACAATATCAATAGCCCCAATATGTCCATAATAGACATGAATATTTTCGAGAATATGAATTACATGATTTTTCACTAAAGTTGGTAGTTAAAATCGAAATACCAATAAAAGTAATTGTATACCTGTTTTTGTCATGCTGGCTAAATAATCTGCGAGCATCTGCTTAATCAGCTAGAAATAATTATAAGCGCTGGGGAGAATTATCCCACAGATTTCGCGGATTTACGAAGAATAGAATCAAACATTTGTTATTGCAATGAAATAATTATCTAATAATAAGATAATTTATAGCGTCATGATGTTTTACGGATTATCAAAAAAGTAAAATCTTTATATTAGGAATAGTGTCAACTTTCATGAGATTTAAGATATTTAAAATAGGAATTACGTGATTATTCTTTTAGAAGGATTTAACATATTTCAGCTTTAAACCTATATTTGCACTACGTTTGTATACTAACCCAAAAACCCTGTTTTTTTTGATATCAAAATCCACTATAGATCAAGTATTTGAAACTTCCCGTGTTGAGGAAGTTATTGGCGACTTTGTTCAGTTAAAAAAATCAGGAAGTAATTATAAAGGATTAAGTCCTTTTAGCGATGAACGTTCGCCGAGTTTTATGGTGTCGCCAGTAAAACAAATTTGGAAAGATTTTTCAAGTGGAAAAGGAGGGAATGCTGTGGCTTTTTTAATGGAACACGAACATTTTACCTACCCAGAGGCTATAAAGTATTTGGCCAGAAAATATAATATTGAAATTGAAGAAACCGAACAGTCTAACGAAGAGAAAGAGCAGGCTGATACACGCGAAAGTTTATATTTGGTAAGCGAATATGCTAGTAAGTACTTCCAGAATGTGATGCATAAAACAGATCCTGGAAAAGCTATAGGCTTAAGTTATTTTAAAGAACGTGGTTTTACTGAAGAAACGATAAAAAAATTCGATTTAGGCTATTCGTTGGATGAATGGCAAGCATTTACGGATGAAGCATTGAAAAAAGGTTATCAACTTGATTTTTTAGAAAAAACAGGATTAACCATTGTAAAAGAAGATAAACGATTCGACCGATTTAAAGGACGCGTTATGTTTCCTATTCAGAGTATGAGTGGGCGTGTGTTGGGCTTCGGTGGTCGTATTTTGGGTATTGATAAAAAAGCAGCTAAATACTTAAACTCGCCAGAAAGCGATATTTATCATAAAAGCAAAGTGCTATACGGAATTTTTCAAGCGAAGCAGAGTATTGCAAAAGAAGATAATTGTTATTTAGTAGAGGGTTACACGGATGTAATTCAGTTTCATCAACGTGGTATTACCAATGTGGTATCATCTTCTGGAACAGCCTTAAGCCCAGAGCAAATTCGATTAATTAACCGACTTACCAAAAACATTACTGTTTTATTTGATAGTGATGCTGCAGGGTTACGTGCTTCTTTGCGTGGTATAGATTTAATCTTGGAGCAAGGTATGAACGTTAAAGTTTGTACGTTTCCAGCAGGAGATGATCCGGATAGTTTTGCCAAGAAAAACACATTAGAAGAAATTTCAACTTATCTAGAAGATAAAGCGCAAGATTTTATTCAGTTTAAAGCATCACTTCTGGTTGCAGATGCTAAAAATGATCCTATCAAGAAAGCGGAAACCATTCGTGATATTGTTAATAGTATTGCTAAAATTCCGGATCGTATAAAAACCGAGATTTACATTCGGGAGTGTTCGCGAATTATGGATATAAGTGAAGAGGTTTTGTTTAGCACATTAGCTCAAATTACTAAAAAAGAAACTCAAGAAACCCATAAAAAGGTTAGTCAAGATCGGAAAGCTTTTGATGTTATTAAAAACCAGGATCAATCTAACAAAAAGGTAGATGTCCAGTATGAATTAGAGCGAAAAATTATTCAAATTCTATTGTTGTATGGTAACAAAACAGAAGATTTTGAAGATTTAATTTTGAAAGAAAATGAGACCAATGAATTGGTTTTAGAGCCTGTTAAACATCAAGCAAAGGTATTTGAAAAAATATATTTAGATCTACAGGAAGATGAAATGCAGTTTACCAATGAAACTTTCAGGGACTTGTATTACACCATTATTGAAACGCTTAATCAAAATCCTGATTTTCTAATCGAAAATATTGTAAATACGGTAGAGTCCAGTATGGCTAGTGAGATAACAACCATATTAATGGAGGATGAGCGTCATTCTTTATCGGATTGGGAGCGTCAAAATATTTTTCCAAAATCTAAAGACTCTACCATTGCACAATTAGTAAGTGAAACTATTTTAAGTTTACGGTGCTACCTAATTGACTTAAAAGTTCGTGAGTTTCAACAGGGAACGTTGAGCAATATGGCAGACACAAATCGTAATATTCTAGAAGAAGTAAAGGATTACTCCGGACTAAAAATGTTGCTTTCTAGAAAACTTAATCGCGTTTTATAGTTACAACTCGAGTAGTTTAGCGCGACTAATTAAATCCACGATATTTGAAACATTCAATTTTTTCATGAGGCGTGCTTTATAGGTACTAACAGTTTTTTCATTAATCTCCAATTCTTGAGCTATTTCTTTATTTTTTCGACCCGAAGCTAAAAGTTTTAAAACTTCAATTTCACGGGTGGATAGCTTTTTGTAATAGGACCCTGTTCTCGAAGATCGGTTTTTGGAAGACATTTGTTCTGCCATCGCTTCACTTAAATACACATTGCCATCATTAACCTTTAGAATAGCTTCCTTAATAGTCGCAATACTGGCAGTTTTCATTAAGTAGCCTTCAGCACCAGATTTAATGGTGTTGATAGCATAAATTTCTTCGGGCTGTGCAGTGAACATAATGGTTTTAACTTTCGGAAATTCTTTTCGTAAGCGCCGTAAGGCAGTAATACCATTTAGTTTCGGTAAGTCTATTTCTGTTAAAATAATATCTACAGGATGTTGTTTTAAGAAATCAAAAATAGCTTCTCCATTATTTACACCACCAACAACTTGAATTTGAGGGGATGTAACAAACAATAACTCTAGTCCTTTTATAACTATAGGATGGTTGTCAACGACCAACAGTTTTATCATATTGATTTAATTTTAAAATTAATACTGTTGAGGCAAGGTTGTAATTGGGACGTTATTGTAAATATATAAAATATTTGACAGAAAATTCTATATTATTTAAAATTATTAGGAATTTCACAAATAGGTATGGGCTTCATCTTGTGTTTGTTAGCATTATTTAGGCGTTTATATATATTCAGGACATCTGTTTCTCTACCTTCAAAATCGTTTGCTGTCTTTCCTAATTCCAGCATATTCATAGCCCATTCTAATTCTGGATATGATGCGCCAATTTGATCTTCATCACTACGAGAGTCGCCAAATAAACCATCGCTCGGTGCTGCATCCAATATAGATGCAGGTACGTTTAGATATTTCCCGATCGCATAAACTTCCGATTTCATTAAATCGGCTAGCGGACTTAAATCCACACCACCATCGCCATATTTGGTGTAAAAGCCGATCCCAAAATCTTCTACTTTATTTCCCGTTCCTGCTACTAATAGCTTTTCTAAACCCGCGTAATAATATAAAGTGGTCATGCGTAATCGCGCACGCGTGTTCGCTAACGCCATGTTTACAATTTCCTGATTGCCTTCCAATGAGACTTGGGATTTAAATTCTTCAAAAACAGGTGTTAAATCTGTTTGTATGTCTCGTACATTAGAGAAGTTTTTCTTCAAAAACTTAATATGTTCTTGACCTCGAGATACGTGACTTTCATGTTGGTGAATTGGCATTTCAATACACAAAATATTTAGACCAGTTTTTGCGCACAGTAGAGATGCAACTGCGGAATCAATACCACCGGATATACCAATAACAAATCCGTTAACTCCAGCGTTATTTGCATAATTAGTAAGCCATGTTACAATATGATTGACAATTTTATCTGTTTGCATTTTAATGGATATTTTAAACAAAGTGATGTACCTTTGTATAACAAAAATATAGCAATCGTTGAACTAATAAAAATTAACGACAGATAAGTTTTTTTATGAAATATTTAGTGACACTTTTTCTCGTTTCTTTTTTATTTTCTTGCCAACAACAAAGTCAGGTGGAAAAGGAAATTGAAAGCATAGATATCACTTTTAAAGTGGAACGTTTTGATAAAGCGTTTCACAATTCTAAACCATCAGATTTACCTAAACTAATGGAAACTTTCCCGTTTATGTTTCCAGATGAGTATCCAGATGAATTTTGGGAAATGCGCATGCAAGACTCACTTCAGCAGCAACTAACAGGGGAAAGCACCCGAATTTTTGAGGATTTCAGTAAAGAAAAAGATGATATTACGCGTCTTTTTCAACATTTAGAATATTATTTCCCCGAATTTAAAGTGCCTCGTGTTATAACATCAACCTCAAATGTTGATTACCGAAATAAAGTTATTGTAACCGATACCATTGTTCTCATATCTGTTGACACTTATTTAGGTAAGGACCATGATTTTTATCAGGGGATTCAAAAATATTTAACAGCTAATTTTGAGCGTAATCAAATTGTAGTGGATTTAGCTACTGCTTATTCCGAGAAATATACCTTTCAATCCGATAGAAAATCCTTGTTGGATGAAATGATTTATTACGGAAAACAGCTCTACTTCAAAGATGTAATGATTCCGTTTGTAAGTGATGCCGAAAAAATTGGTTATACCGAAGAGCAGCTAAAATGGGCTCGAACAAATGAATGGTTTATTTGGAATCATTTTATAGGACAAGAATTGTTATATGATACCAGCGCCAAATTACCATCTAGATTTATTAATCCAGCACCGTTTTCCAAGTTTTATTTAGAGCAGGTGGATAATGAGTCGCCTGGAAGAATTGGACAATATATGGGATGGCAAATTGTAAAATCCTATATGTCCGAAAACCCAGTGTCTTTAAAAAAGATGCTGAATACGGAACCGTTAGAAATTTTTAAAACTAGTAAATATAAACCAAAAGATAATGGCTAAAATAAAATCTACTATAGAACTTAATGTTGAATTAGATGAAAATCGCGTCCCTGAAAGCTTAAGCTGGACTGCACCAGATGGAGGAATCGATAATGAAGAAGCGAAGGCTATGTTGCTATCCGTCTGGGATCATAAAAATCAGGAGACGTTGCGTATTGATTTGTGGACAAAAGATATGCCTGTTGATGAAATGAAAGTCTTTTTTCATCAAACTTTAGTAGCTATGAGTGATACTTTTAAACGTGCTACTCAAGATGAAAAAATGACAGCTACAATGAAAGATTTCTGCGATTATTTTGCCGAAAAACTAGATTTGAAAAAGGAATAAATTTTTAGTCTAGAAGTTCGTTTCCATCTGTTTTTATAGTAAACACGGATTGTTTTATTCTAATTATTCTAATTGTCTAGCTAGTTAGGTTTTAAGGCTTTCTGAACTTGTCAATGCAAATAGGTCTTATTTCGAATTTATAATAAAAGTAGCTTGTGCTTGTACTAACCAATCTGCATTTGTTGGATGTGATACAAATTTATAAACACCAGCTTTTAAATTAATTGGTAAATATCGGTTTGGAATTAGTTTGCCAATCCCAACTCCCAAAGGAACGCTCCATTGTTTATTGCTAATGGCATTCCAATTAACTGTAATATGTGGATTAGTGTAAACATACCAATGGTCTAAAAAGTTTTGGGAAACCATAATTTGTGCTTCTAAAATATTTACATCGGGTTTAGTGTGCGATCCAACTATGGAAAAGTAATTTTGCACAGCCAAGCCATAAGTTAAACCATTGGTTTGCTTTAAAGCTATGATAGACGGCCCAATAGAAAGCTTATTATTACCTAATATTTCTTTTACAGCAGGAAACATAATTGCCGGTCCGAAGCCCCAACTAAATCCCTTTTTTTTTGCTGATGTTATAGTGGATATAAACTTCACATTACCCAAACCATTTTTGTAACCAGACCGTGTTGGTATATTCATTAGAGGAATAACTGTTTTAGTTATAACTTGCCATTTTTTAAATATAGTAATTGGAATTATAGGCTCGAAATATATGATATTGGTATTTCTATCACCTAGATATAAATGATAAGAAACTGGAACGCTTAACATGTTAGCAATTGGGTTTTGAATTTTATCTCGTAATAACTTTCCATCATCAAATGGCGAATAGTTATCTTGGATTTGCGCTGTTAAAATTGTGCAATACGTAATGAAGAAAGCAAAGAATACTAGTTTTCTCATAAAAATATTCTTTTAAAGATGTTAGAAATTAGTGTAAATATTACGCGATAATACTCACTTATTTTTTGCTATTAAAACTATCTGATGTTCGATGAATATAGGGATATAAATTAAAAAGAAGCCTATATTATAAAATAAATACAGGCTTTATTTTTTTTAAGTGGTTGTTAATGATGGCTTAAGGGTCTCTAATGATTTAGTTTTTTTAGAGAATCAGAAGTCTTCCTAAAAAAAAGTAAAGGTTTCTTAACTGTAAGTGTTAGTGCAGAGATGTTGCGTTCTAATTATTCAGGAGGTTTTAATATGAATTTTCGTAATTGAATAAAGGTGATTATTTACCATTCATTAATTCTATTTGAATCTAATTTAATAAAAATAAATAGTAAAATAGTAAATCCCCAAAGTCCGGAGCCTCCATAACTAAAAAATGGAAGTGGTATTCCAATGGTAGGAATCAGGCCCATAACCATACCAATATTAATCAAAAAGTGGAAGAATAGAATGGCAGCAACACTGTAGCCATAAACGCGACTAAACTGCGACTTTTGCAATTCGGATAAATGAAGAATCCGTAATAATAGTAGTATAAAAATAATGACAACAAAGGCGGTACCAACAAAGCCCCATTCTTCACCAACAGTACTGAAAATATAATCTGTATGTTGTTCCGGAACAAACTTTCCTGTTGTTCTTGTGCCTTGTAAATAGCCTTTTCCAGTTAAACCACCAGAGCTAATGGCCTTTTCGGATTCGTATAAATTATATAGAATATCCCGCTGCATTTCTTGAATTTTAGCTGGATCTTTTTCTAGCCTTAACCATAAACTGATACGATCTTTTTGATGTATCTGTAGTATGTTTTCATATAAAAACTCCACCGCAAAACTTAAAACAAGGCAGGCTAAAATAATAGAAAACGTTTTTAAAATCTGTGGCTTTTTGCGTCTGGTGATGTGATATGTTAGTATTATAACGGTTGCCACAATTCCTGTTGTTACATCTCCAAATTTTAAAGCACTCATTGTAATTAGCGTTAAGCTAAAGCCTAGTATTAAATATACTTTAGGTAAACCTTCTCTATAAAAAACAAAAATAAAGGCGGCATAAACTAAAGCACTTCCGGTATCATTTTGGAGCAAGATTAAGAGTGCGGGAATGCTGATAATTATAAAGGCTTTAATTTGATCTTTAAAGTTTTTTAAATCGATCTGTAAGTCGCTTAAATGCTTAGCAATTGCTAATGCGGTAGCTGCTTTAGCAAACTCACTGGGTTGTATGGTCATGCCACCAATGCCGTACCAGGCCGTAGCGCCATTAACGTTTTTTCCAAATAAAAATAATCCAACCATGGAGACCATGGATAGTATATAAAGGACGCTAGAAAACCTAACGTAAAATTTGGATTCTAAAGATAATATTAGAATAATAAGCAGTAAGGTAAGCGATATAAAAAGTAGCTGTTTTCCGTATGGTTGTGTGAAATCGAGATAATCTATAGTATCACCAATATGAGAAGCCGATAGAATATTCATCCATCCAAAACCAACTAGAATTAAGAATAAAACTATGGTAATCCAATCAAACTTAAAATGTCTATTAGTTTCTCTGGTCATAAAAAATACTAAATCTCTTTTAATTTATCTTTTAAAATTTTTAATTCTTCGGGAGATACTGTTTCTTGTCCTCCTTGTCTATTAATTTTAAAGGGTTTTCCAGAAAATGGCTTTTGATATTCATGTTCTAAACTATACGTTAAAATCCAATTTTCTAAATCGGTTCGAGAAACTTCATCTTTTAAATATTTCTCAATCATTAAACTGGCAATTCTACCTGCATATCGTGAACCAAAATAACCGTTTTCCACAAAAACAGCAATGGCTATTTTGGGATCGTCTTTTGGAGCGAACGCAATAAATAGTGAGTGGTCTGTAAGCTGGGTGCGTTTACCTTCAATGATGGCAAAGTTTTCAGATGTACCTGTTTTTCCACAAATTTCAATACCAGGAACTTTTAGGTGTTGAGCGGTTCCATTATTCTCATACACATTAAATAAACCTTGAATCACGGGTTCAAAATGTTTTTTGTCTATGGTTGTATAATTTGGCGTGGTATATTTAGAATCTATTTCTTTCCCTTGAATATGTTTTATAATATGTGGTGTATAGTAAAAACCTCTATTGGCAATAGCAGCCGTCATATTAGCTAAATGTATAGGAGTCACTAAAATTTCTCCTTGACCAATGGCGTTTGATAAAACCGTACTTCCTACCCATTTAAAATCTGGGTACCATTTATCATAATAAGCACCATCTGGAATGTTTCCTTTTTTACCTATGGGTAAATCAGTACCTAAAAACTCTCCTAATCCAAAACTTTTTACATGATTACTCCAGATATCCATCGATTTAGAGGAGTTGGAAACAATATCTAAACTTTTACGATAGGCATTGGCGAAATAGGAGTTACAAGATTTTGATATGCCTAATATTAAATCGCGATTTCCGCCTCCACAGTGGCAACCCATTTTACCTCTACGTCCATAAAGGTATACGCCCGAGCAAAATAAGGAGGTTTGTGGTGTAATAACACCTTCTTGCAGTGCCGTTAGGGCTACAATAGCTTTGAAAGGCGATCCTGGTTCGTGCACTCGCAATAAACTTTTATCTATTAATGGTAAGTGTATGCTATCACGATATAATTTTGTGTAATTCTCAGAACGTTTTCTACCCACTAATAAATTGGGATCGTAAGATGGTGCAGATACTAATGCTAAAATCTCACCAGTTTTAGGCTCTAAAGCTACAATACCACCCCGTTTGTTGGTCATGAGTAATTCGCCATATTCTTGAAGTGTTCGATCTATAGTAATAGTAATATCTTTTCCTTGTTGGGGAATGGTATCAAATTCACCATTTTGATAAGGACCAATATCCCGGTTAAAACGATCCTTTTGAATGAACTTGATGCCTTTTATACCACGTAGCTCTTCTTCATAAGATAGTTCTACACCTTGTTTCCCTATTAAATCACCCATTATATAGTACGGGTTTGAAGCTATTTGACTCGGCGTAGCTTCAGCAATAAAACCTAAAACATTGGCAGCTACCGAAGTTTGATAATCTCGTAAAAGTCGTTTTTGAATATAGAAGCCTTCATATTTACGCATTTTCTCTTGTAAAACGGCATAATCTTCCTTTGATAAGTGTGCTAGAAATACATAAGGTAATCTAGGTGAATAATTATAAGCACGTTTATAAGTTTTTTTAAACTGGTCTTTAGTGATTTTTAAAAGGGAACAAAACTCTAATGTATCTAAAGGTTTTACTTCTTGTGGAATAACCATTACGTCATAAGATGGTTGATTTCCTACCAAAAGCTTTTTGTTTCTGTCGTAGACAAATCCACGTTTAGGGTAATCATAAACTTTTCTAATAGCGTTGTCATCTAGGATGTTATGTCCTTCAGCTGAATACACTTGTAAATAGAATAACCTTCCAATAAAAGTGATACCTACTAGAATAATAATAAAAAAGAGTAAAAATTGTCGCATTAAGTTTTTTTACTGAATAAGATGCTCGTTACTAAACACAGTATAATAGTAAATATACTTGAGAATAACGTCTTTTGAATCACCAAAATTATATCTTTTATGTTAAAAGTTTCTAAAGCAAATAGAATAAAATGGTGAATGAAGACAAGAATAATGAAGTAAATAATTTTTGCTCCAAAATCTACGTTTTTAAACTTAATGGTGCCATGGTCATAAACAGAGCCGAAACAAAACTTAAGAACAACAGGTCTAATAAATGCAATGCTCACTGCTGCAGCGGCATGAACACCTCCAGAATCCGAGAAAATGTCTATAGTTAATCCTAAAACAAAACTGATTAAAAGGTAGGTTAGCCGTTTGTCATTTATAGGGAATAGCAAAATAAAAATAACATATAAGTATGGGTTAATATGACCCAAGAAATTAATGTGGTTTAAAATCAATACTTGCACTAAAACGAGTACAATAAACTGTAGGCTATAAGACAAGACGCTATTATTCATTATTAGGTTTTAGTAGGCTGTTTATTTCATCTTTGTCTATATTTTCAATAATGTAAACATATTCAATATTGGTCATGTCATTAAAAAGTTTGACATCTATTGTGTAGAAGTTTTCGGCAGAATCTAAGCGGTAATCTTTAATGACTCCAATAGGAATGCCTTTAGGGAAAATTACAGAACGCCCAGATGTAACAATGGTATCGCCTTTTTTGACAGGTGCGATTTTTGAAATTTCATTTAGCTGCACTATTTGTGGCGATTTAGTATTCCACATTAAAGACCCAAAATGATTGCTGTTTTTTAATTGAGCACTAATTTTAATATTGGTATTTAATATAGATAAAACAGTAGCGAATTTTGTACTTGTTTGATCTACAATTCCCAGAATACCTTTGGGTGTAACTACACCAAAATCTTGCTTCATACTATCACGTTTACCACGATTAATGAGCAACACATTATTTTTAGCTGAATAGCTGTTTTTTATAACTTGAGCTGGCGTAAATTTATACTTAACACCTGAATAAACCGTATCGTTAATGAAACTGTTGTCTATTGTATCATTTGGTGTGTGATAAATTGAATTTAAACGCGCATTTTCCTCTTGTAATAAAATATTTTGAGATTCTAAATTAAAGTAAATAGAAACATTATTAGCCGAATTATAAACACCTCCTGTAATAAAGTTAGCCGAATTTATAAACTTACTCTTATGATAGGAATGCGACTGAATCGTAAAAATTACGGCAATAAAAAGCAGCAATAAATACAACAAATTAGTTTTGTTTCTTATAAAGAATTGAATGATTTGTTGCATGATTTAGAATGCTATTTTATCAAGATACTTTTGAATTTCGATAAGTTTTTTAATGTAATACCAGTACCTCTAACGACGGCACGTAAAGGATCTTCTGCAATATAAACAGGTAAGTCTGTTTTTTGAGATAATCGTTTGTCCAATCCACGCAACATAGAACCTCCACCTGCTAAATAAATACCAGTATTATAAATATCGGCAGCCAATTCTGGGGGTGTTTGAGATAGTGTTTCCATAACGGCATCTTCAATACGTAAAATAGATTTATCTAAAGCCTTTGCTATTTCTCTGTATGAAATTTGAACTTGTTTTGGTTTACCAGTTAGTAAATCACGCCCTTGAACACTCATGTCTTCTGGAGGTAATTCTAAATCCTCAGTAGCGGCTCCAATTTGAATTTTTATTTTTTCAGCTGTACGTTCACCTACATATAAGTTATGTTGGGTACGCATATAATATATGATATCGTTGGTAAACACGTCACCAGCAATTTTAACAGATTTATCGCAAACAATACCTCCTAAAGCAATAACAGCAATTTCAGTAGTACCTCCTCCTATATCTACAATCATGTTTCCTTTTGGTTGCATGATATCTACACCAATACCAATAGCGGCAGCCATAGGTTCATGAATAAGGTAAACTTCTTTTCCATTTACACGCTCACATGATTCCTTAACCGCACGCATTTCCACTTCCGTAATTCCTGAAGGAATACAAACTACCATACGTAAAGATGGCGGGAATAATTTTTTCTTTAAAGCAGGAATGTTTTTAATGAACATGCTAATCATTTGTTCGCTGGCATCAAAATCTGCAATTACACCATCCTTCAAGGGCCTAACCGTTTTAATGTTCTCATGCGTTTTACCTTGCATCAAGCTCGCTTCTTTACCAACGGCAATTATTTTTCCAGAAATTCTGTCTCGAGCAACAATAGATGGGCTGTCTACAACTACTTTATCGTTATGAATAATTAGGGTGTTCGCGGTTCCTAAATCTATTGCTATTTCTTCGGTTAAGAAGTCAAAAAATCCCATGTGTTTTAGTGGTTTATAAAAGGGTTGTTAATCAATTCTTGTAAATGTAATAAAAGTTTATGCAATTATTGTTGTTGGTTTTATTTTTGAATGGTTTTGTTTTTAAATTGTTTTCCTGCAACTTTACTTGTTGTGCCATTTTTCAGCAAAGTGTTATACTCTGTTGAAAAATGGCATATAGAACTCATATGAGAACTCCACTTTTACCGCCAGCCTACACGTAATATGTTTGGATTCCCGAAAGATTCCCAGTTACGTGGGACATTAGTGTTTAAAGTGGCGTGTTCCTGTAAATACCATAGATACGTTGTTCGCATTACAATAGTCTACGCTCAATTGATCTTTTATAGAACCACCTGGTTGAATAACCGCTGTAATACCTGCATTATACGCTATTTCAACACAATCTGGGAATGGGAAAAACGCATCACTCGCCATAACTGAACCTTGTAAATCGAATTTAAAAGATTGTGCTTTATGAATAGCTTGGTTTAAGGCGTCTACACGACTTGTTTGCCCTGTTCCACTAGCACATAACTGCTTGTTTTTTACTAACACGATTGTGTTAGACTTAGTATGCTTACAGATTTTGGAAGCAAAAATTAAATCTTCTAACTCCTTCTCTGATGGTTTATTGTTGGTTGCATCGGTTAATTTGTCAATGCTATCTGTTAAACCATCACGGTCTTGAACTAAAACACCATTTAGGCATGTTCTAACCGTTGTTTTTGGTAAGCTAATATCATTTTGTATTAATAAAATACGATTCTTTTTACCTTTTAAAACGCTCAAAGCATCTTCAGAAAAAGATGGTGCAATGACAACTTCACAAAACAGACTATGAATTTCGTTAGCAGTTGCTTCGTCAATTTCCGTGTTGCTAATTAAAATACCACCAAACGCCGAAACAGGATCGCCTGCTAATGCATCGGTGTAAGCTTCTTGTATGGTTTCTCTTTGAGCAAAGCCACAAGCGTTATTATGTTTTAAAATAGCAAAAGTTGGCGCCTCACCTTTAAATTCGTTCATTAAATTCACAGCAGCGTCCACATCTAATAAGTTGTTGTAGCTTAATTCTTTTCCATGAAGTTTAGTAAACATGGCATCAAAATCGCCGTAGAAGTATCCCTTTTGGTGTGGGTTTTCGCCATAACGTAGAGCCTGGCCATTATTTTCGCTTAATTTAAAGCTAGCGATAGCGTTATCTTGATTGAAATAATTAAAAATAGCCGAATCGTAATGTGATGAGACATTAAATGCTTTCGCTGCAAAACGTTTTCTGTCCGCTTCTAATGTTTCGCCTTTATTTAATTGTAACAAGTCTAAAAACTCACTGTAATCGTTTACCGAAGCCACGCAAACTACATCCGCATAATTTTTTGCTGCAGCACGAATTAATGAAATGCCTCCAATATCAATTTTTTCAATAATATCTTGATTGCTGGCGCCAGAAGCAACTGTGTTTTCAAAAGGATAAAGATCCACAATCACTAAATCGATTTGTGGAATATCAAAATCTTTTAATTCCGCAGCATCACCAGCATGATTTTGTCTGTTTAAAATACCACCAAATACTTTTGGATGTAAAGTTTTTACGCGACCACCAAGAATTGAAGGGTAGGAGGTTACATCTTCAACAGGAACAACTGGAATTCCTAAATCCTTAATGAATTTTTCTGTGCCTCCCGTGGAGTAAATTATAACATTTTGTTCGTGTAATGTTTTTACAATAGGTGCTAATCCGTCTTTACTAAATACAGAAATTAGTGCCGATTTAATGGTTTTTGTAGTACTCATGTGTGTTGTGTTGTTTTATGGCAGCAAAAATAGGGAATTACATTAAAAAAACTACTGTGTTTTAAAGTAAAACACGGTAGTTTTTCAACTTAAAAAGGAAGTTGTTAACAGTTATAAAATAGAAGCCACTTTTTTACACACAAACTCTAAAAAGCGCTCATCCATATCCGTAAACGGATCGATGGTATTAGAGTCTATATCAATTTGTCCTATATTTTCATTTTGCACAAAAATAGGTACCACAATTTCAGATTTTACGGTAATGCTACATGCAATATAATTATCTTGAGCAGAAACGTCTGGAACAACAAAATTTTGGTTGCTAATAGCTACTTGTCCACAGATGCCTTTTCCGAAAGGAATAATAGTATGATCGGTAGGGGCTCCAACATATGGGCCAAGTTTTAGTTCGTTTTTTTCGCCATTTTTAAAATAGAAACCCACCCAATTATAATAAGGTATTTTTTCTTCTAATAACGCGCAAATTTCTAGTAATCTTTCGTTTACAGGCTTTTCAGGTTGCTCAATAATAAGAGTTACAAATGGTTTTAATTCTTGAAGTGTCATTCGTTTTTAAATTTCAGTAAAAGTATTTAATTTGCAGTGAATTATAGAGGTCATTTTGTATAACTTTAACAATCAAAATTTACAATAATTTATAGTGAAAAAATTACTACTAAAATACAAGTCTGTCATTAAGTTTATCCTAACGTTTTTGGCGGTTTATGTGGTTTTATCTTTTTCCTATAAACTATATTTAGATCTTTCTACAGGAACCGATTATTACCCAGACTATGTTACACATGCTGTTGCGCAGCAAACGGCACATTTATTAAACACCTGGGGATATCATTCTCAAGTGCTTCCTCATCTTGATGAACCTACGATGAAGCTTATACTTAATGGTAAATATATTGCCCGCGTTATCGAAGGCTGTAACTCTGTTAGTGTTATTATTTTATTTGTTGCTTTTATCCTAGCTTTTTCAGGAAAGTTTAAAGTAACTGTTATTTATATTTTATCAGGTAGCGTTTTTATCTATGTGGTTAATTTAATCCGTATTGTATTGCTTTCTATCGGTTTATACCATTATCCGCAACATGAAGCCATTTTACACACAGTTATTTTTCCAGCTATAATTTACGGTCTGGTGTGTTTCCTTTGGCTTGTCTGGGTTAATCGATTTTCAAAAATAGCGACCAATAAATGAGAAAAGTAGTAAGCTATATCTCGATTGTTTTACTTATTCTTCTATTGGTACTTATCCGGTTTTTCGAAAATGAATTGTTTTATGATCCGTATTTGGCTTTTTTTGAAAATGATTATTTATACATTGATTCACCAAGACGTGAAGTTTTTAAACTCACCGCTTTTACAAGTTTGCGTTATCTGCTAAATACCATTTTGTCACTCGGAGTTCTGTTCGCTCTATTTAAAGATGTAAGTCTGATTAAATTTTCAGGAATTATTTATGGTTTTGCTTTTATTGTGCTAATTTTTTTCTTTTTATATTTTGTAATTAATCCGAACCAAGATGATTATTATTTATTTTTTAACATACGGCGTTTTTTAATCCAACCACTTTTGCTACTGCTACTTATTCCAGCGTTTTACTATCATAAAAAATTGAATTAGCTATTAATTCATTTCTAATTCTACTTTGTAAAAAGCCTTTTCACTATATTCGCAACGTGATTAAAAGCGCTTTACATAAAATTTTTACTGCAAGCATGGCAATATTAGTCTTGTTTTCCACTGTTTCTTTTACAGTAGAAAAACACTTCTGTGGCGATGTTTTAATAGATATGGCTATTTTTAACGCTGCTGAAAAATGCAGTTCTTATATTGTCGATGTCCAAATAATTAACCATTGTTGCAAGGATACGGTAGATGTTATAAAAGGTCAAGACGAATTAAATGTAAAATCACTCACCGATTTAGATTTTGATCAGCAGTTATTTTTAACAGCGTTTACTTATTCTTATTTAAATTTATTTGAAGGGCTCCCAGAATTAGTGGTCCCTCATAAAAATTATTTCCCTCCCAACTTGATAGCCGATATACAGGTGCTTAATCAGGTTTTTATTATTTGATTTATTAACGATTTGTTTTATGAGTTTTTAACTGATAAAACCATTTTTTTTATTGATGTTTCACGTGATGCATTGATTAACAACGATTCATAAATCCGTTAATTTTTTAATTAAATATATAAATGATACAGACATATTCTATATCCAAAAATCAAGAACCCCATACTTTAAAAGCGTCCCAAATATGAAAAAGATATTCTTTGTTTTGGGCTTTATACCATTCTTGGCATTTTCTCAAAATGATATTCAAGGCGTTATTTTGGAAACCAATGAGCAAAAATCGGAAATTCCTATTACCGGAGCCAACGTGTATTGGTTGAACACAGCCGTTGGAACTGTAACCGATTTTGATGGTGAATTTACCCTTTCATACAAGCCTGATTATAAAAATCTAGTTATTAGTTACGTAGGTTATAAAACAGATACAATAACGGTTAAAAGCCAAAAACCGATACGACATATATTAAAATCAACCAGTACGTTGGAAGAAGTTGTGGTTACATCTAGAAATAAAGCTACGGCAAAATCATACTTGCAATCGCAGAACATCATGACTGTTAGTAGTGATGAGTTACTGAAAGCAGCATGTTGTAACCTTGCGGAAAGTTTTGAAACCAATCCGTCTATTGATGTCAACTTCGCCGATGCGGTTTCGGGAACACGACAAATTAAAATGCTCGGATTAACAACGCCTTATATTCTGATTGCTACCGAGAATATTCCGTCTATTCGTGGTGCTGCACAAGCTTATGGTTTGAGTTTTATTCCAGGAACCTGGGTGGAAAGTATTCAAATAACCAAAGGAGCAGGAAGTGTGGTTAATGGTTATGAAAGTATCGCGGGGCAAATAAATGCGGAGTTGGTAAAACCATCAACCGATAAAAAGTTATATGTGAATTTATACGGCGGGAGCAATGAACGTTTGGAACTGAACACCCATGTTAATACCAAAGTCAGCGATAAATGGGACACGGGTTTATATCTTCATGGCAGTACGCAAAACAAGAAGCACGATGTCAACGGTGATAATTTTATGGATATGCCAATGTATGATCAGATTAATATTATGAATCGTTGGCAGTATACCAATCCTGAAAAAGGAGTGGTTAGTTTTATTAATTTGAAGTATTTAAACGACGGAAAACAAACAGGCGAAGTTAATTTTAATCCTGATACGGATAAAGGTACAACCAACGCCTGGGGAAGCGAAATTGATACCGAGCGTTTTGAAGTGTCCGCCAAATTAGGTTATGTGAATCCAGAAGTGCCGTATAAAAGTATTGGCGTTCAAACGGCTTTTAGTCGGCATGATCAGGATTCTTATTTTGGATTGAACATTTATGATATTGTTCACAACAGTTTATATGCGAATGCTATTTATAATACCTTAATTGGCGATTCGCGTCATAAAGTAAAAACCGGTATTAGCTATACTTATGATCAATATGATGAATTAGTAAATACCGATGAATACAGTAGAACAGAATCGTCTGTTGGCGCTTTTTTTGAATATAATTATGATAATTTAGATAGGCTAAATCTAACGGCTGGTGTGCGTGTAGATCAACATAATCTTCTTGGTTTTTTTGTAACACCTAGATTACATATGCGCTATACACTTTGGGAAAAGGGCGTGTTTAGAGCTTCGGTTGGACGTGGAAAACGAAGTGCGAATATCTTTACCGAAAATCAGCAAATGTTTGCCACATCGCGCGCCATTAACATTGTAAATTCTGGTGGTGATATTTATGGTTTAGATCCAGAAGTGGCTTGGAATTACGGTGTGTCGTATTTACAAGGATTTAATCTATTCGGAAGGAAGGGCGATATAGCATTCGATTTTTATAAAACCGATTTTCAAAATCAAATTGTTGTCGATTATGAAAATCCGCTAGCCGTGAGTTTCTATAATTTAGATGGCGCTAGTTATGCCAATAGTTTTCAAACCGAAGTAAATTATAATATTTTCAAACGTTTTGATTTGCGATTAGCTTATAAGTTTTATGATGTAAAAACCGAATACCAATCAGGGAAACTGGATAAGCCATTAACACCGAAACACCGTTTATTTGCTAATATGAGCTACGAAACCAATTTACAGAGTACTGGTGGACACTGGAAATTTGACGCGACTTATAATTGGTTGAGTAAGCAACGTTTTTCATCAACCGAAACGAATCCGTTGGCATATCAATTGCCAAATTATACACCAACTGTTGGTACATTGAACTTACAGATAACGAAAGTGTTTTCGCCAAAATTTGAAGTGTATTTAGGTGGTGAAAATGTTACCAATGAACGTCAGGACAATCCCATATTGGCGGCCGATGATCCATTTGGAGCGAACTTTGATAGTACGTTTGTCTACGGCCCTGTTTTTGGTAGTATGTATTACGCCGGATTACGTTTCAAAATTAATTAAGAATAGAAATATTTACAATCAGATTTCTGCTATTGCAGAAATCATAAAAATCAAATAAAAATGAAAAAATTAGGAATAGTAATCGTTATGCTTTTTGGCTTAACGGCGTTCGCTCAAAATAAAAATGCCAAAGCGTCAATTGAAGTTGATGGCGTGTGTAATATGTGTAAGGAGCGTATTGAGAAAGCGTGTATTACAACAAAAGGCGTTAAATCGGCTGTATGGAATGTTCAAACTCATGAATTGAAATTAATTTTTGATGAGCGTAAAACCGATTTAAAAACCATAAACCAAAGTATAGCTGATGTTGGTCATGATACCAAAGAAATAACTGCAAATGATGATGCTTATAACGGTCTTCATGCCTGTTGCCTGTATAGGGATGATGCAGTGAAAGATGATCATAAAGATGATTAATAAGTTGTAGCATCTATAAAAAAGCCCAAATAATTTGTTTGGGCTTTTTAATTTGTAATAATTCCAGTAAAATGATTAACTTACTATATCATTATAATACTCAAATTATGGCAAGAAAGTTAATAGTATCCAGCAACTCACAAGTAAAAATATCCGGAATAAAAAATGCTTTAGATGAAGCAAGTATTTCTTATTTTGAAATTAATAAATCAGACTCATCTTATCCTGGCATTTTAGGTCAAATTGAAGTTTATGTTGAAGATACAGAAGAGGTTGAAGCTTTAGATTGTATAAAGGATTTAATAAATGATTAGTAGTTGAAGAAATAAATAGGCTTTAAAGTATTTCGTAAAAATTCAACATTACTTTTAAATGTGTTTATTTTAAATTATAAAACAAAAAATCGCCTCAGTTTCTTGAGGCGATTTTGATAGACTAATATATGTTTAAGGCTTTCGACTTACATCATGCCTGGCATTCCGCCTCCGCCCATAGGCATTGCAGGTGAATCTTCTTTAATGTCTATTAAAGCACATTCCGTCGTTAAAATCATTCCAGCAACCGATGCCGCATTTTCAAGTGCTACACGTGTTACTTTTTTAGGATCAATAATACCAGCTTTCAACATATCTACATATGTTTCTGTTTTAGCATCGAAACCAAAGTTTTTCTTGCCTTCTAATACTTTAGCAATTATAACACTTCCTTCACAACCAGCATTTTCAACAATGATTCTTAAAGGCGCTTCAATAGCACGCGCTATAATTTGGATTCCAGTAACCTCGTCTAAATTATCAGCAGTTAATTTTTCAAGAATAGCTTTTGCTCTTAAAAGCGCAACACCACCACCAGCAACAATACCTTCTTCAACGGCTGCTCTTGTAGCGTGAAGTGCATCATCTACACGGTCTTTCTTTTCTTTCATTTCAACTTCAGAAGCTGCACCAACATAAAGTACGGCAACACCTCCAGCTAATTTAGCCAAACGCTCTTGAAGTTTTTCCTTATCATAATCGCTTGTTGTTGTTTCAATTTGCGCTTTGATTTGGTTCACACGGTTTTTAATAGCATCTGCATCTCCAGAACCATTAATAATAGTCGTGTTGTCTTTATCTATAGTTACTGTTTCAGCAGAACCTAACATGCTTAAATCAGCATTTTCTAATGAAAAACCACGTTCTTCAGAAATAACAACACCACCTGTAAGGATAGCGATATCTTCTAACATAGCTTTACGTCTGTCTCCAAATCCTGGTGCTTTTACAGCAGCAATTTTTAATCCACCACGTAATTTATTTACAACTAAAGTAGCAAGAGCTTGACCTTCTACATCTTCAGCAATAATTAATAAAGGTCTTCCCGATTGAGCAACTGGCTCTAATATTGGAAGAATTTCCTGTAGGTTCGAAATTTTCTTGTCGAATAATAAAATGTATGGATTTTCTAAATCGGCAACCATTTTATCAGAATCGGTAACAAAGTAAGGGGATAAGTAACCTCTGTCAAACTGCATGCCTTCTACAACATCCACATAAGTTTCCATTCCTTTGGCTTCTTCAACCGTAATAACACCTTCTTTTCCAACTTTACTGAAAGCAGTAGCAATTAAATCGCCAATAGTTTCATCGTTATTTGCAGAAATAGAAGCGACTTGCTTTATTTTTTCAGAAGAGTTTCCAACTTGTTGAGCTTGCTTAGCAAGGTCTTCAACTATGGCTTCAACTGCTTTGTCAATTCCACGTTTTAAATCCATTGGGTTCGCACCTGCAGCAACGTTTCTGATACCTTCTTTTACAATTGCTTGAGCTAATATAGTAGCGGTAGTTGTACCATCACCAGCTAAATCGTTGGTTCTGCTAGCAACTTCTTTTACCATTTGCGCGCCCATGTTTTCAAGCTCGTTTTCAAGCTCTATTTCTTTAGCAACGGTTACACCATCTTTAGTTACTTGAGGTGCGCCAAAACTTCTACTAATTATTACGTTACGACCTTTTGGTCCTAATGTTACTTTTACTGCATTTGCTAATGCATCCACACCACGTTTTAGTCCGTCGCGTGCATCACTATCAAATTTTATATCTTTTGCCATCGTAAAAAATGTTTTTATCATTCCCTCCAAGGAGGGAATCTGTTTGTTAATAGTTATCTACTTTAAAGTTGATTGATGAGATTCCTTCCCAATAGTTATCGGGATGTGTAGGAATGACAATTATACTATTGCAAGAATATCGCTTTCATGCATAATTAGGTAATCTTTACCTTCTAATTTTAATTCTGTTCCAGCGTATTTACCATAAAGTACCGTATCACCAATTTTTACGGTCATTGGTTCGTCCTTTGTGCCTTTGCCAGCAGCCATAACTTTACCTTGTTGTGGCTTTTCTTTAGCGTTATCAGGAATAATAATTCCAGATGCTGTTTTAGTTTCAGCCGCTTCTGGTTCAATAAGAACGCGATCTGCTAATGGTTTAATTTTTAATGCCATTTTTTTATGTTGTTTTATTATTTATATTAATTGTTACTCCTTATACAGTGTACTAAAAATGTGCCAATAGCTGTATACTGACAAAATTTCATTGAATCACTTTTGGGTATAAAAAAAGCCAACTTTTCAGTTGGCTTTTTTTAATTTCTTATAACACGATACTAGTTAGAATCGCTTGGTGTTTCAGTGTTTTCATTTGTTTGTGCTGGCATAGCAGGAGCAACGGGAGCAGGTTGTTGCGTATTGATTTGTTCAATAGCTTTTGATTCTGCTGTTCCGGTTCTGTTAATAGCTACATTTGAAACTAAAATTAACACCAACATAATTGTTGCTAGTGTCCATGTGCTTTTGTCTAAAAAGTCAGTTGTTTTTTTAACGCCACCTAATTGTTGAGAACCGCCACCACCAAAAGATGATGATAATCCGCCACCTTTAGGGTTTTGAACCATTATTACTACTATAAGTAAAAATGCAACTACTACAATTAGTGCTAAAAATATGGTAAACGTACTCATCTGCTATTCGTTATTTTGTTCTTGTAATTGTTTTACTGCCTTAATTTGGTCTGCAAAGAAACCACTTTTTTCTGGATATTTCAAACTTAAAATGTTGTAAGATTGAATTGCCTTTTTATAGTTCTTTTGTTCCAGATATATACGCGCTAATGTTTCAGTCATTAACGCTTCGGGCTGAATCATTTGAGCGTCTGCAATGTTGGTGTTTTTCACCGATATTTTACTGGGTTTAAGCTTCGGGTTTTTAGTGATAAATTGATCTATTAAATCAAACTTTTTGCTGCGTATACTTTCAAATTTCTTTGAATTCTTTATACGCTTTTCCGTTTTTTTAATGGTGCTCTCGTCTTCGTCTATTCGTTTTATAGGTTCTAAACGGGCAAGCGTTAGCCATTCATTAAAAGAATGTTTTTCTTGTTTATCAAACTTTAGAGGTTGGCCTAAATTTAAAACGGTATGCGGTGATTGTTCTTCTCCTATATGTTTACTTGTTTCCAATTCGGTTAGAATTTCAGAATTAAGTTCAGGTTTGTCTTCCTCTGAGAATGTTTCTTCTGGTGGAAAATGAGCAATTGGTGGCCGGTTAATTTTAGGTTGAAACAATTCGGCATCCAATGTGCCTTCGGTATCGGATATCTGTTGTTTTAAAACGTCGTCTACTCGTTGTTTCTTATCAACTGATAAATCTTCCGATTGAACTTCCATGGATTTTAAATGATCCAAATGTTGTTTGATATGTTGCGAAATTTCATTTTGCAAGAAAGCTTCCGAAGTAATAAAATCGAATAAAATACTGCGATCCGTTGTGTAGGCCGCTGTAATTTGTAATTCACTATTATATTTAGCGCTATTTTTGTTTTTTAAACCTTTTAGGTAACTAGCACGTGCTGATTGAAAATAAGGGAAATGTTCCAAAACTTGATGCAAACCCATGGTTTGATCCACAGTTATGTCTTTTGGTTCTTGTATGATTTTAGAAAACTCGGCAGCTGTCATCATGTTACCACTTTGTTAATGTTGCATTAAAAATATCTTGTGTTAAGCGCTCAAATATTTCAGCAAAAGCAGCATCCTTTTTAGCACCTGTTAATAAGCTAGAGCCCTCATAATCATAGAAGAATGAAAATCTTTGCTCTAAATTTTCATCTTCATTTTTCATATTATAAAAACGAACGTTTACTGATATGGATAATCGGTTTTGTGCGGCTGTATTATTTGCTGTTGCTGTGGTTGGTGAAATGCGGTATTCTATAATTTCGCCTTCATATATTAAGTCGGCACTCGATTTTACTAAATTTAAACTGGTCTGATTTATTAATAAATCCGTTAGTGCATTGGTGAAATCACGATCTAATCCAGGCTCTACTAAAATGGCATTATTTTGAAAATAATTTACTTGAAACGATTTAACATTTGAAGCAATGGAGGCACCTGTAAACGAATATCCGCCACAGCCTGAAAGTGTAAGTAAAACGGTTAGGGATAAAACTATTTTTAAAATTCTCATAAATTGATTTTTAAGACTAATTACAGATCGTATTGTTTAATTTTTCTATATAAAGTGCGTTCACTGATGCCTAATTCGGCAGCTGCTAATTTGCGTTTTCCATCATAACGTTCCAATGATTTTTTAATGAGCTCCAATTCCTTGTCATGTAAAGAAAGCGTTTCCTCTTCTTCAATTTCTTCGGCAAAATAATATTTATCAGCTTCTTCTTCAGTGGTTTTTTTAGAACTTTTATCATTTGGTTTTTCAGGAAGAGATAAAACCTCTAAATCTTCATAAGCTTCTTGTGTATCTTCATCTGCTTGACCATATATTTTTTCAATTAAGCCCTCATTTTTTTCTTGAACTTCTGATCCGCTTCCGGTTTTCATAAGCTCCATGGTGAGCTTCTTTAAGTCGTTTAAATCGCTCTTCATATCAAAAAGGACTTTATATAAAATTTCACGCTCACTGCTAAAATCGCTTTCCGATTTTGTTTTATTAATTACAGCTGGTAAGTGTGTGCTTTCCGAAGGTAAATAATGTCTTAAAGTATCGGCATTAATTTGTCTCTCTTTTTCTAAAACGGAAATTTGTTCAGCCACATTTCGCAATTGTCTAATATTTCCACTCCATCTAAATTTTAATAAAACGTTTACTGCATCATCTGATAATTTGATGGTCGGCATTTTATATTTTAAGGCGAAATCACTCGCAAACTTTCTAAATAGTAAATGCATGTCGTCTTTTCGATCTCGTAAAGGCGGTAAATTAATTTCTACAGTGCTTAAGCGGTAATAAAGATCTTCACGAAATTTTTCTTTTTTAATGGCATCAAACATATTCACGTTTGTTGCGGCTACAATACGGACATCGGTTTTCTGTACCTTACTAGAACCTACTTTTATAAACTCACCATTTTCTAAAACACGTAACAAACGCACTTGTGTAGTTAGTGGTAACTCACCAACTTCATCTAAAAAAATAGTTCCACCATCAGCCACTTCAAAATATCCGCTTCTAGCTGCTGTTGCGCCTGTAAAAGCGCCTTTTTCGTGACCGAACAATTCACTGTCAATAGTGCCTTCTGGAATGGCGCCACAGTTTACTGCTATATATTTACCGTGCTTTCTGTGGGATAATTGATGAATAATTTTAGGAATACTTTCCTTACCCACACCGGACTCTCCAGTAACTAAAACTGAAATATCTGTTGGTGCTACTTGAATAGCTTTTTCTATGGCACGATTAAGTGTTGGGTCGTTTCCAATAATTCCGAAACGTTGTTTAGTTGCTTGTACTGATTCCATACGTTACTTCCTGCGAAGGCAGGAATCTTTTTATTAATTACTATTTTTTATTAATTCCATTCAATCGAACTTAATCAAGAGCATGTAATTATTCTGAATATCCTACCGCTTCACCAATAAGAGTCGCCGTGGTACAATCATTTATTTTAACATTTACAAATTCGCCTACTTGATAGTTTTCTTTAGGAAAAATGACAACGGTATTTTGTGAGGTTCGGCCAGACCATTCTAAATCTGATTTTTTAGATGATTTTTCAATTAAAACCTCCAAAGTTCTACCTAAATTTGCTTGCGTTCTTATGTGTCCATGAGCACGCTGTGCCGCGATAATTTCTTGTAAACGACGTTTTTTTACCGTTTCAGGAACATCATCTTTCATATTTCTCCCCGCCATAGTTCCTGGTCTTTCCGAATAGGAATACATAAAAGCGAAGTCATATTTTACAAACTCCATTAAGCTCAAAGTATCTTGATGGTCTGCTTCCGTTTCTGTTGGAAATCCTGAAATCATATCCATACTAATAGAGCATTCTGGAAGAATTTTTCTAATGTTAGTTATTAACTCCTTGTATTCTTCACGCGTATGCAGACGATTCATTTCCTTTAAAATACGGTCGCTACCACTTTGAACTGGTAAATGAATGTGCTTACAAATATTTTTGTATTTAGCCATGGTTTCCACCACATCTAAAGTCATATCCTGCGGGTTTGAAGTTGAAAAGCGAATACGCATATTTGGTTGCGCTTCCGCGCAAAGTTCTAATAATTTGCAGAAATTTACTGCCGTAGCTTTTTCCATATCACTGGCTTTTTCAAAATCTTTTTTAAGTCCGCCGCCATACCATAAATAGCTATCTACGTTTTGACCTAGTAAAGTGATTTCCTTGTAGCCTTTACTCCATAAATCATTTACTTCCTCCATGATGCTTTGGGGATCACGACTGCGTTCACGGCCGCGTGTAAAAGGTACCACGCAAAATGTACACATATTATCGCAACCACGAGTAATGGAAACAAAAGCCGTAATACCGTTCGTGTTTAAACGTACAGGCGATATATCGCCATAGGTTTCGTCTTTGGATAGCATAACATTAATAGCATCGCGTCCAGCTTCCACTTCGGAAAGTAAATTAGGTAAATCTTTATATGCATCGGGGCCAACAACCAGGTCCACGATTTTTTCCTCTTCAAGGAATTTACTTTTTAACCGTTCTGCCATACAGCCTAAAACGCCGACTTTCATCTTCGGGTTTATCTTTTTTACAGCATTATATTTTTCTAATCGTTTACGAATAGTTTGCTCTGCTTTATCACGAATAGAACAGGTGTTTACCAAAACCAAATCGGCATCTTCCAGGTTCTGTGTGGTATTATAACCTTCCTTGTATAAAATAGAAGCTACAACTTCACTATCGCTAAAATTCATAGCGCAGCCATAACTCTCAATAAAAAGTTTTCGAGTATTGGTGTTTTTTGCTTCTAAAGTAAGGGTTTCTCCCTGTTTTGTTTCGTCTATTATCTTCTCCATAATTGCGTCTGAAAATGAGGTTCGGTCAATTGTTGTGCAAAGTTACGATTATTTTTTACACTGTGACAAAGTGTCATATATTATTAAATAATTTTGGGCATGATATATAATTACACGTAATTTGAAAACTAACTTAACCTAATTTACTATTTATGAATACTATGAATTCTCTTTTAGAAAAAATCGGAAACGCCCCAGCGTTGGATTTCGGAACTATTTTCAGTAATTCCATCGATTTATTTAAGAAAACTTGGTTGCAAGGATTCTTATTACAAATTTTTACATCTATTATCGTTTTGCCTCTAATTTTGGCGCTTTACTTACCTTTAATAAGTATAATGATTGCGCAAGCAAGTTCAGGTTATGAAGATCCAGATGCTTTTCAAGCCTATTTTGCAGGATTAGGATTTATTTATATGCTGTTTTTTATTTTGGGTATTATGGTTATTTCCGTTGTCGGAATGGCTTTACAAGCTGGTTTCTTTAGAATTATGAAACAATTAGATCACGATGAAACTATTAAAACGGCAGATTTCTTTTATTATGTTAAAGGACAATATTTAGGTAAACTATTCTTACTGATGCTTGCAGCACTATTTATTGGTTCCATTGCAGTCTTAATATGTGTGCTTCCTATATTTTATGTAATTGTCCCGCTGTCGTTTTTTACAATTATGTTTGCCTTTAACCCTGAATTGTCTGCCGGCGATATTATAACAGCTAGTTTTAAATTAGGGAATAAAAAATGGCTTTTAGTATTTAGTTTAATTATAGTCGCTTCATTATTATCGCAAATGGTAGGAGCCATTTTATGTGGTGTTGGTATTTTATTTACAGCACCATTTACGTATCACCCTATTTATTTAGTTTATAAAAATGTAGTAGGTTTTAATGAAGATGAACCAGTAAATCATATTGTACAATAGATTATAAACGGTTATAATTTTGTTTGCAAAACCTGTATTTAAAATTCATTAAGTACAGGTTTTTTAATGCTATCTAGCGCGAAATAATGAATAGGATTTTTTAATAATTAGGTGCATGTTCTTTTTTTCATATACATTTGTAGCCTTAAAAAATATGAAATGGCAAAGAATTTAGTAATTGTGGAGTCCCCTGCAAAGGCAAAAACAATCGAGAAATTTTTAGGAAAAGATTTTAAAGTAGAATCCAGTTTTGGACATATAGCCGATTTACCTTCCAAGGAATTAGGTGTTGATGTTGAAGGCGATTTTAAACCTGTTTATGAGGTTTCTAAAGATAAGAAAGCAGTTGTAAAAAAACTTAAAGATTTAGCAAAGAAAGCCGAAATGGTATGGCTAGCAAGTGATGAGGATCGCGAGGGTGAAGCTATCGCTTGGCATTTAGCCGAGTCTTTAAAACTTGATAAAGAGAAAACAAAACGTATTGTTTTTCACGAAATTACGAAAACAGCAATTCAAAAAGCAATTGAAAACCCGCGTGGTATAGATTACGATTTGGTCGATGCGCAACAAGCGCGACGTGTTTTAGATAGAATTGTAGGTTACGAATTATCACCTGTTTTATGGCGAAAAGTTAAAGGTGGTTTATCGGCTGGACGTGTACAGTCGGTTTCTGTGAGACTAATTGTAGAACGCGAACGCGATATTCAGGGCTTTAGTCCAGTAGCATCTTATAGAATAGATGCGGAATTTTCCAATGAAGATGGTAATACCTTTAAGGCGAAGCTGCCAAAGAACTTTAAGTCAGAAAAAGAGGCGCAACAGTTTTTAGAGAAAAATGCTAGTGCAACATTCAAAATTGGTGGATTAGAGAAAAAGCCGGCTAAAAAATCGCCAGCAGCACCATTTACAACGTCAACATTACAACAAGAAGCGGCACGTAAATTATATTTTTCAGTAAGTAAAACCATGAATATGGCGCAACGCTTATATGAAGCTGGTTTAATTACGTATATGAGAACTGATAGTGTAAATCTTTCTGATGAAGCCCGTAAAGGCGCCAAAGCAGAAATTGAAAGCGCTTATGGTTCTAAATTCAGTAAATCTCGTACGTATAAAAGTAAAGCTAAAGGCGCACAAGAAGCGCACGAGGCCATTCGTCCTACCGATTTTTCAAACCATTCGGTGAACATAGATCGCGATCAAGCAAGATTATATGATTTAATTTGGAAACGCGCTATTGCATCGCAAATGAGTGATGCCGAATTAGAGCGTACCAATGTAAAAATTGATGCTTCAACACATAAGGAAGTATTCACTGCTAATGGTGAAGTTATTAAGTTTGAAGGTTTCCTGAAAGTGTATTTAGAAGGAACAGATGACGAAGATGAAGAGCAGGATGGTATGTTGCCTGCAATGAAAGTTAACGAAACATTGCTTAATAATTATATCACAGCAACAGAACGTTATACTAGAGCACCAGCTCGTTATACAGAAGCATCTTTAGTTAAAAAATTAGAAGAACTAGGTATTGGTCGTCCGTCTACTTATGCACCAACTATCTCGACTATTCAGAATAGAAATTATGTTGAAAAAGGAGCGGTTGATGGCGTTGAACGCGAATACACCTTGCTGACTTTAAAAGATGGTACGGTTGAAAATAAAGTGCTTTCGGAAAAAGTAGGTTCAGATAAAGGTAAATTAGTACCAACTGATATTGGTACTATTGTAACCGATTTTTTAGTGAATCATTTTGAAACGATTTTAGATTATAACTTTACAGCGAAAGTTGAAGAAGACTTTGACGAAATTGCTGCAGGTAAAGTAAATTGGACTGAAATGATGAAAGATTTTTATAAAGACTTTCATCCAATTGTTGTCGACGTTCAAGAAAATGCGGAGCGCGAATCTGGTGAGCGTATTTTAGGAAAAGACCCTAAAACCGGAAAACAGGTAAGCGTGCGTTTAGGGAAGTTTGGTCCTATGGTGCAAATAGGAACTGTTGATGATGAGGAGAAACCGCAATTTGCAAGTTTATCTCAAGATCAGCAACTAGGTTCTATTACTTATGAAGAGGCTATGGATTTATTCCAGCTTCCAAAAGCATTGGGAGAATATGAGGAACTTCCTGTAGAAGTTAATAATGGTCGTTATGGACCGTATGTTAAGTTTGGTGAGCAATTTGTTTCTTTACCAAAAGGTACCGATCCATTAAGTGTAGAGTTGGAAGATGCTATTGTTATTATCAAGGAAAAGCAAAAAGCAGATGCTCCTATTTATATTTATAAAGATTTACCAGTTCAAAAAGGAAAAGGTCGTTTTGGTCCATTTATTAAATGGAATGATATGTTTATAAATGTTAACAAAAAATACGATTGGGATAATTTATCTGAAAATGATATTGTTACATTGATTGACGATAAAATCCAAAAGGAAATAGATAAGGTTATTCATAATTGGGAAGATGCGGGTATTCGTGTAGAAAAAGCACGTTGGGGCAGATTTAATGTGATAAAAGGTAAAACAAAAATTGAATTACCTAAAACAGAAGATGTTTCTAACATGACTTTAGTAGAAGCGGAAGCTATTATAGAAAAGAACGCGCCCAAGAAAAAAGCGACTAAAAAGAAGGCGCCTGCTAAAAAAGCGACAGCAAAGAAAGCTACGACTAAAAAAGCAGCTACTAAGAAAACCACTATTAAAAAGAAATAAAAGCGAATGAATTTTAATTTTCTGACTCCGGTATCCGATAGTGTTCTAACTTATAATGAATTATTGTCAACGCAAGCGCTTGGAAGAAAAATAGCTATTCATTCGTCTGAAAATGGTATTCCAAATTTAGATGGTGTGCAATTAGTCATTGTTGGTGTTTTGGAAAATCGGAATGATGTTAATTATATAGGTGAAGATTTCAGCTTAAACGAAATCAGAAAATCACTTTACGAATTATTCCCAGGAAATTGGCATACTAAAATCGCCGATTTAGGGGATATTAATAAGGGAGAATCTATTGAAGATACATATTATGCATTGAGAACTGCTGTATCGTTGTTGATTCCAAAAGGAATTATACCTATTATTATAGGCGGAAGTCAGGATTTAACCTACCCCATCTATCGTGCTTATGATGCGTTGATGCCTATGGTGAATATTGCCAATGTAGATTCTAAATTCGACTTGGGTGATTCTACCAAACCTATAAAAAATAATAGTTTTGTTGGGAAAATTATTTTGGATGAGCCCTATAATTTATTTAACTATGCAGCTATTGGCTATCAAACTTATTTTAATTCGCAAGAAGAAATAGACTTAATGGATAAACTCCATTTTGAATCCTATCGTTTAGGGTCCGTTTCACAGGATATTACTTTGGTAGAACCAGCTTTACGCGACGCTAATATTGTGAGTGTCGATTTAGGATCCATAAAAGGATCGGAAGTAGGCGCTAATCAACAAGTGTCTCCAAACGGATTTGATGGCAAGGAGATATGCGCTATTTCACGTTATGCAGGCATAAGCAATAAAGTTACAACATTTGGCGTTTTCGAATATAAACCGTCTAATGAGGATCATTTAACATCTGGTTTAATAGCGCAAATGTTATGGTATTTTATTGAAGGCGTTAATTACCGCGTAAAGGATGATGATTTTTCTCTAGAGAATAACTATCAAAAATTCATTACTTTGGTCGACCAACAAGAACTCATTTTTTACAAAAGTATTAAAACGGGTAGATGGTGGATTGAAATACCTTTTTTAGAAGAAATAAATAATAAATTAAAAAGACATACGTTATTACCTTGCACGCATCAAGATTACCAAAATGCTTGTAAGAATAATGTTCCGGAACGCTGGTATAAGGCCTTTCAAAAAAATAGTGTGTAAAAAACGTAAAGTTTACAGGGCGCTTTTAATCGATTAAACGCATTTATTCGCGACGAAACGAGTGTTTTATCTGAAAAAAGTTGTTTTTTACAAATTATATAAATATGTTTACGCTCTTAAAAATATTAAGGCAAAATAATTAACCTCGAGTATTTAATAGATATGAAAAAACTAATTTTATTAACCGCAATTTTAGCATTGCTTACTAGCTGTGGATCTGGAGACAGAGGTCAACTTGTTGGCGTCAAAGGAAAGAAATGGCATCCCGAAAAACCATTTGGTATGGAACTCGTTCCTGGTGGAGCTTTTATTATGGGTAAAGCTGATGACGACTTGGCTGGTGTTCAAGATGCTCCCGCTAAAACTGTTACGGTTCGCGCATACTATATGGACGCAACGGAGATAACAAATAGTGAGTACAAGCAATTTGTATACTGGGTACGCGATTCAACTATTAGAACACGCTTGGCTATTTTGGCTGACGAAGAAGGTTTAACCCAAACGGATGAAGGTACTATAGGTGACTATGCTTTTCTGAATGCTGACCCGGAAAACATGTCTGTTTACGAAAAGTATATGTATGATAATTATTCTGGATTAGGCCCAACAGGTTATGAAGGAAAAAAGCTGAATAATAATATAGATCTTGAGTTTGATACGGCTAATTATATAGATGAGCTATACACGGAGGTTATGGATACTATGTATTTGCCAATGGAAGAGTCTTACAATGGGCAACGTACTTGGGATGTAAAGAAATTTAAATTTCAATATACATACATGGATATCGCGAAAGCTGCCAAAATGAGTAATAAAGGTAAAAGGCGTTCTGAATTCTTAATTACAGAAGCTGTAGAAGTATATCCAGACACAACTGCTTGGATTCGTGATTTTGCATATTCATATAATGAGCCAATGCACAATGATTATTTCTGGCATGCTGCTTATGATGATTATCCAGTAGTTGGTGTAACTTGGAAACAAGCTAATGCGTTTTGTGAATGGCGTACACTTCATCATAATGAATATAGAAAGAGTAAAAAACAACATAACGTTCCAAAATATCGTTTACCGTCGGAAGCAGAATGGGAGTATGCTGCACGTGGCGGCTTACAAGCGGCTACATTTCCTTGGGGTGGACCTTATACCAAAAACGACAGAGGTTGTTTTATGGCAAACTTTAAGCCTTTACGAGGTGATTATGCTGCCGATCAAGCATTATATACAGTAGAAGCAAAATCTTACGAAGCAAACGATTATAACTTATATAATATGGCGGGTAACGTTTCGGAATGGGTGTTTGCATCTTACGATCCATCTTCTTATGAATATGTCTCAAGTATTAACCCAAGTGTAAATGATATTAACAATAATCGTAAAGTTGTACGAGGAGGTTCTTGGAAAGATGTTGCATACTATTTACAGGTAAGTTCAAGAGATTATGAGTATGCCGATTCGGCAAGAAGCTACATTGGTTTCAGAACGGTACAAGATTATTTAGGCACAGACATTACACTTAACGGCCAAAACTAAAAACAAACTTAACTTAACATTAAACTACTTAACTAAACTAAAAATTATGGCACAATCAAGAGGATTCAAGAAATTTATGGTAATGGCTTACGGATTAGGAGCATCTGTTGTTATTATCGGTGCATTATTTAAAATTACACACTTTGAAATAGGGCCATTAACAGGTAACGTGATGTTAACAATCGGTCTTGTTGCAGAAGCCATTATTTTCGCGCTTTCTGCTTTTGAACCTGTAGACAATGAATTGGATTGGGCTTTAGTATATCCAGAATTATCCGGAAGTATGGCGGCAACGACTAAAAATAAGGAAGAGACACAAGAAGCGCAAGGCTTATTATCCCAAAAATTGGATAATTTATTAAAAGAAGCTAAAATTGACGGTGAGTTAATGGCATCTTTAGGAACTAGTATTAAAAACTTTGAAGGTGCTGCCAAAGGTATTGCACCATCTGTAGACTCAATGGCTGCTACTAAAAAGTATGGTGAAGAATTATCTTTAGCTGCGGCACAAATGGAGTCTCTAAATAGTCTTTATAAAGTGCAATTAGAAAGTGTTAATCGTCAGGCAATTATCAACGAAGAATCTGTTGAGAATGCAGAGAAGTTAAAAGAGCAAATGCTATCATTGGCATCTAACTTGTCATCTCTAAACGGTGTTTATGGAGGAATGTTAACTGCAATGAACAAAAACTAATTAAGTTTAGTTATATCAATTTTAACTAATTAACTAAAAACTAAATTAGAAATGGCAGGAGCAAAATTATCACCGAGGCAGAAAATGATTAACTTGATGTATTTAATTTTCATTGCGATGTTAGCATTGAATATGTCAAAAGAAGTACTTTCTGCATTTGGATTAATGAATGAAAAATTAGTCGTATCTAATGAAGCGACTTCTAATAGAAATGAGGCCTTTATGGCCGGTTTAGCTGAAAAAGTTGTAGAACAACCAGCTAAATATATAGAGTTAAAAAATCAAGCTGATCAAATTAATGTACTCTCAAATGAATTTGATGCATATCTAAAAGACCTAAAAGGGCAAATGACCGCTACGGTGAAGGACGCTCGTGATTACGAAGTAATGGATAAAGCAGATTTTTTAAATAATCTGTGGTTTAAAGGCGATAAGTTAAAGCCAGAAGGGCAAGAGTTTATGGATCAAATCAACTCTTATAGAGATGGTGTGATGGCTGTTTTAAGCAAGAATCCTGATATGGCTGGTATTGCTAAAGATGTGGAAGATAAATTTTCAACGGGCGTTGTAACAAATAGAGATGGCAATAAAGTTGAATGGTTAGATTATAACTACAAAGGTTTTCCTTTGGTAGCATCTTTAACTAAAATGACACAGTTGCAGGCTGACGTTAAAACAACTCAATCCGAAGTTTTATCATCTATGTTAGCTGGTAAATTAAAAGTTGAAGCATCTTTAACAAACTTTGACGCAATTGTTGTACCGAGCAAAACAGCTTTCTTCTCAGGAGAAAACTTTACAGGAACTATTATTTTAGGTAAAAAAGATAATACGTTACAAGCAGACAAAGTAGTTATTAATGGTGAAACGTTATCTAAAGAATCAATGCAAGCTGGTAAAACAATACTAGATTTCCCTGCAGGTGCTGTTGGAGAAAGAGAGATTACTGGTGAATTTCAGTTTAAAGAAGGTGATTCTATTATCTCTATTCCTGTAAAGAGTACTTATGCAGTGGTACCGAGGCCAAATTCTGCTACTATCTCTGCTGATAAGATGAACGTTGTTTATCGTGGTGTTTCAAACCCAATGACTATTTCCTTCGCAGGTGTTTCAGATAATAACGTGTCGGCAACTGCTGCAGGATTACGCAAAGGTTCTGGAACTGGTAAATACACTATGAATCCAGGTTCTGGACGTGAGGTAACAATTAATGTATCGGGTACATTACCTGATGGGTCTAAAGTTAGCGATAGAGCGTCTTTCAGAATTAAAGATATTCCAAAACCAACAGGATCAGTTAGTGGACAAACAGGAATCGTTAAGTTACCACGTAATAGTCTTGAAATTTCGACAATCGGAGCTTTGTTAGACGATTTTGATTTTGAATTACCAATTCAGGTAACATCATTTAAAGTAAAAATTCCTGGTCAGCCATCTGTTAATGTTAATGGAAGTAGATTAAACAGTCAGGCTAAAAATGCTTTACGTAAAGCAAGACGTGGAGACCAAATATCAATTTTTGATATCTCAGCGCAAATTAAAGGTAACTCATCTTATAAATTAAAAGGAGTGTCACCGGTAATTGTAGAATTATCAAACTAATATAGGATTTAGCAATTGATGTTAAGCCCTTACAATTAAAATTAGAACCGATGAATTATAAAAGTTTTTTATTAACCGTCTTAGGTATGTCTTTTATGGCTACTTCTTTTGCACAGACAAACTTGCTAAATGCAAAAACTCCTGAAGAAATTGGGGTACGTACAGAAGCGCAAAAGGAAGTAGACAATGATAAACCGTTAGAATACGGCTATATTGATGATAGAGACATTTTGTTTTCTAAAATGACTTGGGAACGCATTGTTCTTGATGAGCGCGTTAACTTTCCATTGTATTATCCTGTGGATACCAATAATATTGGAAAGCATAGACGTTCGTTATTTGATGTTCTTTTAAAGAGCATTAAAGACGGTAGTTTAGAAACCGTTTATGATGATTCGTATTTTACAGCTCCTCGTACACTCAAGGATTTAGGAGCAAGTATGAGTAAAATTGATACTTTAGATATTGGCTATGAGCAATATAACGCTGAAGGGTACGTGGATCCAGAATATATTATTAAGCGTGAACTTTCAGCTTACGATGTGAGTGCATACCTGATTAAAGGACTTTGGTATTTCGATAAGCGTCAAGGAGAAATGAAGTATCGTTTAATCGGTATTGCACCTGCAGCGCCAGACGTTAACTTTATCGATTCAGATGATGTGGCGAATAAAGAACCAATTGCATTATTTTGGGTTTTTTATCCAGATGCGCGCGATGTCTTACATGAAGCAAAAGCATTTAATAATAAAAATAGCTCTATGCCATTTTCTTATGATCACTTGTTAAACTCTAGACGGTTTAACGGCTATATTTACCAAGAAGAAAACGTATATGGGGACCGTAAGGTTACTGAATATGTAGCAGAAAATGCGTTGATGCAATTATTAGAGTCCAATAGAATTAAGGAGAAGATTAGAAACTTTGAATTAGATATGTGGGCGTATTAAATCTAGCTTACTAAATAAATAAAACGCTCACTTTTTAAGTGAGCGTTTTTTGTTTAATCATGTTTTTAATTCGAAAACCATAGTATCTTTGTGCCTATGAAAATAGATTATTTTATAGTAGGTCTCGGGTTAGCTGGTGTTGCTTTTTGTGAGCAATTACGTAAAGCAAACAAAACTTTTTTGGTTTTTGATAATGCGTCTCAACAATCATCCATAGTGGCAGCAGGAATGTATAATCCAGTTATTTTAAAACGCTTTACCGAAGTGTGGATGGCAGATGAACAGTTGGCGCTTGCATTACCATATTATAAAGAGTTGGAGGAGTTGTTGCGTGTTAAATTGGATTATAAATTAAAATTATATAGGAAATTTGCTTCCGTAGAAGAACAAAACACCTGGTTTACTGCAACCGATAAGCCAAAGTTGGAATCTTATATGTCTACCAAGCTGGTACCTAATGATGGTGATCATATTGATGCACCCTTTAATTTAGGTGAAGTTTTTCATGCTGGTCGGGTAGATACAGCAGCGCTAATTACTAATTATAAAGACTATTTGGAAAGCCAGTCCCAGTTAATTACTGATGGCTTTCATTATGAAGATTTGCAAATAAACTCCAGCACACTTCACTATAAAAATCACGAAGCCAATCATATAGTGTTTTGCGAAGGGTTTGGATTAAAGCAAAATCCGTTTTTCAAGTATCTGCCTTTAAATGGAACCAAAGGTGAAGTTTTAGGAATAAACGCACCGGATTTGAAAATAAGTTATGCTATTAAATCGGCTGTTTTTATTATGCCTATAACAAATGATGATTACTATATTGGTGCTACTTATAATCGTTTTGATAAAACAAACAGTCCAACGGAAGCTGGTAAAACGGAACTTATTACTAAATTGAAAACCTTTTTAACGGCACCTTTTACAATAACGAGTCATAAGGCAGGGATTCGTCCCACTACAAATGATAGAAGACCTTTAGTGGGGACGCATGCAATATATAAGAATCTTCATGTGTTAAACGGTTTAGGTTCGCGTGGCGTCATGATAGCACCTTACGCGGCAGAACAATTGTTTAATTGGATAGAAAATAAGCAAGCATTAAACCCAGATATTTCAATAAGTAGGTTTCCTATTTAGCCTTTTCTTCGTCGTAATTAACGAACATATTAATCCAGATATTTCGAGATATACGCATAATAATAGGCGAAAAAACAACAAGCGTCCCTATGATGGCAATAAACGCAGTCATTAAATTACTACCTAAAAAAAGAAAACTTATTACAAAAGCAGCAACAGCAAAGGCAATACCAACGCCATAACTAACATACATGGAACCATAGAAAAACGATGGTTCTATGTAGAATTTAAAGCCACAATGCTTACAGTTTTCATGCATTTTCTGTACATCCTTTAAGATATACGGGTTTTTATTCACGTACATAGATTCCTCATGACACTTTGGACAAGCACCCGTGAAAATACTATAAAGCTTCGTTCCTTTTTTTATCATGTTTATTAGTTTATTTTTGCCGCTTGTAAGAAATGCAAAATTAAGAATATTATCTAATATAGTCCAGTAACAATTGTAATATAATGCTCAATATCCACAATCTTTCCGTATCCTTTCAAGGTGATTACCTCTTTGAAGAAATAACATTTAAAATAACCGCTGGCGATCGTATTGGTCTCATTGGAAAAAATGGGGCAGGGAAATCTACCATGTTAAAAATTCTAGCCAAAGAAATGGAGCCAGATTCCGGACAATTGGCATCGGATAAGAATTTAAGAATTGGATTTTTAAAGCAGGATATCGATTTTGTTTTAGGGAGAACTGTTCTGGAAGAATCTTATGAAGCTTTTAAAGAAATTAAAGAAGTTGAAGCTAAACTCGATCACATTAATACGCAATTGGCCGAACGTACCGATTATGAAAGTGATTTTTACCATCAGTTAATGGTAGATGTTAATGATATGCAACATCAATATGAAATTTTAGGAGGCTATAATTATCAAGGAGAAACGGAAAAAATTCTTCAGGGTCTAGGATTTAAACGAGAAGACTTTAATAAGCTTACCGATACTTTTTCGGGAGGTTGGCGTATGCGTATCGAATTGGCAAAACTGTTATTACAAAATAACGATTTATTACTGTTGGATGAACCAACAAACCACTTGGATATAGAATCTATAATCTGGTTAGAAGGTTTTTTAAGTAACTATTCGGGAGCTGTTGTAATTGTTTCGCACGATAAAATGTTTTTGGATAATGTTACAAACCGAACTATTGAAATTTCTCTGGGTCGTATTTACGATTATAACAAACCCTTCTCGCAATTCTTGGTATTACGTCAAGAAATTAAAGAGCAGCAGTTAGCAACGCAGAAAAATCAACAAAAAGAAATAGAACAGACAGAAAAACTTATTGAAAAGTTTCGTGCCAAAGCATCTAAAGCTACCATGGCGCAATCCTTAATTAAAAAGTTAGACCGAATGGATCGCGTGGAGGTGGATGAAGACGATAATAGTGTGATGACGCTTAAATTTCCAGTTTCTGTGGTTCCAGGTCGCGTGGTAGTGGAAGCATCTAATATTACCAAACGATATGGCGATTTAACCGTTTTAAAGAACATTGACTTACATATTGCCCGTGATATTAAGACAGCATTTGTTGGCCAGAATGGTCAAGGTAAATCTACATTAGCAAAAATTATTGTTGGTGAATTAAAACATGAAGGTGAATTAAAACTGGGCCATAATGTACAGATCGGCTATTTTGCTCAAAATCAAGCTGAATATTTAGATGGAAATAAAACCGTTTTGGATATTATGATTGACGCTGCCAATGAGAAAAACAGAAGCCGTGTACGCGATATTTTAGGCTCATTTTTATTCCGTGGTGATGAAGTAGATAAATATGTTCGAGTACTATCTGGAGGTGAACGAAACCGTTTAGCACTTGCTAAATTATTATTGCAGCCATTCAATGTGCTGGTCATGGATGAGCCGACGAACCATTTAGATATGAAATCTAAAAACGTATTAAAAGATGCTTTAAAGCAGTTTGAAGGTACGTTGATTTTAGTATCTCACGATAGAGATTTTCTTCAAGATTTAACTGATACGGTTTATGAATTTAAAGATCATAAAATAAAAGAGTATCTCGGAAATATCGATTTCTATTTAGAGCAGCGAAACGTTGAAAACTTACGTGAAATTGAAAAGCGCGATGTTGTAAAGCAAACACCAAAAGAAAGTAACAAAGAGAGTTATGAATATCAGAAAAAATTTAAATCGCTAAACAATAAGTTGAGTAATATTGAATCTAAAATTCAGCAATTAGAAAAAGATATCAAAGAAATTGATGTAAAACTGGCAACAAATTATGATCAAGTTGTTTCCGATTCAAATTTTTTCGAAAGCTATCAAGGCAAAAAAGATAAACTTGGAAGTTTGATGCAAGATTGGGAGAAAGTTCAAGAAGGATTGGAAGATTTAGGATAATCTAAGACGCTTCCAATAGTTAAATCTTAAAAAACAGTGCATTTCGTCGATTAAAATTGTTTTTAGTCTATAATAGTTTTAGTATTGTTATATAATTTATTGCTTATGAAAGCTATTAACCTTTTTGTTTTATGTTTATTTGTAACCTTTACTTCTTTTGCAAATGTTCCAATCAAGCAAAAAGTAGCACTTGTTGCGCTTTATAATTCCACAAATGGAAACCAATGGATTAATACGTGGGATTTAGCAACACCGATTGCAAGTTGGTATGGTGTAACTGTTAAGAATGATCAAGTAGTTGCCTTAAATTTAGAATTTAACAACTTACAAGGTTCTCTTCCGCATGAAATAGGTGATTTAGAAAACTTGAAGCATTTGAATTTAGGTTTAAATAAATTAACTGGCATTATACCATCATCTATAGGTAATTTAAAAAGATTGGAAACATTAAATATTGCCATGAATAGGTTGGAGGGCGAAATTCCTTCAGAAATTGGTAACTTATCAAGTCTCCATATATTAGAACTAGGCAGTAACAAATTATCAGGCATGATACCTACAGAAATTAGTGCTCTGAATAAATTAGTGAAATTAAGTTTAATCGATAATAAGATTAGCGGTGAGATTCCAGTTGAAATTATGAGCTTAAAACAACTAGAGGAGTTGGTGTTAGCGAATAATGAGTTGGCTGGCGATTTACCATTTGCATTGTCTTATTTTCCCAAATTAAAAACATTTATGGTAAGCGACAACAAGTTAACTCAAGAGTACATCAGTCTAATTAACGGTAACAACCCAAATATGATGGACTTAAATTCAGGATCTGTTATTACAGATAATGATTAAAAAATTTATTAACATGATTTTAAAGAGGTTATTATTTTTTAATAACCTCTTTTTTTGTAATTTAATTTCATGAATGAACACGAGTTTCAATGTCCCTATTGTTGGGAAACAATTTCAATGCTTTTAGATAGTTCACAGCCTGAACAAGAATATGTTGAGGACTGCGAAATATGCTGCAACCCGATACAAATATCAGTTAAATTTGAAGGACAAACGTTGGTTATGTTTAATGCGATTAATCTTGAGCAATAAATTTATTTAAAATATCCTTGTTATATCTAAAAAGCATTGTATCTTTGCAGTCCCAAATGGTTGAGTCGGCATTATGAACCGATAAGTTAAAAGCTAAAAAGCCCTTTGGAAATCACATCGCGGGATAGAGCAGTAGGTAGCTCGTCGGGCTCATAACCCGAAGGTCACTGGTTCGAGTCCAGTTCCCGCTACGAAGCTTAAGCTAATTAAATCAAAGGGTTGTGTATTCACAACCCTTTTTTTTATGACTTCAATTTTAAGCTTTATATTGCAGGTACATGATTCAGTACATGATTTGCCTATGAAACCTAACTACAACGAACCCAAAATTTACACTGGCGGAGTGGATGTTTACCGCTGGTCTAAACTTACCAAAAAGCAACAAACAGAGGCACTTAAAAAAGACTGGTATATCTATTTTTCTTTTCGAGATCCGAACACGGGATATTTAAAACAACAGAAAAGAATGAAGGCTTCGGCTAATAGTTATTCTACCAAGAAACAACGGCTACAAATTTTGCAACCACTTCTATTTCATCTTATCAATATTTTGGATGCAGGTTATAATCCTTATTTGGAAGATAATTCTCATGTTAAAGCAATTCTGACAGGTAAACCCGTTGTAAAGCAAGTAGAAAATTTAGAAGTAACAACGCCTATCGTTAGGAAGCAAGTTGTTGAAAACACACCTTTGATTCTAAAAGAGGACGAAGCTATCATCACGCTCGAGGATGCTAAAAAAATAGTTTTAGATACTAAAGAGAAAGTACTAAATAATAATTCTTTTCCAAAATTCCGAAGTCGTATAAATCAATTTTACAGATGGCTTTATGAGAATGATTATAAGGAAACGGACTCTATAGAAGCTGTTAATAAAAAGACTGTAATACAATATTTAAATACTGTATTACAAAAGACAAGTCCCCGTAATCGTAATAATTCGCGAACCGATTTAGGTTCATTCATTGAAACATTAGTTGACAATGATGTATTACAAACTAATTTCGTCAAAAAAATAAAGAAGCTGACCGCCAAGGCTAAACGAAATAAGTCTTATAATTCCGAACAGTTGAACGACATCAAGATTTATATGAAGGAAAATGATCCTATACTATCGCTCTTTGTGGATTTTGTATGTTATGGTTTTTTAAGGCCTATGGAGGTTTGTAGGCTAAAGGTGGGTGACTTGAATTTTAAGGATATGAAAATGCAAGTTCAAGCCAAAAATAAAGCGGTAAAGGAAAAGATAATTCCAGAAATACTTTTTGATAAACTACCTGATTTATCAGCTTTACCTAAAAGTTATGATTTGTTTAATCTTTGGAAAATAGGTGGAATATGGGATGTGACTGAAGCCAGTAAACGTGATTATTTCACAAAACGTTTTAAGAAAGTAAAAGATCATTTCGGATTAAATGAAGATTATGGTCTTTATAGTTTTAGGCATACCACGACTTCAGAACTCTACAGAGAGCTATCTAAAGAACCAAACATGTCACCTAACGCCGCAAAGAGTAAGCTCATGCTTATAACAGGTCATTCATCTATGACAGCTTTGGAAAGTTACTTGCGAGATATTGATGCTGAATTACCAGAAGATTTTTCACATTTTTTAAACTAATTATTATTTTTACTACAACGTACTACTTCGTATTACATTGTAGTTTGCTGTAGTACAGTAGGTTGTAAGAGGTGTTTTTTCTGGTAAAAAATGGAGGCTCAAGCTAATCTTCTTTGTTGTTGTAAAAAGTTATTTTCGTGACTCTTTAAACCCTTTATAATAATATGAAATATTTTGGAATCCTTCAAAGAGAAAAATTTGAAAAAGAATCTATAGCTACTCAAGACGAGATTCTCGTTCTAAACGATTTTTATGAAGATGTTTTACATACTGGCAATATCTCTGCTTCAGAAGCTTTTCATAAAGGTGTAAAAGTGCCCTTGAAATCCATCGTTCAGCCTAATAGAAATTTGATAGATGAGTTTTATAAACTTTTATTAAACCGTTATGAACATTTTATTGATAACAATTTTGTGGGGTTCTTTAATGAGTTTAACGATGAGATATATGGATTAACGACCGTTGAACAAAAGAGAGTTGCTCTAAAGTACTTTAACATTTTATATAAAGACTTAAAAGTTGAGGGATTTAATAAAATTGAAAGGAATATTTCTGTTTTAGGAATAGAAAATATTGGTAATGAAAATCGTTTAGAATATTTAAGTAATCGAAGGAAAGCATATAAGAAAAATGCAGCGATCCGTAGCTTTATATTTGAACACCTATATGGTAATTTAGAGTTTTTCAGTAATGAGCTTGTAAATGATAATGACATTATTAATGAGTTTATTTGTTTTGAATCTCAATTAAAAATATTGATAAGCTTAAATGATCGATTTTCATTTGAGACTGATACTTATTTTTCAAAAGCAGCAAAAAGTAAAGAGGTATTCTATAAGTACAAAAACATCTTCATTTCCATAGATTCGTTTATTACGATTCATATGACTATTGACAATCTTTCAGAAAATGTCCCTTCGAGCATTAATTGCTTATATCATGTTATTGATAAGCTAAAATTAATAAAGGGCAGTAAATCTGACTTCATGATTTATCTGCGGAATGAACACAGAATTATAATAACAAATATTCCAAAGATTGAACTTATTGTTGGTAGCCCAACTGAACAAAGAGTTGATGGTTATTTAGAAGAATTTAAGGGATTTGCCGTATAAAAACTATGATTTTTCTAAAACACCGCAAATTCATGTTTTCAACTATGAAATAACGTTTCTCCACCATGTTTTCAACTGGTTAATTTTTTAAAAGCCGTTGTAGATTGGCATTAGAATTTAAACATAAATCTAATGGACAACCAGTTGAACGAATCACTGCAAAATTTTATTAAAGCTACTGATGCTTACTTAAGCATTTTAGAGCAAAGACATGTTAATCCAGTTAAGGTGATATCACCTTTATTCGGATTTGCAAAACTGAACCACCTCAAGATTAGATCAATCTTAGGGTGGTTTCCTTATTTATTAAACCTCCTAAAAATTAAAAAATCATGAAGAAAACAGGATTAACTATCCGTATTGAGGACTATCTGCGTGAAGAAATTGAGAGACGAGCGGAAGAAAACAATCAAACGGTATCGGCCTATGTGCGACAAGTATTAATGGACAAACATTTTATTTTTGCTTAAACATGAAAGAAAGAAAAACAATTGAACCAGAAAAACTTGAAATGATCAATAATGACATAGATGAGCTTCAAGAAAAAACTAAAGAACAAGAAAGCATTACCAGTTGTTTTCTTGTTAAACCTGCAAATCAATGGATTCAGGAAGCCAAAATGCGACCTATACCAAAACTGTTATTTGATAAATTTTGGTTTGAAGGTGAATTATGTATTCTGTTTGCAGACACAAACGTAGGTAAATCAATTTTAGCTGTACAAATGGCTAATAGTATAAGTAAGGGAAAAGCTGTAGATGGCTTTGAAATTGAAGCCGAATCTAAAAAAGTGGCTTACTTTGATTTTGAGTTGTCAGATAAACAATTTGAAAAACGGTATTCTGATGATTATAAGGATCACTACATATTTCATGATAATTTTTTAAGAGTAGAAATTAATACAGAAGCCGATGTGCCAAGAGAATTTAAGGACTACGAGGATTATTTATGTCATTCATTTGAAACAGTTATAGAAAAGCATAAAGCTGAAGTTTTAATCATTGATAATATAACCTATCTAAAAAGTGATAATGAAAGAGCTAAAGATGCACTTGTAATTATGAAGCATCTTAAAGCACTTAATAAAAAGCATGGGGTTTCAATTTTAGTGCTGGCACATACGCCTAAACGTGATGCTACCAAACCAATCACCAAAAATGATTTGGCGGGTAGTAAGATGCTCATGAACTTTTGTGATAGTGCTTTTGCTATTGGGGAAAGTGCTTCCATGCCAGCACTTCGTTATCTCAAACAGATAAAGCAGCGTAATACAGAGCAAGTGTTTCACGCTGAAAATGTGGCTGTATGCAAAATTGAGAACCCTCATAACTTCTTGAAATTCGTATTTGAAGGAATTGGATCCGAAGAGGAGCATTTAAGACATTATACCACTTCAGATATTTCAGATCGGGATAGTACTGTAATGGACTTAAAAGAAGAAGGTTTGCCAAACACAGAAATAGCATCTAAGTTACGCATTAGTGAAGGGACAGTCAGAAACACCTTGAAACGATTAGATAAATAGGCTAATGGATGCATCAACAGTATATCGTGTAGCAAAAGCACTTCCGCAGGAAGAGCTGGCGAAGCTATACGATATGCTGAAATCTGAAATATTTCCTGTAAAATTTCCAAGTAAAATTGACGAGACCAAAGGTGAAGTAAAATTCACAGATGAAGATGCGTTAGAATACCTATTTGATAAACTGAATATATGAAAACCCAAACAGTAACCCCTCATAAAATTCGTAAGGTTCGTAGCCATTACGATAAATACGAATTTTACGAATGTTACGACCCTTGCGAATGCTACATATGAACTTTAAAACAACTTTTAATAGAACGTTTACTGCTTTAGAAAAGATGGTGAATGTCTTATGTCGCTCTGTGTTAGCGGCTTGAAATTATATACACGATGTGTAATGTGCATTTTCATGCTATTAACGCTTATGGCGATTAAAAACTAAAATGAAAATCAAGTCGTAGCCCTCGTAAAATTCGTAATCCTCGTAATCCCCGTAATATTCGTATTCATTACGAATGCTACGAAATTTACGAGCTAATAACCCAAGAATAATTAACCAACCAACAACTATTATGAATAATACCTACAAATATCAATTAGATAAGTCAAGTAAAAAGTTTCGATGTCCACAATGTCAGAAAAACACATTGGTGAAGTATATAGAAACAGAAACAAAACACTATTTAGATCACCATATTGGCAGATGTGATAGAGAAGGTAAATGTGCCTATCATTTTACGCCAAAAGGTAATACACCTATCTCAATACTCCCAGAAAACTATAAGCCAGAAATACCAACTTATCATAAGGATGATACTATTGCTATGTTTGGTAAGAATCACATGGAAAACAATTTTATTCTATATTTATTACAGTTTTTCCCTTCAGTAGATGTGGAGGAGGTCATACAAAAGTTTTTTATAGGAACGTCAAATCATTGGAAAGGTGCTACGGTATTTCTTCAAGTTGACGAATGTATTACGGTTCACGCTGGAAAAGTGATGTTGTATGATGCATATACAGGTAAAAGAGTCAAGAAGCCATTCAGTTATATTTCATGGTTACATCGTGTATTACACATTAAGGATTTTGTATTACAACAATGTTTATTTGGATTTCATAATTTATGTGAAAGTGACATTAAAACAGTTGGAATAGTAGAGTCAGAAAAAACAGCTATTATATTGAGCATTTTTAGACGAGATATTATCTGGATGGCAACAGGTAGTAAATCTAACTTTAAATCTAAGCTATTAAAACCTTTGCAAGACCGTAAAATAATTGCTTTTCCCGATAAAACAGAATTTCAAGATTGGAATAAAACAGCGAAACAACTAAAAAAGAAAGGTTATAGCATAACTTGTAGCCATTTATTAGAAAGTTTAGACCTTGATGCTGGTGATGATTTGGTTGATTTTCTATTGCCTTCTAAAAAGGTAGCTTAATTTAGATTCTCATTTAGGATATTTATGTTTAACCAATTTTTAAAACAATAACTTTTTTAACCATCAGAAAGCGATAATTTCTGCGATTTTGACTACACCTGTCATCAACTTGACCACTTGTGTAGTCAAAATCACAGGACTATCACAGGTCAATTACAGGTCAATCACAGTACGTAATCAAATTATCACAGGCCAATTACAGGTCAGATTTAGGTGCTATACTGACGAGTAAATCTCCAACTTCCGAATTATATCACAATATTTCTTTTTAATGTATTTGTGAAACCCACCTTGAATGTAACGTTGATTCGCTATTGTTGTAATAATAGTCTTGTATAGCGTAATTTTATTTTTTTTCAATTTCCACTGTCAACGACAAAAAGATTGTTAAATTTATGACATAATTTAAACAAGTTTAATGTCAACAAAGTTTTTCACTAATAAATCAAATAACAGCTTATTAAAAAAGTTCGAAGGAGTTTTCAAGAACTTACCTAACATCCATAATTTCGATGCTTTAGTTGGCTATTTTAGAGCTACAGGGTATTTCAAGTTAAGACCATATTTAGAAAACATACCTGAAATTCGCATTTTAGTAGGAATAAATGTAGATGTAATTTTAGAGAAATATCACTCATTAGGTCAACAGCATATTATAGACCCACAAGAAACCAAAGATGAGTTTATAAAAAAACTAAAAGAGGATATTCAAGGAGCTGATTACTCAAAAGACATAGAGGATGGGATTTTACAATTCATAGAAGATATTGTAAGTAAAAAAATAACGATTAAAGCGCATCCTGAAAAGAATTTACATGCTAAAATCTACATCTTTAAACCCAAAGAATTTAACGAATATTCAACAGGTAGCGTAATAACAGGTTCTTCTAATCTTACTGAATCTGGTTTAGGGTCAAGAGAAAAATCAAACTACGAATTTAATGTTGAATTAAGAGATTACGATGATATACGTTTTGCTACAGAAGAGTTTGAATTACTTTGGAGAGAATCAATAGATATTCTACCCGTCGACATTTCTGGTTTAAAAGAGGAAACATTTTTAAATGATAACTTCACACCATTTGAACTATATATTAAATTATTAATTGAATATTTTGGTAAACGTATTGAATACGATCCAACAAATATTGATTTATTACTTCCAGATAAATATTTAAGACTTACTTATCAATCAGAAGCCGCAATTGAAGGCTATGAGAAATTGATGAAATACAATGGCTTCTTTTTAGCAGATGTTGTTGGATTAGGTAAAACGATTGTTGCTGCAATTATAGCAAAGAAGTTTGTCTTTGAAAATGGGTACCATTCTAAAATATTAGTAATCTATCCACCTGCATTAGAAGATAACTGGAAAACAACAATTAAAGATTTTCATATAGATAACAATACTTACTTCGTGTCAACAGGGAGTCTTCATAAGGTTTTGGAAGATAAGTATCTAAATTATCCTAATCCAAATGAATACGATTTAATTATAATTGACGAGGCTCATAAATTTAGAAATGACACCTCTAATATGTATGAGAAATTGCAAACAATTACAAAAACAGATAGAAGAATACCAGGGTCTAATGGAGATACTCGTAAAAAAGTAATGTTACTTTCTGCTACACCATTAAATAATCATCCTGCTGATATTGAAAATCAAATCTATTTATTTCAAGATAAAAGGAATGCTAATCTGCCAAGTGTGAAAGATTTACAATCATTTTTCACACCTCTAAAAGATGAGTATGATGAATTAAAAAAAGATGATATTCTTGATATAAAAAAGGTCAAAGCTATTTTCGATAAAATTCGAGATAAGGTAATAGAACCTTTAGTCATAAGAAGAAGTCGTACTGATATTGAAAACAATGAGGACTTTAAAAAAGATATTACCGAACAAGGCATTATATTTCCTAAAATAAATCCACCTAACGAAGTTAGATACGAGTTTGACGATGAATTAAGTCAATTATTCGATACTACAATTACCATGTTGACATCAATGGATGAAAATAGAAACCCTGTTGATGGTATCGGGTTTTATAGATATAGAGCTATTGAGTTTTTAATAAATGAAGAGGACAGAAAACGATATGGTAATGTAGAATCCATTTCAAAGAGATTAGCTGCAATAATGAAAACGTTATTGGTAAAACGTTTGGAAAGTAGTTTCTATGCTTTTAAAATGTCATTATCAAGGTTACATACGAATACGAATCATATGATTAAGATGTTCGAGGATGGCAAAGTATATATAGCACCTGATGTTGATGTAAACAAATACCTTAATGAAGGTAAAGAGGAAGAGTTAGAAAAGAAAATGAATGAAAAAGGTGGAAATAATGAAACCTATGGAGATGGTGCTTTTAAAGAAGACTTTATTGATTTATTAAAGGCAGATAAAAAGAAAATAAAATTGTTAGTTGATGAATGGGCTAAAATTGATTATGACCCTAAGCTGGATAAATTTATAGCAGATTTAAAAACTAAATTCTTAAATACAAAGAATAATCATTCTGGTAAGTTAGTAATATTCTCTGAATCAAAAGAGACCATAAATTATTTGAGTGATTCTTTAAATAGTATAGGAATTGAAAAAATATTGACTATTAGTGCCGCTAATAGAAAAGATAAATTTCCAACCATATTAGAAAATTTTGATGCAAATCAAGATAAAGTAGATTGGAAAAATGATTACAATCTAATTTTTACAACTGAAGTATTAGCGGAAGGAATAAACCTGCATCGTTCTAATGTAATTGTTAATTATGACGTTCCTTGGAACTCAACAAGATTAATGCAACGTATTGGTCGAGTTAACCGTATTGGTACAGAAGCAGACGAAATACACGTTTTTAATTTTTACCCATCAGATAAATCAGATAATCAAATAAAACTAACTAATACAGCAATAAAAAAGCTACAAGCATTTCATAGTGTATTTGGTGAGGATAGTCAAATCTATTCGCAGTTAGAAGAAGTAGGTGAAGCTGGTTTGTATGGTTCTAAATTAAAACAAGAGCTAAATGAAACACTATTACTTTTACAAGAGTTAAGGAGTTTTAAAAATAAGAATATTAATAAATTTAATGAGATAAAAAACATTCCTAAAAAATCTCGTATTGCTCGTAAAGCAAGTAAGATAGATTCTTTTATTAATGTAGATAATGCGTCAATAACTTATATTAAAAGTGAAGGGCATCCTGGAGTATTTTATAAAACTGACGAAAATAATGTAGTACACGAATTAACCTTTGTAAACGCTGCAAATATATTTAAGGCAAACAGTAAAGAGAAAGCTGTTAAACTACCAGAAAATCATCATAAACAAGTCACAAAAGCCTTAACGCACTTTAAAACTATTGCAAAAAAAATTGAAACAAAAAATGTAACTAAAGCTCAATTATCACAAAGAGAAAATAAAGTAATAGGTGATTTAGAATTGTATATTGGTTTAACTGAAAATGAATTTATAAAGAATCAATTGAAGAGGGCTCATGATGAAATCTATAACGGTTCTCACAGGCAGTTAGCAAATAAGATTTATCAGTTTATGAAAAAAAACACTATAAATGATGTTAATGTTGTAATTGAAACACTATTTAATGATGTAATTAAACAAATGAATTTTAGTGATACAGCTCGTATTAAGGCACAAAGAGCATCACTATTCAGCAAACCACAAATTGTAATATCAGAATCTTACATCGAAACTAAATAATGGAAAATATACTATCACAAATATTTACTTCAGATTATAATCGAACATCATTCGAGGATAATGTATTGAAACCTATTTTTCTTAATTCGGTTAAAGATTTTGTTTTGTTTGATGAAGATGGTGAACAAGAAGTCGAATTATCAGACACAGAAAAACGTACAGCTAAAAAAGTAGTTAAGTATGGCGAATTTAATACACACGATAATCGTAAAATAGAACTCTACGAGGTAACAGTTGAAGATTTTAGTAAAGTTAAAATTGCTCGTGTAGGTTTAGGTGCATTAGTTAAAAAATTAATAATAGGTAATAATGCTGTTTTTGCAACCTTTAAGTATGAAAATGTAACCAATAAACATTGGCGATTCTCTTTTATAGCTTACGATAGCTTTTTTGAAGAAGGTCAAGTACAAACTAAAGAAACCAACCCAAAACGTTATACCTATGTTTTTGGCGATAATGATGAAACCTACCGTACAGCAATAGACCGTTTTCAAGAGTTAGATAATAAATTTCAAATAAAAGTAAAAGATATTCAAGAGGCATTTGCAGTTGAGGCACTGTCTAAAGAGTTTTTTGATGAATATAGAGAAACACACTACGCCAAGTTTGTAAAATTCTTAACAGGAGAAGAATTTCAAAAGAAAGGCAGTAAGTATGAATTAATAAAAGTTCAAAATGCTTCACCTTTTTTAGCTTCTGTCTTTAATGGTAGCGAAAACGATGAGGATGCAAAGAGAGATGCCAGAGATTTTTGTAAAAAATTATTAGGTCAAATTGTATTCTTATACTTTATTCAGAAAAAAGGATGGTTAGGTGCTACCAATACAAATTATAAAGAAGGAAATGGAGACAAAAATTTTATTCAAAACTTCTTTAAACAAGCAGGTGAAAATGATTCATTTTATCCAGTTTGGTTATCAAAACTATTCTACGATACTTTAAATCAAAAAAGAAATAATGATGACTTCACAATGCCAGATGGTACGGTCGTTAAAATTCCTTACTTAAATGGTGGGCTATTTGAAAAAGAATCTGAAAAGTTTGATTTTTTAGTATTTCCAAGTGAATTGTTTACAGACTTATTTGAGTTTTTTAATCGTTTTAATTTTACCATTTACGAAAATAGTCCAGAGGAACATACTATTGCTGTAGATCCTGAAATGTTAGGTCATATTTTTGAAAACTTACTGGAAGACAACAAAGATAAAGGTGCTTTTTATACACCAAAGGAAATTGTGCAATACATGACACAAGAATCCTTGATAGAATATTTAGTTACACATTTAGGCGATAACACCAAAGAAGGTATTATTCAATTTGTAAAGCAAAAAAATAAAGAAGCATTAACAGATACCCAACTTATTGAATTAAACAATCTTTTAGATAAAGTAAAAATATGTGACCCAGCAATTGGTTCAGGTGCATTCCCAATGGGATTATTACACGAAATATTTGCTTTAAAAGAACGGATTGCTTTTGATACTAATATTGGTAATTGGAATCCTGCAACTGTAAAAGAAAACATTATACAAAACTCTATTTACGGTGTAGACATAGAAAAAGGTGCAGTAGATATTGCGCAACTACGTTTTTGGTTAAGTTTAATAGTAGATGCAGAAGAACCAAAACCATTACCAAATTTAGCCTATAAAATTGTTGTAGGTAATTCTTTGGTAGGTAAATTTGAAAATGAAATAATTGAAATAGATTGGAGTACAGACGATACCTCTGCAGGTCTTTTTGCACAAGATATTATTAATGAAAAATCCAAATTATTAAAAACTATATCTGATAAACAAAAACAATTTTTTACAGCGGATGCAACTCATAAAACTGCTCTTAAAAAGGAAATTAGAGATTTAAAATTAGATATTTTATCTAAACAATTAGCTCTAATGATTGCAACCAAGGGCTATCAAAAACAAACAGGTAAAAAACTTACTAAAAAAGAAACCGAAAAATGGTTAGAAACCCAAGGTTGGATAAGGACAAAGGAAAAGATTGAAATTCTAAAATTAAATAACAAACCATTTAATCATTTTGATTGGCGTTTAGACTTTCCAGAGATTTTAAATCCTATAGTAACTGAGAACACAGGATTTGATATTGTTATTGGGAATCCACCTTATATAAAAGAATATACAAGTAAAGAAGCCTTTGACGGTTTTAGAAGTTCAGATTATTATCAAGGTAAAATGGACTTATGGTATGGATTTGCTTGTATTAGTATAGACTTATTAAAAGAAAAAGGTGTTGAATGTTTTATAGCGCAAAACAATTGGATAACAAGTGCTGGAGCATCCATTTTTAGAAATAAGGTTTTAAATGAAACTAAAATAAAGCTCTTTACAGATTTTTGGAATTACAAAGTATTTAAATCGGCTGGTATTCAAACTATGATTTATTTACTTAAAAAAGAAATCCCTACCGGTTTATATCCTCTAAAATATTCATTACTAAAAGATGATACTATTAAGGAAAGTGAATTAGAACACTTCTTAAACTTTAACAATGATGTAGGTATAGATGAAAAATACATATTAGATTTTGATAGTACTTTATATTATGATTCATTAATTACGTTTAATAATCCAAGAATTGATAGTGTTCTTAATTTAGTGCTTGAAAATAATATTGAATATTTAAGTAGTAACGATATTGCTCAAGGAATTGTTTATCCTCAAGATAAACTGAACAAAAAGAATGCAGATAAATTAGGAGAAGATTTTAAATTAAATGAAGGCGTGTTCCAGCTTAATGAAAAAGAATTAAATAATCTTAATTTAAGTAAAGATGAAAATAAAATTATAAAACCATTTTATTCAACTTCAGAATTACACAGATATTTTGGCTATAAAGAAAATAAAGAATGGATTATTTATACAAAATCCGATATTAAGAACAATATCAATTCGTACCCAACTATAAAAAGTCATTTAGATAAGTATTCTACAATCATAACTTCTGATAATAAGCCTTATGGCTTGCATAGAGCAAGAAATGAAGATTTTTTTATTGGAGAAAAAATAATTTCTTTAAGAAAGAACAACAAACCTTGCTTTACTTATACAAATTTTGATTGTTATGTTTCCCAAACTTTTTATTCTATAAAAACTGATAGGTTTGATTTAAAATACTTAACGTCGCTTTTAAATTCTAAACTCATTGCTTTCTGGTTACGTTTTAAAGGTAAAATGCAAGGAAATAATTATCAAATTGATAAAGAACCATTAGTAAATATTCCTGTTCTACAACCTACAAATATTGATATATTTAAAGTGTTAACAGATTATCTACTATATCTACATGATCCTATTAAAAAAGATATTGTAAGTCATACAGAAAATGAACGAATAGCTTCCCATATAGAAGATGTATTAGATATGATGGTTTACGAATTATATTTTGAAAACCATATGAAAGAAAAAGGTTTAGATGTTTTACAATTTATAAACCCTGAACCTATTGAAAATATTAAAGACGAAGTTAAAAATGCTGAAATTATAAAAGACTTTTATTTGTGGTATCAAAAACCAGAAAATGCAGTCCGTCAAAGAATATTATTAATTGAAACAAGAAGTAAAGATACACTGGCTGTTATTAGAAAATCGGTTAACTAATGAGCAGAATAGATACTTTACAAATACATAATTTCAAGTTTTTCAATGAACAAGAAGCTATAAAATTAGATGGCAAACATCTTTTGCTTTATGGTGAAAATGGTAGTGGTAAAAGTTCGATTTATTGGGCATTGTATACGCTTTTTGAGGCTTCTTTAAAAAATAAAAAAGAAGACATAGAGAAATATTTTAAGCATCATTCTGTTCATCCGCAATCATTAGTAAATATCCATACAGAACCCATTTATACTGGTGAGTCGTTATTTTATGATTCATTTATAAATGTAAAAACTAAACATACACCACCTTTAGAATATAATGTTTCATTATTAGATACTGCAATTAAAGATAATAGTTTAGCTAAAGAAGTAAATCAAGCTTCAGATTTTATAAGTTATAAAGTACTCTATAAATTTCAAGACTTTTGGAATGGTGATAAAATGGATTTGGCAGATATTTTTATAGGTAGTATACTTTCCTATTTAAACTTTCCTGAAAAAGATTTAATCCGTAATGGTTCTATCGTAAAATTTACTAATGCTTCGGATATGTATAAGGAAATTATGAATGGTCCTGGCATAACAGAAAATGACAAAGGAAAGACAATTCAAGTATATAAAAATAGTCCAGAGAATAAGAAGTTTAATGTTTTTGCAAAACACTTTAATGACGAGTTAAAAGATTTGATTGATTTCATCAATGTTAATGCTCCTACTATGCTTGCAAAGTTAGGTTATGATATTGATTTTGAATTACATTATGAAGAATTGAAATTTCAAAAAGCAGATGTGAATTTTAATTTTACCCCATTTAAAATAGAGTTTGTTATAACAAAATATTTAGGGAAACCAATAACCATAACCAGACCACAATCATTTTTAAATGAAGCAAAAATTACTGCTATTGCTATATCAATTCGATTGACAATTTTAAGAAGACGGATAAATACCGAAGCTGGTGATATTCTTAAATTTATTGTGTTTGATGATGTAATGATTAGTTTAGATATGAATAATAGAGATAAACTCATTGATTTTCTATTAGATCCAGCCAATAAATTCACAGAAGATTATCAATTACTATTTTTAACTCACGATAGGAGTTTGTTTTTTTATTTAAAAGACAAAATAAGAAACGTAGGTTTAAAAGATAACTGGTTATATAAAGAAATGTACGTAGATTCTTTAAGTGAGAATGAAACACCTGTTATTTATAATCACCCTAATAAATTAAAAAAAGCAAAATACTATATAGATAATCACGATTATCCAGCAGCAGGAATTTATCTACGCACACAATGTGAAGAGATTTTAGACAACCTATATCCAGATCAGAGTAAATATGAAGTATCAACAAACAATGATGGTGTCTATGAAACTAAATCTCAAAATTTAAATGGCAAAATAGGTCATTTGGAATGGTTCTGCTCAAAGGAAGGTATAGATTTTGTAGATTTTAAGGACTTGAAAACTTATAAAAGTGTCATATTAAATTCTTTAGCTCATAATGATTTGCATTCGCCTATATACAAGTCAGAGTTAATTAGAGTTTATGATGTATTAGAAAAACTTGTATTAATTAAACGTGATACACAAATAGCGAAACCTAATGATACATTTAAAATAGCATTTATAAAAAATGATGGTACTACATATTCTGTTGGTATCACTATAAAGGATAGGTTAATGATTTTAGAAAAGGATGGTAGTTACAAGAGACTTTCAAATTTCTGTAAAGCAAACATTACTTATATAAATGATAATGGTACAGAAACTAAAGATATTAATATAGAAAAGGAATCAATACAACAAATTGTAACTGAAAAATGCACACAATTAGGTATTGGTTTAATTAATGTTGAAAGCTACATGTTGAATCGAAAAGGAGTCACAGTTCAATCAATGATTGATGCAATCTAAAAAAATGAATTTAGTTGTATTAAAAAAAGCGTCTTCAACTAATCTAAAAGATTTTATTAAAACTTGGTCTAAACTATATACATTTTCAAATGAAGCAATTTATAATAAATCAATAGTTAAACAAACATTTACTAAAACCGATATTCAAGATTTATATGTTTGGAAAAATGGTATGAAATTAAGTGTGTTAAAGCAAAAATCATTAGACACTAAAATCAAAGCTAAACTCTCTATTATTAATACTTTTAAAAGTAATAACGAAATAGATATAGATGCATTTAGAAAAGAGTTTAAAAACCTACCAGCAACAGTTTGGAAGATATTTTTATTGCATATTATAAAACCATATAAATATCCTATTTACGACCAACACATTCACAGAGCATTTTTATTTATTCATAATGAAGATTGGAGTAACATTTCAAATACATCAATAAATAACAAGGCTAAAGAACAATTTTATTTTGAAAGATATTTACCATTTATAGAAGCAAATAACATCAAGGATTTAAAGAAATTAGATGAGGCATTCTTTGCTTTTGGTCAGTTTCTAAACACACGTAATTACAGCACATTATTACAATAGCTTATATGATAGATAGGTTTACAAATTGGGTAAAATGGGAAGATAGAAATACGTTAGAAGGTATAAATTATTCAGGTATCTATTGTATAGCAGTATCAAAAAAATCACTCAATACGTTTAGTTTTATTCCAGAGTTAGAATATATTGGTATGACTAATTCTAAAGGTGGTTTAAAAAATCGTTTAAATCAATTTGGAGCTACAATAAGAATGAAAAATATAAATCACGGAGGTGCTGATAGATTCTTATATCAATATCAAGATTATGAAGCAATAAAGAATAATATTTATGTTGCAGTCTGTTCTTTTGAGTGCGATACTAAAAACCCATCACCAAATGATTTAAGAATAATGGGAGAAGTTGCAAAATGTGAATATGATTGTTGGGCAATATATGTTGAAGAGATAGGCAGATACCCAAAGTTTAATGACATGAGCAATGCACCAAAATTTAGCAAAAAGAAAAAATAAGCTCGATGATGTTAGAGGCAGAAAGGGTTTGTCGTTCTAATTGGTGTTTTTTAAGAAACAGTACTCTGCATTCCTAAGTAAGAAATGAAAATGCAATTTATTCAAATTGCTATTTAATCCATATTCCAATGTGCTGTGCTTGCATCACTACCAAATTCATCTGTTAGATAATCATCATAACCTTGACAGAAATCATCATAACCATGACCATAAAAGTTAGGGTGAAACAATTTAGTTTCATATTCTGGTTTTGATAGTTCTTTGAATTGTTTTAGTGTTTTATCTAATATATCTATATAATCCTTTAACATCTTTTTTGGTTCCTCATTAATATAAATTTCGTCTATTCTCAAGCCAAGGTTAAATGCTCTAATTAAAATACTTTCACTTAAAGTGCTTTGAAAAAAAAATTTAAATTTCATGGGAAACACACCTCTATACATCGCGTGTTCTGCAAAATGCCAATGAGCATGACCGCTTGATGGATTTAAAAGTATTGCTCTATATAAATCAATTAAGCCAAACATTTTTAGTTTTTTTTCTCGAGTTCTACCAATTCTATAAAGTGTTTTGCTCGTTCTTTTAATTTTTAGAGCTTTAAAAAAGAAATCAATGGCTTCAAAATTTTTGTTCAGTTGATTAAGTATTTTACCCTTCAAATAATAGCCAATTTCGTTATTTGGTTGTAAATCTATAAAACAATTAATGGAAATTAATGCTTGGGTGCCTTGCCCATTGTATAGATGAATAAAAGCTTTCAAAAACTCAATTTTATAGGCTGGACAATCAAAATTCATTGAATTTTTAAATACTTGATCAACTTTATTATTCTTATACCAATGCTTACTATCACAATCACAGGTAATATAATTATAGCCAAGTATTAAATAATCATATGATTCATTGAACTGTTTATTTTCAAGGCAAATCATTGCGTTATTAAAATAATAAACTCCTAAGTTTTCAAAATTCTCGGTTTTCAGAAATTGGGCAATCTCTTGTTCTAATTTTGCATTTTCAATTACTTTTTTCATCTTTTAATTTTCACTTAATTGGATATGTAAATTTGTATATCAATATAATCAATTTTAACCATGATAAAATTTTGAATTAAGATTTTAATCTAATTAAAAATTGAATTTTTAAATTAATGTGTATATTTGAATAGAAATTTATTATAAATCAGAGTACACGATCAGTACATGATTTAGTTAAAATAAGCATTAAAATAGCGTAAAATTGGGGTTTTTATCAAACTCATAACCCGAAGGTCACTGGTTCGAGTCCAGTTCCCGCTACTAAATGTAATCAGTTTAAAATCAATGGTTTTGTTCACACAAAACCATTTTTTTTATGTTTAATTTAAATTCTTACCTTGCGAATGAACACGGAAACGAACACATTCTAGAACACAGTTTGCAAAACAAGAAAAATTTTTCAGCCCCAAAAATTTATAATGCTAACGGAGATTTGTCGAAACGTTGGCACGTTTATTACTCGTTTAGAAATCCAGAATCTGGAAAACTTCAGCGCATGAAGAATGTCTATGGCAACGTTAATAGATATACTACCAAAGAAGATCGTCTCGCAATTTTAAGCGTTTACAGAGCTAAGCTTTTAAATTTACTAAAAGAAGGCTTCAACCCATTTGAGGACAATACGCAGAAATACCAGGAACGAGAACAAAACAAGCGTAATTTAAATGGATCAAGTCCAAAAGTTGTGGGATTTTAGGATTATGCAAAAATAGTTGTCAGTCTAAATAAGAAAAAATTCACGTTTCTAACCCCTCTAAACTGTGCTCTAAATGCCTTTATTTTTGCATTAAAGGATTCAGCCGAAGCATTTGTGCTTCTATTATCAAAATAGTTGAGTATATTTTGATAGTGTATAGACATTGTCCTTGCAATTGTATTGAAGCTTTTAAAGCTTGCCTGTCTTACTTTTTCATCCCATCTATGCTTGATTCTAATTTCCTGTAGAGCATCTAATGCTAATTTTTGAACATGAAACCTATCGATGACTAATATGGCC
>NZ_AFXZ01000026.1 GCF_000224335.1 Bizionia argentinensis JUB59 | reverse complement strand
GGCAACAAGCTGAAAAACATCACGAATGGAAAAATATTATTTGATAGAACAACCACCAATCGCTGAAAAATATACATTTTTAGTAGACGACATTTCGGATAAAGTAAATTATGGTCGAGCAACAGATATTGACAAGATAAATTACAACCGAAAATTGATTGGAGAAAAGTTCGATATTGATTTAAAAGTTGGACTTCTTATGGCTGAAAGTAAAGGAAGTACTTTTGTTTTTGATTTAGGAACTTTTGTAACTGTTTTAGAATTAAGAGCTGACCAAAAAGAAGGGAAAATGACTTTTTTTGATTGTGTGATTGATATGCCAAAAAGTGATATAAACAAAATGCTCGTTGACGCTTATTCACAGAATATTGCTAATGAATGGTTTAAAGTTCAAGAAAAGCTATTAGAAAATTTTCCACTAGAAAACGATATAATTAGATTACACAAACCTGAATTTTAAAATGGGATATAAAAAAGTGTGTTTAGATTGTCGAAAAGCTTTTAACAGACCTGCCGATTTGGAAAAGGCTCATACCTCAATTTGTCCTCAATGCGAAAAACCAATGACTGAATTATATCATTTGTTTCAACCGCCAAAACAAACTGATATTAAAAAATGGAATGTCGTGAAATTTTTAGTAGAAAATGGATTTAGATATTACCACATTAGAGAAAATGAATCTATTGACAAAAGAACTGGAAAAATTGCGGAATATCAAAATTATGCAAAATATCCAGAGTCTATGAAAGACGCAAAGGAATTTGTCGAATTATATAAAGAACAAACAATAACGGAATAAAGCCAGTTGCCAACACCGTATATAATTTATTGCTAGTTCTAGACTACTTACGAAAATCCTCGCGGATTTTCTATTCGGTTTTTATTTGCTAAATTAGGTGCTTAAACCACGCAACAAACCATATACAATCACGTTAGGTGTCATTTGAAATGAAGGCAGAAATAAAAAGAAACATAAGGGATAGGTGGATAGAATCGCTTTTTGAAATTGCTCACTCGGAATTTCAAAACCGACTTTGGATTAAAGCTGACTATAAAAATTCAGTTGGAGATTATAACGAATGTGTTTGCGGATATTTTGACGATTTGGATTTGGAAAATGGATATTCTGACTTTATTGCAAACGGAATAATATCGGAATCGGAATATAAAATTGTAACGGAATTACACTCTGAATTTAGAAAATATGCAGAGCGAACTGAAAAGCGGAATTTATCGGACAAAAATATTCTTGAAGATGTTGAATGGATTAACGTTACGAACATCGGATTAAAAACGTGGACTGATTTAAAAAAGAAAACGAAATCGATTCGCGATAAAGAATTAATGACTGAATTGGAAAACAAATATCTGAAAGAAAAAACGCCA
>NZ_AFXZ01000027.1 GCF_000224335.1 Bizionia argentinensis JUB59 | reverse complement strand
CTAGCATTAATAGCGGTGTGTAATAAGCTACTAAAACAGGCTTTTGCAATTGCTAAATCAGGATTAATATATGAGGATACTTACAGAAGTACTTTAGTGAAAAGTTAATGCATTTTACTTGTTTTTTACCACAGTACTTTGTTGTACACTGGCTTTTTCTTTCCGCAAACTTGATAGCGTTGGCAAGACATACTCTTTTGCAATTTTTGGCTTGTGTGTCGGCTGGTGCGAATTGCAAATGTGTATGGCTTTTAGCGTTGGCTTATTTTCGTTTTTTATTTTCTATTTTTTTAATTGCTTTTTCAAAATCTCCTTCTCTGATTCTCTTTTGTTTGGTCTCTTTAAATTTCTGGTATTCTCGTTCAGCATTTTCTTTTCCTAGTTCGTGAGAAACATTTCCAGCATTATTTAATATTTCTCGGTCATTTAACGTTAAGAAACCATTTAGCTTTTCAATCCAATTATTCATATACATTGGTACTCTTCGTTGTGCTTGTCCTTGTGCAAAAATTAGATACTGCTCCACTAAATTATTTAATGCTGATAATTCATCTTCTTTGAGATAATTTTTAGCAATGGAAACATCTGTTTTTCTTATATTTTCACCTCTCCAAGTAGTCAAACCCATATTTTCTTTTGAACTATTCGCTCTTTGACTAATGATTTCCGCAGCTGTTTGTCCAGTAATAGCCCAATGCAATTTGTTTTGAACCGTTTTAAAGAAACTAATGCTAATTTCTAAAGTTGGGTCATAGTCCACACTCGTTGCATAAATATCTGTAATTTTTCGATAAAATCGTTTTTCAGAAGTACGAATATCTTGTATTCGCTTTTCTAGTTCCTCAAAATAATCAAAAGGTAAGTCAGGGTTTTTTAAGCGCTCATCATCTAAGACAAATCCTTTTACAATGTATTCTCGTAACTGACCAGTCGCCCATTGTCTAAACTTAGTTGCTACATTAGATTTTATACGATAGCCAACTGAAATTATGGCATCAAGATTATAAAACACCTGATTTCTTTTTACTTCTCGATTCCCTTCTTTTTGAACTATTAAGAAATCCTTAATAGTTCGATTCTCTTCTAATTCTCCTTCTTCGAATATGTTTTTTAGATGCATATTGATGTTAGGTATAGAAGTTTGAAATAATTCAGACATCAATTTTTGAGTAAGCCAGACAGTTTCATCTTGAAAACGAACATCTAGTTTAGTTTCTCCGTTTTCAGTTTGATAAATTATAATTTGAGATTTATTTTCTTCCATAATGGCTGTGTTAATTGTCTTTTGTAAAAGATTGGATTAGCTCGTCTATATTCAACACAATATTGGTTGAATTAACTAGATTGCTAACAAAGCTAACGTTTGATACTTCTTTTGGGATATTATTTATTTCAATTTTTGGAATTTCAGTTGACTTATAAAACTTCAATGATTCTTTTGCTAATTCGTAGTCGAATTTGACTTGGTTGATTTTATTAATATTTACCCCTAATGTTGAATAAATTAAAAGGTGTAGTTTTTCTTTTTGTCTAGGGAAGTCATTAATTTTATTGTTTATTCTGCTTAACAATTCAATTATACTAAAACCTCCTGCATTAACATTTACGAGAATTGAAGCAATAATAATTTCTGTATCGATTATTGGATTTAGTTGACCTGAACTAAAATGATGTGTTCTTACATTTGTTGCAGAACTTTTTACTTCTAAACGTAATTTACCAAAACTGAAGTCAAATTTTTCTTCTGGGATACTATGCCAACCGTTGATTAGATTTTCAGGAAAATTTGATTGTTCTATTATAAATAATTCAGCCCAAAGGCCTTGCAAAGATTTGGTTGGTGTTTCTTTAATAGCTTTAAATAGCTCAATAAATTTTCCTACCGTATGTTTTATTTTTTTATTTGTTGGATTTTGACCGAGTGATTTTATCAAAACTTGGCAAGTGCTTAGGAAAATGTCCTTAACATCATCATTTTGACCAATATATGAGACAACAGAAAAGTTGTTATGAGTTAGTTTTTTATCTGATTCTATTTCGCATTTAAGATTGTGTGACACTTTAATGCTAAACAGATTTTGATTTGCAATAAAAAAATCTTGGTTCTGTTCTGAAATGAATATTAAAAGACTTGGATTATCTGCATAGTTTTTTGCTATTCTATGGTTTTCAAAGCCTTTAATAGCCTTTGCCGAATAAGAGTTTGAATTCTGATTTTTAGGCAATGGCAGTTTATCATATATTTCTTTTAAATCAATCATTAATTTTCGAGATTAATGATTGCGAAAGTCGAGCGGGAACCCATACTGCTATAGTGATTATATTTTCGTGTTCCGTATCTCTAAAGTCAAGATTATGTACTTGAACTGTTACGGAATCTTCAGATTTAATTTTTTCGTCACCTGGATATATAATTTCTCCAGTTCTTGGGTTTTTACCTTGAAATAACTGTTGAATTTCATCTTTTTTCAAACGTCTTGTTCTTGGATTACCTTTAGCAATTAAGTAAACAAAACTATCTTCTGGCGGAAATTCATCTGTGTATAAATCGATAACAGACTTTAAGTTCGTGTAAGTTGTTGAATCTGTTTGTCTTGTAAACTTTAGCTCATTCAATAAGTCTTGAAATAATTCTTTTAAAGGAATTTTAGCTACGAGATGCTTTTGTTCATCAGTTCTGTCTTTGTGTCCATCATCTTCTGAAAAAGCTAATTTATATTTTTCAGCAAAAGTATTAAATACTTTTCTATTGTTTTCAATAATAATTTCACTATCGTGTGGAGCTCTAATTCTGACCCATTTATTGCCAAAAGTTGTTCTTGTTAAATCCTCAGAAAGCACATTAGTTCTAGTCAACCTGAACATTTCATTTAGCACAAATCTTCTTTCCATTTCGTTTAGATGCTGACCTGAGAGTTTATGTTCAAATAACTTTTTACGTATATCTTCTTCGTGATTTACATACTCACTAAACAGATGAATATTTTCTGCGTCAAGATATACACGACAATGACCTAGAAATTCTTTTTTATAACCAAAGAAACGAGCCCGTTGTTGAATGGTGTCGGCATTTCCAACACCCATACTTCTTGGCATATATGTAATGGTTAAACCTTCAACTGTAAAACCTCTGTCCATAGCTTGACCACCAACGAGGATGAAAGAATAATTACTATTCCAATCAACTGAACTTCCCGCTCTTGAATTCAATTGTTCAACAGCTGTGTTACTTATATTATGACCTAAAGTTTCCAAAAGCACTTCAAAAGATTGTATTTCAGGAGCATTAGTTTTTAAATCTTTATATGCTTCTTTAAATTCGGAAATTATTTGTTGTTTAGTTTCATCATTGTCGTCACGCTCCAATAATACCTTTTCCCAAAGACTTTTAATATGCATTACCCAGTAATAATAGGTGTCGTGTTCTTCGACTAATCTAGATGGATGAACCATCATAGAGCGGTTTTTAGGATTTCCTTTTTTTGCTCCCAATAAGCGTCCAGATGTAACACTTAAAAAGAAAATACGCATAGCTTCTTTTAAAGTTTCAGGAGCTTCTTCAAATACATTATCATCATTATAAATTTCAGAATATGGAATATTTCTAACTATAAAATGATTCTCTTGGCAGAAAGCTCGTCCACCAGTATATTTTTCGCCTGGAGTTAAAAGTTGGATAAAGTTAGGTGAAAGATTATCTAAAATATTAATAAACAATGGGGCTTGTGGAGTAGCGGTATATTGAATAAAAGTGTGATGTGGTAAAATACTTTTTAAATCTCTAATTCTACGATAGATGGTACTCATTTGAATTTCGGTAAGTACTTCTCCATTTCGTTCTCTTCGTGCATTTGAACTAGCTCTAGTGTTCATACTTGCTTGGTCTCCTTCATCATCAATTATTAAAGTAGGAACTTTTGATAAATCGAGTTTTTTAAGAACAGAAAGCAAGTTTTTTAAATGACTTGTATTTTTCATTACTGTAATCAATAATGTTTTTTTAAAATCATCAGGAGTGTCAGATTTTTTCCAATTTTGAAGTTCTCTTTGGATAGTGTTTTTATCCTGTGGATTTCTAATTGGGTCTTTAGGATTGTTAAGCATCACCCATTTTCTATGAAAACCTTGATTTATATCTAAATCATTTTGCAATCTATTAAAAGACTGATTAACTAGATTTGTTGAAATGCCTGCTAATACTATTACTATTTGATAGTTATTGTCTCTTGCTAAAGCCGTTAATGTTGTAAATGAAAGAGTTTTTCCACTTTGGACGTAGCCAAAAACTAAACCAGTATCGTTGTTCGTTTCTTCATTAGGATTACCACATAATTTCATAATGTGATAAGTTTCTTCTTTTACTTTTTCTTTGGCATCTGCATCATCACCAAAAATTTTAGTTAATAATTTTTCAGATTCTTCACCATATTCAGGTGTCCAATTATCGTCATTTGATGGATTTGACATAATGTTTATTTTTTCAGTTTTGGACATATACTATAATTTTGAAAGAGAACCAAGCAATAGGTCATTCATATTGTTTCTTAACTCTGTTACAGGAGCTCCTGATTTTTTTACGATTATTTCGGAAAGACCTAATGCAACTACTAAACGAAGAACAGGTTCTATTACTTTGTGGTCGTCTCCTGCAAATTCAACCATAAATGGATGAATCAGAGATAATCGAACACCTATATTTTTATAGTTTGTGTCTTTTTCTAGGATTAAATGGTCACCAACTTGAATTAATTCATCAATTGTTTCATCATAAGATAATTCAATATGCACCATATAATCAATGTTAGAAATATTTAGTGGAAATTTTTTATGATAGGATTTTACAACCTCTTCTAATGAAGGTTCTTCAACAATATTTGAAGTTGGTTTTGAAACAACAGCTTGGACATCTTTTGCTATATTGTCTTGTATTTTATCAGTTGTATTGTCAACTACTTTTTGAGATACTTTTTCATAGTTCTTCGCACTTTCTCGAACTCTATACTTATCAGCTTGTTTTAAAATTGGGATAGAGTTTTCACCTTCAAGTTCACCTTTTAATAAATCTAAAAAGGCTTCCATATTATCATCCCATTGAAATCCGTCTTTCGTGTGACTTACATTAAATCCTTCTAAGTGTAATTCACCAAACAGTCTTTTATATCTATGACTTCCTAGAGAGCCTGATAATGCAGGAGGTCGAAAACCTTCATCATTGTCAGCACTTCCTTCAATTACTCTTCCTCTTCGAAATAATGCGAAACCACTATCTCTCACAGACATTGTTTCCATTATAGCGATAAAGCCTTTGGCTCTCAATTTGCTTCCATTATGGTCATTTCCAAAATCAAATTCGACTTCTTGCTTCCAATTAATATTTTCTGCATTTGGAGTTTCAAAATAAGCCGTATTTAAAATCTTAGGAATTTTATATTCTAGTTTTTCACCATTTATGTATAAATCCAGAATTTCTCTTTTGAAGAAGTCTCTGTAAATACTAGCTAAATGCCTTTTTACTTTGCCAAGTCCTCTGCGAATAGGCATTTTTTCTTCAATACCGAACAAAGTAATTAATGTGTAATGAGAATTTGAATTTGCTTCTTTTGTTTCTATTTGAAGTTCTTGAATTTTGTCTTCAACAATTTTTGAAATATCAAAATTAACTTTGCGTTCAACAGTCTCGTTAAGAGCTGTTGTTTTTGCTTGCCAATTATTGGAAAACCAACAAGCTGCCGATTTCATACCCATTCCAAATTCCGATAGTCGAGTATTATCAGGAGGTAATTCAGCTGTACGAAATGCTCTTTGATAGTCTTTAGATTGAATACCAGCGGCATTATCTTTAATTGTTATTCTTTTGTTATTTGTGTCGAATTCAATATCTACTCTTAATTTGAAATCCTTTCCTTCAATTTTTCTTAACTCCTCTTCATTCTTTAAAAAACTATCAATTGCATTGTCGATAAATTCCGCTAACGCATAATAGGGTTTATAATTAAGGTGTTTTAAAACTGAAAGAATTGTAACACCTGGGCGGATGTTTACATTATTCAATTCTTTCATAATTTGGCTCATTTTGGTTCTTAGAAGTTACTTTATAACCGTTTATTTCTTTTAATTTTCCATTAGGCTTAATTTGAATTGGTCTTTCTTGAATTAGCTTTTCTGCAATCAACTTCACTATTGTACCATTAACGGCATTTCCTAATGCAGAAAAGCAAGTCCCTAAATTTTCAGGAAGTTCTATACCATTTAATGATTGAATACGAGCTCCTTCTGATGGTGTAATATATCTTTTTTCCCAACTTATAATTGGAATTTGAGTACTGACAGTTACTAAAGACGGAAAAAAATCTGTTTTTTTTATTCTGACACCAGAACCTCTAAACTGAATAATATATTTATATAAATCTCGCTCTCCACCTTGTACATTCCATTCAAGTTTTTGCCAACTAGCAATTTTCAATTTTTCAATTTTTTTTACTATTGGTTCTAGAATTTCTTTGTAGGTTTCGTAAAATTCTCTGTTTTTTCTGATGTAATTTTTTTTCCAAGAGGGAAATTCATTTTCCTCTGTTTGAGCATAATTAGGTAGGTTTTTGATTTTTTCTGGTCGTGATAATCCTTTAAGTTCAATGCCAAAATTACCTTTTGTTTTTCCTATAGCTTTTGTTGATGAAGCATAAGGAGTTTTTTCTTCAAAAGGATAGGTTGCACCAAATTCCATACTCCATATTGGAAAGCCTGGCAGTTTTTGTTCTTTAGGTATTTTGGAAATAAATTCTTGCCATATGTCAATTACCTCAATTTTTTCATCCTCTAATTTTCTTGCATTTACAGGATTTTTATCTAAGTATTCAAAAATGCTAGTAGTTTTATTTGTGGTCTCCAACCATTCAAAATGTTCTAGCCCATCACTTGAACCAATTATAAAAAGTCTTTCCCTGTGTTGAGGAATTCCAAAGTTATGAGGAGAATATATCTTTTTGTCAATCTTATAACCTAGTTTGATTTCGAGTTGTTCTTTAATGTAGAACCAAGTGTTTTCGTTGTCGTGACTAATTAAATTTCGAACATTTTCAAGAATGAAATATTTTGGTTTATGATATTCTAAAATATCTACAATCTTGTCAAACAAAGAGCCGTTCCTTTCATCAAGTAATCCATCTTGCTTTCCAGCTTTAGAAAAAGGTTGGCAAGGAAACCCAGCACATAGAATATCAAAAGAAGGTATGTCTGAAACTTCTATTTTCGTTATATCTCTATTTACTTCAATATCAAAATTCTTTTTGTAAAGTTCAGCTAGGTTAACTCTTTTTTCGCTTGCAAATACACATTCGTGTCCAAGTTTTTCAAGAGCAATATGAAATCCGCCAATTCCTGCAAATAGGTCAATAAATTTAAACTTGTTTTTGCTCATTCTTAATGTTTGTCTTTACTAATAATTCACTTGGGTCAATATGCAATATTCCTGCTACCTTGTATAAGTCTTCTAAACTTGGTTGTCTTTTGTTTCTTGCATATTCATTAATGGTCGTATAACTTTTGTCCATTTGGTCAGCAAGCCAAGTTTGACTAATTCCTTTGTTTTTTAAAACTTCTTTTATTCGGTTCATTTTAAACCTTTTTTATTAATTCGAGTGCAATTTACTGAAAAATCATTGAATTATAGTGGAAATATTCATTGTATTATCGTGAGTGGAGAAGGGAAAAGGCAAGCTCTTTTTATTTTTTGAGGTACGAGAAAAATGAAATGTGCTTGACTGTGCGGTTGGCTTTTTAGCTTGTGTACAAC
>NZ_AFXZ01000028.1 GCF_000224335.1 Bizionia argentinensis JUB59 | reverse complement strand
GTGCGAGGATTTTCCGCAGGAAAATCAGAAGCTAGCAAACAAAGCAACTAACATTGGTTAAGCTAAAAATAGTAATTTTTTATATACAGTGTTGTACACCGTTTTTTATTCCGTTAATAATTTTTTCATTTCTTTTATCGAATCTGTATAATCGGACATTTTTCTTCCATTTCCGATGTGAATTGGACTCGTATTCATTCGGTTTGTTAAATCTTTTATTGGCATATTTTCCAAACTTCCAAAATCATATTTCCACCAATCCAATTGTTCAAGGCGTTGATTTTGAAATCCTGTTGTGCTACGGTCATTATTTGTCGGCAGAAAATCCAGTCCGCCAATAATTGAATTCAGATTTTCAAAGTCAATTATTATTCCGTCATAATTCAGTTGTCCGAAAAGAGCATCTTTAAAGATCTGCTCAATCTTGCTCAATTCCGATGATTTTATATCAGTCAGAATTACGTTGTATTTAGTCAGTCCGTTTGTGATTAACCAACATTTTTTTCTGTCAACATAAAATACTGTTGCATTCCATTTTCCAAGAATTCCGCAATCAGTTTTGTTGTCAGTTGTGATTAGTTTTTTGACTAACTTTTCTAACTTTTTAGTTGTATGTATTCTCGTTTTTCTCAAATGGTGTACAACGTTT
>NZ_AFXZ01000029.1 GCF_000224335.1 Bizionia argentinensis JUB59 | reverse complement strand
AATGTTCTCCAAATAACCAACCAAACACAGTTTAAAAAAAACCACAGGATCAATACTCTTTTGACCTGTAGCACCGTAAAACGGAGCGGTTAATTTGTATAAATACTTTAAATCTAATACATTTTTAAGCTGTCGATAAAAGTTGTGCTCTGGTACACGTTCACTCAATAAAAAATCGGTAAACAGCTTCTCTTGATATGTCTTTATGCCTTGCATAACAACAAATTATAAAATTTATCGGCTCAAAATGCATTATTATAGTAACTTTATCAACAGAGTTGTGCAACAGGCACACCGTGTAAAAATAATTGCGGTTTAGTGCTTAACCCAAAGGTCGTTGCGGGTTTGTAACGTCTGATTTTCCTGCGGAAAATCCTCGCATACAAACCCGCAACTATTCTTATACATAAACGTTGTAACCAATTTGAAACAAACATTGAGAAAAGCATTAAAATATGGTTTTTTGATAATCGGAATGATAATTCTAATCGGATTTGCTCTGAAAGGAAATATCACTCACGAACGATTTAACTCTGAAAAGTGGAAAAACTGGACGGAATCAGAAACTGAATGGTCTTTGCGTTGGGATATGATGAATAGTTTGCGAAAAACTCACGAACTGAATGGAAAAACCCAAACACAAATTATTGAATTATTAGGAGAACCTGAATCGAAAACAAATTCTGAATTTAGATATTATTTAGGTTATTCAAAACGTGGAATTAATACAGGAAGTTTAACGATTAAATTTAGTGAAAATAGAAAAGTAACAGACTTTTCAGTTTGGCAAGGATAAAATGATATTCAAAAAAGAAACAAAAGACAATGAACTTTACGTTTATATGAACGGAAAACTGATTTATAAAAAGTGGTTGAATACGGGCGAATCAAAAGTATTTGACTTAATTGCTTATGATAAATACACTTTGAAGTCAATTAATAAAAAAGAATAAAAACTGGTTACAACAAAGTGCTGTGTTAAAAAATAAGTAAAATGCATTAACTTTTCAGCAAAGTACGTCTGTAAGTATCCTCATATATTAATCCTAATTTAACTATTGCAAAGGCCTATTTACGTAACTTATTTCAAATGCTAAAACTCTAGACTCTTGGTAAGCGCGTTAGGGATGGAAATGGCATCCTTTTTTTACGTTTTCTCATACTTCCCGGTTTATGCAACAATCCTTATTATCGTAAAAAAAGATATAATGGACAGCCCGCCTTTTTGCGTATTTACAAAACTTAAAGCACTTAACGAACTTATTTTAAACGTAAAAAGGAACGCCCTAAAAAAGATTCATGGTTTCTTGTAACAAAAAGAACAATGCTTACGTATAACTATATAGAACACGTTGTTCGCACAACTTAATTAGAGAGAAACCGTACATGAGACAACTTAAAATTACCAAGCAGGTTACCAATAGAGAAACTGCTTCGTTAGACAAATATCTTCAAGAAATAGGAAAAGTTGACTTAATTACCGCAGATGAAGAAGTAGAATTAGCACAGCGCATAAAAGCGGGTGATCAGTTGGCTTTAGAAAAGTTAACGAAGGCTAATTTACGTTTCGTTGTGTCGGTAGCTAAGCAATACCAAAACCAAGGTTTAACCTTACCAGATTTAATTAATGAAGGGAATTTAGGTCTTATTAAAGCAGCTCAACGTTTTGATGAAACGCGTGGTTTTAAATTTATTTCTTATGCTGTATGGTGGATTCGTCAGTCTATCCTGCAAGCTTTAGCGGAACAGTCTCGTATTGTGCGTTTACCGTTAAATAAAATTGGATCGATTAATAAGATTAATAAAACCTTTGCTTTCCTGGAACAAGCTCATGAGCGTCCACCAAGTGCGGAGGAAATTGCCAAAGAATTGGACATGACTATTAACGATGTTAAGGAGTCTATGAAAAATTCAGGTCGTCACGTAAGTATGGATGCGCCTTTAGTGGAAGGTGAAGATTCGAACTTATATGATGTATTAAATTCTGGTGAGTCTCCAAACCCAGATAGAGAGTTACTACAAGAATCTTTACGTACGGAAATTGAGCGTGCTCTGGAAACCTTAACGCCTCGTGAAGCGGATGTTATCCGTTTATATTTCGGTTTAGGAAACCAACACCCAATGACTTTAGAAGAAATTGGCGAAACGTTTGACCTGACTAGAGAACGTGTTAGACAAATTAAAGAAAAAGCTATTCGTAGATTGAAACATACGTCTAGAAGTAAAATATTAAAAACTTATTTAGGATAAGTTTTAGATTTCAAGTAATAAATTCCACATATCAAGAAATTGGTATTTGGAATTTTAACTTTTGGAATTTTACGGCAACTAACAGTATATTCTTACTTCGGTGAGATACCCGCTTTCGCGGGTAGTAAGACTGTTCGTTTTTTGATTGATGAAAGAACCCACGGCTGATTACCGTGGGTTCATTTTTTTATCCCATCCCTAAATCTCTTCCCCAGAGGAAGGGACTTTTAATTTCCTTCATCCCTCTTTCCAATGGGAAGATACTTCCAAATCCATATTACTTTTAATCGTAGGGGTAATCTTGCTTAATTATAAGATAGTGGCAAGTATTTAAGTGAAGGATTGAAATGGACAACACGAAGACTATTTTTTTAATTATCTTTGTCGAAACAACAAAACAACACACTAATGAACTCTAAACTAATAGCTCCTTCCATGCTTGCTGCCGATTTTGGTAACTTACAGCGCGATACTGAAATGGTAAACAACAGTGATGCCGATTGGTTTCATATTGACGTAATGGACGGGCATTTTGTTCCTAACATTTCTTACGGTTTTCCTATTATACAAGCTATTAAAAAGCACGCCACCAAGCCGCTTGATGTGCATTTAATGATTGAAAAACCAGAACGTTATATTGAAGAATTCGCTAAAGTAGGTGCTGATATTATTACTGTTCATTACGAATCGACTGTGCATTTACATAGAACGCTTACACAAATTACTGATGCAGGCTGTAAAGCGGGTGTGGTTTTAAACTTGACTACGCCTATAAGTGTACTTGAAGATATTTTACCAAAATGTTATATGGTATTATTAATGTCCATAAACCCAGGTTTTGGCGGTCAGAAATTTGAAGATATGACTTACAGTCGTATTAAAAAATTACGTAAAATGATTGATGAGCAAGGTTTAAACACCCGCATTGAAATAGATGGTGGCGTAACCGACAAAAACATTAAACAGCTTGTAGAAGCTGGTGCAGATGCTTTTGTAGCCGGAAGTCACGTATTTAAAAGTGATAACCCCACAGAAACCATTAAAGAACTAAAAGCACTTGCTAACTCATAAAAAAAGCTCCTTTCGGAGCTTTTTTTCGTTCTAGGTTGGAATTAATATTGTTTTAATAGATAGTTAATTAAATCGGTTGTTGTTACAATTCCGACAAGTTTATCCTCGTCGACAATTGGTAAGGCGTGAAATTCTTTTTTCGCTAAAATCTCTGCAACTTCTTTTATGGTGGTTGTTGATGGCACACTGACTAAATTTTTAGCCATTACCTGCTCGATAGTAAACATATTATACACAATGCTATCCACTGAATCGTCATCTTCATCAACGGCATCGGCGAAACTAATTCGCAGTAAATCCGTATAACTCAACATGCCCTTTATTTCATCGCCACTCACAACAGGGATATGACGTATTTTCTTGGTTTTAAAAATTCTTTCGGCTGTTTCCAAATCATCTTTAAAATTCAATGTAATAACGGATTTGGTCATTATTTCCGAAACTGGTTCACGCTTTTTCATAGTTATTGGTTTTTAAACTTATTATTAAAAGTAGACAAGATTACCGACAAAAAGCATGATATAAATCAGGTTATCAAATTAATAGCCTTCAAAGTTAAAATTCAGCATTTGTTTTGTTTTCGCATAGACTCTCGGAAATTTCGAGCGAAATTGGGAAGGTGTCTCTATAAAGGTTTCAATAATTACGGCTACAAACTCGAAAGAGTTGGTATAGGCGTAATTCCGAATATATCCCGATGCCAACAAGCGTTGGCGTAATTCGGTTTCTTCAGATAAGAATTGAGATAATTCTTTAAATGAATCCGAAAAAATTATAGAACTTACATCACGATTTTTAATACTATTAATATGAATAGCATGGGCGAATTCATGAATGCCTAAATTCAGATTATCATTAGAAATAGAATAGCCTTCCATAAAATGCTCCCAAGATAAAACGAGCGCTTTTAATCTCGGGTTATACTCACCTTTATGATAGGCTTCGTTAGTTTCAGAATAGAATGAAGATGGATAAACTATTATACCTTTAATCATTTGTAATTTATAATCCCGAAATCCAAAGGTTAGCATAACTGCTGTAGCCGAGATCATGACAATCATTTCATCAGTGAGATCTAAATTATCTCGTCCCATAAACTGTTTCGAATTAATAAAGGTCACCAATCGGTGATTAAAAACGCGTTTTTGCTTTTCTGTTAATCGTTGGTAGAATCGGAATTTCGCTTGTAAAAGTTGCTCTTGTTTTATGGGCAACTTTTTAAAAGGTGGCAATAAATAACGATATAAGGGTTTTCGTTTGAGTAAAACATAACCGATATCTATCATGTTGATAACCGCATACAGAACTAATGAAGCAAGGCCAAAAAACAGAACCCCTGCCATAACTATGTAAAATGTTGGAATTTCTTCGAGTTGAAACATAGGTAATTATGGAACGTTATGGGTTTTGATTTCGATAATCAATATACGAATTGTGGTTCATATTAGAATCTTATTGCACCGTATAATTGAACAAGAAGAAATTTTAAAACATAAAAACTTTTGCGAACCAGTGCTTTTGGGATTAGTACGCATAGCAGAAACTCTTCCAAAAGCTTCAGGTTTTAAAATGTTTTAAACAAAAAAACACGCAAACAAGTTCAAAGATAATATAGTGACAAATCAAAACTTTTGGAATTGCTACGCAGCCCTTAAAGCTCCTCCCAACGCTTCGGGATTGAAAACGCAAAATCCACACTTTTAAATTCAAGCGAGCAAAAATCAAGTTTATTACAAATCAGAGCTTTCGGGATTGAAAATGAAAAATCCACACTTTTAAATTCAAGCGAGCTTGATTTAACGTGTGGATTTTCCATTTATTCGTGACCACGAAGGGATTCAAACCCCCGACCGCTGGAGCCGAAATCCAGTGCTCTATTCAGCTGAGCTACGTGGCCATTTATTCCTGCAAACGCAGGAATCTCTATTTAAAATAATTTAAGACAATTTTGCTTTTACTATATTCGATATCGTTTTGCCATCAGCTTTACCCGCTAGATCCTGACTAACTACACCCATAACTTTGCCCATATCTTTCATACCTTCCGCACCGAGATTTGCAATAGTTGCAACAACTACTGCTTCAATTTCTTCATCGGATAAGGCTTCTGGTAAAAACTGACTGATTACAGCAGCTTCGTCAATTTCAGGATCGGCTAAATCTTTACGGTTTTGCTCCAAATAAATTGCCGCACTATCTTTACGTTGCTTAACTTGTTTCTGAAGGATTTTAAGCTCCTGCTCTTCTGTTAATTCTGTTTGAGCTCCTGATTCACTTTGTGCTAAAAGAATAGCCGATTTAACCGCTCGTAAAGCAGTTAAAGCCGTTTGATCTTTTGCTTTCATGGCTTCCTTTAAAGCCGTCATAATATCTTGTTGTAAGCTCATAATGTAAATTTCTTATACAGCGACAAATATACTAAGAAAAACCGTTTTCTACGGTTATGTATTAAAAAAAGAAACCCGAAATAACGTAATACGTTGTTTCGGGCATCTAAAAAGTCTAAACACTAAACTTAAATTAATTTTTAGTCAACATTATCATGTAAAAACGAGTTATTGTTTCGCAATTGCATGTCGTCATTATCATCTAAACTTAAACTTGTTCCTGAAATACTAGATTCTGATGAATGTCTAGATTCGTCTAAATTAACACCATGACGCTTATAAGCAGGCACGCGTTCTATATCATCAATTTTCGAATTATTAAACTTATAATTGAAATTCTTCATTTTTAGTCTACGTTCTGCTGCGCGCTCTTTTAGCATTTCTGAAATTGGCGTATGAATCGGATCTATTTCTTCTCGACCTTGAGTTTCTTCAACCTTTTTAGTTTCGATTGTTTTCTTTTCAAAAACAACCTCTGAATCCTCAATTTCAATACTTTTCTTTTGCTTCTCTTCTATTTTAGCCTTCGAATTCATACTAGATTCTGCCTCCGCATAATCATCTAAAGCATACCGTACTTCGCCTTTATCATTAGACTGTGTTACCGCAATAATTTCCACATGATCCGTAACAGACATTTTTCTGATACGTTCTTCTTCTAAAGTATGAACAACCTTATTAGCCGCCTTTTCTTCTTCTTTATCTTCAAAAGACTGGTTACTAAAAGGCATGTCGAATGTTAATGTTATTTGTTTCTCTTCTTCAGGCTCATTGAAAACAGTTTCTGGTGTTACCTCAGCAACGACATCTGTTATTACAAATTCATCTTCATGGACTTCCGTTAATACTTCTTCATACGCCACATTAAGATTACTAATGGCATCGGTTGTTTTAATTAAACCGGTGCCTTTATCTTTTTTTGGCTCTGGAGACTTTAAATCTTCCAACTCCCCTAAATCTAAAGTATGCTTAACTACTTTTGGTTCTTCTTTTACTTGTAAATCTATATGCGGAACAATAATTGTCGGTTCCTTTTCCTTTTTGGATAAATCCTTTTCCACAGGCTGATCGTCCACCAAAGCATGAATGACTTTTTTGACTTCAGTATTTGAAATTTCATCTTGCTGTTCAACGTCGAAACCTGTAGCAATAATGGTTACTGCAATAGATTCGCCTAAACTTTCGTCTTCACCGACACCCATGATAATATTAGCACCATATCCAGCTTCATCCTGGATGTGATCGTTAATTTCACCAATTTCGTCAATCGTAATTTCTTGCGTTCCAGATACTATCAGCAGCAAAACATTTTTAGCACCTGTAATTTTATTATCGTTTAACAAAGGAGAATCTAACGCTTTTCTAATCGCTTCTTTTGCACGATCTTGACCAGACGATTTAGACGATCCCATAATAGCCGTTCCGCTACTACTTAATACCGTTTTAGCATCTCGTAAATCGATGTTTTGCGTATAGTGATGTGTAATAACTTCCGCTATTCCACGTGCAGCCGTAGCCAAAACCTCATCCGCTTTAGCGAAACCAGCTTTAAAACCTAAATTCCCATAAACTTCACGAAGTTTGTTATTATTTATAACTACCAATGAATCTACCACACTTCGCAATTTCTCAATACCGATTTGGGCTTGCTGATTTCGCATTTTGCCTTCAAAAAGGAAAGGCATAGTCACAATTCCAACGGTTAAAATATCCAAATCTTTGGCCATTTTGGCAATAATTGGTGCGGCACCGGTTCCGGTTCCACCACCCATTCCTGCGGTAATGAAAATCATTTTTGTGTTGGTATCCAGCATACGCTGAAGGTCCTCAAAACTTTCTACAGCCGATTGTTCGCCAATATCAGGGTTTGCACCTGCTCCTAAACCTTCTGTTAGATTTAAACCTAATTGAATTTTGTTAGGAACACCACTATTTTGAAGCGCTTGCGCATCGGTATTACAAATTACAAAGTCCACACCTTTAATCCCTTGTTGAAACATGTGATTAATGGCGTTACTTCCGCCCCCGCCGACGCCTATTACTTTAATGACATTTGATTGATTTTTCGGTAAATCAAAAGAAATGTTTGTTTCGAATTCTTTGTTGCTGCTCATGAATTTCGTTTTATATATACTTATTTATTCTCTTATTATTAATATTTTTCAGGTTCGCCTTTTATTCGGCGTTGTCTAAAAAATCCTTTATTCGCTCCGTAAACTTGTCTAAAAAAGACCGTTTCGGTGGTTTTGGCGGCTCTATAACTTCTTCTTGTTCGTCTTCTGGCTCTGGTTCAATTAACGATTCTTCATAAGCAATTTCCAGTTTTTTACGCTCTTGTCGCTTTAAACCATCCATAACCAGTCCAACTGCCGTTGCATAAAGCGGACTCGTTACTTCATCATCACTGTTACCAGCTAAATGCTCATTTGGAAAACCGATACGTGTATCCATTCCCGTAATATACTCCACCAACTGCTTTAAATGTTTTAATTGTGCGCCTCCACCCGTTAAAACAATACCTGCAATTAGTTTTTTCTTTTGCTCTTCATGTCCGTAATTTTTAATCTCTACATAAACCTGCTCAACAATTTCCACAACGCGTGCATGGATAATTTTTGATAGATTTTTTAAAGTGATTTCTTTCGGCTCCCGACCTCGTAAACCTGGAATGGATACAATTTCGTTTTCCTTATTTTCCCCTGGCCATGCTGAACCAAATTTTATTTTTAATAGTTCCGCTTGCTTCTCAATAATGGAACAACCTTCTTTGATATCTTCCGTGATAACATTCCCTCCGAATGGAATAACAGCTGTATGCCTAATAATACCATCTCTAAAAATGGCTAAATCGGTTGTACCACCACCAATATCGAGTAAAGCGACACCGGCTTCTTTTTCCTCTTGACTTAAAACAGCATTCGCTGACGCCAAAGGCTCTAAAGTGATATTATCTAGATTTAATCCGGCACTTTTTACACAGCGTCCTACATTTCTTATAGACGACACTTGACCAACAACCACATGGAAATTAGCTTCCAAACGGCCGCCATACATTCCAACTGGTTCTTTAATTTCAGCCTGACCATCCACTTTATATTCTTGCGGTAGAACATGAATAATCTCTTCACCAGGAAGCATAACTAACTTATGCACTTGATCTATAAGTCTATCTATGTCCTCATCATCTATAACCAATTCGGCATTGGATCGCGTTATATAATCGCTGTGTTGCAAGCTCCTAATGTGCTGTCCTGCTATTCCTACCGTTACGTTTTCAATTTTAACATCGGCAGCCGTTTCCGCTTCTTGCACCGCAAGTTGAATAGACTGAATAGTCTGCGTAATGTTGTTAACCACACCACGATGCACACCTAGGCTTTTAGACCTTCCAATACCCAAAATCTCTACTTTTCCGTATTCATTTTTACGACCAATCATTGCCACAATTTTTGTGGTTCCGATATCTAATCCTATTGCAATATTTCCTTCCATGTTTTAAGATTTAGTGCATATTACTTGGCTATCAAACTGCAGATTAACCTTACTGTAATTATTCAATAATTTATCTTTAAACGCTTTTTTATAAAACGCTTTTAAGTTATTTACTTTCTTATCTAACTGTGCTAAACTCCCCACATATACTTCAAAAGAGCATTGTCTTAACCGCAGCGATAAACTCTTATCTTCATATTGATGAATACTTGTAACATGCGTGTTCAAAAATTCATCATTTTGAATTTTAACCGCCATATTGTATACGATTTCCAAATCCGTTTTTGAAACGTTTCCAGTTACGAGTGGTACTCTTGCGGCGTAATTTTTTGATAACGGCATATAAAGACCATCATCATCTATATAAAAAGACACCGAATTACTAATTCGGGCTATAGGTTTTTTTTGTTCTACTTCAGCTACTAAATGTCCATTGACTCCTACAAACACTTGCGCTGACTTAATCATTGGATTTGAATTTAGGGCAGATTCCAATAGGTTCAAATCTATGGCTTCTTTAGGGACATTCTGTCCACCTCCTCGATTATGTATTAACAATTTACTAACTGCATCATGCGTAATAAACAGGTTGTCTTCCCCATTAAAATTTATGGTCGGAATACTAACTATACGCTTATTGTTTTTCTTGGAAGAAAACGCAAATAATCCCACCACCATAACAAGCAGCAAAGGTATTTTTATGTAATTCCAATTAATTTTCATGGCGTAATGCTTCTTTTATATGTTTTACTTGTTCACCAATATCACCAGCTCCGATTGTTAAAATAACTTGAGCTCGACTGGCTTTTACTTTATCAATTAATTCGGCTTTTGAAATAAGCAGTTTATTGTCATTCGTAATTTTCTCTAACAACCATTCCGATGAAACGCCTTCAATAGGTTCTTCGCGCGCTGGATAAATATCCAAAAGCATAACTTCATCAAATTTTGATAAACTAGCTGCAAAATCGTCTACAAAATCACGCGTTCTACTGAATAGATGTGGTTGAAAAATAGCCAAAACTTCTTTACCTGGATACATTTCCCGAACCGCTTGATGTACGGCATTTATTTCCTCCGGATGATGTGCATAATCATCTATATAGACCAAATCATCTCGTTTAATATGATATGAAAAACGACGTTTAACCCCTGTATAAGAAGCTAAAGCTTTTACAATTTGATCGTGATTGCAACCGTATTCTACAGCCATTGCTAAAGCAATTAACGCGTTAGATAAATTATGCCGACCAGGTAGGCTGAATTCAATATTTTCAATTAATGCTTTTGGTGTTTTTACATCAAAAATATAGGTGCCATTCTCAATCTTTATATTTTGAGCGGTGTAATCTGAATCATCCTCAATACCATATGTTACACCCGCTATTGATAAGCCATTTTTTACAAATAACGTACCATCTTCTTTTAATTTATGAGCAAAATCATTAAAGGATTTCTCCAATTCTGCAGCATCGCCATAAATATCCAGATGATCAGCATCCATAGATGTAATGCAAGCCATGTTTGGCGAAAGCGTTAAAAATGACCAATCAAATTCATCTGCCTCTACCACCGTTACTTCCGTACCATTTAGAATAAGATTGGAATTATAATTTTCACTAATCCCTCCTAAAAATGCGGTTACAGGAACATCACATACTTTCATTATATGACCTAAAATACTCGTGGTTGTAGTTTTGCCGTGGGTACCTGCCACTGCCAAACAAAATGTGTTTGCGGTAATAACACCCAAAACCTCTGAACGTTTTAAAACACGGTGACCACTATGCATAAAATGAACCAGCTCCTTATGACTCTTTGGAACGGCTGGCGTATAAACCACCAAAGTATTTGTGTTGTTTAATACATAATCTTCTAAATACCTTACAGAATCTTCAAAGTGAACAGGAATACCCGAATCAATTAACGCATCCGTTATCTCGGAAGAGGTTTTATCATAACCAGACACACGCTTGCCATTAGCGTGAAAATATCGGGCGAGCGCACTCATACCGATACCACCAATACCAATAAAATAAACGTTTTTTATAGAGTCTAGATTCATTTATTTGACTTGTTTAATAATAGTTCTACTTCATCTACAATTTGTTTTGTAGCATTTGTTAAGGCTAACTTTTTAATGTTATCGCCTAACTTTTGTTGCTTTTCTGGTGATATAATAAGTTGGGTGAATTTATTTTGAAAATCCACTTCCAAATCACTTTCTTTAATAATTATAGCCGCTTGTGCATCTACAATTGCCTGTGCATTTTTTGCTTGATGATCTTCAGCTACATTTGGTGACGGAATAAATATTACAGGTTTCCCAACAATACATAATTCTGAAACTGAAATAGCACCCGCTCGTGAAATAATAATATCAGCAGCGGCATAAGCACAAGCCATATCATTTATAAATTCGTGAACTTGAATATTTTTAGTGTTATCGTAAATTTTATATTGCTCATAATACAACTTGCCACACTGCCAGATTATCTGAACATTGTGTGTTAGCAAAAAATCAAATTCTTTTTCTATCAATTGATTTATACGTCGCGCCCCTAAACTACCACCTAAAACCAGAATGGTTTTTGTTTCCTTTTCTAATGAAAACATCTTGTACGCATCATCACGTTTTTCAGCAATATGCAACAAATCTGCTCTCACAGGGTTTCCTGTTTTTATAATTTTATCTTTAGGGAAAAAGCGCTCTAAATCATCATAAGCCACGCAAATTTTATCCGCTTTTTTACCTAATAATTTATTGGTAATTCCTGGGTAAGAATTTTGCTCTTGAATTAAACTAGGAATACCTTTTGATGTTGCCATTATTAACAAAGGACCACTTGCAAAACCGCCAGTTCCAATAACAACATCCGGTTTAAAATCTTTTATAATTTTTCGAGACTTCCATAAGCTACTTATTAATTTAAAAGGAAAGCTTAAATTTCTCAATGTTAATTCACGCTGAATTCCCGAAATCCACAAACCTATAATTTTATATCCTGCCTGCGGAACTTTATCCATTTCCATGCGATCTTTAGCGCCCACAAATAAAAAATCGGCATTTGGAAACCGCGACTTCAATTCGTTAGCTATCGCGACAGCCGGATAAATATGTCCACCTGTACCTCCACCGGAAAGAATTATTTTATATGTTTTATTACTATTGATCACTGATATGTTTAAAATTTCTTGTTATTAAATTGCCTCTGTTAATATATCCAAAGGGTTGTCTTCTCGTTGTTCTTTATTGACTATTTCTTCTCTTTTTGCACTAACACTTAATATAATACCAATTGCCAAACATGTCATCCATATAGACGTTCCACCACTACTAATAAGCGGTAAAGTTTGTCCTGTAACAGGAAATAACTGCACGGCGACAGCCATATTTATTAACGCCTGAAACACGATAGGCAAACCAACACCCAACACTACTAATGTTCCAAATATTGTATCTGATTTTTGAGATACGATAACTATTCGAAATAATAAAGCGAGGTAAAAAAATAACAGTATAAAACCGCCAATTAAGCCATATTCCTCCACAATAATGGCGAAAATAAAATCGGAAGAAGACTGTGGTAAAAAGTTCTTTTGAGTACTCTTTCCTGGGCCTACTCCCTGCACGCCTCCAGAAGCGATGGCTATTTTAGCCTTTTCTATTTGATAATCTTCCTCTGTAATAGCATCATCAGTAAAACTCTCCACACGACTCATCCAAGTATCCACTCGGTTTGGCATGGCATCCGGGAAGGCTTTTGCCGTTAACACAAAAAGCGTCAAAGCCACAATACCTAACCCAATAATAACTGCTAAATACCGAACGGGATAACCTCCCAAAAACACCAAAACAACAACCATACAAAACATAATAGCTGCCGTAGAAAAGTTAGCTGGTAATATTAAAACCAGTACAAAAAAAACGGGTGTCCAAAGCGGTAAAATAGATTCTTTAAAAGCGATTACCTTATCCTTGACCCGTGACATATAATGCGCTACATAGACCATCAATACCACAAAGGCAAAAGTGGATGTTTGAAACGAAACACCAACTACAGGTATTTGAATCCAGCGGCTCGTATTAGTTCCAGACCCTGATGAACCTTGCATTAAAGTTATAACCAGTAACATCAATACAACAGGCAGTAATAAAATAGAAATAGCTCTAAAATACCGATAGGGAATTTTATGAACTATAAAAACTATTAAAAAACCTAATAACAAATGCATAAAATGTCCGAAAAATATTGAAAACGTACCTCTTCCAACGCCATTGTAAGCTAAGTTACTAGCTGCGCTGTAAACAGGTAGAAACGAAAATATTGCCAATAGTGCCACTATTGCCCATATTAATCGATCGCCTTTTATATTTTTAAAAACTTGTTGCACGTTTATACTTCTGTATTTTTTAGTTTATGTCAATTCAATTTTGAAATGACCATTTATATTTTATAAATTTCTAACCGCTTCTTTAAATTGACGTCCGCGATCTTCATAGTTTTCAAATAAATCGAAACTAGCACATGCTGGAGATAGTAACACGTTGTCACCAGATTCTGCTATTTTGTATGCGATTTTAACTGCTTCGCTCATGGATTGAGTTTCAACAATGATATCCACCATTGATTCGAAGTTTTCAAATAACTTTTTATTATCAACGCCTAAACAAATAATAGCTTTTACTTTTTCATTTATAAATGGAAAAAGCTCTGCGTAATTATTGCCTTTATCTTCGCCACCAACAATCCAAATTGTAGGTGAACTCATACTCTCTAATGCATAATACGTTGCGTTTACGTTTGTAGCCTTCGAGTCGTTGATATAATTCACTTTATTTATTTTTAACACTTCTTCTAAACGATGCTCAACACCATGAAAATTCTCTAAACTCTCACGAATGGTTTGTTTTCTTATTTTAAGTAAGTGCGCAACCGTAGACGCTGCCATAGCGTTTTTAGTATTGTGCTTCCCTTGTAATGCTATATCCTTTGTTGGCATAATTATCTGATTATTATCTATTGTTATTTTAAGTGTTTCTTTATCTAAATACGCGCCATTTTCTATTGTTTTCACCAGCGAAAACGGCAATAATGTTGATTGAACTGGATTCTTTTTAAGCCAATTTGTAATGACGTCATCGTCGGCATCATAAATCAAATAATCCTCCGATGTTTGATTCATAGCAATTCTGAATTTTGAAGCGATATAGTTATCAAACTCATAATTATATCTATCCAAATGATCCGGTGTAATGTTTAGCAAAACGGCTATATGTGGTTTAAAATCGATACAATTATCTAATTGAAAACTGCTGATTTCTAATACATAGTTTGAAAAATCATTTTCCAAAACTTGTTTCGCGAAGCTATCCCCGATATTACCGGCTAATCCCACCTCCAATTCTTGCTTTAATACGTGATGCATTAATGAAGCGGTCGTAGTTTTACCATTACTTCCCGTTATTCCCACTAAAGTTGCATGCGTATAACGTGATGCAAATTCAATTTCAGAAACAACTAAAACCCCTTGTTCCTTGAGCAGTTTTATTATTGGAACTGTATCCGGAATACCTGGACTTTTAACTACTAAATCAGCATTTAAAATTTGTAATTCCGTATGCTGTTCAGACTCCCATTCAATCTCATTAAGTTTAAGAACGTTTATATATTTATCTTTAATTTTTCCTTTATCTGAAACAAAAACTTCAAAGCCTTTTGCTTTTCCTAAAAGCGCTGCACCCACTCCGCTTTCTCCTCCTCCTAATACGACTAATCGTTTCATATTAATTCGCGCTCGTTTTATCTAATTTTTAAAGTAACGATGGTAATAATAGCTAGTAAAATTCCTATAATCCAAAAACGTGTTACTATTTTACTTTCGTGATATCCCGATTTTTGATAATGGTGATGTAAAGGCGCCATTTTAAAAACCCGTCTACCTTCACCATATTTTTTCTTGGTATATTTAAACCAACTTACCTGCATAACTACGGATAAATTTTCCGCAAGGAAAATTCCACATAATATAGGTATCAACCATTCCTTTCTAACGGCAATTGCAATTACAGCAATAATTCCACCAATAGTTAAACTCCCTGTATCCCCCATAAAAACTTGAGCTGGATAAGTATTGTACCATAAAAACCCAATTAAGGCCCCTACAAAAGCTGCGATGTAAATAGTTATTTCCTCTACGCGCGGTATATACATGATGTTTAGATAATCCGAGAAAATAATATTACCCGAAACCCACGTAAAAATACCGAGTGTTAACACTATAATGGCCGATGTTCCTGCAGCCAGACCATCAATACCATCTGTTAAATTAGCTCCGTTAGAAACGGCAGTAATTATAAAAATAGTTGCCAGAATAAAAATAATCCAAGCATATTTTGCCAAATCAGGACTAATCCATGTGATTAGATCTGCATAATCAAATTCATTTTGTTTTACGAATGGAATGGTAGTCTTGGTAGACTTCTCTTCCATTTTAAAAAGTTGTGACGATTCCACTTTCGGGTTTGCTGTCAATATTTCCTGCTGTTGGGCTTGAGGTAACTTTTCCTTTAAAGTGACATTTGGGTGAAAATATAAGGTTGCACCAACAATAATTCCAAGACCAATTTGACCAAGCACTTTAAAACGCCCTTTTAAACCATCTTTATCATTTTTGAATTTCTTGATATAATCATCAATAAACCCAATAGCTCCCATCCATAATGTGGTGATTATCAGTAAAATGATATATATATTTCCTAACTTCGCAAATAATAAAACAGGAATCAATGTTGCTAGTATAATAATGACACCACCCATTGTAGGCGTGCCCGCTTTTTCAACCTGACCATCTAAACCTAAATCACGAATATTTTCACCTACCTGCTGTTTTTGAAGAAAACGAATAATACGTCGACCAAAAATAGTAGATATTAGCAAAGACAAAATGATTGTCACAGCCGCTCTAAAGGTTATAAAACCAAATAAAGCAGATCCTGGAAAATCGTAGTTCGTGTCTAAATATTCAAATAGGTAAAACAGCATATTATTTTTCTAATTGTTTTAATAATTCTTGTACAATTTTAAGATCATCAAAGTCGATACGCTCGCCATTAATATCTTGATAAGTTTCATGACCTTTACCAGCAATTAAAATAATATCATTAGGATTTGCCATTTGACAAGCTGCCTTAATAGCCTGTTTCCTGTCGGTAATAGAAACTGTTTTTTTATAATTTTGAGGCTCTACGCCCGCTTCCACTTCCTTAACAATCTCATCTGGATTTTCGGTTCTTGGATTATCACTTGTAAAAACCACCTTAGTACTTAAAGCCGAAGCGATATGACCCATTTTTGGTCGTTTAGTTCTATCGCGATCTCCACCACAACCAACAACGGTTATTAGTTCTTCATTTTTAGTTCGGATGCTATTTATGGTTTCTAATACATTTTTCAACGCATCAGGCGTATGTGCATAATCCACAATAGCCGTAATTTTTTCTTTAGAAATTATATACTGAAAACGTCCTGAAACACTTTTTAATTCGCTTATTAAACGTAATATCTCTACTTTTTCTAGACCTAACAATTCGGCAGTCGCATAAATGGCTAAGACATTATAAGCATTGAAACTTCCAATTAGGCGCGTCCAAACTTCACTGTCATTAATTTTAAGCAACAAACCGGTAAATTGATTTTCTAGAATATGCGCTTTATAATCAGCATAACTCTTTAAGGCGTATGTGTGTTTTTTTGCAACGGAATTTTGCAACATCACCATCCCATTTTTATCATCCGCATTTACCACCGCAAAAGCGTCTTTTGAAAGCCCATCGAAAAAAGCCTTTTTCACATCCCGATATTCTGCAAAACTGCTGTGATAATCCAAATGATCATGTGATAAATTAGTGAAAACACCCCCTTTAAAATCTAAACCTTCCGTACGTTTTTGATGAATACCATGCGAGCTCACTTCCATAAAGCAAAACTCTACACCAGCATCATTCATCTGCTTTAAATATTTGTTAATCGTTAACGAATCTGGCGTAGTATGTGATGTTTTAAACTCGTAATCGTCCACCATAATTTTAACGGTAGATAATAGTCCCACTTTATAACCAGCGTTTTTAAATAACTGATACAGTAAGGTTGCAATGGTTGTTTTCCCATTGGTTCCCGTAACACCAACTAATTTCAAATTAGCGGATGGCACACCATAAAAATTGGAAGCCATAATAGCTAAAGCGCTAGAGGTATTGGTAACCTCAACATAAACAACATTTTCGGTAAGTTTATCTGGTGTATTTTCGCAAACTACAGCAGCACAACCCTGATCAATTGCCGTTTGAATAAAATCATGACCGTCTACAACGGTTCCTTTTATTGCAACAAAAACATCATTTTTAGACACTTTTCTTGAATCGAAAACAATATTATTAATGGACACACCTGTACTGCCTACAACTGCAAGTAATGGTACTTTGTATAATATGTCTTTTAAAATCATCATGATGCTTGAATCGTTACGGTTTGATTTCTCTTAATTTTTTCACCTTTAGAAATGGATTGCAATGTCACTTCGCCCACGCCTTTAATACTGACATTTAAGCCCATGTTTTCCAGTAATGCAATGGCATCCATTGCTGGCAGCCCAACCACATTTGGCATAATAGTCAGATAGGTTTGTGCTGTTTTAAAATACGCGTTGTATTCATTGTTAACAGCTATATCATTCACTTCTAAAGTATCGATCTCGTCAATAATGGGTGTATCGGTAAAAATTTTTTGAGCAATACGTTTAAAAACTGGTCCAGAAACATCGGCACCATAATAACCTTTTTTAACACTTGGCTTATGGATAACCACGATGCATGAATACTTTGGATTTTCAGCAGGAAAATATCCAGCAAAAGATGACACATAGCGCGGTCTATCATTCCAATCCTTCATCCAATATTCTGATTTTGCAGTTCCCGTTTTTCCTGCCATCGAAAAATAAGGTGAATACAAGGAGCGTCCGGTTCCACGAACAACTACATTTTTCAAAATTTCTTGAATCTCATTTATTGTTTTATCAGAAGCTATTTTATTATTGATAACATATTTATCGAAAGACTCTATGTTCACATCTAACTCTTTGACTTCTTTAATAAAGCGCGGTTTTAACATAACACCATTATTGGCGATGGCATTGTAAAACGTGAGTGTCTGCAGAGGCGTTAACTCCATATTATAACCATAAGCCATAGACGGCAAAGCATTTTTACTCCAAATTTCATGTCCTGGCGCTGGAATAACAGGTTTTCCTTCTCCTATAATTGGTAACCCTAAAGGCTTATCTAAAGACCAGCTTTTTAGACGATTGATAAATTTTTCTGGATTTTTAGAATAATGCTCATCTATAATAGTTGCAATTCCAATGTTTGAAGACACTTCTAAAATACGGGCTGCAGAAATCTCACCAAAACCACCATGTTTCGAATCAGTTATAGGGCGACCATAAAATGTTTTACGCCCTCTTTTTGTATCGACAATAGTGGATGTATCGATTACTTTATCCTCCAAAGCCGCCATTAAAGCCATAACTTTAAATGTTGAGCCTGGCTCATGAGACTCACCAACGGCATAATTTAATTTCTCATAATAACCTCCACTTTTCGTGCGACCTAGATTTGAAATTGCGCGGATTTCGCCAGTTGCCACTTCCATAACAACAACAGAACCATGCTCGGCTTGATAATATTCCAATTGCTGCAATAAGGCATGATGCGCTATGTCTTGAATATTTACGCTTAAAGTCGTGTAGACATCGTAACCATCTTTAGGCTCTATTTGATTATAGTCCGCAATTGGCTTCCATTGTCCTTTTCCTATTTTTTGTTTTAAACGACGACCATCTGTTCCTCGTAAGTATTTTTCACCAAAAGCGCCATCAATTCCAGCACGTGTAACATGGCCAGCATCGTCAAAACGCTCATAACCAATGGAGCGTTGTGCAATTTCACCTAAAGGGTGTTCTCTTTTAGTAGTTTGTTCAACAATTAATCCGCCTTTAAAAGCGCCAAGATTTAACAATGGAAAATTACGAATACGTACATAATCAGAATAACCAATATCCCGCGCTAGCAAATAATATCTATTCTTATTAGCCCGAGCTTTTCGGATTTCCTTTTGATAATAACCTGATGATTTTCCAGAATATTTAGATAAAGAATCGCTTAAAGGCTTTAGAAACTCCTCAAGTCTGGCCGAAGTTGGCGTCATAGCGTCTATACGAATATCATATTTTGGCACAGAAGTAGCTAACAAGTTTCCATTAGCAGAATACACATTACCGCGATTTGCTGGAATAACAACATTACTAATATTGCGTTCCTCCGCCATGTTGCGGTACTCTTCTCCATGAAGCACCTGAATACTTAAAAGCTTAAACACGACTGCCATGGCGAAGATGAACATACATCCTGCCACAAAATATAATCGGTTTAATATGTTCTTTTCGTTTGTTGCCAACCTGAACTACCTTTGAGATTTAACTTTAATTTTTGTTGGTGGAATTTCAGAAATTGCTAACCCCCTTCTTTCCATTTTCAATTCTACCACGGTTTCTTTTTTTAATTCCGTTAAACGTTTTCTACCATCCACAAAAGCAGACCTTAACTCTTTTGCTTCATTATTAATGCGTGCTATTTGATGCACTTTTTTATCAGCACTATGTGAACTAGCAATCATAACAATTGCTAGAACGGACACAAACAGAATCATCAGCCAGCTTTTTGGCGCATCTTCGTTTACCAAAAATGCTCCTTTAAATATGTTAGAAACCTCCTTTTTCATTGTAAAACCCTGATTAAATCGGAACTATTATCTTTATTCATTATGCCAGCAAAAAAACGCTGATTGTTATAATTTTTTAGCTATTCGAAGTTTAGCACTTCTAGCTCTGCTATTTCGTTTTATTTCTTCTCGGGAAGGCACTATTAAACCGCCAACCTTTTTCATTGGCACTTCAAAATTACCGTATATATCACGTTCTGGTTCGCCTTCAAATAGACCATTTCTTATAAAACGTTTAACTAACCTATCCTCTAAAGAGTGATAAGAAATAACACTTAACCTACCACCAACCACTAACGTTTCTGGCGATTGTAGCAAAAATGCTTTTAACACTTCAATTTCTTGATTCACTTCAATACGGATGGCTTGATAAATTTGTGCCAAAACCTTATTTTCTTTCTGATGTTGCAAAAATGATTTTAAAGCCAACTTTAACTGATCACTTGTTTTAATAGGCTCTATTTTCCGTTGCTCAACAATAGCGCTTGCCATTGCTGCAGCTTGCCGCAACTCCCCGTACTGCCAAAGCACTTGCTTAAGCCGCTCTTCATCATAATCATTCACAACATTATAAGCCGATAATTCACTTTTCTGATTCATCCGCATATCTAAATCCGCTTCAAATCTGGTAGAAAAACCACGTTCAGCTACATCAAATTGATGTGATGACACGCCAAAATCAGCCAAAATGCCATCTACTTCTTTCACACCATAAAATCGTAAAAAACGTTTCATAAACTGAAAATTCTCATGAATTAGCGTAAACCGCTCATCATCAATCGTGTTTTCAAGCGCATCTGGATCCTGATCGAAAGCAAAAAGTTTTCCATTTTTCCCCAGTCGTTTTAATATCTCTTTACTGTGCCCACCACCACCAAAGGTGACATCCACGTATACACCGTCCTCTTTTATATTTAAACCATCAACGGTTTCTTTCAGCAAAACCGGGTTATGATATTCCATAGTCGTCATCGTCTTGTCCCATTACTTCTTCAGCTAAATCTGCAAAGTCTCCTGTTGCATCATCGATAGCTTGTTCATATTTATCTTTATCCCAAATTTCTACAATGTTAATAGCACTAGACACTACAATTTCTTTTGAAATGTCTGCAAAAGCCACCAAATCCTTCGGGATTAACAATCGCCCAGTGGCATCCACTTCTATTATTTTAACCCCCGCAGTAAAGCGTCGGATAAAATCATTGTTCTTTTTTTTGAATCGATTCAACTTATTCATTCTCTGCATAAGCAACTCCCATTCTGCCATTGGATACAATTCCAAACACGGCTGAAAAACAGCACGTTTTAGAACAAAGCCATTTTGCAAAATAGGCAACAACTGCTTTTTCAACCCAGAAGGCAACATAAGTCGTCCTTTTGTGTCTACTTTACATTCGTATGTTCCTATTAATGAGCTCAAAGCAGTATGTGTTGATTATCGGGTTTGAGTTTCAAAGATATTGAAAAAATTACCACCTTTTACCACATTATACCACTTTGTTGATAATTATTCAAATATCTAGCCCTTAATCGGCACTTAAGAAGCGACACAACACCTTTAATCGTTGCGAATCAGCAGATTAAATCGTTAAAAACTTTAACGATTTCAAATTGTTCATATCTTGGTTAGAAATCAGGCGTGGCACTTTTAAGAAAAGTGGATATATTGTCAATGATTTACCTATATTTGTTTGAAGAAAAGACCAACCAATTAATGGCGCATAGATTAAAAAAAGAAAAAAGTTACCGCTATATAGAAGTAGGGGAAGGCAAACCTATCATTGTTTTACATGGACTAATGGGCGGATTAAGCAATTTTGACGCTGTTACAAGTTACTTTAGCCAGAAAGGCTATCGTGTAATTATTCCAGAGTTACCAATCTATACGATGTCACTTTTAAAGACAAATGTAAAAAGTTTTGCCAAGTATCTTTATGACTTCATAGAATATAAAGAACTTGACGACGTCATTTTATTGGGAAATTCCCTTGGGGGTCATATTGGCCTATACCACACCAAACTTTATCCAGAAAAAATTAAAGCTTTGATTATTACTGGAAGTTCAGGACTTTATGAAAGTGCCATGGGCGGAAGCTACCCTAAACGAAGCGACTACGAGGTTATCAAGAAAAAAGCGCAAGATGTTTTTTACGATCCTGAAGTGGCTACCAAAGAGATTGTAGATGAAGTTTACGAAACTGTAAACGACAGAAACAAACTGATAAAAACACTAGCCATAGCCAAAAGCGCTATTCGTCACAATATGGCTAAAGATTTACCCAACATGACAACGCCAACTTGCATTATCTGGGGGAAAAATGATACAGTTACACCACCGGAAGTTGGTGTAGAATTTGATAAACTTTTACCAGATTCCGAATTATTTTGGATCGACAAATGCGGTCATGCCGCCATGATGGAACATCCCGATGAATTTAACACCATTCTTAATGGTTGGTTAACAAAACGCGGACTGTAACAACACTAATATTTTAACCCTAAAATTCAGGGAAATAGCTATGGAAATTAAATCGGCAGAATTTGTAATGAGTAATTCTGATGTTACTAAATGTCCTAAAGACCTACTTCCAGAGTATGCTTTTATTGGACGAAGTAATGTTGGAAAATCATCATTAATTAATATGATTACTAACCGAAAAAGTTTAGCTAAAACGTCTGGAAGACCAGGGAAAACACAGCTTATAAATCACTTTTTAATTAATAAAACCTGGCATTTAGTCGATTTGCCTGGCTACGGTTATGCGCGTGTTTCTAAAAGTTCTAAAAAAACATTTCAAAAATTTATTACCGATTATTTCAACCAGCGTGAGCAAATGGTTTCAGCCTTTGTTTTGGTGGATATTCGACATAAACCTCAACCTATAGATTTAGAGTTTATGGCTTGGATGGGTGAAAACGATATTCCTTTTTCAATTATTTTCACCAAAGCCGATAAGTTAAAACCGCAAGCTATATTAAATCATGTTGCGGACTATAGTGCCGTTATGATGGAAACTTGGGAGGATATGCCTAATTACTTTATCACATCCTCATCCAAAGAAATGGGTAAAGATGAACTTCTGAATTATATTCATGAAGTAAACGAAAATATGGAATGATAAAACTCCGTTTAGCTTTACTTTAATACTCTTTTTTTTTAGAGAACGTAAAGGAAGAAAGTTTATATTTTCAGAAACGAACAGAGCAACGAATTAAACTTCCCTCTATTATTTATACAGACCATTAAGATTTCACATCTAAAGCGTCACGTAATGCATTTCCCATAAGCATAAACGCCATAACCAGACTCATGATGCAAAATCCTGGTATTAAGGCTAAATAAGGCTTTCCTAGAATGATATAGTTATAATGATCCTTGATCATGGCTCCCCAGCTCGCCATAGGTGGTTGCGCGCCAATTCCGAGGAAACTTAAACCACTTTCAATTAGAATAGCTGCTGCAAAATTAGCTGCCGAAATAACAATGACAGGCGCCATAATATTCGGTAAAATATGTTTGGTAATAATACGAAAATCATTAAAACCCAAAGCACGTGCGGCAGTAACATACTGCATTTCTTTTACACCCATAACTTGACCACGGACTACACGAGCCACTTCCACCCACATAGTTAATCCTACCGCAATAAATACTTGCCAAAAGCCTTTTCCTAGCGCTAGCGTAATAGCAATTACCAATAATAAGGTTGGTATGGACCAAGAAACATTTATAAACCACATGATAATAGCATCCACACGACCACCAAAATAACCTGCTACACTTCCCATAAAAATGCCAATAACTAGGGATATAAAAACCGCTATAAAGCCAATAAAAAAGGATATTCTAGCGCCAACCAAGGTTCGACTTAATAAATCGCGACCATATTTATCGGTTCCAAAAAGAAAGGTTTTATTTGAAATTAAATCGGATTCAGAAACACCACTCATATTCAATGATTTGCTCATTCCTTCCAAACCATCAGAGGCATATTCTGTATAAGTTAACATGTTACCCTCTATAGAATACTGACTAATAGGAATTTCGGTATCTTGAGTTTTTTTTCCAAAAAATACTTGTGAAAAGATAGATTGCTCCACTTCTGATTTCTGTGAAATGGTTAATATTTCAATTGTAAAACCCGGTTTTTTAGAGTGAATAGATAAATGCATTTGATTGGCGTATTCCGAATTATCGGGCGCAACCACGTATGCGAAAATGGAAATAAGTCCAACAAAGACAATAAATCCAAAACTAAAAACGCCCCAGAAATCTTTTTTAAATTTCTGGAGCGCTAATTGACTTAATGAGTTAGATTTCTGACTCATAAATTACTTATTCCTTAACATTTGCAAATTTACTCACGTTATAAGATCTTTTTAGGTCTTTTAAAACATGTAATGCTTCCTCTACATAAACATCCTTACTTAAGCTTTCATGCCAGCGAATACGCTTCTCTTTTAAAATGGTATCCTGCTCAAAAAGTTTTTGCTCATATGGCAACGACTCATATGTTAAGTTAGTTTGGTATTCACTTATTTTATCAAAGGTTTTAGATATTGTTTCATTTTCCTCCAATTGCGATTTATAATCTTCATAATTTAATGGATACGTTTTTTCGTCCATGCGCTCTCTCACCCACTTGGCATTATTATCAATTAGCTTAAGTTGTTCATTACCTATAATGCGCCTCTTACTAATTTCAATAGTAGAATCGTAATCGAAATAACCATCCCATAATTTAAAATCGGCTGCATCAATCTCATCCCAAACCAATGGGTTTTTCTGATCTTTTTCGCCTATATCAATATAACTAAAACGGTCTGGAACAATTACATCACTTTTAACACCTTCTAATTGTACAGAGCCACCATTAATTCTATAATATTTCTGTCTGGTTACTTTTAACGCACCTAAATCACCTTCCTGATTATTTCTAACCATATCGTTCAAGTCGTAAAAAGATTGTACGGTTCCTTTTCCATAGGTTTGCTTACTACCAATAATAATAGCACGCTTATAATCTTGCATTGCAGCCGCCATAATTTCTGAAGCTGATGCCGAAAATTCATTAACTAAAATAACCAGTGGTCCATCCCAATCGATAGATTTATCCGTATCATTTAATACTTCCTTTGAAGCATTTGTGGAGCGTACTTGAACAATTGGACCATCTTTAATAAACAAACCAGCCATTTCTACAACCGTTTGTAACGAGCCACCTCCATTGTTTCGTAGATCTAAAACTAAACCTTCCATACCGAGTTCCTTTAAACGGTTAATTTCTCTTTTAACATCGGTAGCAGCATTTAATTTTTTATAATCTTCAAAGTCTGCGTAAAATTTTGGTAGGTTAATGATACCAAAGCTATTATCTCCTTTCTTAACAAAAGCTGATTTAGCATGTGTTTCTTCAATTTCTACCACATCACGGGTTATTTTAATAACTTTAGTAGTACCGTCTACTTTTCTAACCGTAAGATAAACGCTCGTACCTTTAGGACCTTTTATTAATTTTATGGCATCGTCAATACGCATTCCTGTAATAGTTACCGGTTCCCTTTCGCCTTGTTGGCGTACTCGTACAATTATATCACCAACTTCCAATTCTTTACCACGCCATGCTGGACCTCCGGAAATTAATTCCAAAATTTTAGTATTGTCATTTCGTTTTTGCAAACGCGCGCCAATACCTTCCAGTTTCCCAGCCATCCCTTGGTTAAAAGCCTCCTTATCTTGTGGTGCAAAATAGCTCGTATGAGGATCAAATTCTTGAGCGATTGCATTTATATAAAACACAAACCAATCATCACGAGCCATGTCATCAATATAATCATTATAATAAATATTAATAGTTTTCAAGGTTGCATCACGTGCATCCTTTTCAATCTCTATCAAGGTTTTTTTAGCTATAAGATCAATCTTTAATGAATCGGCTTTTGCGTTCAAATCTTCACGATTTTCTTGCTCCTTCGTCAAGTCATCATAACTCGCCAAGTTCGTATACTTTAAACGTTGTCTCCATCGATCTGTTAGCTCGCGCTTATTTTTTACATAATCCATTGATTCATAATCCGCATTATAAGTTTCGTTTTTCGTATAATCGAACGGTTTAGCTAAAATTTCTTGATATATTGCTTTAGCTTCTTCAATTCGTTGTACCAATCGACTGTGCGTTAACGTAAAGAATGAAATATCATAAGCTTTTAACTGATCGTCTAGTTCGGTTTTGTATTTCGAAAACTCATCAATATCCGATTTGTAGAAGTATTGCTTCAATGGATCTATCTGATCCAAGTAATCCGCATAAACTTTAGACGAAAAGTTATCGTCTATAGCTTTAGGATCAAAATGACCGCGTTCTAAAACGTAAGTTATTACTTGAATAAGTAACTTATCTTTATCCGGGTCTTCAAATGTTTTTGTTGTAAAGCTACAAGAAGCAAAAGCAAGCAAGAGCAATAGCACTAATATGTTATAGTTCCTTTTCATAAGTCTTAAAAAAAGCATAGTATATTTTTCACTAAATTAACGAAAAAACCATGCCAAATTAATCAAAAGCTATTAATTTTTTGTTAAACCAGATAAATTCAGTCTTTACGCATGATTTTATGTATTTTAGCACCCTAAATTAACGGAATTAAAATGACAAATAGACCACTTATTTTAGTAACTAATGATGATGGTATAACTGCCCCTGGCGTTCGCGCTTTAATTGATGCTGTAAAAGAGCTAGGCGACATTGTTGTTGTGGCACCCGATAGTCCACAAAGTGCTATGGGTCATGCTATCACACTAAATTCGACTCTACATTTGGAGCGCGTAGCTATTGATGATTCTGGCAGAACTGAATACAGTTGTTCTGGCACACCGGCCGATTGTGTAAAAATAGCCGTTAAAGAAATTATAGGTAGAAGTCCAGATATCTGCGTGTCTGGCATAAATCACGGATCCAATTCTTCCATAAATGTTATATATTCTGGAACTATGAGCGCTGCTCTGGAAGCTGGTATTGAAGGCATTCCAGCAATAGGATTTTCACTTTTAGACTATAATTACAACGCCGATTTCACCGCGGCCAAAACAATAGCAACCAAAATAACGAAAGAAGTTTTAAAAAATGGCCTACCAAAAGGCGTGGTGTTGAATGTTAATATTCCAAATCTTCCAGAAAAGGATATTAAAGGAATTAAGATTTGCAGACAAGCTAATGCAAATTGGCAAGAGGAATTTGATAAACGTCAAACACCACAAGGTAAGGACTACTATTGGTTATCGGGGAAGTTTGTCAATTTAGATAAAGGAGAAGATACCGACGAATGGGCTTTAGAAAATGGATTCGTTTCCATTGTTCCCGTTCAGTTCGATTTAACAGCGCACCATTACGTTCAGCAATTAAATACATGGAATTTTAATGATTAAGAAAGAAGTTTTAACTGGGTTTTTAGTTGGCTTAATTGCCAATGCTATTGGACTTTATTTAGCAACCATACTTTTAGGAAATAATAATGATTTTATAATTGCCTTAAAAAGTGCTGCTGCTGAAGGTGTATTAGGTAAACTAATCAGCCTGGGTGCAATTTTGAATCTTCTAGCTTTCTTTGTTTTTATAAAGAAAAAACAGGATTACCGAGCACGTGGCGTATTATTAGCTACAATTATTATTGCCATATCAACATTTCTTTTTAAATTTATATAGTATGAAATATTATATAATTGCAGGCGAGGCTTCGGGCGATTTACATGGCTCCAACTTGATGAAAGCATTAAAAAATGAAGATCCATATGCTGAATTTCGGTTTTGGGGAGGAGATTTAATGCAGGAAGTTGGTGGCGAATTAGTAAAACACTACAAGGAACGTTCGTTTATGGGCTTTTCTGAAGTGATTTTGAATCTCTCTTCTATTTTTAGAGATATTGATTTATGCAAATCCGATATCACCGAATACCAACCAGACGTTATTATTTTTATTGACAATTCGGGTTTTAATTTACGTATTGCCAAATGGGCAAGACAGCAAGATTTCAAAACTAATTATTATATATCGCCACAAGTTTGGGCGTCGCGAGCAGGTCGTGTAAAAGCTATTAAGCGGGATATTGACCACATGTATGTTATTTTGCCATTTGTAGAAACGTTTTATAACACACATAATGTTAAAGTGAATTTTGTTGGACATCCACTAATTGATGCTATTTCTGGTCGCGATCAAGTTGATGAAGCATCCTTTAGGGCAGAGCATGAATTAAGCCAAAAACCGATTATTGCTTTATTACCAGGAAGCAGAAAGCAGGAAATATCTAAAATGCTTTCCGTTATGTTAAGCTTAGTTTCCGATTATCCAGCTTACCAATTTGTAATTGCTGGAGCGCCAAGTCAAGATTATGATTTCTACAAGCAATTTATTAAAAATTCGAACGTGCATTTTATTTCTAATAAAACGTATGATTTATTGAGCGTGTCTTATGCCGCGCTAGTAACTTCGGGCACAGCTACACTGGAAGCGGCGCTATTTAAAGTACCAGAAGTAGTTTGCTACAAAGGCAGCTGGCTATCCTACCAAATAGGCAAGCGATTGATAAAGCATATAAGTTACATTTCATTGGTCAATCTAATAATGGACAAAGAAGTGGTTACGGAATTAATTCAAGATGATTTTAATCGCAAAAACCTAAAAGTCGAATTAGATAAAATTCTAGAAAAAAAATCTAGAAGCAATATGTTTTTAGAATATTATGAACTAGAAAAAAGATTAGGAGGAAAAGGTGCTAGCAAAAAAACGGCACAGTTAATTTACAAATCCCTTACTGCGTAACTTTTAAACTTTCGAATAGTTTTTTGTTTAAACTTTCTGTTCCCATTAGGGTTTCTTGCAAAGCTTTTGCAATAGCGTAACCCAACAACGGTGGAACAGCATTTCCTATTTGCTGATATTGACTTAAGCCTTTTTCCCAACTCATTTTAGTTCGCATACCTTGAAAAATAAAATTATCGGGGAAGGACTGAAGCCTTGCTCCTTCGCGAGCTGTGAAGTTTCTATGCAAAAAAGGATGAATAAAATTACTTTGAAAAGAGGCTGCTATTGTTGGTGCAGGCTTGTTGGCACGCAAGCGTTGATTGTTTTGTGAAAACACAACTTTCGATTTCTCTTTAGGATTCCCTCGTTTTACAGCTCCGTATTCTTGTGAAACATGCGCTAATGATTCGCCTGCTTTAATTACTTGAAACCGATTAATTAATCGTTGGGTATGGCGCATGGCAATATGATTATAAACTTTTTGATTTTCCTGTCTTATAAATTCTTGGAAATTATTTTCGGGGTCAGTTTCGTACATCATTTTCTCATCGCCTTCAGATGCTTTTATTTGAGGTAAATCGGAAATAGCCTCCCAAACGGTTACTGGATTTTCATAGGTTTTGTTAGGGAATAGCGGTTGCTTTTCTAAATCTTTTCGAATGCCAATCATAATAACGCGGTGCCTGTTTTGCGGCACTCCATAATCCGAAGCCAATAAAACTTTATAATCTACTTGATAACCTATACCAGCATTTTCAAACTCTTCTTTCATTAATTTGATCACTTCACCTTTTTGCATGGATAACAAACCACGCACATTTTCCATAACAAAAGCCTTCGGTTGTAAATCGGTTACAACGCGAACAAATTCATAAAAAAGCTCATTTCTAGGATCAGATTTTACTTTATTCCTGTTTTTATTGGCCAATGAAAACCCTTGACATGGTGGCCCACCAATAACCACATCGGGTGTTCTAGAAATAATACTCTTTATTTCAGCTGTAGAAATATCCCTTAAATCATTTCTAATAAATGGCACATTTGGGAAGTTATGAGTGTATGTTTTTTCGCAGTTTTCATCCACATCACTAGCTAAAAGCGTATTAAAACCAGCCCATTTAAAGCCTAGAGCTAATCCGCCACAACCCGAGAACAAATCTACTACCTGCATATTAAAATATTACAATTAAAAGCTAAAAGTAACCGTTTTATAATTGATGACCAACCAAGTTTTTAAGATGTTTCTACTTTTTATTACAAAAATTTGTATTTTGGGGTATGCAAAAAAGCTTCTTAATCATATTATGTTTACTGTGTTTTTCGGCTTGTAAGTCGTCCAAAACAGTGACGAAATCTTCCAAGCGGACACATAAATCGGCTCCAGCTACAAAAAAAATAGGTAGCAATAACGGAACTTATAACACTCAAGTTGAGTCCATTATAGATTACGCTAAAACATTCGATGGTGTTAAATATAAGTACGGTGGTACTACTAAAAAAGGAATGGATTGCTCCGGACTAATTGTTACATCCTTCAAAAAAGAAGCCGTACAATTACCACGAACAACATCAAAATTAGCTGTTTCTGGCGATTGGGTAGATGTAAAAGAGGTTCAGAAAGGGGATTTATTGTTTTTTGCTACTAGTAAAAACAGCCGAAGTGTGAATCATGTTGGGATTGTTACGGAGTCCAGAACTGGTTTTGTTGAATTTATTCACGCATCTACAAGTCGCGGTGTTATGATTTCAGAACTCTCTGAACGCTACTGGTATTTCGCTTTTGTACAAGCTCGACGAGTACTATAAATTATTTTCGTAACTTCCTGTTGTGAAACTACTTGATTTCCCAATAGTTAAACTAGCATTCTGTTTTATGTTAGGTGTTTTAGTGAGTGTGCAATTCGCATGGTCCCTCGATTTTTCTATGGTTGTATCTGGCGTACTTCTTCTCATTCTTACGATACTTTATTTTGTATATCGCAAACAATTTAAACAGCGAATATGGTTTGGATTAGTAACTTTTATAACGGTTATGAGTTTAGGGAACTTGCGTGCTCATCTTGATAATCATTTAAATCATGATACACATTACACTAATCAATACAATATTAAGAATGGCGAATTTTCGCAGCTTCACATTCATATTTCCGAATTATTAAAATCCAATCTTTACAATCATCGCTATATTGCCAATTTGCAAGCTATTAACGGCAAAACTGTTTTTGGTAAAATTCTATTAAACATTTCTAAAAATGATAGTATTTCAAAATTGTCTGTCGATGATAGCGTAGTCATATATGGTAATTTAGAAGAAATGTCCAGTCCTTTAAACCCGTATCAATTTGACTATAAAAAGTATTTAGAAAACCATCAGATTTATGCCCAAATTAATAGCAGGAACAACGTTATTTCCATCCTATCCACCGAAAAACATACTATTTATGGATATGCAGATTACATCCGACAATCGTTAAACAAAAAACTAGAAAAGTATAATTTTGAACCCGAAGCACTAGCTGTAATAAACGCGCTACTACTAGGGCAGCGGCAAGATATAAATAAGGATCTTTACGCAGACTACGTAAATGCTGGTGCCATACATATTTTGGCGATTTCTGGACTGCATATTGGTATCATTCTTATTATTCTACAATGGCTTTTAAAGCCGTTGATTTTTACAAAAAACGGAAATTATATAAAAGCTATTATCATACTTATAATTCTTTGGAGTTATGCGATTCTTGCTGGCTTATCACCATCCATTTTGCGCGCGGTAACCATGTTCAGCGTAGTTACTGTAGGAATATACTTGAAACGGCCTTATAACATATATAACACATTAGCGGTTTCGGCTTTCTTACTTTTAATTATTAATCCGGAGCTGCTATTCGAAGTTGGTTTTCAATTAAGTTATTTAGCGGTTATTGGTATTGTAGCCATTCATCCTTTAATTTTTGAACGCTTAAAAACACCGTATCGTTTTCCGAATAAAATTATAACTTTATTTACGGTATCTCTCGCGGCTCAAATAGGCATTTTCCCATTAAGCATTCTCTACTTCCATCAGTTTCCAGGATTATTCTTACTAACCAATGTCGTGATTATTCCCTTTCTAGGAATAATTTTAGGCTACGGTTTAGTGGTGTTTTTAATGGCTTTCCTGAATGTACCAAAAAATATAATTACTGATGGCTTTGGTGAAATTATCCATACTATGAATGTGTTTTTTAAGTGGATTGCCGAGCAGGAAGTCTTTATTTTCAGAGATATTCCTATGAATTGGTTTTTAGTTATTGGGTTTTATCTTATTATCCTTTTGTTGACACAATATTTTATTTCCAAGACCTACAAGCGATTAGTTTTAGCTTTAACAGCTATATGTTTATTTACAGTGGGACTATTTTTTAATAGTTATTGGTATCATAGTCAAGATGAATTGATTGTGTTTCATAAAAGCAGGCATAGTATCCTTAGTAAAAAGCAGGGACTTCATTTAGAGATTTATCATAATTTAGATACGCTTAAAATGTTGAGTGACTATAGCATTTCTAATTATAGAATTGGAAACTTCATTAAAAACACATCCTCTCATACGCTTTCCAATGTGTATCGCTTTAACGATAAACAACTCTTAATAATAGACAGTTTAGCTATATTTAAAAACTTGACCCTTAATCCAGATTATTTATTGTTGCGTGAATCACCTAAAATAAACTTAAATCGACTAATAGACTCTTTAAATCCGAAGCTGATTATAATGGATGGTAGCAACTACAAATCGTATGTAAAAAGATGGACTGAGACCTGTAAAAAAAGAAAACGCCCTTTTCACTATACTGGTGAAAAAGGCGCTTTTATATTAAAACAAACTAGAAATTAGTTAGTGAATTCAGGCTTAAATGCTTCTGCATACACTTGGAAATCTTGTTGCGTTTTAAAAACTGTATGCCCGTTATTTTTAAACAGTTTTAAATACAACTCCAATTGTTGTGGCGTTTGATATCCAACAACAGGTGCCAAAAGACTACTGTCATCACCTAAAAACACAATAGTTGGGTAAGAACGCACACTGAAGTAATGTGCTAAATCGTGAACAGAATTTCGTCTATTTGCATTTGCAGGGTTATATCCTTTATTAGCAAATTCTCTACCGTTAAAATTGATTTTCTCATTTCCTTCGGCATTAAATTTTACTGCGTAGTAATGTTTATTTACATACTCGGCAACATCCTTATTTTGAAACGTATTTCTATCGAGCATTTTACAGGGACCACACCAATTGGTATAAACATCCATCATAATTTTTTTAGGATTCTTCTTTTGAAGTTTGACAGCTTCTTCCAAGCTCACCCAATTAATCTCCTGTGCTGTTCCGGCTGCTGAAAAACCAATAACTAGCAATACAGTGTATAATATATTTTTCATAAAGTATCTGTTGTAATATCGCATTCGAACTTACAAAAAACACGCCAAAAAGGCGTGTTTTATAAATAAATTAACAATTTAATCGATTATCGCACACCGTGCATTAATCGTTTAAGTAAAGGATTCAAGGCCATTGAAACTATTCCAACAATAACTGGAATTATAGCAAATATTAAAAAGAAGGTTCCTAAAGAGTATTGTTCAGAGATTTTATCAATCATTCCTCCCATGGTATTTGCAGCCTTTTGTCCAACCGCAATAGCAAGATACCATACTCCAAACATAAAACCAATCATACGTGCAGGCACCAACTTACTCAAATACGACAGTCCTAAAGGTGATAAACAAAGTTCACCCATGGTATGGAACAAGTAAGCCAGAATTAAAAATATCATGCTTACAGATGCTGTTCTGGCCCCGGGTGGAATATCTGCAGCTCCATAGGATAAAATAGCAAAACCAAATCCTAATAACACCAATCCAATACCATATTTCATAGCTGCACTTGGATTGTATTTACTTTCCCACCATTTTGAAAAAACAGGTGCCAATGTAATAATAAAGAACGAGTTTAAAATCCCAAACCAAGTAGCATCAACTGTCATTTCTGTTTGACTAAACTTATCGTATAAACGGAAAATCACTAATCCCCATACTCCAATAAAGGCAATGGCAAGTATAATGTTTGAAGCGCCAATTTTGGTAAATGTTTTCTTAAATATTAAAGTAATAACATAGGTAATTATAATTAACGGAATAGTTGTCAATAATCCATCGACTATCTTAAAAATAGTTGCCGAATTTCCTGTCAGACTCCTATCGGTATAATCACTCGCAAACAAAGTCATAGACCCTAAAGACTGCTCAAAGAAAGCAAAGAAGAAAACAGTAAATAGGGCAAATATGGTCACCGCAATAAGTCTATCCCGAACAATAGGCAAATAGCGTGCAATACGTGTTATTAATAAAATTAGAAACAAGGCTAAAGCGGCAAGAACAACGATATTAGTACCACTCATTCCCGCAATTTCAAAAGGCACCAAAGATTTTGAGTAAATTACCTCCAATGGATCATTAAAAAGATAAAGTAGCCCCCCAACGGAAGACAACACAATTAAAACATAATCAAAGGTTGTAAATGGGTTGAGCTTTATTTCAGCTAGATTAGATTCGTCTATAGTATCGGATAATACAACTTCTTCTTTTCTGCCTGGTTTATCCCCGATTTTCCCGAATATTTGATGAGCTAGCATAAATTGAAGCATCCCCAAAAGCATAAAAATACCAGCTAAACCGAAGCCCCAATGCCATCCGTAATTTTCGGCTAAATATCCACAAAGCATCATTCCGAAGAAAGCACCAGCGTTAACTCCCATATAAAAAATAGTGTAAGCACCATCTTTTTTAGACTCACGCGTTTTGTACATTTCAGAAATGATAGATGTAATATTTGGCTTAAAAAAACCAGTTCCAATTACTAATAATGCTAGACCTATATAAAATGTAATCGTCGTATCAAAAGCCATTGCAGCGTGACCTAGAGTCATTACTAAACAGCCTATAATAACAGCCACACGGTACCCAGTAATTTTATCGGCAACCCAACCGCCTACAATGGGCGTTAAATACAACAAAGAAGCGTAGGTTCCAATTAATGCCAATGCGTGTTCACGAGGCCAATCCCATCCAGGATTATCACTCATCATTGGTGCTGTTAAAAATAAAATAAGGAGTATACGCATTCCATAGAAAGAAAAACGCTCCCACATTTCTGTAAAGAAAAGAATAAAAAGTCCTACTGGATGTCCGAGAACAGTGTCCTTAAATAGATTTTCAATATCTGTATTCATAATTTTTTGAGTTTTAGTTATTGGTAGGTTGAACTACTTCATAACCTTCATTTTCGTCTCCAATTTCGCGCTCATTATCTTCAGCACCATGTGTTAATTTCTTCAATTTCTTCAAGAATAATAAAAGCAACAGACCAAATGCTACTGTAAATATGGTTAACCACATAAATGTTGCAAACTCTTGCTCACTTTGTTCTTCTTCTAAAACAAAAGATACACCGTAATCTTTCCCGTCTCCTTTATTTTCTAAATTTTGCGCTTTATCCATGTCTTTTTCAAACACTAATCGTGCATGATACGGATTAGAAGCTGACACATTGTTTTCAGTTAAATCTTCTAAAAGCTTTTTAGTATTAGAATCGGCACCTTGAGACATTGCAAACAAGGAATTTAATTCTTCACCAGATGTAAAATCCTTGAAAATCACTTGACCATTTTCAGGATAAACTGTAGATCTAATGCTAAAGTTTTTATCTTGATTTATAGCATAATCATAAATTTTAATCACTTTATTTTCAGCATTTTTAACTTTCATAGAGTCCTTGGAAATAAACGGCAATATATCCTGTTTACTAACAACCATTTCTCCTTTAAAAGATTCCAACTGCGAAGACTCCCCAATAGTACCTGCTAATTTATTTCCAAAACCAGTAGCGGCGAAGTACACACCCATCATAATAGATGCGTATTTTAATGGCGCTAATTTTGTAATAAACGACAATGATACTGGTGACGTACACAGTTCTCCAATGGTATGGAATAAGTAAGCTAAAAATATCCACATCATTGCAGCCTTACCAAAAGTTTCAGCACTTGCTTCTTGTGATGCAAACATCATAAACACATAACCAAGACCCATTATAATAGTACCGATGGCCATTTTGAATATAGAAGAAGATTCTCTTCCTTTCTTCTTCCACCAAATCCAGAAACCACCAATAATTGTTCCGAATATAATAATATAACCTGCATTAAGCGATTGGAAAACGGCAGCTGGAATTTCCTGTAACCAGCTTAAGCCAATATTTCTATCTACTTTTGCATCTGTATAAAGATTCATTAATCCGCCTGCTTGTTCAAAAGCTCCCCAGAACACAACCACGATTAAGAATGAAATTAATAGAACAATAACGCGATCTTTTTCAATTTTATTTAAAGGACGTTTTGATGCTAAACGCTCTTCTTCCGTTGCCTCACTTCCTCCTGTGAATTCGCCAACGCCTTTTAGGAATTTTTGACCCCAAATAAATACAGCTTGACCAACTAGCATACCAATACCAGCTAGACCAAATCCATAATGCCAACCGTAATAATACGCCACTAATCCAACAGTTATACTCGCTAAAAATGCACCAATATTAATACCGATATAAAAAATAGTAAAACCGCTATCACGACGAATATCACCTTCCCTATATAATCCACCAACCATGGTTGAAATATTTGGTTTTAATCCACCTACTCCCAAAATAATTAATGAAAGCCCCGTGAAAAACGCCCAACTTTGTGGGATAGCAAGAATACCGTGTCCCACACACAGTAATAAACCTCCAAGCATAACCGTTTTCTTTTGCCCTAAAATCTTATCGGCAATCCAACCACCTGGAATTGAAGCAACATATACTAACATGGTATACCAACCGTAAAGCCAAAGGGCATCTTTACTGGACCAACCTAATCCGGGATCTATTGCCGTAGCGGAAGCCGCCATATATAATACTAATATTCCACGCATTCCATAATATGAAAAACGTTCCCACATTTCGGTGAAAAATAGTATGAAAAGCCCTACGGGATGTCCAAATAGTTCTTTTTTCATTGCCACATCAGTCGTATTTGCCATAATTGTATCTGTTAGTTAGTTAGTTAGTTAGTTTCTAATGTTTGAGCCTGCGCTCTAGTTTTACTTGCCTATTTTATCACCTAAAGTTTCGTCGATAAAGTTAGTCATCTTTTTATATAAATGTAAGCGGGTATTTCCACCGTAAATACCGTGATTTTTATCTGGATAAATCATCCACTCAAATTGTTTGTCTGCTTGAATTAACGCTTCTACCATACGCATGGTGTTTTGCACATGCACGTTATCATCGCCAGTACCATGGATTAATAAAAAATCGCCTTTTAATTTATCAACATGATTAATTGGAGAGTTTTCATCATAACCACTTGGATTTTCTTGTGGTGTCGTCATATAACGCTCGGTATAAATCGAATCGTAAAAACGCCAGCTTGTTACAGGTGCTACGGCAATAGCCATTTTAAAAACATCATTCCCCTTAAACAGGGCATTGCTACTCATAAAGCCACCGTAACTCCAACCCCAAATTCCTATACGAGTTGCATCAATATAAGATTCAGAACCTAATTTTTTAGCAGCATCTATTTGATCTTCTAATTCGTATTTTCCAAGTTCTTTTTGAGTCACTTTTTTAAATTCAGCACCTTTAAATCCTGTTCCTCGACCGTCGACACAAGCCACGATATACCCTTTTTGAGCCAAATACTGATACCAATAATCGTTAGAATTATTCCAAGAATTGGAAACACTTTGTGATCCAGGACCTGAATATTGAAACATAAATAACGGATATGTTTTTGAAGCATCAAAATCGGCAGGTTTAATCATCCACATATTTAAATCATTGCCATTAACTGCAATAGTTGAAAATTCTTTTTCAGACATTTTATAGTCCTTCAATGCGTTTTCTAATGCTGAATTATCTTTAATCAATTTGATTAGCTCCCCAGAATTAGCATTATTTAAGGTATAAACAGGTGCTGTTGAAGCGTTAGAAAACGTATTAATAAAGTAAGAGAAGTCTGCACTAAAAGCGGCATTATTCGATCCACTTTCTGTGGTTAACCTTGTTTTATTGCGACCATTTAATTTAATTGAATACACATCGCGATTAATAGAACCCTTTTCTGTCGATTGGTAGAAGATTTTTTTATCCTTGGCATCAAACCCATAATAATTAGTGACCTCCCAATTACCTTTCGTAATTTGATTGATTAGTTTTCCAGATTCATCATAATGGTAAATATGATTATAACCATCTTTTTCGCTGGTCCATATAAAACTATAGTCCTCTAAAAACGTTAAATTGTCTGTAACGTCTACATAAGCCTTGTCCCGATCCTCTAGGACTAATTTTGTTGTATTTTTTGCAGCATTTACAAACCATAAATCCAATTCATCTTGGTGTCTGTTCATATATTGCGCACTTAAAACATCAGGATTGTTAGTCCATTCAATTCTTGGTATATAAAAATCAGTATAACTTTTATCTACTTTAACTTCTGCTGTTTCGTCCGAATTCACATCATAAATATGCAAAGATACTATGGCATTAGCTTCACCGGCCTTTGGATATTTAAATACGTTTTGTGTTTGGTATAAATCCTGTCCGTAAACATCCATAGAAAATTCTGGCACTTCGGTTTCATCAAAACGAATAAAAGCTATTTTATTACTATCAGCATTCCACTCGAAAGCGCGAACAAAACCAAACTCTTCTTCATAAACCCAATCCGTAATACCGTTGATAATTATATTTTTCTCACCATCATAGGTGATTTGCTGGGTGTCTCCTGTTTTTAAATTTTTTACAAATAAGTTATTATTATAACCGTAGGCTAATTTAAACCCATCAGGCGAAAACGTTGGTTCTTGAATCTTTTCAGCAGCCACCAATTCCAATTGCTTGGTTTTCGTGTTATACACATAATATTTACCTAAAGTAGAGCGTCTAAAAATAGATTCAACTTCCGTTGCTAATAATATCTGACTTTCATCAGCACTAAATGTATAATCTGAAAAAGATTGAATAGGCCCTAAATTAGAGGAGTTTACTAACGTGTAATCCTTGTTTAGGGTTTTATAATCGTAAACATCAATAGTTATTGACCGCGTAGTACGATCCAAATTCAATACTGAATATTGTTGACCGTTATTCATGGAATGCAAAGCATCCATTCGTTCAGTTCTAAAAGTGCCCGACCAAATATCTTCAAGTGAAATTTTATTATTTTGAGCTGAAGTAAAAAAGCTTGTAATTAAGCAAACTAACAGGAGTTGTTTTGTGAATCTCATTAAAATAAAGTTAAGACTAAAATTTTGCCAAGTTTACTAAAAAATAAGCGAAAAACCCCATTTATTAACACTTAAATACCCTTTGTATATAGAACTCACACATAAATAGTATCTTTACATTTCCAATAAAACCCAAATGAACACATCTATATCAGGCTTTTCTAAATTATCAAAATCCCAGAAAATCGATTGGATTGTTGAAACACATTTCAGCAACCAAGAAGAAGCTAAAGCAACCTTAAAACAATATTGGAATTCAGACAATAAGCTGCAACAGCTTCATGATGAATTCATTGAAAACACAATCACCAATTATTACTTGCCATTTGGCGTTGCTCCAAACTTTCTAATTAATGGGAAGATGCTAACTATACCAATGGCCATTGAAGAAAGTTCAGTAGTTGCGGCTGCTAGTAAAGCTGCTAAATTTTGGTTAAAACGCGGTGGTTTTAAAACCGAAGTACTATCAACCACCAAAATCGGTCAAGTGCACTTTATGTTTTATGGAAAGACCGAAACCCTACAAGCATTCTTTCAAAGTGTAAAATCAAAATTACAAACTGATGCAAAACCCATTACCGAAAACATGGAAAAGCGCGGCGGTGGTATTTTGGATATTGAATTACGAAATAAAACAGAAGATTTAGCTGGTTATTATCAATTACATGCCACTTTTGACACGTTAGATGCCATGGGTGCCAACTTTATCAACTCCTGTTTAGAGCAATTTTCATCTACTTTTAAACGCGAAGCCTTACTGTTTGATGGTTTTACCGCAGTTGAAAAACAGATTGAAATTGTAATGAGCATTTTATCTAATTATGTACCAAACTGTATAGTAAGAGCTGAAGTTTCTTGTCCAGTTTCAGAGTTATCCGATGACAAAACTATAGATCCCGATGCTTTTGCAGAAAAATTTATTCAGGCGGTTAAAATTGCCGAAATAGAACCATACCGCGCTGTAACCCATAATAAAGGTATCATGAATGGTATTGACGCGGTGGTGTTAGCTACAGGAAATGATTTCCGGGCAGTTGAAGCTGGTGTTCATGCCTATGCCTCTCGCGACGGACAATACAGGAGCTTAACGCATGCAAAAATTGAAAATGGGATATTTACTTTTTGGATGGAGATTCCATTAGCATTAGGAACCGTTGGCGGTTTAACAGGATTACATCCTTTAGTTAAATTTGCCATGAGGTTATTGCATAATCCATCAGCAAAAGAATTGATGGAAATCGTTGCTGTAGCAGGATTAGCACAAAACTTTGCTGCTTTGCGCTCCTTAACCACTACTGGAATTCAAGAAGGGCATATGAAAATGCATTTAATGAATATCTTGAATCAATTTGATGCTTCAGCAGAAGAGAAAGTGCAAATAATCCATCACTTCAAAACCCATATAGTTACGCACCGTGCAGTTGTAGAAGCTATAGAAAATTTACGGAAATAATCTATTTACAGATTAGATTCATCACTCAAAGACAGAACCAACCGAATATGAAACGTTTATATAGCAACGGTAAATTATTACTTACAGGTGAATATTTAGTTTTAGACGGAGCCAAAGCTTTAGCGCTGCCAACCAAATTCGGACAGTTTCTAGATATTAAACCGATTGAAAGCAAAACAATTGAATGGAAAAGTAAAGATGAAAAAGGCAGGGCTTGGTTTGAAGATACTTTTACTATTCTAAAAGAAAAAATAAGCAGTTTGCATGAGGATGCTATTTCAAATCGTTTAGTTCAGATACTTCAAGTTGCCAAACAATTAAATCCTGATTTTCTAAAAACGGGTTACGCTATAGAAAGTCGTCTGACCTTCCCAAGAAACTGGGGACTTGGTTCCTCTTCTACTCTTTTAAACAATATTGCTGACTGGGCAGATATTGATCCCTACCTATTATTAAACAAAACTTTTGGTGGTAGCGGTTATGACATTGCTTGCGCAAGACATGAAACGGCTATAACCTATCAGCTTCAAAATGAAGAAAGACTTGTGGAATCCATCCATTTTAATCCGACTTTTAAAGAAGATCTATATTTTGTGTATTTGAATCAGAAGCAGAATAGTCGTGATGGTATTTCGAGTTATAGAAACACTTCAGATAAAAATGAACATGCTATTTTAGAAATAAATGAAATAACAAATCAAATGCTAGTAGCTTGTAACAGTCTTGAGCACTTCAATGGCTTACTTAAACAACACGAAGCTATCATTTCAAGCATTATTAAGCAACCTACCGTAAAAGCACGCTTATTTCCAGACTACGAAGGCCAATTAAAAAGCCTCGGTGCTTGGGGCGGCGATTTTATATTAGCCACGGCTACTAAAAATCCTGAAAGTTACTTTAAAGAAAAAGGTTATCATACCGTTATTCGGTATCAAGATTTAATCCTATAAAACGAAAAAGGCTTTACAAATTGTAAAGCCTTTTTTCATGTCATAATATAAGTACTAACTACATTATTGAACAGTATTTGCTCTGTTATCTTCTATTTCAGCAACCTCTTTTAGCGCAGGAAATAATTTAGATTCCACTGTATTTATTTTACTCATCTGCACTTTATTAGCAAAACCTTGATAGTTATCTAATTCTGCTGCAGGGGTTAATTTTTCTACACGAATCATGTAAACACCTTTTTCACCATCAATTAATTTAGATGTTTCGCCAACTTTCAGTCCAAATGCATACCCAACCACTTTAGGTTCGTTCCCTGCTCCTGAAATAGTAGGGTTCTTCATGTTAATTGCTAAAGAAGAACGGACAGACGTATTTTCTGCAGCAGCAACATCTTCTAAAGTTGTAGCCGATATTCTGCTTTTAATTAATTCTGCTTTCTTTTGCATACGGATAGCTGGTAAAGCTGTTACAGAAGCATCTTCTGTTTTCATCATGCCTGCTTTATTTTTAGCTACTAATTGAACAATAGCATAACCACCAGCAACATTAAAGCGTTTAACATCTCCAGTTTTAGTACCACTTTCAAAAGCCCAACGTGTAATATTACGTTGATTACCTAAACCAGGAATTGTTTCATCCAGTACTTTAATTGTATTAACTGGACGTGCTGTATAATCTCTTTCTTTAGCTAAATCTCCAAAGTTTTTATCTGCTAAATCAATTTCAAAATTTGAAGCATCTCTAAACACTTTGTTTACTGTTTGTTCCGACGGCTCAACTGTTTTAGCAATTGTTCCAATTTTAATAACACGCTTCTTACTTGTCTGATCTAAAATTTCAATAACGTGGAAACCATAATCAGTTTTCACAACGTCGATATTGCCCTTTTCGTTTTCAAAAGCAAAATCTCTAAATTCAGGAACCATAGTATCATAAGTAAACCAGTCCACGATACCTTCTTTTTCATTAGTTCCAGTATCCACTGAAAAATCTAATAAAGACACAAACTTGCTTTTATCTTTTTTAATAATAGTCATTAAACTATCAGCCGTTTTTTTAGCTTGAACTTCTGTTTGCGTCGTTACTTCTGTTTGTGAACGAGATCCAACAAAAGGAATTAAAATATGTCTTGCTTTTACAGAGTCTGGTAATTGGGTTACAGCAACAACTTTCGTTAACTTAATAAAACCGTTTTCTTTATAAGGTCCAAATACTTCTCCAACATTTAAGTTGTAAACATCATCTGCAACAGCATCTGGTAAAGCAGATTTCTTTATGAAACGGTCTGCAAATTTAATTTCAGAGTTCGCTACAAAATTAATGTAATTAGCATTGTCCTTCGCGTTAGCAAAAGATGGAATCGTATCCGTTTTACCATTTACGTATTCTACTTGTGCTGTTTTATATTTAGCAATTTCTTTTTCTATTTCAGCTTCATCTTCCGTAGATGCCGCTTCTCTAAATTGTACGTATTGTAAATCTATCGACTCTTCAACTTCGTACTCTTTCTTATGATTTTTCATGTACTTTTCAATTTCCGATTTAGAAACTGTAATCGTACTATCTGCAATCGTAGAATAAGCTACTTGCACAAATTTAATATCTGCGTTATTACCTTCTAACTGATGCTCTAGCTTCCCTTCAGCAAGCGTTCCAACCATACTAGCTTTAACCAAGTTAAAATAGTTTTGTTGTAAAGCATTTGCAGCAATTGAGTTTTCATACTCAATCCATTGTTGATAGGCTGCGGCAGATGTTGCTTTTAAGTTAGCAATGTATTCGGTTAGTTTGTTATCGTCAAAAACACCAGCTTCATTTTGAAAGTCTGGATTACTTCCCAAACTAGTACGCAATAAATCACGCATTTGGTCTCTTTCAACTGTAATTCCTAATTCTTCAAACTGCTTTTCTAATATCGCACTACGGACTTCCTGCTCCCAAACACGATTCATAACCTGGGTTTGCGTTGCTTGACCACCCATTTGTTGAGTTGCGTTTTCAACCTTCATTAAAAAGTCCTCACGAGAAATGTCTTTACCATTTATGGTAGCCACCACGTTTTGAGATTTTGCTGAAAGCGCATCACTGTTTCTAAACAAATCTGATAATACAAAAGCAAACAATGCTAGTGCAATAATTAATATCAAGAAAAGTGAACGTTGTCTAATTTTATTTAAAACTGCCATCTGTACATTTAAATTTTTTACGATATAGTGCGCGAAAATACCATTTTCTATTTAATAATAAAAGTAGAAATTGGCATTAATTATTTTAATTATCAGGAAATTAGTCTTCTTCAAGAATTTTGAGCTTGACTAGATCGATTTTTGTAGTAGAAACTTCCATTATTGAAAACTGGAAATCTTCAGTTACAATAACCTCTCCTTGCTCTGGAATACCTTGTGTTTGGTCTACAATTAAACCACCTAATGTTTCGTAGTTTTCACTTTCTGGAAGATTTAATTTATAGGTTTCATTTAAGTAATCGACTTCTAAACGTGCCGAAAAAATATAATTTTCTTCATCTATTTTCTCTTCAGTTAGCAAAGCGGTATCGTGTTCATCTTCGATTTCACCAAAAAGCTCTTCAACGATGTCTTCTACCGTCATAATACCAGATGTTCCACCGTATTCATCCAATACTACTGCAATACTTTTCCGCTTCTTAATTAGCGCACTTAAAACATCTTTAATTAGCATAGTTTCTGGCACAAATTCCACAGGCCTGATAATAGATTTAAGCGTTTTAGGCTTTTTAAAGAGTTCGAATGAATGAGCATATCCCAATATCTCATCAATGTTATCTTTATAAATCAATATTTTTGTAATACCTGTTTCGGTGAATTTACCGTTAATGGTTTTAAGAGATTCATTGACATCCACAGCAATAATTTCGGTTCTTGGCACCATAACTTCTCGGGATTTGACTTCCGAAAATTCCAAGGCATTTTGAAATATCTGAATCTCGGTATCTACATCATCATGTGGCTCTGCGGATTCCATCTGTTCACTGATATAGTGACCTAATTCTATTTTAGTAAACGCCAATTGCACTTGATCGCCTTCGGTTTTAAAGAATTTCTTCAATACCAAATCGGTTATCCATATAATAAAATCGCTAATCCAAGAAAATAAAATATAAAATATATAAGCAGGAAAGGCTAAAATTTTAAGAAGTGAATTAGCATAAATTTGAAAAAACACTTTGGGTAAAAACTCCGCAGTAATTAAAATAATCAAAGTAGAAATAATGGTTTGTGTTAGCAGACTAAACTCTACCAACAAATAATTGACAATGGCTATAGATGATGGTAACATAGATTGGAACCATTCCACAAGCAAATCGCCCATAAAAAAACCATAAACAACCAAAGCAATATTATTACCAATAAGCATGGTAGCAATAAACTTGGAAGGTTTTGCCGTTAATTTGGATAATATTTTAGCCAATAAGCCACTTTGCTTTTTTTCTATTTCAATGTGAATTTTATTAGAAGACACATAGGCAATTTCCATACCTGAAAAAAAAGCGGAAAGGATTAAGGATGCAATTATGATAATGACATCTGGATTCATAGGCTATTTTCGATCTCTATCATCGAAGCGTTTATTGAATTTTTTTCTGAAGAAAAACATAAAAACAGCGGTTGCCGCCAGAAGTAGCGACATATAATCTATTATTTCCGTTTCCATATATTTTTGCCCGGCCACATAAATGAATAGTACAGCAAAAACTAAATAGGCATACTGAAAAAACTTAAAGATTTTCATCTTGATATTTTTGAATGGTTTATTAAAAACAAAGGTAAATAAAAAAACCTCATGCCTTTAATAATCACGAGGTTTCCATTTTTTTATTTAATAGGCATTATTCCTCTAATATAATTACGCCTTCTTTAGATTCCGCAATTGCTACTTGAGTAAATTTAACGTTAGAGTCAAACATATTTCCTCTTAAAATATTTCCTTTAGATTTGAACATAACAGGTTTATTGGTAAATAACCACTCCCTATTCTGATCATAATACAACTGCTCCGCAAATAGGGTGTCATTTTCAGGAGATGCTAACACCACATTACCTTGCATATCAATTAAGCCTGTTTTATCGTAAACTATGGCATAATCGGCAGTAATTGTGCTTTTTTGATTCGCATCATCAAACAAATCCAATTCTACATGGTCTGGAAATTCTGAAAACGGAAAATCCCGATTTGAAAAATCCAACATTTTCGGACTCCGTAAATTGGCCGTTACCCGACCCGAATCGGTGTATTTTAAATTGAGATTTTCGGCAACTCCAATTGGAGCGTTTTCAGAAATTCCAATTTTTTTAACATCGTCGAAATTATTTTTACAAGAAAAAACCACAGTCAAAGCAAAAGCTATGACTATGGTTTTTTTTATATGATTTGTTATGTTAAACATTAAAGAGAAGGAACAGTAACTGATCTTCCTATCCAACATCCAATACTAATACTTTGTCCTGCATTTCCAGCTTGGAAAATTTCTGTTTTCTGCGGCGCTTTTGCTTTGTAATGAGCAGCTGTTTGAGCAGCGCTACTTTTTAATGTAGGATCTACACGTCCTGCTTTTAGAGCTTCTTCAGCAGCTAACCAGAAAACAGCACGCTTATTATAGTTACTATCTCCACAATCGTTAGCACTTGAGTTATACATTGCTGCAATACGTAAATGGGGACGACCGTTTGATGGATTTAACTGTAAAGACTTCATATAGTAGTTTCGAGCACTCCCATAACGACCTTTATTTTTTAATTTATCCCCGATTTTTTCATTAAGTCTTGCCTTTTTGAACTTATCTGTTTGTAAACCTACAGCTTGCTCATAAAACGCTAGCGCCTCATTTGACTTACCTTCTTTATCTTTTAAGATTGCTAAAAAGTAAGCTGAATCAGCAGATGGGTTTATTTCATGCAATGCGTGTACCAATTTAAAAAACATTGGATCGTCTGAACAATCTTTTTCAGACATTTTACCAGCTGCACGTTGTAACCATACCGCATTTGTTTTATTCTCTTCGAAGCCTTTTTTGTATAAAGGAATTAAGTTTTCACAATTTGCACGATCGCCTAATTTTTTATCTACACCAGATGCTACTTGGTCATACGCTTTTAAATAGCTTTCGTATGATCTTTGGTAACTTCCTTCTTTTTTAGTTAAAGCTGTTCCTGCTTCTTCTTTCTCAATAATAACATTCAATTTTTCAGAATAGTTACCAACCTCTGTTTGAAGTTTTTCAGCAACATCATCATACTTATTGAACAAATCGGCAGCAGATTTACTACCAGCATCATACAAATCCACCATTAAAGAAAAGTAGGTATACAATGATTTTGGGTTTGTGAAATTCTCTATATCCGAATTAAAAGTGGCATCAAAACAGTTATACAGCTCTAAATCTGAAAGCCCTAAAGCTTCTCTATTATCATATTGTAATTGACAAGATTTGGTTTCAAACTCACCAGCTGGCGAGTTACTTGCAAAATGCATTTGACGTTCTTTGTATAACTTCACTAAATCTTTTAGGAAGCTTACTTTTTCGGCACCAGTTGCTTTTTCAATTTTATATTCTAAAATTTCAGCACCTTGACTATATATTGCTTTATGCAATTTTGGACAATTTGTTCTAACATACATCCAAGGCTCAAAAGCAGCATCATAATTTTTCGCTTTAGCATATTCCGAGAAAATAGACAGCTTGGTCATACATTCCTCGTTTTGTTGTGCATGCACAACCTGAAAGCCTAAAAATAGCATTACAGCTAATAATGTAAATTTCGTTTTCATATTCTTCATAATATTGGTGTTGTTAGTCATATCTTCGTTTTTGGAACCATCTATCATTTAAGGATAAGCTTAAACTAAAATTTAAAAAGTTCTCTTGTATTAAATTACTATCTGTTGTTCCACGTTTCCCAAATTCAAAACCTATGTTGGCATTTGAAAAGAAATCGTTTCCTGCTCTTCCTACTGGAAGTCCTACTCCAAAAGATATGCCAAACTCATCAATAGAAGTGTTATTTACATTCAAGCCTGACGATTCGTAGCGAACACCTCCTCTGTAAACCATTCGCTTAAAGTAACTTGTAAACGAATTGTACTCTGGAATAAAAAATCCTCCAAGAGCAATAGTTGAACTGTTAGAGTAATCGACACCGGCATCACCATACAGTTCGTTTTTAAAATTTTTCGTATTTTGAAAGGTGTATTCTGCACCAACAAACCACATTCTTGGTTGGCCAACACCTGCACCTAGAGAATATTTAGAAGGTAATACGAATTTAGTTTCATCTAAACCTTGCGCCGCTAAATTAGCGTCTATAGTATTAACCTCAGCTTCCTGCCCCGTAATCTGATTAAAGAGTATAGTGGCAAACGATCGTTCGTTCGTGGAATTTAAGCTAGTTTCCGGTGTATAGGTGAATCCTGATTTTAACTGAAGTTTATCCGTAATCATGGCTTGATAGGTAAGTCCGAAATTAAGACTTAAACCAGCTAAATCCGATCTGTTTTTTTCGCGGGATTGAAACTCCAATAGGGTTCCATCACTAGAGTCATAATCAAGAATAATAGTACTGTTTTTAATATTTCCAAAATTATAGTTAACATCTACTCCAACACTAAAGTTTTTATTTATAAAGTAACCAGCCGAAATATAAGTTCTGTTTACACCACCTTCTCCCCGAAAGCGTTCTTTAAGACTAAAATCGTTATTTCTAGTTTCCAATTTATATCCAACCGATGAGTATGGAATTAATCCGAAACCGATACCGAGTCTTCCCAGCGGAATTCCCATAGATAAATAGTCGAAAGTTGACGACTTCAGTTCATCTTCTCCGTTTTGACTCTTTAAATTTAATCGAGAATGCGAGCCAGCTACAGAAAATATAACAGGTCTACTTTCATTTCCATAGACCTCTAAATTCTCTCCTCCGTACGACGCGGGATTTCGTAAATTAAGGTGTATACTATCTGTATAAACACTTATACCTCCCATACTGCGGTTTTCCACAGTCCCTTTGAACTTCAAGCTTCCAATTCCGTAAAAAGAATAGGGCGATGCCGTACCGTCTTGCGCATAACTTTTAAATGCAAATACCGCAATAAAAACTAATATCAGTTTTTTAATCATTCGTTTGAATTATATTGTAAAATGTAGTTTAACCCTTCTAATAAAAAATTAGGATGGGCAAATATGCTACTTTTTAATTGTTTAGACAAAAAATTAGCGTCTCCTCCTGTTAAAATAACTGTTAAATCTGAATATTTTCTTTGATAGGTTAGTATAACACCTTCTATTTCAAATAAACTACCCAGCACAACACCAGCGTGTATCGCTGATTTCGTGGTATCACCAATTATAGTTTCAGGAACTTCTTTTGTTAACAACGGTAAATTAGCTGTTAAATTATTTAATGATGTATATCGCAATCGAATACCTGGTGAAATAGATCCACCTAAATAGTGATTGGTCTGAGTAACAAAATCGTAAGTTATGCATGTACCAGCGTCTATAATTAGAGTATTCTGGTTTGGAAAATTTTTAACTGCTGCACAAACGAGAGCAATACGATCTACACCCAAAGTTTGAGGTGTTTTATAATCGTTAATAAATGGAAGCGGTGTTTCGCCATTTAAAATTAGAATATTTAGCTGCTTTTTTGCAAATTCCAACTGCTTATCGGTTAATAAACCCACCGAAGAAAGGATACATTTCTGTATTTTCGGATATTTTTTAAGCAGTTGCTCAAAATTAACATTAAAATTTTCCAAAACGTCATTTTCTTTATCAATCAGGTCACCCCCCTGAAAGACAGCTAATTTGACTAACGTATTACCAACATCTACTATTAAATTCATCATTTATTTTAAAGTTACAAAGCTACAAAACGATTTTTTATAAAATTTCTTTTGGTGAATAATAAAAACTAGCTATATTTGCAACCGCAATTAGCGCTGGTGCCTTAGCTCAGTTGGTAGAGCAAAGGACTGAAAATCCTTGTGTCCCTGGTTCGATTCCTGGAGGCACCACCACCAAAACCCAATCTGAAAAGATTGGGTTTTTTGGTTTTAAGTAGGTAGATATTCTGACTTTTTCATTAGTTTTAACTTATTTCTAAATTCAAAATCGTTTGAATCATAGCTTCTACATTATTTATAGTAATACAAAAGACAAGTTTTACATAGGTGAAACAGAAGATATTACTTTAAGATTACACAAACACAATAACCATAGTTACAAAAGGAGTTTTACTAAAATTGCAAAAGACTGGCACGTTGTATTAGACTATAAATGTGCAACTAAAAAGGATGCATTATTTCTAGAAACATTTGTTAAACGAATGAAAAGCAGAAAGTTTATTCATAAGATTATTGAAAACAATGAAATTCTGAAAGACATTCTAACAACTCCATAACGTGTCCCTGATTCCTCCGAAGCGTCGGAGCTAGAGGCACCACCACCAAAACCCAATCTGAAAAGATTGGGTTTTTTGGTTTTTAGTAGGTGTTTTTTAAGAGAACTTATTACATTTTTCTAAAAATTAAGAACTTAAGTCAAATAGAAAACCCTATAAACATAATGTTTACAGGGTTTTTTATTACACAAACCAAGATCTCACAGGCTTTAATCCCGAAACATCGGAACTGTGAGGTCTAAAATAATAGGAGTAGCCTAAAGCAAATGCTCCAAACTCTTTTTAAAAAGTCCTTTTCTTATTTTTACATATCATTATTGGAATGATCATCTGCTTTAACTTCGCCAGATTGATTCATCGTCATATCATGATCATACTTACAACAGCCAGGTAAGTTTTCATAAGCATCTAAATTACCAGTTGCTTTTTCAGTATCATAACCTGATGCTGCAATAGCATTATGAATGGCCATAGCATCTGTTTTAGTATCATCAAAAGCTACATCGATTTTCTTTTTATCAACATCCCAATTGGCACTTGAAACACCTTCCACACCATTTGCTGCTTTTTCAATGGTAGTTTTACACATACCACAATTTCCTCTTACACCAAAAGACAAATCGGCCATAGCCATTTCTGCCGACACTTCTGTTTCTGTCGCTGTTTCTTGTTTAGCATTGTCTTTACAACTTGTTAAACCCATAGCAGCTATAACTGCTATACTTAAAATTACTTTCTTCATTTTTTAAAAAATTTAATTATTATTAATTGATTTCACTTATTCTATTACTTGTTTTACGTCGCCACATTTTAACATGGCATCACCAAAATAAGGATTTAATACATGCTCTTCCCTACTTAACCAATACGCACCCTTGTCATTATCTGCCATAGGACAGAATTGATGATACACTTTTTCATTAATCCCAAACACCTCTAAAGCGTTTGCCATATATGAAGATAACGGTTTAAAATGATTTCTTTGTGATGCTATGTCTTTTTCGTAAGCGATTGAATTAGCATACATTTTAATTTCTTTTTCTAAAGTCATCCAATGGTTATGAGCCTTGTCATCTGACAGTAATTTCATATCAATGTTAGCTAAATTAGTAAGCAGATTTTCAGCTTCTGCTGACACCTTTTTCGATTTATCTTCAACTAATGCGTCTTTCAATTTGATATAGTCATCAAAAACTACTTTCAACTGCTTTTGAAAATCCACAGACACTTTCAATCTTTCATTCGTATTAAAAGATGGAGAGTCCGTTCCTTGATGATCGTCGTGACCTGTATTACTTTTTGAGTTATTCATCATGGACTTTTTGCTTTGCAATTGCGCGGCAGCATCTACAGTAAATGTACCATTGGTGACTATTTCGTCGCCGTTAGATAATCCTTCGGCTATTTCGTAATTATCACCTATTCTATTCCCTAAAACAACTTCTTTCATCTCAAAAACGGGTTCATGAGGGTTCGTTTTTATATATATCACAGAACGTTCACCTGTCCATAAAACGGCTGATGAAGGAATAGTTATCACCTCTCCTTTATTATCTGAAACATTTTCAATAATTGCTTTCACAAACATACCAGGCTTAAAAACACCGTTTTTATTATCCAATATCACGCGCAGGCTAACAGTTCGGGTTGCTGTATTTAATGTTGGATTTATAAAATCTACTTTACCTTTAAACTCTTTATTTGGGTAGGCATTTGAAGTCACCTTAACCTCTTGTCCTTTTTTAAACAGGTCTATTTGGTTTTCGTACACATCAAAATTACCCCAAACGGAACTTAAATTGGCAACCTTCAACAAAGGTTGACCTTGTTTAACATAATCACCTTGCTCGACCAGTTTTTCAGTAACTACACCTGAAACCGTTGCATAAACAGGCATATTTTCTTTCACTTCACCAGATTCTTCAATTTGGTTTATCTGATTTTCGGATAGTTTCCATAATTTTAATTTATTCCGGACTGCCTTATATAAAGCAGGTTGCGATTCTTTTATCGACGCTGCAGTAAGCAACTCTTGTTGTGCTGCATACAATTCTGGGGAGTAGATAGTTGCTAATAATTGACCTTTACGGATTTCTTCGCCTGTAAAACTCACATTCAAACGCTCTATTCTTCCCGAAAAATAACTGACTTGAACGGCATTTGATTCTTCATTTTCAACAATTTTTCCTGAAAGCTTAATGGCTTTATCTTGAGTATCAGTACTACCAACAACAGATGTTTGTATATTGGCTAAAGCCATGGCGTTTTCTGTTAGTTTAAATTCATCCGCCATCAAACCATCTGCACTACTTTCTGCCGGAATTAAATCCATGCCGCAAATAGGACAATCGCCTGGTTCTGGTTGCATAATCTGTGGATGCATAGAGCATGTCCACATTTGATTAGTTTCTGCTACAGTGTCGTGGTCATGCGTTTCAGTACTTGACGAACCACCACTAAAGAGTACCCAGCCTAAAAGAACCCCTATGGCTAGTATACCGATGTATATGACTACTTTATTATTTTTCATTTTCTAAACGTTTTATCATTTTTTTCATTTGTTCAATTTCTTTTCGCTGTGCTTCAATAATATCATTTGCCAGTTTTTTAACTTCTGGATCTTGAATATCGGCCCTTTCACTAGTTAATATAGCAATGGAATGATGCGGAATCATGGCGCGTAACCAAAGCATATCGCCAATAATTGGTTTTTGAGCACGAACTAATCCCAATGCACTAACAAATAACACTAAGCTACCTGCAAGAATAGCGATGTTCTTTTTTTTATTTTGATACATTTTTCGCATAAAAAACCACATGATTACTGCCATTGCTGAAATACCCAAACAGGTCATATAAAAACGGGTTAAGCTAAAATACACATGATCTATAGCGTATGTATTTAAATACATAGTGACATACATAGCGACAAATGAACAAACCAGCATTAATAAAAATGTTTTATAACTTCCTTTACTAGAGTGATGTTTTGTGTTTTCCATAATTAATTATATTTTAATAGTTCTTAATCTTAAGGCATTTGCAATCACAGAAACCGAGCTAAAACTCATGGCAAGTGCTGCAATCATTGGGGATAATAAAATTCCAAAAATCGGAAACAATACACCTGCTGCTATAGGAACACCCAATGTGTTATAAATAAGTGCGAAAAACAGATTTTGCTTGATGTTTTTCATAACAGCATGACTTAAATGTTTTGCTTTTACAATACCGTTTAAATCGCCTTTCACCAAAGTTATCATGGCGCTTTCAATTGCTACATCTGTACCTGTGCCCATAGCAATACCGACATCACTTTTTGCTAATGCTGGCGCATCGTTTATTCCATCGCCAGCCATGGCAACTACCTTACCTTCTTTTTGTAGTTTCTCTACTTCTTTAAGTTTATCTTCTGGAAGCATACTGGCTTTAAAATCGGCTAGATTAAGTTCGGATGCTACAGCTTGCGCTGTATCATGATTATCGCCTGTCAACATGATTACTGCAATACCTTTATCTTGAAGTTCCTTAATAGCTTTAGCGCTTGTTGCTTTAATTTTATCGCCAATAACCACATAGCCAATAACGATTTTATCTATAGCTAAATACGAAACAGTTTTCCCTTGTTTTTGATAGGTTTTAGCTTCATCTTGCATTTGTGAAGTAATTTCTGCTTGTGCATATTCCATCATTTTAGGATTACCCAAGGCTACTTTTTTATTGTTGATAGTAGCTTCAACTCCTTTGCCAGTAACAGCACTAAAGGCGTCTGATTTTATAATTTCAGCTTTTTGTTCTTTACCATATTTCACGGTAGCCTCGGCTAATGGATGTTCACTATTACTATTTAGTGATACGATATATTGTAACACATCGCTTTCACTAAAAACATCACTGAAAGCACCCATTTTTTCAACGGTTGGTTTTCCTTCGGTAATGGTTCCTGTTTTATCAACGATTAAAGTATCTACCTTGTCTAATTTCTCGAGAGCCTCCGCATTTTTAATCAAAACACCATTTTGAGCACCTTTCCCAACCCCAACCATAACAGACATGGGTGTTGCTAGTCCTAAAGCGCAAGGGCAAGCAATTATTAATACGGCAATAGCATTGACTAAAGCATATACATAAGCAGGTTCTGGACCCCAAATAGCCCAAACGGCAAACGTTATTAAAGATATTAAAACTACAACAGGCACAAAATAACCAGACACTTTATCCGCTAAATTTTGAATAGGCGCGCGACTTCTACTGGCAGTATTAACCATATGAATAATTTGAGACAATAAGGTATGGCTACCTACTTTTTCAGCTTTCATTAAAAAGGATTGATTACCGTTAATAGTTCCGCTGCTCACTTTATCGCCTTCTGTTTTATCAACAGGAACAGGTTCGCCTGTAATCATAGATTCATCAATCGTAGTAACGCCTTCGGTTATCACGCCATCTACAGGGATTTTATCACCCGGCTTTACTTTTAGTATATCATTTAGCTCAATATTATCAATACTGACCTCAACATCTTCGCCATTCACTACTTTTGTGGCTTTATTGGGCGCTAATTTCAGCAACTCTTTTACGGCTGAATTGGTTTTACTGTGTGCACGCGCTTCTAAAAGCTGTCCTAAAAGCACCAATGTTAATATTACGGTGGCTGCTTCAAAATACACGTGTACTGCTCCGGATTCCGATCTAAATTGGCTTGGAAATACATCGGGGAAAAACATCCCGAACACACTAAACAACCAAGCGACTCCTGCTCCGATACCAATAAGCGTAAACATATTGAGATTCCATGTTTTGATACTTTTATAAGCACGCTCGAAAAACATCCAGGTCGCATAAAAAACAACCGGAATAGAAAGCGCAAACTGAACCCAATTCCAGTTTTTCTGATCCATGATGTCATATAATGGATTATTAGTCAACATTTCGCTCATAGCCATTATAAAAATGGGCAAGGTGAATATTGATGCTATCCAGAATTTCTTCAATAACTTTTTATACGTTTTTTCTTCTGCTGAACTATCTGCTTGCATCGGTACTAAATCCATACCACAGATAGGACAAGGACCTGCTTCATCTTTTACAACTTCTGGATGCATTGGGCAGGTCCATTGTTCTGAATTTGAAGTCGATAAATTTTGTTCTTCCACTAAATCCATACCACAAACTGGACAATCACCAGGTTTGTCGTAGATTTTATCCCCTTCGCAGTGCATTGGACAATAAAAGGTATCCCCCAACCCCCGAAGGGGGCTTTTCTCACTCTTGCTCTTATCCGTTTTGTTGCTCCTCCCCTTTGGGGAGCCTGGGAGGGGATTTTTATGAATACTGTATCTACCGCCATCATTTTTAAGAGCATTTTGAAATTTTTCAATAGGAATATGGGATTCCATTTCAATGGTTGCTTCCTCTTTTTCTAAATCGACTGAAGCTTTTAAAACGTATTTCACTTTAGAAAGTATTTCTTCCACGTGACTTCGACAACCGTTGCAGGTCATTCCGTGTATGTGATATGTATGTTTCATGATATTTAAATTAATGTGATAAGCTATCTTTTAATTGCGTTATATATTGAATAAAATTCTTTTTTTCAGCATCAGAGAACACAGCTTCCCTGTGAATTAAGGTATATGAAAAAAGTGGCATTTCATCACTTTCAATCTGCTTGATAATAGACCTTAACTTACTCGCCTTTCGTCTACTTGACAAGGAGTCCCATGTGCTAAAATTTAACTCTGCTTTTCCTTCATTAATATGATCTTCCAAAAACCAAGCAGCAGGTTGTATTTTGTTATACCAAGGGTATTCTGTATTGTTACTGTGGCAATCATAGCAGGATACTTGCAATAATTTCCCAATATTTTCTGGTGTATGGTTTACCAACAAAAAATCGGCTTCTGGTACAAGATTACTTTGGTTTCGCTCTGAAGGTACAAACTGAATGCCCACAAAGATCACCAATAAAACTAATACAATGATTTTTACCATTTTCATATCGAATGTCACTTATAAAGATTAAACATAAGATCTAGGGCTAATTATTTAGCCCTAGATCTTATGTCAATCAGTCCTATAACTCTTTTTAGTTTATTTCTTTTTGTACTTTACCACAGGTCATCATTTTGCTGCCATAATAAGGATTTTTAATGTCTTTACTCATACTTAACCACGCTGATCCTTTATCATACATTGGGCAATATTGCTGATATAACGTATTGTCCGTGCCGGTAATAGCAACCATATCTATCATATCCTTACTTAATATTTTGAAATGTTCTCGTTGATGATCCATTTCGCTCTTTCCAATGTGCTCTGCGTGTTCAATAGCATCATCAATAATATCCTTTAATTCTTTTTGCTGATCAGACGTATAGTTACTGACATCAAAACCTTTTAGCGAGGTTTCAATTTTTCTCCCTGCTTTAGCTGCAGCAGCTTCATCGGTAGCCACCAAAGCACCTTTAAGAGCCATATAATCTGCTAATACTTGTTTGGCATCAGAGCTTTGTGTGTTGGAGTCCATCATATCATTGGAAGCACTCATATTGTCGTGGTTCATTCCAGAATCTGCACTATCGTGATTCATTTCTGTATAATTGTCTTGAGCTTTGCTTTGCTCTTTTTCACTGTCTTTACAAGACATTGCAGTTAGGCTTACGAAAGCCATTGCAAAAATCGCTGTTGTTATGCTTACTTTTTTCATTTTGATTTGATTTAAGTTTATGATTATACTCTTTTTTGAAGAGCTTTATAATTTTTCAATTACTTTCTCGAGCATGGCCGTTATGTCCTTGGCGATCCCGTTCAGCTTCTCATTTTCCACAGCTTGCATTGATGCCATTGGGCTTACCGCAGCGACCTCTACAACGCCGTCTTCAATTTCCTGCACGATGACATTACAAGGTAACATGGTTCCAATTTTATCTTCTGCCTGTAGGGCTTTGTATGCATAAGGTGGATTACAGGCGCCAAGGATTTTGTACTTCTTGAAATCCACATCAAGTTTCTTTTTCATGGTTTCTTTGATATCGATTTCTGTGAGTATGCCAAAACCTTCTTCTTTCAGTCCTTTGGTGACTTTATCGATAACTTCTTCAAAAGTGCCTTTGATTGTTTTATTAAAATAGTATTTCATAATTTTTTAATTTTTAGTGTTCAACGTTCGTTTTTGTTCTTCATATTCTTCTTTGGATATTTCACCCTTGGCGAATCGGTTATCCAGAATATCCATAGGATTTTCTCTCTTTACGGTATTTTGTCTATTTCTTCCATTGTATAGAAATACGCCCAACACAAGCAAAACTGGTATTAATATCCACCCCCACATCATCATAATTGTATCGTTTTAATGGTTAACTAATTATTTTTATTTATAAATACTCCACTATTTAGAGCAGGAGTTTATTATTCTTTATTTTTCATTTTTCCTTTCATCTTTTTCTTCATTTCAGGATTTTTTTTCATCATTTCTTCCTTCATTTCAGGGTTTTCATCCATCATTTGCATCATCTTTACTTTCATTTCCTTTTTCATCGTTTTGTTGTTGTGAATTGTATCCATTAGCATTTTACGACCCATTTCATTTCCCATCATTTTACCGAGCATTCTTGATTGCATCTGTTGCATCATCTCTGGTTTTTTTTCCATCATCATCTGCATATGGGACTGCATTTTTTCCATCATGTCTGGATTTTTGTGCATCATCATTTTCATGTTTCCAGATTCCATCATTTGCATATGGTTATTCATCATTACCATTTTTGCCCCTTCATCTTGTTGTGCTAGTTTTATAAATTCACTAAATTGGCTTGGATTCGTGATTATTTCTTGATATAACGCATTACGATTTTCCTGATTTTCCATTGTTTCGGAAGCATTAAAGGTCGACTTACAGCTAACCACTGTACTAATTAAAGCAATAACCATTAAGGTTTTTACTATTGTTTTCATGTTTTTCATTTTGATTTATATTTAAATTAATACTTATTGTTTATTTATAAATTCTAATTGTGCTCGTTTTTCAAAAACCATCTTTCTCCCAAAAAAATAAGAATCATAGCCACTATTGCAACAATAATAACCGTTACATCAGAGCTTGCTTTAATCCATAAAAAAGCACTTAAAACGATGACATCTAAAAGTATTGCAGTTATAATTATAGCTGAATTAGCCTTAACTTCTTTTCTTAAGTTTCGCAGTATTCCCCATTGGATGCCGATGTCCATTACTAAATAAAATATGGCACCCAAAGATGCTATACGACTTAAATCAAAAAATATAGTGAGTACAATTGCAATTACAGCAACATACACCAACATATGTTTTTGAATATTTCCTGGCATACCAAAATGTTTATGTGGGATAAGTTTCATATCCGTTAACATGGCTGTCATTCTTGATACAGCAAAGACGCTGGCTATAATTCCAGATATGGTTGCTACTATGGCAATACCAACGGTGAACCATAATCCGTATTTACCAAAAGCTGGCTTTGAAGCTTCGGCCAATGAATAATCTTTAGCTCCTACAATTTCTGAAATAGTTAAATTAGAGGAAACTGCAAATGCCACTAACAGATATATTACAGTACAGATTAAAAGAGAAATTATAATTGCCCGTCCCACATTCTTATTTGGGTTTACAATTTCTCCACCGCTGTTTGTGATTGTAGTAAATCCTTTATATGCCAAAATGGATAAAGCCAATGCGCCTAAATAATCTGTTGTCGCATAATCTGTCGAATTACGCAATGAAACAGCATCTTGAAAAGAAAATCCAGCAGCCCAGAGAGCTCCTACTGCAAAAATAGCGATACCTCCAACCTTAACAATAGCCATAATTAATGACGACTTTCCAATAATTTTATTACCAGAAATATTAATCAGAAAGGCACCCACAATTAGGATTACACCTAGTATTGGCACCCAAACACTATTGTTGCCCACATTAAAGAGCTGTAAAGTATAAGAACCAAAAGTCCGGGCGACCAGACTCTCATTAATAATCATTGAAAATGCCATTAATAGTGCACCCGATGCTGCAACTGTTCCTTTACCATAGGCTTTGACCAAATACATGGCGATACCACCCGACGATGGAAAGGCATTTGACAATTTGATATAGCCATATGCACTAAACCCTGAAATTATCGCTCCAGCCATGAAGGCAAATGGAAATAAATTGCCCGATAGTTCAGCGACCTGACCCAATAAGGCAAAAATCCCAGCACCAATCATTACACCAGTACCTAATGCTACGGCTCCTATTAGTGATAAACTGTCTTTTTTATATTTATTATACATATTTAAAATCTTACTGATAGTCCACCACCTGCTCCAAAACGGTTATCATAGCTTGCCATTAAGGAAAAGTCTCGTGATAAAAAATATTCGACACCCGCATTCCAAGTCACTTCATTTGCGAAATCAGAACCCATAGGAAGATTATCCACCCAACCAAAATCTGCTTGATATTCAAAATTTCCGAAAACAGCGGTTCTTGGGAAAATGAGGATTTCACGGTTAAGACTAATTTGCGGTCGCAATTTGCTATCAACCCGGACATCTAGATTGAAAAGATAAGGCGTTAAAAACCGAATTCCGGCAATGGCAGTGGTCGAAATTTTATCCATATTATCCTCCAATTTATTTTCAATATTCACACCACCAAATACACGAAAATAGTCATGTAGATAGCGTTCGTAGGTTACTTCAGCTTCCATATTTTGGTTCCAGCCATATTCTGCTGACACATTAAATTGGTTTCGAAGATTAGACGCCACGAAATCAAACGCTGCCATATGTGATGCGGCATCCACCAACGACCACGTATAAAATTGGTCTGCTTCTTTAATCAAGTTTTTAACAGGATATTCTGCCATTCGTGGGTCTCGTGGCGTGTCATAACTTACCACGCGCGCCATGCCACTCATCATATGGTACAGAATATGGCAGTGAAAAAACCAATCGCCATATTCATCACCGTTATTCCCACTAAATTCAATGGTTACTTCTTGCATGGGTGGAACGTTAACTGTATGTTTTAAAGGCGAATAGTCTCCATTTTTATTAATGACGCGAAAAAAGTGACCATGAAGATGCATCGGGTGGTGCATCATCGTTAAATTATTGAAAGTCATTCGGGTTACTTCTCCTCCTTTTATTTTGATATTATCGGCTTCACTCAACGGAACCCCATTCATACTCCAAATGTAACGTTGCATATTTCCTGTAAGATTCAATAGAATTTCCTTTACGGGAAGATTTTTATCATAGGCCGTTTTTTTAGGGGATTTTAGATAATCGTAGTTGTATTCGGAAAACATATCCATTCCTTCCATTCCTGCCTGTTCGGCAGGCAGGTGCATGTCATCCATATTTCCTTTTGAATCTTTTTTCATATCCATATTCATCTTCGAATGATCCATTTTAGAATGATCCATTTCCATTGTATCTTTCTTCATGTTCATCATAGAATAATCCATTTCTGCCTCGCCGGGAGGCAGGTTGGAGTGATCCATCTTCTCTTTCATCATTGAATCCTTCGGCACCTCCATATTCATTTTGTCATCTTTCATATTCATTTTTGAGTGATCCATTTTCATCCCATATTCCTCTTTCATTTCAAAACGGGCATCTTTTTTAGGTTGAAATTTTAAGGCATGCGCGCCCATTTTCATATCCATTTTGGCCATTTGTTGCATCATCTTGATTTTATCAGGTTTAGCAATAATTTCAGCAGGAAGTGTTTCGCCTGTACCAAAATAAGCGGTGGTCGTTCCCGAACCGTCTTGCGCCATTGCCCGTAACTCAATTTTCCCATTTTGAGGTACAGTCACTATAAAATCATAAGTTTCAGCCGTGGCGATAAAGGTCTTGCTGTGTTCAACTGGAATGACATCCATTCCATCGGCAGACACTAATAAAGGTGCTTCGCCTCCAAATGTCATCCAGAATTGTGAGGACGCTGAACCGTTTATAATGCGTAAACGCAATTTTTCTCCTGGTTTATATTCTGGGTATTCAACAGACTCTTCGCCATTTATTAAGAACGCTGGATAATAGACATCGGCTATATCGGCACCACCCATTCGTTGTCGCCAAAAATCGAGTTGTGCGCCAAATGCACCACGCGCAATTACCTTATTTAAAGGCGTTGATGTGCCTTTTTTCATTTGATACCATTCGTTACCACGCTTTAGATTGCGCATAACGCTTTGAGGTTTTTCATTTGTCCAATCGGACAACATCAAAACCAAATCATGGTCATAATCCAAAGTTTTCTCTTTAGGGTGAATTAATAAGGAACCAAAAACACCACTCTGCTCTTGAAGCATAGTATGCGAATGATACCAATATGTACCTGATTGTCTAATAGGAAATTCATACTTAAAAGTTGTCCCCGGTTTTATAGGTGGCGTTGTTAAATAAGGAACACCATCGTAAAAATTGGGCAATAACATACCATGCCAATGAATTGACGTCTCCACGCTCATATCATTTTTCACATAAATAACGGCATATTCGCCTTCTGTAAATTCTAAAGTGGGCCCAGGAATAGTACCGTTAACAGTCATTCCTTTCACTTCTTTTCCTGCCTTATTAACCATGTCTTCTTTGATAGTCAAAGTGTATTCGTGAACTGGTAAATCATCTACATTTCCTTGTAATGATTGTGAAAATGCGGAATAATTACAGGTTAATACGAGAATAAATATGTATACTGTCTTTTTCATTGGTTATTTTATATAAAATTAACATTTATATTTAGCTATTTGTGTCATAATATTGGTTTATAGTTATATAATTCGGTCTAAAGGTGTGCGGTTGTTTTTCTTTTCTGACTTATAATCAGTTAGATTAATTCCAGTTTCACTTTTAAATTGTCTGCTTAAATGATTTATATTGCTATAATTAAGGAGCTGACCTATTTCAGTGAAATTGTATTCTTGATTTTCAATGAGTTCTTTTACTTTTTCAATTTTCAATTTGATAAAATATTTCTCAATGGTTATGCCTTCAGTTACTGAAAACAACTTGCTTGTTTTAGAATACTCTCTATTGAGTTTTTCTTCAAGATAGACCGAGAGTTTTCGGCTTAAATCCAATGGCAAATTCTTCAATAACTTAATCAACTCGATTTTCACATGCTCTACTAACTGTTTTTCTGGACTGTCAATTAATGAAAATCCATTTTTCTCCAAGATGGAAACCAAATTTTCTTTGTCTTCAGCAGCTAGAATATTCAGCTTTATTCTCCCCAATTCAATTTCGAGCAATTCGAAATTCTTTTCCTTTAATTCATCCTGTAATACTTTGATACACCGATCACATACCATATTCTTTATGTAGAAGTTCTGTACCATAGTTAGTTGATTAAATAATTAATTAAAGCGGATTGCACATAATATAGTTTTGTGGTTTCAATTTGGCCCATTTGAAACTTTAACTGCAATTCCTGAATATCTAAAACATCCTTAAAATTAATAGTTCCAGTTTCATAATTTTTGATAAGAATATCTTCGGCGTTTTTAGCTTGCTTCAGATTTTTATCTTGTGTATTAAATTTAATACGTGCCTGATTGCGCTGCGAAATAGCTTTTGATAATTCCGAGGTTAGCATATTTAATCTTTCATCTTTTTGGGATTGAATTTCTAACTTTCGCAAATCGTTTTGTCTAGTTTGAGATGTATACTTTTTGCTGAAAATTGGAATAGATACTGAAACCATAGGCATAATCATATCTTTATACGAGCTGGTAATCATAGGGCTATTTTCTTGATTGATATATTCTAGTCCAAAACCAATCATCGGCCCACCTTCTTTCTGATTTAGTAATTCGGATTGTTCAACTGACTCATAAAGCTTATCATATTTTAGTAACTCTGGATTTACCGACAAAGCTTCATAACCATAAAAAGGGTCTTCTTCGGGAATCCCCATAGAATCAACTACGGTTACAACCACATCATATTCGCGATTCATTAAACTATTCAAAGCGGCTTGAATCCCTTTGTTTTGCTGAATTAAAACGTCTTTCTCCTGAATAAGTTCGTTTTGCCGAATCTGTAATCTTAAAACGTCTACTGCCGATGCTTTACCAACTTCCAAGGAATTAAGCGCTAGCTGCTCATAAGACTCTAAAAGTGCTATATTTTTATCAAGCACATCCTGTTTGGCTCTAATTTCATAAAGTAGATAGTAAAATTCAGAAACAGAAAGCGCTAATTTTCGTTTGGCAATAGTGACTTCAATATATTGCGCGTCGGCCATGGATGTTGCATAGTTTTCTCTTGCTGAAATAGTACCAAACCACGGCAGCATTTGCATGACAGCGACTCGAAAACGTTCCATAGGCATGTCCATTTCCGGTGCAATAGCCATAACACCTGCATTAAATTCGGTGTTTGGTAAACTGTTGACTTCATTTACTTTTTCCGAAGCAATTTGATACTGAAAATCAAACTTTTTAATCTCTGGATTATTGGTTAATGCTTCGTCAATGAGGCTTTTCAATTCTTGGCTTTGAAGGGAAAGCACAAAGAGAAAGGAACTCAAAATTAACAGGGTTTTTATATGTGATTTTATGTGTTTCATTTTGTTGCTCTTTTAAGTTGAGATTCCGCTCTCCAGCTATATAAGACTGGCACTACAAATAAGGTAATTAATGCTATTAGCATACCTCCAAAACTAGGAATTGCCATGGGAATCATAATATCACTTCCACGTCCTGTAGAGGTTAAAATTGGTAATAATGCTAAAATGGTAGTTGCTGTTGTCATTAAACACGGGCGAATACGTTTTTCTCCTGCTTCAACAATAGAGGCTCTAATTTCCTTTTTGTTATCTGGTGTATTCCTATCGAAGGTTTGGGTTAAATAAGTTGCCATAACCACACCGTCATCGGTTGCAATTCCGAAGAGTGCAATAAACCCAACCCAAACGGCTACACTTAAGTTAATAGGATGCATTTGGAATAGATCTCGTAAGTTTTCTCCGAAGAAATTAAAGTTTAAAAACCAGTCCTGCCCGTACAGCCAAATCATAATAAAACCACCTGCAAAGGCGACTGCTATTCCTGTAAAAACCATCAATGATGTTGCTACAGAACGGAATTGGAAATATAAAATTAGAAAGATAACTGCCAATGCCAAAGGCACCACAACCGATAAGGTTTTTTCTGCTCGTAGCTGATTTTCATACGTTCCTGTAAACTGGTAATTAATTCCTTTAGGGACAATTAATTCACCTGAATCAATCTTCTCTTTAATTAAAGCTTGTGCACCTTCAACCACATTCACTTCCGCAAAACCATCCAACTTATCAAACAATACATAACCGACTAAAAAGGTGTCTTCACTTTTAATAACTTGTGGCCCTTGTTCGTAACGAATAGTTGCTAACTCACTTAAAGGAACCGGACTTCCTTTTTCAACAGGAATATAAATTTGCTCTAAATCCGTTGGGTTGGCACGTAACTCTCTTGGGTAACGAACTCGAACGCCATAACGCTCTCTACCCTCTACTGTTTGCGTTAAGACCATACCACCAATGGCGACTTGCAATACACTTTGAACGTCTTCAATGGTAATACCATATCGGGCAATTTTTTCTCTATCAATATCGATTAACAAATAGGGTTTACCTACAATACGGTCTGCAAAAACAGCTTCCTTTTTAACACCCTCAGCTTGTTTTAATATGTTTTCTAACTCGACACCAAAAGCTTCAATTTGTTTTAAATCTTGTCCTTTAACTTTAATTCCCATAGGTGCACGCATGCCGGTTTGAAGCATGACCAGTCGGGTTTCAATTGGCTGTAATTTAGGTGCAGATGTTACGCCAGGTAATTTAGTAACGCGTACAATCTCCTTCCAAATATCGTCTGGCGATTTAATTTCTGGTCGCCAGTTGCGGTAGAATTCACCGTCATTGTCTTGGATTAGCTGCGAGTTTTTAACGTTACTCAAAGTGCCATTTTCAGTTGCATTTGGATTTCCAATAAAACGTCCATCTTTCAATTCAAATAAACCGTCATCATTCACCTTATAACGTTGTCGCTCGCCGTTTTCATTCAGCATATATTCAGATTTATACTGAATAATATTCTCATACATAGATAAAGGCGCAGGATCTAAAGCCGATTCTGTGCGACCAGCTTTACCCACAACGGTTTCAATTTCTGGAATACTGGCTACGGCCATATCTAACTGTTGTAAAACACGTTTATTTTCTTCTACACCAGAATGTGGCATAGATGTAGGCATGAGCAGAAAAGAACCTTCATTTAACGACGGCATAAACTCTTTTCCTGTATTTTTCATAATGAAAAAGCCAGCAATTACAATAGCAGTAGGTAAAGACAGAAACAATATTTTATTATCTAAACACCAACGTAAAATACGTGTATAGTAATTTTTAAACAGCGTAAAAACGCCTAATAATCCGAAACAAATAACACCTACAAAAATCAGATTCCAAAAAATGCTTTTATCAACACCCAATGGTCGCCAGTATTCAGCTAGTAAAAACACGATTGATAATGCCGAAATGATAATATTGATACCGTTGGCTTGCTTTTCGCTTACGGTTTCTTGAAGTTTTAATATTCCAACAACGCCAAAGCCGATTAAGATAATACCTAACCAATAACCATAAATAACAGCGATAATTCCAGCTACAATTAAAGCTATATTTATCATGTAGCTAAAACTCTTTTTAATGCTTTTTCTTCTGAATAAAAAAGCTGCAAAAGGCGGTATTAAAAATAAAGCAACAATCAAAGAGGCTGTTAAGGCAAATGTTTTAGTAAATGCTAAAGGTCTAAACAGTTTTCCTTCGGCACCAATCATAGTAAAGACAGGAATAAAACTAATAATGGTAGTCATAACTGCTGTTACAATAGCACCAGAAACTTCTTTTGTAGCATTGTAAACTACCGTGTTTATAGGTTCTTTACCATCTTCTTCATCGAGATGACGTATGATATTTTCGGAAAGTATGACTCCCACATCCACCATGGTACCAATGGCAATTGCAATTCCCGATAATGCCACAATATTCGCATCCACATCAAAAAGTTTCATAGCTATAAACACCATTAAAACGGCAACGGGTAATAATCCGGAAATTAAAATCGATGCACGAAGATTAAATACCATAACGATAATAACCAGTATAGTAATTAAAATTTCTAATGTTAAGGCTTCATTAAGTGTTTCTAATGTTTCTTGAATCAGTTCTGAACGGTCATAAAAAGGAATAATAGTAAGTTGTGAGGTTCTGCCATCCGATAATACTTTTGAAGGTAAACCAGCACTTAATTCATTGATTTGTACTTTAACATTATTAATTACTTCCATTGGATTGGCACCATAACGTGCTACTACCACACCACCAACTACCTCAGCGCCTTCTTTATCCAAAATTCCGCGTCTTGCAGCAGGACCTAACGCCACTTTCCCAATGTCTTTAATTTTTATAGACGTAAAATCTTCAGAAGTAACAACTGCATTTTCAATATCGGAAACCGACTTAACGTATCCCAAACCGCGAACTAAATATTCAGCTTGATTAATTTCTAAAGTTTGCGCACCTATATCTTTATTACTTTGCTTAACTGCTTTTACAACTTGGTCTAATCCAATATTGTATTGACGCATGAGTTCTGGATTCACATCAATTTGATATTCCTGAACATAGCCACCAATAGAAGCCACTTCCGAGACCCCACTTGCAGACGACAAGGCATACTTGACATAATAATCTTGGATGCTGCGCAACTCATGTAAATCCCATCCACCGGTTACGTTTCCATTTTCATCACGACCTTCTAATGTGTACCAAAATATTTGTCCTAAACCTGTGGCATCTGGTCCTAGAGCAGGGTTAACATCTTCTGGTAATAGGCCACTTGGTAGTGAATTTAGTTTTTCCAGAATTCGACTTCGACTCCAATAAAACTCAATATCTTCTTCAAAAATGATATAGATACTCGAAAAACCAAACATAGATGAACTACGAATAGTTTTCACACCTGGAATACCAAGTAAAGAGGTTGTTAATGGGTAGGTAATCTGATCTTCAATGTCTTGTGGTGATCGACCTTCCCATTTGGTAAAAACAATTTGTTGATTTTCACCAATATCTGGAATAGCATCCACAGCCACAGGATCACTTGGTAAAAAACCAGTATCCCAATTAAAAGGAGCGTTTACGGTTCCCCATCCCACAAAAAGGACGAGTAATAAAACGGCTACGAGTTTATTCTCTATTAAAAATTTGATGCTTTTATTTAGCATGAGTTATAAGATTTTAGCAGTAAGTACAAAATATTTAGGTACAGAATATTTCTAGAAGTAGCTTTCAAAAGTAACATCTAAACATAAACAGGCTATAACACAAAGTATTTTGTATTATAACCAACTACTAAAAAATTAAATTAAATAGGTCTCGTCAAACTTGAAGATTTGTTTGATGACGAGTGGTGGTTCATATTCTTCAAAAGAAGAACCGTTATTATCAACACTTTCAAAAAGGTTGATGTAAGAATAAACAAATGATGCAATAAATACTTGTTGTTCAAAGGAAATTTTATCGACATGAAATTGCAATTCGTCTTGACCATCCAAAACAACTTGCTCATCAATACAACAATTCGTTTTTGCAATAGAGCATCCTTCAGTTAATGGGTTTTCCATTTCCATACCGCAGGTTTCTACTTTATGGAAAATAGCTGTATCCATTAAAGTACCGCCACAATAATGCATATCTATAGTAAACGACATCGTCGAAAACAACACGACGAAAGCCATTGATAAAGACATTATTTTATGGAATACTTTATTCATAAGTATGGCGAAGTTACGAAATTTAAATAACTCTTGTTTTTTTTAACATAGTTTTAGAAATAATCATATTGACTTACAGTGTGTAAGTTTTGAATTATTAACAAAACCCACATACTTTTCACTGTATACTCTAACAATTTACCCCGTAGGTACTTGCCAGTAATATTTAACCTATGTTCATTTTTTCAATAATGATTATAAATTTAGTCTCAACATCTAATATTTAAAAAAGATGAACATACCTAAAACTATACATGAGTTTTAAGTACATTAGATAACTGTAGAATAAAATTGTACTTTACTATTAAAACGAATATTACACCCTAATTAAAATAATAAAAATGGAACTCTTTAAAAAAATTAAGCAAATTACCCATTTAATGAAGAATATAGATTTTGCCGAATTAGGTGAAATTTCAGAAAAGATAGATTTACCCAAAATCATGAAATCTGTTGGCGAATTAGATGATGTACAACTCAAAGGCTTAATGAAAATGCTGACTGAAAAGGCAAAAAAAGGACAGCACAAACTGCCTCCTATTGATGGAGATTTCTATGATTACGATTTAAAACTAACCCAAGAACAGCGCGAAATTCAATTAAAAGTCCGCAGCTTTATGGAAACAGAAATCCAGCCTATTGCTAATCATTACTGGAATAAAGCCGAATTTCCAATGGATATCATTCCCAAATTAGCGGCATTAAATATTTGTGGTGTAACCTATGATGGTTATGGATGCCCAAACATGCCTTTTTTAATGGAAGGTATCATAGCTGAAGAATTAGCACGAGTTGATGTATCTATTTCCACATTTTTCGGTGTACATAGTGGACTCGCCATGGGTTCCATTTACCTCTGCGGAAGTGAGGAGCAAAAACAAGAATGGTTACCAAAAATGCAAAAAATGGAAGCTATTGGTGCTTTCGGTTTAACGGAGCCTAACGTTGGGAGTGGCGTTGCTGGCGGCATGGAAACAACCTGTGAAAAAGTTGGTGATGAATGGGTTTTAAATGGGCAGAAAAAGTGGATCGGGAATGCTACTTTTGCAGATGTTATTATTATTTGGGCAAGAGATATAGAAGATAATCAAGCTAAAGGTTTCTTATTACGCAAAGGCAATCCAGATTATAAAGCTGAAAAAATTGAGAATAAAATGGCATTGCGTACCGTACAAAATGCCCTCATTACCTTAACCGATTGTAAAATTCCTGAAAGTGATCGTTTGCAAAAAGCTAACTCTTTTAAAGACACAGCTAAAGTATTAAGAATGACACGTGCTGGTGTTGCTTGGCAAGCTTTAGGTTGTGCCAGAGGTGCTTACGAAAGTGCATTGAAATACACCAAAAAACGAGAGCAATTTGGAAAACCTATTGCGAAATTTCAGCTTATTCAAAATCATTTAGTTGAAATGCTCGCCAACTTAACAGCTATGAAAGCCATGGTATATCGTCTTTCAGAATTACAAGATCAAGGTTTGTTAACCGATGAGCATGCATCATTAGCCAAAGTATTCTGCTCCATGCGGACCAGGGATGTGGTAAGTCGTGCTCGTGAAGTTATGGGCGGCAATGGGATTTTATTAGAATATGACGTCGCGCGTTTTGTTGCAGATGCCGAAGCCATTTACTCCTATGAAGGCACTAAAGAAATTAACTCCTTGATTGTAGGTCGCGCCATTACTGGCTACAGTGCCTTTGTATAAAACTGGTATTTAATTACCAATTTTTAATGTTTTTTATGCTGTTTAGCAGTTTATTACTTTTAAGTAATAAACTGCTATATTGCTTTTCGAATATCTTTCAAAAATTAAAAAATACTATAAACTTAAAAATGCGTGGTTAGGAATCCAACATCTATAAAAAAGAATAGAATTTGAAGAAATCAAAACTTAACATACCGATTTTAAGTCCGCTAAATTTTAGAAAAAACCATATTAAGAATAATTTGGATGAATTATTGAATGATGACAGCATCACGCAATTTTTTATCCATTCATTTAAAGAAAATGATATTAGTCTAAATCTGCCATTGCCACCACATAAAAAAACGGTTAATGATTTTGTGTTCATTACTAATGGCAGCATGACCAGGAGTTTAGGAATTGAATTATTTCAATTAAAAAAACATGATTTCCTCTTCACTCCCGAAAACAGTATTACAACCACAGAATTTATTTCAAGTGATTTAGAAGGCTTTTATTGTCATTTTTCAGATGATTTTATCGGAACAAATCCAATTATTAGCACATTTCAAACACAACTTAACAGACAAAACTATATTCAGGTTTCTCAAGAAGCCGCATCCAACATATCCTTTTTATTAACTCGGATTGATCAATTATATAAAAGCCGAAAAAGCAATCCAAACAATTGCCGGTTAATACCTATCTATCTGTCGACCGTTATTGCCGATTTGGTTTTGACTTTAAAAAAACAAGCAACTGTAATACCAAGGTACAATAGGGTTTTTTTCAATTTTCAGAATTTGGTGCATAAACAATTCAAGCAAAATTTACCTGTTAAAGAATATGCAGCGCAGCTTAATATGACACCAAATCATTTAAATAAACGCGTAAAGCAGGAGAACGGTAAGACCGCTTCAGAAGTTATTCGTGAAATAACCATGCTTGAAGCTAAAGTATTACTTCTTCAAAGCACCATGCAGATCAAGGAAATAAGTAGAGAACTCGGTTTTAATGATGATTCCTATTTTAGTCGTTTGTTTAAGATTGAAACCAATTACACCCCTTCAAACTACCGTAAAATGATTGATTTGTCCTAGTACTTGCAGACACTGTCCTTGAAACTCTTCCCTTTGAAGCTTATATTTGCTGAAAAATAAATACAATGAAACATATTAAATCTAGGTCTATTTTAGGTATGCTTGCATTAAGCTTGCTATTCATCGTGTCCTGTGGAAATGATAAAAACGCAACGACAAATGAAAACATTCCGACTGTTGACGAATTGGAAAGTCTATCAAAACAGGACACCATAAGAGTTACATTAAACTCTAATGATAAAATGCAATTTGACAAATCAGAAATCACTGTTTTTGAAGGTCAAACTGTAATCCTAACGCTTCATCATACAGGAACAATGACGCTTAGCGCCATGGGACATAACTTTGTGCTTTTAACCAAAGGAACTGCTATTTCGGATTTTACCAAGCAAGCATTGAAAGCTAAAGACAATGCATATATTCCAACTGACGAAAAGAATGTTATTGCCTACACGGGTCTCATTGGTGGTGGCGAAAGTGTGAGCGTTACTTTTAAAGCGCCAGAAAAAGGAATTTATGATTTTCTATGTTCATTCCCTGGACACTATTCAATTATGAAAGGTAAATTTAACGTTAACTAAAAAATTTAAATATGTATAATATTCTTAAAGAATCGCATAATGGCATTGGAATGGTATTATTATTCCTGCTTCTTATTATAATCGTTATTATTCTAGCCAAATTTTTACTCAAAAAACCCTTCAACAAATCTGTAAAAATTACGGCTTTAATTGGATTGATTACCGTTCACATTCAAATATTAATAGGTCTTTTACTTTATTTTTTATCGCCTTTAGGCTTATCCAATTTTTCAGGAGATTCCATGGGTCATAAAATATCAAGATTCTATATTGTAGAGCATCCTATCGGCATGATTTTGGCTGCAGTTTTAATTACCATAGGATATAAAGTTGTTAAAAAAACTAATTTAACTGATAAAGCGAAATACAGACGCTTGCTGATTTATTACGGACTTGGATTTGGACTTATAGCCTATTTAATCCCTTGGTTTTTGTGGTCTTAATAAATCAATGAAATATAATTAAATCCATGGAAAACGAAATAATAATCCACGAAAGAAAGACATTTACCAATGTTGATTATACCGAGAAGATTCTAAGAGATAGAGAGTTTTATAAATGCATTTTTATGGGATGCAATTTCACCAAAAGCGATCTTATCGGTAATAGCTTTGAAGATTGTACGTTTGAAAACTGCAACTTCTCGATGACGCAAGTTAAAGGAGCTGGCTTTAGAAATGCTATCTTCAAGGAATGTAAAATAATGGGTGTTGATTTTTCACAATGCAATAAGTTTCTTTTTTCTTTCTCATTCTATAAATGCAGTTTGGAATATTGCACCTTTTTTGGCACTAAATTACCGAAAACAAAATTTGATAAATGCTCTTTGAAAGAAACTGATTTTTCTGAAGTAAATTTATCTGCTTCTGTCTTTTATGAATGTGACCTGTCTGGCACCATATTCTCAAATACCGTCCTAGAAAAGGTCGATTTTAGGACTGCTAGTAACTATGCAATAGATCCCGAAATAAACAAGTTAAAGAAGGCTAAATTCTCTGGATTTAATCTTGAAGGTTTACTTTATAAATATCAGTTAGACATTGAATATAATCAGTAATTATATTCAGGTGAAAATTTACGTTTGATATGATTTAGCCTGAAAATAACAATGAATCAAAATTTTAAAACTTAAGGCAAGATGTACTAATACATATTGTTTAAATTTAACCTTAATATATCGAATTAATACTATGAGAGAGACAATGTTAATAGTTCACTTCATCGGTTTGGCTATGGGCTTAGGCACTGGTTTCGTACATGCTTTTTTAGGTAAAACACTATCTAAAATGAATAGAAATGAAGCTAAAAAATTTAGACTTCAAATTAAAGGTGTAAGTCAAATGGGATCTATAGGAACTATACTGCTATTGGTTTCAGGTATATACCTACTACTTCCATTTTGGCCCGTCTTAACAGAAATGCCACTATTAATTTTAAAATTAGTATTATTTTTAATTCTCGTAATTCTAATTATGCTAATCAATTATGACGTCAGAAATAATTACAAAAATGATACAGAGAACAATTTAAAACGTATCGAATTAATGGGCAAAATCAGCTTGGTAATAGGTGTTCTAATTGTGATTGTTGCAGTGAATGTGTTTCATTAAAAATTTGAAAACACATACTATAAAATAGCAAAGCAAGAATAATGAACGCTATTAGTATAGACTTGGAGCTTCTTTTATAGTGTTGAGAACAAAACGTGTAACTATTCAGAGCATTGCTTACAAAGCTAAATATTAAAGTGAATAACCTATTATTTGTATTTTTCGACACACCAAGTGATTGATTAAAAAAATCAAGCAGCATCCTTAGAGCCCTTAACCAAAGAATAAAAAGAAAATTAGATTTAGTTTGAAAAAGAAAATCTAACAGCCCGAACTTTCTCGATTAAAAGGCTTCCTTTCGCATAAAAAAACTAAAATATCAGTTTTTGGTTTATAAGTTTTTAAGGATAATTCTATTATAATAAAATTTTTTATTACATTTCGTCATATGTTTATGCATTTCGTCCTAGAACTATTATTTAATCAACCCTTTTATCATGAAAAAAACTACAATTAATTTTCTATCCTTATTATTTCTTATTACAATTTGTTTCACTTCCTGCAAATCTGACAAAGAATTCATATCTCAAAATTCAGAAGAAAATAGAGATATGATTATTCAAGCTAAATTGGAAAATAGCATGAAGTCTAAATTACAATATCCAGAAAGCTATAAGTTTACACAGCTTAAGTTAAGAGATTCTGTATTATACAGTGATAACATAAAGGATATTAAGCAATCTTATCAGCGAATTTTAGACGGAAATAAATCAAGTTTAGAGAGACAAGAAGCCTATAAAAATGAAGGATCTTCAAAATTCAGCAAAGTGAGTGTGGCAGAACTACAATCTGCAATTGCTAAAAACGAAAAAATATTGGTTGAAATTGACAAGATATCAAGCGATTTAGGTAATAAAATTAATCAAGCAGCATCTTACACGTATGAATACGCTTTTAACTCCAAAAACATTTCAGGCAACGATGCTTCTTATGATTATATTGTGCAGACAAGCTCTGCTCCGGACTATAAATTACTAAATATGACGGATAAAGAAGAAATGCTTATAAAAACTCCAAATGACTTTCCTGGCTATAAGGAAATGTTAACGACATTAAAATAAGCAACATATTAAAATTCATTTCAAAACTGCTATGAAAAATCATAGCAGTTTTTTGTTGTAATTTTTCTAGGTTACATTTATCTCCGTTTTCTAGAGCGACTATAAATAATGTTGTCCAAGATCCTAGCAGGCTATTAATTCCGACGCGAATACCTGACTAAAATCCTTAGAGCTAAATTTTTATAGCCTCACCCACTTTCGATCCTAATTAAAGAATACTATTTAGTTCGATAAATTTAGACTATTCCAAAAAATCTGGGCTAGTAAAAGTATTTATTAAAAAGTACAATAAAGGTTTTACAACTTAATGTGGCAACTTATCCTTCAATAAGCCATAAACATAAGTTCCTAAAATAGCAGAACCTATAACAACCAAAATTGGCCAATAACCAGCGCCAATTAAAACATATATTGGCCCCGGACAAGCTCCTGCCAATGCCCAACCTAAACCGAATAACGTACCGCCAATTATATATCGCTTAAAGCTTTTTTCTTTAGGACTAAACTGAATTTGATTTCCGTAAAAGGATTTTAATTTAAAACGTTTCATTAAAAACGTCATTAATGTAGCAAGACCTAAAGCTACTCCAATAATTCCATACATATGAAATGCTTGAAATTGAAACATCTCAAAAATTCGAAACCAAGAAGCGGCTTCCGATTTAAACATTGTGATTCCAAAAACCACACCGATTATTAAATATATACCTGTTCTCATTGTTTAAAAAATTAAAGGAAATAATAAGTGAACCATAACCAAGCCGCCTAAAAAGAAACCAATTACGGCAATTAAGGATGGTAATTGTAAGTTACTCAATCCGGAAATAGCGTGTCCTGATGTACATCCACCGGCATAACGCGCTCCAAATCCAACTAAAAAACCTCCAATAATTAAAATGAGTAAACCTTTCCCACTTGAAAAGACGTCTTTACCAAAAAGCTCGGTTGGCATATAAGCGGTTCCTGCACTTTCAAAACCTAAAGCTTGCAAATCTGTAATGGTTTGCTCGCTAATAGCAACCGCGTCGTTAGGCGTTAAAAATTCTGAAGCAATAAATCCGCCAATTATAGCGCCAATTACAACAACTAAATTCCAACGTTGCGACTTCCAATCGAAATTAAAAAAAGGGGTTCGTTTTCCGGCTCCTGCCATACTACAAAGTGTGCGTAAATTGGACGACATTCCAAAGCGTTTATCTACCATAAGCAGTAAAAACATTACGAATGCAATCATAAAGCCAGAAAAATACCATGGCCAAGGTTCTAGGAGAAATGACATGTTTGTGTTTATTTTTGTTGCAAAGAAACAGATAATAAACATAGAAACTAAATCCTTTGTAACTTTCGTTACTGACTTTAAACCTTAACAAAACTATCTTTGTAAACATTTGCAATTTCTTCATTAACTTTGCAAAACAATAAACTGCTATGTGGGAATATATTAACGCTTTTAAAGAATCCTTTATTGGTACTCTTGATTGGACTTGGAAATCGATAATTTTCGAGGTGCCTTGGTTTACCAATTATTTCTGGGGACTTATTGCTATTTCTTTTATTGTTTGGGGATTAGAAATCCTATTCCCATGGCGAAAGAACCAAGCTGTTTTTAGAAAAGACTTCTGGTTGGACGCATTTTATATGTTTTTCAACTTCTTTATTTTCGCCATTGTTATTAGTGGTGTGTATCGCTTAATGGAAGTTGCTTTTAACGATTTCGGTATTTCCATGACTAGTCTAGCAATAGTAGATATGAGCGCTTGGCCTATGTGGTTACAGCTGCTTGTTTTCTTTATAGTTTTAGATTTTGTGCAATGGTTTACCCACGTTTTACTGCATCGTTACCCTGTGCTTTGGCGTTTTCACCAAGTACATCATAGCGTGAAAGAAATGGGCTTTGCTGCGCATTTGCGTTACCATTGGATGGAGAACATACTATACAAACCACTTAAAATTTTTGGGGTGATGATTCTTGGAGGCTTTGAACCTGAACAAGCTTATATTGTTCACTTTATTGCTATTTCCATCGGACATTTTAACCATTCTAATATTAAAATCACCTACGGACCATTAAAATATATTTTCAATAATCCAGTAATGCATTTATACCATCACGCGTATAATTTACCAGAAGGGAAACAATACGGTATGAATTACGGCATTAGTTTAAGTCTTTGGGATTATATATTCAAAACAGATTATATTCCTGAAGAAAGCGGCACCATTACTTTAGGCTACGAAGGCGATGAGTGGATGCCTAAAACCTTCTGGGGACAAATGAAATATGGTTTCTTCGGAAAAAAGAAGTAAAAACTAAATCACTATAGAATTTTATTTTTTAAACGAGCGAAGAGCTTGGTTAATTTGTAAAATGAATAGTGTAATTCTCACATGTATTTTCAGAGCACGATTAAATTCGTGAGTATTCGTGTCAAACCTTTTTAGCAAACAACCCGTGTCTAAAAGCAATACAGTGTTCAAAATTATAAAATAGCAATCTAAAACCCTTACTTTTTAATAAGTTTAATAAACAGCTCACTATCTTTCCTACTTTCCATAGAGTTATAACTCGGTTCAAAAATAGCCATATTAAAATACAGTTTAAAATAAGTGATGTATTCTGCTTTAGAACCTCCAAATGGTGGTTTATCCGTATTTAAAGCCGCATCAAACATGACACCAACTAACTTTCCTTGGGGTTTTAGTAAGCTGTGAATCTTTTTAGCATAACCACTCCGAAGTTCAGGATTTAAAGCGCAAAAGAAGGTTTGTTCAATAATTAAATCGAATGTTTTGGATGACATATCAAAGACATTTGTATGCAGCAAGTTTTCAGAAGGAAAGCTAGGAACACGTGCTTTAAAATTATCTAAAGCGGTTTGTGATAAATCGGCGATAAAGACATTCTGAAACCCATTTTTAAACAAATATTCGGCTTCATAAGAATTACCAGCACCTGGAATTAATATTTTTAGCGATGTATCTTCTAACTGATCAAAATAGTCTTTTAATGGCGACGAAATTTCGCCTAAATCCCAACCCGTATCCTTATTTTGATAACGTCCATCCCAAAACGATTCTGATAAATCCATCATTTTAAACATGTGATTTAATTAGGGAAATCAAATCGCGTTTAGAAGATAATCCAGATTGGCGCCATAACTGCTTTCCGCTTTTATACAGAATAAGCGTTGGCACACCACGAACTTTAAATTGCGCTGCTAACTGTTGATTTTTATCCACGTCAATTTTCAAAATGGTAACGCCTTCACCAAATTCATCTTTCACTTCTTTTAAAATAGGACTCATGGTTTTACATGGGCCACACCATTCAGCAAAAAAATCAACTAAGACTGGCTTATCCTTATTTATTATACTCGAAAAATTACTCATAATTATCTGTTTTAATAACTATTAATGTTTTGTTGAAATTTAAGAATACTACATATACTGGATTTCAAATACGTACCATATAGATATCATGATTGACATAATCTATTTGGTGCTTTAGAAAACCTCTTGAAACATGCCAAAACAGAATGATAAATTAATTTCAAAATGACTCATAATTATCTATTTTTATCAAAAGAAATACTCCAAATACCACGAACTTCATTTTCCATATAACCAATAGCTTCATCTTTTGGATATAAGGCTTTAATACTTTTATAAACTTCAGGTTCTATCGTTTTACCATGACATTGTAAACACATGGTATTGGTAACAATTGGATAGTAAAACTTAACCAAATCATCGGTTTCTTCAACTATAGCTTGTGGCTCCCTATTTGCAGCCACAGACGCTTTAAATTTTTCAATATGCTCAAGTTCCTGACTATTTGCTCGATTATCTGGATTTCTTGGTTTATCTGAAACACGCTTTATATTGGCTTGATGTGCAACAGCCATACTATCCGTTAGCGGATAAGCGGCTACATTACAAAACTCAACAGCTGCTAAAGTGCCTTTCTTTTGAATGGTTTGCATTAAATTTTTACCCAATTGTGCCTTCGTACTCATGGCGTATTTTAAACCTATTTCTTCATAGGTCATTGCAGAATCCCATAAAGAAGCCCGCTGTTGATTCATTCTTTGCTTTCCAGCACCGTTCATTTTACCGCGACCTTTCCCTCTACCTTTGTCTCCTTGTTCTTTTACATGGTCATCAAACCATTCCGGTTGTTCCACATCATAATCGTATAAATAATCGGCAATTTGCGCTACTGTTTTCTCTGGATACTGTGCTTTTGGCATAACACCAAATCGCTTAACTGCACCGCGCATTCTGGAATCAGCTTCATTAGGATTTTTAACATAACTTTGAATGTCGCTAATAAAGTCGGCTTTACTAATACCATCATTTAGATAATGTCTTTTAATAGCTACCATTGGCGGCGCAATACGGTCGTCATGGCTCGCTGTTGGACTATGGCATACGTAACAATTAACTTCCATGAGTTTTTTTCCTGGATGCTCCTGTTGCTTATTGATTGCTACGGTATCAACATAATCAGATTTCTTTTCATTGTTATTTTTACAACTAACAACCAGCAAGAATGCGAAACTTAAAATTGTCCATTTAAGATTCATTGGTCGCCATTTTTCCGGTTGCACAACTAATAAAAGATTTAGCCTTACTTATTACTGAATTGACTGTATCTGCTTCAGGATAACCCAAAGACTTTAATTTTTGTTTAGCTGCTACTAATGCATCTTCTGTTGTATAGTTGAAAGTAACTTCGCTTGTTTCTACTATTACAGATACGTTTTCAATACCAGCAACGCTTGCTAATTTAGTTGTAACTGTATTTGAGCAACCACCACATTTTAAGTTCTGTATTTCTAATGTTATTTTCATGTGTTTATATTTATTTGTTTTTGATTGTCACATGCTTTTCGCTACCTGCCTGCCGGCAGGCAGGTTAATCATTCCCTAGGGCGATAATACTTTTAGCATGCTCGTTTCATAATATTTCTTATTTCCAGTTATTATAACCTCCTTTTAAATCATAAATTTCTGTAAACCCCATAGTGACTAATTTGTTGGAAGCCTTTTTACTTCTTGCGCCACTACGACAGTATAAGTATACAGGTTTTTCTTTGCTTAATTTCTCGAATTTATCAGCAAATGATCCCGTAAAGAAATCAATATTTTTCGCGTTTTTAATGTGTCCCGAATTAAATTCGCCAGGCGTTCTCACATCAGCCAATTGAACCTTTCCTTTTCCTATTTGGGCTTTAAATTCTTCTGCCGATAAAACTTTAACTGCGGAATTTTGAGCTGTCCCGAATAGCATAGATAATAATGACATAATTTTAATTGTTTTTAATTTACTATAAATTTACATCGATAATTTAACCTTATACGTAACATTTGTTACTAAAAAAGAGTGACTTTCGCCACTCTTTTCAATATACTAAAATTATAATAATTATTTCAATGTCGATGGGCAAACGAAATCTGTTACTGGAATTCCAGCGTCTTTAATAGCTGAAAAACCACCAGCAACATCGACTAAATTATGTATACCGCGACTCTTTAAAATAGAGGCTGCAATAACACTTCGGTAACCACCAGCGCAATGCACATAGAAGTTTTCTTTAGTTGGAAACTCGCTTAAATGACTGTTCAAAAAATCTAATGAGGTTAAACTCGCCCCTTCTATATGAGCGGCCGTAAATTCACTTTCTTTTCTAACATCGAAAACCGGAATATTATCTGTGTCTAAAAGTGTTTTAAACTCGGTGGCTGGAATAGATTTGATAGAATCCGTATCTTTTCCTGCCGCTTTCCATGCGTCAAAACCACCTTTTAGATATCCAATCGTATAATCGAATCCAACGCGAGATAAACGTGTAATCGTTTCTTCCTCGCGACCTTCAGGAGCAATTAATAAAATAGGCTGTTTGACATCGGCAATTAAGGCACCAACCCAAGGAGCAAATCCGCCATCAATACCAATAAAAATAGAGCGTGGAATATGACCTTTTACAAAATTATCTTGATGACGAACATCTAACATAACAGCTTCAGTTTCATTAGCTGCTGCTTCAAAAGCATCTGGTGACAAGGCTTGCGTACCGCGTTCTAAAACCACGTCAATATCGTCATAACCTTCTTTGTTCATCTGCACATTCAAAGGAAAATACTTTGGTGGTGGTGCTAAACCATCCGTTACTTCTTGTATAAATTCTTCTTTCGTCATGTCAGCTCTTAACGCATAATTAGTTTTCTTCTGATCACCAATACTCCCAACGGTTTCTTTACTTAAATTTTTACCACAAGCAGATCCGGCACCGTGTGCTGGATATACTATAACATCATCGGCAAGGGTCATGATTTTAGTTCGTAAGCTTTCATATAAAATTCCTGCTAATTCTTCTTGCGTCATACTAGCTGCTTTTTGCGCTAAATCTGGTCGACCTACATCCCCTAAAAATAAGGTATCGCCACTAAAAATAGCATAATCCTTACCATTTTTATCTTTTAATAAATAGGTTGTACTTTCCATAGTATGCCCTGGCGTGTGCAAAGCGGTTATGGTAATATCTCCTAATTTAAATACTTGATTATCTTCTGCTATAACAGCATCGAAACTCGTTTTAGCTGTAGGACCAAAAACGATATCGGCACCTGTTTGTTTAGCTAATGTTACGTGTCCACTTACAAAATCGGCATGAAAATGCGTTTCAAAAATATATTTGATTTTCGCGTTGTCTTTCTTCGCTCGATCTATGTAAGGTTTAACTTCACGCAGTGGGTCAATGATTGCCACTTCGCCTTGACTCTCGATGTAATACGCACCTTGTGCTAAACAACCGGTGTATATCTGTTCTATTTTCATAACTATTCCGTTTTACGTTTTAATATATTTTCAAAATTACAAATAACTATTGATATGGCGGGTAACCAAAGTTACAATAGGCTTTTGCTTAAAATTTCCAAGTAAAATATAAAGAAAGCTAGAACAAAGACAAAATAACCAAAGCCTTTTCTAATTTTTCTCACATTGACAAAATCGTTTAGATAAATGCCTATAAAAACCCCGATTACTGAAATTGATGTGAAGCTTGCCAGAAATTTCCAATCGATAATCATCGTCATAACATCGCCTATAAAAAAGCCAAATAAAGCATTCATAGCAATAACAATAAAGGACGTTGCAACCGCTACTTTTATTTGAATATTAGCCAACATTACTAATGCTGGAATAATTAAGAAACTTCCGCCTACTCCAAATAATCCGGTAATTCCACCAATTAAAAATCCTTGTATAAGAATACCTTTGTAATTATAACTAACCAGCGTACAATAAGATGTTTCATTGCGTTCTTTCCATATAGAAAAAGCTGCAGGAATCATTAAAATTGAAAATATGCCAAAAATAAGCATGCGTGTAGTAAATTTATAATCGGTGATTGTGAACATTATTACGGGAAGTGCAGGAATAAGATAACGTCTGACTAATATACTACCAATTATTGCTGGCAGACCAAAAAAAATGGCTGTTCGCCAATCCACCAAGCCTTTTCTGTTTTGCTGTAAACCAGTAATTAATGAAGTAATTCCTACAATAAACAAGGCATAAGCCGTGGTAACCTTCTCATTGAATAAGAATAAGTATGCTAAAACTGGAACGGCCAATATAAATCCGCCAACTCCAATTAACCCAATAAAAACACCCAAAAATAACGCGCTTAAATATCCTAAAATTTCAAATAGTTCCATAATATAGTTTTCGAATATTAATTGCCAAAATAGAGTTTAAATTTCTTTTAGACAGTATCGAAAGCTACATAGCGTTTTAATCTAAATGAAGAATAATATGATTTCGGTTTAATTGAACTTTGCCCATGTTTTCTAATTTTTTCAGTAATCTAGAAATTACCACACGCGAAGTATTTAGCTCATAAGCGATTTCTTGATGCGTACTATAAATAACATGATCTTCAGAAACACGCGCTTTTTCATTAAGATATTTTAGCAAGCGGGCATCCATTTTTAAAAAGGCAATACTATCAATAGTATCCAGCATTTCGTTCAGGCGACTATGATAGCTTTCAAAGACAAAATTTCGCCAACTTTTATATTTACCAGACCATTCTTCCATCTTTTCAATAGGAATCATAATCAGTCTTGCGTCCGTTTCGGCAATGGCTCTAATTTCACTTTTTGTACGACCCAAACAACATGTTAATGTCATAGCACAAGTATCGCCTTTTTCTAAAAAATAGAGCAACAACTCATCACCATCATCATCTTGGCGTAAAATTTTAATAGCACCTGTAACTAGCAAAGGCATTGATTTAACATAAGACCCAATTTCAATAAGGGTTTCACCTTCGCGAACATCTTTTACAATACCAATCTGACTAATTTCATCGATTAACTCTTTCTCAAAAAACGGTGCATATTGTGCTGCTAAATCTTGGATCATAAATTAAAAGTTTCAGGTTGCAAGATAGTTATTTTTTAAATGGTGAATGTGGATGATATACCTATCCTTTTATGTAATCTTTGACTTATTTCTACGACATAAAACCGTATATTCATTTTTCACATAACTATTTATACATCCAATTTATCATGCAAAAAACATATTACGATCCCGCAGACCTTAAAAAATTTAGTAAAATATCTGAATGGAATGAAGAGCTAGGTGCTAAATTTTTTGATTATTACGGAAAGGTTTTTGAAGCAGGTGCTTTATCTGAACGTGAAAAATCGCTTATTGCATTAGCCGTATCTCATACTATTCAATGTCCTTATTGTATTGATGCGTACACAGGTGACGGATTGCAACGTGGTATAACCAAAGAAGAAATGATGGAAGCTTTGCATGTAGCCGCGGCTATTCGAGGTGGAGCATCTTTGGTTCATGGCGTTCAGATGATGAATAAAGTAAATAAATTAGATCAGTAAATAGTTTATGATTAAATCCTTAAAAAAACAAAAAAACGCATTAGCCGATAGTAAACGCCAATTAGAAATTTTATCTAATGGCATTTTTAAATCGGGTGAATTGCCAACGTTTAAAGATAAAATTTCTGAAAGTAATCAGTTTCCGCTTAAAGCGAAAAAGCTAGAAATTCTTCAAATAAATGTCGGATATATGTGTAATCAAGTTTGCACGCATTGCCATGTAGATGCCGGGCCTGACCGAAAGGAAATTATGACTCGGGAAACCATGTTGCAATGCTTGGAAGTAATAAAAAATACCGAAGCACATACCTTGGATTTAACAGGTGGCGCTCCTGAAATGAATCCCGATTTCCGTTGGTTTGTGGAAGAGGCGGCCAAGGTTGGCGTTAAAGATTTTATTGTACGATCCAACCTAACTATTATTCGTGCCAATAAAAAGTATTACGATTTACCTGAGTTCTTTAAAAAACATAATGTGCATGTGGTAAGTTCGATGCCACATTGGACTAAAGGGAAAACCGACAAACAACGGGGCGAAGGTGTTTTTGCTAAATCTATTAAAGCATTGCAAGAGTTAAATGCTGTTGGTTATGGTTTACCGGGCAGCAATTTACGCTTGGATTTGGTTTATAATCCGTCCGGTGCATTTTTACCAGGCAATCAAGCAGCCATGGAAAAAGACTTTAAAAAAGCACTTTTAGAAGACTTTGATATTCAGTTTCATAATTTATTCACAATTACAAATTTACCAATTGCACGCTTTTTAGACTATTTAATCGCTTCAGAAAATTATGAAGATTATATGTACAGTTTGGTGGAAGCCTATAATCCCGCTGCAGTAAAAAATGTAATGTGCACAAATACATTGTCAATTAGTTGGGACGGTTATTTATATGATTGTGATTTCAATCAAATGTTACAACTACCAGTTAATAGTTCTGTAAAACATATTTCCGAGTATAATAATGAATTATTAGAAGGTAGAAACATTATGATTTCTCAACATTGTTATGGCTGCACGGCAGGAGCAGGAAGCAGTTGTCAGGGAAGCGTTGTGGAATAGTTATTGAAAGAACACCAATATGAGAACATCCATTTTCTATATAGTTATATTTTTATCAAGCATTCAAATCAGTTTTGCGCAGGATTCATTAGATGGATTACTTAAACGTTATAACACAAACGAAATCCCTTATATTTCAGTTCATGAATTAGCCGTGCCTAAAACCGACTATAAAGTTTTAGATGCTCGTGAACCCAATGAATATAAAGTCAGTCATTTAAAGGATGCTATATTTGTAGGGCATGATCATTTTCAGCTAGAAAACGTATTAAAAGAAGTCTCAAATAAAAACGACACTATCGTGGTGTATTGTTCGTTAGGAGTCCGATCTGAAAACATTTCAAAAAAACTTAAAGAAGCTGGTTATACAGCTGTATATAATTTATATGGCGGTATTTTCGAATGGAAAAATAACGACTTCCCCGTTTATAATTTAAAAAACAAGGAAACAGATAGTGTCCATGCCTTTTCAAAAACGTGGGGCAAATGGTTACATAAAGGCAAAAAAGTTTATAATTAGAATTAATATTGAATGGGTATTTCAACAAATAACAATACCAATAGCGATTTAGATCAGGTTACAAATTTCTATTTTCCTACTTCTAAAAGTGCGCTGATTATTTTTACTAGAAATCCAGAATTAGGAAAGTGTAAAACCCGATTAGCCAAAACAATTGGCGATGAATCTGCTTTAGAAATCTATAAACACTTATTAAATCATACGGTTGAAATTGCTAAAAATGTTACAGCCGATCGCTATGTGTTTTATTCAGAAATGATTCAAGATAATGACATTTGGCATCCAGAATTCTTTAAGAAAAAAAGACAAGAAGGTTTAGATTTAGGTGAGCGTATGGAAAATGCCTTTTCCGAATTATTTCAATTAGGCTATGAAAAAGTGCTGATAATTGGTAGCGATTTATTAGATTTAAATGCCGAAATCGTTACTGAAGGATTTCAAAAATTAAACCAGCATAATTACGTTTTAGGTCCTGCCGAAGATGGTGGGTATTATCTTTTCGGAATGAAAAGATTGCATCCGAAAATATTCAAAAATAAAGATTGGGGAACTCAAACAGTTCGTGAAGCCACCTTAAACGATTTAAAAAATGAGACCGTTTATCTATTAAAAACATTAAATGATATTGACACCTTTGAAGATATGGAAGGTATTGAATCACTAAAAAAATACTATTAAAATATGCTTAAATACATTACAGAAACTGCGGATTACTTAATTAGTAAAGGTTTTGAAAGCCCTGAATTGGGTATTATTCTAGGAACAGGATTGGGGAAAATACTAGATGACATTGATATTATTGCTGAAGTAAGCTATAATCACATTCCAAATTTCCCAACAGCAACGGTAGAGTTTCACAAAGGTAAATTAATATACGGCACACTTTCCGGTAAAAAAGTAGTGGTTATGCAAGGCCGTTTTCATATTTATGAGGGTTATTCGCTTCAAGATGTTACGTACCCAGTTCGTGTTATGAAGCAGTTAGGTATTAAAACTCTATTAGTTTCAAATGCGTCTGGTGCCATTAATTCCAATTTTAAAAAAGGCGAATTGATGCTAATTGATGATCATATTAATTTGCAAGGCAGTTCGCCTCTAGCGTTTAGAGGTGTAGAACAACTGGGTGAGCGTTTTACCGACATGAGTGCACCTTACGATTTAGAAATCAATAAGAAATTTGAAACCATTGCCAAAGATAAAGGTATCACACTTCACAAAGGTGTTTATGCCAGTGTAGTTGGCCCACAATTGGAAACGCGTGCAGAATACCGAATGCTTAAAATTATTGGTGCAGATGCCGTTGGTATGAGTACGGTTCCTGAAATTATTGTCGCCAATCATTTAAATTTAAAGGTGGCTGCTGTTTCTGTTTTAACCGATGAATGTGATCCAGATAATTTAAAACCCGTCAACATTTCTGAAATTATTGCAATGGCTGGCAAAGCAGAACCACAAATGATTGCGCTATTTAAAGAGCTAATTAAAACACTCTAAGACGCTAATTTAAAGCCCGATATCAACATCCAAAATCTATATCATGAAAATCAAAATCATTATTTTTATTATTACTTTTGGTATGAGCATATCGGCTATTAGTCAAAACATAGACCACTCGGATTGGACAAACTTCCTCAAGAAACATGTTTCTAAAGAAGGAGCTGTCAATTATATAAGCATCAAAGCGAATGATGTTGAATTAAATAATTACCTCAACCAATTCATTAAAATTTCACCTAAAGATTCTTGGAGCAACAATGAAATATTAGCGTATTGGATTAATGCTTATAATGCTTTTACAGTCAAATTAATTATAGACAATTATCCTTTAAAAAGTATCAAAGACATTAAAAATCCTTGGGATCAGGAATTTATTCCTATTAACGGAAAATACATATCATTAAATTATATAGAACATGAAATTTTACGCAACATGAATGAACCACGCATTCATTTTGCCATTGTTTGCGCATCCACTTCTTGTCCGAAGTTGCAAAATGAAGCTTTTGTTTCTGAAAAACTGGATCAACAATTAACGGCTACAACTAAAGAGTTTTTAAATGATGCATCTAAAAATAACATTGAGAAAGATAAATTAGAACTTTCCAAAATCTTCAAATGGTTTTCTAAAGATTTTAAACAAAACTCCAGTTTAATCGATTTTCTAAACAGCTATTCTGAAATAACTATTCAATCAGATGCCAAAACAAAATACATGGATTACAGCTGGGAATTAAATGACTAATAGCATTTCCATTATTATCCCTATGCTCAACGAAGCCGAAAATATTGTTTCGGTTTTGAAGCATCTTATTATTAATTCATCTTCAAAAAATAGTGCAGAAATTATAATTGTGGATGGCGGAAGTTCGGATAATTCACAAGAATTGGTAATGGCATTTATATCAAGTCGCCCGCAAATAACTAAAAAGCCCTCATCCAATAACAAAAAGCTAATTCTTCTAAATTCCGAAAAAGGCCGCGCAAAACAAATGAATCTTGGCGCAAAACAAGCAACAGGAAATATTCTTTATTTTTTACATGCGGATTCATTTCCACCGAAACATTTTGATGATCTCATTATCAATGAAGTTTCAAAAGGAAATTTAGCGGGCTGTTTCCGACTCCAATTTAACAATAATCATTGGTGGCTTCGTCTGGCTGGTTGGCTAACTCAATTTTCATGGCGCGCTTGTCGTGGTGGCGATCAAAGTCAATTTATCACGAAAAAGCTCTTCTATGAAATAGGAGGTTTCAGTGAAGAATACGTCATCTATGAAGATAATATATTGATTAATGAATTGTATTCCAGAAAGCAATTTGTCGTTATTCCCTATAAAATTAAAACTTCTGCCAGACTTTATGAAAGACATGGTATTTGGACTTTACAATATCATTTCTGGACTATTTATGTTAAGAAATGGCTTGGCGCTTCGCCGGACGTACTCTACAAATATTACCAGAATCATATTTCTTAATTTCCTGATGCACTATTGGTTATATGTTAAAATTAAGATAAATCTTACTTAATAAAAATAAAAAAGACTGCTTTCATACGTTCGAAAAGAATACTTTCCCCTTCTAAACTATAACCAATGACATTAACCAAACTTATTCTAGCACTTTGTTGCTTAACAATTTTTTCTGCAAAAGCCCAACAGACTATTTCCGCAAAAATCATCGATTCTACTAAACACGAGCCAATTCCATTTGTTACCATTTCAATAGACGATAAAACAGGCACAATTAGTAATGATAAAGGCGAATTTAATCTTACAATTAATCGTCCTATTTCTACAAGCGATTCACTTTACATTAGTTGTATGGGTTATGAGCAAAAGACATTTGCCATTCAAAATTTTACAGAAAGCACTATTACATTAAACGCAAAAAACATTGATTTAAGTGAAGTTTTTATCACCAATAAAAATTATACCCTTGATGAAATATTAGACAAAGTAAAAGAGGGTTTAAAAATCAATTACGATTTCGGATACGCTAAACGGAAACTGTTTTACAGAGAATCGTATTACACGCAAATGCTAAAAACCGATGTGAAAATTGAAAAAACGACAATTCCCGAATTCAACCAAGCTTTTGTAGATAGCATTATTACGTCAGTTCCGAAAAACACAGACCAACATACAGAAGTTTTAGGTGAATTATATGGCCAAGTTAAAGCTTCACAGCCTCAAAAAATGGAAATTTTAAAAGCGTCTCGCTTATATGATAAGCAAACTGAAATTACATTAGAAAATTATGAAAAGCGCTTTAACGAAATCATCAGAAAACATGTAAAACGTGATTCATATTTTAAAATAAAATCAGGTTGGTTTGGTACGAAAGAGGAAATCGACTCCACATTTTTTGGAGATAATCAAGAGCAAAAAGAGACTGCTGAATTCATAGAAAAGAAAAAGGAACAAGAAGCGAAACGCCAAGAGAATTTCCTAAAGTGGAAAAAAAGTACCGCTCATAATTTAGAGAATGCCAATTTTTTAAATGAAGACTCAGATTTAAATTTTATTAAAAAGTCTCGTCGTTACGAATTTGAAATGCTCGATTTCGTCTATTTCAATAATGAATTCGTTTACACTATAAGTTTCAAACCCAAACGTAGCGCGGATTTTGAAGGCACTTTATATATTAACACGCAGGATTTTGCCATTGTACGTGTAGACTATAAAAATGTAAAACCGCTTCGAAAATTCGGCTTATTAGGTATTTCAATGAAGGAATATTTAAAAGAAGGTACTATTATTTTTCAAAAAAATGCGAAGGATAAATACACACTTAAATATGCTGATGAAACAAATGGGCAGCAAGTTGGGATTAAACGACCATTAAAAATAATTGAAAAGAATAAAAATGTAAAAGGCCGACGTAAGCAAAATGAATTGGCTGCCGATATTCATTTTATCGTTAGAAATATTGATAAAAAAGAATTGATTATTTTTGAATCCACACCAATTTCTGAAACCGAATTCAATGATTTTACAGAAGTTGCAGATGTAATACCCACTTACCTTCCTGCCTACGATCCAGAGTTTTGGAAAGGCTATAATATTATTGAGCCTAATACAGCAATCAAGAATTTCAAGATTATTGAAACTTCAAATTAATGTTTTTAATTTCAATAGAAAAGAAGATATTGAGAATGTGTATTAAACATATTCTCGATTTTTTTAATTTTTACATATCAGAAAGGGCTAAAACCACGCTTAATAACTTGGCATAACTGATTAATAATGTTTATTTTTAAACAAATTGTACAAAAAACATTAAGGTTGGACATAAACCTTCGACCAACGAGTTATTAAAACCATCTTATGGAACACGTTGTTATTATTGGAAACGGCATCTCTGGCGTGACTGCTGCGCGGCATATTCGTAAGCTTTCACAAAATAAAATAACTATTATTTCTGCTGAAACCGAACACTTTTTCTCACGTACCGCCCTGATGTATATTTACATGGGACATATGAAATACGAGCATACGAAGCCGTATGAAGATTGGTTTTGGAAGAAAAACCGTATTGAACTAAAATCGGGATTTGTAGATGATATTGATACAGCTACAAAAACACTTCATTTTCGAGAAGGCGATTCCATAACTTATGATAAACTTATTGTTGCAACGGGTAGCAAACCTAACAAATTTGGTTGGCCAGGTCAAGATTTAAATGGTGTTCAAGGCTTATACAGTAAACAAGATTTAGATAACTTGGAAGTTTATGCGCCTAATAATTCAGCTTGTAAACGTGCCGTTGTCGTTGGCGGTGGCTTAATTGGTATTGAACTCGCAGAAATGCTAAATAGTCGCAATATCCCAGTTACACTTTTAGTCCGCGAACCTAGTTTTTGGAATAATGTATTACCAAAAGGCGATAGCAAGTTGGTTAATTATGAAATTAAAAAACATGGAATTGATTTACGTTTGGAAACAAATTTAAAAGAAATTAAATCGGATGAGAATGGTCGTGTTAAATCTATTATTATTGAAGAAACAGGTGAAGAAATAATCTGTGATTTTGTGGGTTTAACCGCTGGTGTTTCACCCAATATTTCAGTCGTAAAAAATATTAACGTGGAAACTAAACGAGGCGTTTTAGTGAACCGATATTTAGAAACCAATATCCCCGATGTTTATGCTATTGGCGATTGTGCCGAGCAACACGAACCTATTGGTAACAGAAAACCCATTGAAGCGGTTTGGTATACCGGACGCATGATGGGCGAAGTGGTGGCGCAAACTATTTGTGGAAACCGCATGGCGTATAATCCAAGTCATTGGTTTAATTCGGCTAAATTTTTCGATATCGAATATCAAACTTATGGTTGGGTATTTCCTGAATTAAAAGAAAATCACGCGCATTTTCATTGGAAACATACGACTGAAGATAAATGCATTACGATTGAATATAACCAAGAAACACAAGATTTTAAAGGCATCAACACCTTTGGAATCCGCATGAAACACGAAGTTTTTGATAGATGGCTGACAGAGAATCGCTCCGTTAATTATGTTGTGGAACATCTTTCTGAAGCCAATTTTGATCCTGAATTTTATAAGCGTTTTGAAAGAAGAATTCGAGAGGAATTTGAAAAAAGCTTAAACATTCGCGTTCCAGACCTCACAGGTTTCAAAAACCTGTGAGGTCTTATGAAAAGCTTTAATTTAATCTAAATGAAATACGAACCGTTAATAGAAGATAATTATTACCACATTTATAATTGTGGCAATAATAAAGAAGATATTTTTTTAGAGGACGATAATTATCTTTATTTTCTATCGCTAACAAAAAAGTATCTATTGGATGTGGTGGATATATTAGCGTACTGTTTAATGAAAAACCATTTTCATTTTTTAGTTAAAACCAAAGAAAATCAAGAGCAGAAGAAAATTTCGCAAGCATTTTCTAATTTTTTCAATGCTTATGCGAAAGCTTTTAATAAAAAACATCAAAGAACTGGAGGCCTATTTAAAGATCGATTTTCTCGAATTAAAATCTCTGTTGAGGCTTATTTGAAGTCTTTAGTGGTTTATATTCATTTGAATCCTGTTCATCATGGATTTACAGATAATTTCAAAACCTATAAATATTCATCGTTTCAATCTCTTTTATCGAAACAACCAACAAAACTAGATAGAAGTTTCGTTTTAGAACTTTTCGATAATGAAGATAATTTGAACTATGTCCATGAACAAAAGAAAATTCATATTTCAGAAACGTATTTTTTAGAATGAATTTAATATTCCAGACCTCACAGGTTTTAAAAACCTGTGAGGTCTCAAAAAGAAAACAACCATGAGTCAAAAATTAAACCATAGTTTATCATTAGCCAAACCCGATGGCTATCACACATCGGCCAAACAAAAAGTATTTTTGACCATTGGTTTGATTGGTTTATTCACGTTAGTTCTGGCTTTATTTAATTTAGATATTATGTCAGGTTGGGCTTTAACAGCCGCGCTTGGCGCTATAACTTTAGGAATTGGCGGGTTTACAACAGACGCTTACTTAAATAAACCTAAAGGCATTAAAAATGATGGTGTTTGGTTCAAATCTATTTCATCGCATGGAGCTGTTGGTTGGTTAACAGGAATTGTTTTAACACTATTCTACATTGTGTTATACTTTTACCCACACCTATTAGGTTTAGGAACAGATGGCGCGGCAAACACCGGACTAATCTCTTTTTTCGATCCTTTAAGTAGACTTTTAAACGGTGGTCCTGCAAGTCAGTGGTTTGTTTATGGTACTCTTTACACATTGGCAATTTTAGCTTTCGGATATAAGTTTTTATTAAAATACAGACATAATCGTTACGAGCAATTGCGAACGTACTCGGTGATGTTCTTTCAGTTAGGTTTTGCTTTTTTGATTCCTGAATTCATGTCAAGGTTAAACTCCGAAAGTTTTAGTCTACCTTATTATGATTTAAAAAACATCTGGCCTTTAAACTATTATAATTTCGAGCAATATCGCGTAGACGATATGATTAGCGCTGGCGATGTTGGCGTAGGAATCTTAATTTTCGGTGTGGCGTCTATTCTTATTATTACACCAATTCTGACCTACAAATATGGTAAGCGTTGGTATTGCTCCTGGGTTTGTGGTTGCGGCGGATTGGCTGAAACGGCAGGAGACCCCTTCCGGCACTTAAGTGATAAAACTCAAGCTGCCTGGAAAATTGAACGTTGGGTGGTTCATAGTGTATTAGTATTCGTTGTACTAATGACGACTGCCGTTATTTATACGTATTTAGGTTACGATGCAGAGAATTACTGGCTTACAAAAGAAGTTTTCTTATTTTTAGTAGCTGGTTTTTTGACACTTATTTTTACATTAACCATGATTTACAAACGCCATGAATTAGGTAAAGATGCGCGTTATGGTGCTATTGGATACTTTGTAATTATTATGGTTCTTATTGGCATGCATTATTTCTCGAATGGCTCACAATTATTTTTATTTGAAGCAGAAACTTTACGATCTTCTTATGGTTTTCTTATTGGTTCAATTTTTTCGGGTGTGATTGGAACAGGCTTCTACCCTATTTTTGGAAATCGCGTTTGGTGTCGTTTTGGTTGCCCAATGGCTGCTATTTTAGGATTTCAACAACGTATTTTTTCTAAATTTAGAATTACGACTAATGGCGGACAATGCATTTCATGTGGAAATTGCTCTACTTATTGCGAAATGGGTATTGACGTTCGAGCTTATGCTCAAAAAGGCGAAAATATTGTCAGATCTAGCTGTGTAGGTTGCGGTATTTGCAGTGCTGTTTGTCCGCGTGGTGTTTTAAAACTAGAAAATGACAGCACGAAAGGACGTATTAATCCGACCGAAATTTTATTAGGAAATGATGTCGATTTAATAGATTTAGTAAATCAAAAGTAAAATAAACAAAGCCATACAAGTTATGGTAACTTGAGTCGGTTAAGCCTATTTTTGCACTTTCAAAGAAAACAATAAATGCCCAATATAAAAGTTATTATTCCTGCTTATAATGAAGCCGATGCCATATCATTAGTTATTAAAGATATTCCTGACATCGTAAGTGAAATTATTGTGGTGAGTAATAACTCTACAGACGCGACAGAAATAAATGCAAAAGTGGCAGGCGCAACCGTATTAACAGAAAACAGAAAAGGTTATGGCTGGGCATGTTTAAAGGGAATGGATTATCTGGCGCAACAAAACCCGAAACCGGATATTATTGTCTTTTTGGATGGCGATTACAGTGATTTCCCGGAACAACTCACCAATATCATTCAACCTATTCTAGATAACAAAGTCGATTTTGTAGTAGGTGCTAGATGCAAAGAATTACGTGAAAAAGGCTCCATGACCATGCCACAGATATTTGGTAATTGGTTAGCAACAACTTTAATGCGATTCATGTTTGGCTCCAAGTTTACCGATTTAGGCCCGTTTCGTGCAATTAAATATAATCAATTGTTAGCTTTAAACATGGAAGACAAAACTTATGGTTGGACGGTGGAAATGCAATTAAAAGTTTTAAAACAAAATATTTCTTATACGGAAATCGACGTGCCGTATAGAAACCGCATCGGCGTTTCTAAAGTATCTGGAACAGTTAAAGGTGCTGTATTTGCTGGATATAAAATTCTAGCATGGATTTTTAAATACGGTTTCAAAAAATGATTATTGAAGGCATCATTATAACAATTTACACGTTAGCATTAATCCTGATTTTCATGTTTGCTTTGGCGCAATTAAATTTATTATTCAACTATTTATCAGCTGAAAAAAAAATTGAAGATGCGGCTAGATTCGATTTAACAAATACTAAAGAAATTCCGCTTGTTACCATTCAACTACCAATTTATAATGAACTTTATGTGGTGGAACGTTTGTTAGATAATATTTCAAAAATTAATTATCCGAAAGACAAATTAGAAATACAAGTCTTGGATGATTCCACAGACGAATCTTATACAATTACTGCAAAAAAAATAATCGAGTTAAAGCAAATAGGTTTCGATATTACACATATTCACCGAACCGATAGGACAGGTTTTAAAGCTGGCGCACTTAAGGCCGCTTTAGAATATGCCAAAGGTACGTTTATTGTCATTTTTGATGCCGATTTTATGCCGAAATCAGATTGGCTACAACAAACAATCCCTTATTTTAAAAATGAAAACATTGGCGTAGTTCAAACCCGCTGGGGACACATTAATCGCGATTATTCAATTTTAACTAAAATTCAGGCTTTTGCTTTAGATGCGCATTTCACTTTAGAACAAACAGGTAGAAATACGAAAGGACATTTTATCAACTTTAATGGTACGGCTGGTGTTTGGAGAAAAACATGTATTATAGATGCCGGAAATTGGGAAGGCGATACATTGACAGAAGATCTGGATTTAAGCTACCGAGCCCAATTAAAAGGCTGGGAATTCAAATATTTAGAACATGTTGAAACACCTGCCGAATTACCAATAGTTATAAGTGCAGCTCGTTCACAACAGTTTCGATGGAATAAAGGTGGTGCAGAGAATTTTCAGAAGATGTTTTTTAGAATTCTAAAGAGTGAAAACATGTCTGCTAAATCAAAAATGCACGGTTTTCTACATTTGTTAAATAGCACCATGTTTTTAAGTATTCTAATCGTGGCTGTTTTAAGTGTGCCTATGCTTTACATAAAGCACCAAAATGAAACGCTAAAAATGTATTTCTATGCCACTAGTTTTTTTGTAATTAGTTCTATTATTTTCTTTATTAGTTATTGGATTATCTACAAGCGCTTACAGGGTTCTGGCATTAAAAATCTCATAAAATACATCAGCATGTTTTTCGCCTTCTTTTCTGTTGCTATGGGGTTTTCCCTGCATAATACAATAGCCGTTATTGAAGGACATTTTAGAAAGCCGAGTGACTTTATTCGCACACCAAAATTTAATATTAATTCAAACAATAAAGACTCTTGGAAACAGAATATCTATCTGAAGAAAAAAATATCTTGGTATGTTATTTTTGAAGGTTTGTTGATGCTTTATTTCGCATTTGGTATGTACAGCGCTTTTGTTGTTGGAAATGGTGGCGGCGATTTTGGATTATTCCCATTTCACCTCATGCTATTTCTTGGATTTGGCTTCGTGTTCTTCAAGTCTTTAAAAAACTAATCATCCATTAGCAATACTATTAAAGTCTCGTTAAACAGCCTAAATTTCTTGTAAAGCTCTTCATATATAGTTATATTAAGACATGGAAAATATTTTAGTAGCCGGTGCTCACGGTACCACAGGAAAAAAAATAGTTAATCTTTTAAGTGAATCGCAATATTTTAATCCCATAGCCATGGTGAGAAAAGAGGAGCAAATTCCTTTTTTTAAGGCGAAAAACGTGGAAACCGTTTTAGCAGATTTAGAAAAAGATGTATCTCACGCTTTTAAAAAACCCATTGATAAAGTCATTTTTGCTGCCGGTTCTGGCGGAAAAAATGTAGAGGCCGTTGACCAAAACGGTGCTATAAAACTGATTGATGCTTCTAAAAACAACAATATTAAGAAATTTGTTATGTTAAGTTCCATGGGAGCGGACAAGCCAGAATCTGTCCCAGAATTAGAGGCCTATTTAAAAGCGAAACAAATCGCAGATACCCATTTAACTGAAAGTGGTTTAAATTACAGCATAGTAAGGCCTGGTGCTTTAACGAATGACGAATTATTAAATAAAATAGAATTAGAAGAGAAGCTTAATAAACGCGGCGAAATTAGCAGAAATGATGTCGCCCAAACTTTGGTTAGAACACTAAACGATGATGTTGCCAATAAAGTAACTTTCGAAATAATAAAAGGTGATATGCTTATTGCCGATGCTTTGCATAAGGTGTCAAAAATGGAAGCTTAAAAAACTTGTAAGTAAATCATTTGTATATAGAAAAATCAACTAAATACTAGTTGATTTTTTTTTGATTAAATGTCTCTCAATTTGTTTCTTGATTATAAATGACACCATCTTTCATAACAAAAACAACATTTTCAATTGTGTTTACAAAGTTAGCAATTATATCACCTTTAACAGCAATTATATCTGCTTTCGATTTTGATTTTAAGACTCCAATGTCATTCTGCATATTTAAATGACTTGCCGACAAATAGGTTGCCGATTGCAAAATATCTAGAGGTTTCATACCTGCTTCAAAATAAGCCCGAAACATATCTTGAGAGGAACAGCCTCTTGTAGTTCCAATTTCCGTATAATTATCAGAACCCACTACTATGGGAACGCCTAATTTTATTGCTTGTTTTAATCTTTTCGACATATTATTCAAATAATTTTCAATCCAAGCTGTCTCTCCTTTCTTATAGCCGGCAAGTTCTGCATAAACCTCCATATATTTCCGACTGTTTTCTGTTGGCACCAGAAACACCTTTTTTTTCGCCATTAAAGTTAAGGTAGAATCAGCTATGTTAAAACCGTGTTCTATACCATCTACTCCTGCTTGAATGGCATTCCACGCAGATTGATTTGAAACTGAATGCGCTGTAACGGTTAATCCATAATCATGAGCCATGTTAACAATAGCTTTCATTTCTTCTATAGTAAGAAACGTTTTGTTGGGAAGATTATCAGCGCAGATTTTAATGACATCCACATTTTGATTTGCATGTTCCCGCACAGCATTTCTAGCATCTTCAACGCCTTTTATTATACGGTATTCCAAATCGATAAGATTTTGATGACTAGGAGATACCCCGTAAATCTGCCCACCAGCAGCGCCCATGATAGGGCCAGAAGCTAATATTCTCGGTCCGGTAATAGTTCCTTCACTTATAGCATCCCGCAGTGCAACGTCTAAAAAAAGCCCTGAATTACCTAAATCCTTAATGGTTGTAATGCCAACATCTAAATAAGACCTTGCTCTTTTAGCACCACGCAACGCCCGCAAGGCATCGCTTTCCATAGTTAATGATTGAATACTGTGTTCTGAAAAATCAACATTTGAATCTTGAGAAAATAGTACATGAGTATGTGCATCAATTAAACCTGGAAGCACGGTATAATTCGTTAAATCAATAAATTTAGCGTTTTTAGGAATTTCAGGAAAAGTCACTATGCTCACTATTTTATTCCCTCGAATATGAATTAGCTTATTTTTCAGTAGCATATTGTTTTCGCTATCGTAAAAAATACCTGCTTTAATATAAGTCTCATTTTCTTGAGCAAAAGTACTCGTTAAAATTGTTAGAAATAGAATTATAGTAAAAATAATAGTTTTACTTAAGTACTGACTTAATGCTTGCGTATTCATTTGAATTTTGGTTCTAAATTTCACTTAAATCATAAATTCTATTTTACTAATTTAATGAAAAGACTATAAACATATGCAACACGCAACAAAAATGTATATTTGAACCATGCAAGTTTCAAATTTTATTAAGTTTTATAAATTCCCACTCCTACTCGCTTTTACAAGTTTGTTATTCTATGCTAGCTTCGCTTATAAACTGGAACGAACCGACAGTATAAAACTACTAATACTTTATACATCTTTATTCGTCATTTTCTATAAAATCATCCAACTCACCAAACACAATATTAAATTTTTAACGTGGCTTGCTTTTGGTTTTCGTGCCCTTTTCATATTATCCATCCCTAGTTTATCACAAGATTTTTATCGCTTTATTTGGGACGGACGCATGATATTAGAAGGTTTTAATCCGTATTTATATACACCGGAATTTTTTATTGCTAACTCCCAATTCCCCATTGCTCAAGCACAAGAACTTTATAATGGCATGGGTTCATTAAGTGCCAGTAACTTCACCAACTATCCACCTTTAAATCAGTTGTGTTTTATAATTGCAGGACTATTTGCTGGTCAAAGCATATTAGGTTCTGTTATCGTTTTACGGCTACTTATAATTGCTGCCGATTTCGGAATACTATATTTTGGCAAGAAGTTATTGATGAAGTTAAAACTCCCTACACACCTCATTTTCTGGTATATTTTAAACCCGTTTATTATTATTGAACTCACCGGAAATCTTCATTTTGAAGGTGTAATGTTGTTCTTCCTAATTTGGAGTTTATACTTGTTAGAGAAGCACAAATGGCCTTTTGCGGCTGTTGTTTTTGCTTGTTCCGTTTCGGTTAAATTAATTCCGCTACTGTTTTTACCATTACTTTTTACGTGGTTTAGGAAAGAACACTGCATCGAAGATAAATTGACAAAAACTTCTAGAAATGACATCCTTAAATTATTGATGTTTTATGGGATTGTTGGACTAACGACTGTATGCTTTTTTATACCCTTTTATTCAACTGAATTCTTAACAAATTACACAAACACGGTGGCTTTATGGTTTCAAAACTTTGAATTTAATGCTAGTTTGTACTATATTTTTCGCCAAATAGGTTTTTGGATTTCAGGTTATAATCAGATAGCTATTATTGGAAAATTCACTGCTATTTTTGTATTTATCTTTGTTATTATTTTGGCGATTTATAAAAAACCAAAAAACACGAAACAGCTTATTTTTACCATGCTTATTGTTTTAACTGTTTATTACTTTACAGCTACAACCGTTCATCCTTGGTATGTGGCTACACTTGTTTTATTAGGAGTTTTCACCAATTATAAATTCCCGTTAGTATGGAGTTTTATGATTATTTTCAGCTATTTGTCCTATTCTAATGCCAAAAACTCTGAAAACCTTTGGATTATTGCATTTGAATACTTCGTGGTTTTTAGTGTATTTTTGCACGATATATTTAAACCCAAACCACTTGAAACTTAATTTTCTAAAATTATTTAGACGCTTATTTCGCATTATAGCACTGTTTTTTGTGCTTTATATATTGTCTTTAGTTTTTTTATATATTAAACAGGAACGTTTCTTTTTTAATCCGAAGCATTTAGAAAAAAATTACGTGTTCAACTTTAAAGAATCTTTTGAAGAACTTAATATTCCGGTATCGGAAGGTATATCTTTAAACGCTCTTCTATTTAAAACTGAACAAACGCGGAAAGGTGTAATAGTTTATTTCCATGGAAATGCTGGTGCCATTCACGATTGGGGAAAACGCGCTCCTTTGTACCTTGACAATGGTTATGATATTCTGTTTTTTGATTATCGTGGTTATGGTAAAAGCGATGGCTCCTATTCTGAAACTCAAGAACTCTTTGATGATGGAGAAGCGGTTTACAACGCCATAAAAAAGCGTTATTCCGAGGATAAAATAGTGATTTTAGGGTATTCTATAGGATCAGGGATTGCCACTTATGTGGCTTCTAAAAACAATCCTAAAAAACTTATCTTAAACGCACCATACTATTCGTGGAAAATTTTAGTTGCAGAAGAAATTGCACCACCGATTCCCGAGTTTATAATACGATATGATATTCCTACCTATCAATTTATCACAAAAGTAAAGTGCCCAATTCTTATATTTTATGGCACACGTGATAATTTAATTAACCCAGAAACAAATGCTAAAAAACTTAAAGCTTTAATTCCAGACAACATCCAATTGTTTCCTATTATCGATGGCGCCCATAATGGTTTGCATATTACCAAACAGTATTATGAAGAGCTAAAAAAACAGCTTTAAAATCATAATAACTCATTTATAAAAACGAAAAGCAGCAACTGTTATACAATTGCTGCTTTCCTGTTTTATTAAAATTTTCGTATGCTATCTGATAGACAAAAGCTGTTAAAACAACCATTTAATATCTTCCATTTAAATGGAATTAAAGCGGTTTTAAACTTTCGACTCTATATATAACTGAATCTTCATCATTTCCATCAGGGGCTTCAACAAAAACTATTTTAAACTCCTGATCGACGTAGTTCTCGTCATTTTTTAAATCGTATTGTTTTAATACGCGAGGACTCACTTCTTCAAAAGCAAGCTCTTCCCCGTTATCGAACCAGAAGGTATAATATCCATTCTCGTAAGATTTAAAAACAGCTGTTCTCATTATAAATTAATTAATCTATTTCGTCTTCAGCGTCTTCGTCAGCTATTTCAAGCTCTGGATCTTGGATAGCTTCTGGATCCGCAACATCAAAATCTTCATAATCGTCTTCATCATAATTCTCCATGGTTGCCGCCAACTTGGTACTTACTTTCACTAAATACTTCGTGTCACTCGTAGTAACTTCGACAGCTTCAATAAGTTCGTTTTTCGCATTTTTAAAGGAGAAAATTTGATCTTCATCATAACCATCAGGATATTTTTCAACGAGTAACGCTAAAATTTCTGGTGTTAACTTTTTAAAGTCGACAATTACGCGTTTTAAATTATCATTTCTTTTTTTCATTACTTGGTCAATATTTATGCATTTTAAAAAAACAAAATTACTATTTATTGTTATTAATTCGGATAACATCATAAAAATCTTTTCGCCTATCTTTTAAGTTTTTAACAGCTCCATGCGAATGAAGTTCTCTTAATAAACTCAAATCAACGTCCGCTACAAGAATCATTTCGGTGTTAGGCGTTGCTTCCGCTTTAATTCCATTACTTGGAAATGAAAAGTCGCAAGGCGTAAAAACAGCCGATTGCGCATACTGAATATCCATATTATTTACGTTGGGTAAATTACCTACGCTTCCAGCAATAGCAACATAACATTCATTTTCTATTGCTCGTGCTTGTGCACATAAGCGAACACGAGAATAGCCATTTTGTGTATCCGTTAAAAAAGGAACAAATAAAATATCCATGCCTTCATCTGCTAATAAACGTGATAATTCTGGAAACTCCGAATCATAGCATATTAAAATACCGATTTTCCCACAATCGGTTTCAAAAGTTTGTAATTTGTTCCCGTTTTGCATACCCCAAACTTTAGCTTCATCTGGTGTAACATGAATTTTTTCATAGCGTTCCACACTACCATCACGGCGACATAAATAACCAACGTTATATAGCTTATCATCCACCAATTCAGGCATACTTCCCGAAATGATATTAATATTGTAGGAGATTGATAATTGCTTCAGCTTTTCTACAATTACTTCGGTAAACTTGGCCAACTCTCTAATGGCCTCTGGCTCGTGCATATGATTAAACTCCGCCATTAATGGTGCGTTGAAAAACTCTGGAAACACGGCGAAATCAGATCGGTAAGCAGAAACACTATCAATAAAATATTCTACTTGCTGCATGAGTTCATCCAAACCAGTATAAGTACGCATTTGCCATTGAATAAGACCTAAACGCACAACGGTTTTTACGGTGCTTGCCTTTTTATTTGGTTTGGTATAATAAATATTATCCCATTCCATTAAAACAGCATACTCATTAGAGGCCGTATCGCCTTCTAAATACCCTTTTAGTATACGAACTGGGTGAAAATCATTCGAAATTTGAAAGTTTAAAACCGGATCATGGATTTCTTTACGCTTTACTTTTTCAAAATATTCTTTAGGTGATAAATTCTTATGCTCATGATAATTTGGCATACGACCACCGAATACAATTCCTTTTAAATTTAAGTTTTCACAAACCTCTTTCCGGTAATCATAAAGTCGTCTACCTAATCGCAATCCGCGATATTCTGGTTTTATAAACACATCAATACCATAAAGAACATCGCCATCTGGATCGTGATTTTTAAAAGATTCTCCAGCAATAATATCCTCATAAGTATGCTCATCATCAATATTATCAAAATCGACAATAATGGACAGAGCACAACCAGCAATATCACCATCAATTTTAATAACCACTTGTCCTTCTGGAAACTTGGTGGTTAAATCTTTAATATGTTGTTCTTTCCAGTAAGAATTTAAAACACCGCCATAAGACTCTAAAGTTGCTGATTTTAATTCCTCATAATCATCAACCGTTAGATATTTTAATTCAATATTCTCTATTTTTTGAGTATCCATTATTACATTCCTAGCAAGTAAGCAAAAACCAATGGTGCAACGATGGTTGCATCACTTTCAATTATAAATTTAGGGGTATCAACATCTAATTTTCCCCATGTAATTTTCTCATTAGGAACAGCTCCAGAATACGATCCGTAACTTGTTGTAGAATCACTAATCTGACAGAAATAACTCCAGAATGGTGTATCTGTACGTTCCATATCTTGATATAACATAGGCACCACACAAATTGGAAAATCCCCTGAAATACCACCTCCAATTTGGAAGAAACCGATACCATTTTCAGAATTATTCGTATACCATTCAGCTAAAAAAGTCATGTATTCAATTCCAGACTTCATAGTACTTGGATTTAATTCACCTTTTAAAACATAGCTAGCAAAAATATTACCCATTGTGCTATCTTCCCAACCTGGGCAGATAATTGGTAGATTTTTTTCGGCTGCAGCATACATCCAAGAATCTTTAATATCAATTTCATAATGCTCTTCTAAAACACCAGAAAGTAATAATTTATACATATACTCATGAGGTAAATAACGTTCACCTTTCGCTTCAGCCTCTTTCCAGATTTTTACAATATGTTCTTGAATTCTTCTAAAAGCCTCTTCTTCAGGAATACAGGTATCCGTTACTCGGTTTAAACCTTTGTCCATTAAGTCCCTCTCATCCTGTGGTGTTAAATCGCGATAATTTGGAACACGTTTGTAGTGTGAATGTGCTACCAAGTTCATAATATCTTCTTCCAAGTTTGCACCTGTGCAAGAAATAATTTGAACTTTATCTTGGCGAATCATTTCGGCAAAAATTTTCCCGATTTCTGCAGTACTCATTGCTCCCGCAAGAGATACTAGCATTTTAGCACCATTGTTTAATTGATCTTCATACCCTTTTGCGGCATCTACTAAAGCAGCTGCGTTAAAGTGTAAATAGTATTTTTCTATAAATTGTGATATGTGTCCTTTAGTTGTCATTGTCTTCATTAAATTTAGAAAATTTATTGGTATTTTCTTTTGATTCATTAAAATTATTATCGAAACTATCTTCTGCAGTTTCATCTAGAAACTTATAAGATAGCATTTTATAGTATAGCTTGGCTGCTAAAAAGTCCGAAGAACGTTCTGTTTCATTTGGGCATAATTCCACAATATCAAAACCTACTACATTCTTTTCAGCAAAAACCTGACGTAAAAAATCAAGTGTTTCATACCATAATAATCCACCAGGCTCTGGTGTTCCTGTACTTGGCATTATAGACGGATCAAAAGCATCCAAATCGATTGTAATAAATACGTTTTCTGTCATTTGGTCGATTGCAGAATCCATCCAAGTATCATCCACAGCCATATCATGCGCAAAATAGGTTTTATCGAAATCCATAACCGTCGTTTCAATAACATCCATACTTCGAATACCAACTTGTATTAAGTTAGTTGTCTGGCTTGCCTCATAAACCGCACAAGCATGGTTGCATTTACTGCCTTCATATTCTTTACGTAAATCGGCATGAGCATCAATTTGTAAAACTGTTAAGTTTTCAAAACATTCATTAAAAGCTCTAATTGTTCCAATAGAAATGGAATGTTCGCCACCAAAAGCCGTTACAAATTTATTTCGTTTTATATACTTTTTAGTTGCTTCATGAACCGCTTCCACCATTTTTTCTGGCGAAGAGTTTTCGGTTATAGGCTTTGTTAAATATACACCTTGTTTGTATACCTCAGTACCTGTTTCAATATCGTAAAGCTCCATGTTTTCCGATGCACTTAAAAATGCTTCAGGCCCTTTATCAGCACCTTTTTGCCAAGTACTTGTACCATCATATGGCACTGGAATTAGCACAATTTTTGAACTATCTAATTTGGAATATTGTTCGTCTATTCCCGCATACGTTTTATTGTCCATCGTAACCTAATATTTTAAGTAAGTCTTCACTTTTTTGTTGTTCAGCAAATAATTTTGTGCTAATATTTCCATCAGCATCTTTATTAATTAAAATATGTTTTGGCGACGGAATTAAACAATGTTGTAAGCCCCCAAAACCGCCAATCGTTTCTTGATAAGCACCTGTATTAAAGAAACCTATATACAAGGGTTTCTCTTTATTATATTTAGGCAAGTAAATAGCATTCATGTGTTGCTCGCTGTTATAATAATCATCACTATCACAGGTTAATCCACCTAAAAGCACACGTTCATAGCTTTCATGCCAACGGTTAATTGGCAACATAATAAAACGCTTATTTATGGCCCAAGTATCAGGTAAGGTAGTAATAAATGATGAATTAATCATGTTCCACTTTTCACGATCGTTTTGTTGTTTTTGATACAGTACTTCGTAAATGGCACCACCACTTTCTCCAACTGTAAAACTTCCAAATTCCGTAAAAATATGAGGAACGGCAACATCTTCACTCTCACAAGCCAATTTAATTTGATTGATTATTTCATCAATCATATACTCGTAATCGAAATCGAAAGCCAATGAGTTTTTAATTGGGAATCCACCGCCAATGTTTAAACTATCAAGAGACGGACAAATCTTCTTTAAACTCGTATAAACTTTTAAACATTTTGCCAATTCATTCCAGTAATAGGCATTATCACGAATTCCTGTGTTTATAAAAAAGTGTAACATTTTAAGTTTAACTTTCTTATTATCTTGAATTTGATTTTTATAAAACGGTACAATATTTTTATAGCCAACACCTAAACGTGACGTATAAAATTCAAACTTAGGTTCCTCTTCTGAAGCGATACGTATACCAATATTAAACTTTCCTTTTATTTCTTCGGAAAGCAAATCGATCTCCTCATAATTATCAATAATTGGAATAGCATTTTTATGTCCATCATTAATCAAGCGTGCAATATTTGTAACGTATTGGGCACGTTTGAATCCATTACTAATAATATATGTGTCATTGGTGATTTTCCCTTCCGCTTTTAGGCTTTCAACAATATCAATATCGAAAGCAGATGATGTTTCAATGTGAATATCATTTTTTAACGCTTCGTCCAAGACATGTTTAAAATGTGAACTTTTAGTGCAGTAGCAGTAATTATATTTGCCTTTGTATTTATTGTTTTTTATAGCTTTTTTAAACCACCCCTTAGCACGTTGAATATTATTAGATATTTGTGGTAAATAAGTAAATTTTAAAGGTGTCCCATAATCCTCCACCAATTGCATAAGGTCGATATCATGGAATTCCAATGTTTTGTTTTCCAGTTTAAACTCTTCCTGTGGAAAATCGAAGGTCTGACTGATTAAGTCAATATATTTAGTGTTCATTTATTTGAATATTTAAAATTTAAAGATACGAACTGAATGCTATATTCAGAATTAATATAACGTTAAAAATTAAAATTATCAAACTTGAATTTGAAAATGGGTCGTAGGAATAAAGCCATATAAATGTTGGCTTGCGTAAATATAAGTCACGGAAGTTAGCTCTAAAATTCGGTTGCTTAATCGGTAAGCGGCTCTTGAATATGACTTCCCAATGTTCAAGGGCCCGAACATAAAAACAGTTCTCAATTTGTTCAGCTAAATGCGATGCAAAAGAAATATATTTTTTTGACTTTCAAGCCTTTTTTATACTTTTTTTATCTAAATAAAATTTAGATTTAAAGCATCCAAAATCCTGTTAATCAACACATAGTCAACACACTAGAGCTTAGTGATGTTTTAAAACCTTAATTATTAAATATTAATAGCGTTTGAAGATGGCTGGAAACAAATCTGTAAGCAGAAACTACACTGTAGGAAAGCGCTTAATGAATGCAAATGCAATTATGAGCCTCGGCTTTGCCGCAATAAAATCAAGCATTTCTAGTCGCTAAATGAGCAGTAATAAAGTGGTTTATTGTCAGATGAAATACTTTGAAAAAATTCCAGAAATAATCATTTCTCAATTCAGCAATTATTTGTGGTTGATAATTCTAATAGCTAAAATAAACACCTCAACACTAAACCAAGAAGTTTATAGTATAAAAAATGGCGCTATTAATTAAAACACTCTCAAAAAAAGCAAGCAAAATAATCCAATAAAAAAGACGCTACGTAATAAATAAGTA
>NZ_AFXZ01000030.1 GCF_000224335.1 Bizionia argentinensis JUB59 | reverse complement strand
GTGCCTCATTTGAAAATCGAACATAAATGAAAATATTTCCGACAAATAATTATGCATTTGAACTGTCAAAAGATAGCTCAAAAGCAATGGCGGAATTAGAACAAAACACGCTGATAACTGATTCTCTAGTTTCGGAATGGACTAAAAAAGCATTTATTGGAAAAGTAAATGAAAACGGATTTAGAATAATCTCGTCGAAACCTGGACGCGGAGCATTTTGTGTTTTAAATGGAAAATTGGAATCTAAAAACGGAACTATTGAAATTACAATTCACAAAGCTTTTCGAGTAATGTTATCGATAATATTTTTATTTCCATTCATCGGATTTTCAATAGCATTATTCACAAAGGAAAAAGAGATAATAATTTCATTGATAATTCCGACTTTAATGTTTTTAGTTGTTTTTCGATTTATATTTACAGAATTGGCGTTTAGAATTATTTCAAAAAACGGACTGAAAAAATTGAGCAAAATTATTGGAATTACGAATCTGAAAAAAAACGAGGCACAACACAGTATATAAAAAATTGCTATTTTGTGCTTAACCAATGTTAGTTGCTTTGTTTGCTAGCTTCTGATTTTCCTTCGGAAAATCCTCGCACACAAACACGCAACTTTCCATATACATAAACGTTACCAGCAATTAGAAAAAAATGAACTTCAGTTATTATCAACATAAAATAGGAACTTCGAAATTAACTCACGGAGAAATGCACGCAAGTTTGCACGAAATAATATTGGATAAAGATTTTACTGAAAATGAAAACGCTTTTTCTAAGCAACTATTGGATTTCTTAATAGAATACAAAAATTCGCCAAAGTTACTTCGTAAGCATTTGGAAAGAGGAATAAATTCAACAAATGAAAAAAGGACTTGTTTTATTACTGCTCCAGACTTCCCTTTAAAATCTTTTGAACCAGGTTATTTCAACTCTAAGCATTTAGAATTAGGGTTATCGGGAGGAGATATTTCGTGGTATAAGCCTAAAAGTTTAAAAGAAGAGTACTATTTCTTTTACGAAACAAAACACCCATTTTCTCAATGGCATAAATCTGCATTCAAAATTGATAATTTGACTTTTAATAGTGCTGAACAATATATGATGTATGGAAAGGCTAAATTATTTAACGACAATGAAATTGCAGAAAAAATAATGATGACTAAAAATGTGAGAGAACAAAAATCCTTAGGTCGTGAAGTACAAAACTTTGACTTGAAAATCTGGAATCAAAACGCATTAGACATTGTATATAAAGGTAATAGAGCCAAATTTGAACAAAACTCTGAATATCTGAATTTATTACTATCAACTAAAGGTAAAACAATAGCTGAAGCAAGTCCATATGATGCTGTTTGGGGAATCGGATTAACTTCTGACAATAAAGACTCTGGAAACTCATTAAAATGGAAAGGAACAAATTGGTTAGGAATTGTATTAACTGAATTACGACAAGACATAATGAATAATAGATTTGAAAATGGATATTGGGAAAGAGAAGATTATGAAAAACATAATGTATGAAAATAACTGCTGGTAACAATGTATAAAAAACATAGGGCTTTTGTGTTAACTCAAAAGCCTGTATTTATTTATGAAGTCCGCCAAATATAAAATTTGGCATTTTCAATATAAAAGATAAATACAAAATATTATATTTGGCTAAGTGCCAAACCGAAACGATAGTGTCTATCACCTGCCCTACGTTCCTTATACTAAACGTTGTGTGCAATTTAAGAAATGGAACAAACGAATAAACTTTTAGAGAAAATATTAGAATTACTTGCCAAAAACGAAGCGAGAATTTCCACCAATGAATTTAGTTCTGAAGGAGATAAGTTAATTGAAAAAACGGAAAAAGAGGGAGAAGAAGCAAGTAAAAAAATCCAATCTACTTTCGACAGAATTCACGACAAGCTATTTACTGTAAATGGAATTTTAGTTGCTTCATTTTTCGGACTTGGTAAATTCCCAACTGACAATCCAATTGTTAGTCTTTGGTTAGTTCTCTTTCCTATTTTTGTTTTGTGTTATTTAATTTATCTGGAACAGCAACAAATGGAAATATATCGACACGCATCACAAAGAATGAATTGGAATTTTGACAAAGATGTTGCGAAATATGGAAAAATGATTAACCGACAAAACTTGAAGTCCTTATTTGCAATCATTGTGACATTTGGATTATTTATTTATTTAGCTATTAAAGTTATAATTTATTAAAATTTGAGAAAAGCATTTCTATTTTTAACTCTCTTAACTTCTTTGAGTTCTTGCCAATTAAATTGGTATGGAGATATTGATTTAGGCTCTGACTTTTACTATATGGTTGAACCAGCTTTTAACAGTATTGTCATTCCAGTAAATCCAGATGAACCTTATAAATCGAGTATTAACATTATAAAAGATATTGAAAGTGTCGGATATAATAAAAACTATATTCTTGCGACTTCAAAAAGTGGAGACGAAATAAAGTATTGGCAGATTGACAAAAAAGCGGAATCAAAAGAATTAGGTTATAAGGATAACTCAATAATGGAATTATCAAATGTTTCGCAAATAAAATCAGCAGAATTTGACAAAATTAAAAAGAGCGAAAACATCAAGTTAAAAAATAAAACTGAATATAGAAAGGAACTGAATTATGAATAAAAACTGCACACAACAATGTATATAAAACATAGCTATTACAGGCTTTCCGAAAGATTTGTGTGTATTTACAAAGACCGCCAAATTTTTAAATTTGGCTTTTAGTAAAATAAAGATAAAAAGAAAAATTTAAAAATTCGGCTCGTGTATAATCCGAAACGATAGCGTCTTTTTACACGCTACGTTTCATATACGTAG
>NZ_AFXZ01000031.1 GCF_000224335.1 Bizionia argentinensis JUB59 | reverse complement strand
CACAATATGAACCAACCTATGAAGAAATCGATATTATTTATTTTTCTTGTTCAATCTGTTTTCCTTTTTCAATGTAAAAAGCCGATTGAAAAATATTTCGATAAGACAATTAAAGTTGATTCCCTAAATGTTCCATTAGATAAAAACCAATTTTACTTTCCAAAGGAAATGTTTCCTTATATAGATTCTATTCAATACATACCACAAAAAGATTCAAGCTATATAGCAAAAAGAATTTACTCAAAAGACAAATACGATGATTCAGTGATGGAATGGTTTTCTGAATATTTATTCGGAATGAGAGAACCATTATTATTTAATCGAAAAGTTGATAATGAAATATTTCGCTTTACTTGGTTAAGGTCTTTCCACGAACCTGTTGTAATCAGAATTTCAGAAACGAAACAAAAGTATAATTTGAATTGGAAAACACTCAAATTAGATGAAAATCATAAACCGATTGAAATAATAATTAACGAAAGCAAAAACATCACTAAAAAGGAATGGGAAAATTTCAATGAATTAGTTAAAAAAGCTGATTTTTGGAATATGGAATTAGGTCGATATTCAATGGGTACTGATGGCTCTGAATGGATTTTAGAAGGAGTGAATTCCGAAAATTATAGAGCTGTAAGTGTTTTTTACCCAGAAAAAGGCGATTTTTACAATGCTTGTGATTATCTGATTTCTTTAACGAATTTGAAAATATCGGAAAAGGATAAATATTAAAAATACTGTG
>NZ_AFXZ01000032.1 GCF_000224335.1 Bizionia argentinensis JUB59 | reverse complement strand
GTCAAAGGAAAGAGTAAAACTAGCATTAATAGCGGTGTGTAATAAGCTACTAAAACAGGCTTTTGCAATTGCGAAATCAGGATTAATATATGAGGATACTTACAGAAGTACTTTAGTGAAAAGTTAATGCATTTTTACTTGTTTTTTACCACAGTACTTTGTTGGTAGCCGTTTTTTTTCAGTTCAAAAGTCAAAATCTGTATTCCAATTTCAAAAGTACAAATCTTGGCAGTAATCTATATTCAGTTGTTGATGTTCCAATATCGCTGACTGAAAAATTTCTGAACCTTTCGGTATTGAACAAGTTCTTGCCAGTAAGTCCTAAAGTCAGTTTGTTTTCGATGAGTTTGTACCTTGCATCAAAGTCCAAAAAGTAATAAGTATTATCGGTTTGTAAATTTCCAAAATAATAACGTTCAGATTGTATTTGAATATCAATTTTTTTATTGAATACAAAAGATAAATCAAGGAAACTTACATTGTCGGTAAACGAATTGATAACAGTAGTTTCAATTTCGGTTGTTGTCCATTTTGTACCAATATGGTAGTTGAAAACACCTTTAAAACCAGAACGTAATTCTAAACCATAATTATAATTATTAGAGTTTACTTGTCTTAAATTAGAATTGTTTACAATATTTTTAAACTCACTTTTTGAATAGCCTAAATCCAACTTTAAGTTTGAGGATATAAATTTAAAATAATAATCTAATTTAGAATTTACGCTAATAAACTCACGGTCTTTAATCAGTATTTTATCAGCTTGAGTAAAGTTTTGTTCAATAATTGTATTTGTTGAGAAGAAATCGTGATTTTTACTATACAGTATAAATGTATTGGCAAAAAATCGGTCGCTCCAATTACCAAGTTGATAGTTGAAAACCAAACTAGAAGCATCTAACTGATTAAAACTATCTGTTCCTTTTGAAAATGAGCGAAACCCTGTCAAAACAAAATCGCTAAACACGTCCAAAACTCTTGCATTTGTTGTGTTGTAAGAATACGAAGATATAATTTTATTTTTATCATTAATTTTCCAATCAAAACCTAAACTTGGATTGACAAAAAATGGTTTTTGGTTGCTTGATATATTATTGTTTTCTAAACGATTAAATAGTTGATGAATGTTTAGTTTTCCAACAATACCGAAATCATTAATTTTTAATCTGTACTTACTTTTCACATATAAGTCATTAACTTGATAACTTGTTCGGTTTTGATAACCATTTGGCTTGTTTAAAACAGAATTATCTTCTAAAAGCGAAAATTCTGATGTCAATTTGTCTTTTCTGTATTCGTTACCTAATTGAAATTCAAGTAAATGACCGTTTGTTTTTCGGTCTAATAAATGTGCATTAACACCAGCAAATCGCATTTGGTTAGTATTTTGTTGTTTTACATTATTAGTGTTGGTAAAAGAAGGAAATAAATCTTGATAAAAAAATTGATTGATAGTATAGTTTTGAGGTGCTTTTTCGTCAATAAAACGTCCTGTAAGCAAAAAGACTTTTTTGTCTTTAAACTTATTGGTATAACTTATTTTTTGGTCAAAAAGTGTGTTTTGATGCTGTAGATTTTCAATGGTAGAACTACCATTAAAAACTAAATTAGAATTATCATTAAAATCTCCGTTGTTATATTTGGTAGTAGCCTCTAACATTTTGGTTTTAGATATGTTATAAGTAAAATCTAGTTTACCAAAAGCAACTCTATTTTTATTACGTAACTCAAAATCTTGGGTGTTGGTAAAATTTGTACCATTTACATCAGTAATAGCTACGCTGTTTCTAAAAAAATCTGTTTCGTCCCAATTAAAAAAACCTAATGTTTTAATTTTTATTTTTTCGGTTGGATTAAAAATAGCATTTAGCGAAACCAATTCCGCATTATTAAAATTGGTTCTGTTCTGCTTAAAATTGAGACTTTCTGGCGATAGGTTTAGTAACGAATTTACACTTCGGTTGTCGCCAATACTGGCAGGCTCGTTAATGCGAAACGGTCTTACTAAATTTTCAATATCGCCTGTGGCATCGTAGCCGATATTATTAAGATTAGCCAAAAAGTAGTATTTATTTTTTTTACCAAAATTCATTAAGTTTCCTTTTAGTTGATAAAGATTATTATTGCCAATACTGGTTTCAATATTGCCAAACCAAATACGTTTTGATTTTTCGTCTAATTTCAAGTTTAGAGCTACTTTGCTGCTTTCTTCAACACCTTTTAAAAGTCGATTATTAGAATAGTTCTTTAAAACTTCTACTTCTTCAATTGGATAAGCTGGCATATTCTTGGAAAGAATTTTATAACCTCGCTCAAAAAGGTCATCGCCATCTATCATCAATTTTTCAATTTCTTGGTTTCCTATTTTTATTGTTCCATCTGTATTGATGTTAATTCCGGGAATTGTTTTTAATAAATCTTCAACCGTCTGTTCGTTACCTCTAACATAAAATTTTGTTTTAAAAGAAATTGTATCTTCTTTTATGGTCATTGGTAAATCTGCTTTTATAATCACTTCATCCAAGATCATAGCCTTGTCTTTTAAAACAATATCAACTTTGAAATCTTTTTGTTCTTTAGTTATAGATAAAGGTATTGTTTTAGTTACATATCCGAGTGAACTAAAAACTAAATTGTATTTACCAAGTTTTGCTGTTTCAATTTTGTAGTTGCCATTAACGTCAGAATATGAGTATGCAATAATAGAATTAGATAAGCTATCCTTTAAAATTATGCTCACAGAATACAACTTATTTGTATCGTCTTTAATTGAACCAAATATTTTAGTTTGTGAAAAACAAATGTTTTGGATGAACAATAAAGCAAATAAAGCTGTAACAATGTTTAATCTTCTTCTTTTGTTTCTTCTTCCCATTCAAATTTTATTTCAAAACCTGTTCTAAAAAATTTTTGACTAACAATTTTCGCACCTCTAGGTAATTTTGCAATTAATTTCTTGTCTAAATTTTTGTTATTAAACTTTAGTTCTGCATATTCTTTGATAGTTATCGTTTCAAAATTTTTATAGTTTAAATATTCAGAATCAAAATCGTAAGTACTAGATTCTACTTTTTGTAATAACCAATTGTATCTTCTTGTTTCGTCATATATTTCATATATAAGTCCTGGTAAGCCTTGAAATTTCCAAGGACCCGCTTTAATTGGTGTGGATGTGGAATACCAAGCTATATAATTTCTTCCTCTGAAATAGCAAGTAGCTTTAAGTAGTGTAATATCATTAATTATCTTTTTTTCTTCTGTGAGATTCCAACTAAAATTAGGTGTCTTTTCTTTAATTAGTTGACTCTCTTTAAAAATATCGTCTCTAGTAATCAGAGAGTCATTTTCATAATCAAAATAATTAAATCCTTTTTTTCCAGAACTTAATCTAACTTTTATATCTACATTTTCATCTTTTTCTTCGTCCGTTTTGTCTATAATCTCTGTAAAATAAACGGTTTTCTTTTGATTATTATTTATGTATAAATATCCGTCTTTTGTTGTTGGTAATTCAGTATTGTAAATAGCTTTATATGTAATTAATACAGCTTTTTCTTGAGCAAAAGTTAAAAGCGGAAAGAGTAAATAAATTATATATTTCATATTATATTATTTAAGGTTAAGAAAAATAAAGGTTGCACAAATTCAATTTTGCGCAACCTGTATAATTTTTAAAGCTGTGATTCTATATGATCACCAATTGCATCACATTCTTCGGCAGAGCTAACACCCTCAATTTGAAGTGTAGCTTCATAAACCTTGTTTCCTTCTGAATCATAAAAACCGAGTTTAATGTAACAAGTGCCGAAAACTTCTAAATTGTTTTCGATTTTCAGACTGTTACTAGAGTCGGTTGAAGTTAAAGAATTAATTAACTCAACTGCTTCATCGTAGTTTACAGTTGTTACTTCTTTTGCGTTATTAGCAAAAGCAAACGTTCCTACTAGCATAAAAGCTAGTGCAAAAAATACATTTTTCATCGTTAATTGTTTTAACGGTTAGTTTGCCAAACTATACATCTTTTAGGTCTTCGTAATTCGGCAAGCGGATTATTTCGCACTTTTTTAGACCTTTGGTATTCAACTTTCCACTTTTCGAGAGTTAATTTATAATTTTATTTTCTCTTCGTCGAGATTCCGTAAATCGGATGGTTATTAAATTGCTCTGGCTGGTGTGTCAAATGGCTACCAACGTTTATGTATATGAGCTGTGGCGTATTAAAGAACAAACCTCTCCAAATAAAAACTGGCTTTGATAAATCCGCAGGATTTTCCAAATAGTCACGGACCTAGCAATGGATTATACACGGTGTTGTAAAACGTATTTTTATAAATCTAAAATTCCGAATGTTTCTGTATATTGAACATCAATACTAATTATATCGAATTTTGGATTAGTCCCTTTTTTCAATAAAGCCAAAGTGTTTTTTGAACGAACATCAGAAGTTACGAAATGACTAATAGTCTTATCTAAATCAGATTGAGCAAAAAGTTTTGAATCATTAGGAATTATTGCTCGTGGTGATAGTTTTTCCACATTGATTTTGTTTTCCGTAAAAATAATTTTGGCGAATTCCCCTGTTTTTTCAGCGTCTTTTAAGTTAAACGGAACAATTTGGACATTTTTAAGAGGTAAATCGTCAAGTTCTCCGAGAACACAATATTCCGCAATACTGATTGTAGAAATTTTTAGAGCTATTTCATTTTCCAAGAAATATTTAAAGTAACCAACCGCATTTAAGTGAAGTGGATCTTCATCATTAAGTAGTCGAATAAAAAAACTTGTATCTAATAAAACACTATGCTTCATATCCACCTCTTAAATTTAACAACCATTCATCTGGATTAATGTTATTCCAGCTTTTTTTGGCTTTTTTAATTAGTGAGTTCAGATAGTCGCTATCGAATTTTGGTTGATAATCAATTAGTTCTAATAAAAAAAGTGATTTTGTGTCAATTTCGCCAGTTTCAATATTTTGTTTTCCACTCGCTCTAACTCCAAATTTTTTATAGAGTAAATTCTCTTCTCTACCCTTTAAAAATTCTTCTCCAGTTTCAATTGATAGGTATCCATAATCATTAGTATCTAAATGGATATTAGCTTTACTTTTTCCTCCAGCATCTTTTAAGATACCATAAAAGTAGAATTCCGCTTCAACCCAAATATTTTCTGTTCTAAAATATTTAGTAGAGGGATTTATTGTTAATTCATAGTCGTCTTTGAGAGAAGTTTTTATTTGAAATTCATAATTTTTCTGAAGTGATAAATTTTGAATATTTTCAATTGCTCTAGCAGTTTTTAATTCCAAAAAATCTATGGACTCATTAGCTTGAACTTGAGCTAATACAGCACTAAAACCTATTACTGTTTGAATAGTTGTTTTAAACAAATGTCTGACAGAACCTTCTTGAATATCATATGTTATGATTGGTCTATCCTTTTTATTATTAGGATATAGTAAATCCTCAACATTTTGCAAAATTGTTGCAATATGCTTAATATCGTAGTTGTCAGGACTTAAATTTTGATTGCCCGATTTACCTACAACTCGGATTTCTATGTCTCCAATTTTTTCCACAATTCAAAGATACAATTATTTTAATTTGATTTATCGGTTTTGTCTTTTCCATATGTTTTAAAACATGTGTATATAGTTAATGGTGTATATACATTTATTATATCCACACCAAATCTAACCAATTAAATTAGAATGTTTTACAAATATTTCTAAATAATTTTCCCACAAAAAAATAGCCACTCTTATTAAGAAGTGGTTTCATATTATATAACTTTTAGAATGCGTTTTCTATCTATTCAAAAAGCTTATTGAAGTAATTAGCTTCGCTGATTATTTCAACAATTCATAGCTACGTTTAATGAAGTTTGTTAACTCTTCTCCCTTCAATAAGCCTTGTTAAATTAGAATGTTTTACAAATATTTCTACATAATTTTCCCACAAAAAAAACCACTCCCGTTAAGAAGTGGTTTCATATTATATAACTTTTAGAATGCGTTTTCTATCTATTCAAAAAGCTTATAGAAGTATTTAGCTTCGCTGATTATTTCAACAATTCATAGCTACGTTTAATGAAGTTTGTTAACTCTTCACCTTTCAATAAGCCTTGAGATAAACGCGCTAAATCCAAACTCTGCGTGATTAAGCGTTCTTTATCTTCTTTCGTTTTAGATACTAGAATTTCACTCACTAAAGGCGAATTCGTATTCACTATTAAGTTGTACATTTCTGGCATATTACCAAACATGTTCATTCCGCCGCCGCCAGTCTGTTGCATTTCTTTCATACGGCGCATAAATTCTGGCTGCGTAATCATAAATGGCGTAGAGTCGCTATCCATAGTTTCTAATTGTACCGAGAATTTCTCCTGTGGAATAACTTCTTTTAGTAAGTCTTCCAATGTTTTTTTCTCTTCGTCTGACAACTTGGAGATTTTAGTTTCGTCTGTCTTGATTAAATTATCAACATGATCAGCATCCACACGTGCAAACGTGATGTTTTCCTTACTAGATTCTAACTTCTGCATTAAATGCGAAATGATTGGCGAATCTAATAACAACACTTCATATCCTTTAGCTTTAGCCGCTTCAATATAACTGTGTTGGCCATCTTGATTAGATGCATAAAGAATGACTAATTTTCCGTCCTTATCCGTTTGTTTCGCTTTTAACGCGTTGAATAATTCGTCATAAGTATAATATTTACCATCAACGGTTGGGTATAGTGCGAAAGCGTCTGCTTTGTCAAAGAATTTATCTTCAGAAAGCATTCCGTACTCAATAACGACTTTAATATCGTTCCATTTCTTCTCGAAATCCTCACGATTATTGTTAAATAATGATTTTAACTTATCAGCAACTTTACGTGTAATGTAAGATGAAATTTTCTTCACCGCACCATCCGATTGTAAGTAACTACGCGAAACGTTTAACGGAATGTCTGGCGAATCAATTACACCACGTAACATGGTTAAAAATTCTGGAACAATGCCTTCTACATTATCGGTAACATATACCTGATTTTGGTACAGTTGGATTTTATCTTTCTGAACGTTTAATTCGTTCGTCATTTTTGGGAAATATAAGATTCCCGTTAAGTTAAACGGATAATCCACATTTAAATGAATGTGAAATAACGGCTCCTCAAATTGCATTGGGTATAACTCGCGGTAAAAGCTGTTATAATCCGTTTGCTCCAAGTCTGCTGGCAATTTTGTCCAAGCTGGATTGGGATTATTTATAATATTATCAACAGTTATTTGTTTGTGTGGCTCGGTAGTTTCCTTACCATCTTTATCTATTGTTGTAGCAGGTGTAAATTCTGGGTCGTTTATTTCTGTGGTTCCAAATTTAATAGGAATAGGCATAAACTTGTTATATTTCAATAACAATTCGTTAATGCGTGCTTCTTCTAAAAATTCTGTAGAATCTTCTGCAATATGAAGAATAATCTCTGTTCCACGTTCTGTTTTATCTGCTGCTTCTAAAGTGAATTCTGGACTACCATCGCAAGTCCAATGAGCTGCTGGCTCATCTTTGTAAGATTTAGTAATGATTTCTACTTTCTCAGCAACCATAAATGCCGAATAGAAACCTAAACCGAAATGACCGATAATGCCAGAATCTTTTGCCGAATCTTTATATTTATCTAAAAACTCTTCAGCTCCTGAAAAAGCGACTTGGTTAATGTATTTTTCAACCTCTTCGGCCGTCATACCCAAACCTTCATCGATAATATGCAATTTCTTGCCTTCTTTATCAATTTTAACCTCAATTTTCGGATTGCCATATTCTACAGCTACTTCACCTATACTGGTAAGGTGCTTTAACTTTAAAGTCGCATCTGTACCATTACTTATTAGTTCACGTAAAAATATTTCGTGATCACTGTATAAAAACTTTTTAATTAGTGGAAAGATATTCTCTACCGATACATTAATACTTCCTTTTGCCATAATTTTATTTATTACAAATTCCTGCGAAAGCAGGAATCTCATTTAATATTTAACTTATTTGAATTGTAATAGTCAAATAAAGTACCAACTGTTAAAACGTGACAAACTGACAATTTAAAGCATAAAAAAATGCCATTCTGAAAGGAATGGCACTTAAAAAATTTGTTTTCGATTTTTAGTTTTTTGAAGAAGTATCTGTCTCTTTAACTTTATTCTTCACATACGTTTCAAGCCATTCATCTTGCTCCCAAAGCATGTGTAAAATAGATTCTTCAGCAGAATAACCATGACTTTCTCTTGGCAACATAACCAAACGAACTGGCGCACCTAATCCTTTTAAAGCATTAAAATAACGCTCACTTTGTAGCGGATACGTTCCCGAGTTATTATCAGCTTGACCATGAATTAATAATAAGGGTGTTTTCATGGTATGCGCATGCATAAACGGCGACATGGTATTGTACACTTCTGGTGCTTCCCAATAATTACGTTCTTCACTTTGGAAACCAAAAGGTGTTAGTGTTCTGTTATAAGCACCACTTCTAGCAATTCCAGCTGCAAACAAATCAGAATGCGCTAATAAGTTAGCCGTCATAAAAGCACCATAACTATGGCCACCAACGGCAACACGATCTCTATCAATATAACCCAAAGCATCAACGGCATCAATAGCAGCTTTTCCATTACCAACTAATTGCTTGATAAAGGTATCGTTTGGTTGTTCATCGCCTTCGCCAATAATTGGGAAAGCTGCATCGTCTAGGACTACATAACCTCGGCTTACCCAGTAAATAGGGGAACCGTAATATGGATAGGTGAACTCATTAGAACTTGATGTGTTTTGACTTGCGCTACTTTTATCTTTAAATTCACGTGGATATGCCCATAAAATCATTGGGTATTTTTTACCTTTCTCGTAATCTGTTGGTAAGTATAAGGTTCCTGATAAATCCAAACCATCATCGCGCTTATAAGTAATAACTTCTTTTTTTACATTTTGAATACTCTTAAACGGGTTATCAAAAGTTGTTAAAGCGGTTAAACTATTTTTCTTTTTAATATTTCGGATGTAGTAATTTGGGAATTCGTTTTTCGATTCGATGCGAACCAAAAATGTACCATCTTTAGCATCTATAGCCGAACTGATACTTTCTACCTTATCCTCATTCGTTAATTTAGATTGGTATAAACGGTTTGTTTTTTGTGTTTCTAGATTTATTTCATCTATAAATGGAAATTTTCCAGCATCGCTATATCCATCACCAATTAAATAGGCTTTGTTATTATTAACATCCAAAACATACTCATTGAAGTCGTTTTTCGTGGAAACAAAACTACCTGGATTGCTATAAACATCTTGATAGTTTCTGTCGAATAAAACGGTTGGTTCTTGACCTGGGTTAGATGGATTAAAGGTGTACGTTCTAGCATTTCTAGTATTCCACCAAGAATCATAAGCAATCGCCATATTATTGGTTCCCCAAGTAATCCCGCGAAAACGGTCTTTAGTTTTTAAAAGCGATGTTACTTTACCGGTAAAAGGTGCGTCTTGCTCAAAAACTTCATCACGGAACGGTACGTCATTTTCAGGATCACCGCCGTCTAATACTTCTGCCCAATATAGTGTTGCAGGTTTGTCATTTCGCCAGTTTAGGTCACGCATTCCTGTGCGTTCTGCCATAAAACCTTGTGGTAAATCTTCAATTAAAGGTACTTGAAGCATATTCTTTACCAAATCGCCAGTAGCAGTATAAACAGTGGTTTCCGAAGGAAATCTATAATATGGTACTAAATAGGAGAAAGGCTTGTTAATAGTTGTTATCATTAAATAATTGCCATCAGGTGAAAAAGATAAACCACGAAACATATCAACAGATTTCCATAAGCTTGCAGATCCATCAAGAGAAACTTTATATAGTTCCGATTGCGCTAACTGTTCAAAGTTATGTTCGTCGTTTGGATTTTTAAGTAAATCTTGATATGTACGGTTTTGGGCTTTTACGCCAGCCTCACTTACAGAAACTGTTGGACCAGTTGGAACGGCTTCTTTTGTGTTTATCAATGGTTTTCTGTTTTCAGAAAGCATTTTTACTAATAGCGCTTCACTATTCTTAAACCAAACAGCTGGGTTGCCCATATTGGCATTCAGGTTTGGTGCTGTTAATTTTTTAGCGCTTCCTTTTACAATATCTAAAACCCATAACTCGGCGCCTGTAGAAACTGTATTGGTAAACGTCATATGTTTTTGATTTGGCGACCATGAGAAGTTTGCATAGCGACCACTTTTAGGTAAGCCTGCAACCGCTTTAGGATTGCCTTTTTTATCATTTCTGACTTCTATATTATTATAATAGGTAGTACGACTACCAATATTGGTTACTGGATTAATTCGTAAACCACCAAGTCGCATTTCAGTTTCCGAAAGCTCTTCAATAGTTTTATAAGCGCTTCTGTAGAGAAACACAATGTTTTCGCCATTACTATCCATACGAATACTTGGCGCTAAAGGCGCTTCGGCTAATTCTAAAATGTTTTTGTGGGGTTTCTGATAAGTTAGATTTTCTTGAGAAAAGCCTAAAATTACAAATAAAAATAGGCAACAGGTCAATAATGATTTCATAATAAAAGAGTTGTTTTTTTTAAGTAGTGAAAGATAGCAAAAACATTTTGGATCGAAAGAAGATTAACTGTCAGATTGCCCTGTTTGTTATGCGTGCATAACGAATGCAATTGCCTTTTGAAAACTCCTATCTAGGAAATAGCTAAATTGCAGGCAGACTAATCATAAAATTTCCTTTCGTTCTGATAGTTATCGTAATTAGGATATGGAAATTGAAAACAAATAATTTTCAATGTATAATTCAAAAATAATAGGTTTAGGTCATTATGTACCTGACAATGTGGTTACTAATGACGATCTATCGAAAATGATGGATACAAACGATGCTTGGATTCAGGAGCGAACAGGAATAAAGGAACGCCGTTGGGCAAAAAAGGGTTCTGGAGATACCACTGCAACTATGGGTGTAAAGGCGGCGAAAGTTGCTATTGAACGTGCCGGAATAGACAAAGATGATATCGATTTTATTGTATTCGCCACTTTAAGTCCGGATATGTATTTTCCAGGTCCTGGTGTACAAGTACAACACGCGTTGGATATTAAAACGGTTGGCGCTTTAGATGTTAGAAATCAATGTTCTGGTTTTATTTATGCCATGTCGGTTGCCGATAACTTTATTAAAACCGGTATGTATAAAAACATTCTGGTTATTGGTAGCGAATTGCATTCACACGGTTTAGATAAAACAACACGTGGTCGTGGTGTTTCTGTTATTTTTGGCGATGGTGCAGGTGCTGCGGTTTTAACGCGAGAAGAAGATAATAGCAAAGGTATTTTATCTACACACTTACATTCGCAAGGCGAGCACGCTGAAGAACTAGTTTTGGTAGCACCTGGAATGGGGAAACGTTGGGTTAATGATATTTTAGCTGAAAAAAATCCAGAAGAAGATGAAAGTTATTTCCCACACATGAATGGACAGTTTGTTTTCAAAAATGCCGTGGTTCGTTTTAGCGAAGTCATAATGGAAGGTCTAGAAAAAAATAAATTGGCAGTAGATGATATTGATATGTTGATTCCACATCAAGCGAATTTACGTATTTCACAGTTTATTCAAAAACGATTTAAATTGAACGACGATCAAGTCTTCAATAATATTCAGAAGTATGGTAATACAACTGCCGCTTCAATTCCTATTGCATTATCTGAAGCATGGGAGCAAGGTAAAATTAAAGAAGGCGATACCGTAGTGCTTGCTGCTTTTGGTAGTGGTTTTACTTGGGGAAGCGTCATTATCAAGTGGTAACCAAATTCCTTCGTAGGAAGGAATCTTATTATAAAAAGCCTCGGAACTTAATTGATTCGAGGTTTTTCTTTTTTGGTCATTTTAAAATATCCATTCAAACGCATAAAAAAACCCGAAACATCTCTGCTTCGGGTTTCTCCTATTAACCAATTTAACTAACACTAAACTATAAACCAAATAGTTTAAATAATTACTTAAAACTTATCACTTGCCTATATAGACGTAGAAAAGCTGCTTTTATTTCAAACCTTAACATTTTTAACTATCATTTAACATTGCAAGGGTTTAAATCAAGGCTTTAACCTTTAAATTCTCTGGTGTTTATAGAGGTTGTTATCTGGAGTTTTCAATTATAATGTTTTCTAAAATTCTTTGTTAGTATCAAAACAGACGATTATATTTGATAGTCAATTCGATATTTTTCAATTAAAGCTAAAACAATAACTATGCGTAAAAAAACATTAGTAATAGGAGCCTCATTAAAACCAAATCGATACTCTAATATCGCTATTGAGCGCTTGGTAAGTTTTCAGCATGAAGTGGTTGCTTATGGGTTGCGCGCCGGAACGATTGCAGGAATCAGCATTGATACCCAATTAAAACCCTATTCAGCAATTGATACGGTTACTTTATACTTGAATCCGCAACGACAAGTTGAATATTACGATTATATTATTTCCTTAAATCCAAAACGTGTTATTTTTAATCCTGGAACGGAAAATCCTGATTTTTATAAGTTATTGAAAGCTGCAAATATAGAAAGCGAAGTAGCTTGCACACTCGTTTTACTTTCTACGAATCAGTACTAAACCTAAAAAGGTTAGAAGACCGTTTAGAATTAAAATTTCGAAACCAATTTTATAACCACCGAATAATTCGGCAGAATAGATATTAATTATATATGAAATTATTGGCGCGAGTATAGCAATAATCCATACGTATTTATCTTTCAATTCGGCTTTGGTTAAAATTCCAAAGGCAAATAATCCCAATAAAGGTCCATAAGTATATCCTGCGGCTTTAAACAATTCCCAGATTACAGATACATCTTTAAATAAGGTATCAAAGAGAATTATAACAGCAACCAAAACAACGCTAACCATTATATGAACACGCTTTCGTATAGATTTTCTTTTCTTCTCTGGTTTTTTGTCGATTTCTATAATATCTATACAAAAGGACGTTGTTAAAGCTGTTAAAGCTGAATCAGCGCTAGAATAAGCCGCAGCAATTAAACCAAGTATAAAAAATGCCGATGTTATGATGCCAATTTCTGGTAGCATGGCAATGGTTGGGAATAAATTGTCTTTATCGGCAGTAATACCGTGTTGTTGTGCATACTGCGTTAACATTAACCCCAGGGCTAAAAATAGAATATTAACAAAAATTAACACAATACTAAAGGTAACCATATTTTTCTGTGCTTCTTTTAAGTTTCTACATGTCAGGTTTTTTTGCATCATATCTTGATCCAAGCCCGTCATAGTAATAGTGATAAACATACCTGCTAAAAAGCTTTTAATGAAGAATTGTGCGTCATTAGAATCATCAAAAAAGAACACCTTACTCATGGCATTATCTTTTACGTTATAATAAATTTCTGGAACACCATTCAAATCTAAAGCTGTAGCCAAAAATGAAATTGTTACCACAACCGATATCAGCATAAAAAGTGTCTGTAAAGTATCCGTAAAAATAATAGTTTTTATTCCACCTTTAAACGTGTACAACCAAATGAGCGCAATGGTTATAATAACAGTAAGCGGAAATGGCACCCCTAAATTATCAAATACTAATAGTTGTAATACTTTTGCGACTAAAAATAACCTGAAAGCGGCACCAACGGTTCTGGAAATTAAAAATGCTACCGAGCCGGTTTTGTAACTTGTATTACCAAATCTATCACGTAAATACGTGTAAATAGACGTTAAATTCATTTTGTAATACAAGGGTAAAAGCACATACGCAATTACCAAATACCCAAAAAAGTAACCAAAAACTACCTGTAAATACCCAAATTGTTTGGTTTCAACAGCGCCTGGAACGGAAATAAACGTCACGCCAGATAAGGATGCGCCAATCATACCGAAAGCAACCAAGTACCAAGGTGCTGATTTATTTGCTTTGAAAAATGCTTCGTTGGAATCCTCTTGTCCTGTAAAATAGGAGATAAGGATCAGTACTACAAAATATGCGGCAATTAAAAGAATGATTTGCGTTGGGCTCATAATGGTTTAAAAATGTGTCGCAAAGTACAAATTACCATTGTATATGCAATTCTTAAATGTAAAATCGTAAATTCGCGTTTATGGAATTTTCATCGAAACTTTTAGAGAAAGCTGTTAACGAAATGTCGCAATTACCAGGTATTGGTAAGCGTACTGCTTTGCGTTTGGTTTTACATTTGTTGAATCAGCCTGAAAGTCAAACTTTTCAATTGGTAGATGCCTTGAAAACGATGCGTTCGGATATTAAGTTTTGTAAAAGTTGCCACAATATAAGTGATGTGGAGTTATGCGAAATTTGCTCTAATCCAAATCGCATTAGTGATGTTATTTGTGTAGTTGAAGATATTCGCGACGTCATGGCCATTGAGAATACAAGTTCCTTTAAAGGTTTATATCATGTTTTGGGTGGTAAAATTTCACCTATGGATGGTATTGGACCACAGGATTTGAATATTCAAACGTTAGTTGAAAAAGTAAAACAAGGTGAAGTAAAAGAACTTATTTTTGCCTTGGGATCAACTATGGAAGGTGATACGACCAACTTTTATATCTACCGACAAATTCAAGATTATAATGTAGTAACGTCTACAATTGCCCGAGGTATTTCTGTTGGGAATGAATTGGAATATACAGATGAAATTACATTAGGCCGGAGTATTGTTAATCGGATTCCATTTGAAGCATCGCTAAAATCGTAAGTTTTTGAAACTATCCGTAATAATATTAAATTATAACGTTCGCTATTTTCTGGAGCTCTGCATAAAAAGTGTGGAAAAGTCACTAGTTGATATAGATGCTGAAATAATTGTTGTTGATAATCGGTCGTCTGACAAAAGCTGTGAGATGGTTAAAGAATTATTTCCAAAGGTGAAATTAATTGAAAATCCTTCCAACGAAGGTTTTTCAAAAGGAAATAATTTAGGCGTAAAAGCAGCAAAGGGAGAATATTTGTGTATTTTAAACCCGGATACCATTGTTGCCGAAGACACTTTTAAAGTTCTTTTAGATTTTGCCGATAAGCAAGATAGGCTAGGAATTGTTGGCTGCCGATTAATGGATGGTACTGGAAAGTTTTTACCCGAAAGTAAACGTAATATTCCGAAACCATTGGTGGCGCTAAAAAAACTTTTAGGCAATCCAGATTTGTATTACGCTAATCAATTAAGCGAATATGATATTGGTGAAGCAGCTGTTTTTGTTGGTGCTTTTATGTTAGTGAAAAAAGCCGTTTATGATGAGGTAGGCGGATTTGATGAAGATTATTTTATGTATGGTGAGGATATAGATTTGTCCTACAGGGTTTTAAAATCAGGATATAGAAACTATTACAATGGTAGCATGACTATTGTTCATTATAAAGGTGAAAGTACACTGAAAGACGTCAACTACGCCCAGCGCTTTTACGGTGCGATGCAGATTTTTTATAGAAAACATTTTAAGAGTAATTTAGTGTTTAATGGTTTGGTATGGTTTGGTGTTCGGAGCGCTTATTTAATGCGATCCGAACCAGAAGTTGTTAAAATGGCAATAAAAAATTATGTTGTCCAAACAGAAAAAAAATCGCATATTTTGGAGTCAACTTTACGAAATCCAGTTATATTAGTTTCAAAAGTAACCAAAGTTGATCCGTTTACAGAAGTTATTTTTGACGCCAATAGCATGAGTTATAAAGAGATATTTGAACATATTACTGATTTAAAAGATAACGCAGATGTATCGTTTAAAATTCTACCAAATAATGCTAATTTTATTATCGGTAGTAATTGTTCTAGAAATCGAGGAGAGATACAAGTATTAACAAAGAATTAATCAATAAAACTGCAATGAAATTGATGATTTTTCATTAATTTTGCAGTCAAAATCTAAAAACATACGGTTTAGTTACAGATATGGCAAAATTTGAATTAAAGCTCCCTAAAATGGGGGAAAGTGTAGCAGAAGCAACCATTACATCTTGGTTAAAAGAAGTGGGTGACACAATTGAAGCAGACGAAGCAGTTCTTGAAATTGCAACGGATAAAGTGGATAGTGAAGTTCCTAGTGAAGTAGACGGTGTATTAGTTGAAATTATGTTTAACGTGGACGATGTCGTACAAGTTGGACAAACTATTGCTATTATTGAAACAGATGGCGATTCGGCAGCGGTTGAAGCAGCGCCAAAATCAGAAATAACAAAAGAAGCAGCTGCAGTAGCAAATGTTTCCAAAACAGTAACGGCAGCTAAAGAAACATCGGCGCCTGTGGAATCTTCAGACGATCGCTTTTATTCACCATTAGTGAAAAATATCGCTACAAAAGAAGGTGTTTCACAAAGCGATTTAGATGCTATTTCTGGAACAGGAAAAGATGGTCGTGTTACTAAAAATGATATACTAAAGTATTTAGAAAATCGTTCAGCATCACCAAAAATGGAGTCGAAAGCGCAGCCAGTACAGCAAGCAGCTTCAAAACAACCAGAAAAACCTAAAGTAGCTCCAGTTGTTGCTTCCGGTGATGACGAGATTATTGAAATGACCAGAATGGGCAAATTAATAGCTAATCACATGGTGGATTCAGTTCAAACATCGGCACACGTTCAAAGTTTTATTGAAGCCGATGTGACGAAAATTTGGAACTGGCGTAAAAAAGTAAAAGATGGTTTTGCAAAACGTGAAGGTGAAAACTTAACCTTTACACCAATTTTTATGGAAGCCATTGCAAAAGCATTACGTGACTTCCCAATGATGAATATTTCCTTACAAGGTGATACCATTATTAAGAAAAAACATATTAATCTAGGTATGGCTGCAGCTTTAGGTAACGGTGATTTAATAGTTCCTGTTATTAAAGATGCAGATCAACTAAATTTAATTGGAATGGCTAAAAAGGTTAACGATTTAGCTAATAGAGCTAGGTTAAACCAATTAAAACCAGACGATATTCAAGGTGGAACTTATACGGTAACAAACGTGGGTACTTTTGGAAGTATCATGGGAACCCCAATTATTAATCAGCCACAAGTAGGTATTTTAGCATTAGGTGCTATTAGAAAAGTACCAGCTGTAATAGAAACGCCAGAAGGTGACTTTATTGGTATTCGTTACAAGATGTTCTTATCGCATTCTTATGACCACAGAGTTGTAAACGGTGCCTTAGGAGGTCAGTTTGTGAAAGCTGTAAAAGATTATTTAGAGGCGTGGGATTCTAATCGCGAGATCTAAAAAATCTCTTTAAAAAAAGGGATCTTAATTAAAGACAAAAAGCACAATCGGAAGATTGTGCTTTTTTATTTCAATCACATTTGAATCACAATCACCTTTTATATTTAGGTTAATCTTACCTTTTCTGAATTGTTATGTCTAGCCAAAGAATAAATATGCTCCAAGTATAGAAATTAAACAGAGCATAACCAGTCCCACGATAACATTAGGAAAATGTTGAGAAATTGCTTTGTTATCTTTAATTTTTCTTCCTGTTGTAAAGTGTTTCATTGATTTTGATTTACCTATAATTTTAAAAAACAGATATCGAGAAATGCCTCCAGGTAAATCAACTATAAGGCCTCTAAAGAATATTTCAATTATTAAATCCATCTGTAATCTTTATTGTTTTATCAATTTGAAATATTTCTATTCTTCGTTTTGAAAGCTAATGCTTTGTTTCCCGATAAAACCAAGTAAATAATGCATAAAGCTATTAAGAACAAAAATAAATTTTCGTGGTTTTGCATAAAAGCAATTAGAATAGAAATAAGAGAACTGGTAATCATTCCAGTTGAGAATAAAATGCCGAATCGTTTATGGAGTTTGCTTACTTTTTTAATAATCGCGCTACTAATTCCCATTATGAATCCCAAGCCCCAAAGAAAGCATGAATATAAATGGCGATTTTAATTATGTCTTCCATGAAGTTGTATTTATTTGTGTTCTTCAAAAATCTAAAAATGACATTGTTTTTAGAATTAATAAAACCCCAGCTGCATCATTTTAAGGACGAAACGTCTTTTCTTTTAAGAAATTCGAATAATTTTTTGAGAATCCGGTTTTTGACATACTAGCAAGAAAATCTGCGAGCATATGCGTAATTAGCAGGAATTAAAGATTAGTGCTGGGAAGAATTATCCCGCAGATTTCGCGGATTTACGCAGAATGGAATCAAACATTTGTTTTTTGCGATGAAATAAATATGTTATTAAAATAAGGTGATTTATAGCATTATGATGTGTTACGGACAATCAATAAATATTAAAGGAACTGCTTCTGAAAAGTTAAGTAATCGGCAATCTTTAGATGGTTTCCTTTTAATTCTAATTATCTTTTTATCTTTGTGCAAAATAAAAATCATGAAACTTAATCTTACCAAGCCTATTTGTTTTTTCGATCTGGAAACAACCGGAATTAGCATTACAACAGATAGAGTTGTTGAAATAGCCATTCTAAAAGTGCATCCAAACGGAAAAGAAGAATCGACACGTTGGTTGGTTAATCCTGAAATGCCTATTCCAAAAGAAGTTACCGAGATTCATGGAATTTCTGATGCAGATGTGGCAGATGCTCCAACTTTTAAAGAAATAGCAAAAGAAATTAGTCTGGTGATTAAAGATTCAGATTTAGGGGGTTTCAATTCTAACAGATTTGATATTCCGCTTTTAGCTGAAGAAATGTTACGTTCTGATGTCGATTTCGATATGAAAAATCGTGTATCCGTAGATGTGCAAACTATTTTTCATAAAATGGAACAACGAACATTGGGTGCCGCTTATAAATTTTATTGCAATGAAACTTTGGAAGGTGCTCATACAGCTGAAGCAGATACCAATGCTACTTACCAAGTGCTAAAAGCGCAGGTAGCTAGATATGAGGAGTTGGAAAATGATACTAAATTTTTAGCAGAATTTAGCTCGCGTAAAAAATTCGCAGATTTCGCTGGATTTATCAGTTTCAATAAAAAAGGAGAAGAATGCTTCTCTTTCGGAAAACATAAGGGAAAATTAGTAACGGATATTTTAGAAACAGAACCAGGCTATTTTGGTTGGTTGCTTAATGCCGATTTTCCTTTATATACCAAAAAAGTTTTGACAGCTATTAAATTAAGAGCTTTTAATAATAAATTGGATTAGGTTTTATTCCCAATAGCGATACAGCTAGTCAACTTAATAACAAACAATAAATAGCATTCATCAATGAAAATTATCTGCATCGGAAGAAACTATACCGAACACATTAAGGAGTTGGAAAACGAAAAACCGACGGAGCCTGTAGTTTTTTTAAAACCAGATACGGCAGTATTGCTAAAAAAACAACCTTTTTTTATCCCCGATTTTTCCAATGATGTGCATTATGAGGTGGAGATTTTAGTTAAAATAAATAGAGTAGGGAAGTATATCGATCAGAAATTTGCGCATAAATATTATGATGAAATTGGATTAGGAATCGACTTTACGGCTCGCGACTTGCAATCGCAATTAAAAGCAAAAGGACTGCCTTGGGAGAAGGCAAAAGCATTTGATGGTTCAGCTGTAATAGGGAATTGGTTATCAAAAGAAGAATTTGAAGATATTAATAATATTAAGTTCTCTTTAAAAAAGAATGACCAATTAGTTCAAGAAGGAGAGACTAGCCACATGCTTTGGAAAATAGATGAATTAATAGAATACGTCTCTAAATATTTTACTTTGAAGATTGGGGATATTATATTTACAGGTACGCCAGCTGGAGTAGGGAAAGTAGAGGCTAACGATCAGTTAACAGGATTTATAGAAAAAAAACAAATGTTTTCAATACTAGCAAAATAAATGGAAAAGCATTATAAATTATTTCGAATTCGTGAATTAGCGGATAATGATGAAGAGTTTGTAGCCGCTTTGGCCGCTGCATTTCTTGAGGAAGTTCCTGAAGATTTAGAAAATCTTAAAACGGCTGTAAGTAAGAATGATTTTGAATCTGCCTATCAAGCGGCTCATAAAATGAAACCAACAATTGATTTGTTTGAATTAGGCGTTTTAGACGACTTAATTGAAGTTCAAGAATGGGGTAAATTCAAAAAAAAAGACACTGATGTTTCTGCTAGTTTAGCAAAAGTTGATGCAGCAATTAGCAATACAGTTGATGAAATTAAATTAGACTTTAATTTATAATGCAAGCAGAAATTATTACCATTGGCGATGAAATTCTCATTGGACAGATTTTAGATACCAATTCTGCCTTTATAAGTAAAGCGTTGAATAAAATTGGTGTTTCTGTGTATCAAATTACCTCTGTACAAGATGATATGGCTCATATTATCAAGTCTATGAAGGAGGCCGAAGAAAACGCCGACATCATCATTATAACTGGAGGATTGGGACCCACAAAAGACGATATTACCAAAAGGACTATATGTGATTATTTTCAAGATCACCTCGTTCAAAGCGAAGCCGTTTTGGAAAACATAAAACATATATGGAAAACATATATTAAACAGCCATTAGCACAAGTTAATATAGATCAAGCTTTAGTACCATCTAAAGCGAGTGTGCTCATGAATAAATATGGTAGTGCTCCAGGAATGTGGATGGAAAAAAACGGTAAAGTTTTTATTTCTTTGCCAGGTGTGCCTTTTGAAATGAAAGCGCTAATGGATGATGAAGTGATTCCGCGACTACGTGAAACCTATCAATTTCCATACATTGAACATATTACTATTTTAACTCATGGTTTAGGTGAAAGCTCATTAGCTGAGCGCATTGAAGCATGGGAAGACAATTTGCCTCCTTTTATTAAATTAGCTTATTTACCTGGTTTAGGCCGGGTTCGTTTGCGTTTGTCGGCCAAATCCAATGATAGGGAAATGGTGGAAACAGAAATGAAAGCGCAAGTAAAAATGCTCCTCCCGCAAATTGAGGATGTTTTTGTGAGTTTTGAAACGGATGAATCTATTGAGGTTTTAATAGGCAGGCAATTAACTAGTTTAGGTAAAACCTTATCCATAGCAGAAAGTTGTACAGGTGGGAAAATGGCTCAATTAATAACCAAGAATCCAGGTGCTTCAAAGTATTTTAAAGGCAGTGTGGTTACATATGCTTCGGAATCTAAAACAGATGTTTTACAGGTGCCAGAAGCTTTGATTGAGGCGCATTCGGTGGTTAGTGGACCGGTTACAGAGGCGATGGCTAGACGCGCTAGGGAATTATTTAAAACTGATTATGCAATAGCAACTACTGGAAATGCAGGTCCGGATAAGGGCGATTCGGATGTTGAAATCGGTACTGTTTATATTGCACTTGCGACCAAAGATCATGTGTTTTCTGAAAAATTTGAGTTGGGAAATCACCGAACAAAAGTGATTATGAAAGCCGTAAATAAAGGGTTTGAAATGCTTCAAAAAGAAATTTTAAAAAAGTAACGAATTTAGTTTGTTGATATTATAAAGATTTACTAAATTTGCAGCCTGTTTTGGAACATCCGTTTTAAAATAGGCGAAATAACACTTTTAAAGATAGAACAATGTCAAGAGTTTGTGAACTTACAGGAAAGAAAGCCATGGTTGGAAACAACGTGTCTCACGCAATGAATAAAACAAAGCGTAAATTTGATGCAAATCTTATTAAAAAACGTTTTTATATTCCAGAGGAAGATAAGTGGGTAACCTTAAAAGTTGCTACATCAACATTAAAGACTATTAATAAAATCGGTATTACGGCTGCTTTAAAAGAAGCAAGAGTAAAAGGATTTATTAAGTAATAGGCTTATTTTAAAAAATATAGGATAATGGCAAAGAAAGGTAACAGAATACAAGTAATACTAGAGTGCACAGAGCACAAAGAGTCTGGTCAACCAGGAACTTCAAGATATATTACAACAAAGAACAAAAAGAACACACCAGACAGAATGGAGATTAAGAAATTCAATCCTGTTCTTAAACGAGTGACTGTTCATAAAGAAATTAAGTAATTAGAGATTTTAAGTTTGTAGAATCTCATAAATTAGGGGTTTTACGAAAGTAAAATTTTAAATATCAAAAATCATAACGTTTTCACTTTAGTGACAATGTTTTAAAAGCATTTAGACATGGCAAAGAAATCAGTAGCATCATTACAGACGGGATCTAAAAGATTAACAAAAGCTATAAAAATGGTAAAATCTCCTAAAACGGGATCTTACACGTTTGTAGAAGCAGTTATGGCTCCAGAAACTGTGAGTGATTGGTTAGCAAAACATTAGTTTTCTAACGCTTAAAATATTCAAGCTGCTTTCGGTATACGAAAGCAGCTTTTTTTGTTTTATCTTTATAAGCTAATCACAAAAGTGCAGTCTGATAAATTAGGCAAGGCTTTTGGTTATCAATTGGTATAGAAATTAAGAGCAATGAGTTTTTTTAAAAAAATATTTTCTTCAGAGAAAAAAGAAACACTAGACAAAGGTTTAGAAAAATCTAAATCATCGTTTTTAGGGAAATTAAGCAAGGCTGTTGCCGGAAAATCGAAAGTTGATGACGAAGTTCTCGATAATCTGGAAGAAATTCTTGTTAGTAGTGATGTTGGTGTCAATACGACGCTGAAAATTATTGAGCGTATTGAAGCACGCGTAGCTAAAGATAAATATTTAGGTACTGAAGAATTAAATGTCATTCTACGCGAAGAAATTGCTGGTCTTTTAAGTGAAACCAATTCGGGTGAAGAAACCGAATATACTATTCCAGCCGGAAAAAAACCGTATGTTTTAATGGTTGTTGGTGTTAATGGTGTTGGTAAAACAACTACGATTGGTAAACTAGCATATCAATTTAAAAAACAAGGTTTGAATGTCGTTTTAGGTGCAGCCGATACTTTTAGAGCTGCTGCAATCGAGCAACTTCAAGTTTGGGCAGATCGTGTAGATGTTCCAATGGTTCGCCAAGATATGGGTTCAGATCCTGCTTCTGTTGCTTTTGATGCCTTGCAATCTGGTGTTAACCAAAATGCCGATGTTATTATCATTGATACTGCAGGTCGTTTACATAATAAAGTCAATTTAATGAACGAGTTGACCAAAGTAAAACGCGTTATGCAAAAAGTAATTGCAGATGCACCACATGATGTATTATTGGTTTTAGATGGTTCAACTGGACAAAACGCTTTTGAACAAGCCAAACAATTTACGGCCGCAACTGAAGTTACGTCATTAGCTGTTACCAAATTAGATGGTACCGCCAAAGGTGGTGTGGTCATTGGAATTTCAGATCAATTTAAAATACCGGTTAAATATATTGGAGTAGGTGAGGGTATTGAAGATTTGCAAGTATTTAATAAATATGAGTTTGTAGATTCATTCTTCAAATAGAAGGTGATCAATTATATAAAAAATAATAAAAGACTTCAATTTGATTGAAGTCTTTTTGTTTCTAAACATATTGTATATTTGCATCCTGTAAAAAAGTAGATATTAATTAAAAAGATTCCTGTTTTAATAGGAAACGAGTATGAGAACAAAGACACTTAAAAAGAATAGGATCAACGTTATAACACTTGGCTGTAGTAAAAATGTTTACGATAGCGAAGTTTTAATGGGCCAGCTTAAAGCTAGCGGAAAAGACGTGGTACATGAGGAAGAAGGTAATGTTGTTGTTATCAATACCTGTGGATTTATTAATAACGCTAAAGAAGAAAGTGTGAATACCATTTTGGAATTCATGCAGAAAAAGGAAGCCGGCGAAGTTGATAAAGTATTTGTTACCGGTTGTTTAAGTGAGCGTTATAAACCGGACTTAATGAAGGAAATTCCAAATGTAGATCAGTATTTTGGAACAACAGAATTGCCAGCTTTATTAAAAGCTTTAGGTGCAGATTATAAGCATGAATTAATTGGTGAACGTTTAACAACTACGCCAAAAAATTACGCCTATTTAAAAATTGCTGAAGGTTGCGATCGCCCGTGTAGTTTTTGTGCTATTCCACTTATGCGTGGAAAACATAAAAGTACACCTATTGAAAATTTAGTCATCGAAGCAGAAAAATTAGCAGCTAACGGTGTTAAGGAACTTATTCTAATTGCCCAGGATTTAACCTACTACGGACTTGATATATACAAAAAACGAAATTTAGCTGAATTACTTGAGGCTTTAGTGAAAGTCGAAGGTATTGAATGGATTCGTTTGCATTACGCATTTCCAACTGGTTTTCCAATGGATGTTTTAGATGTTATGAAGCGTGAGCCTAAAATATGTAACTATTTAGATATTCCATTGCAACATATTTCAGACGACATTCTTAAAAGTATGCGTCGTGGAACAACTAATGAAAAAACGACTAAACTTTTAAAAGAATTTAGACAAGCCGTTCCAGAAATGACTATCCGTACAACTCTAATTGTTGGATATCCTGGTGAAACGGAGGCGCATTTTCAAGAGTTAAAAGAATGGGTTAAAGCTATGCGATTTGAGCGTTTAGGCTGTTTTACATATAGTCATGAAGAAAACACACATGCTTTTAATTTAGAAGATGATGTTCCTGAAGATGTGAAACAAGAACGCGCTAATGAAATTATGGAAATCCAATCGCAAATTTCTTGGGAATTAAATCAAGCTAAAATCGGTCAGGAGTTTAAAGTAGTTATCGATAGAAAAGAAGGCGAATACTTTGTAGGACGTACGGAATTTGATTCACCAGACGTTGATAATGAAGTGCTTATTGAAGCTTCAAAAACTTACTTAAAAACGGGAGAATACGCACAAGTAATTATTACGGAAGCAGCAGATTTTGATTTGTATGCGGAAGTGGTAAGTGCAGAAGTGCATGCTTAATTTTTCCTGGATTTTTTACAAATAGACCACGCCTGATCTTTCTGGTTAAAGTGTTCGTTAAATATTACTATACACTTTGTCTCTGAATTTTTTATAGAGACAAAGTGTAATTTAAAACCTAATCTATTTTTATTCCACTTAAAACTCCAGCAACCTGGTTGCTAAAGAAAAGTAGATCAATACGCCACATATATCAGATAAAGATGTTACTAAAGGCGCACTAGCCGTGGCAGGATCTATTTTTAATTTAGTAAATATAAACGGTAATAGTAGACCAATTAAACTACCAAGCATAACGTTTATAACCATGGCTATACACACCACTATAATAATTTCTGGCGCTCTAAAACTAGCAACTGCTGCAATACTTATAGCCATAGTAATACCTAATAAAAACGATACTAAAAGTTCTCTACCAATTAACTTATACCAATCGGATATTTGAATTTCACCCAAGGCCAAATAGCGAATCATAAGCGTTGCTGATTGCGATCCGGCATTTCCGCCACTATCAATTAACAGAGGTAAAAAGAAAACGAGGGCAACAAAAGACTGAATTACATCTTCAAAACTGGCTAGAGCTGCTCCCGAAAAAATGTTCATAAAAACTAAAAGCACGAGCCAAACAATTCTGTTTTTATATAGGTTAAAAATACGTTCCTTTAATGGGTTTTTACTGGCATTTTGTACCGATCCGAATTTATGAAAATCCTCTGTAGATTCTTCTTCAATAACATCCATAATATCATCGAAGGTTACAATACCCAAAAGGACGCCTTCCTTGCTTAAAACGGGTAAAGCAACTCGGTCATAATCTTTAAATACGGAAATAGCTGTTTCTTGATCGTCCAAAGCATTCAAGGATACAAAACGATGATTAATGAGGTCGTCGACTATTTGACCCGGAGGTGCCAAAATTAATTCCTTGATGGTGACATCGTCAATCAGCTTCCAATTATCGTCAATAACATAAATAACATTTAAAGTTTCCGAGTCTTTTCCGTGTTCTCGAATATGAGCAAAAGCTTCTGCAACCGTAAATTCTGCTTTTATAGCCACAAATTCCGGCGTCATTAAACGACCAATACTATCTTTTGGATAACTTAAAAGTTGAATGGAAATTTTCTGTTCTTCTGGCGTTAATTTTTGAATTAGTCGCTGGGCAATATCTCCTGGTAACTCTTCAAAAAATGCTGTTCTATCATCTGGTTTAATGTCGCTAAGTAATCTTGCTAGCTTTTGAAAATTCTCGGCTAAACCTTCAATAACGTCCTCTTGTTCAGAGTGCGGAAGTAACTTAAATACATCTTTCGTTTGTTCTCTAGTTAGTAATCTAAACAGGATTACCTTATTTCCTTTGGAAGCGTTTTCAACCAATTCAGCAGCTTCAAGAGAATCTAATTCATGCAGCGCACGCCTTAAAACACGCCATTTTTTGTTTTTAATTAGCTCAAGATAATCAGTTTCAGTTACTGGCATACCCATTTTTTTATAATTAATTGTAAGATATATTTTCTAAAAACGTATTAATAATAACGCCATTATTATATAATGGGAAATTAGAAACTTTAATTACATTTTGCATACAAATGTAACTCTAATCTTTAATTTTAGTAAATATTCTCATTTGTTCTTTTCTTCTTAAATAGGAATGATTTTTATTTAGTTTTTGAAAGTTTTATAATTTAAAAGCCGGCTATTAGCTCCAAACTAAAAATTGGCATATGGCATCTATTTTATATTACTTAATTTTGCCAGATCTAAAATTATTGGTCAGGTGAGAAGAATACTTATTATAGAAGATGATCCGGAGCTTAATAGAAATATTAAAAAAGCGCTGTTATCCGAGAACATGGATGTGGAAACCGTATATGACGATTTACTTGCTGAAAAAACTCTTGATGAGTCGCAATTCGGTTGTGTTTTATTGAACATTAATTTGCCGGGAAAAGTGGTTTTGATTTAGCAAAAGATTTTAGAATGATAATACATCGACACCTGTTTTAATGATTTCAGCTTTCTCCGAATTGGTAGGCGTGAAGTAGTTGATTCTATATAAGTATACATGAAATTACCGATTTGAATATCTATGGTTTTGACTTTTTGTTTTAAGTTTTATCCAGCTGCTTTTGAATTTTTTCGATGGCCGATTCAATAGATTTCTCGGGCTCTATAATATTGTATTCACCCCAAAATTCGGGATCCGAAAAGCCAGAGGCTTCATCAATTAGAATACTGTTGGGCCTGAAAACTTGTTCTTTATTTTTTGTTTTTGAATACCTTTCATCTGTATAGTTCCAATTGGTAATAGCCATTTCACTATTTAAAGTATATACGCTATTAAATAAACGGCCTTTCCAATTCACTTTAAATGTAAGTGAAATACTACTATAACTATAATACCATTTACCATTGCTATTACGGTAGTTAACACGGTAATTAGCTGCTGTAGGATATACTTTAGCTTTTCTAGGTTTTTGTTTTACAAATAATTCGCTGGCCAACTCACGATTTTCAACATTCAGACTAAAGACAGCACTTATTAAGGCATACGTTTTAGAGTCTATATAAAGTTTCCCGTAATACAAAGGCATTTCATATTCCGGTTTCTGTTTAAAGTTAACGACATATATTAATTGATCATTTATAACGGTTGATTCATCGAATGTATAATTGTAAACTTTTAAATTATCTTCGTTGAAAATATATTGCGGATATTTTACAATATCGGTATATAAATTACTGAAAGGCCCGCCTTGAAGTTTAAATGCTAAAGTATCTAATTTAGCATAATTGGTGCTTTTTCTAGCTTTCACTAATTCTATAGCGTCACGTCGGTTTTGACTGTTTGGTCGTTTATAAATATTTATAACAGCTTCTGATAATGATACGTTTTGACGTCTTTTTTTTATGGTTTCTCTGTAAAAACCGGTCATTTCCATGCTAGATTCTACATAATTATCAGGTATGTTTTGCAGCATGAGTCGTAGTAGCGTTTCAGCATTTTTCGGCTGGATAATACTGATTTCTTGAAGTGGCGTAACTGTTTGTTGGAGTTTTATAACGTTATTTTCAAGTGCGGAAACAATCGATACTTTCTTTTCCGCATAACCTAAATAGGTTACGACTATAAAGCGATCTTTAAAATTGGCTGGTATTTTTAGTATGTAATTACCTTCGTTGTTTGAAACAGTGGCAATATTAGAATCTGAAACTATAATATCGGCAAAAACAAGAGCGTTTTTTGTATTACTATCTACGACTTTACCGCTAATTTCAATAAAAACCTCGGCTTCTACTTGTGAAAAACCAGAAATATAAGTCCCGAAAACGGTAAGTAAATAAAGAATTTGTTTTATTTGTTGAAAGCTTTTCATAATTACAAGAATAGAACTATAATTTAAGAAAAATACTTTAAAGTGACTTGTATTTGAAAGATTAATTCATTTTTAGATTAAATAAAAGTAAGACAAGTTTTTCAAACAGTAAAAATTTGCTATTTAAAGTTTAACTAGATATTCAATGTAATTGTTTCTAGATGAAAGGTTTTAACCATGAATCGTTTCCGATTTGCCGTACCTTTGAATTACTTCCGCTTCAAAATCAATAAGTTCTTTCCAGCGTTTGTCCACATCCACATCTTGTCCGTATTTTCTAGCAAAACCTATAAACAGGGTGTAATGTCCCGCTTCACTAATCATTAACTCATGATAAAATTTAGCCAATTCTGGATCTTTAATGTTTTCTGATAAGAGTTTAAAACGTTCGCAACTTCTGGCTTCAATCATTGCAGAAAACAAGAGTCTGTCTACCATAGCTTGAATTTGGCTACCGCCTTTATTCATAAACTTATAAAGCTCGTTTACATAGCTGTCTTTGCGCTCGCGACCTAATGTAAAACCGCGTTCTTTTATAATATCATGAACCATTTGAAAGTGTTCAATCTCCTCTTTTGCCAACTCTAATAACTCGGTTACTAAATCGGTGTATTGAGAATTAAGTGTAATAATAGTAATGGCATTGGTTGCAGCTTTTTGTTCGCACCAAGCGTGATCGGTTAATATTTCTTCCAAATTCGATTCTGCAATATCCACCCATCGCGGATCTGTAGCTAATTTTAAACCTAACATAAATACTTTTTCGGTAAATATAGGCAATCTTTCTAGCTCTTATCTGCTTATGTTTTAAGTTATTTTTAAGACTAGAATCCGTATATTTACGTTTTTAAAAATTCAATGTTTAACTATGCCAACAGACTGTATAACGTTTAGAAATACCAACTATTTTTCAGGTTTAATATGTGATTATTTAGATGAGAAATCGGCTTTAAAACCTTTTTATCACCGCTTTCCAAAGCTGGATAATTTTAAAGATCAAATAGATGAAAAGAAAGCGTCTTTCACTTCAAAATCTAGAGCTGTTTTGGTTTCGAGTTTACAAGAACAATATCAGAATGTCAATAGTTCATCTGTAACAAAAAGAAATATTGAATCTTTAAAAGATGATAACACCTTTACAATTACCACAGGTCATCAATTAAATATCTTTACTGGCCCCCTTTATTTCTTGTATAAAATTGTTTCAACAATTAATTTATGTGAAGAATTAAAAGTTAAACACCCCGAAACTAATTTTGTGCCTATTTATTGGATGGCAACAGAAGATCATGATTTTGAGGAAATTAATTACTTCAATTTTAAAGAGAAAAAAGTACAATGGAATCGCGAGGCCTCTGGACCAGTTGGTGAATTAGATTTAGAGGGATTTAAAAATGTTTTTGAAGTGTTTTCAAAACAATTACCTAAAAGTATCAATGGCGATAAACTTGTTGCTTTGTTTCAAAATACATATGTAAACCATAATAATTTAACCGAAGCTACGCGCTATTTGGTAAACGAATTATTTTCAGAATACGGATTAGTTATTTTAGATGGAAATGATAAAGCCTTAAAAAAGGAGTTTATTCCTTATGTAAAAGAAGAACTCGTAAATCAGAGTTCTTTTAAAAATGTTTCAGAAACCAACGAACAACTAAACAGCTTACCTGAAAATTATAAAATTCAAGTAAATCCACGTGAGATAAATCTATTCTATATTAAACCAGGTTTACGGGAACGCATTGTTGAAGAAAATGGCGTTTATCAAGTTTTGGAAACGGATATTTCTTGGAATAAAAGTCAATTGTTAGATGAAGTTGAAAGTCACCCTGAACGTTTTAGTCCAAATGTAATTTTACGACCGCTATTTCAAGAAGTTGTTTTACCAAATCTCTGTTATATTGGCGGTGGTGGCGAATTGGCGTATTGGTTTCAACTTAAATCTAATTTCGAATCGCAAAAAATACCATTTCCAATATTGTTATTGCGAAACTCGGTATTGCTGACAACGTCCAAGCAACAAAACAAACTAGAAAAGCTAGGCTTAAAAAATGAAGACCTGTTTTTAAAGCAAAATGAGTTGTTAACGAAAGTCACAAAAGACATTTCTGAAATTCAAATAGATCTTTCAAAACAAAAAAAACATCTTCAAAAACAATTTGAAGATTTATATATATTAGCACAAAAAACAGATGAATCTTTTAAAGGAGCTGTTTCTGCTCAAGAACACAAACAAATAAAAGGATTGGAGCATTTAGAAAAACGTTTGTTAAAAGCACAAAAGCGGAAACAAGCTGATGTTTTAGAGCGTGTTAAGTTATTGCAAGATGATTTATTTCCAAACCAGAGTTTACAAGAACGACAAACCAATTTTTCTACCTTTTATTTAGAGTTTGGAGACCAATTAATTCAGCAGTTAATGTTAAATTTGCAACCGTTGAAAAACGAGTTTATAATACTTAATTTAGAGTAATTCATGCATAAAATTGATATAGAGCTTATTGAAATGACTTTAGATGTCATGAAATATGCCATTGGTAGAATTTCATCTACCGAACACCAAATAGGAAAACCTAAAAAATACGAGGAATTAAAAGCGCTTGTTGGCGATACCGTTACAGAAAAAGGGATCGGTGGTGAGTATGCTTTCAATTTATGGAAAGAGCATTTAGCCAAAGCCAACGTTCCAGTAGATCACCCAAGAAATTTAGCATTTGTACCAGCGTCTCCAACACGTGCAGCCATTATGTTCGATTTAGTAACATCGGCATCAAGTATTCATGGAGCTTACTGGATGGAAGGTGCCGGCGGTATTTTTTGCGAAAATGAAGCCATGTCTTGGATTGTTTCTTTAACCGGATTACCAGAAGGTGCTTTCGGCGTTTTTACCAGTGGCGGAACAGCAGCAAATTTATCAGCAATTGTTACAGCGCGTGAAAATTGGCGATTAGATGATACGTATAAACGTGAAAAAGGTCTGATTATCACGTCTATTGGCGCGCACTCTTCTATTAAAGCTATGGCAAAAGTAGCCGATGTGGATATTTTATTAGTGGATTCCGAAGAAAAATTAACAGGTGCCGCTTTACGCGAAACTATTGATAATTTAAACTTTCACCAACGTAAACGTTTGTTTTCTGTAGTAGCAACGGGCGGAACAACCAATGCTGGAATTATTGACGATTTAGAAGGTATTGCAGAAGTATGTGAAAAAGAAAATTTATGGTTTCACGTGGATGCTGCTTATGGTGGTGGTGCTTTGGCAGCCGACTCGGTAAGACATTTATTTAACGGTATTGAACGTGCGGATAGCATTACAATCGACCCGCATAAGTGGATGTTCTCACCCTATGATTGTGGTGCCGTTATTTATAGAAACCCTGAATTAGCGAAAGCTGCACATTCCCAACAAGGATCTTATTTAGATATTTTTAAAGATGAAGGTGCTCATGGCTTTAATCCAACCGATTATCAAATTCAATTAACACGTCGCGTTCGTGGCTTACCATTATGGTTTTCATTAGCAACTCACGGAACCGACAGATATAAAGAAGCTGTAGAACGTGGTTTGGAATTGGCGCAACTTGCTGGTAAAATGATTAAAGAAAATCCAAATGTGGAATTGGTAAGAGAACCGAGTTTATCTTGTGTGCTATACCGACGTATTGGATGGGAACCGGAAGATTATACCCATTGGACTTATGAAAACCATGAAAAAGGTTTTGCTTTAGTGACGCCTACCAAGTGGAAAAATGGTGATACGTTTGAAACCGTTTCGCGTTTTTGCTTTATTAATCCAGATACAACAGAAAACGATATTAAAATGATTTTAGACTCTATGAATTAATTATAAAAAAATTCCACCGCTAAAATAGTTATTCAATAATCAATTGTTATTTTTACGCATGCAACACAACAACGTACTTATATTAGATTTCGGCTCGCAATACACACAGCTTATTGCGCGTCGCGTTAGGGAACTCAACATTTATTGTGAGATTTATCCTTACAATAAAATTCCGAAAAATTTAGAAATTTATAAAGCGGTTATTCTTTCAGGAAGTCCAAACTCCGTAAGAGGAGAAGCGGTTTTACATCCTGAACTGAAAGCTATTCGTGGTAAAAAGCCATTGCTAGCCGTTTGTTATGGTGCGCAATATTTAGCGCATTTTTCAGGAGGAGAGGTAGCGCCTTCTGATTCTAGAGAATACGGCCGTGCTAATTTATCTTTCGTAAAAGAAAAAGAAGAATTCTTTCATAACATTTATACCGGCAGCCAAGTTTGGATGAGCCATAGTGATACTATTAAAACTCTTCCAGAAAACGGTGTTTTATTAGCCAGTACAGACGAAGTTAAAAATGCGGCTTTTAAAATTGAAGGAGAACAAACATATGCCATTCAGTTTCACCCAGAAGTTTACCATACAACCGATGGTAGTCAATTGCTTGAGAATTTTTTGGTGCATATTGCTAAAGTTGAACAAGATTGGACACCAAAATCTTTTGTTGAAGAGTCGGTAGCCGAACTTAAAGAAAAATTAGGAAATGATCGCGTTGTTTTAGGACTTTCGGGAGGCGTAGATTCTTCAGTAGCAGCGATGTTATTGCACAAAGCTATTGGTGAAAATTTATATTGTATTTTCGTAAATAACGGATTGTTACGTAAAAATGAGTTCAGTGAAGTTTTAGAGCAATACAAAGGTATGGGCTTGAATGTGAAAGGTGTCGATGCTTCGGCACGTTTTTTGGATGCCCTAGCCGGATTAAGCGATCCAGAAGAAAAGCGTAAAGCTATAGGAGGTATATTCATAGAGGTTTTTGATGATGAAGCACATGAGATTTCAGATGTTAAATGGTTAGCTCAAGGTACCATTTATCCAGATATTATTGAAAGTGTTTCTGCAACAGGTGGGCCAAGTGTTACAATAAAAAGTCATCACAACGTAGGTGGTTTACCCGATTTTATGAAACTTAAAATCGTAGAGCCGCTTAAAGCTTTATTTAAAGATGAGGTGCGTCGTGTGGGTGCTTCCATGGATATGGATAAGGAGTTATTAGGTCGTCATCCTTTTCCTGGGCCTGGATTAGCTATTCGAATTTTAGGTGATATTACAGCTGAAAAAGTACGTATTTTGCAAGAGGTGGATGCCGTTTTTATCGGTAATTTAAGAAAGTGGAATTTGTATGACAGCGTATGGCAAGCGGGTGCAATTTTACTACCTGTTAATAGTGTTGGTGTTATGGGCGACGAGCGGACTTATGAAAAGTGTGTGGCGCTTAGAGCTGTGGAAAGTACCGATGGTATGACCGCTGATTGGGTGAATTTACCGTATGAGTTTTTACAAAAAACATCAAACGAAATAATAAATAAAGTAAAAGGCGTTAATAGAGTAGTATACGATATTAGTTCAAAACCACCAGCAACTATAGAATGGGAGTAGAATAGGAGATTTAATGTGGAATATCTCAATTTTTAAGTTGAAGTATATTGATAAAATTGGGTGCCTGTATATTTATAGATAGGGTGCTTAAAACTAAATCTTTAAATAGCGTTTATATTTAAAAAAGAATAAAAAGGATAACGTTACAATTGGTAACGTAAATCCGAACGTATATATATTATGAAGAAACTATTTTGTATTTTAAGTATCCTATTATTGTTTAGCTGTGGCTCTACATCCCAAGCGCAAAATTATAAAACGCATAAAGTAAAATCAGACGAAACTATTGAAAGTATTGCGAAAGCATATCAAGTGACGCCTTTTGATATATACGCGCTAAATCCAGATGCAAAAAAAGGATTAAAACTTAATACGGTTTTAATTATACCAAACAAGAAAATAGATCAAACAGCGCCGCATGCCGCTATTGGGAAAGAATTGACTGGTTTTAAAAAGCATAGAGTAAAACGTAAAGAAACGCTATATAGCTTATCCAAAGAGTATAATGTTTCTCAAGACGAAATTAAAAAGCACAACAAGTCTTTATACGCTAATAACCTTCGTAAAGGTGATGTAATAGAGATTCCAGTTTATAAAAAAGTATTAACTATCTCTCAACCTGAAGAAACCCGAAATGATTCATCTAAAACTTATACGGTTCTTCCAAAAGAAGGAAAATGGCGTATTGCTTATAAGTTTGGAATAACGGTTGCCGAGTTGGAAGCTTTAAATCCTGGGATGAATCCAGATTTAATAGAAGGTCAAGTTATAAATGTTCCAAAAATTGAAGACACCGAAGAAAAACCAATAGAAAGTCAGTATTCTTTTTACGAGGTATTGCCAAAAGAAGGTTTTTACCGACTTAAAGTAAAATTAGGTTTGGAGCAAAGTGAATTGGAAATTTTAAACCCAGATTTAGCTGAAAGCGGACTCAAAGCTGGCATGATATTAAAAGTGCCTTATAATGCAAGTGTAGAAGATGAGAATGAAAAATTAGAAATTACCGATTTAACAAAAAATATTAGAGGTAAGCAGCAAAAACATATTGCATTTATGTTACCTTTTAAATTGGATGAGGTTAATGTTGATTCTGTAGCTGATACGAAAGAACAAATTCAGAAAGATGTATTTTTAAGGAGGTCATTAGATTTTTATTCAGGAATTACGGTAGCATTAGATTCACTTAAAAATTTAGGTGTTAATCTAAAAATAGATTTTTATGACACAAAAAACCAATTAAGTGAAGTTTCAAATTTAATTATTTCTAAAAATTTAGAAAATGTAAATGCTGTAATTGGGCCGTTAATGCCTATTAGTTTTGAAAAAGTAGCCGCTCATTTAAAAAATAGTAATGTAGCTCTAATCTCACCAAATTTAACAGAGCTAGAGCTTTCAGATAATGTCTTTCAATCTATGGCTTCCGAAAGCTTACTAAAAGATAAAATGATTAGATACGTTAAAGGTGATGCCACTGTAAACCAGGTTATCATAATTGCAGATCAGAGTCGCATAGAAGTTTCTAACGATTTAAAAAGTCATCTACCAAATGCATCCCAAGTATTCTCCAGAAAAGATAAAAAGGAAAACGATGCATTTTATATTTATGACACGGATATTATTTCAAAGTTAAAACCGGGTAAGAATATTGTTTTTTTAGAAACCTCAAATCCTGGTTTCGTATCTAATGTGAGTAGTAAATTAAACTCTTTAATATCTAAAGACCGCCAAATTATTTTGGCCACAACCGAAATGGGAAGTGCTTTTGAGGATGATGAGGTTTCAAACTACCACTTATCTAATTTGCAATTAACGTTTGCTGCAATTGCTAGAACCTATAATGAAGATGACGTTAATAGTTTCGCCATCGAATACGAAAAGCGCTTTGGTATAACACCTAGTAAAACTGCTGTTCGTGGTTTTGATATTACTATGGATGTTGCCTTACGTTTAGTGAATTTTGGAGATCTTTACGAGTCAGTAAACCAAGCGCCATTAACAGAATATGTTGAGAATAAATTCGCCTATAAAAAGAATTTAATCGGTGGTTATTATAATGATACGGTGTATTTGGTTAAATACGAAGATTTAAAAATCATAGAAATTAAACAAGATTAACATGACAGCAACTGTAACTTATTTAGGTGATTTAAGAACTGAAAACACGCATGTAAAATCGGGGAGTACTTTTGTTACCGATGCACCTGTTGATAATAATGGTAAAGGTGAAGCGTTTTCGCCAACTGATACGGTGGCAACAGGTCTAGCAAGTTGTATGATAACTGTTATGGGAATTAAAGCTATAGATTTTGGCTATGATATGGCTGGAACAAAAGCTGAAGTCACTAAAACCATGTCTGCTAATCCTAGACGCATTTCAAAAATAGAAGTGATTTTAAGTTTTCCAGAAGGAGCTGATAGCAAAACGCAAAAAATATTAGAGAATACGGGAAGAACTTGTCCTGTATTACAAAGTTTGCATCCAGATATTGAAAAGAATATTACTTTTAACTGGAAATAAACTTAATTTAAAACGCGTATAATTATTTATTCATTACACCTTTCATGCAGCCAGACAAAGAGTTTCTTATAAAACTCGCTCATACTAAGATGCCTTATGGCAAATATAAAGATCGTTACTTAATTGATCTTCCAGAATATTATGTAGTTTGGTATCACAATAAAGGATTTCCAAAAGGAAAACTGGGAGAGATGCTTCAATCTATTTATGAAATAAAACTTAACGGACTTGAAGAATTAATCAGAAATATTAGAAGAAATTTCCCGAAGAATTAGTTGTTAGTATTCCGTCGCAGTCACAGTTTACACTAACAGGTGCGGTTTTTAGAATTTCACGATATAATCCCACGAAATTTATAGTTTTAATTATATTTAACGTTTAATAATTCGTGTTTATTCGTGCATTTGGTGTAAAGCAATTTAACAACAAACATTTGCTTACTGAAATCGACAACAATTTCCTACGGTAATTTCAATTTCAAAATAAACTCTTAAACTTCCAAAGTATTAAACTTAATATCGTAAATTCGCAGGCGTTTAACAACGCAACATGACAACTACAACAAAATACATATTTGTAACAGGAGGAGTAACTTCTTCACTGGGTAAAGGCATCATTGCCGCCTCTTTAGCAAAACTCTTGCAAGCACAGGGCTACCGCACAACCATTCAGAAATTAGATCCCTATATTAATATAGATCCAGGAACATTGAATCCTTACGAACATGGCGAATGTTACGTAACGGATGATGGTGCAGAAACTGATTTAGATTTAGGACATTACGAACGTTTTTTAAACGTAGCAACCAGTCAAGCAAATAACGTAACTACCGGCCGTATTTATCAAAGTGTTATTGATAAAGAACGTCGTGGTGAGTTTTTAGGAAAAACTGTTCAAGTAGTTCCGCATATTACCGATGAAATTAAAGAACGTGTCCAAAAACTAGGTCGTTCTGGCGAATTTGATATTGTTATTACCGAAATCGGTGGAACAGTCGGGGATATTGAATCCTTGCCATATATTGAAGCCGTGCGCCAATTGCGTTGGGATTTAGGTGAGAAAAATGCTTTGGTTATTCATTTAACTTTAGTTCCTTATTTATCTGCTGCTGGCGAATTGAAAACAAAACCTACCCAACACAGTGTTAAAACACTCATGGAAAGCGGTGTTCAGGCAGACATTTTAGTATGTAGAACAGAACATGAACTGCCAATGGATTTACGTAGAAAATTGGCTTTATTTTGCAATGTACGTGAAGAAGCGGTTATTCAATCTATTGATGCTTCTACTATTTATGATGTACCAAATCTTATGCTTGAACAAGGTTTAGATACTGTTGTTCTTAAAAAGTTAGGACTTGAAAGTCATACACCAGATTTAACACGTTGGAATGAATTCTTAAAACGTCATAAAAATCCAAAATCTGAAGTTACTATTGGTTTAATTGGAAAATATGTAGAGTTACAAGATTCCTATAAATCTATTTTAGAATCTTTTATTCATGCAGGAGCAGAAAATGAAGTGAAAGTTAATGTAGAACCAATTCATTCAGAATATTTAAATGAAGATAATATTCACGCCAAGCTATCCCACTTAAATGGTGTTTTAGTTGCACCAGGTTTTGGTGAGCGTGGTATTGAAGGAAAAATTGCAGCTGTAAAATATGTTCGCGAAAATAATATACCGTTTTTAGGGATCTGTTTAGGCATGCAAATGGCAGTTATAGAGTTTGCAAGAAATGTATTGAATTTAAAGGATGCTAATTCTACAGAAATGGATCCAGAAACAACAAGTCCCGTCATTGCATTAATGGAATCGCAGAAAGATGTTACTGAAAAAGGTGGCACCATGCGTTTGGGTTCTTGGACTTGTAGTTTAAAAGTAAACAGTATGGCTCATAAAGTTTATAAGTCAAATAGTATTGCTGAACGTCATAGACATCGTTACGAATTTAATAATAGTTTTAAAGAGCAAATTGAAGCTGCAGGTATGGTTGCTACAGGTATTAACCCAGAAACAAACTTGGTTGAAATTGTGGAAATCCCAGAACATCCCTGGTTTATGGGCGTGCAATATCATCCTGAATATAAGAGTACGGTTGCCAATCCACATCCACTTTTTATAGCATTTGTTAAAGCTGCTTTAAAGCATAAGAAAAAGAATCAAGGTGTCAGTATGGCATAAAAATAATATTGGAGAGTTTTTTGTAATTAGCATAAAACTATTTATTAGATAATTTTATAGTGTTTTTTTTTTGAAAGCAAACCGATTAATGAGATTTCCAAACGGTTGAGAGTCATTAAAAGACAACAAATTAATATATGGAAAAAAAGAAATTAGACGTTAATTCGATTATAGGCTTCGCCTTGATATTCGGAATTTTAGTGTACATGATGTACACTAATCAGCCATCCGCAGAAGAAGTAGCTGAACAAGAAAAAGCAAAACAGGAGCAGGTTGAAGCTGAAAAACAAGCCGTAAAGCAAAATGAAACTGTTGTTACAACTGCTGATGATTTTTCAACTGGCAATGCACAAGATTCTACACAACTTGTAGCCTTAAAAAATAAACTAGGCTCTTTTGCCTATTCAGCAACGTTACCATCGGCAACATCTAATGAAACAGAAGTAAATACGGAAGTTTTAGATTTAAAATTCAGTAATAAAGGTGGTTATTTATCAGAGGTAAAACTGAAAGAGTTTGTTGATTATGATTCTATTCCTATTTACTTAATAAAGGATGCGAATACCAATTTTAATATCAATTTTGGTACATCTGATAGTCGTATTTTAAATACCAAAGATTTATATTTTGAGCCAACAGTAACTAAAAATGGTGAGAACACGGTAGTTTCTATGAAGCTTAAAGTGTCTGATCAGCAGTTTTTAGAATATCGCTATGAAATTCAACCTAATAACTATATGGTTGATTTTACTATTCGCTCTCAAGGGTTAAGCAATGTTATTAATAGCACGCAACCTATAAATTTAAATTGGCAGTTAGATACGTATCGTCATGATAAAAGTATTAGTTACGAAAATCGTTATACACGTTTAACGTATCAATATAATGGGAGTAAGATTGATAAATTAAGTCCTACTGGCGAAGATGAAGAAATTGAAAGCGATGTAAACTGGTTATCTTATAGACAGCATTTCTTCAGTAGTATTTTAATATCCAAAACACCTTTAAAATCCGTTCAGCTAAATTCAACTGATCTAGTTGAAAACGAAGATATTGATACTGTTTTCACTAAATCGTATCAGGCTAAATTTGCTTTAGAAACGACTGCGGGTGAATTAAATCAGAATTTAGGATTCTATTTTGGACCTACTGATAATAAGGTATTGCAGAAATATGATATTGGATTAGAAGATAGTATTCCATTTGGTTGGGGTATTTTTGGTTGGATAAACCGTTACGTTTTTGTACCGTTATTTGCTTTTCTAGCTGGATTTTTACCGTATGGTGTGGCTATTATTGTCATGACTATTTTAATAAAATTTTTATTGTCATTTGTACAATACAAGCAATTCCTATCCCAAGCTAAATTGAAAGTGTTAAAACCGGAGTTGGACGCTATTCGTGAGAAACATAAGGATAACAAAATGAAGGCGCAGCAAGAAACAATGGCGCTTCAAAACAAGGCAGGGGCAAGTCCATTAAGTGGTTGTTTACCGGCTTTGATACAGTTGCCTGTGTTTTACGCACTATTCCAATTTTTCCCATCTGCTTTCGATTTAAGACAGAAAAGTTTTCTTTGGGCAGACGATTTATCATCCTATGATGTTGTTGCCGATTTACCATTTACGATTCCATTTTATGGAGATCACGTGAGTTTATTCCCAATATTAGCTTCTATTGCTATTTTCTTTTATATGAAAATGACAACAGGACAACAAATGGCATCACAACCAACACAAGAAGGTATGCCAGATATGGCTAAATTAATGAAGTATATGATTTACTTATCGCCATTAATGATGTTATTCTTCTTTAATAACTATGCATCTGGTTTAAGTTTATATTACTTTATTTCTAACCTTATTAGTATAGGTATTATGTTAGTTATTAAAAACTACATATTGGATGAAGATAAAATTCATGCTCAAATTCAGGTCAACAAGAAGAAACCTAAAAAGCAAAATAAGTTTCAGAAAAAAATGGCTGATATGATGGAGCAAGCCGAGCAACAAAAACAAGCGCAAGAAAAGCGTAAGAAATAAATAATCAAGCTGCCTTAATGGGCAGCTTTTTTTATACAACAATTTATATATTTGTACGTTTAAACATCTAATTACAGATTCTAAATATGAAACAACTATTTTTTGTTTTAATTCTACTGACTGGTTCTTCAGTTTCTGCTCAAATATTAAATCAATTCGACTCCAATGGACAACGTGATGGTAAATGGAAGAAAAACTTTGAAAACACCGATGTGGTGCGTTATGAAGGAACATTTTCTCATGGCGACGAGATAGGCACTTTTAAATTCTATAAGAATGTTCAAGGAAAGCCGGTGTTAACGGCAACACGTGAATTCAACCCTAATAATGATACGGCCAAAGTTACTTTTTTGGCGAGTAACGGAAAAGTTGTTAGTGAAGGGTTAATGATGGATAAACTTTACATAGGCGATTGGAAGTACTACCATAGTAGTGGTACACAAGTAATGACTTTAGAACATTATAATAATAAAGGTTTATTGGAAGGTGCGCGCTTTATTTATTATCCAAGCGGGCAAATAGCTGAAAAGTCGCTCTATGAACATGGAAAACTAAATGGAAATGCCTTGTGGTATGCCGAGAACGGAACGGTTATTAAAGAGTATCATTATAAAATGAATACTTTGCATGGTGCTGCTAAATTTTTTGATGAATTTGGAACTATTTTGGCTGAAGGTAATTATCTTAACGACCAGAAGCATGGAACGTGGAAATACTATGAAAATGGCGAATTAAAAGAGGAAAAGGATTTTACAGTAATAAGTAAAAACCCTTATAAAAAATCAGAATAAAAATACCGGAAACACCTAAAATATAAAAGCTCCTTAATTTCTTAAGGAGCTTTACTTTTTTAGGTATACATTTTAAATATTTTAAGCTATTAATCAATCAAAAATGGGGAATACCTAAACATAAGAGACGCAATCTACTTATTATTTAAAATGAATACAAGTGAAAAGTCTATTTAATTTTCTTTTGGTATAAATTTTACTATACAAAAATCCATATAATAAAAAACGCTATTCATAATTTATGAACAGCGTTTTATTTTCATAGCAATTTTTATCTCAATAAAGATAGTTTAATTATGGCAAAAGAACCATGTCAATGGCATGTATCACACCATTAGAAGCTTGAACGTCTACAGCAATTATGTTACTAATACGACCATTTCCATCTGTTAAAGTTGGGCCGCCAGTTACATTAGCAGTTATATTACCACCTAATGTTGCTATATTCATATTATCCATTAAAACTGACGATTGTACATTCGCACCTGCAACAGCGTGCATATCTAATGTTGCCTTTAAAGTTGCTTCAGGAATATCAGCTAAACTCGCTAAATTTAATTCTGTCAGTAAATCAGCAAAGGCCTCATTTGTTGGTGCGAAAACGGTAAAAGGTGCTGGTGATGTTCCGTTAGGTGTTGAAAGTGTTCCTACATAATCAAATGTTAAATCAGAACGGGTTAAAGCCGCAATAAGAGTATCAAAAGTTGGATCAGCTAAAGCAAAATCAACAACAGTTGGTAAACCTATTACCGCGTCTACAGCATGAATTACACCATTAGAAGCAACTACGTCTGCAGCAATTACAGTTGAAACACCATTAAATTTCACACGATTACTCGTGTTAAAATACAAGCTCATTGGATTCCCACCTGCACCAGTTGCATTTGTATTTGAGTAGCCTGCACCAGATGATAGTAAATCAGCAGAAAAGGTGACACCTGTTAACACATGATTCAAAAGTATTTGAGATAAGGCATCGGTTGGTACATTACCTAATCCTGAAAAGTTGTTATCTGCCAAATATGTGGAGAAAGCGTCATTATTTGGAGCCAATACCGTGAAAGAACCTGTGCCTTGTAAAAGAGCCACTAAACCACCGTCGGCAGTACCTAAAGCTGCAACTAAATTACTGAATTCTGGATTTGCACTTGCGTGATCTACTAGATCTGGTAATCCAATAACGCCGTCAACAATATGAATAATTCCGTTTGAAGCTGAAACATCAGGTGTAGAAACAGACGATACATTATTAAAACGCACATCATTATTAGCGGTGTTAAAATATAAACTCATGCTTGCCCCACCTGCTCCAGTTGCATTAGTAGAGGTGTAACCCGCTCCTATACCTGCTAAATCATTAGATGACACAGAACCAGAAATTACGTGGTTTAAGAGTACTTGAGAAAGTAAATCTGTTGGTACATCGCTTAATGAAGCGAAACCATTGTCCGATAAAAATACCGCAAAGGCATCATTTGTAGGTGCTAAAACGGTAAAAGGACCATTTGTTTGTAACAAAGAAACTAAATTTCCATCTGCGGCTTGCAACGCGGCTACTAATGAGCTTAACTCAGGTGTTTCAATTGCTAAATCCACAATGTTGTTTGCTTGTGGTGGATTCATTGGTTCGTTGTTATCATCATCACTGCTGCAGGATGCGATAAAAAGGACTACAAACAGTGTAGCCGAAAATCTTCTAAAAGCTGTTAATGTTTTCATATGTATACTTATTTGTTTGTTTAACAAATTTAATAAAATATTAAACATAAAACAATATTTTGTTTAGTTTATTTGCTTAAAGATTAAACAGTTATTGTTTTTGTATATTAATCTATTGGGTTTTACACTATGAATTATTGAGTGAATTCCATTATCTTTGTGCTCAATTATGGAAAACAAAAAACGTGTTATAGTAGGATTATCTGGGGGTGTAGACTCCAGTGTGGCAGCCTATCTTTTAAAGGAGGAAGGTTATGAAGTTATTGGCTTGTTTATGAAAAACTGGCACGATGATTCTGTAACAATTTCTGATGAATGTCCTTGGCTTGACGATAGTAATGATGCCATGTTGGTTGCCGATAAACTCGGTATCCCATTTCAAACTGTTGATTTAAGCGAAGAATATAAAGAACGTATAGTTGACTATATGTTTAAGGAATATGAAAGTGGTAGAACACCGAACCCTGATGTTTTATGTAATCGGGAAATTAAGTTTGATGTGTTTATGAAGATTGCTCTCGATTTGGGAGCTGATTTTGTAGCTACAGGTCATTATTGTCGAAAAGGAACATTTCAAAAAGAAGGCGAAGAGATTCATCAGTTATTAGCGGGTGTGGATGGCAATAAAGATCAATCATATTTTTTATGTCAATTATCTCAAGAGCAATTGGCAAAATCGCTATTTCCAATTGGCCAACTTATGAAACCGGAAGTCCGTGAAATAGCATCAAAACTCGATTTAATAACGGCTGATAAAAAAGACTCGCAAGGTTTATGTTTTATAGGTAAAGTCCGTTTGCCTGAATTTCTTCAACAACAATTAAAAGCGAAAGAAGGTGTTATTGTCGAGATTCCCAGTTCGTATTCGGGTTATGAAAATACAAATCCAACTTTCGAAACGAAAGAATCTGAATTAGCTTATTTATCTAGAAAAGCAAACTATAAAGCAACAGATGGCAAAATTGTAGGCAAACATCAAGGTGCTCATTTTTATACCAAAGGACAACGAAAAGGTTTGGCGGTAGGTGGTACGGTAGAGCCTTTATTTGTTATTGATACCGATGTAAATGAAAATGTAATTTATACTGGACAAGGAAAAACACATCCTGGTTTATATAAATCGGCCTTATTTATAACTAATGATGATTTGCATTGGGTTCGTGAGGATTTAGCCATTAAAATAGGTGAAACTATGGAAGTACTGTCACGTATTCGGTACCGACAACCTTTGGAGAAAGCCACATTATATCGTGTGGAATCTGGATTGTATATTGAGTTTTATAATCCACAATCTGCCGTTGCCGAAGGGCAGTTTGCTGCTTGGTATTTGGAAGACGAACTTATTGGTTCTGGCGTTATTTCATGAAAAAAACAATGCTCACGAATTGCTGTCATCTATTCTAATCAGTATATTTCATTTTTAAATTTCAATTTATTATGACTAATAGAATCACCAAACTTTTTAATATTCAATACCCTATTATACAAGCTGGGATGATCTGGAATTCAGGTTGGCGTTTGGCTTCGGCTTCAAGTAACGCAGGCATTTTAGGTTTAATTGGTGCAGGAAGTATGTATCCCGATGTTTTACGTGAGCATATTCAGAAATGTAAAAAGGCAACAGATAAACCGTTTGGTGTGAATGTTCCCATGTTATATCCAAACGTGGAAGAAATTATGGATATTATTGTGGAGGAAGGTGTGGAAATTGTTTTTACATCGGCTGGAAACCCAAAAACTTGGACTAAGTGGCTACAAGACCGTGGTATAACGGTTGTGCATGTTGTTAGCAGCGTGAAGTTTGCTTTAAAAGCACAAGACGCTGGTGTGGATGCGGTAGTTGCTGAAGGTTTTGAAGCAGGTGGGCATAACGGTCGTGATGAAACCACAACACTCACGTTAATTCCAATGGTAAAAGAACAAATACATATTCCGCTAATTGCAGCAGGAGGTATTGCTTGTGGAAAAGCTATGTTAGCGACTATTATTTTGGGAGCAGATGCCGTTCAAGTTGGAAGTCGATTTGTAGCTAGTAATGAAAGTTCCGCACATCAATCTTTTAAAGATGTGGTTGTGAATTCCAAAGAAGGTGATACGCAATTAACTTTAAAAGAATTAGCACCAGTTAGACTCATAAAAAATAAATTCTTTAATGATATCCAAGAATTATACAAGTCGTCACCAACACCAGAGCAACTTCGCGAATTATTAGGACGTGCTCGTGCAAAACGTGGCATGTTTGAAGGTGATTTAGAGGATGGTGAATTAGAAATTGGACAAATAGCTGGCTTGATAAACGATATTAAACCAGTTGCAGAAATCGTTCAAGATATGGTGACTGAATTTGAAGACGCTAAAAAAATGGTGGCCTCTCTTTAAGCAAAATTTACAGTTTAAATTTAACAGAAGTTTATATAGTATAGGCAAAAGCTAAATACTATTTTTGCAAAATGGTTTTAAGCGATTATACAAAAGAATTTAAATATAACTGGCAGCTTGCAGCGCCCGTTATGTTGGGGATGTTAGGCCATACATTTGTCAGTTTTGTTGATAATATTATGGTGGGACAGCTAGGAACGGCTGAATTGGCTGCTGTTTCATTGGGAAATAGTTTTATGTTCGTTGCCATGTCATTGGGAATTGGTTTTTCAACAGCTATTACACCTTTAGTAGCAGAAGCAGATGCCGAAGGTAATTTCGCCAAGGGTAAATCGGCTTTTAAACACGGCTTATTTCTATGTACATCGCTGGGTTTATTTTTATTTATACTACTGCTATTTGCACAACCACTCATGTATTTAATGAAACAACCTATTGAGGTTGTCGAGCTAGCCATTCCTTACTTGGATTTGGTGGCTTTTTCATTAGTGCCTCTAATTATATTCCAAGCATTTAAACAATTTAGTGATGGTTTATCCATGACGCGTTACCCAATGTATGCGACTATTTTAGCCAATGTTGTAAATGTTATTTTAAACTATTTACTTATTTTTGGTAAGTTTGGTTTTCCAGAAATGGGTATTGTTGGTGCAGCATACGGAACGTTAATTTCCCGTGTAGCAATGGTGATTTTCTTATGGTGGTTGTTAAAAGGTCATGAAAAATCTAAAGAGTATGTCACTAATATTAAGATTTTTGTTCTCGATAAATTAATGCTTAAAAAAGTTGCAAGTTTAGGAACGCCGAGCGCGATGCAAATGTTTTTTGAAGTCGGTATTTTTACCGCTGCTGTTTGGATAAGCGGTTTATTAGGTAAGAATGCACAGGCGGCCAATCAAATTGCTTTAAACTTATCATCCATGACTTTTATGATAGCTACTGGTTTAAGCGTGGCATCAATGGTACGAGTAGGAAATCAAAAAGGCTTGAAGAAATATCATGAATTACGTCGAATTGCTTTTTCTATTTTCTTATTAGGAATGATTTTAGCTACTGGTTTTGCCTTGTTCTTTTTCTTATTTCATAATCAATTGCCAAAAGTATATTTAGATAATAACGATATATTAAACGCTGTTGATAATGCAGAAGTATTAGCAATTGCATCCAGTTTATTAATAGCCGCCGCCGTTTTTCAAATTAGTGATAGTATTCAAGTGGTTATGCTTGGGGCGTTACGTGGTTTACAGGATGTTAAAATCCCTACAATTATTACCTTTATTTCCTATTGGGTAATAGGTTTCCCTATCAGTATTTACTTTGGTGATGAATCTCGTTTGGCTAGTTTCGGGATATGGATGGGTTTAATAGCGGGATTAACAGTAGCTGCAATTTTATTATTTATACGATTTAACTATCTTACCAAACGTTTGATTTTATTAAACGAAGAAACAACTAACAACTAAGAGATACATATGGAATTTCCAAAATTTTTACTAGGCGATAATACGGATTACCCGGAAGCAATTTTCGTTATTCATACCGAATTCCCTAGGTTCATTATTAATTTAGAAAATGATGATGTGGAATGGTTGGAAGATTTTGATCAGCACGACCAAAAAGAATTAGAAATGGAGGCCGAAAGTTTAATCCAGCAAGCAAACGATTTTTACGATCGTGAAATTGAACGTTACGAAGATTAAATTATGTTAGAACAATTAGTACAACTTGACACCGAACTTTTTCTTTATTTAAATAATTTAGGTACCACCACTTGGGACGACTTTTGGATGTTTTATACAACCAAATTCTATTGGATTCCATTTTATGCCGTTTTACTTTTTATAATTTTTAGAACGCGAACACCAAAGCTATTTTTAATTACTGTTGTCCTTATAGCACTGATGATTTTGTTCACAGACCAAATGACTAACGTATTTAAAAAGGTGCTAGTTATGCGCTTCCGTCCGTGTCACGATCCTACTTTAGACGGATTAGTACGTTTGGTTAAATCGCATTGTGGTGGGCAATTTGGTTTCTTTTCTGGGCATGCATCTAATTCCATGGCTGTAGCAATTTTTAGTGGTATGCTACTGCGTTTTAAATACAAATACTTCATTTTCTTTATGATCGTATGGTCTATTGCTATGGGTTATAGCCGTATTTATATTGGTGTACATTTTCCACTAGATGTTATTTGTGGATGGATATTTGGCGCACTGTCTGGTTATATGTTTTATAAATTAGACATCTATTTACAAGACCGCTTTCGGGTGAGGTAATTACTTTTTAATAATCTTGTAATAAGTTGCGACAAGACGATCTTTATATTGTCTAGATTCTTTAGATACCGTATTTAAATCGAATGTAGTTATTTTTTCAATAGTATAATATTGCTGAATAGCTTCGGAATCTTTCGCATTAAGGTTCATAGCTAATAAAGCAAAACTAAAATCTTTAGGAAAGCTAATACTACCATCGTCCTTTTTTATTTGAGGGATTTTTTGACCGTATTCCCAAATCATTTCAGGTGCTATATAACTTAATTGATAGAGTTTTAAATCGCCTGTAAAACTTGAAGAAATAGGATGGAAGCTATCACTATTCAGCGCTTCTTTTAAAGGTAAGGCTGTTAATAATAAAGCTGCGTAAAGTCCTGCTGCAAAAGTCACCACCAATTTAATGTTTTTGCGTCTCAAATTTATAAAAATAAGAACACCTATATTAAAAACTAATACGGAAGCTAGGATGTAATTAAACCAATAACCTTGCAGATTATCTTTTAGAAAAATAAACGTAGTAATGGGAAATGCTATTCCTATTAAACCAATTAATCCGAAGTTGAAATAAACGGGAAGTGTTTCTCGTTTATCGCTTAAGTTTTTAAATTCACGAATCAAATAATCAATATAAAAACTACAGTTAATGGCTAAAGGAATTAAAACAGGCATTAAATAGCGCGATTTCTTCTCTGGAATTATAGATAGCAGTACCACAGCCAAAAGCGTCCATAGTAAGCTAAATTGATAGCCTTTCAGGTTTTTAACGCGTGTCTTTAAATACGGATATAATAAACTTACAAAAGCTGGAATAGTCCATAAACCACTTTGTGTAAAGAAGCTCCAATAATAATAAAACGGCCGGACGTTATAATTACTCCAGTTCCCGGTTTCTTTCTCAGTAATCGCTAAAAAGGTTGTGGGATCTTCCAAGCGTACATATAAATACCACCAACCACCAACGGCAATTGCTAATATTAAAATAAATATGGATGGTAGAAACTTTTTATTAAATTGCTTGTATTTGTAGGTAAAGCCATAAGCTAATAAAAAAGGTAATAACAACGCATAAAAGCTAACAGGCCCTTTGCTTAATATAGAAAATCCAATAAATATGCTCGCTAAAATAGCGGAATTCCATTGTGTATTCTTGGCTTCAAAAAAGGCGAATAGGTAGTAAATAGCTACACACATAAAACCGTGGGCAAAAATATCCCAAGGTGCTTCAATCATAATCCCGACTACGTAGAAAGATGTTGTAACAATAATGGCAGATAAAACTCCGAAAGATTGACTATCACTTATTTTTTTGGATAATTTAAAAACAAATGCAGCTACTATCATTATAAAAATAACGGCTGGTAAGCGCATAGCAAATACACTTTTTACACCAAAAATAGCAGTAGAAACTGCCGTAAGCCAAGTTGGTAAAGGGGGCTTTTCATAACGAGCTTCACCATTCATAGTAGTTAACAGCCAATTATTGTCTGTTAACATTTCTCTAGCGGTAATGAAATTTCTAGCTTCCATAATCGTCACATCCATAATATGCAAATTGGGTAGCAAGACGACTGCTATTCCTAAACAAATAAAAATAATGGGGTGTTTTTTAAGAAGGGATAACATACTTTTTAGATAAAATTAAATTTCTAATATAAATAATAGCACCCAAAATATGGCCTATAAATAAAACGGGATCTCTTCTAAAAATCGCATAAATTAAAATAAGAAGCGAACCAATTAAGCTTAACATCCAAAAGCCAAATGGTAAGGTCGACTCTTTTTGTTTTTCAGAATATAACCACTGATAAACAAAACGAAGCGTAAATACCACTTGCGAGACAATGCCTAAAAGTAATAACCAGAGCGGAATAGCTTCGTTTTTAAAGAGTTTCTCTACATCAATCGTATTATTGTTAAAATAGAAAACGGCAATAAATAGAGGCATTAATAATAAAAACCAGCGCATGAATTTTGGATACTTCTGCCATTGGTTTTGTAATTGTAAATTACGAATGTAAATAAAGTAAGTTAAACTTTGACCAAGCATTATGGCAAAGTCATCCCGTAAGTAACCATAAACAAATAATAAAAAAGAAGCTAGCAGACTTAAAGTCCAAAAAATAGTAGGCGTAATAACACGTTTCTGTTTTTCGGAATACAACCATTGTATTATAAGTCGCGAGGAGAACAATATTTGCGCCAAAAATCCAATACTATAAATGACCCAGTTACTCATTAATTTTGTTTTTCAACCGTATAGTTAATATACTTCTTTTTCATCCACAAATAGGCGAAGCAATCCATTAAAGGGCCAATTAAGCGGTTCCAAACACCAAATTTAGCTTGTCCTGCTACTCTAGGGAAATGTTGTACCGGAACTTGAATAATTTTACCATTTTGTAATAAAATCATTGCTGGCAAAAAACGATGAAGTCCTTCAAACATTGGAATGCGCTTTGCATAATCTGTCTTTATAACTTTTAGCGGACACCCGGTGTCATCCATACCATCTTTTGTAAATGTGCGACGAATCCCGTTTGCTATGGTTGACGACATGTTTTTAACAAAACTGTCCTTTCGGTTAGCACGAACTCCCGTTACCAAATGGTAATCGTTAATATGTTCTAAAAGTAAATTGAAGTCTTCTGGAGCAGTTTGTAAATCGGAATCGATATAACCAACTAACTCTGTATCTGCATAATCAAAACCTGCTTTTATAGCCGCACTTAAACCTCGGTTTTCTTTAAAACTAATATATTTAAATTCGGGGTGTCGGCTAGCAATGGCTTCAATGTGTTCTTGGCTGCTGTCTTTGGAGCCGTCATTAACAAAGAGAACTTTTGTTTTCTTGCTGGCTATTTTCATATAAGCTAATAATTCCTGTTCAACACGTATTAAATTGTCTTCTTCGTTATATACAGGAACTATAATCGTAAATTGGTAATCCATAGAACTAATCTTGTACTGCAAATGTATTCTTTTTTATAGAATTCTAAACTTACAGAAAAAAAATGTTTCTTTGTATTTGAAAATATTATTATGAAAGTATTAGTAACTGGTGCCGTGGGTTTTATTGGTTCACATACCGCCGAGCGTTTAAAGAAAATGGGTCATGATGTGATTGGTGTTGATAATTTTTCGCCTTATTATAGCGAAGCGCTCAAGAAATTGAATGAAAAAGCACTTACGGAAAAAGGGATTAAAGTTTTAAAACTTGATTTACGGTCGGATGATTTAAGCGAAAACTTACCAAAAGACATCGATTTTATCTTTCATTTTGCGGCCCAACCTGGTATTTCTACCGCGTCTACTTTTGAAGATTATTTTACCAATAATATCATTGCAACTAAAAACCTAATCGATTATGCCATGCAGCTGAACGACTTAAAGTTGTTTGTGAATATTGGAACATCCTCTATTTACGGATTGGAAGCCACATTTCCAGAAGATTATGCACCGAAGCCGGCCTCGCATTATGGCGTAACAAAATTAGCAGCCGAGCAGTTAGTACTTCAAAAATCACGTGAGAAACAAATGAAGTCCTGTTCTCTTCGTTTATATTCTGTTTTTGGACCGCGGGAACGTCCGGAAAAAATGTATACCAAACTTATTGCTTGCGGTTTTAATAAGGCATCTTTTCCTTTATATGACGGTAGTTCAACACATTTACGCAGTTTTACTTACGTGGATGACATTGTTGATGGTGTAGTAAGTATTATGAGTTTTGTAGATGAGGTTGATGGTGAAATCCTAAATTTAGGAACCGAAGTAGAACATACGACACAAGAAGGTATTGATGCTGTAGCCAAGGTTATGGATATGGATATTGCCATTAATCATGTTTCTGCCAGAGCTGGGGATCAACTTCGAACTAAAGCTAACATTGATAAAGCACGTCGTTTACTTAATTATAATCCGCAAACTACATTATTAGAAGGTGTTGAGAAGCAGGTAGCTTGGTATCGGGAGAATTTTATATAAATCAACTTTTAAACTGGTGTCAAATTAAAGTGAAACTATGTACTCAAGCTTCTAAAAATTGCTAAAACAATTTCACTAATTTTCACGGATTCGCTCGTTCTGGAAAAACTCATGTAAATTTTATGAGTGTAACAGACTTTCTACCTGTTTTTTAAAAAGATCTATGGTACTTAAGTCCATAAATGTTTCGTTATTGATGTCTGATTAAGAGTTTTTAGAGTTATAAGGGAGATGTCTTGCTTAATAAAATGCATATTGAAGTATGTGAATTAAAGTAATTTTTAAATCTAAAACATCAAAATTTTGTGGTCTAGTCTAGATTCTATAAGCACAGCGGTCTTAATTTCCTGTCTCGCGGTCAGGCAGGTTTACTTTAAATTTAATAAATAATCTGCAGCTGCAAATGGCGTTGTTTTTTGGGTTTCTATTAATTCAATTTGGTGTTTAAGTTCTTTTTTAATCACATCGTTATTAAAAAAATCGGCGTGCAATTTGTCTTTAATAGTTTCAATAAGCCAAAACCTATTTTGTTCGTGGCGTCTGTGGTCGAAATAACCGTTTTCTTGAGTTAATGACACATATTTATCTATCATTTCCCAAATAGTGTCAATTCCTTTATTATGTAAGGCGCTACATAAAAGCACTTTTGGAGTCCATTCCGATTCTTTTTTGGGGTATAAATGAAGAGCTCTATTAAATTCGACTTTCGCAATTTTAGCAGATCTAATGTTCTCTCCATCCGCTTTATTGATGGCAATAGAATCTGCCATTTCAATAATACCGCGCTTAATACCTTGTAGTTCATCACCAGCACCTGCTAGTTTCAACAGTAAAAAGAAGTCCACCATGCTGTGGACAGCAGTTTCACTTTGTCCAACACCAACAGTTTCAATTAAAATAGTGTCAAAACCTGCTGCTTCACATAGGATAATTGTTTCACGGGTTTTTCTGGCAACTCCGCCCAATGATTCTCCAGAAGGTGATGGTCTTATATACACATTAGTATCCTTTACCAAATCTTCCATGCGGGTTTTATCGCCAAGAATACTACCTTTTGTAATGGAGCTACTCGGGTCAATTGCTAAAACAGCAATCTTTTTTCCGGAGTTAGAAAGGTGTTTTCCAAAGGATTCTATAAAGGTGCTTTTTCCCACACCAGGAACGCCTGTAATACCAATTCTAACCGATTTATTTGCATGAGGTAAGCATCCAGTAATGACATCATGCGCTTGTTCCGAATGATTTTTATTCGTGCTTTCAATTAAAGTAATTGCGCGACTTAACGCTGTAATATTCCCTTGCAAAATACTTCCAATAAGTTGATCGGTAGACGGTTTTGTTTGTCGACGCTTTTTTAGCGCAGCAATAACGCTTTTATTGGTGGTTTCAGAATGTGCAACCCCAGCTAGTTCCTGTAGTGCTTTATTTTGTGCTGATTTTTTTGTCAAAAGATTCTAATGGTACGGCAATTTTGGTTTCATCCCAAGCCATGGTTAATGATAAATGATCTAGTGCATTGTCAAATCCAAGCGTAAATTGTTCAACGGTTATACCTGTTGGCTGTACCGGAACGCTCAAAGTAATAACATCAAACTCTACTTCACGCATCGGTTTCATTTCAGTATCAACACCCCATGGGTACTGTTTGGAATTAAACATAACCTGCCAAGTAGAATCATTTGGAATAGTCCATAAAGTGTATTTTCCAGCAGGCAAGGAATCATTATTAATTCTTAAAGGTTTATTGGTTTTAAAAGTTGTTGCTTCGTTGGCACCCGTTCTCCAAACTTGCTTATACGGTACTAATCCGCCAAAAACTTCACGTCCACGTTTGGAAGGGCGGTTGTAAACAATGTCTAATTCCAAATCATTTTTGGAAAAAGAAACTGTATCAATGGGGCTTTTTCGAGGTGCCAGTAAACTGCCATCCACAAAAAATGAATATAAAGACAAACTGATGGCGATTAGAAATAGACATCCTAAAAACCACTTAAAAAATTTATTCATAGGGTATTTTTATTGTGACATAAAGATACTTCAAATGTTATTTTAATTAAAACACTATTACATATATTTAAGAGTTATTTATGAAAATTTAATAAACTTTATGATTGTCCTACGACAATCTATCTTTTTGTAGTTTTTATGATGAAAGAAATTAAGCTTTTCCATTTATATTGATGTCTTCAAGAAAAAAAGGTCTGGACTGTTTTAAGAAAATAGTCCAGACCTTAAACTGTTATGAAGATTGTTTTAATGATTAACTACAATTTTTTGTACATGATTATTGCCCGCACTATCAGTTAAAGATACAAAATAAAGTCCGTTTTGAAGCGTATGGGTGCGGATGCGGATGGTATTGTCAATAAGCATATCAGTGTCAACCGATTTTTTATAAACTCGTTTAGCAGCTAAACTAAAAATATCGATAGTTTCAATGGCTTTATTTGAGTTGCCTAAAGAAATAAATAAATCGCTTTTCACAGGGTTCGGATATATTTTTATCGCATTTTCTTTAGGGTTATCGCTCACTGAAAGCCTTGCTATAAAAATGTCATTAGCACTACTTAAAACATCTACACCGTCGGCACTTACTACTACTGTGCCCAATGTAATATAGTTATGAGCAATTGACGTATCTTGGGTGTTATCTAAAGTTTCAAATTCAACATTAAAAAGTACTTCATCTGTTGTGATATCTGAAACGAAATAGGCAGCTTCAAATTTTATAACTCCAGGCGTATTAGAATCATTTATCAGTACGATACCAAAGGGGAAAACTTGTGTTAATGAGTTAAGTTGAACGATACTTGGATCATATTCAATATGTAACCGAATGGCTCGGTATGGACCTCCTTTAGACATTAAGGAGTAGTTGAATGTTTGACCGTTATTAAATGGGGGTGATGCATCTAAACTGGCAACTAATTCTACTGTTTGTGATTGAGCGCTTAAAGTGGTTAGTAGAAGGACTACTAAACCATACGTGATATTATGTTTCAAAATTTTCATAGTTTTAATCGTTTTGTGTATCTCCATTAGTTTGGTAGTTTCCTGAAAGTAGTCCCAAATCAAAGACATCTATTAATAAGTTATTATCGAAATCTGCTCTAGAATCATAGTTTGTATCCCCAGGAATAGCATTAAATGCCCCAGCCAGGATTCCTAAATCATTAACATTTACGGCATTATTATTTTCAATATCACCTGCAAATAAAGTTGATAAGGTTTCAGTTTGATTTTCTAATAGACTAATAGATTTAAGACGTTGTAAGAACATTGGATGTTTTACTAATACTTTGTAATCACCTTGACTAATGGTGCTGCTTAAACTTATAAAGCCAGAAGCATCTGCTGTTTCTGTAAATGTATAGACGGGTGTTATTAGATCTGCTAAAATAAAGAGCTGAATGGTGTAGTTGCCAGCATGGTCAGATCGGCCTTGCAGACTCACGTTTAAATCAAGCGCGTATTCCGGTATTTCAACTGTGATAACCTGTTCGCAACTTGCAGATTCATTTTCAGATGCATCCGTTGCTATCCATGTTATAGTCGTTTCGCCTATAGGATATGGAGCTGCTAGCGCCAACGCATCGGACCGCACAGCGGTAAATGTTAGTGTGCTGGTGCAATTATCAGTTGCGGTCGGCTCTATGATTGTTATGTTTGCTTCTGTTGTTCCTATTGAAATAGTCTCTAATATTGATGTCGGACATGTAATTATAGGTGCTTCGGTATCATCTAGAATAGTCCATTCAAAACTTGTTGTTACATCTTGACTTCCAGTTTTACTTAAGGTAACAGTTACATTGTAAATACCATCGTTATTTGGACCACCTGATGGGGCTGTCTCATCAATGGTTCCAAAAATAAGTCCGTTGGTGGGCTCAATATCTGTTCCTGCTGGCTGCCCACTAATGGAGTACATTAAATTATTTAAAGGATCTCCTCCAGAACCTTCGGCTTGGAAGTCAGATATTTCTAATTCACAACTCGTTCTATCCGCTATGGTTTGCAATACTAGCTCTGGATAAGCAATGCCTAAAATTTCAATACCATTGATTAAGGGATGTTGAATATTTTCAAAGAAGCGAATTTCTAAAATACCATCAGTAATAGTAATATTATTCTGAACCATTCCGGCTTGACGATGACCAAATTGTGCTGAAATATCTAAACCTTCAATTAGTCGTTCCTCTTCTAAATTAACACTAAAAACGCGTTCACCAGGATCGGAGGTTCCATTGTATAGATTGGCAAAATAGAGGTTTACAATATAGTCGCCATCGGGTAATGCAAAAGAAAAAATCATTGGGTAGGCCGGATCACTAATACTTCGTTGAATACGCATCACGTCATAATAGGTGCTAGCATCAATGTAATTAGGAATGGATGCATGCCGATTATCATAAACTATATTGGTTGTTGAATACGGTGAACCAGATGAAACGGTATATGAATCGCCTGTACCAGAGGTGTTATCTTCCCAATCAGGGCCGCCATCCGTGGCTAAAACCAAATCGCCTCCAGCGTTAACCCGAATAATTGGGGTGAAAGTATCGGTTAATTCTCCAGTAATAGCTACGGAGACAGGTGAGTTGATACCGGAATGAACGACTTCTAAATTGGCTGTTTTTTCACCAGTAATATTATCCGTAATAAAATCGATAGGAATCTTAACAGACGAACCTGGATTAATGGTAAAAGGTAGGCTAACATCTGTTAAAAATAATGTGGCATCTGTACCTGTGAAATTTAAAGCGGTAATGGTCATAACGTCGTCTGTTGGTCCGCCCTCGTTTTCTAATGAAACATATTTTCTACGTTGTGTATTATTAACAGGTGTCATTCCAAAATCTAGATTTGTGGGATTGACCGAAACAACGCCATTTTGATTTTCATAAACTTTAATAAAATCCCATGTGGCTGTAAACGGATTTGCTGTGTTATCAGAACGTGATGTTGAAATGATTCCAACCGCCATACCATGAATATCATTTGGATCTAAAAACTCATTTGGCAGAAGAATGGTAGAACCTAATAAATTTAAGGTTTCGCCATCATCAGTAGAGTAGAAGGGTTGTGCTAAACCTGTTGAAGGTTCTATTGAAATATAGAAATTTATTGATCCTGAGTTAATAATGTCAGGAATGTCAAAAATTGAATTTAAAGTAATGATTCCATTCGATTCTAAAACGAGTTGCAAGCCGTTAATGGTATCGTTATTATCCATGCCATTCATTAAAACAAACTTCAAGTAATTGTCTTGATCACCTGTACCAATTTGGATACCATATGATTGATAATCTACAGGGTCATTTGCAATACCGCCAGAGCCAAAATAAGGTGACTCTATTTTAGAATGCACAGTAAAAGGTGTTGAATTACTATCTACGTTAATAGCAAATTGAAAACCATTATCTTGATTGTTTAATCCTTCCGAAACATCACCCGCTGAAACCGCATCGATAGTAGCTTTACCTGCAGCTCCACCAAAAGATAAGCCTTGCTCATTATATTGATCTAAATAATCAGTTGTTCCGGATGGATCTAGCATTAGCCCTGTAAAGCCTAAACCAAATAATCCAGTTCCTGGGTCGTTATTCCAAAATGGGTAATCTACAGGGAGGTTGTTTGTCAGGCCATTATCTGGATCTAGCGCGAACGGATCGTTAACGTCTAAAATGCCATCATTATCATCGTCAGGATCATTTAAGTCGGAAATAAAATCACCATCAAAATCTTTCGGTTGACTACTTTGTGAGCAGATATTCGTGCCGTTATCAATTTCATCTTGATTGGTGTAACCATCGCCATCATAATCCGCTAAAGGATCATAATCAATATCACCGGGTTGTATGCAAATTAAATCTGAAGGTTCAAAAACAGTTATACTGTTGGCGCCATAAGTAACCGTCCAAACCGTTCCTGGAAAAATAGTATCATCACCCAAAGCAATAACATCTAGAGGAATACTTCCAAAACCATTGAATGGAATTTCATGTTTTATAACGGCGTCGCCAGCGGCATTTAAAATATAACGATTAATATCTCCGTTGAATGAAGCCGTTAAAATATTCCCTTTCATTATACCTCCAAAATTGGTCGCTGTGTATTCTGCAATACCATTTGTAGAGGATGTTATAATGTCTAAAATATTTGTTTTAGGACTACCAAGTGGTTCATCTACTAGGTATTCAGAATGTTGTGGATTATCCGGGAAATCGGCAATAGAAAATGATTCATTAAAATACCCTTTGGAACCCACTAGTAAATCGGCCAGTAAATAAGTGGCGGTGGCTCCCCAAGAACCACTAATTTTCTCATTAACAATAACTTTGGCACGCGACGGAAATGCTCGGATTGGATTAGGGTGTCCGCCATAATAAGTACCATTAGCATCGTCTGTGGTGCCGATAAAGTGCAGAGGGTCTCCTGCAAACTCACTACCACTTTCGTTCATGTCATTAGTAATATAATGCAAGTTTGAGTCGTAAGTTATTGTGCTTTCATCCCCTAAATAAGTGTCTGTTGCAATGTCATAAATTCTAGGCATACCACCCCAAAGAGCGTTTGGACCATTATCTGACGTGTATATTCTATTGTTTTCCGTAATTAAAATATCGTAAGCATTTCTATAGCCAGGAGAAAATACTTGAACAGGTCCGCCAACTTCTGCAAACGCTTGGTTTAAACTATTATTTCCACCAAAAGGATCGTCTAAATCTATAATGGCACTACGCATAGGATGCCCGACGGGATATGGGAAATCAGGATGCGAATTATCAATATCAATTCGTGTTGGATCGTTTAGTGTTGGTAAATCATAAACGTACTCCGTATTGGTTCGTGGGTCGGTATAAACGGTCATACCTTCCAACTGCGTCAGATTTACGATAAGGATGGATGCCGATAATAAGTATTCTGGTGTTCCTGCAAAATTATTACTAGGCGCGCCTTTATTGGTCTGTCCTCCTTGGGCGACTAATAAATAGGTGTTACCGTCCTTTTCAAACATATCTAGACCGTTAATGGCATGATTTTCCTCACAACGTGGCAATCCACGTACTAAATCGGTTTTCTCCCAAACACCATTTGTTTTTTCTAGTTTAGATATCATACTAGAGTTTGTATCCAGATTGCTATCATTTCCACCAGAGCCGCCTCCCAATAAATAATCGGATGAGGTAACGTAAAGGATGGGATTTAAGGCCGTTCCAGCCGCTAGAATACCTGTAACTAGGCGTTGCTGACTCGGATTACGAATACCAAAATCATTATGGTTTGGAATTCCGGTTCGGATAATAGAAATTTCTTCGGTGTCAGTAACCGTATATACGCCATTTCCTGGTGTTGCTGTATCGCGCTCAATAGTGTAAGCCCAAATAAGTCCGTTTTGTTGGGAAACATATAAGCGATCGTCTGGTCCAAAATCTAAAGAGGTTGGATTCAGAACTCCTTCGCCTATTAAGCCGGAAGAGCCAAAACTGATTGTCTGTCCGTAAGCATTAAAATTTTGTAAAAAAAAACTAACCAAACACGTCAAGACAATAAAACGTATGGTTTTTTTGAGAGTAAAGTTTAACATCATAATTTTTTTCGGTTTATGCTATTAATCGAAAAAATTATTTGATAACGAAGTAAAAATAGGAATTAGGTTTGACAAATAATTGATAATCAGTTGCTTTTCGTTGAACTTATGTAAAAATCCGTTATGATGTCGAAACAAAAAAAATCCGAAGGGTTGCTTCGGATTTTTTTATATAAAATATTTGACTTGTCTCTTTAGTCGTTAACCAATACCCATTCACCATTTGCAATAAGTGGTTCGGCTTGCTTAAATTTTACGGTTTTACTTTCGCCGCTCATCACGTGCTTGATGGTCACTTTATCATTACGCCCAATTTTTGGACTGTCGCGAACAATTGTTTCTACTACTTCTGGTTGACGTTGCGTATTTCCAGCTTCTCGGCTCTGCGCAGAACGCTCATCTAAATTTTGAATTTCTTCTTTTTGAGTTTGAAGATTTTCTCTTTTATTAGACTGATGCGCTTCTTGAATAGCATCGGTCGTTTCCGAAGGTAATTCACCTTTAAATAAAAAGGAGATGACTTCCTTATTTACTTCGTCAATCATGCCTTTAAATAACTCAAAAGCTTCAAACTTATAGATTAACAACGGATCCTTTTGCTCGTGAACTGCTAATTGAACCGATTGTTTCAGCTCATCCATTTTACGTAAATGTGTTTTCCACGAATCATCAACAATGGCTAATGTAATATTTTTCTCAAAATCATTAATCAATTGTTTACCATTTGTTTCATAAGCCTTTTCAAGATCGGTTACTACTTGAATACTTTTCACACCATCGGTAAATGGCACTACAATTCGCTTAAATTTCTCGCGTTGTGTCTCGTAAACATTTTTAATAACTGGAAAAGCTAATTCAGCATTGCGTTCCATTTTGGCTCGGTAATGCTCAAAAGCAGCTTTGTAAATTTTACCAGATATATCTTGAACACTTAATTTCGCGAATTCTGCTTCTGTAATTGGCGAACTCATGGAGAAATAACGAATTAATTCATACTCGAAATTCTTATAATCGTTTGCAGACTTGTTAGTGTCCGCAATTCCTTCCGAGGTGTCATAAATCATGTTAGCTAAATCCACACGTAAACGCTCACCGTGTAAAGCGTGGTGACGACGTTTGTAAACAACCTCACGTTGCGAATTCATAACATCATCATATTCTAATAAACGCTTACGTACGCCAAAGTTATTTTCCTCAACTTTTTTCTGTGCGCGCTCAATAGATTTTGAAATCATAGAATGCTGAATTACTTCACCTTCTTCTAATCCCATTCTATCCATCATTTTGGCAATACGTTCACTACCAAAAAGACGCATTAAGTTATCTTCAAGCGACACATAAAACTGTGAGCTTCCTGGATCTCCTTGACGTCCAGCACGACCACGTAACTGACGGTCTACACGACGTGAATCGTGACGTTCCGTACCAATAATTGCTAAACCACCAGCTTCTTTTACAGCTTTAGATAATTTAATATCCGTACCACGACCTGCCATGTTGGTTGCAATAGTTACCTGACCTGGCTGACCAGCTTCGGCAACAATATCGGCCTCTCTTTTATGAAGCTTCGCGTTTAATACGTTATGAGGTACTTTTCTAATAGAAAGCATTTTTCCTAATAACTCACTAATTTCAACGTTAGTTGTACCAATAAGAATAGGACGACCAGCTTCTGAAAGTCTTGTAACTTCATCGATAACCGCGTTGTATTTTTCACGTTTAGTTTTGTAAACCAAATCTTGACGATCATCTCTAGCAATTGGTCTGTTGGTAGGAATTTCAACCACATCCAATTCGTATATTTCCCAGAATTCACCCGCTTCGGTAACAGCAGTACCTGTCATACCAGATAGTTTGCGGTACATTCTGAAAAAGTTTTGAAGTGTTACGGTTGCGAATGTTTGCGTAGCATCCTCAATTTTTACATTTTCTTTAGCTTCAATCGCTTGGTGTAAACCATCGCTATAACGACGGCCATCCATAATACGACCAGTTTGCTCGTCCACAATCATTACCTTATTTTCCATTACTACATACTGGTTGTCTTTTTCAAACAACGCGTAGGCTTTAAGTAATTGGTTTAAAGTGTGAATACGTTCCGATTTAATTCCGTAATCTCTGAATAAATCTTCTTTTAAATTCGCTTCATCTTCCGATGATAAGTTTTGATTTTCAATTTTAGAAATCTCAATACCTATTTCTGGCATGACAAAGAAATTGGGATCATCTTGACCAGAAAGGAACTCAATACCCTTATCCGTTAATTCAATCTGATTATTTTTTTCTTCAATAACATAGTACAATTCCGCGTCAATTTTTGGCATCTCGCGGTTATTGTCTTGCATGTAATGGTTTTCTGTTTTTTGAAGTAGTAATTTAATTCCTTCTTCACTTAAAAACTTTATTAGCGCTTTATTTTTAGGAATACCTCTGTAAGCACGTAATAATTGGAAACCACCTTCTTTTGTATCTCCTTCAGCAATTAGTTTTTTTGCATCGGCTAAAACACCTGTTAAGTATTTACGTTGCACGGAAACAATACTATCTACTTTTGGTTTTAATTCTGTAAATTCATGACGATCCCCTTGAGGAATTGGACCAGAAATAATTAATGGCGTACGCGCATCATCAATTAAAACAGAATCCACCTCATCCACAATTGCAAAATGATGCGGACGTTGCACTAAATCGTCTGGTGAATGTGCCATGTTATCACGTAAATAATCGAAACCAAATTCGTTATTTGTTCCGTAAGTAACATCAGCTAAATAAGCAGCTTTACGTGCAGCAGAATTTGGCTGGTGATAATCTATACAATCCACACGCATACCGTGGAATTCAAAAATAGGAGCCATCCACGCGCTATCACGTTTTGCAAGGTAATCGTTAACCGTTACTAAATGCACACCTTTTTCAGCAAGTGCATTTAGGTAAACGGGAAGTGTTGCCACTAACGTTTTACCTTCACCTGTATGCATTTCGGCAATTTTACCTTGGTGCATAGCAACACCACCAATTAACTGAACATCATAATGAATCATGTCCCAAGTAATTGGTTTTCCAGCAGCATCCCATGAGTTTGCCCAAACTGCTTGATCATTTTCAAGGGTTACATAGTCTTTACTACCTGAAATTTCACGATCAAACGTATTTGCTGTAACAGATATGCTTGTATTATGAACAAAACGTTTTGCTGTTTCTTTAACCACAGCAAAGGCTTCAGGAAGAATTTCATTCAGTACATTTTCTGTTACTGTATAAATGGTATCCTTGATTTTATCAATTTCAAGATACATATCTTCACGCTGATCAATATCCTCGGTTTCATCGGCTTTTTTACGCAGATCTTCAATTTCTGTATTCAGCGGTTTTCTAGCTTCCGCTATTTTTTCTTTGAAGAAGGCCGTTTTAGCACGAAGCTCATCGTGAGATAACTTCTCAATAGCGGCTTCGTATGTTTTAATTTTCTCAACTATGGGCATGATGGCTTTGACGTCTTGTTTCGACTTGTCGCCAACAAAAACCTTAAGGACTGAATCTAAAAAACTCATCTGATAGGTGTTTATGGTTCTATTAGTACTTTGACTAATATTAAATATATGTTTTGTTCTTTCGGATTACAAAAAAACGTTTTTTTGTTGGAGTTTTTAAATAATAATGTATAAAAAAAGCCTCTAGACGAGACTTTTTAAATTTTAATATTATTAATATTCGTCCTCATTCCAGAGGTAATCTTCGTCTGTTGGATAATCCGGCCAGATTTCTTGAATAGACTCATAAGAGTCACCCTCATCTTCAATAGATTGTAAATTCTCAACAACTTCTAATGGCGCTCCCGTTCTAATTGAATAATCAATAAGCTCGTCTTTAGTCGCTGGCCAAGGTGCATCACTTAAATATGACGCTAATTCTAATGTCCAATACATCTGTAATTCGTTTTAATTTTTTGCAAAAATAAATTTTTAATTTAGATACACAAGAAAAAAATCAATTAATTACACATTAAATTCAAGAACGTCCCTTAAAATGGTTGTTTTACTTAATTTAAAGGGTAATTACAGGATTTTTGAAATGTTTACTGCTTTTCAGGAATCCACTTCACTTCATCTGCGTCCAACTCGAAAGACAATTTTCGTGCCAATACAAAAAGATAGTCAGATAAACGATTTAAATATGTCAGAGCCAACGGATCTATCGGTTCTAAATCGTTTAAGGCAGAAGATAAACGTTCCGCACGACGGCATACACAGCGAGCAATGTGACAGAATGACACGGTTTGATGTCCGCCTGGTAATACAAAATTTGTCATAGGTGGCAAGTCTGCATTCATATTGTCAATTTCCTGCTCGAGGCGTTCTATATTTTCTTCGGAAATTTTAGGGATATTTAAACGCTCTTTTCCACTTTTTAAAACGGCTTTTTTCGGATCGGTGGCCAAAATAGCGCCAACGGTGAATAAACGGTCTTGAATGTGCATAAGCATCTCTTTATAATGCGTATCGATTTCTTGGTCGCGTATGAGTCCTAGGTGCGAATTAAGTTCATCTACGGTTCCGTAACTGTCAATACGTATGTGGTGTTTTGGTACGCGAGTACCACCAAATAATGCGGTAGTGCCTTTGTCGCCTGTTTTTGTATAGATTTTCATAATACTGTATTTGTTTACCAAAGTTACAGGTTATGGAGGATTGGGCAAAGGAATTTTTTTGGTTTGTTTTTTAGAGGGTAGTAGGTAGTAGGTAGTTGGTAGTAGGTTGTGGGTTTTGGGAAATATGTTATATTAATAGGAACATTAACTGTTTAGCTTCCAGCTCCCAGCTCCACTCTTCAGTTGAAGAGGGGTGGACATACAGAGTTTGGACGGGGAGTTTGTAGAATAGCGATGAAATTCGCTATAAAATTAACTGAATTAAAAAAGAAAGTGGAGTTTGCTAATAGATTAAATGATGGATTAAAACAAACCCTCCATCTAGCATTAAATCCAACGCTTAATCGCCCTTTAACTAAAGGGAGGAGCTGAAAAGTGATGATTAATTAAGGTTTGGTAATAATTATATACAACAGGAAATTCTATTAGATTCTAAATACACATAGTTTATTAGCTGCCTAACTTTCATAAATTTTATCAATTTGGCTCACAACTAAATATTACAAAACAAACAACTCAACGCCTTCGAGCCTTCGCGTGAGATATTATTTTTAAAACACTTCGTACCGAGTTTCCGACTGCGCTCAATGTGACAATATGTGCAGAGTGCCAGTGTCTAAACCCGAACCGTAAAATGTTCCTTGCCTTGTTCTTTTCTGAAAAACACAAAACCCCAGAAAAAAGTATCAATTGTTACGGTGACATCTGGATGATTTTTAATGGTTTCCCAGGCTTCTGTCATGCCTTCTGACCAGTAGATGTCATCAAAAATAAAAATGGAGTCGTTGTGAGTTGTTGGTAAAAGGGTTTCAAAATAACTTAAGGTAGCTTCCTTGGTATGGTTGCCATCAAAAAAAACAAGATCCCAAGATTGGTGGTCGCCGTTTTTTAAATGCTGAAAGAAATCGCCCGTTAAGAAGTTGATGTTTTTATAAGCCGATAAAGATTTTTGCGTAAATGCCGAGATATTTGGACAGCCTTCAATGGTAGTTATTTCCGCTTTAGGATTTCCTAAATGCATGGCTTGCGTGGCAAGACCTAATGAGGTGCCAAGCTCTAATATGTTTTGTGGTTTAAAATACTGAACTAAACGAAACCATAATTTGGATCGTTTTAAAGGGGTTCCGGATGTTTTAGCTATTTCAGCAATGCGACGTTGATTACTTTTTGTTTTTTTAGAACCTTCGCCTAAATCGGTTATGTTTATTTCCTGCTTGTTTTTAAGAAGCTGTTGTCTGTAACTTTTTAACGCTGTATAAGCTGGTTTTTTTTTCGTGTCATAAAAACATTTTGTTATGAGATTGTAAACAAAAGGGGAGTGGACTCCGTGTTGGTTGGATGATTTAGAAAGGAATTTTATATATTGCTTTTGTTGGTACAAGGTTTGGTGTTTGGTTGTCTGTTGTCTGTTGTCTGTTGTCAACAATCGTTAATCCGTATTCAATTTTCAACTAGCATTAAAATAGTTTAATAAAACTAATCTTTATTTGATGAGGTTGTGCCGCGTTCGTGCCTCACTCGCAATGACTCCATGTTATTTGATAATTTTGCTTTTATTTTAAGATTAAAGTGGTTTTATTTGTCAATACTGAAAACTGACAACGAACTCTATTCTTCCAGTTTCGAACTTAATTCAAACCAGCGCATTTCTTTTTCCTCTATCTCGTCAAGTATTTTTTGTAGTTTTTCTGAAAGGGCATTAATTTCATCTGGCGCTAATTCAGGATTTAGGAATTGCTTTTCTAATGTAACCTTATCATGCTCTAAACTACTTATTTTACTTTCAATATTTTTATATTCCTTTTGTTCGTTATAAGTTAGTTTTGGACTTTCATCTTTTTTCCATTGTTTTTTTTCCTTCTTATCATCGTCTTTGGATTCTGGCTCTTGGCTGTCTTCATAGGTTCTGAAATCGGAGTAGTTTCCAGGGAAGTCTTCAATAACACCTTCACCTCGGAACACCAATAAGTGATCCACAATCTTATCCATAAAATACCTGTCGTGAGAAACCACCATTAAGCAACCTGGAAAATCCAATAGAAAACTTTCTAGGACGTTAAGTGTTACAATATCCAAATCGTTGGTGGGCTCATCCAGAATTAAAAAGTTTGGATTCTGAATTAATACCGTACATAAATAAAGACGTTTTCTTTCGCCACCACTTAATTTTTCAACAAAATCATATTGCTTTTTTCTACTAAATAAAAAGCGTTCTAACAGTTGTCCTGCACTAATTTGTTTCCCTTTTTTTAATGGAATATACTCACCGAATTCCTTAATAACATCAATAACTTTTTGATCGGGTTTTATAGTAATTCCTGATTGGGTATAATAACCAAACTTCACGGTTTCACCAATCACCACTTTTCCAGAATCTGGTTCTTGCAATTGGGTAATGAGATTTAAAAATGTGGATTTACCCGTTCCATTTTTTCCAATAATACCAATACGTTCGCCTTTTTTAAACGTATATTCAAACTTATCTAAAATGACTTTGTCTTTATAGCTTTTACTAACCTTGTTAAGCTCTAATATTTTGCTTCCCAAGCGCTCCATATTAAGCTCTAATTGTATTTCGTGATCTTGTCGGCGTTGATTGGCACGGTGTTTTATATCGTGAAAATCTTCAATTCGCGACTTAGATTTGGTGGTACGCGCTTTTGGCTGCTTCCGCATCCAGTCTAATTCTTTTTTAAAGAGCTGCTTCGCTTTGCCGGTTTCAGTGGCTTCGTTTTCAATTCTAGCTTCTCTTTTCTCCAAGTAATAGGAGTAATTACCTTTGTAGGTATGTAACTGTCCGTGGTCTAGCTCGATAATTTCATTACAAACACGTTCTAAAAAATAACGGTCGTGTGTAACCATAAATAACGTTATCTGCCCCTTTGCAAAGAAATCTTCTAACCACTCAATCATTTCTAAATCCAAATGGTTGGTCGGTTCATCTAAAATTAAAAGATCCGGTTTTTTAAGAAGTGCGTTGGCTAAAGCCAAACGTTTTTTCTGTCCACCAGATAAAGAACTTACTTTTTGGTTGAGGTTATCCAATTTTAACTGTGATAAAATCAGTTTGTATTGCGTTTCAAAATCCCAAGCCTCATGGACATCCATTTTCTCAAACGCTTTTTGGTAAGCGTCTGCGTCTTCAGGATTTTCTAGAGCTTTTTCATAATCTTTAATAATATCTAAAATGGGGTTGGAGGTGTCAAAAATAGCCTCTTCAACCGTTAATTCTTGATTAAGATCAGGATCTTGAGAAAGCACAGCAACGGTAATACCTTTTCTGTAAATGATCTGTCCTGAATCGGGTGTGTCTTTTCCCGCAAGCATATTTAAAATAGACGTTTTTCCCGTTCCATTTTTAGCCACGAAGGCAATTTTCTGATCTTTATGGATACTAAAAGACAGGTTTTCAAATAGCGTTAATTCGCCATAAGATTTCGATATATTTTCAACAGTAAGGTAGTTCAACGTGTATATTTTTAAATAGAGCGCAAAAATACCAAATTTTATACGATAAGTTTTGATATTCCTGCTGAAAAGCTATATTTGTGAAGAAACTCGCGCCCTCCAATGAAGCATTTAAATAATATTTTAGTTGGTTTACTAGTCTTGCTTTCTGTGTCTTGTATTTCCAATAAGGAATTGGTGTATCTGCAGAATATAGAAGCAGCTAGCGATTCTACTCAAGTACTTACTGAAAAACAAAAACCATATCGTGTTCAAATAAATGATATTTTAAATATTCGAGTAAAGGCATTGGATCAAGAAAGTGTACAGATTTATAACCCTGCTGGGGAAGGTGATTTGAATGCCTCTGGAGATCAAAGAGCTTTTTTCGATGGTTTTACTGTTGATTTGCACGGTAATATTCGTATTCCTGTTTTAGGGGAGATTAATGTGTTGGGTTATACTACCGAAGAAATTGAGAAGCTAATAGAAACCAGGATTCTCGCTGAAGAATTTAAAGAAGCAGCCAATATATTTGTAACGGTTAAACTTACCGGTTTACGTTTTACGGTAACAGGGGAAGTAGGAGGAACGGGAACGCAAACCCTTTACCAACCGCGTGTTAATATTTTTGAGGCACTAGCAAATGCTGGTGATATTTTAGTAACAGGTGATCGGAAAGATGTTACTATAATTCGGCAATACCCGCAAGGGCAGCAAATCCATCATTTAAATTTACTAGATGTTGCGGTTATGGACTCTCCCTATTATTATATTCAGATGAATGATATTATTTATGTCAAACCTTTGAAGCAAAAATCATGGGGAACCGGTGTAACGGGTATACAAACTATTGGAACTATTGTTACGGCATTGTCTTTAGTTACTACCACTTTATTACTTATAAATAGGTTGTAAATTATGGCAGAATACGAATATGACGATAGCGAACAAAGTGAAGGTTTTGGCATTAACTTCGACTTTAAAGGGTATTTATTTAAAGCACTCAATCTTTGGAAATTTGTAATTGCCTGCATTGGTGCCGCGTTAATAATCGCTTATTTTATTAATGTTAGAAAGCAGAACGTGTATAAGCTGGAGTCGCTTATTTCTGTAGAAACCGATCAAAATCCTTTTTTTACAGCCAATACCAGTATTTCTTTTAACTGGGGTGGCGTATCCGGTAAAATGGGTAAAACTATTACCACATTACAAACGCGAACACATAATGAGAAGGTTGTAGACTCCTTGAAATCCTACATGAATTATTTTAAGGAAGGAAAGTATCGTAAAATTGATATTTACAAAGATGCTCCTTTTGTTTTTGAACCCGATTTGGAGCAACCACAAGTACTTGGTCATTTTATAGGGATTCGATTTTTATCTGAAACGACTTTTGAGGTGTTTACGGCATTCGAATCGGAAAACGGATCAGGTCAACGTTACGATACTAAAGAGCGCATGCCAGTTACGTTACCGCTAGGTCCTTTTCAAAATGAATTTAAAGTTGGTGCCGTTATTAACTTACCTTTTTTTCATGGTATTGTTAATCTACGAAACAACCGAACTGTAAAAGCGGGACAAGAATTTTATATGCAGTTTCGTAATTTTGATGGCGTGGTTAACGGATATAAAAATGGCATTGGTGTTGCCCCTTTTAGTAATGCATCTGCCTCGGTATTGCGCTTGAGTTTAGTGGGAAATAACAAGTCTAAAATAGTCGATTATCTCAATAAAACAGCTATTATTTTAAGTGAAACGGAATTGGAGCGTAAAAACTTATATGCCACCAATACGATTAAATTTATTGACAGTAGTTTACATGCAGTAAATACGAGCTTAAAAGACTTTTCTGATGAAATGAATACGTTCAGAAAGGAGAATAAAGTTTTTGATGTTTCTACAGAAATGACAGATGTTTCTACTAAACTCAAGGATTTGGAATTTCAGAAGGAAGCAGAATCAACCAAGCTTAATTATTTGGATGCTTTAGAGAATTACCTTCGCACTAAAAAAGATTATACCAGTATTGCCGCACCAACTTCCGTAGGAATTGAAGAACCGAATATACAAAGTAGTGTTGCCAAAATTACCGGTTTGGCTATTGAGCGGCAAAGTAAGGAATATACGCTTCGAGAGGGATCTGAAAACATTAAGGATTTAGATCGACAGATTGATGCTGAAAAAAATGTATTATTAGAAACAATTAGTGCAACTAAAAGTACTATTAGAATTCTGGTTAACGCATTAAGCAGAAGTATTGCCAATTTGGAATCGAAATTAAGTAGTTTACCAGAGAATCAGCAGGAATTTTTAAAGATTCAAAGAAAGCTAGATATTAGCCAGGAAGCCTACAATCTGTATATGGATAAACGTAGTGAGGCAGCTATTGTAAAGGCAGCAAATGTATCGGATATCAGTATTGTAGACGAAGCTAAAGATATTGGAGGCGGCTTAATTGGTCCGGACAAATCGCTTAATTATATGATGGGGTTGATGCTCGGATTTTTTATTCCCATGTTTCTTATTTTCATCATCTTCATATTAGATCATACCATTCACGGCTCCGATGAGGTGGAGCGTCTATCCAAAATTCCTATTTTAGGACTTATTGGTAAATACCGCTACCATAATAACTTGGTGGTTTTTGAAAAGCCGAAATCTGCTGTTGCCGAGTCGTTTCGCTCTATAAGATCTAGTCTACAGTTTATTCTTAATAAAAACCCGCAAGCAGGTGGGCGGACTATATTGGTGACTTCTTCGGTGAGTGGAGAAGGGAAAACCTTTTATTCTATTAATATAGCTACTGTTTATGCGTTGAGTGGTAAGAAAACCCTTTTACTAGGCTTGGATTTACGTAAACCTAAAATATTTGACGATTTCAACTTAACTAATGAGACTGGGATGGTTAATTATTTTATTGGTGAAGCTGATTTCGAGTCTATAGTAAATCACACTCATATTGATAATTTGGATGTCGTACCAGCAGGCCCTATTCCTCCAAATCCATCGGAATTGTTGATGAGTGGCAATTTGGAATCGCTGATAGCCGAACTTCGCCAAACCTATGATATTATTGTTTTAGATACGCCGCCATTAGGATTAGTTACTGATGCTTTGGAATTGGTAAAATATGCCGATACCTCCATTTTTATGGTGCGTTTGGACTACACTAAAAAAGGCATGTTGCAATTGATTAATGCGAAGTATCGCGCCGGTGAAATTAAGAATATCAATTTTGTATTAAACTTCTACAAGCATAAATCGAATCAGAGTTACGGTTATGGCTACGGTTACGGCTATGGTTATGGCTATGGGGTTTATGGAAATGCTTATCATGATGATGGGAAGAAAGGGTTTATGTTTAAGATTAAGGAATTTTTAAAGCGACTTTAGGGAAAATCCCTTAAATCCAGAAAGGGGACTTCTTAATGTTGCGGAGTTGGTTTTCTGCCTAGTAGCAGACACGCTCTTTTTTCACTTCTATTTTAGTAATTTGAACATGGGAAGATTTCCAGTTAGTTTCTAGTTTTAAAAACAATAACAATTTAGCTCCGCCCTTCAGTTGAAGGGCGATCAAGCGTTAAAAAATAGTCCAGTGGACTATTTTAGCGCA
>NZ_AFXZ01000033.1 GCF_000224335.1 Bizionia argentinensis JUB59 | reverse complement strand
CGTATAAAAGAATAGCCTTGATACCTAGTTCTCTTGCTAGTTCTGATAAGTTTTTCCTGTTCTTACTTAATTCTACAGATTGTCGTTTAAAAGCTTCATCATATTTCTTTCGCTCTTGTTTCATAAGTTAAATGTAAGTCTTTATGCTTAACTTGTACCGCCCACTAAATTAGAATATCCAGTGTTTATAGTTTTAGCAAGCACTTATTTTAAAGACGATATGATTTCACACAAGCAAACTACTTACTTAATGAATAATTATATTCTTACTGAAATTCAATAATCTAAAAATTAATCATATTTTTAAACAACCTTTATGAGTACTAATTATACTTTTAAACTAAATTTATAGAATGACTAATTTCTAATAATTTAAAAATGTTCTTAAAACACCACTTTAAATACATCATGAGTAGCTTTCGTTGACAATTCAGTAGATATTTGCTTACTGTTTTTTTTATAGAATATTGTTAAACAATTTAAATGAAACACCGAATGGCTAAATATCTTTTTCTTCTTTTAACTTTTACGTTAATAAGTTGTAATAATAAATCCACGCAAAACGGGGTTATTAAGACCGAAAAAAGTGAAATTGAGACATTAATAGATAGCGCTGCGGCTAAAATGATTAATGATTCACTCATTAACTCAACTTCCATTGGAATATATTTCGATGGAAAAGAATATATAAGCCATTATGGTGAATTAGAAAAAAGAGTTGGAAACACACCTAGTAACAAAACTATTTACGAAATCGGTTTTTAAGTAAAGTACTTACCGGTACTATTTTAGCCAATGCTGTTCTAGAAAAAAGGATAAACGTTGAGGATGATATTAGTAAATACTTAAATGAAGAGTACCCCAATTTATCATACTTAAATCACCCTTTAAAAATCAAACACTTGCTAACACATACTAGTGGACTTCCTAATATGCTGCCTTTAGAAATGAATGCATTATTAGATGACTTTTTGAACTATGATACTCCTTCAAAAATAAATGACGTTTTAAAAAATTATAATAAAACCAAATTTTTCCAGGAGTTACACGCTATTAAAACAGATACCATACCAGGCTTTAAATACGCGTATTCCAGTGCTGGAACGGAGTTTTAGAAGTGATTTACAAGTCTGATTTTGAAGATATATTAACAAACTTCCTGTCAGAAAAAATTGGAATGAAGAATACCAAGACAACTCTCAACAAAGAAGAATTGAAAAACTTGGCAGTTGGTTACCATTCCGATAACCCCACTATAACAACCGCTATGGAAAAGCTACCATGGGGAGCTGCAGGTAACATTAAGTCTACATTTCCAGATATAATGAAATTTGTTAAGTATCAGTTAGTCAACGATGCAGTTGTGCAAGAGTCTCACAAGCCACTATTCCAATATAATGATGAGATTGGCCTTTCCTATTTCTGGAATATAGATTCTTCCAATGAGAAATTAGGGGAAAATTATTCCCATCATGGTGGCGTACCACGGTCACAGTGTTATATATTTATTATTCCAAAATACAATATCGGCGCTTTTATAATTACCAATCAAAGTGGACAAAAGACAGCGCCAAAGATGATGGAAACATTAAATACTATATTTGATGGTCTAATAAAAATTAATAAAACGCCTACTTAAGAAGCAGATGCTGTTATATTGTTGTTGGAAACAGCTATTGTATGATACGTTAAAATTCTGCGGATTTCAAAGCAATTATCTTAAAACTAAAAACATGAATGTGTTTCAAATAAATATTCCATCATTGAATTTGATTTAATCAAATTCAATGATGGAATATTTTAATAGTAATGCAACGTTTTCTATTCACTAACCTGAAAGTAAATCCCTCTCACAAATAAGGAAACAGGTTTTTAAACTACTTCTTAAGGATGAATTCCCCAGCGTGTTTTATCAGCAAAAAGAAAGTCCATTTTATATTTCTCCGGAATTTCTCCATCACGCATTGATCCTAATTTTATAGAAGGAAAAAGTTCCTCATAAGTAATCATATCATTAAATGAAATACGACGATAGATATGAGTACGCGTTAAGTTTTTCGGCTCATCCAAACCAGTAGCACCTAAAAGCTCGACGAAATTTTTAAGTGTTTTTTCATGGTAACTGGCAACTCTAACTTTTTTATCTGCAGGAACTAGACCTACAGTCAATTTAGGATCTTGAGTTGTAATACCGGTAGGACACTCATTTGTGTTACATAATAATGCTTGAATACACCCCAATGCCAACATCATAGCACGCGCTTGATAACAAGCATCCGCTCCTAAAGCAATGGCACGTGCAACATGAAAAGCAGAACTGATTTTACCAGAAGCAATAATCTTTATATGCTCACGAATACCCATTCCAATTAGAATATTATTCACAAAATCAAGACCATCAATTAAAGGAGCACCTACATAATTACTAAACTCTGGCGGCGCTGCACCTGTTCCTCCTTCACCTCCATCCACTGCTATATAATCAGGATATATATCCAATTCAATCATAGCCTGACAAATGGAAATAAATTCACTTTTATAACCAATACATAATTTAAATCCAACTGGTTTTCCGCCTGATAAATCTCTTAATGTTTTAATAAACTTCACCATTTCCAATGGCGTATCAAAAGCCGAGTGATATGGCGGAGAACTAACCTTAACGTGTGGTTTAATATGTCTTATTCTAGCAATTTCTTCAGAGTTTTTCTCGGCTGGCAGAATTCCACCATGTCCAGGTTTTGCTCCTTGAGAAATTTTCAATTCAATCATTTTAACATTAGGATGTTTGGACTTTTCAGCAAATAGTTCTGGATTGAACCTTCCTTCTTCCGTTCGGCATCCAAAATAAGCCGTACCAATTTGCCAAATTATATCGCCTCCATTTTTTAAATGATAGTCACTCAATCCACCTTCTCCTGTATTATGAGCAAAATTTCCAATTTTAGCACCACCATTAAGACTCTCAACAGCGGCAGCACTTAGCGAGCCAAAACTCATAGCTGAAATATTCAATATACTGGCTGAATAAGGTTGCGCACAATCCTTATTACCAATCATAACCCGAGGGTCGTGATCTAAAGTCTCAAAGGCCTTCGGTGCTATAGAGTGACAAATCCATTCGTAGCCTTCAGCATACACATCAAGCTGTGTTCCAAAAGGAATAGTATCACGTACACCTTTTGCTCTCTGATATACAGTGGAACGATCTACACGGTTAAAAGGACGTCCATCGATATCAGATTCAATGAAATACTGATACATTTTCGGTCGTAAATCCTCTAAAACAAAACGAAGTCTCCCTAATATGGGATAATTACGCATAATAGTATGTCGTGTTTGAATAATGTCATAATATCCCAGGATTGTAAACATTAATACAATTCCGAAAAGCACATACCAGTAAGGACTTAAAAACATGCCTAATGCCAGTGTTATCAACAATGAAATAGTCGATATAATATAAAATTGAGTACGCATAATAGAGATTTAGTTGAATTCCGAGCTTTCTTTATAAGAAGTAAATAGCTTTTTAAGTTTAAATGATTTAGAATCAGTGATCTTTAAATAATAATTATTTAGTGCAAATTACAACTTAAATCTGAAATAAAAATGAAAATGAAATTAAAGAAAACTTAAAAGTTTTTGCAAGAATATCCTGAATTCATTCGATGAATAAAGTGTCCGTCGACACTTAAAGTTATTTCATTTCTAATATATGCGCATATTTTTTAAAAAAGATAGTGGCTTACTTTAAAATAATCATCACATATACGCGAGTTTATGTTTAAAACTTAAATACTAAATTCGAAATTATTTCGAAAACACCTCTTATAGACTCCGCAATTTTTTGGTGAAAGAATTATTAAATCTAAAAAACCAGATTTTGAGTCTATGGAAATGATAGGAAACAATGAATTGGTTGTTTTCGGATCTGGTTCTAAATCGCCAGAAAGAGACGTTTTTGTTCACATCTTATTAAAAGATGATTTGATTATTGAAAAGTATAACATATCTGGATTTTATAGTAATTTAAAAAAATTAAACATATTCCATGATTCAGAATTAAATATTGAAGCAACAGCTTTCCGGGACAAACAGATCTTTCTTTTTAACCGAAAAAAGAATCTAGTATTAACCTTTAACTATCTAATTTTATTAGCTTATCTAAAAGGTGAAGCGTCTTTCCCTATACCATATATACAACAATTCTCATTACCTAAAATTAACGGAATAGAAGCTGGTTTTTCGGGCGCTACTGTTTTAAAGAACGAATCAAAAATAATTTTTACAGTTTCAGTAGAAAACACAAATAATGCTTATAAAGATGGTGAAATTCTAGGAAGTTTTATTGGCATGATTAACATTACAGATAATACGGTTAGTCCCGTTATTAACTTTTGCCCAATTCCAAATATGGAAGAAAATTTAAAAGTAGAGTCTGTAACAGTTCAAGAAGAAGTTTCTATAGGAAAAACCAAATTGATTCTTATTACAGATGACGACCTAGGAAATTCGATATTATTAGAAAGTATACTTTTGTGGTAAACCTAAAATTTATAAATTCGTATCATCCACATTCAATCCATACATTTAGGTGTAAAACGTCTAAACACGAATGCTTTCACGTAAATAAGATAATATATTAATCACCAATTAAAACACATAAAAATGAAAAAAACAATCCTATCAGCATTATTTTTAGGCGCTTTATTTACGTCTTGTAAAGAAGAAACTAAGAAAACAGAAATGACAAAAATTGAGGATATCGCGATAGTGGACACACATTCTGAAGATAAGGAATACACTACAAGCGATTCTGAAAATGAACTTTATGCTTTAGAGTATCTCTACAAAAGTGATAATGGCGAAATTGTAGATGTTACCTTCTTCGAGGAAGGTGACAAAATGAATGTTAAAATAAAAAGAGACAAGCAAGATGAATTAATCCTCCCTCAAACTACAGCGTGGGCAAAAGGCGCGGAATATGAAAGTGGCAACTACAAATGGGTAAGCCAGGAAGACGGTGCTACTTTCTCTGACGGAAACAATACTATGAAGCTAGTTGTAATCAGCCCGTTACAATACACATACACTAATGAGAAAGAGTCTATTGTAGTTATTTATTCAGACAAAAACGACAAGCGTTTTGTAACCTTAATAAAAGATAACCAACCTGAAATTACTTTAGAACAAACAGAGGCTTGGGCAAAAGGTGCTGAATATGGAAACAACACTGTAAAATGGCATAACCAAGGTGATACTGGAACTTTAACTGAAGATGGCGTTGCGTCCAAATTCAAAAAGTAATTTTTAGAGAATAAATAATGAGTACGCCCAAAGGTTATAAATAAAAACCTTTGGGCGTACTTTATAGTAACCATATATTACGATACTAAAATAATAAATTTGTTTTTTATTTAGGCATGACAATCTCATGCCCATCATGTTCCCACTTGGAAATACCACCTTGTAAATCGTAAATTTTTGTAAAACCAGCATCTACCATTTTCTGTGCACAACTAGCACTTCGTGTACCCGATCTGCAATACAAAATCACAGGTATATCTTTATCTAATTTTAAAATATCTTGTTCAAAAGTTGGCGATAAAAAGTCGATATTCTGAAAATCAGCAATATAACCCTCGGCATATTCTTCTGGTGTTCGTACATCCAAAAGTTGTACCTCATCCATTTCTAAAAGCGTTTGCATTTCTTCGCTTGTAACGACCTTAATTGCATCGTTTTCGGTTTTATTTTTACAGCTTGTAAAAGCTAAAATCACTATAAGAACACTAAATCCTATTAATTTTTTCATAATTATTTTTTTATGGCTGAACAATATTTCCTGTCCATCCCGTAATACCTTCTAATAAATTGTGCGCTTGGTCAAAACCCATTTGGAACATAATAGCACAAGCCTGGGCACTTCTGCCGCCAGATCTGCAATAAACATAATAGTTTTTATCTTTGTCTAACGTTCCCAGTTTGCTTACAAATTCTTGCGCTTGAAAAATATCCATTTGTATCGCATTCGGAATCATACCTTCGGCGACTTCTTCATCTGTTCGTACATCCAAAACAACCGCTTGGTCATCATGTTCCAACTGTTCGCGCCATTGCTTTTGCGTTAAATCTGCCATATTTTATTTAATATTTTTTCAAAACTACTACTTATTACCTTATAGACGAAAAAAAAACGTAATAGTTACAATTCAAAATGTCTTTAAGCCTTTCTTTTGTTACTTAAGTTTTTATAGTACAACCTATAGCGCGTATTTTTTTTAATTTAATTGTATTACCACTTAATAAAGCATCTACCGCATCCTCAACATACCTATTCTTGACAGCTTCAGAATCCTGATAATTATCATCAATAGCACCCATATATTTTACCTTATTGCCATTGGTAGTTTTCTCTAAAACATAAACTTCAGGAGTTTTGAAGGCACCATATTGCGGGAAAACCTTCTGGTCCTCGTCCATTAAATACGGAAATGTAAACCCTTTGGCTTTGGCACGCCCTTTCATAGCATCCATACTATCCCCTTTTTGCATTTTTGGATTATTAGGCATAATAGCAATTACCGGAAAACCTTTGGATGCATATTTTTTATCTAAAGCAATAATCCGGTCTTCATAAGCAATTGCATACGGACAAGTATTATTGGTAAAAACAACTATAAAGCCTTTCGCCTTTGGATAATCTATTAAAGAAACCAAATTTCCTTCAGTACTTTTTAGGCTAAAATCTGTTGCCATATCATCTATTTCATAACCTTGCGCTACTATTTTCGGTATTAATGCAAGAAAAGTGAACAAGTAAAATAAGACATATTTTGTTTTTAGTGCATTCATAAGCTTAAAGTACGAATTTGTTTTTAACAATATTTATTTTTTCGCGAAACATTTAAACGAGATAATTAACCATTAAACAATTTTTAACGATTTTTTTTTGGATAGTTATATTTTCACTTTATATTTGACTTTCAGAATAAAACACATGAACACAATTTTAAATTATACTTGGTGGTGGAACAATAGAAACGAAATAATCGTGAACTAACCCCATTCGTATATTTAAATTTAAAAATACTTAAAAAGGCTTGTCATTCACGACAAGCCTTTTTTTTTTGCCCATACTTATGAAAAAATTTAACCTTTACACACATTATAAAAAAATACTAGCTGACACGATAACTCCTGTCAGCGTGTATTTAAAAATTCGCGATAAATTCCCGAATAGTATTTTACTAGAAAGTAGCGATTATCATGCAAATGACAATACATTTTCCTACATATGCTGTAATCCTATCGCATCTATTTCAGTGAAAAACGAAATAATAACTCAAACCTTCCCTGATGGTAGCAGCTTAATTGAAAAGATTTCGGAAGAGACAGATGTAGTGAATGAAATTCACAAATTCACCAAGCGTTTCAAAGTTCACTCCAAAGAAAATTTCAAGTTTATAAACAACGGTATTTTCGGATATATGGCTTATGATGCCGTTAGGTATTTTGAAGATATTACGATTACCAAAAAAGAAGGTCATCAAGACATTCCGGATATTTATTATGCCGTATATCAAAACATTATCGCTATTAATCATCATAAAAATGAAGCTTATATTTTTGCGCATTGTTTTGAAAACCAAACAAATAATATTGATGAAATTCTACAATTAATTACATCTAAAAATTTTGCAGCCTTCAATTTTACCACTATTGGTGAAACAACCTCCAACTTAACCGACGATGCCTATAAAGAACAGGTGGAACTTGCCAAAAAACATTGCGCTCGTGGTGATGTTTTTCAATTAGTATTGTCGAAAAAATTCTCTCAAAAATTCAAAGGAGATGAATTTAATGTGTATCGTGCTTTACGAAGTATTAATCCCTCTCCTTATTTATTTTATTTCGATTATGGTGATTTTAAAATATTTGGGAGTTCCCCAGAAGCGCAATTAGTTGTTAAAGGAGATCAAGCCGAAATTCACCCTATTGCCGGAACGTTTAAAAGAACAGGTAATGATGAGAAAGACGCCGTATTAGCCAAGCAACTTTCTGAAGATGATAAAGAAAACGCCGAACATGTTATGTTAGTGGATTTGGCTCGAAATGATTTAAGCCGCCATGGCAGCAACGTAGAGGTTAAAACATATAGAGAAGTTCAATTTTTTTCTCATGTTATTCATTTGGTGAGTAAAGTTACAGGCACAAAACACGCAGAAACAACCACCATGCAAATGGTAGCGGACACTTTTCCTGCAGGAACTTTAAGTGGCGCACCCAAACATAAAGCTATGCAACTTATAGAAAAGTATGAAACTACTAGTCGCGACTATTATGGTGGCGCCATCGGTTTTATGGATTTTGATGGCAACTTTAATCACGCCATTATGATTCGGACATTTTTAAGTAAAAACCATCAATTGCATTGGCAAGCTGGAGCTGGATTAGTTTCCAAATCGGTTCCCGAAAACGAACTGCAGGAAGTTTATAATAAATTAGGTGCTTTAACAAAGGCCATAGAATTAGCAAAGGAAATTTAATAGATGAAAATGAACACACATATATTAGTCATCGATAATTATGATAGTTTCACTTATAATTTGGTCCACTATTTAGAAGATTTAGACTGCCAAGTCACCGTTAAACGTAATGACCAACTCACATTAGAAGAGGTTGAAGCTTTTGATAAAATTGTTTTATCGCCAGGTCCTGGAATACCAGATGAAGCTGGTTTACTCAAAGCAATTATAGAAAAATACGCACCAACGAAAAGTATTCTAGGTGTTTGTTTAGGACAACAAGCTATTGCCGAAGTGTTTGGCGGATCCTTAATTAATTTAGAAACGGTTTATCATGGTGTTGCTTCCCAAATAACGGTTTCGGTTAACGATGAATCGCTTTTTGATGGATTAGGAAAAACTATGGAAGTTGGTCGCTACCACTCTTGGGTCGTTGATGGAAAATTACCAGATGTTTTGGAACCGACTTCTTACGATGAAAACGGACAGGTAATGTCCTTGCGTCATCGCTTTTACGATGTCCGCGGTGTACAATTTCATCCAGAATCCGTTTTAACGCCTAATGGAAAACAACTTTTAGCCAATTGGTTGAAAGGTTAAAAATAATATCAAGAAGCATATGAAAAACATACTCAACAGACTTATTAATCAAGAACAAATTTCAAGCGAAGAAGCTAAAGCGGTACTTGTTAATATTTCGAAAGGCGACTTTAACCAAAGCCAAATCGCCTCGTTTTTAACGGTTTATATGATGCGTAATATCACCATTTATGAGCTTCAAGGCTTTCGTGATGCCTTGTTAGAATTATGTATTCCTGTGAATTTAAACGGCTATAATGCTATCGATTTATGTGGAACTGGTGGTGACGGCAAAGACACGTTTAATATTTCAACATTAGCATCTTTTGTAACCGCTGGTGCAGGCGTAAATGTAGCAAAACATGGAAATTATGGTGTATCATCAAATTGCGGGTCATCAAACGTATTGGAACATTTGGGTGTTAAATTCAGTAGTGATATTGATTTCTTAAAAACCTGTTTGGAAGCTGTTGGTATTTGTGTCATGCACGCTCCTTTATTCCACCCCGCAATGAAAAATGTAGCGCCCATTCGTCGTGAATTGGGTGTAAAAACATTCTTTAACATGTTAGGCCCTATGGTAAACCCAGCCTTTCCTGAAAATCAAATGGTCGGCGTGTTTAGTTTGGAGTTATTACGCTTATACAGTTATCTATATCAAAATACAGATAAAAACTACAGTATTGTCCATGCTTTAGATGGTTATGACGAAATTTCATTAACTGGCTCTGCAAAAGTGGTTAATAATTCTGCTGAAATTATGATTAACCCAAGCGATTTTGGTATTGTAGCGTTGACGCAAAAAGCCATTCATGGTGGAGATTCAGTAGCTTCTTCTGCTAAAATATTTACACATATTTTAAATGGTCAAGGAACAAACGCACAAAACAATGTGGTTTGCGCTAACGCAGCTTTGGCAATTTCAACAGTGAAAAGCATTCCTATTACTGAAAGTTTTGCATTGGCTAAGGAATCTTTAAAAAGTGGGCAAGCTAAAAAGCGTTTTGAGAAACTAGTAGCATTAAGTCAATAATAAGCAGCATTTAAAACGAAATAAAAGATGGATATATTACAAAAAATAGTTGCAGATAAACGTCGGGAAGTCGCTTTAAAAAAACAGCTTATTCCCATATCGCAATTGGAACAATCAATTCTATTTGAGCGTAAAACTATTTCGCTTGTTAAGAATTTACAAAATAGTAAATCTGGAATTATTGCAGAACATAAACGACGTTCACCTTCTAAACACATGATTAATGATAGTTTAAATGTATTTGATGTCGCACAAGGTTACGAAAAAGCGAGTGTTTGTGGTATGTCAGTTTTAACAGATAGCAAATACTTTGGTGGTTCATTAGACGATTTACTACTAGCAAGAGCCAGTTGTAATTTGCCACTTTTACGCAAGGAGTTTATTATTGATGGCTATCAGATTTTAGAAGCCAAAGCATATGGTGCTGACGTAATTTTGCTAATAGCTGCGATTTTAACACCTGCAGAAATTAAAGAATTTTCAGAATTGGCGAAAAGCCTAAATTTAGAAGTGCTTTTGGAAGTTCATAATGAAGAGGAGTTGCAAAAATCTATTATGCCGAGCTTGGATTTATTAGGTGTAAACAACCGGAATTTAAAAACGTTTGAAGTCTCGCTGGAAACAAGTATAACATTAAGTTCTTTAATCCCAGACGACTTTATGAAAGTTTCCGAAAGTGGTATTAGTTCTACTGGCGCTATCAAAATATTAAAACCTTATGGTTATAAAGGGTTTTTAATTGGTGAGAATTTTATGCGAACCGACAATCCAGGAGAAAGTGCCAAAAATTTTATATCTGAACTAAACCTCACAGTCCCGATATTTCGGGATTGAAAACCTATGATCTTTCAATAAACAGAATTATTATGAAACTCAAAATTTGCGGGATGAAATTCCCAGAGAATATAGAAGCTTTATCAAAATTGCAAGCTGATTATCTCGGTTTTATTTTTTATAAAAAATCGGCACGTTATTTCGATGGTATTATACCAACATTAGCTAATTCCATTAAAAAAGTGGGGGTTTTTGTAGATTCATCACCAACAGAAATAATAACAATCCTTAATAATTATAATTTGGATGTTATTCAATTACACGGCAATGAATCTAGAGAATTCGTGTCAGAACTCAAGGGAATGGCAACGCTTTACGCGGCAAAAGATTTTGAGGTTTGGAAGGTATTTAGCGTGGGTCAAGATTTCGATTTTAGTGAAATAAAATCCTTCGAAAAAATAGTTGATAAATTTCTTTTCGATACAAAAGGAAAAGAACCGGGCGGCAACGGTTTCACATTTAATTGGAATGCTTTAAAAGAATATCCGTCTACTAAACCGTTTATTTTAAGCGGCGGGATTGGTTTGGATGAAGTTGAAAATTTAACTGAATTCTCCAAATTAGAAATAGCACAGTTTTGCCATGCTATTGATGTGAATAGTAAATTTGAGATTGAACCCGGATTAAAAGACATAGCGTTATTAAAAGAATTTAAAAAGAAAATTAATACAGACCTCACAAGTTTTAATCCCAAAGTATCGGGCCTGTGAAGTCTTCAAAATCTTAAGTAGGAAAAAATGATATACAATATAAACGAAAAAGGATATTACGGCCAATTCGGTGGCGCTTACATTCCCGAAATGCTGTATCCCAATGTGGAAGATTTACGCCAAAAATATTTAAAAGTCATGGCAGACCCAGAATTCCAGAAGGAATTCAAAGCTTTGCTTAAAGATTATGTAGGACGTCCATCTCCGTTGTATTTTGCCAAGCGTCTTTCGGAAAAATACAATACTAAAATTTATTTAAAACGCGAGGATTTAAATCATACCGGTGCGCATAAAATAAATAATACCATCGGACAAATTCTTATGGCACAACGCTTAGGAAAAACACGTATTATTGCCGAAACAGGAGCAGGCCAACATGGTGTTGCTACAGCAACAGTTTGTGCGTTAATGGGCTTGGAATGCATTGTTTATATGGGTGAAATTGATATGGCGCGACAAGCACCAAACGTGGCACGCATGAAAATGCTAGGCGCTAAAGTGATTCCTGCAATATCTGGAAGTAAAACCTTAAAAGACGCCACAAATGAAGCTATTCGTGATTGGATAAACAACCCTGTTGATACACATTACATTATTGGTAGCGTGGTTGGTCCGCATCCCTATCCAGATATGGTAGCACGTTTTCAAGCAATTGTTTCTGAAGAAATTAAATGGCAGTTACAAGAACAAGAGGGTAAAGAAAACCCAGATTATGTGATTGCTTGTGTTGGTGGTGGTAGCAATGCTGCTGGAGCTTATTATCATTTTTTAGAAGATACTAGTGTGAAGCTTATTGCCGTTGAAGCTGCGGGGAAAGGCGTTAATTCGGGAGAAAGCGCTGCGACTTCAGCTTTAGGGAAAGTCGGTGTTATCCATGGTAGCAAAACCTTATTGATGCAAACGGAAGATGGACAAATAACAGAGCCCTACTCTATTTCGGCTGGTCTAGATTATCCCGGTGTTGGTCCAATGCACGCACATTTATATCAATCGGAACGCGCAGAATTTATTGCCATAACCGATGACGATGCCATGGAAGCTGGATTAGAATTATCCAAATTAGAAGGTATTATTCCTGCTATTGAAACCGCACATGCACTAGCTGTTTTCAAAGAAAAAGCATTTAAACCAACTGATATTGTCGTGGTGAGTTTATCAGGTCGAGGCGATAAGGATTTGAGTACATACAGCGATTATTTTAAATTATAATCACTTAGATCGATACGTTTTATTGTAAGTGAAATTTTTAAAACTCATACTTCTTTTAAATAAAAAAAGGGTTCTGACCGAAGTCTGAACCCTTTTTAACTAACTTAAATTAGCTTTCTATTATAATTTTATAAACTTTTTGACTAATGGTTTTTGACCATCATTTACTTTTATAATATAAGTTCCAGATTGTAAATTAGAAACATTAATACTTCTGTTATTCACTTGTCCTTTTTCAACTTCTTGTCCTAACATATTTGAAATACTAAAGTTAGCATCTCTACTATCCTTAACTCTCACATTTAAGCTGTTAGCAACAGGATTAGGATATAATTGAATATCATAAACGTTAGGCTCATTACTTAAAGCTTCTGCATAAACGTCATTTAAGACTTCATAACTGCTTGATTGGTTAGTAATGTTTACCGTGTAGTCTTCAACTTCACCATAACTAAATGATTCACAAGCCGTTTGTGCAGCGTTATATTTCATAGACACACGCATTCTAGTAGTACCTGTTAAAGCACTTGATGGAATGGTAATATCTGCGCCAAGATTAGCAGCACTGGCTGAAGATCCTGAAACCATTTTTTCATTAGCTTCAAAAGTACCATTTTGATTTAAATCAATCCAAACAGCCCAATACTCCGTATAAGCTGAACTCGCAAATCCTGCACTGAAAACAATTTGATTTGTAGATCCTTTTGCAACAGTAGCTGTTTTAGACGTAAAGTCACCATAGCCTCCATTAGCACCTGTGCTATTGGTCATACCGCCATAAGACACATAATCAATCCATTCATAATTTGAACCTCCTTTAGAAGCGCAGTAATTAACAGCTGCATCCGATAGTGTTTTGAAAGAAAGTACGTTACTTGCTCCTGATACATTACCCGCAGCATCTTTAGCTTTTACAGTGTAAGAATAATTAGTATTAGCCGTCATTCCAGTAACATTAGCAGAATTAACCGCAACCGTTCCTAGAAGTGTTGTTCCACTATATAGATCATAACCTGTTACACCAACATTGTCTGTTGAAACTGTCCAAGATAACAATGCTGTTGTTTGAGTAACATTAGATGCTGATAAATTAGATGGTACACTTGGTGCTTGTGTATCCGAACCTGATCCCGATCCAATAACCACTGTATAATCTTCAACTTCACCATAATTAAAAGCTTCACATGGTGTTGGAATGCCATTATATTTAAGGGCAACTCTCATGCGTGTTGCACCACTAGCGGCGCCTGCAGGAACCTTGAAGCTTCCAGAAACAGGTGATACTGTAGATGCTGCTTTACTCCATACAAGCTCGCCTGCATCAGTAAAATCACCATCGTTATTATAATCGATCCAAACTGCGTATCCTTCATTATATTTACTTCCTGACCATTTAGGAGTAATAGTAATAGTATACGTTTCATCAGCACTTAAATTTGTTGATGTACTTGTAAAATCAGAATAGTTTTGTGCTCCTGAAGTTTTATCTATACTGGCCAATTGTACTCGACCAATATATTCATCACTAGAGTTTTTACTAGTTCCTACACAATAATCAATTTGAGTACCAGTAGTTGTAAAGGTTTTTGAAGTACTGTAAGCCGAATCACTTCCTCCAGCACATCTACTTCTTACCTGAACTTCATAAGTAGTCTCTGATGTAAGTCCGTTTAATGTTGTTGTAGTTCCAGAAACAGCAGTTGTATTCCATGTTGAAGTACCTGTTGCTCTGTAACGTACATCATACGTAGCTGATGTTACTGTATTCCAAGATATACTTGCAGTTGTACCTGCAATGCTACTAACAGATAATCCTGTAGGCACTGTAGCAGTACATGCTATAGGAGTAGCCGATAAACCTGTTACGATTAATGAATAATTTTGGCTCCCACCAGTTAATGAACCCTTATGCGTAACGGTAATCGTATAAGTACCTGAAGCATTTGCAACATCCACACGCTCATAAGGATCAACATTATTATCTCCTTTTCCATTGGTGGTAACGCCTGTTAATCTCCAAGGTGAATAAGTTGTTCCAGTTTTGGTTACTCTAACATCTAAATCATTTACTAAAATAGGATTAGATGAGTTTGCAACTGTTACAGCCGTACCTGCTCTGTCCGTCCAAGAAATAGAAGCCATAAGATCATTAACACCATCAGCATCTACTGTAATTTGATACGTCTGACCATTACTTAAGTTCAATTCAGTAATTTTAGATTTACTACCATTATTAGAAATGGCTTCAGCCGCTCTTTTTGCGTTTAAAAGACCCCATCCGTAAACCGCATCCGGTCCATTTGGTCCAACATCATCGGCAGTATGCAAGGCTAATCCTTTTAATGTAGCAGCTCTCATAAAAGAGCCTTCAACATTCTTGGCGTGTTGTTGAAGTATCAATAAAGTACCTGCAACGTTTGGTGAAGCCATTGAAGTTCCTGTAATACTATTATAAGCGCTATTACTACCATCATAAGTAGAATATACGCCTGTACCATTACCTGTAATATCTGGCTTGATACGGTAATCATCGGTAGGACCTTGACTACTAGAACTGTTAATACTTACAGAAATTAAACTACCATTGCTACTAATATTAGCATCATTAGCATTGGCTACAACCATTCCGTTTTTTGCTGTGGCATGGCCTGAAAGTTTATCATAACCTGAATAACCATCAAGAGGCGCACCATTTGCAGAATTATCACTACCATCGTTTCCTGCGGCTACCACCATTAGATAATTTGGAGCATTAAACATAATTTGATCCCAATCTCTTGAATCTGTAATGTAACCTCCAAAATAATAAGAAGGTAATTGAGGTTGACCTTGAGAATTACGAGTTGCATATCCATAAGAGTGATTAGAGATAAGCATACCGTTTGCACTAGCTGAAGAAGCTTCAGCAGCATCATTATTCCAATCATAGCCTTTCGCTTTTGCGTGAGGCGCCATTCCTTTAGCCTTTGCTACAACTCCAGAAGCTATAATGGTTCCCGTAACATGGGCAGAGTGGTAATTTAAAGCTGTTGAATTATCTCCAGCTGAAAATCGGTTGCTACCACCTTGACCGTCATATTCTTGATGTGACACTCTTGCCAAACCACCATCCCAAACGTGTGCCGTCATGTTCTGACCGTTTAGATTAAGACCTAAAGAGCCTCCAGAATTTAAATGATTTGCTCTAGTTGACTTTGCAGCATCAACATTAAAGGTTGTGTAATAAAGAGGTGTCCCAGTTTCAGAAACTTTTTGAAGTTCCATATAAGCACCATCTTTTTCAATAATTAGTGGCCAATTTTTTTCCTTGGCCATCTGGTTAGCTTTACGCTTCTCGATTGTTGCTTTGGAAGTAAACTCCGAAGTTAATCTTTCAATGTTTTGCTTGTTATAATCATTGGTAATTTGAGCTTTTTCAGCATCAGTCTGGGAGAACCCAGTAAAAACAGTAAACATTAATGCCATTAATGCTACAGGTTTCGTGTAGTAATTCTTCATAATTTAGGGGATATATGAGTTTTAATTATTAAATATTGTGTGAAACTATTAAAATTTTGTGAATTAAGAAAATTTTAACAAGAGATTTCGCTGAACAACATTAACACAATTTAACAATACTAGGCGCCACGTGCCTTTAGAGGAAAAACTTTAAAACAAAAAATTAAAATGCCTGAACCTTATTACTTTATCTCTAAATGAGATTTTATTTTTATAAAGTTTGATACTAAAATCTAATAAACCTTTCATTAACATTATCATTTATCGTGCAGTAGAAATTTAATATTAGGATACAGATATTATGTGAAATTAAAAAGCAATGAGCATATAATAATGAACTTAAGATTACACGTTATACAAGCGCAGCGAATCATAAACATATTTTCTTTGGAATTTAAAATTGGTTTTAAAGTTGTTCTTTACAAAAAACAATATCTTAATATGCTTTAGGTAAAATGCCCGTAAATGACATCAGTTTGGCTTGACAAAGGCCAATCATTTTGTTCGCTTTAGATTATCTTTTTATATAAAATCGTATTTTAGCCGGACACTAATGATTTATAATATAAATTCATGAACAGAATAAATAAAAAATTACAAGAGGACAAAAATTTACTCTCTATATACTTTACAGCAGGATTCCCTAATTTAGAAGATACCGCAATTATAATTCAAGACTTGGAGAAAAATGGTGTTGATATGATCGAAATCGGTTTACCTTTTAGCGATCCTCTTGCAGATGGGCCAACTATTCAGGCCAGCTCTGCTCAAGCTTTGAAAAACGGCATGACTAGCGATATTCTTTTTGAACAATTAAAAAACATTCGTGAAACAGTTAGTATTCCGTTAATAATCATGGGATATTTCAATCCTATTTTACAATATGGCGTAGAAGCATTTTGTGCAAAATGCCAAGATATTGGAATTGATGGTTTAATTATACCCGATTTGCCTGTTGATGTTTACAACGATGAGTATAAAGCGGTATTCGAAAAACACGGACTTATCAATGTGTTTTTAATTACACCACAAACTTCTGAAGAGCGGATTCATTTTATTGATTCCATTTCAAAAGGGTTTATTTATATGGTTAGCAGTGCTAGCGTAACGGGTGGTCAGTCTGTTTTTGGAACAGCACAAATGGATTATTTCAAACGAATTGAAGCCATGAATTTAAAAAATCCGCAAATAATAGGCTTTGGTATATCTACAAATGAGACCTTTAATCAAGCGACTAAACATGCCAAAGGCGCCATTATTGGTAGCGCATTTATAAAACATTTAAAGCGTGAAGGTATTCAAGGAATTCCTAACTTCACTAAAAATATTCTTGTATAAAAAGGTTCTTCATGTCTAAAATTCTTAACGATTGGAAATTGCTTGTTTTATTATGTTTAACGCTTGGAATGGCCCCATTTTATCCAGAACCTCATATTTGGGGTAAACTAAAATGGATTTTTGGCGGCGCAAATGGTATGCAATTAACGGATTGGTTTGACGTAATTCTTCACGGTTTTCCGTTTATATTGTTACTGCGTTTTGTTCTCGTGAAATTACTAGTCAGAAAGTCCTGAAATCAGAGTATAACGTCTTTTTAAAATTGCAATTTTTAGTATCTTTGATTCTTTAAAAACATTACGCATGATTACCAAGAAATACGGAAAAACAAAACCATTCTTAAGCTACATATTACTTGGTGTTTTTTGTTTAATATCACAATTTTCTTGGTCGCAAAATGATACGCTTATTTTAAAAAATAATGATAAAATTATTGGTGAAATAAAATCAATGGATCGCGGTGTAGTAACCGTTAAAACTAGCTATAGCGATTCTAATTTTAAAATTACCTGGATTGATATAAAGAGCATTAGAAGTAAACAAACCTTTTTATTAAATTTAACTAATGGAAAGCGCATTAACAGTACGCTAAATACAAATTTCGGTGAAGATGGTCAAGTTACATTCATAGAAAATGACACTGAAATAACTGTTCCCATAAAAAATATTGTATTTATAAAGCCCATAAAAAACGATTTTATGTCGCGAATTAATGCTTCTATTTCTTTAGGATTTAATATTACAAAAAGCAATAATTTAAAACAGTTTTCTGTAAACAGTAACTTGAGTTATACGGCTTATAAATGGTTACTAAACGGTAGTTATAATTCTGTAAGAAGCAATCAGAATGATGTTGATGAAACTCAACGAACAGACGCCAGTTTAGCCTTTAATTATTTCATGAAAAACGATTGGTTCTATTCTTCAGAAGCTAATTTCTTATCCAATGATGAACAAAAACTAAAATTACGCTCTACAGTCAAAACGGGTTTCGGAAAGTACTTTATTCATACTAACAAACTGTATTTTGGCGGTGGTGTTGGTGTGGCATATAATAGTGAACAATTTTCAGACGACTTGAATACCCAAAGAAACTCCATGGAAGCTTACGCTAACCTGTCCCTAAACATGTTTGACTTCAATGATTTTAGCATGAATACCGGATTGACTTTCTATCCAAGTTTAACGGAAAGCAGTCGATATAGAGCTGATTACAAACTAAATTTGAAATATGATTTGCCCCTAGATTTTTTTATTAAATTAGGTCTTACATATAATTACGATAGCAAACCTGTAGAAGGCGCTTCGGTTTCAGATTATGTGTTTCAATCTACCTTTGGTTGGGAATTTAATTAATTCTTTCGCTTCTTATTTAAAGATAATCGGGAAATTTTCAGGAACAGAATTATTTATTTCTTCGAAGCATTTTTAAATACATACCTTCAACTTTATCCCGAGCCCAAGGTGTACGTCTTAAAAATTTTAGACTAGATTTAATGGAGGGTTTATCCGTGAAACATTTTATTTTAATGTTATATCCCAGGTACTCCCAACCATAATGCGCCTCGAGATCCGTAAGAATCTTCTCAAGGGTTACGCCATGCAATGGGTTGTTAGGTTGCTGCTCCATTCTACTGATTAATTAAATTCTTAATTTTCACAGCTTTTTCAAAATGATCTAATTTATGCGTTTGAATCCACCAGGTAGCAGCTTCCATAAGCAGTTCTGGATTGTCATTTTTATTAGCAAAAAAAGCATAGAAAGATAAGCCAACAAGCTCACCTTTCTGTGCTATTTTTTTATCACAAACATTTATTATTTTAGCTTTTAATTCTGCTGTCATAATTTAATCTCTTCTACTTTTTGGTCGTCTGCTGGATGAACGGCTATCACTACCTCTAGATGATTTTTTAGATGAATTATCCGACGTTTTTTTAGGACCTCTAGATTGGTTACTTCTACCTTGCCCTTGTTTAATAGGCTGTGTCGAAGCGTTTGGATCCGGTTCAAATCCTTCCAAAATAGTTACTGGAATCTTTTCGCCCACCAATTTTTCTATATCACGTAAAAAAGTCGTTTCATCTGCGCTTACCAATGAAATGGCTTCACCACTTGCTCCTGCTCTACCTGTTCTACCAATTCGGTGAACATAATCTTCTGAAATATTTGGTAATTCGAAGTTAATAACGTGAGGCAATAACGGAATATCTAAACCACGAGCGGCAATATCTGTTGCCACCAACACACTTATTTGACCAGATTTGAAACCAGCTAATGCTTTTGTTCTAGCTCCTTGGCTTTTATTTCCATGAATAGCAGCAGCTGTAATCCCACTACTTATCATACTTTTACAAAGCTTGTTCGCGCCATGTTTAGTTCTGGCAAAAACAAGTACCTGATTCCAATTACCTTCGGATATTAATTTGATAATTAAGCCTGTTTTTTTGCCTTTAGCAACACGATATACTTTTTGCGTAATAGCGTCTACAGTTGAATTCTCTGGTGTAGCTTCCACTAAAACAGGTTTATTTAAAATACCACTCGCCAATCTTTTTATATCTTTAGAAAACGTAGCGGAAAACAGTAAGTTTTGTCTTTTAGCCGGCATTAAAGCCATAATACGTTCGATATCGCGTAAAAAGCCCATATCCAACATCCTATCGGCCTCATCCAAAACAAGGATTTCTATTTTTCTAAGACAAATAGCGCCTTGATTTTGCAAATCTAAAAGGCGACCAGGCGTGGCGACTAAAACATCTACACCACGATTAAGTGCGGCTACTTGTGGTTTTTGATTAACCCCACCAAATATTACTAATGAGCGTAAATCTGTAAACTCGCTATATTGCCTAACGTTTTCATGAACTTGTGCGGCTAATTCACGCGTTGGCGTTAAAATTAAAGCCCTTATTGGTCGCTGTCTAGATGTTTCTGTCTGCGATAAAATTTGCAACAACGGCAATGTAAAACCTGCTGTTTTCCCTGTACCAGTTTGCGCGGATGCTAATACATCGCGACCTTCTAAAACTGGTGGTATTGCTTTTTGTTGAATTGGAGAGGGCTTTTCATAGCCTTGCTTGCTGACCGCTTTTAAAAGGGCGTCAGACAAACCTAATTGCTTAAATGTCATATGTTTTATTTGTGAAGTGATAATCTAATAAAAAACAGATGCCACTTCTAAAGTTAGCGGCAAAGGTAAGATTATTTAATTCCTTATTATGTAATAATAGAATTTTTATAACAAGGCATTTATATGTAAAAACCCTTGCTTAATCCTTTGGTTTTTAAGATGTTTTAATAAAATATCACAAAACACTCCTTATCTTGATGTTAACATAAAAATCAAACATTATGGGGGAATTCGAAGATAAAAGAAAATTTAATCCAACAAAGAAACAGAACAATCCAACAAGTCCAACGGGAAACACTAATATTGAAACCAACGATATGGATAAAGAAACCATTAAAAAACAGCAAAATAAAAAATAATTACTTTTTCTATTTTAGATAAAGCCTATTTTATATAATTTAGAATAGGCTTTTTTTATGGAAAAACATGTCGAGAAAAAGCAAGAAAAATTACCTAAATTTAAATCTGTAAATCAAATCTGAATTGCTTTATTTTGCAAGATGGAAAATACTCTAAAATCCTACATTCCTGAAGCTGCTATTTCTCCAATAATAGCCCTGTTAGATCATGACGATTTATCGGTGAGAATTAAAACCGAACGCAAGACACGACACGGCGATTATAGACGATTACCTAACGGGAAACACGAAATCACTATTAACTCTAATTTAAATTCTTATCGTTTTTTAATAACTCTTATCCATGAAATAGCGCATTTTGAGGCTTATAACACTTACGGAAAGAACATTAAGCCGCATGGTAAAGCATGGAAATACACCTTTCAAACATTGATGTTACCATTTTTAAATCCAGAAATTTTCCCGATGGACCTTTTACCACTTTTGGCTAATCATTTTAAAAACCCAAAAGCAAGTAGCGATACCGATATTCAATTAGCTTTTGCATTAAAACAATTTGACCCTCCCAATGATAAAACCTATGTTTTTGAGGTTCCTTTGGGACAAACTTTTAAATTATATAATGGTAAGGTTTTTAAAAAAGGCAATAAAAGAGTGAAACGCATTGAATGTATAGAAATTAAAACAGGAAAATTGTATCTTTTCAACCCAAATGCAGAAGTAGACGTTTTAAATGATTAATGAATATCTTACCAGAAATATTTCTATGAGCGATAATAACTGGTATAGATTAAATGAAACTAAATGAATAAAGATTATTACGCCATATTAATGGCTGGTGGTGTGGGCTCACGATTTTGGCCAGTAAGTACGCAAGATTTCCCAAAACAATTTCATGATATGTTAGGAACCGGTGATACGTTAATTCAAAAAACGTTCAGCCGTTTAAGCAAAATCATTCCTAAAGAAAACATATACATTTTAACCAATGAGCGTTATAATGATTTAGTGTCTGAACAACTCCCAGAGGTTTCTGAACGCCAAGTAGTGTTAGAACCTGCCATGCGAAATACAGCACCTTGTATACTTTATGCTTCCTTGAAAATTCAGAAAGAAAACCCAGACGCTTTAATGATTGTAGCGCCCACTGATCATTGGATTGAAGATGAAAATGCTTTCACTGAAAATGTAAAGCAAGCGTTTAAATTCTGTTCAAAAAACGATGCCTTGATGACATTAGGCATTAAACCGACTTTCCCAAATACAGGTTATGGTTATATTGAATACGATAAACTGGAAAAAACGCCTATAAAACCGGTTACACAATTTCGAGAAAAACCCGATTATAAAACCGCTAAAGCTTTTATTGAAAAAGGTAATTTTTTATGGAATGCGGGTATTTTTGTATGGAGCGTAGCTAGCGTTATCGACGCTTTTAAAAACAATCAATCGGCGTTATTTGCACTTTTTCAAAAAGGAATAAATTCTTATAATACGGAAGATGAAGCTTTATTTATTGAAGAAAACTACAGTAAAGCGGAAAATATTTCTGTGGATTATGCCATTATGGAATCTTCAAAAAACGTATTTGTTCTCCCTGCAACTTTCGACTGGAATGATTTAGGAACTTGGGGTAGTTTGTATGATAAATTAGATAAAGACAACGACAACAATGCTGTAGTAAACGCGAAAACCTTAACAGAGAATGCTTCTGGAAATATGATTAGAACAGAAGGCAAAAAGCTTGTTGTTATTGACGGATTAAACGATTATATAGTTGTCGATAAAGAGGAAGTTTTACTTATCTTTCCGAAGTCTAAAGAGCAAGAAATAAAAACGACTTTAGAGAACGTAAAAAATAAATTTGGCGATCAATTCATTTAATAAGAATGGAAGAAAATAAATTTAATTTCTCGGAAGAGGAAGACCAAAAAGAAACTGGAAACGAAGAAGCTAAAAAGGATGCGGCCGTTGAAGAATCAAAAAAAGCTGTAAAAAAAGATGCTAAAGGTCTTTTTCAAACTATAAAAGTATTCTTAATAGAATTATTAGATTTTCGTGAGGATACGGATCGTGACGAAACGGTTATTGCCATTAAAAAAGACATTTCGTTTAAAGGTGCAACGGCTTGGATTTTAGTTTGCTCGATTTTTGTCGCTTCAGTAGGCTTAAACGCTAACTCTACAGCTGTTGTAATTGGCGCCATGTTAATTTCACCACTTATGGGTCCTATTTTAGGAATCGGTCTATCAGTAGCGGTGAATGATATTGACACGATGAAGCGATCGTTAGTCAACTTGGCTATTATGATTGTTTTAAGTTTATTGACAGCCTATCTATTCTTTAGATTATTTCCTTTAAGTGAAGATACATCTGAACTTTTAGGTCGTGTACAGCCAGATATTCGTGATGTATTAATTGCGTTTTTTGGTGGTGCTGCATTAATAATTGCTAAAACTAAACGAGGAACAATTGCCTCCGCCATATTTGGTGTAGCTATTGCCACCGCTTTAATGCCTCCACTATGTACAGCCGGATATGGATTAGCCAAGGGCAATTGGCCCTACTTTTTTGGTGCCATGTATTTATTTATCATCAATACCATTTTTATTGCGTTGGCAACGTTTATAGTGTTAAAAACGCTTCGTTTTCCAATGCTTAAATATGCGAATTCTAAAAAACGTAAACGTACTGCTAGAATAGCGTCGTTATTAGCTGTAGTGGTTATGATACCTGCCACTTATACATTTTGGCATGTTTTACAAGAAAGTAATTTTGATACGGAAGCAAAACGCTTTGTGGATAACGAGTTAAAAGGTTTACCACAATACGAGTACATTAAAAAGAATACGATTCCAAGTTTTAATAATGGTGATTCCTATATTGAATTTAACACCTATGGATTAGGTGAAATCCCCGAATCAACTATCGGGCTCATTAAAAGCAAAAAAAACAATTATCCGGCTTTATCAAATACGCGTATAATATTTAATCAGAGTCGCACGGTTCAGTACGACAATATGAAATATATGGAGCAATTAAGGTTCCGTGATTCGGTTGATTTAGTTGAACAAACACAAAAAATTGCACATTTGGAAAGTCGCATGAGGGATTTATCCAATCTAGAAAAACACACTATTCCTTTTAACGATGTCATTAAAGAAGTTGAAATTAATTACGAAAGCTTGCAACGCTTTAATTATGCAAATGAAATTATATCAGACTTTAAAAAGACCGATACGATTTCAATATTTTCTGTGAAGTGGGATTTATCTAAAATAAAAGAAGATGCTATTGCCAAAGAACAGAATAAACTAGAACGTTGGCTAAAAGTAAAATTAAAATTAGATACGATAGTGGTAAGACGTATAAGGTAATTACACGCGTTCCTCTAGATACATCTGGCGTACTTTTTTAAAGAGTTCAGAAGAATACACAAAGTCGGTTACGGCTTCATTGTCAGTCTTAAAAACATTGTCTCTGGAGCCTTCCCATTCTTTTAAACCATCTTTTAAAAACACAATCTTCTGCCCGATTTCCATAACGGAATTCATATCGTGAGAATTGATTATGGTAGTTATATTGTATTCTTCGGTAATCTCTTGAATCAAATTATCTATAACCATCGCGGTTTTTGGGTCTAAACCAGAGTTTGGCTCATCGCAAAAAAGATAATTGGGTTTATTAACAATCGCACGTGCAATAGCGACACGCTTTTGCATTCCACCAGAGGCTTCACTTGGAAACTTATTATGGTCATCCTCTGCTAAATTAACGCGCTTTAAAACAAAATTAGCACGTTCTTGCATCTCACTTTTACTTTGCTTTGTAAACATACGTAAGGGAAACATAACGTTTTCTAAAATAGTCATAGAATCGAAAAGCGCGCTACCTTGAAAAACCATTCCCATTTCGGCACGAAGATCACTTTTTTGATCACCAGACAGTTCTGAATATATTTTACCATCATAAGAGATAGTTCCTTCTTCAGGTGAAAAAAGCCCCAATAAGCATTTCAAGAATACGGTTTTACCAGATCCACTTTGGCCAATAACCAAACTAGTTTTTCCTTTTTCAAAAGTGGTAGATATACCTTTTAAAATATGAGCACCACCAAACGATTTGTGCAAATCTTTAACTTCTATCATACACTTAGCAATAATTGGGTTAATATATAATTACTCAAAATAATCATGACACTCGTCCATACAAACGATGTTGTACTAGCTTTACCAACTTCTAATGCACCACCGCGCATGTAAAATCCATAAAATGAAGGTATAGTAGCAATAAGGAAAGCAAAAACAATTGTTTTTATAAAAGCGTACGTTATATGAAAGGGAATAAAATCCATTTGAACACCAATTATATAGTCTTCAATGGAAACAAATCCTCCAAAATAACACGCCGCCAATCCACCAACAATACCTAGAAACATAGCAATAGATATTACAAATGGGTACAGCATTAAAGCTATAAACTTGGGAAAAACCAAATAGTTAATGGCGTTTATACCCATAACCTCGAGTGCGTCAATTTGTTCTGTAACGCGCATGGTTCCGATAGTTGAAGTAATAAAAGAGCCTACCTTTCCAGCCATAATAATGGATATAAAAGTAGGTGCAAATTCCAAAATAACGGATTGTCTAGTCGCAAAACCAACAAGCGTTTTTGGAATTATAGGGCTTGTTAAGTTTAATGCCGTTTGAATGGTTACAACACCACCAACAAAAAACGAAATAAAAGCAACAATGCCTAAAGAGCCAATTATCAAATCATCAATCTCGTTAAAGATTAAACGCTTCATAACAGACCATTTTGTTGGCTTGCGGAATATTTGCTTAATCATTAAAAAATAAGCACCAATATTGTGTAGGTAATTCATACTGCGTATTATTCCTGCTAAATTAAAAAACAAAAACGTATTTAACGCTAATTTCATTTAAGGATATTTAAAAATCCTTACTTTTGATTATTAATATAAACTTCAAAATGAAAAACTTTTCTATTTTTCTTGTAGTCGCTATATTTTTTAGCGCTTGCCAAGCTCAAAAACAACCCGTAAGGACCGCTAATGCTACGAAAGAAACAGTTCAAACAGCAAATCCAAAATTAATTATTGGAATTGTAGTAGATCAAATGCGCTATGATTATTTAACCCGTTTTTATGATAAATATTCGGAAGGCGGTTTCAAACGCATGATGAACGATGGTTTTAATTGTAAAAACAATCATTTTAATTATATTCCGACCTATACAGGGCCAGGACACGCGTCTGTTTTCACCGGAACAACGCCAAAAAACCACGGAATAATTGCGAATAATTGGTATGATAAAGAACTTAAAACTTCTGTTTATTGTGCAGGTGATGATTCCATGCAACCACTAGGTACAACGGATGACGCTGGAAAAATGTCTCCTCACCGTATGCAAACAACATCTTTTGCTGATGAGAATCGTTTATTCACGCAAATGCACGGAAAAACTATTGGTGTCGCCATGAAAGATAGAGGAGCTATTTTACCAGCAGGACACACTGCCAATGCTGCTTATTGGTTTCATGGTGAAGACGAAGGAAAATGGATAAGCAGTTCGTTTTATATGAATGATTTGCCTAACTGGGTAAAAGATTTTAATAAATCTGGACAAACAGAGTCTTATATAAAAGAATGGAACACCTTATACCCTATTGAAACCTACACCGAAAGCGGTCCGGATTTAAACACATTTGAAGGTGGTTTTAAAGGAAAAGAGACAGCAACCTTCCCTTATGATTTAGCAAGTTTAAAAAATGATAATAAAGGTTATGATATACTGAAAGCTGTTGCTTACGGTAATAACTTAACAACTGATTTCGCTATAGCAGCTATTGAAGGTGAACAATTAGGTCAAGATGCTAATACCGATGTTTTAACTTTAAGTTATTCTAGTACTGATTATGTAGGTCATAATTTTGGAGTGAGTTCCAAAGAAATTCAGGACACCTATTTACGTTTAGATTTAGATTTAGAACGTTTTTTTAAATACTTGGATAAAAACGTTGGCGTTGGGGAATATACTGTGTTTTTAACTGCCGATCATGGCGCTGTGGAAGTACCTTCCTATTTGAAATCAGTTAAAATTCCTTCAGGCTATTTAAACAACAAGGAAACAAAACAAAAATTCAGCACGTTTATGAAGGATACTTTTGGTACTGACGATTTAATTGAAAATGTAAGTAACAATCAGATATTCTTAAATAGAGAAAAAATTTCGACCTTAAAATTAAATTTAGCTGATGTTCAAGAAACGATTGTAAATGAACTGATTGGATTTCATGATGTAACTAAAATATATTCGGCAACAACTATGAATAATAACTCATTTTCACTTGGCGTTGAATCTTTATTACAAAATGGATACAACCAAAAACGATCTGGCGATTTGCTAATCGTTCCAAGTGCTGGTTATCTATCATATAGTAAAACAGGGTCTTCACATGGTAGTGGCTATAATTATGATACGCACGTGCCTCTATTGTTCTTTGGAAAAGGTATAGTTAAGGGCAGTACATTACAGAAAACTGTTATTCCAGATATTGCACCAACTATTTCAGCTATGTTAGGTATCAGTTTTCCAAGCGGAGCAACAGGAAAACCATTAG
>NZ_AFXZ01000034.1 GCF_000224335.1 Bizionia argentinensis JUB59 | reverse complement strand
GTTTGAAGATTATATTATTTGAGAAGAAAAACCATCACTATGAAAAAATAAAATAATTTTTTTGTACAAATGTAAAACCACCTTCGGGTGGTTTTTTTATGCGTAAGTATTACGAGCTTGTGAATCCAACACTCACCACTTTAAACTACAGGGCGGAACGTAAAGAAAATGTTTAGTAAACATTTTTAGTGAACGAGCCAGCTGGCGTAAGGAGTCCCCAATATTGGGTTTTTAAACATAACAGCAACCTTTAATCGGGTTCCTGTTTTGCTTTTAACTTCTGAGCCATTTTACAAACTGAATTAAACCAAAAACTATTAATACAATTAAATTGCTAACTAAAGATGTAACCAAACCAATAACACCCATGGTCTCACTAAATGATGATGATTTATGTTTAAGTTCGATAGATTTGAAAGCTTTATCACCATATCTAGAACCATGTATATACACATTATCAGAACATAATAAACTACTCTATAAATAGAGGCACAAATGCTTCAGCAGAATCTTTTAATGTGAAAATTAAAGCGTTTAAAAATTAATTTAGAGAGGTCAAGAATATAGAATTCTTCCTTTTTAGATTGATTACTATTTTTGCTTAAACACAACATTTACGATTGATCCCTAAAACTCCTCTGCAAGTTTCAAAAAGATCTTTCCATGTTTTAACAGGATAGAAATGAAATAAGACTGCGCCTATAGAATCAATTCTTTTAATGATAATTATGTCACTTCTAACTGTTTTTCTTTTGACTATACACAAGAGCCAACCCTATTGGAACTAAAAAAAGCTGTTTTTTTCATAGCTCAAAGACTGGTAATAGGTTTAAAGTTAAAATCATTAAAGCATACACCTACTTCGTGCTACAAGACCAAATGAGTATGTCGTGTTTTCCACTCGATTTTATATCTGCAAGAGCACTCATCCAAAAGGAATAAGCTGTATTCTCCTCAAATAACAATCGAAAGACTTCTATTTTATGGTCGGTTTTTAGACCTACCGCGTCTTAATTAGTTTTATTTTTCACTTTAGAATACTCTATAAAGTCTAAAAGATAGCGCAACCATTAGTCTGTTTCTTAAATTTATTATGCTATAAAATGTTATACTGTTTATACTATTATCAAGAGCATAATCTATCTTAATTAAGAACATAAATAGCAATACGGTATTTAATTGCTTTGTAAGTGCTATTCAAGAAGCTGTAATAAACACTTTTTATTAAAATAGAACCATATCACACGAGTAACTATAAAGCTTCTGAAGAAAAATATTAAGGCCTGACTTTGTACTTTCTAAAATAATAATTTATTGATAATTATTGATTTTATCATATTAATTGATAATAATATTGAAGTTTAACTGATAATTATTAGTCTTTTTTTGAAAAAAATTAAGTATTACGTTTTTATTTCTTTTAAATCGCTTATATTTGAATAAGAAATAAATTTATTCTCTAAATTATAGTTTGTCAGTATTTTAAAAAAACTGATACAGGCAATCTATGCTAACTGTTTACGTAAACATTTTTTTATTATTAATTTTTAATCCCCTATAACAAAATGAAAAATTTAAGAACATTTACGATAGCGATTACGGTTCTATCCTTCTTTTTCCAATCCTGCCAAAAAGAGGACATTAATGAATCTCAATCAGAAAATCAAGAGATTACCAACCCTGAAACCGCAGAAGTTTCTGAAGTTATACTTCAGAAACTTGAAGACTTTTATTTAAACACAGATGGCGTAAAAAAAATAGATTTTCTATTGCCTGATGGTTCAACACAAGAAATGTATCAAGTAGAGGAAGATATTATTATGAGTGAAGAGCAAATAATGGCTTTAAACATAGGAATGGGTATAACCAGTAGAAATTATCGTACCAATAATTTGGTTTCACAAGGTAGAAACATATCAATTATCGGCTACACCGGCGGCGGCGGCCAAGGTCTTTCTAATAAAGAAAAAACAGCACTACAATGGGCTGTTGATAATTACAATAGTTTAAGTGGAGTTTCAATATCTTTCACACTTACTTTTGGAACTAATTATCAAAATAAAGATATGGTTGTATACCATAATCCTAACCAAAGTGGTGGTGGTGGATCTGCTGGATTTCCAAGTGGCGGATATCCACATAAATTTGTACAAATACATGGTTTAGAAAACTATAACACTAATGTTATAGAGCACGTTATTACCCACGAAATCGGACATTCAGTTGGATTTAGACATACGGATTGGGACACAAGAAGAAGTTGCGGTCAAAACTCCAATGAGGGTAGTGCTGGCGTTGGAGCAATAGCTATACCAGGAACTTTTTCGGGGTACAACCCAAATTCGATTATGGTAGCTTGTTTTAGCTCTAATGAGAATGGAGAGTTTGATTCAGATGATGTCATTGCTTTACAATACATGTACTAGAAGTAGTAGTAAAACAAAATTTTACAATCTTAAAAGGACGTCTATAATAGACGTCCTTTTTTTTGATTCCTTAATATCAATGTTTGAACTAGTTAAGTTTTAAGAACAATTTAGCATTGTAGTATAAGCACAATACAATAATGCTTTCATTTTTTTTTAAAGCTAATTAAAGATGAAATTGAAACATTCATAAAATTAGCGCCACAAAGGCACTAAATTTATTGATTAAAAAGGCTACTCGTCGTTAGAATTATGAGGATTTAATAGCGAAAGAATTACGAATACTTTTGATAAGTATATAGGAGGAAATCATTATCAAAATGGTTACAGATATAAACGGAAAATGATAACATTAATAGGAAATGTACAAGTAAACAGATAGAGATATTTAAAAATAACACATACAGGGTTGGGCATTAATGGACGAACTAGTTGGATTTTAATCGCCAACGCTAAAATTCATACATCCCGAAGATTAGCTCTGAACTGTTTTTTTTAATGGATTGAAATACATAAATCTCTAATTAGTTTACATAGAATATTTCAGGACTCAAATTGTTCTAAAAACCAACCGTATAGTTCACATTTTTACGAAAATAAACGAACACCATACTCATTCGAGCTATGCCCAATTAAGTAAAACCAGCAAGACTAAACATATCGAAGCGTATGCCTTTGCCTTGGCTACAAACAGATTATAAAAAATAAAAAACCAGCAAACACAACGTAAATAAAACCAATAAAATTGCTAATTCTATTTGCTATTACCATCCAACTCCTTTTGCCATTCTAACAGAACTTTCCAATTGTCTTCATAAGCCAGTTTTGCTTGTTCAGACCAAGTCCCAGGATTATAAATAGTAAATTGATCACCTCCAGAATCTAAAATTTCGCGACAAGTTTCTACACACGTTTCGGAAAGATCTTTCCACGTTTTAATATGATGATAATTCAATAGGACTGCTATTTTAGAATCAATTCCTTTGATAATAGTCAAATCATTTTCCACTACTTTTTTTCCAAAAACAGCTTGAGCTTTCGGTGCATTAAACGGAATTAAACGTTTAGATGCTTGGCACATTTTTAAATCGTTTTGAAGTTTAGCTACTTTATTCCTCCACACATCAGCACTAATAGTGTTGTTTTGTTTCTTATAGATACGTCTAGCTAGCAAATAACCTCCTAAAGCACCTACAAATATTGGAATGAATATATACCAGCTCATAATCTATTCTTTAACTCTTTTTTTAAATACCACAATAAATCACTATAAAACTACACAATAATTAAACAAAAAAAGCCGCTTTAATTCCAGTAACGGAAAAAACGGCTTCTATATTTATAATTTTAAGAGTCGATTATAAATCGAACTTAATACCTTGAGCTAATGGTAACTCATCAGAATAGTTAACCGTATTTGTTTGACGACGCATGTAGACTTTCCAAGCATCAGATCCAGACTCACGGCCTCCACCTGTTTCTTTTTCACCTCCAAAAGCACCACCAATTTCAGCACCAGATGTTCCGATGTTTACGTTAGCAATACCACAATCAGAACCAGAAAAGGATAAAAACTTTTCAGCTTCTTTCAATTCGTTTGTCATAATCGCTGATGATAAACCTTGAACCACACCATTTTGTTGATCAATAGCATTTTCGACTTCACCTGAATATTTCATTAAATATAAAACAGGTGCAAATGTTTCGTGCTGAACAATTTCATAATGGTTTTCAGCTTCAATAATAGCTGGCTTAACATAGCATCCACTTTCAAAACCTTTACCTTCAACAACGCCACCTTCTACTAATACCTTTCCGCCTTCAGCTTTTGCTTTTTCAATAGCAGCTAAATACGTATTTACAGAATCTTTATCAATTAATGGCCCTATATGATTTTTCTCATCTAATGGGTTACCAATTGTTAATTGTCCGTAGGCGCCTACAATTGCATCTCTTACCTTATCATAAACCGATTCATGTATGATTAAACGACGTGTTGATGTACATCGTTGTCCAGCCGTTCCTACAGCACCAAATACAGCACCTGGCACTACCACTTTTAAATCGGCAGTTGGCGTGATAATTATCGCGTTGTTTCCTCCTAATTCTAATAATGATTTCCCAAAACGTTCTGCAACCGTTACACCTACAATTCTTCCCATACGTGTAGATCCTGTAGCTGAAATTAATGGCACACGCTTATCAGTTGTCATCATTTCACCAACTTTATAATCGCCATTTATAATATTCGAAATACCTTCTGGTAAGTTATTATCTTTTAGAACGCCTGCAATAATATTCTGACAAGCTATAGAACATAATGGTGTTTTCTCTGAAGCTTTCCAGATACAAACATCTCCACAAACCCAAGCCAAAGCAGTATTCCATGCCCAAACAGCAACTGGAAAGTTAAATGCAGAAATAATTCCAACTACACCTAATGAATGCCATTGCTCACGCATAACGTGACCTGGACGCTCTGAAGGCATTGTTTGTCCGTTTAGTTGTCTTGATAAACCAACAGCAAAATCACAGATATCAATCATTTCCTGAACTTCACCGTAACCTTCTTGAAGTGATTTCCCCATTTCATAAGAAACAAGTTTACCTAAAGGTTCTTTTAACTCACGTAATTTATTACCAAATTGACGTACAATTTCACCACGTTGTGGCGCTGGCATAGTTCTCCAAGTTTGAAAAGCCGATGTAGCAGTTTCTATAACTTTTTCATAGTCGGCTTTAGATGTTGTTGTAACTTTTGCAATTAGCTCGCCGTTTACTGGCGAAATACTCTCAATAACATCACCACTCCCAAAACTGTTAGACCCTGTAGAAGTTCCATTATTTATATCTTTTACCCCTAAATCCTTTAAGGCTTTTTCAATTCCGAATTCTTTAGCAACTGCTTGCATAAACTTTAAGTTTTAAATTATTATACTTCCTATTTGCGAATATACTAATAAATGTCACTTTACTAAAGTGAAACGATTTAAAAAAATGTTAACTTTCAAATCTCATTTAAAAGACATTACCCATGAAAAACTCCATACTTATATTACTAATTTTAGTTTTATTTTCAACCTGTAAAAGCAAGGAAGAGCTAGAAGCAATTTCTAATAAACAACATCCTGAAGCCGTCGATAGCACCAAAATCATGGTTAATAAATTTGCCATTGTTATTCATGGTGGTGCCGGAACAATTTTAAAGAAAAATATGACTATTGAAGAAGAAACTGCTTACGAAGACAAGCTGGAGGAGGCTATTCGCGTGGGTCATAAAATTTTAAGTGAAGGTGGTTCAAGTTTAGATGCGGTTGAAAAAACAATTACTGTTTTAGAAGATTCTCCGTTATTCAATGCCGGCAAAGGTGCTGTTTTTACGAATGCTGAAACCAACGAATTAGATGCCTCTATTATGGATGGAAAAACATTAAACGCTGGTGCATCCGCAGGTACAACAACAGTAAAAAACCCTATAACTTTAGCGCGAAGTATTATGGACAACTCACCACATGTTATGCTTTCTGGTATTGGCGCCGAGCAATTTGCAACCGAAAAAGGATTAATGATGGTTGACCCTAGTTACTTTTTCACACAAAGTAGAATGAACACTTTAAAGCTAATTAAAAAACGAGAAAGACAAAATGCCGCCACTAAAGAAACAGCTTTTTATGATGCTACTATAAAAAACTCCAAGTTTGGAACCGTTGGTTGCGTTGCTCTAGATAAAAATGGAAATTTAGCGGCAGGAACCTCAACGGGGGGTATGACTAACAAACGTTGGGGACGCATTGGCGATGCACCAATTATTGGCGCAGGAACTTACGCTAATAATAATACCTGTGCGGTTTCTAGTACTGGTTGGGGTGAGTTTTTTATTCGTGCCATGGTGGCTCATGACATTTCTGCGCTTATGGATTATAAAGGTTTAACGCTACGTGAGGCTGCTCGTGAAGTTATTCAAACAAAGGTTCCTGATCTTGGTGGTGATGGTGGAATTATTGCTGTGGACAAATACGGAAATATGGTTATGGAGTTCAATACGGCCGGTATGTATCGTGCTTCTATGGATCAAGATGGTGAACTTACTGTAGGAATCTATAAAAATGAAGAAGACTAACTAATATTTTATTATTTTTACGGCTTCACACACTATTATTTATTACCCTAAAAACGCTATATTTTTTTAATTTTATCTCATGAAAAATCACCCATCTTTCTCCTCTAAAAAAATTTTAATCCTGCTCGTCATTTTTTCAGTAATCGTTTCTTGTAAAAAAGAAGATACTGAAACCGACAATATATTTAAATTTCGTGAATATATAAGTTATACCACTTCCGGTTTAAAATCGGTTGCAGATCCTATTGAGATTAGCTTAGCTAAACCTGTGGAAGGCTGGGAAATGGGTCAAGAATTACCAGATAAAATCATGGAGGTATCGCCACATACGCCCGGAAAAATTATAGTTACTAATGGACATTCCCTTCTTTTTAAACCTGACGAAAATTTAGAACCTGCCACTGAATACACAGTGACTTTAAAGTTGGATAAAATTTATGATGATATTTCTAGTGACTTCGGAAATTTCACGTTTCAGTTTAAAACCATTACACCAAGCTTTACAGTTGTTACCAATAATTTACAATCTTACAGTAAGGAATGGCAATATATGGGAGCAGTTTTACGATCGGCAGATGTTATTTCGCTAAAACAAGCCAAGCAATTGGTTGAAGCCTCCCAGAATGGTAAAAAATTATCACTTGTTTTTAATGAGTATAACGAGAAAGCCAATCTTTTCGATTTCAAAATAGATAGTATTAATAGAAAAATTGAAGATTCTAAAATTTTGGTGAAATGGCAAGGAAAAGCCATAAAAGCAGAAAATAAAGGTGAAAGTACCTTGATAATTCCAGGTGTTAATAATTTTACAATTGTAGATGTGGAAGTCATACAATCACCAGAACAATATGTATCGATTAACTTTTCAGATCCTTTAACAAAACAACAGAATTTTGATGGTTTAATCACCATTGAAAAAACTAATAATCCCAAGTTTATTGTAGATGGGAATATTTTAAAAGTATACCCAGAAAGTAAACTAGTTGGTGATATTCAAGTAAATGTTTTTCAAGGGATTTCTAATACAGACGGATTTAAGTTGAAAAAGCAGTTTTCAGAAAAAATCACTTTTGAAAACCTAAAGCCACAAGTCCGATTAATTAGTAATGGTAGCATTTTACCAAACTCACAACAATTAAAATTTAATTTTGAAGCGGTAAATTTAAGCGCCGTTGACGTTAGAATTATCAAGATTTTTGAAGATAATATTGTTCAGTTTTTACAAGAGAACAATTTGGATGGAAACAATAATTCTGGTATTAAAAGAGTAGGTCGTCGTATAGCAAAAGAAACAATTGAATTACAAACAGAGGCCGAAAATACCGGTAAGTGGCGCGCTTATAGTATTGATCTTTCAAAATATTTTGCCGCAGATCCTGGCGCTATCTATCGCGTAGAGTTAAGCTATAATATAGACTATTCTTTATATGATTGCGATTCTGACACCTCTACTAGTCCAGACGACTATGAAGATTATTATTACGAGGACGAATATGTAGAAGAAGCTTACACAGAAGATGACGATTTGCGCGAAGAAGCCTATTGGGATAACTTAATTTATAACTATAAAAGAAATACATACAATTGGCAGGAGTATGATAATCCATGTCATTTAGCCTATTATAACGAAGATCGCGTAGTAGCACAAAATTTAGTTGCTACCAATTTGGGGGTTATTGCTAAACGTGGTGAGAATAACTCCTACTTTTTTGCGGTAACCAATATTTTAAATACCAAGCCAGAAGCAAATGCTTCCGTAACACTATACAATTATCAGCAGCAAGAAATAGTGACGTCCTCTACGGATTCTGAAGGTTTACTTAACATTGATTCCGATAAATACGCCGCTTTTGCAATTGTTAAAAAAGGGAGCAATACCACCTATGTTAAACTAAATGATGGTAACTCCTTATCCTTAAGCAAATTTGATGTTTCAGGAATAAAGCTGCAACGTGGCCTTAAAGGCTATTTATATGGTGAACGTGGTGTGTGGCGCCCTGGCGACACTCTACACTTAACGTTTATGCTAAACGATAATGCTAATAACTTACCTAAAAAGCATCCTGTTAAATTAGAAATTACGGATCCAACTGGAAAATTAACTTATAAAAATATTACCGCGGATAACCTTAATAACTTTTACAAATTTACGGTTCCTACTAATACTGAAGATAAAACAGGGAGTTACAGCGCCAAAGTTTCTGTTGGTGGTGCAACGTTTCATAAGACTTTAAAAATTGAAACCGTTAAACCAAATCGACTAAAAATAATGGTCGATTTTGAAAATGAGATCCTAACAGACAACGAACCATTGGCCGGAACGTTAGATGTAAAATGGCTTCATGGCGCACCAGGTAAAAACTTAAAAGCTGAAATTAAAGCGAAAATAAGCAGCTCAAATACGGGTTTCAAAAACTATAAAGATTATGAGTTCTCCGATCCTACTCGCGAATTTGAAACCGAGGAAACAACAGTTTTTGAAGGGAATGTAGACGATGAAGGACTTGCCAGAATTAATAACCTGCTTAAAGTTGGCAACAATGCGCCAGGCATGCTAAATGTTCAGTTTTTAGTGCGTGCTTTTGAAAACGGCGGTGATTTTTCCATGGATGCATTCACCATGCCTTACGCGCCTTACGAATCTTTTGTAGGATTACGTTCGCCAGAACCTAAAGCCTATGGATCTTTTTTTACCGATGAAAACCAAACTTTTGATGTGGTCGTAGTTAATAAAGACGGCAAACCTATTCAGCGTAACAATTTAGAAGTAAAAATCTATAAGATTGAATGGCGTTGGTGGTGGAATGCCTCTTACGATAATTTATCAGGATATGTTTCTAGTAATTATCACAGACCATATTTAGATAGTAAAGTAAATACGGATGCTCAAGGCAAAGGCAGTTTCAATTTAAACATTCCTGAAGATGAAGGTGGTCGTTATTTAATTCGTGTTATAGATCCAGTAAGTGGTCATGCCACAGGAAGAACTGCTTATTTTTATAGAAACTGGTGGCAAAAAGCACCGACTAGCGATAAAGAAGCAGCGAAAATGTTGGTGTTTTCGGCAGATAAAGAAACTTATAATGTAGGTGAAACTGCCACTATAACCTTTAATTCTGGCGATAAAGGTCGCGCATTAGTAAGTGTTGAAAATGGTACAGAGGTATTGCAAACTAAATGGGAAAAAACCAAGCCAGGTGAAACTATTGTCAATATTTTGATAACGCCAGAAATGGCGCCAAATGTTTTTATTAATATTTCGCTATTACAGCCGCATGCCATTACCGCTAACGATTTACCAATTCGACTCTTTGGCGTCATTCCACTTATGGTAGAGGATCCAAATACCATACTCGAACCTCAATTAAAAATGCCTGATGTCTTGAAGCCAGAACAGGAATTTGAAGTAAACATTTCAGAAAAAAATAAAAAAGCCATGACTTATACCATTGCTATGGTGGAAGAAGGCTTGTTAGATTTAACACGTTTTAAAACCCCAAATGCTTGGGATGAATTTTATGCTCGTGAAGCTTTAGGCGTAAAAACCTGGGATGTTTTTGATGATGTTATCGGTGCATTTTCTGGTAGTATAGATCAAGTTTTCGCCATTGGTGGTGATGCTAATGCTGCAGCCGGTAAAAACAAAAAAGCAAATCGCTTTAAACCAGTTGTTACTTATTTAGGCCCTTTTAAATTGAAAGCCGGCCAAAACCGATCACATACGATTAAATTACCTAATTATATTGGTGCTGTTCGTACCATGGTAGTTGCTGGAGATGCGAAAAATGAAGCATATGGTAGTGTTGATAAATCTGTTGAGGTTAAAAAGCCATTAATGGTTTTAGCATCACTTCCAAGAAAGTTAAGTCCAGGCGAAAAAGTCACCTTACCAGTCACTGTTTTTGCAATGGAAAAGAAAGTCAGAAATGTTGAAATCAGTTTAAAATTAAGCAAAGGTATTTCAGTAGTTGGTAATAACAAGCAAAATATAAGTTTTGATAAACCAGATGAACAAATGCTTTATTTTGAATTGGATGTGAGTCAAGCAAAAGGTTTTAATACTATTGAAGTTATTGCTTCTGGGAACGGAGAAAAATCGACGTATAAAGTAGAAATCGACGTAGTTAATCCGAATCCAATTTCATCAAAATCTCTAGATAAATCGGTTGCTGCTAATGCAGAAGAAACATTAAGTTTTGAAACTTTTGGAGAAATAGGTACAAATTCCGCTACTGTAGAGTTTTCAACCTTACCTCCTATGGATTTCACACGTCGATTACAGTTTTTAATTCAATATCCACATGGCTGCTTGGAACAAACTACATCTGGATTGTTTCCACAGTTATATTTGAATGATATTTTCGATTTAACACTGGATAAAAAACAAGATATTCAGAAAAATCTTGAACGCGGTATTAAACGATTGGCACAATTTCAATTACCAAGTGGCGGAATGAGCTATTGGTTAGGCGAAAATTCTATCAACGATTGGTCTACTAGTTTTGCTGGTCATTTTATGATAGAAGCTGAGAAGAAAGGCTATGTTTTGCCTTTAACATTTAAGAGCAATTGGTTGTCTTACCAAAAACAGGCTGCTCGAGAATGGCGTCCAAGCTACAGAACGTATAATTCAGATTTAGCACAAGCTTACAGATTATATACTTTAGCATTAGCGGGAAGTGCAGATTTAGCTGCTATGAACCGTTTAAAAGAGTTTAGTGAAATTTCTAATGAAGCTAAATGGCGTTTGGCAGCAGCTTATGCTTTAGCAGGACAAAATGAGGCGAGTCAAGCTATTTCTAAAACTGCTAATATTAATTTCCAACCACCTAAATATAACAATTATACTTACGGTTCGGTAGACAGAAACCGCGCAATGGCATTGGAAACCATGGTACTTACTAAAAACCCACAACAACGTGCATTGGCAGAAGATTTAGCTAAAGATTTAACTAGTAATCGTTGGATGAGTACGCAAACAACGGCTTACAGCTTATTAGCCATGGCAAAAATGGTGGAAGCCAACGGTGGAAAAGAACTGAATTTGGAATATTCTATTAATGGAAAATCTGAAACTATTAAATCAAAAAGTGCGATTGCGCAACGTGATTTACCAATTGTAAATGGCAGTAATCAACTGACTTTTTCAAATAAAAAAGACAATTTAGTTTATGTAAGAGTCTTGAATTCTGGAAAATTACCACTTGGACAAGAGCTCGTTGAACAGCGTGGTTTGAGTGCTTCTGTGATTTACAAAGATTTGAAGGGTAATAAAATTAACATTTCAAATTTAAAACAAGGACAAGATTTTATAGCAACAATCAACATCAGCAACCTAAAAAATCAAGATGTAAACGATATTGCTTTAACACAACTATTCTCGTCTGGTTGGGAGATTATAAACACCCGATTTACGGATTTTGGCGAATCAACAACCAGTCAAGCACGTTACACTGATATTCGTGATAATGAGGTGAATTTCTATTTCGATTTATCGAAAAAAGGAAAACAAGATAGTAAAACCTTTAATATCATGCTAAACGCGTCCTTTTTAGGAACCTATTATTTACCAGGAATTCAAGCAGAAGCCATGTACGATAATGAGTATTTAGTACGTAGTAAAGGGCAATGGATTACCATTGAAAAATAAAATTCCTGCGCAGGCAGGAATCTCATTAAACAAAAAGATCCCTGCCTACGCAGGGATTTAACATGAACAATTTCACAACCTACATAAAAGCAAATAAAATAAAATCGGCAATCGTATTAATCCTACTAATTGTCTATTATTTTTGTTTACCAAATCAGTTATTTACAGATCCGACGGCAACGGTAATAACCAGTAAAAAAAATCGCCTTTTAGGTGCTCAAATTGCAAATGATGGTCAATGGCGCTTTCCACAAAACGATACTATTCCTGAAAAATTTAAAACCTGTATTATTGAATTTGAAGATGCCTATTTTTACAAACATCCAGGTTTTAATCCCATTTCTATTTTTAAAGCGTTCCGTGATAATTTAAAATCTAGCGGTATAAAACGTGGCGGTAGCACCATTACACAACAGGTTATTCGCTTATCTAGAAAAGGACAAAATAGGACCTATTTTGAAAAAGTTATCGAAATTATTTTAGCCACGCGGTTAGAATTGCGAGACAGTAAAGATCAGATTTTATCTTACTATAGCAGCAATGCTCCTTTTGGTGGTAATGTTGTAGGATTAGATGCAGCGTCTTGGCGATATTACTATCGTGACGCATCTCAATTATCATGGGCAGAAAGCGCAACACTTGCTGTTTTACCAAATGCCCCGAGTCTAATTTATCCTGGAAAAAACCAAGAGCAATTACTAAAAAAACGGGATCGTTTACTTCAAAAGCTATTGGACAATGAAATTATCGATTCACTAACCTATAAACTTTCTATTGCCGAAGGTTTACCTCAAAAACCCTACGCCTTACCGCAGACAGCTCCGCATCTATTGCAAAAGGTAGCAAAAACCCATTCAGGGAAACGCATTCAGACAACTGTTGATAATAACTTACAAGAACGGGTGAACCAGGTTGTAAAAACGCATTATAACCAACTGAAACAAAATGACGTTCACAATGCAGCCGTATTAGTTTTAGATGTTAAAACACGTCAGGTTATGGCTTATGTTGGTAATGCACCCACAGATAAATTACATGAAAAAGATGTGGATATTATTGATAAAGCGCGCAGTCCAGGTAGTATATTAAAACCTTTTCTATATACAGCCATGTTGGATGCTGGCGATATGCTAGCCAATACATTAGTCGCTGATGTTCCCACCCAATATGGAAGTTATAACCCTGAAAACTACAACAAAAATTATGATGGCGCTGTTCCTGCCAGTCAGGCATTATCACGTTCTTTAAACGTACCATCTGTTAGAATGCTTCAAGAGTTTGGACTGGACAGGTTTTATCAGTATTTGAAAAAGTTACACCTTAAAGATTTATCCGAGTCTGCAAATCATTACGGATTATCATTGATTTTAGGTGGTGCAGAAAGTAATTTATGGGATTTATGTAAAAGCTACGCTGCAATGTCTTCTACATTAAATCATTTTTCTGAAAACTCTAGTACGTATTTTAAAAATGAGTTTTGTGAACCCACTTTTATTAATTCAGAAACAATTGACTTCGGAAAAAAAACAAGTGAAAAAACACTTTTTGATGCGGCTTCTATTTACTTAACCTACGAGAGTTTAAAAGAGGTTAACCGTCCAGAAGGTGATGATAATTGGGAGTTTTATGATGGTTCAAAACAGATAGCTTGGAAAACAGGAACCAGCTTTGGTTTTCGTGACGCTTGGGCTATTGGAACAACCAAAGATTTTGTTGTGGGTGTTTGGGTTGGAAATGCCGATGGCGAAGGCAGACCAGGATTAGTTGGTGTGCAAACAGCTGCACCTATTTTATTTGACGTGTTTAATTTGTTACCAAATTCCGATTGGTTTGCAAAGCCTTTTGATGAAATGCGTGAAATCAGTATTTGTAAAAAAAGTGGCCATCGGGCGTCACCAAATTGTGATATTGTAGAACAAAAATTTGTTCAAATTTCAGGGTTAAAAACGAAGGCTTGTCCATATCATATTTTAATTCACCTGGATGCTTCGGAGCAATATCAAGTCAATTCTTCCTGTGAAGATATATCCAATATAAAACATAAATCGTGGTTTGTTTTGCCGCCCTTAATGGGGTTTTACTACAAAACAAAGAATCCGTTTTACAAAGCTTTGCCGCCATTTAGAGAAGATTGCTTGGGTAGCAATGCCGCTTCTATGCAATTTATTTACCCTAATGATAATAACACTATTTTTCTTCCCAAAGATTTTGATGGGAAAATTAACGACCTTATTTTAAAAATAGCCCATTCCAAACCTGAAACAACTGTATTTTGGTATTTAAATGATCAATTTTTAGGAAGCACGCAGGATATTCATGAATTTGCTATTATTCCGAAAAAAGGTAAACATTTAATTACAGTTGTGGATACGTTTGGAAATGAAGACAAACGTTGGATGACTATTTCAGAATAAAAAAATTATTTACCAAGTCAAAAATGGCTTTTTACTCAATTGCGAATTATAATATTTAGTATCACCCGTAACTTCTTCTCCTACCCAATTTGGCTTTTCAAAAGTCTCGTTTGGATCTGATAGCTCAACTTCCGCAACAATTAATCCGGCGTTTTCACCAAAAAACTCATCGACCTCAAAAAGATGATTTCCGACTTCAATTTCATAACGTATTTTATCAATAATACCTTTTTCGCATAATATTAATAAAGCTTCAGCATCTGTTTTTGAAATGACTTTTTCCCATTCAAAACGCGAAACACCATCCTCTGTGGACTTACCTTTAACAGTAATAAATCCGCTATCTCCTTTTAATCGAACCCGAACCGTTCTAGCTTTATCTGTATTTAAAAACCCCTGAGTTATTCGATTCTCCCGAATAGCTTCCGTTTTAAAATCTTCCGATGTTACTAAAAATTTTCGTTCTATTTCAATCATATTTTTTTTAATAGGAAACCCTGTTATTACTTGGCAATTTCTTTAATATCGTCCGATAAAATTCGATTATTAGGATAACTCGTATTATCCAACAAAACCATACATCTAGCAATAGTTTGCGGTTTAATAGCTTTATATTTTTTCAAAGACCCCATTAAAAAGGGATCGAAAAAAGATAACATAATTTTCCCGAAATCTTCACCTGCTCGTTTTTCATCACGCTTTCCACCAATTAATGAAGGCTGTAATAAATATGTATGTGGAATTTGTTCGGCTAAAACCGCTTCTTCCATTTTACCTTTTGTTCGATTGTAGAAGGTTTTACTGTCTTTATTTGCACCCAAAGCGGAGATAGCAATAAAGGTTTTAATACCATTTTCTTTAGCCATTTCAGCAGCGGAAACTGGAATACCATAGTCAATTTTTAAATATTCTTCTTGGTCTGGTGTTTTGGCTTTGGTTGTTCCTATGCAACAAAATACAACATCGCCTCTAAACTTATCTTGATGCGATTTTAGTTCGAACAAATCAATCAAATATTCTTCAACCTTTTCATGTTTAATTACACTTGCCGATCGTGAAAACAACTTGATTTTATCATATCTACTATCGTCCAGAAGTTGCTGTAAAAGCACACTTCCTGTTAATCCTGTTGCTCCTAAAATGATTGCTGTTTTACCCATAATGTCCTGTTTATATGCTAAAGATATTATAAATTTACATCATGCCAGACACTTTTCCTATTCGAAAAATAATTCATGTAGATATGGATGCATTTTATGCTTCTGTGGAACAGCTGGACAATCCTGAATTACAAGGGAAACCGCTTGCCGTTGGTGGTGGCGGAAAACGTGGTGTAGTGGCTGCGGCGAGTTATGAAGCCAGAAAATTTGGGGTTCGCAGTGCTATGAGCGGAATGCTAGCACAACGGCTTTGTCCAGGTTTGATTTTCGCACCCACGCGTTTTGAACGTTATCGTGAGATTTCGGAACAGGTTAGGAAAATATTTTTCGATTATACGGATTTGGTAGAACCCTTGTCTTTGGATGAAGCCTATCTAGATGTAACCGAAAACAAAAAGGGAAACCCAAGTGCGAGCTTAATTGCACAAGAAATTCGCGAGCGTATTTTTAATGAAGTCGGCTTAACAGCTTCGGCAGGTATTTCGATCAATAAATTTATTGCTAAAATTGCCAGCGACTACAATAAGCCTAATGGACAAAAAACTGTAAACCCTGAAGATGTTTTGCCTTTTTTAGAAGCTTTGGATATTCGAAAATTTCATGGCGTAGGTAAAGTTACAGCCGAAAAAATGTATCAGCTAGGTATTTTTACAGGAACCGACCTAAAGTCGAAAACCATAGAGTTTCTAAGTACACACTTTGGAAAGTCAGGTGGTTATTATTACCATGTGGTTCGTGGAGTTCATACAAGCGAAGTGAAGCCTAATCGGATCCGGAAATCTTTAGCTGCCGAACGTACGTTTAGTGAGAATTTATCATCTGAAATTTTCATGCTAGAAAAACTACAACATATTGCCGAAGAAGTTTCGCGTCGGCTTAAAAAAAGTGATGTAGCAGGAAAAACAATCACCTTAAAAATTAAATATAGCGATTTCACTTTGCAAACGCGTAGTAAAACGGTGCCGTATTATGTGAGTGAAACGTCTATTATTATGGAAACAGCCAAGGATTTATTGTATCAGGACAGTATGCAGAATTCGGTTAGACTACTTGGGATATCATTATCTAATCTCAATACAGAAAAACCCAAGAAGAAACCAACGAGCAAGGAAGCCGTAAGTGTGCAGCTGCGTTTTGCATTTTAATGACTACATTTAATAACTTACTTTTCAACCGGTTATTATGAAAAAACTACTCATTTTATTTCTATTCTTTTCACTCGTTATAAATGCACAGATTGATGAATTTTCAATCAAACGGGATTCCGTATCGTCCGTAATACTGAATGATACGCGGGAATTCTCCGTGTTTTTACCAGCATCTTATCTCTCTAGTAATCAAAATTATCCTGTTTTATACATTTTGGATGGCGATTATAATTTTCATTATGTATCGGGAATTCTAGAGCTTCAAGCATCTATAAGTGAAAATATTCCAGAAATGATATTAATAGGTATTTCAGGAAAAGGAAGTGAAACTTATAGAGAAAATTGTAAACCAAATATTGCTGGAGTTGCAGATTCTGGAAATGCAAATACCGTTTCCGATTTTATAGAAAAAGAACTCATGCCATATGTTGATAAACACTACAAAACGATCGATTATAACATATTGGCAGGTCATTCCCTTGGTGGTTTATTCATCCTGAATACAGCACTTAACAAACCAAAACTTTTTGATAACTGTATTGCTATTAGTCCCGCTTTATGGTGGGAAAACAATGCGATTAACACGATAGCCAAGAAAACTTTAACTGATAATCCAGACTATAAAACAGATGTTTACCTGTCTTTAGCGGATGAAAAAGGTATGGGTGTTGATAGCTTTTTAGGTGTTGTAACTAATAATTTTTTAAAGAATAATTTAGTCATTTTTGGGATTGCTATTTTAGCTATTTTAGTCGCCTTTCTATGGGTTTTAATAACACGAAGAAAAAGACTGCCGTTATTATTGGTTCTTTTTGGAATTGGTATATCAGTCTATTTGTTTTTCTTTTTTATTCCAACGAATTCAAATTTTAAGTTTAAGCAATTTGCCGATGAAAACCATAATTCGGTAGGCGCTCCAACTTATGAATGGGCATTAAACAGCATTTTTAAAACATGGAAAGTTAAGGACGAATATTTCAGTTCAGAGCAGCAATTAGTGGCGCATTATAATAGGGTTCAAAAACGGTATGGCCATACTTTTAACATGCAAAATAGCGTATTAGGAAATACGGTATATAAGCTTCAGGAAGACCCAGCCGAACTTCACAAAATACAAACCAAATTACAAACCTTGTACCCAGATGGCGTTGATTATTTTAATGTTCAATGGGCGAGTCGCTTATTAAAAAACGGTGAAAAACCAGAAGCTATGAGGCTCCTGAATAGAATGATTGAAAATTACCCCAATAGTTATGATGCTTACAACGCATTAGCTAAAATAGAGTTAGAAAACAATAACATTTCTGTAGCTGATAGTTTAATAAACACAGCCATAGAAATTTCACAAAAACAGCACGTAAGACAATGGCAACTTAATGAGGTTTTGGAAACAAAAGCGAAGATTGAGAAGTAATAAAAAGCAAAAACCTCATCAATTAACTTGATGAGGTTTTTTATAAAATTTATAAATTAGTTTTCAAAATTACAACCGGTAATTTCGGTAACACGAAGTGTATTTACCATTCCTTTATCTTGAATTGGCATAGCAGCTAAACTAATCAGCATATCACCTTCTTGCACATAGCCTTTCTGGCAAGCAATTTTATTAACGTCTTCAATTGTTTCGTCCGTAGAAACGAATTTATCATAGAAAAATGCTTTAACACCCCAAAGTAAATTGAGTTGGGTTAATATACGCTTGTTAGAAGAAAACACTAAAATATGTGCACTTGGTCTCCAAGCTGAAATTTGAAATGCTGTATAACCACTATTCGTTAGCGTAGAAATGGCTTTTGCATCAATTTCGTTGGCCATGTTAGCGGCATGGTAGCAAATAGATTTTGTAATAAAACGCTTGGTCCTAATATGAGGTGGCAATTGTGGTACTTTAATAAGTTCTGAATCCTCAACACTTTTAATAATGTTGGACATTTGCTTAATAACCTGAACTGGATATTGCCCAACAGATGTTTCACCAGAAAGCATTACCGCATCCGCGCCATCCATTACAGAGTTAGCTACGTCATTCACTTCAGCACGTGTTGGCGTTAAGCTGGAAATCATAGTTTCCATCATTTGTGTGGCTATAATAACTGGAATACGTGCTTGTTTGGCGCGTAAAACCAATTGCTTTTGAATAAGTGGCACTTCTTCAGCAGGAATTTCCACTCCCAAATCACCTCTCGCCACCATTAGACCGTCACAATATGCAACGATTTTATCAATATTTTCTACCGCTTCTGGTTTCTCTATTTTAGCAATAATTGGAATTTTATGAGCACTGTGTTTACTGATTAACTCTTCTAATTGCATTAAATCTTCGGCATGACGCACAAAGGATAAAGCCATCCAATCGACTTCCATTTTAATAGCAAAAATTGCATCTTCAATATCTTTTTCCGTTAAAGCTGGCTGCGAAATATTGGTATTTGGTAAATTAACACCTTTTTTAGAACGAAGCGGTCCGCCTTGAATAACGCGTGCTTTTACCTCCGATTTTAAATCGGATGATACCACTTCAAAAATAAGTTTCCCATCATCTAAAAGAATGCGCTCACCTGGTTTGGCATCCTGCGGAAACTTATCATAAGTCATGTAAACACGTTCTTTGGTACCTTCAAAACGTTCTCCTGTTGCAAAAATAATTTCGTCTCCTTCGTTTACAATCACCTCACCTTTCATGGTGCCAACGCGTAATTTTGGCCCTTGTAAATCGCCTAAAATTGCTGCATTATAACCAAACTCATCGTTTAACTCACGAATCATGGCAATGCGCTCTTCCACATCTTTATAATCGGCGTGCGAAAAATTGATTCTAAATACATCTACACCTTCATCCAACATGCCTTTTAAAACGGCTTTCGTACTTGTTGCTGGACCTAATGTGGCTACTATTTTGGTTTTCTTTCTTTTGAACATTAATAAAATATTAAGTTGTTTTTGGACTTTAATTCCGTTGGGTCTACGCTGTATGCCGTAATGACATTCGGAATATTTTGAATTCTCTTTAAAAGCTCGTTAATATGTTCGTCGCTAATAACATCATCCGTTAACTTTAAAAAATAATTTACTTTTTTATATTCGGGAATTAAATACAAGGTTTTAGTTTCGGTCTTTTGTGAACTAAAAAGTGTGTTATCATTTTGAGTTAATGCAATTTCCACACGACATTTATTAGAAACTAAATCCCAAGTTGTAAAATTATAAGTGTCTTCCCATTCGAAAATATCATAAGCTTCTTGATTTCCGAAATCTAAATCTTCTTTTTGTCTTGATAAACGAAGCTGCAATTCTCGATTTATAAAATAAGCTAACCGATAACTCTCTAAATTACTGTGAATACCGATTAAAGCATAATCAGTGGTATCTAAAAATTCTTCCAAATTTAGTTTTTGCACAGGCATAATAATCAAAACAGGATGTAAATATAGCCATAAATCGCTATATAAAGCTGCTGTTTGCCTTAAACTTAACATGAATATAATACAAGAGCGCTTTTATAATTATAAGCTTGGGTTGTCTTTGGAAATTTGATTTTGAAAAACAAAAAAGGCCCGTTTAGAAGCTTTTTCCTCGGCTTTTTTCTTGGAAGTGGCGCGTGCTTTGGAAACCACTTTATTATCGATAGACAATTTTACAGAAAAATGACGTATTTCATCATTTCCTGTATCTTCATAAACGTTATAATCGAATACTTTTTTCTCTTTTTGACACCATTCAATAAGTAAACTCTTATAACTTATTACTTTCCCCTCTAATTGAGCAATATCCACATACGGAATAATCACTTTTTTGTAAATAAATTTTTCACAATATTTATAACCGCGATCTAAAAATATGGCACCAACTAAAGCTTCAAATAAGTTACCGTAAATATTATCGCCAAAATGACCTTTTGGGATTTTACTTTCCACTAAATTAATTAAATGCAAATCTTTGCCAAGCTCATTTAAGTGCTCACGACTAACAATTTTAGAACGCATTTTAGTTAAATAACCTTCATCTCCGCTGGGACTTTCAGTATATAAATGTGATGCAATAACAGATCCTAGCATAGCATCGCCCAAAAATTCGAGTCGCTCGTAATTAATAGGATGCCCTTCCGCATCCTTGATATTCATGGAGCGGTGGGTAAATGCTTTTTTGAAGTACGCAATATTTTTAGGCTTAAACCCAAGAATATTTTGAATTGAGACAAAAAAATTCCCGTCAATTTTAGAACGGGAATTTAATATGTTTCGAATGTTTTTCATTCGCTGTTTAATCAATTTTCTTAAATAATACGCAAGCATTATGGCCACCAAAACCAAACGTATTACTCATGGCTACTTTAACATCGCGTTTTTGCGCTTTGTTTAATGTTAAATTTAATTCAGGATCAATATTTTCATCAACAACCTCATGATTTATGGTTGGTGGTACTATTCCGTGTTCCATTGCTAAAATAGAAGCAATAGACTCAATAGCTCCAGCAGCCCCTAACAGGTGACCTGTCATAGATTTTGTTGAATTGATATTGATATTTTTTGCATGCGCTCCAAACACTACAGAAATCGCTTTAAGTTCGGCAACATCTCCTAGAGGTGTTGACGTTCCATGCGTGTTGATATGATCAACTTCTTCTGGTTTTATGCCTGCATTTTCTAAACAATTTCTCATTACCGCAATTACGCCAATACCTTCAGGGTGTGGTGCCGTCATGTGGTAAGCATCTGAAGACATACCGCCTCCTAATACTTCCGCATAAATTTTTGCTCCACGTGCTTTAGCATGTTCGTAATCCTCTAGAATAATGGCACCAGCACCTTCACCCAATACAAACCCATCTCTGGTGGCATCAAAAGGTCTTGAGGCGGTTTCTGGCGTTTCATTTCTAGTTGATAAGGCATGCATGGCATTAAATCCACCCATACCTGCAATGGTTACTGCAGCTTCACTTCCTCCAGTTACAATCACGTCACAATGTCCTAAACGTATATAGTTTAAGGCATCAATCATGGCGTTTGCCGAAGAAGCACAAGCAGATACTGTTGTATAGTTAGGCCCCATAAATCCATGTTTAATGGAAATGTTTCCTGGTGCAATATCTGCAATCATTTTCGGGATAAAAAATGGATTAAATCTTGGTGTTCCATCTCCAGCGGCAAAGTTTAAAACTTCATCCTGGAAGGTTTCCAAACCACCTATTCCTGCCCCCCAAATAACACCGACTCTTAATTTGTTCACCGCATCGAGGTCCAATTTCGAATCTGCAATAGCTTCATCAGAAGCTACCATAGCATATTGCGTAAACCGGTCCATTTTCCGCGCTTCTTTTCTTTCAAGAAAATCGGTGGCATTAAAGTTTTTTAATTCGCACGCGAATTTGGTTTTGAACTTTTCAGTATCAAAATACGTTATAGGTGCAGCCCCACTTTTACCACTTATAAGAGCTTCCCAAAATTCATCTTTGGTATTTCCTATAGGTGTTAGCGCTCCTAAACCAGTAACTACAACTCGCCGTAATTCCATAAATTCTAATGAATTATTTTGCTGTTTCTATATAAGAGATAGCTTGACCAACAGTTGCAATGTTTTCTGCTTGATCATCTGGGATTTGAATATCGAATTCTTTTTCGAATTCCATAATTAATTCTACCGTGTCTAATGAATCTGCTCCTAAATCGTTTGTGAAGCTAGCTTCAGTTACAACTTCGTTTTCATCAACACCTAATTTGTCTACGATAATCGCTTTTACTCTTGATGCAATGTCTGACATAATCTTTTAATTTTAAGTTTTATTAGTTGGCAAAAATAAAAATTTTATTCTTATTCCACCCCTTTCCTGTAAAAATGTGGTGGTAATTTACTAAAATTACTTTTAAGTAATTCGTTTTTACCTTCTAATTGTTATTATTTATTCTTTTTTTTGCGTTACTATTCACTCATGACAAGCTGCTATATGAAACGTATTGTGATTTTTGCGTCCGGATCTGGAACTAATGCCGAAAATTTAATCAAATTTTTTCAAAACAACATTCATGTTGAAGTCACGCAAGTTATGACAAACAATTCACATGCCAAAGTACTTGACAAAGCGAAAGACTTAAATATAAGTGCATTTTCATTCAACAGACAAGCGTTTTCAAGGTCTAACGATGTACTAAACATTCTTAAAACTTTTCAACCAGACCTGATAGTATTGGCTGGTTTCCTGTGGAAATTCCCAGAACATATTTTAGCAGAGTTCCCCAATAAAGTTATTAATATTCATCCAGCGCTTTTACCAAATTATGGTGGAAAAGGAATGTTTGGAATGCATGTTCACCATGCTATTATTGCGAATAAAGAGCTCGAAACAGGTATTAGCATTCATTATGTAAATGAAAATTACGATGAAGGTGCACTAATATTTCAGGCCACTTGTCCAGTTTTAGCAACCGATACGGCTGAACATGTTGCGGCAAAAATCCATGCTTTGGAAATGGAACATTTTCCAAAAGTTGTAGAAAGCATTTTAAACTCTCAATCCTGATAGCTATCGGGAGTAAATTTAAAAAAATTAAGCAATTCGCGCCTATTTGTATAATTCGTGTCACCCATAAAGATGTCAAAAAAGAAAAAAAAATATTATACCGTTTGGAAAGGACATCGCACTGGTGTTTTTGAGTCTTGGAAGGACTGTAAAGCACAAATTAAGGATTACCCGAGTGCGGTTTACAAATCTTTTGACACGTTTGATGCTGCCAAAAAAGCATTAAACAGTAATTATAAAGATTATATAGGAAAGAAAAAAGGCTTTAAAAGCGAATTGTCTGACGTACAGCTCAAAAAAATCGGTCTTCCCAACTACAATTCCATTTCAGTAGATGCCGCTTCGTCTGGAAATCCTGGTATTATGGAATACCGCGGCGTAGATACCAAAAGTAAAAAACAATTATTTATTCAAGGTCCTTTTCCAGAAGGCACTAATAATATTGGCGAATTTTTAGCGCTTGTGCACGGATTAGCATTTTTAAAGCAACATAAAAGCGAACGCATTCTGTATACCGATTCCAAAATAGCCATGAGTTGGGTGCGTAAAAAAACCTGCAATACCAAATTACCGCGCAATGCTAAAAACGAGAATCTCTTTGTTTTGGTGGAACGTGCTGTTAACTGGTTAAAAGAAAACAGCTATACGACAACTGTAGTAAAATGGGAAACAAAAGCTTGGGGGGAAATTCCAGCGGATTTTGGAAGGAAGTAGGTTAATAAAACCGTTTATCATGCAACACTCTTTGTACATATATAATATTCTCTTCAATTAGAAAACGAATGGTGAATGGGAATTTTTCAATTTGAATAATCCTGATATTTAAATACCGTAATTGATAAGCTGTCGGATTCTCCTTTAATTTTTCAATTCAATCCCAAAATTCAGTAAAAAATCGTTCTGACAAAGTTTCAGTTATTAACTTATAATATGATAATCCTTCATTAAAATCATATAAACTGTTTTCCTGAAATTTAATAATGCACTTCACTATTTTTTAGTTGATTTTCTAAATTCTGCTTCACTTAAATAATTTGACTTAACTTTATTATGGTTGTCAATCAATTTGTCCATCATAATTTTATACTCAATGGAAGGCTCGAAAGCAGCAGCCTCTTCCGTTAGTATAAATTCCATATAATTTTTAAGATTTCTGCCTTGACTCTTTGCCTTTTCTTCAAGCATTGCAAGCGTTTGTTCGTCTAAAAGAACTTCCTTTCGTTTCTTATGCGCTTTCATATCAGATGTATTTAAAATAAATATACGTAGAATATACGTACGACTTCATTTATAAAGAATATAAAAAATAGTTTAACACTATGTAGAATTATGAATTTTGTAACATAAATAAATTCGTTTTTTAGTCAACAAAACACCTATATTTGCATCAAAATTTGAAACTGTTTTATGAGCAAACTAGTAATTGTAGGGACCGTAGCTTTTGATGCTATCGAAACACCTTTCGGGAAAACTGATAAAATTTTAGGTGGTGCTGCCACATACATTGGCCTTGCTGCGTCGCAATTTAATGTAGATTCGGCTGCCGTTTCTATTGTTGGTGGGGATTTTCCACAGGAATACTTAAATTTATTATCGGATAGAAAAGTTGATATTTCAGGTATTGAAATTGTAAAAGAAGGCAAAACATTCTTTTGGAGTGGTAAATACCATAACGATATGAATACACGTGACACCTTGGCTACAGAACTAAATGTGTTGGCTGATTTTCAGCCTGTCGTTCCGGCAGCATACCGCGATTCTAAAATTGTAATGTTAGGAAACCTACACCCATTAGTGCAATTAAGCGTTTTAGAGCAAATGGAAAGCAAACCAGAATTGGTTATTTTAGACACCATGAATTTCTGGATGGATTGTGCCCTGGACGATTTACTAAACGTGATTAAAAAAGTAGATGTTATTACCATTAATGATGAAGAGGCAAGACAGCTTACTGGCGAATATTCACTAGTAGTCGCTGCCAGCAAAATTCAAGAAATGGGACCAAAATATGTGGTGATTAAAAAGGGCGAACATGGCGCTTTATTATTTCATAAAGACAATGTTTTTTACGCACCGGCATTACCATTAAAAGAAGTCTTTGATCCAACTGGTGCTGGCGATACGTTTGCTGGTGGATTTGCTGGGTATTTAACAAAATCGGATGATATATCTTTCGAAAACATGAAAAATGCCGTTATCTATGGGTCTACTTTAGCTTCCTTTTGTGTCGAAAAATTTGGCACAGAACGCATGGTGAGTTTAAAGAGTAGTGAGGTTCATCAACGCTTACAGCAGTTTAAGAGTTTAACACAGTTCGATATCGAATTAACATAATAACAAGCGCGCTCATTATTGGGCGCGTTTTTCTTTTATATAAATAGTACTTACAACAACACAACACACACCATGAGTGACGCTTTAAAACATGAATGCGGTATTGCACAAATTCGCTTATTAAAACCATTAGAGTTTTATAAAGAAAAATACGGAAGCGCCTTTTATGGTGTTAATAAAATGTATTTATTAATGGAAAAACAGCACAACCGTGGACAAGACGGTGCTGGTTTTGCAAGCATAAAATTAGACACCGAACCTGGCGAACGGTATATTAGTCGCGTAAGATCTATTGCACAACAGCCCATTCAGGATATTTTTGCGCAAATTAATGAACGCATCAATAAAGAGCTCACTGAAAATCCAGAATACGTTGACAATGTAGAACTTCAGAAAAAAAACATCCCTTATATAGGCGAATTATTTTTAGGCCATGTTCGTTACGGAACTTTTGGTAAAAACAGCATTGAGAGTGTACATCCTTTTTTACGTCAGAACAATTGGATGCATAGAAATCTTATTCTAGCTGGTAACTTTAACATGACTAATGTTAATGAGCTTTTTGATGGCTTAGTACGTATTGGACAGCATCCTAAAGAAAAAGCGGATACGGTAACTATTATGGAAAAAATCGGTCACTTTTTAGATGATGCAGTTTCCAAAGCGTATAAAAAATTAAAACAAGAAGGTTATAGCAAACACGAATGTTCTCCATTAATTGCTGAACGTATAAACATTGCTAAAATATTAAGAAAATCGGCTAAAAACTGGGATGGTGGTTATGCCATGGCAGGTTTATTAGGCCACGGGGATTCGTTTGTATTGCGAGATCCTGCAGGAATTAGGCCAGCATATTATTACAAAGATGACGAAGTGGTAGTGGTGGCCTCCGAGCGCCCTGTTATCCAAACAGTTTTTAATGTTGATTTTGATGATGTGAAGGAATTAGAACCTGGACATGCCATTATTACAGAGAAATCAGGTAGAGTTTCTATTAAAAAAATATTAGAACCTGTAGAGCGCAAAGCTTGTTCGTTTGAGCGTATATATTTTTCTCGTGGTAGTGATGCCGAAATTTATCAAGAACGTAAAATGTTAGGTAAATTATTAATGCCTAAAGTTTTAGAAGCGATTGATAACGATACTAAAAACACAGTGTTTTCATATATTCCAAATACAGCAGAAACATCTTTCTTCGGAATGATTGAATCCGTTGAAGAGCATTTAAACAAGAAAAAAACAAAGGCTATTTTAGCCGGAAACGGTCAATTAAGTTCAGAAGCGGTAACCAATATATTATCCGAAAGACCGCGTATTGAAAAAATAGCCATTAAAGATGTAAAACTTCGCACTTTTATTACTGAAGATAGCGGTCGTGATGATTTAGTAGCCCACGTTTACGATGTAACCTATGGCGTTATTAAACCAACGGATAACTTGGTTATTATTGATGATAGTATTGTTAGAGGTACAACTTTAAAAATGAGTATTATTAAAATGGTGGACCGCTTAAATCCTAAAAAGATTGTCGTGGTTTCATCGGCACCACAAATTCGTTATCCAGACTGTTACGGTATTGATATGGCGCGAATAGAAGACTTAATAGCTTTTAGAGCTATGTTGGAACTGCTTAAAGAAGCAGATAAATACCACATGATCCAAGAAGTTTACGACAAATGTATCAAGCAGGTGGACATGGAAGATAAAGACATCCAGAACTATTTAATTGATTTATATGGACAATTTTCTGATGAGACTATTTCCAATAAGATTGCGCAATTAATTTCCAGTGAAAACATTAAAGCCGAAGTTGTAGCTATTTTCCAGAAAGTAGAAAACTTACATAAGGCTTGCCCTAAAAACTTGGGTGACTGGTATTTTACAGGAAATTATCCTACGCCAGGTGGAAACCGTGTTGTTAACCGTGCATTCATTAATTTTTATGAAGGTAGAAACGAACGCGCATACTAACTACCTGAAAATGTGTGAATTATCTAACAAACATAGTTGTTTATCTAATTTAAATGCATTTCAACTAATTAATAGCGAATACCAATAAAAAGAATATACTTTAGTATCACCATAACATAAGTAGGTTAAGTTCATGGTAGATTTGGGGCAAAATAAGGTGAACTTCGGTTCGCCTTATTTTATTTAGAATAAATACAAAAATAGATATCAGAATACCACTCATTCAACAATAACGCCAGAATCATTCCCTTCACAAAGCTAATTGACCCATATAATATTATAAAAACCGCACCTTAACTGATAGGCTTTCACCCTTATTCGGAGTTAACTATTCGTTTATCCCTGTTTATAGGTTGTTTATCTAATATTTTACTAATTCAAATATAAGTAACCTTATATTTGTTGCACCATAATTTAAGTAGGTTAAGTTTATGGTAGATTTGGGGCAAAAAAGGTGAACATCTGTTCACCTTTTTTCATTTTATCTCCACAAAAGTGGGATTTCAAAAGCACCTCCGGATTCTTATAGCAATCCGCAGGTATTTCAAAATAAATTTACTTGTACTATCCTTTCAAATCCAACGGTAACCAAAACAAAAAGTATAACACAAGACCTCGCAGTTCTGACATTTAGAGATAAACACCTATATGATTTAAAACAAAAAAGCAAACCCTTTCAGGTTTGCTTTCAATATATTTAAAAACGTTATAAGCTTTATTTAGCTTCTGCATAACGTCTTTCCACTTCATTCCAGTTAATCACGTTAAAAAACGCATCAATATAATCTGGACGTCTGTTTTGGTAATTTAAGTAGTATGCATGCTCCCATACATCCAATCCTAAAATTGGTGCTCCACCACAACCAACACCTGGCATTAATGGATTATCTTGATTTGGAGTTGAGCAAATTTCAACTTTTCCACCTTTATGAACACATAACCAAGCCCATCCAGAACCAAACTGTGTTGCTGCTGCATTGCTAAATTTAGTTTTAAATTCTTCCATGCTTCCGTAAGCTCCTTCAATAGCAGCTTTTAAGTCGCCAGACAAATGTCCTTTGCCTTCTGGATTCATTACTTCCCAGAATAACGAGTGGTTGTAAAATCCACCACCATTATTTCTAACAGCTTTATTTTTCATATCTAAATTATGAAGAATATTGTCAATGCTTTTACCCTCTAAATCTGTGCCTTTAATAGCGTCATTCAATTTAGATGTATATCCAGCATGGTGTTTAGAGTGATGTATTTCCATTGTGCGTGCATCTATATGCGGTTCTAACGCATCATAGGCATATTTTAATTTCGGTAATTCGAAAGCCATAATATATATGTGTTTTTAAATGTTAATAATTCAATTATTTCAAATTTACGCAATCTAAACATCAATTAAAAATAATAAATACCTATCAAATCATCGATAGTTTTTATCTTGTATAAAATTTCATAAAAACAACATGCCCGTTAACCATCCTTACCTTATTTATAATGCTTCAGCAGGAAGTGGTAAAACCTATACGCTTGTAAAAGCATATTTAACTATTTTATTGAAAGCTTCAAGCACTATGGCTTTCAAGAACATTTTAGCTATCACTTTCACCAATAAAGCTGCGGACGAAATGAAAACAAGGATTATAGATGCGTTAAAAGATTTTTCTTCGGAAGAAATCCTTATCGAATCAAATACCATGTTTGAAGATCTTTGTGGCGAATTGGACATGTCGGCCGTCGATTTAAACGCGAAAAGCAATCTTATTTTAGATGCCATTATGCATAATTATGCGGCATTTGATATTTCTACCATTGATGGATTTACGCATAGGTTAATTAGAACCTTTGCGCACGATTTAAAATTGCCTTTAAATTTTGAAGTCGCTCTAGATGTTGAAGCCTTATTGAATGAGGCGGTAGATCGGCTAATTTCTAAAGCAGGAACTGATAAACGCCTCACCAAAACATTGGTAGATTTTGCCATTGAAAAAGCGGATGACGATAAAAGCTGGGATGTTTCTAGAGATTTTTATGCTATTTCAAAACTATTGGTTAAAGAAAACGACAGACCGTTCATAGAAGAACTCCAAGACAAAACATTAGACGATTTTAAAGCGCTTAAATCCACATTGCGCCAAGAAATAAAGACCAACGAACAACTATGTCTTGATAGCGCTAATATTGCTTTAGAGTTTATAAGGGATAATGGTTTGGAGTTTGGAAATTTTACACGTGCTTCCATTCCAAATTATTTCAAAAAAATAACTGAAAATAATTATAACCAAAATGTAGATACGGTTAATTGGCCTTCCGATTTAATAGACGGAAATACCATTTACCCAAAATCCAAAACAGATGCAGCTACGGCAGCGACTATTGAAAGCATCCAACCCCAAATAGCCGAATTTTTTATAGCTACTAAAACGGCGGTTTTAAATTTCAAGTTATTGAAAGCTATTTATAAAAACCTAACGCCACTTTCAGTTTTAAGCGCTATAAACAGTGAATTACAGATTATAAAAGATGAACAAAACGTCATGCTTATTTCGGAGTTTAATGGCTTAATTAGTCAGGAAATAAAAAATCAACCAACACCATTTATTTACGAGCGTATTGGTGAAAAGTTCAAACATTATTTTATTGATGAGTTTCAGGATACATCGGAATTACAATGGCAGAATTTAACACCCTTATTAGATAATGCTATTGCATCAAAACCTGGCAGTATGATGTTGGTCGGCGATGCTAAACAAGCTATTTACCGTTGGCGCGGTGGAAAAGCGGAACAGTTTATCGATTTGTATAATAAAACCGAAAACCCGTTTCATTTAGAGCCAGAAATAATTCCTTTAGAATGGAATTACCGAAGCTTTCGGGAGGTTATAAACTTTAATAATGGTTTCTTTAATTATTTATCGGATACAATTTTTAGTCATCCAGATCATAGCGATCTATATAAAAACGCCACACAACTTATAAAAAAAGAGGAATCTGGCTACGTGCAATTGGAATTTCTAGATTTAAAGGAGGTGGATGATAAAGCTCTAGCATATTCCGAAGAAGTTTATAATACCATTAAATCCTGTTTGGAAAATGGTTATGAGGAAGCTGATATTTGTGTGTTAGTCCGCAAGAAAAAAGAGGGTGTTGCTATTGCCAATTATTTAAGTGAAAAGGGTTTGAACCTCATGTCATCGGAAACGTTGTTGCTTAACAATTCGGAAAACGTTCAGTTTGTCAACAATATATTACGCCTACTATTACAGCCTGAAAATCAAGAAACAAAAGCTGAAATTTTATTACATATTGCTCAATTATGCCAAATTGAAGATAAGCACAGCTTTTTAAAAACCCATATAAATTTAGATATTTCTGCCTTATTTGACCAATTTGAGGCGTTAGATTATTTTATAGATTATACATCTCTGATTCAATTGTCGTTTTATGATTTGGTTGAAACCGTTATTCGCCAGTTTAAATTGGTGAAACATTCGGATGCTTTTATTCAATATTATATGGATGTTGTTTTAGAATTTTCTGAAAAACAGCTTGCTGATATTGGCAGTTTTCTACATTATTTCGATTCAAAAAATGAAAGCTTAAGTATTGTAACACCCGAAGGCTATCAGGCTATTCAGATTTTAACGGTTCACAAATCCAAAGGATTAGAGTTTCCTGTCGTTATTTTTCCGTTTGCCGATTTAGATATCTATCGCGAAATAACACCGCAAGAGTGGTTTCCTATAAATCCAGAAACGTTTCATGGCTTTAGTCACACGCTCTTAAACTACAGTAAAACGTTTGAAAGTTATGGCGATGCTGGTCAAGAAATTTTTAATAGACATGAATCGGAATTAGAATTGGATAACGTAAACATTTTGTATGTGGCGTTAACCAGAGCTGTTGAACAATTATATGTTATTTCAAAACTTGATATTTCATCAAAAGGCATTGTAAATCAAAAAAGTTATGCTGGTTTTTTAATTAGTTATTTACAACAAATTGGAAAATGGGATAATGATCAATTGGTTTATCAGTTTGGAGAAAGTGCGAAACAATCGGAAACTAAATCTAAAGAAACTTCAACAATAATTCGGAATACATTCATTTCAACGCCAAAAGAGGCCCACAATATTAAGGTTATCACACGTTCGGCCAGTCTTTGGGATACTATTCAAGAAAAGGCTATTGAGAAAGGAAATTTAATTCATGATATTATGGCTATGATTACAACGGAAGCCGATGTAAATGATGTTATGCTATCCTTTTTAGAAAATGGTACAATTAATAAAGTTCAAGAACCCATTTTAAAGGAAACCATATTGCAAATTATTCGCCATCCGCAACTTCAATTGTATTTCCAAGAACAGAATATTACGGTTTATAATGAGCGTGATATTATTTCCAATACTGGCAGTATATTAAGGCCCGACCGTTTGGTTATAATGAATGAAAACGACGCCATAATTATAGATTATAAATCGGGTAAAGAACAGTCAAAACACCTAGAACAATTAGAAAGCTATGAAGCTATTTTAAAGGTTATGAAGTTCCATGTGGCCAAAAAAATACTTATTTACATAAATGATAGCATTACCATAAAAGAATTTTAACTTTGTAAAAATATTAAAGATTATGTACGGAAAAATTCAACAACATTTAGAAAAAGAGTTACAAGAGATAAAGGACAACGGACTTTATAAAACCGAACGTATTATTACGTCTGCTCAAGGTGCTGAAATAACTTTAGATACTGGCGAAAGCGTTTTAAACTTTTGTTCTAACAACTATTTAGGGTTATCATCGCACCCCGATGTTGTTCAAGCAGCAAAAGATGTTATGGATACGCATGGCTTTGGTATGTCGTCTGTACGTTTTATTTGCGGCACACAAGATATTCACAAAGAACTGGAACAAAAAATTTCTGATTTTTACGGAACGGAAGATACGATATTATATGCCGCGGCTTTTGATGCCAACGGCGGTGTTTTTGAACCTTTATTAGGAAAAGAAGATGCTATTATTTCTGATTCATTAAACCACGCTTCTATTATTGATGGTGTTCGCTTATGTAAAGCCGCTCGCTATCGTTACCAGAATAATGATATGGCCGATTTAGAAAAGCAACTTATTGATGCTAATGAAAAGGGGGCACGTCATAAAATTATTGTTACAGACGGTGTTTTCTCCATGGATGGTTTAGTAGCGCCTTTAGATAAAATTTGCGATTTAGCCGATAAGTATGATGCATTGGTTATGATTGACGAATGTCATGCCACAGGTTTTATAGGTAAAACAGGACGTGGAACGCTAGAAGAAAAAGGTGTAATGGGTCGTGTAGATATTATTACAGGAACATTAGGAAAAGCAATGGGCGGTGCTATGGGTGGTTATACCACGGCTAAAAAAGGCGTTATAGAAATTTTACGTCAACGTTCTAGACCTTATTTATTTTCAAACTCTTTAGCTCCAGCAATTGTTGGTGCATCTATAAAGGTTTTCGAAATGTTAAAAAATGACACTACACTGCGCGATAAATTAGCATGGAACACGGATTATTTTAAATCTGCTATTAAAAAAGCAGGTTTTGATATTATAGATGGCGATTCTGCCATAGTACCTATTATGCTTTACGATGCACAATTATCGCAAACTATGGCTAATATGCTTTTAAAAGAAGGTATCTATGTTATTGGTTTCTTTTTCCCTGTGGTGCCAAAGGAGAAAGCGCGTATTCGCGTGCAACTATCAGCTGCTCATGAAAAGAATCATTTAGACCAAGCAATTGCAGCTTTTATAAAAGTTGGAAAACAATTAGAAATAATATAAATAACGGGTAACCAAGCATAATTTAGGATAATTGGACAATATTTTCCTATATTTGTCTTTGTTAATAATTATTAACAACTTACTTTTGTAGACAATTAACACTTAAAAATTAAATTTTTGAATATGAAAAATCTTAGCAGATTATTGTTCGCTATGTTACTTATGCTAGGCATGGGTAATACATACGCACAAGATGAAAACAACCCTTGGGCAATTACCCTAGGAACAAACGCAGTAGATTTCTACCCTACAGGTGAAGCTGCTCCACTTGGTGATATGTTTGATGAGTATTTTAATGCTACAGACCACTGGAACATTTTACCATCAGTATCATCATTAACAGTTGGTCGTTACTTGAGTAATGGTTTTACTTTAGGTGCAACAGCTTCCTTGAACAAAATCGACAAATTTGGTGATGACCGTTCAAAATATGATGAAGTAACTTACGTTGGTGTAGACGGTATCGTTAAATACGGTTTCGGAGCAGCAATTAACTCTTCTTGGTTCGATCCTTACCTAGGAGTAGGTGGTGGTTATACTTGGGTTGATGAAATTGGAGCTGGTACATTAAACGGAACTTTAGGAATTAATTTCTGGGTTACTGATAATGTAGGTATTACAGTTCAATCTGCATATAAGCATGCATTCGAAGATTATTTAGATACACACTTCCAACATACTGCTGGTATTTCATTTAAGTTCGGTGGAAAAGATACTGACGGAGATGGTATATATGACAAAGATGACGCTTGTCCAGAAGTTTTTGGTTTAGCTGAATTCGATGGTTGTCCTGATACTGACGGTGATGGTATTGAAGACAGTAAAGATGATTGTCCTAACGTTTTTGGTTTAGCTCAATTTAACGGTTGTCCTGATACTGATGGAGATGGTATTCCTGATAATTTAGATGATTGTCCTACTGTAGCTGGATTACAAGAATTAAACGGTTGTCCTGATGCTGACGGTGACGGTGTTGCTGATCATTTAGACGAATGTCCTAATGAAGCAGGTCCTGCTGCAAACAACGGTTGTCCTTGGCCAGATAGAGATGGTGATGGTGTTCCAGACAAAGATGATTTATGTCCAGACAAAGTTGGTACTGCTGCAAACAATGGTTGTCCAGAAGTAACTGAAGCTGTACAAAAAGCTTTAAATGCTTATGCTAAAACAATCTTATTTGATACTGGTAAATCAAGTATCAAAGGTCAGTCTGAAAGTGTACTTAAAGATATTATTGCTATCTTAAATGAGTATCCTAACGCTAAATTTACAGTTGAAGGTCATACTGATAGTGTAGGTAGTGATGCAACTAACATGAAGTTATCTGATGCTAGAGCATTATCTGTAAAAGATTACTTAGTTGCTAGAGGCGTCGATGAATTTAGATTATCATCAAAAGGTTATGGTGAGTCTAAACCAATTGACTCTAACAAGACTAAAGCTGGTAGAGCTAACAATAGACGTGTGGAAATTAACTTAGTAAAATAAGTTATTTCACATAAATTTATAGAAAAACGCTCCGAATATTCGGAGCGTTTTTTATTTTTATAATATGACAACTTTTATACAGGACGTTCTCCAAGATTTACAAAAGAAACAGGTAGATATTGCTAACAGTACACTTATTTTACCCAGCAAACGAGCTGGCGTATTTTTAAAACATCAGTTAGCAGCAACCTTACAACAACCCATTTTCTCACCTACTATTATAAGTATTGAAGAATTTGTAGAAGAGCTCTCACAACTTAAAGCAATTTCCAATACGGAACTACTTTTCGAGTTTTACGACACATATCTTGATATTCAAAAAAATGAAAAACCAGATAGTTTTGATGCCTTTTCTAAATGGGCACAAATACTACTTCAGGATTTCAACGAAATTGATAGATACCTTATTCCACAGGAACAAATCTTCGATTATTTAAGTGATATTAAAGAATTGGATCATTGGTCTGTTGACACCAATCAGACCGATTTTGTAAAAAACTATCTCGTTTTCTGGAAAAAGCTTAAGCTTTATTATAATCAATTTTCTAAAAATCTAATCCATAAAAAGAAAGGATATCAGGGACTAATATATAGAGAAGCTGTAGAAGGTATTCAAAACTATATAAGCTCAAATCCAGACAAGCATCATGTGTTTTTAGGATTTAATGCGCTTAATAAAGCCGAGGAAACCATTATTCAAGAACTCCTAGAAAATAGTCATGCCGATATTTATTGGGATATCGATGCGTCATTTTTTGAAAATAAGAATCACGACGCAGGCTTATTTATAAGGCAACATAATAAGCAATGGCCTTATTTTAAAAACAATCCTTTAAATTGGATTGCCAATAACTATAAGTCGACTAAAGATATCTCCGTCATTGGTGTGCCAAAAAATGTAGGTCAGGCAAAATGCATTGGCAACATATTAAATAAATTGCAAAAAGAAAATAACTCCCTTAATAATACAGCGGTTGTGCTTGGCGAAGAATCTTTACTACTTCCAGTATTGAATTCCATTCCTGATTCCATTAAAGCACTGAATATCACCATGGGATTACCTCTAAAGTCTATTCCTTTAGCCGCCTTATTTGAACAGTTATTCTTTATTCATAAAAAAGAAACTTCAGCTTACTACTTTAAAGATGTGATTAAATTATTGTCCCATCAATTTATTAGTCCACTACTTCAATCTGGAACTAATAACGATATGCAGAAAGTAGTAAACATTATAGAAAGTAATAATTTAATTTATATTTCTTTAGCGCGACTAATAGAACTTGCTCCTAAACATGCCGAACTTTTTCAATTACTTTTTGGCAACTGGAATAATCATGCTACAACGGCATTGGTGCATTGCCAATCACTAATCATGAAGATAAAGGCGCATTTAGAGCAAAATAAGAACCAAAACCTTTTAGCTTTAGAGCATTTATTCAAGTTTAATAGCCTGTTTAATGAGCTAACCTTATTAGATAGTAATTTTAAGCATCTAAAAGATATACATAGTTTGTTTACAGTTTATAAAGAATTATTGAGTTCTGAAACTTTAGATTTCAAAGGAGAACCATTAGAAGGTTTACAAATAATGGGAATGTTAGAGTCGCGAGTTTTAGACTTTGAGACCGTTATAATATCCTCCGTTAACGAAGGAATTTTACCATCTGGAAAAACGAATAATTCGTTTATTCCCTATGATGTGAAGTTGGAAAATAAACTGCCCACCTATAAAGAAAAAGATGCCGTTTATACCTATCACTTTTATCGTTTATTACAACGCGCCAAACGGGTGTTTATCATTTACAACACCGAAATCGATGCTCTAAAAGGTGGAGAGAAAAGTCGATTTATAACCCAACTCGAATTAGAAGGGATTCACAAAATAAAACAGACTATTGCCGTTCCAGATATTCCTTCGGAAACTCATTTAAAAGAAACGGTTATTAATAAAAATGATGATGTCATTAATCAAATAAAAAAATACGCTTCAAAAGGTTTTTCTCCATCCGCATTAACCAGCTATATTCGGAATCCAATCGATTTCTATTTTCAGAAAGTCCTTAAAATAAAAGAGCACGACGATGTAGAAGAGACTGTTGCCGCTAACACCTTAGGAACTGTTATCCATAATACATTAGAAGATTTTTATAAACCTTTTGAAGGCAAGGTTATAATTTGGGAACAGGTTACAGAAATGAAATCTAAAATTGATGCTACCGTAACCAAGCATTTTAAAGATCTCTATAAAGAAGGTGATATTAGCAAAGGAAAGAACTTAATTGTATTTGAAATTGCCAAACGCTACATTTCTAATTTCTTAAATCTAGAAATAGCAGATTTAAAGGATGGCAACACCCTCGAAATTATAGCTATAGAATTGGATAATACAGCTGAAATACATATTCCTGAATTAGATTTCCCAGTTAGAATTACCGGAAAAGTGGATCGTGTAGATAAACGAAATGGTATCACCAGAATTATAGATTATAAATCGGGAAGAGTAGACGATAGTAAAGTACAAATAACCAATTGGGACGATTTAACAACCGATTACGATAAGTATAGTAAATCATTCCAAGTGCTAACTTACGCCTTCTTAATGAACGCGGAAACGCCTTTTAACGAATCTGTTGAGGCTGGAATAATTTCATTTAAAAACTTAAATGCTGGTTTTATAAAATTTCATAAAAAGGAAGTAGGCAGTAGAAACAAATCTGCAGAGATAACGCAGGAGATATTAACAGATTACGAAACTGAATTAAAGAAGCTGATTTTAGAAATCTGTGACCAAAAAATTGATTTTCTAGAAAAAAAGATTATATGAGAATTAAAAATCTAGTTTTAGATAGAACAGATAATAAACCCATTGTTTGGGATGCCTTTTTTAATAAAAATAGCGAGCAAAAACCACTAGTAATATTTTCTCATGGTTATAAAGGTTTTAAAGATTGGGGTCCTTGGAATTTAGTGGCAGAACAATTCAAAAAAGCCAATTTGTTTTTTGTTAAATTCAACTTTTCCCATAATGGTGGTACCGCTGAAAACCCCATCGATTTTCCAGATTTAGAGGCCTTTGCTGAAAACAACTATAGTAAAGAACTTAACGATTTAGACGAAATTCTAAATTATTTACTGTCTCAAGATAATGAATTCCTAAAAGAAATCAACACGAATAATATTACGCTTATTGGACATTCTCGTGGTGGCGGAATATCAATAATTAAAGCCTCTACAGAAACAAGAATAAAAAAAATTATAACGTGGGCTAGTGTTTGCGATTTTTCAAAACGAACTGCAACAATAGGTAATTTAGAAGCATGGAAAAAAGAGGGTGTTAAATACGTTTTAAACGGAAGAACCAAACAACAAATGCCTCATAATTATCAATTTTATGAAGATTTTAAAGCGCATGAAAACCTGCTTAGTATTAAGTTAGCTTCTGAAAGCATAATGGTTCCGCAGTTAATAATTCACGCCATTAATGATCCATCTGTAGCATTTAATGAGGCAGAAGCTTTACATAAATGGAATAATAAAAGTAAGTTAGTTGAAATAAAAGATTCCAATCACGTTTTTGATGGACAGCATCCTTGGAATGACAACAAATTACCCAAAGCTCTTGAAACGGTCGTTTTGGAAAGTATCTCATTTATACAGTCAACCTCAACCGAGAAGGAACTCTAAATAAATATTTTAGAAATCTATTACATATAAATTCCGTTCACACAAAAGGCTACTTAACACATTTTTAGTATCTTACAGTGATTTTATTTTTTGATACAAACTGTATGTTTACTGTAAAAGTTGAAAAAAGAATAATTAGACATTGCAAAACGGTTCTAGAAACACATAATTTTGGTAATCGCTTTACCGCAAACGGCACTAAAGACCAGCAACTTACAGGCATTATTGGACAATCTGTTGTTATGTCCTTTTTTGATTTAGGCTTGATGGATGGCTTAGGTGGCTGTGATCTAGGGGTAGATTTGATAGTAAACAATAAAACTATTGACGTTAAAACTATGGGCCGCACCACAGATGTAAAAAAAAGCTATACCAATAATTTTATAAAATTACAGGATTACTTCAAAACCGATATCTATATATTTTGTAGCTACCACAAAAACAAAGAAGAACTCACTGTTTGCGGTTGGATAGACAAAGATACTTTTATTACCAAACGCCGTTACTTTCCAAAAGGGACGATTCGCACTCGAACGAACCAAACTACGTTTACCACCTTTACTGATTTATTTGAAATAGATAATTGTCATTTAAACACCGTTTCTAATGTACTGGATTTAAAAAAGAAATTAAACCACCCTTTAAATTTTAATAAGTCATAAAAAAAGCAATGCTTTCACATTGCTCTTTAAAGTGGAGAATATCGGATTCGAACCGATGACCTCTACGCTGCCAGCGTAGCGCTCTAGCCAACTGAGCTAATCCCCCAGAATAAACGTTTGACTAATATTACCGTTTATTGTGGCGCAAAATTAAACTATTTTTGTTTAGGTTTAAACTTTCTTTAGATAAAAATTATTTCAACCCACTTAATACTAAAACAGGTAGCGTGCTACTTTCAAAATCCTTTTTCAAAATGGTATTTTTCTCCCATAATTTTGAGAAAAACCCGCGTTTACGGCGTACCACACAAAGCATATCTGGATTGTTATCTTTATAATGTTCTAACACCCCTTGAAAGGTTGTACTATTTTTAGTTTTAGTAGTGTTTGTTATCAATTTGGCTAATCCTGGATTCACATCGAAATCGCCTTCGTTGTAAAATGGTGTCTTTACTAAAAGTAAATTTACAATAGACCTAAACTGATCCATAATACAAATTAATGGAGCAAGAGATTCCTCTTTTTTAATAATAGCAGACTTCAATGCTACTAAAATATAAACAATTGGCCTGAAGCTCAATCCTTCCGGAACAATTAAAGCTGGTATATTAGTTTGTTTAATGATTTTCCCTGAAGTTTTCCCCAAAAACACTGAATCTTTAGTAGAATTGGTTCGTGGTTCAAGCACAATTAAGTCAATATCTAAAGAATGACAAACGAGTTCCAAGGTATCCACTAATTTTCCTTTAAATGATTTTAAAACAATCTCCACATCTTTTGTATCTACTTGAGCTACGTGAGCCTTTAAAAATTCATTACTTTCGCGCTCTAGAATATGATCTATTTTTATTACGGTTCCCGCTTTAGAATACACATCATAAACCTGAACCACATAAATTTTGGCACCAAATGCTTTGGCAAAATCTACTGCATACTGCAAATGACTAACCGCATTTTGGGATGATCCTACTGGTACTAAAATATTCTTCATATTGAAAAAATTAATAACTAATTTAGGTGAATTTCACGCAAAAATACACATTTAATATGATTCGGAAAGGAACGATTAAAGATATTGATAGGATTTTAGAAATAACTAAAGCCTGTGCTATTTATATGGTTTCTAAAAACATAGAACAGTGGAATGCGCATTATCCAAATCGTTCGGCTTTTCAAAATGATGTGGCCAGAGACGAATTATATGTTTTAGAAGATGAGAAAATAATTATTGGCTGCGTCGTTATATCCACATATATGGATGACGAATATTCCGCTATATCTTGGTTAACGCCCAATAATCAAAATCTGTATATTCATCGACTGGCCATACATCCGGATTATCAAGGCCAAGGATTAGCACAAAAGCTCATGGAATTTGCTGAAAAATATGCCAAACAAAATAATTGCACTTCTATTCGTTTAGATACTTTCTCAAAAAACGATAGAAATAAAAAGTTTTACGAACTTCGCGGTTATAAAAAATTAGGCACTATTTATTTCCCTAATCAAAGTGAATTTCCTTTTAACTGTTATGAATACGTATTGTGAGCACCAACATTAGTTTAAAGCATATAAATAAATTAGCCATACCTGCATTAATAGCTGGTGTAGCAGAACCCATTTTGTCCATTACTGATACGGCAATTGTAGGCAATCTTACAGAAAATGCAACGGAATCTTTAGCCGCTGTTGGCATTGTGGGCACCTTTATTTCCATGCTTATTTGGGTTTTAGGTCAAACACGGAGTGCTATCTCATCTATAGTTTCTCAATATGTTGGATCTGATAATTTACAGAAAGTTAAAAACCTGCCTGCACAAGCTATTTTTATTACTACAGGCATTAGTATTTTTATTATTTTAGGAACATATCCGTTTGCAGATTCCATTTTTAGACTTTATAATGCATCGGATTTAATTTTAAATTACAGCGTTGAATATTACCAAATTCGCGTATTCGGCTTTCCATTTACATTATTTACTTTTGCCATTTTTGGAACATTTAGAGGTCTCCAAAATACATTTTACCCAATGATTATCGCTATTGTTGGCGCAAGTGTGAATATTGTTTTAGATGTTATTTTAGTTTATGGTATTGAAGGCTATATTCCCGCTATGAACATTAAAGGCGCAGCTTATGCAAGCGTTATTGCCCAAATGCTTATGGCTATTATTTCAGCTTATTACTTATTGAAAAAAACCGATATTCCACTTCGTTTTAGTTTTCCTTTTAACAAGGAAATCAATCGATTCTTAATCATGATTCTTAATTTATTTGTAAGAACATTGGCGCTTAATATCACCCTTTATTTTGCGAGCTCTTTTTCTACCAGCTATGGTAAAGAATATATTGCAGCTTACACTATAGCTATCAATTTATGGTTTTTAGGCGCTTTTATTATTGATGGTTACGCCAGTGCTGGAAATATTTTATCAGGAAAATTATTAGGTGGTAAAGAATATGGCAAATTGCTTACTTTAAGTAATAAACTCATGAAATATGGTGTCATACTAGGAGTTATCCTGGCGGCAACTGGCACTATTTTTTACAATTTTATTGGACATGTGTTTACACAAGAAGAAGCCGTTTTAATTCAGTTTTATAATATATTCTGGATCATTTTAGCCATGCAACCATTATGCGCTATTGCCTTTATTTTTGATGGTATGTTTAAAGGATTAGGTAAAATGAAAGTATTAAGAAACGTATTACTCATGGCAACTTTTCTCGTGTTTTTACCCGTGCTGTTTTTATTAGACAGTTTGGATTATAAGCTCTTCGGAATTTTTATAGCCTTTACATTTTGGGTTATTGCTAGAGGCTTACCACTAATAATAAAATTTAGACAAGAATTTTTACCGCTTTCAGAAAAACAGTAACTTTGCCAATTAAATGACTCGTAACATGATAGCACTTTTTTCGTTATTGCAAGAAATCGATATTGAAGAGAAAGTAAAAAATGCACCAAACGGCGATTATGAAATTGGTGTTCTTATAGGTTCTTTTATTCCTCTAGTTGTGCTCGTAATTATTGCTTACGCCCTTTATAGATATAATAAAAAAAATAATTTAAAAGAATTAAACAAGGAAGATTAGTATGGGCGGAAATATGCTTTTTTTAGTTTTGGCAGTAGTGTTGATAATCATATATATTTACAACCGTAACAAGCGTCGCTAATTAGCGCGTTTTAAGCCATCCAGTAATGCTTAATCGCTTTGCATTAACAGGCTTAACTTCGTGTTCTAATATTTGACTTTCAAAAATAACCACACGTCCTGGAAACGGGTAAATTACTTTTTCTGTTTCTACACCATTTTCATCTAAGTATAACACCAATTCACCACCGTTTTCAGGTAACCAACCATCTTCATTTAAATAGCATACAAAGGACAATTTTCGTCTGTCATCATTCTGAAATGTATCTAAATGGCGCTTATAGTATGTTCCTTCAGGGTACAATGCATAATGAAACTCTTTATGAAGAATTCCTAAAAAACAGGTTTTATTTAAGTATTCAACTAAATTATTAATTTTCTTGAAAAAAGTTGCCTCTAAAGGATCAGTTCTGTTTTCATCAATCCATAAAATAACATCACCGCGAATGGATTTTTCAATAACCTCATTAACCCTATTTCCAATGGCTGCTTTTTTAAATGCATTGGCTTCATGCTTGTCTAAAAGCGACTGTCGCAATTCCAAAACCTCATCTTGTGTGAAGAAGTTTTCAACCAAACTGTATTTTTTCGTTAAAATATCGTCAATAATACGTTCATACTGTAGATTTTCAACAAAAGCAATCTCATTAAACAATTGATTCATAAGTATTTAACAAATAAGAAGTATGCAAATTTACTCTAAAAATAGATTCCTTTTACAAAACGATTACCTTTGCAGTGAAAAATAATATCATGGGAAATATTAGAATTACAAAGCAATTCTCGTTCGAGGCAGGACATGCGCTTTATGGCTATGATGGTAAGTGCAAAAACGTACATGGCCACAGCTATAAATTATCTGTAACAGTTATTGGAAAACCGATTGAAGATCCTAATAATGTGAAGTTTGGAATGGTGATTGATTTTGGAGATTTAAAAAAAATTGTGAAATCAGAAATAGTTGATGTGTTTGATCACGCCACCGTATTTAATAAAAATACACCTCATGTAGAACTAGCAAAAGAACTTCAAGATCGCGATCATAGCGTACTTTTAGTAGATTATCAGCCGACTAGTGAAATGATGGTGATTGATTTTGCACATAAAATAAAAAAACATTTACCGAAGCACATTGCATTACATTCCTTGAGACTTTCGGAAACAGATACGAGTTGTGCAGAGTGGTATGCGAGTGATAACTAATAGCTTTAAAAATTCAATTAATCGATTACAAAGATTAAGTTGAATATAGAAGAACTTCTTAATTCAATCTAAAAACCAGAATGGTTGAAAGTTTTAATCTTTAACCTGAGTTTATAAAATGAGATTTCTGCATTCGCAGGAATTAATTATACTTACTGCATGAACATCCCAAAAGGAAAAAAAATATACTTCGCATCCGATAATCATTTAGGCGCTCCAACTGCAGAAGCGTCAAGACCTCGAGAACAAAAATTTGTAGCCTGGTTAGACGAAGTCAAGGAAGATGCAGCCGCTATTTTCCTGATGGGCGATTTATTCGATTTTTGGTTTGAATATAAAACGGTTGTACCAAAAGGTTTTACTAGGACCCTCGGAAAATTAGCGGAAATAACGGATTCTGGCATTCCAGTTTACTTTTTTGTTGGGAATCACGATTTATGGATGGATGGTTATTTTGAAGAAGAACTAAATATTCCTGTGTACCATAAACCACAAGAATATACTTTTAACAACAAAACGTTTTTAATTGGTCATGGCGACGGATTAGGCCCTGCCGACAAAGGTTATAAACGCATGAAAAAGGTATTTATCAATCCCTTTAGCAAATGGTTATTCCGTTGGCTTCATCCCGATATTGGTGTAAGATTAGCGCAATATATGTCTGTTAAGAATAAGTTGATTTCTGGTGATGAAGATGCTAAATTTTTAGGCGAAGATAATGAGTGGCTCGTACAATATTGCAAACGCAAGTTAGAAGATAAACACCTTGATTATTTTGTTTTTGGCCACAGACATCTACCTTTAGAAATAGACCTCAACGTGGATTCTAAATACGTTAATCTAGGCGATTGGATTAACTATTATACTTATGGCGTTTTTGATGGTGAGAAATTAGAACTAAAAAAATATTAAAAATAAGGCCTTCTCAAAAGTATACAAGAGTTTTAGACTCAATAAAACAGACTGATAGTTCGTTTTATTCGCGAAATAAATAGGATCTCATTTGTGTAAAGTTTTAAGGAACGAGTAGTTTAGTGATTCCGATAATTATCAGGAGGTGTCAAAATTATCATTCAGATCTTTCATGCTCTTCAATATCCTTCGTCAAATCCAATTTCCTAAATGACGGTGAAACCAATCCTGTTGTTACGGCTGTAATAATGGTCATTGTACCACCAAAGACAACAGCTGTAACCGTTCCCATTAATTTAGCTGTTACGCCACTTTCAAAAGCACCAAGCTCGTTTGATGATCCTACAAACATAGAATTTACAGATGCCACACGACCACGCATATGGTCTGGCGTTTTAATTTGTAAAATGGTTTGTCTGATAACCACAGAAACACCATCAGTCACCCCACTAAAGAATAAAGCTACAACCGAAATCCAAAACCATGAGGAGAGTCCGAAAACAATAATACAAACTCCAAATCCGAATACGGCCGCTAATAATTTTATACCGGCATTTTTACTTATTGGAATATAAGCTGTGATTAGCATGGTTAAAAATGCACCAACAGCAGGAGCAGCACGTAACACACCAAAACCTTCCGATCCAACATGCAAAATATCTTGTGCAAAAATGGGTAATAATGCTATAGCACCACCAAATAAAACCGCAACCATATCCAATGTTAAGGCGCCCAAAATGGCTTTTGTTTTAAAAACGAAGTTTAACCCCTCTTTTAAACTTTGCATAACAGGTTCTCCTATTTTGGTATTTAAAATCGGTTTCTTTTTAATTTGTGTAACGGTAATTAATGCAAAAAGCACCATTCCAAAAACAAAACACAATGCCCAATGAACACCAATCATACTAATTAAAACACCGGCAGTTGCAGGCCCCAAAACAGATGCCATTTGCCAAGTGGAACTACTCCAAGTTGCGGCATTTGGGTATATTTTTTTAGGAACAATTAAAGCGATTAGAGAAAAGATGGTTGGCCCAAAAAACGAGCGCAAAAAGCCACCAAAAAATACAAGCGCATAAATAGAATATAAGACGGAATTGGTAGACCAGCCTTCCACAATTTTAGGCCAAGTTAGTAAAAATAGCCCGAGACTAATTAACGAGAATAACGCTAAACAAGTTGCTAATAAAGTTTTCTTCTCACGTTGGTCTACAATATGACCAGCAAATAAAGCCATGGTTAATGCTGGAATAATTTCCATTAAACCAATAATACCAAGCGATAAGGGATCTTTAGTAATACTGTACACTTGCCATTCAATGATAATAAATTGCATGGACCAAGCAAATACTAATGCAAAACGTAATACTAAAAATATATTAAACTCCTTAATTCGGAGTGCTGCGTATGGATCTTTTTTAGACATTCTAATTTCCTGCCAAGACAGGAATCTTTTAATTTAATATTTTGCTTTCCGTCAAGACCTCACAGTCCCGACGTTTCGGGATTAAAAACCTGTGAGGTTTAAAATAAAGTTTATTCTTCCATAACTCACAATGTGAAACCATGTAAAACGGTTTTATATAGTACCGACTTTAATCCATGAGAAAATTGAAAGCACAAAAGTACAACACGAAGTGTTTCTAATAAAGACTTTTAAGGGGATTTTAGTTTTTTACACAAATGATATAAATAAACAACACTATTTAATATCCCGAAGTTTCAATTGAAGCGAAACAGTTCCATTCCAATGATTTTCATCAATAGAATACACGGCTTGAAATGGTTTTTTATTAGTAATAGTCTCTAATTTATCGCCTAAACTAAAACCAATACACACCAATTTATTAGTCTTTTCTGGATTAGTAACGGTAATCCGCAAGTGACTTTTATCTTCGCCAACACATTTGCCGTAACCCGTATCTGTAAGATTATCGCTCATAAAAATAGGCGACATATTACCAGGTCCAAAAGGTGCAAACTGTTTTAAAATTCGGTTGAACTTGGGTGTCACATCACACAAATCAATTTGAGCATCAATTTTAATTTCTGGCATTAATAACGATCTATCTATGGTTTTTGAAACCTCATCTTCAAAAGCTTGTTTAAATGCTTCATAATTTTCAGATTTTAAAGTAAGTCCAGCAGCGTATTTATGCCCACCAAATTGTTCAATATGATCCGAACAAGCTTCTAAAGCATTATAGACGTCAAAACCACTGATGGAACGTGCAGAGGCAGCCAAACGGTCGCCACTTTTAGTAAATACTAGCGTTGGCCTGTAATAGCTTTCTATTAATCTTGATGCTACAATACCTATTACACCTTTATGCCACGATTCGTGATATACAACAGATGTAAAACCTTCTTGCTCATTATTGGTTTCTATTTGATCGAGAGCTTCAATGGTTATGCGCTTATCCGTTTCTTTTCTATCAGAATTAAAAAACTCAATTTCTGCTGCATAGGTTTTCGCCAATTCCGGATCTGTTTCCGTTAGTAAAGTCACAGCATAATTACCGTGTTTCATACGTCCTGCGGCATTTATGCGTGGAGCAATAGTGAAAACCACATCTGTAATGGTCAGTGTTTCTTTTTTAACTTCGGAAATGATGGCGGCAAATCCTGGGCGTGGATTTGTGTTAATAACCTGAAGTCCTAAATAAGCTAGTGCGCGATTTTCACCAGTAATCGGAACTATATCGGCACCGATTGCTGTGGCTACCAAATCTAGATATTCGGTTAAATCTTCGGTTGTTTGTCCTTGTCGGGTCGACAGGGCTTGGACAAGTTTAAATCCGACGCCACAACCACATAATTCCTTATACGGATAGGTACAATCATCGCGTTTAGGATCTAAAATAGCGACTGCTTTTGGTAATTCTGCTCCCGGTCTATGGTGATCACAAATAATAAAATCGATACCTTTTTCATTGGCGTAAGCAACTTTATCAATGGCTTTTATACCACAATCTAAAGCTATAATTAAAGAAATACCATTGTCATCAGCAAAATCAATTCCTTTAAATGAAACGCCATAACCTTCATCATAGCGATCAGGAATATACGTAGCTACCAAATCAGTTCGGGTCCTCAAATACGAACTCATTAAGGCCACGGACGTGGTGCCATCTACATCATAATCACCATAAACCATAATATGTTCACCTTCCTCCAAAGCCGTTTCAATGCGAGCAACAGCAAGATCCATATCTTTCATAAGATATGGATCGTGTAAATCTTTTAAACTCGGACGAAAAAACGTCTTCGCCGCATCGTAGCTTTCTATACCACGTTGCAATAATAAGTTGGCAACAATAGGTTCTACTTGAAGCGCTTTTTGTAAAGCGTCTACTTTTTCCGATTCTGGTTTTGGTTTAATAGTCCAGCGCATAGCGTCTTTTATTCCTTAAAAGATAAAGTTATTTACTTATTATGATAATGAATACTCGTTTTTACCGTAGCAAATTTTCGAAACATTTCCATAACGCCACAGTATTTTTCAATGGATAAATCGACAGCCTTTTTAATTTTATTTTCATCTAAATTATCACCATAAAAATGATATTCGACGGTAACCTTGTCGTAATATTTTGGATGCTCTTCCGTAATTTCGCCATAGGTATCCATGCGAAACTCGGAAACCTGAACTTTCATTTTATCTAAAACAGAAACCACATCTAACCCAGAACAGCCTGCTAATGCTGAAAGCATCATAGCTTTTGGTGATAGTCCCGAATTATGTCCGCCATTTTCTGGACTCGTATCTATTAAAACCGTTTTTCCACTTGGGTTATCCGATTCAAATTGCATATTCCCTTTCCAATGCGTAGTTACCTTATTTGTATTTGTCATGTTTGTTATTTTTATTTCTTTAAATCTTCAATAATAGTTTCAGCCGTTTTTTTAACCACCATCTGTGATTTACCAATAGATTCTTTTAAATTTTCTTCTTTTGAAACCATATCAACCGTTGTAGCAATGGCTCTTACATACCAATCTTGCCAAGCTTCAATAATTTCAATTTGCTCTGCTAATTTATCTCCTTTTTTAATGGCTATTTTTCCTTGCTTTAACTCTTCATTCAATCTAGAAATGGCGGCTTCTTCTATAGCTGAAATCATAGAATTCGCAGTTTTTTCATCTGAATTTAATAAAACATGAGCCGAATTTAATGATGCTATACCCACGTTTTTAAGTGTTTCTTTGGATACTTTATCAAGACGATCATTATCTGTATGATAAAATTGATCGGTAAAATGCCAAAATAATACACTTGGAATATCATTTTGCAGAAATGGCATATGATCACTTCCCCCTTCATAAGGATTCGTATTCACTTCCCAATTGGCACGTTTACCTTGAGCCTCAAATTCACGAATTACAAAATCATTTAAATAATGCGGCTTCATTTGGTCTAAACTCATAACGCGACCACCCCATTCTGAGTGCTTATCATTACCACGGGTCCAAATAGCACTTGGGTCTGGCATTTTTTCAATTAGAAAAGAACCGCCTGTAATTGCAGTATTTTCTCCAACCATATCTAAACTTATTCCCCACTTAATATGTTTTGCTCGAACTTCATCTTCCTGAACATAACGTCCTGTAGATACAATTTCATCTCCCCACAAAATAGTTAGCGTACGTGCTGGATCCCATGTTTTTTCTTTTAATAATTTTGCCGAAAGCGTTGCCATTTCCAAGGCAACACCAACACCTGTAGCGTTGTCATTTGCACCAGGCTCTTGCACATGTGCACTAAAAACTAAACGTTCTTTTGGTAATTTGCTTCCTCTAATGTCGGCAACAATGGTTAATTCCTCCGATTCATATATTTTAGTTTCTATTTGCACATTAAGTGTTGTTGTGCCTTCTAAAACTTTAGCTTTAAGTATTTCCTTTGCTTCATAAGATAAGGCGACAGCCCAACCTTTCGCTTTGGCATTAAAAGGAATCGAGCGAAATTGGATAGATGTTGTATTTTTTTCGGGTTGTAAATAAGATGGATTATCATAAGTTATAACGCCAACAGCGCCGCCTTCAACTACGGCTGTATTAAAAATACGTGCTGGACTCGTTTCAGCAAATACAATTTTACCTTTTACATCCATGCTTTTTAACTTCTGGACATCCTTTACATAAACAACCTCTGCAGTTACGCCTTCTTTTGGTGTACTGTACGAATTTAGCGCCACCATGTTTCGGTTGGTAGCCTGCATTAAAAGAGGCTTTTCATTGTTATTAAAACTAACGCTGGCATCAACAATTTCCCAAGTTGGATTTTTAAGTGCGCGTTTTTCAATTCTATAGGTCAATCGGTTATTAGCCGATGCCTTTTCTTCTAGAACATAACCGGCAGCCTCCAAATGTTTGGCTACAAAGTTAATACTTTTATTAAAGCCAGTATTTCCAACAACGCGCCAGTATTGTTCTACAAACGCCGTCGTTTCATAGGCCAAATCACCGGTGAAATTTTCTGCAATTATCTGATCTAAACTTTCTTTAGTTGCTTGCTTTTTTAAGCCTTGCGCTTGTATCTGACTCACAAAAGCAAAGCTAAAAACGAATAGAAATAGTATTTTTTTAATCATATTTTCTAATATTTTAGGGGAAAGTTAAAGATAGATTTTTCATTTTATAAGACTGTGTGTTTTCGATTTTAATATAGGCAATATATCTGTTTGAAACCAAGGGTTTTTAGTAAACCAAAAGCGATTCCTTGGCGATGGATGCGGTAAGGGCAAATAGCGCGGTAAGTAATCCTGAAAATTATCAACCGTTTCCGTTAGTGTTTTTTTGGCTCTATCTTTTAAATAATAGCGCTGCGCATACATACCAATTAGTAAAACTAGTTCTACTTTCGGCATATGCTCCCAGAGTTGATTATGCCATTGCGGTGCACATTCTGGCCTTGGCGGTAAATCGCCAGATTTGCCCTTTCCCGGATAACAGAAACCCATTGGTATTATGGCAAAATTTTCTGGATTATAGAATTGCTCGTCTGTTACATCCAACCAAGCTCGTAATTGTTTCCCACTAGCATCATCCCATGGTATTCCTGATTTATGAACTTTAGTTCCCGGCGCTTGACCAATAATCACGATTTTAGAATTTTTGTGTGCTGACAGAACCGGTCTTGGACCTAATGGTAAATAATCTTTACAAATGGTACATTGACGAATGTTATGGAGTAAATCTTGCATTATTTCAATATAAGCGTTTCTACCAAAATATTTTAATTGTCACAGACTTTAATTACAGCGTACATAATTACATTTACGACAAAACTGCAATTACAATTTAAGATTTTTAACAGCTTTTAATTTTCCATCATACTCTTAAAATCGATAACATAGGAAGGATATGTAAAAATCATGTTTTTAAATTCCTTTACTGTCATTTTATTATAAATAGCCGTAGCAAATACGTTGATACTTTCATTCGCTTCCGAACTTAAAATATGAGCGCCTACAATTTCATCGGTACGCTCATTGACTAATATTGTGTAAGCATATGTATCTTCATTCTCTTTTTTTGCATTGAACCAATCGCTGGCATCACCTTGATACACTTTTATATTTTTATAACGTGCTTTAGCTTCTTCTTCACCATAACCCACGGAAGATAAATTTGGCGTGGTAAATACGGTTGAAGGCACACAAGGCACATCAAACGTTTTGGTTTTTTCTTTAACCACATTATTACCTGCAATATAACCTTGCAAACCTGAAAGCGGTGTTAACGCCAATGATTTATTGGAAACATCGCCACAGGCATATACTTTTGGATGTGATTTACTCTGTAAATAATCGTTTACTACAACGCCATCTTTGTCCACCTCAACACCTGCATTTTCAAGTTGCAAAGCTTTTACAGCAGCAACTCTTCCAGCAGTATTAATAACTAGTCTGGATTTATGTGTTTCAGTATTACCATTGACAGCATAGGAGACTTTTAAATTCTTTTTTAGTTCTTTAACAGCAGTCACGTCCGCATTAAAAATAAATTTCACGCCCAATCTTTCCATTTTTGTCATCAGTTTATTTACTAGAAACTGATCGAAATTGGCCAAAGACGTTTTATCTCTTTCAATAATAGTAACCTGGCAACCCAAAGTTGCTAACATACAAGCAAACTCCATGGCAATATAACCAGAACCAATAAAGGTTATAGACTTCGGAATTTTCTTTAAATCCAAAACATCTTCGCTTACTTTTAAAAACTCCTTACCTTCTATATCCAATTCTCTTGGAATATTTCCGGTAGCAATAATAAAGTGATCGGCAGAAACAACTTTTCCTTCTACCTCAACTTCATTTTTACTTATAAATTTTGGCGATTGATGGTAAAGTGAAATGCCTAGATCTTTTAAATTTTGTTCTGTATTGGGCGGAATAGGATTAGAAAATGAGCGTCTGAATTTCTGGACTTTCTTCCAGTTTAATTTGGGAAGTTTTTTAATACCAAGTCCTTCCAACCTCTTACTTTGATAAAGTAATTCCGAAAATTGTAATAATATTTTTTTAGAATCGCAACCTCTATTAGCACAAGTACCTCCAAATTCCCTATTATCGGAAATGGCAACGCTCAAATTGTTTTCTCTGCAAATTTTTGCAGCGGTTTGTCCAGCAATACCACTGCCAATGACAAAAACGTCATAATGTTTATTTTTCATACCCCTAATTTGTAAAGATTAAGATACTTAAATTTTAAACAGATACTGTTAGGAAAAATCTAAAGTTTGGATATACTGCGAGTAGAGAAACAAAAAATCATTTTTCTAGTCCAAACACATATTATGAAGCTAATATTGGTTTTTGAAAAAACGATTTTGACCTACTTTTGTTTTTCTACAAAACAATAAGATTACTTTTTCCCACCAACAACCACAACAATTTCTCCTTTTGGTGGTTTATTTGTATAATGTTCTAAAACTTCTTTGGCAGTTCCTCGGATGGTTTCTTCGTAGAGTTTGGTGATTTCGCGAGATACAGAAACAGGTCTTTCTTCTCCAAAATATTCACAAAAATGAGTCAAAGTTTTTATAAGTTTATGTGGACTTTCATAAAAGATAATCGTTCGTGTTTCTTCAGCCAAAAGTAACAACCGGGTTTGACGCCCTTTTTTTACAGGCAAAAAACCTTCAAAAACAAATTTATCATTTGGTAAACCGCTGTTCACTAAAGCAGGTACAAAAGCCGTGGCGCCTGGTAAACAATCGACTTCAATATTATTTTCAATACAAGCTCTGGTCAATAAAAAACCAGGATCTGAGATAGCTGGTGTTCCGGCATCACTAATTAATGCCATGGTAACGCCACTTTTCAGTTTGTTAATTAAGTTTTCCACCGTTTTATGCTCATTATGCATATGATGGGATTGTGAAGGCGTTAAAACATCAAAATGTTTTAGCAGTTTTCCAGAAGTTCGTGTGTCTTCAGCAAGAATTAAATCGACAGATTTTAAAACCTCTACGGCTCTAAATGTCATGTCTTTAAGATTCCCAATTGGTGTTGGAACAATGTACAATTTCATAAAGCGTGATTTCGATTCAAATTTACAATCTTTGAAACAATTTCAACATAAAAAAGCCCAGTTAAAAAGCTTATTTAAATAGAAATTTAAACTAATGGATTTAGTGATTTTATCTTTAAAACAGGCTCCAAGTATTAGTCGAATTTACCTTCAATAAGTTCCATAAAGCGTAATTCATAAACGCTTTTACCTTCCCAATTATTATAATCTGGTTTAACGATATTCAGAATAAACTGATGAACCTCTTCAACAGAGTTTAAAGTATTCACTTGAGAAATAACACGATTATAATCATCACCTTCACCATCAAATAAATGTTTTATAAAAGCTATTTTGTCATTAAGCCCAATAATAATGCCTTTTTTAAGCTTATCGTTAAGTGATTTTTTCGCATTAGGATCAATTCTTTTCACGGGATCAAAAATAGGTTCTGTTGCAAAACCAGCTGTAATTTCATCAAAATCCATAACACGACCTTGTGTTTTAGGTTCCGTTTTATTAAAAAGTGCATCTACCATTTCTGCTTCTAGTGGCATTTGAGCAACCATATCTTTAATTTTCTCAATGGCAGGTTCCATAATATCGTCATGATCCGAGTCATCCATGTTTATATAGGTACGATCTTCAAACTCTATATTATCGCTCACTTTATTATTAAAAGCAACGTCCAACATATCAAAGAATGACGAATCGTTACCAATAGTTGGAATATTATCCTCTAAATTTTCTTTTGCAAATTTTAAAACCGTTAGTTTTTCATAGAGCATAGCGACTTCTTGATGCATTTTATTAAGATCGTCTTTTCCTTTTAACTTTAGTATTCTGTGTGCAATACTCATTAATTCAGCCTCTAACTTCTTCTTCATAACTTTTAACTTTAAAACCTATTTATGCTTTTGATTTTTAATAAATTTACGCCACCTTTATACAAAACGAACATACCGTTTGTTTTAGTGTTAAAATTACAAAATGTTTCTCGAAAATACAGTAAATCATAAAGAACAATTTGGTTGGATAGAAGTTATCTGCGGATCTATGTTTTCTGGTAAAACAGAAGAATTAATTCGTAGACTTAAGCGCGCCCAATTTGCAAAACAAAAAGTAGAGATCTTTAAACCGACTGTAGATTCGCGTTATGATGAAGAAATGGTAGTCTCTCACGATGCTAATCAAATCCGATCAACACCTGTTCCTGCCGCTGCCAATATTCCTATTTTAGCCGATGGCTGCGATGTGGTTGGTATTGACGAAGCCCAGTTTTTTGATGATGAAATTGTTCGCGTTTGTAACGATTTAGCCAACAAAGGCGTTCGGGTTATTGTTGCCGGTCTAGACATGGACTTTAAGGGTAATCCTTTTGGACCTATGCCGAACTTAATGGCAACTGCGGAATATGTTACCAAAGTGCATGCTATTTGTACCAAAACGGGAAATTTAGCACAGTTTAGCTACCGAAAATCTCAAAATGACAACTTGGTTTTACTTGGCGAAGTCGAGGAATACGAACCGCTTAGTCGCGCCGCATATTACAAATCCATGCAACGTGATAAGATTCGAAATATGAAAGTTAGTGAAGCCGAAGAAATTCCTAAAAACCTATAAGATACCCATGGAAAAAGTGCATGAAACCGTTCTTGAAATAGACTTAAATGCCTTAAAAGAAAATTTCCAATACCTTAAAACACGGGTAAAACCTAAAACGAAAATTCTAGCAGTTGTAAAAGCTTTCGCTTATGGTAGTAGCTCTGTAGAAATTGCTCAATATTTAGAAAATCTAGATATCGATTATTTCGCTGTAGCCTACACGCATGAAGGTATTGCTCTGCGCGAAGCAGGCGTTAAAACACCAATTTTAGTGTTGCATCCACAATCCATGAATTTTAAGACACTTATTGAGCACGCACTGGAACCTAGTTTATATAGCCATTTTGTTTTAAATGAATTTATAAAAGTTGCTCATACTGAAAAGCAATCCAACTATCCCGTTCATATTAAATTTAATACAGGATTAAACCGATTGGGTTTTGAATCTGATGATGTTTCGGATGTTGTGTCTATATTAAAAAATACATCAAGCATTCTAGCAAAATCATTGTTTTCCCATTTAGCGGCTAGTGAGGATTTTAATGAAAAAGAATTTACAGAAAAACAAATCCAAACATTTAAAGATATTTCGGAAGAATTTACAGAATCCATAGGTTTTAAACCCATATTACACCTTTGTAATACGTCTGGAATATTAAATTATCCAGAAGCTCATTTTGATATGGTTCGATCCGGAATTGGTCTTTATGGTTTTGGTAATTCGGATTTAGAAGACCAACATTTTACGCCGATTGCGACATTAAAATCTATTATTTCGCAAATTCACACTATTAAAAAAGGTGATAGTGTTGGTTATAACCGCGCATTTATAGCCAACAAACAGACAAAAATAGCTACAATCCCTGTTGGCCATGCCGATGGAATTGGCAGACAATACGGTAATGGCAAAGGCTTTGTAACTATTAACAATAAGCAAGCACCTATTATTGGAAATGTTTGTATGGATATGATTATGATTGATATTTCAGATATTAATTGTCAAGAAGGTGATGAGGTTATCATTTTTGGAAAAAATCCAACTGCAAATGCTTTTGCCTTAGCAACAACAAGTATTTCCTATGAAATTATAACAGCTATTTCACAAAGAGTAAAACGCGTGTTTTTAAAATAATTTATAGGTTCATTGGCTTTCAATCAACTTTTTGTCTAAATTTAAACTATTAATCACTTACTAAAAACCACTTATTATGTTAAAGGAATTTAAAAACTTTATAATGACGGGTAACGTCATTGACCTCGCTGTTGCTGTTATTTTAGCTGGCGCAGTTGGTATGGTTGTCAATGGATTTGTATCCGATATTATGATGCCATTTATTGGCCATTTTGCAGGCGGACTTGATTTTGCCGATATGAAAATTGTTCTTGATGAAGCTATTATAGCTGCTGACGGAACGGTTACAAAACCAGAAAATGCCGTTATGTATGGTAAATGGGTTAATTCTATAATCAATTTAATTACGGTTGGTTTTGTATTATTTATGATTGTAAAAGCTTACAACAAAACTAAAAAGCCCGTAGTAAAAGCTCCAGAGGCTCCAAAAGGACCTTCTGATAATCAATTACTTATGGATATTCGCGATTTATTAAAAAAACAATAAGTAGTAACCGCTACACTATATATTCTAACCCTAAACCACTTCGTAACTGAAGTGGTTTTTTTATGTTTTATTTGAACCGAAAGCCTGATTAATTCTTTAGTTTTGTAATTATAAAATGATACAGATGAAAGTAGCGGTAATTGGTGCCACCGGAATGGTTGGCGAAGTCATGTTGAAAATTTTAGAAGAACGCAATTTTCCTGTAACGGAATTAATTCCTGTTGCTTCCATAAGATCAGTAGGGAAAACCATTTCTTTTAAAGGAAAAGACCATAAAATAGTAAGTCTTGAAACAGCAGTATCTTTAAATCCTGAAATTGCTTTATTTTCAGCTGGTGGTGAAACATCAGTAGAATGGGCGCCAAAATTTGCAGCTGCAGGAACGACGGTTATAGATAATTCTTCGGCTTGGCGAATGGACACGGATAAAAAATTAATTATTCCAGAAATTAATGCGTCATCTTTAACTAAAACCGATAAAATAATTGCAAGTCCTAACTGCTCTACAATTCAAATGGTTATGGTTTTAGCGCCACTTCATAAAAAATATAAAATTAAGCGTGTTGTAGTTTCTACTTATCAATCCATTTCTGGAACGGGCGTAAAAGCTATTAAGCAATTAGAAAATGAAATGGCAGGTGTAAAAGGTGAAATGGCTTATCCATATCCTATTCATCAAAACGCTTTGCCACATTGTGATGTTTTTGAAGACAATGGCTACACCAAAGAAGAAATGAAATTGGTGCGTGAAACACAGAAAATATTGGATGATAAATCCATAGCTGTTACTGCAACTGCCGTAAGAATCCCTACAGCCGGCGGTCATAGTGAATCGGTAAATATTGAGTTTGAAAATGATTTTATTTTAAATGATGTTCGCAAACTTCTAAATGAAACCACAGGTATTGTTTTGCAAGACAACCCAGATGTTAACACCTACCCAATGCCAATTTATGCACATGGAAAGGACGATGTTTTTGTAGGAAGAATTCGAAGAGACGAATCGCAACCAAATACCATTAACATGTGGATAGTTGCAGATAATTTACGAAAAGGTGCTGCTACAAATACCATTCAAATTGCCGAGTATTTAGTGGCAAATAATTTAGTTTAGCGTGTATTCAGTACATGTAGTCGAAAATTAGCTGTAAATCAATAACTTGTAATAACTTTTTATAAATTCGTAATTGCTATTTCAATCAATTATGAAACAAAATAATCTCTTTTTACTCGCATTTGTTGTTTTTATATTTGCCTGTAATTCGGACGATTACGATTACATATCTATTCAAATCAAAACACAAAATGATAGTACGCAAGTCTATCAAAATAGTTTTATTGAAATCGATGTGTTTTCTAACGACACCAATATTCCTAAAACAGGAGTTTTAACGATTTCTAATTCCAGTAACGCTACCATTTCTGTTATGGATAACGGCACGCCAGAAAACCCTAGCGATGATAAAATCCTGTACACTCCAACTAGTAATTTTTTAGGAATAGATAATTTTGCATACACTATTTGTTCATTAGGTGAAAACTGTGCAACAGCAACGGTATCAGTTACAGTTTTACCGGCATCCCCTGTAGTGTATGATCCAGTTTCCCTGCCATATCCTAAATTATCCGATTATAAATTTTTTGAAGGCGAGTTAAAGAATCTCGAACCCGTATCTGGTGTTATTCCTTATGATTTGAATTCCGGTCTATTTAGTGATTATGCCAAAAAAAAGCGTTTTTTATGGATACCAAATGGCAGTAAAGCCACTTATAATAGTGATTACACACCTTTAGACTTCCCAATTGGCACATTTTTAATTAAAAACTTTTACTACGAAAATGTTCTGCCAACTGGAAACACAAAAATTATTGAAACACGCTTGATGTACTTTACAGAATCGGGATGGGAATTTGCAGAATATGTTTGGAATACCAATCAAACCGAGGCAACTTTTACAGTTAATGGCAGTTTTTCAACAATTGACTGGATCGACTCTGGGACTACTAAAAGCGTTAATTATCGGGTTCCCTCCCGAACGGAGTGTTTTACGTGTCATAATAAATTTGGCACTCCAATTCCCATTGGTCCAAAACCGCAGAATTTAAATAAAGATTATAATTATCCAGAAGGCACAACCAATCAACTAGAAAAATGGGTAGAATATGGCTATTTGGACAGTAGTTATCCTGAAAATATTGACACAACAGTAGCTTGGGACGATAGCTTGCAACCTTTAGATTTACGAGCAAGGTCCTATTTTGATATAAATTGTGCGCATTGCCATTCCGAAGAAAGCCATTGTGAATATCGCCCAATGCGTTTTGCTTTTGAAGAAAGTGAACTAGCGCGTAATATGGGAATTTGTGTGCCACCCGAAACCAATATGGGAAGCGCGTATCCTTTAATAATAAACCCTGGAAATCCATCTGGATCAGTAGCAATTTTCAGAATGAGCGCTGTTGAAGAACAATATCGCATGCCTATTTTAGGAAGATCGCTTCAACATACAGAAGGAATTTTATTAATTACAGAGTGGATAAACTCACTCACAGATAGATGTAATTAAATTAAAACTATTAAAAAACATATAAGCTGTTAATCAATTATTTTAATATTGTGAAAATAAAATTATTTTTTAGTGCATATCTTTTTAGTGCAATAGCGTTTGGCCAAACCAGTTCCAATACCTGTGCCGAAGCCGATGCAACGACACCCATTACACAACCCGGAATTTATAACGTGGTTACTATAGATGGTAATCAAGCTCCAAACCCTAATTGCATTCCATTTTTCCCTGTTGGAAATAATGGCGAATGGTTTAAATATATTCCAAATTCTAATAGTTATTTAACGATTACAACAGATTTACAACAAAATAGTGGAGGCGATACCCGTATTCATGTGTTTAGCGGAACGTGTAACGCTTTAGTTTGCGAAGGTGGCGATGACGCTAGTGGCACTGGTTATTTATCGACACTTTCGTTAAACGTTACAGGCGGAGAAACCTATTATATTGCTTTCGATAATAAATGGAGTTCCAATGGTTTCGATTTCCAAATTATAGAAAGTCCGCCCCCACCGCCTCCGCCAATAACATTTACCATTCAAAATATTCCTACAACTGGTGCTAATCGCGCTATTGTGGACATGAATGGGGATCATTTAGACGATATAGTTTCCATTTCAAAAACCAATATCAACATTCAGGAGCAACAAACTTCTGGCGGTTTTCAGACAAGGAATATTACAACATCTTCTGCCGATAATTTACCTTCATGGAGTTTAGCAGCAGCCGATTTTAATGCTGATGGTTTTACAGATTTTATTTATGGTAGCAGCAGCGGTGTTACTTTTATGCGCTCTAACAGCAATGGTAGTTATACAGAAATTTCAAGTGGTGAGGACATATTCACACAACGCTCTAACTTTATAGATATAAATAATGATGGCCATTTGGATGCTTTTATATCTCATGACTCCGGACCTAATGTCTATTATATAAATGATGGTCAAGGTAATTTAGTCTTTCATGAAGGAGAAAGTGCTACAGGTGTACCTTCCGGTTTAGGTTTGTATCCTTCCGGCGGAAATTACGGCTCGATTTGGGTAGATTATAATAACGATAGAAATATAGATTTGTTTATCGCTAAATGCGGTGGTGAAGTAGCCAGACGCACCAACCAAATGCATAGAAATAACGGCGATGGTACGTTTACGGAAATAGCAGCCGCTTTAAATTTGGCCGATCCTATTCAAACATGGTCTGCAGCTTGGGGTGATTTTGATAACGACGGCGATATGGATGTATTTATAGGTGCTAGCTCCGGCGCTCATAAACTTTTACGAAATGATTTAACAATAGATTCTAATGGAAACGCCGCAGTTACTTTTGTTGACGTTTCTAGCACCACTGGTGTTAATGCTTTATTAGCAACAGGCCTTGAACATACCACTTATGACTTTGACAACGATGGTAATTTGGATATTGTTTCCAACGGAAATATTCTATTCGGGAATGGCGATCTAACGTTTAGTCTTTACTCTGAAATGTTATCAACCGACAATGGTGCCTTTGGCGATTTAAATAACGATGGTTTTATTGACGCGTTCAATAACGGTAAGATTTATATGAACAGCGGAAACTCCAACAACTGGATTAGCGTTTGTACTAGTGGAACCACTGGCTACAGCAACATAAATGGCATTGGCGCACGCGTTGAAATACATACGCCTTCTGGTGTGCAAATTCGAGATGTAAGGAGCGGAGAAGGTTTCAAATATATGAGCACTTTAAACACACATTTTGGATTAGGAGCAGAAACCACGATTAATAATTTGGTTATTTATTGGCCATCTGGCGTTGTAGATAATATTTTGAATCCTACCATCAATCAAAGACTATGTGTTACCGAAGCTCAAGCTTTATCGGTTCAGGATCATAAATTAGAATCGCTTACACTTTATCCAAATCCTGTTGAAAAGATTTTGAATATTTCCACAACTATTACCTTAAATGGTAGAATTGCAACGGTTTTCAATATAAATGGGAAAAAAGTTTTAAATACCAAACTAGAAAATAATACTCTGAATGTTTCAACATTACAAAGCGGATTTTATATTTTACGTCTAGAAACTGATGGCCGTGTTATTCATCGAAAATTTATTAAACAATAATATCTTATCTTAAAAGAAATAAATTCACTTCTATTCATTTCGAAGCGAATGTATTTTGCCGTATTTTTGTTATATGCTACAAGTAAAAAACCTCACATTCGCTTATCAAAAAACACCTGTCTTACAGGCCATTAATTTAACCATTAATCCGGGTGAAAACACCGCTATAATTGGAGAAAGTGGCTCTGGAAAAAGTACACTTTTAAAATTGTTATATGGTAAATACGATTTAAATAAAGGTCATATTTTTTGGAACGATACCGAAATTTTGGGCCCTAAGCATAATTTAATTGTTGGCTATGATTTTATGAAGTATGTAGCGCAAGAATTTGAATTGATGCCTTTTATAACAGTTGAAGAAAATATTGGCAAACACTTATCCAATTTCTTCCCAGAAGAAAAAAAAGAACGTATAGATGAACTCCTTACCGTTGTGGACTTAACTGCTTTTGCCAAAACTAAAGTGAAGTTGTTAAGTGGTGGTCAAAAGCAACGTGTAGCATTAGCTCGTGCACTAGCAGAAACGCCCGAAATATTATTATTAGATGAACCTTTTAGCCATATTGATAATTTCCAAAAGCAAGATTTAAGACGAAACGTTTTTAATTATTTAAAAGAAAAGAATATCGCTTGTGTTGTTGCAACCCACGATAAAGAAGATGTTTTAGGTTTTGCCGATCAGATATTTGTTTTAAATAATGAATCTATCGCAGCTCAAGGGAAACCTGAAATGCTTTATAAAGAGCCAAAAAGCGCTTTGGTTGCGGCATTTTTTGGAGAATTCAATATACTAAACAAAACGTTTATTTATGCCAATCAACTTAAGATTGTAAATAAGTCTGACTTAAAAGTAACTGTAAAAAAATCCTATTTTAAAGGGTCTTATTTTTTAATTGAATCCCTATTAGAAGGACAGACTATCATGTTTGAGCACCATGCAGAATTAGCAAAAAATGACGTGGTTTATCTCGAAATATCTAAATAATATTGAGAATTCTAAAGGTCTTCTCATTAAAATTAATCGTTTCATTAACAGTTTTACCCAATAATAACTTTCCAATAGGTGTTATGGGTGAAATGGCGTAATAGGATTGATTGTCGATAGTAAATTCGCCTGCACTAACAGCAATAAAATAATTAGCTTGAGATGTTTCTACAACGCTTCCTAAACAAATAGTTTGCGTGGTTTTTAAAACATCAACTTTTGCAAGCATGTCTTGTTGCTTTTGAATTTCTGCAAGTTGAGCTCCTGCCTTTTCGCGCTCCAATTGCAACATAGCCCGACCAGTTTCATGCTTATCGCCAGCGCTACTTTTAGTTTCGCTAGTCAAAGACTCTTGAATCTCCATAATTAGCTTCTGTATAGCCTGAAACCGACTATTAACAGAAGCTAAACATAAATTATGTAGTTGTAGTTTAAGCTGATTATTTTCCATTATCTGACTGCTTATAATCTAGTTTACCAAAATAATTCATCTGTCTTACAATCCAGGTTTTTCTACCAGCAATATAATTACTTGCGGGCTGCGCTTTATATCTTAAAGGACTGGGTAAAATAGCTGCAATTGAAGCCGCTTCCATAGCCGTTAATTTAGCCGCTGATTTACCATACCAATATTTTGCGGCCGCTCCCGCTCCATAAATGCCGTTGCCCATTTCTATACTGTTTAAATAGACTTCCATAATCCGTTCTTTGGTCCATATTAACTCGATTAAAAACGTAAAATAAGTTTCCAAACCTTTGCGCAACCAACTGCGTTCTGGCCATAAAAACACATTCTTGGCAGTTTGCTGACTGATGGTGCTTGCCCCTCTTATACGTTTACCCTTTTTGTTGTTTTCATACGCTTTTTCAATGGCCTTTATATCAAAACCGTTATGGTTTAAAAAGTTTTGATCTTCACTACAAATTACAGCCAATTGTAAATTAGATGAGATTTTATCAATTGAAACCCAATCATGTTGCCAGGTCCTATTAAAACCTTTCTCGTTTTGCTCTGCTCCTCGAATTATCATTAAGGGCGTAATAGGAACTGGAACCCATTTAAAAAGAAGCACAAAGCCGACTGAAATAATAAATAGCCATAAAATAATTTTAAAAATAAACTTGAATAATTTTTTAAGCATATTAATCTATTAATTGTGCGAGTTCTTTTCCAATTACACTACCAATAGCTATACCCATTCCTCCTAAACGCACACCGCAGAAAGCGTTAGTGGAAAGTTGCTTTACTATGGCATTTTTCTGGTTTCCAACCCCCATTATACCGGACCATCTATGGTCTATTTCAAAAGGTGTATTGGGTAAAATAGTTGTTTTTAATAGCTGCTCCAAATGATTTTGAATAAGATCTGTTTCCGTCATCTCCATGGTTTCTTCGCCTTTAATATCTAAATTCCTCCCACCACCTAACAGAATTCGATTATTAATATTTCGGAAGTAATAGTAACCTTTATCTAAATGAAACGTTCCTTTTATATCTAAATTATTTATAGGTTTTGTAATAAGTACTTGCGCTCTTGCCGGTTTTACGGGTTCGTTTATTAATTGTGATGCAAAACCATTGGTGGCAATGAATAATTTATCTGTTTTAAATTGAAAGTGATTTGTTTTTACTTCTACAGCACTATCTAAATCCGTAAAACCCTCAACTGTAACATTATTTAATATTTTAATACCTGCAGATTGAACTTTCAGCAATAGTGATTCCATCATTTTGCCTGTATCTATTTGTCCTTCAAACAGATTAAAAACGACTTGATTTTGAATGTTTTTAAATCCGAAAGAATTGGCTTTAAGCGTAAATATAGATTCTTTTAATATGGGAAATAACAATTTATTAATAGCTTTTCTTTGAGCTAAACTAGTTTCATAAAGCTCTAAATCGTTATTATTAAACAATTCGTATCCACCTAGTTGCTGGTAATCTATAGATTGATCGGAGAGATTTTGACGTAATAAATTTAAACCGTCAATACGTTTCTGAATAAGCTTTAAAACCTCGTCTTCTGAATGGGTTTTTAAATCATCTAAAATTTCGCTTAAGCTTCCAAAGCACGCAAAGCCTGCATTTTTGGCGCTGGCGCCTTGTGGTAATAAACCGCGTTCTAAAATTAAAATGTTGGCTTTTGGGAATCGCTGTTTTAATTGTAAAGCACAACTTAAACCAACAATACCACTGCCTACTATAGTATAATTTACGTGGCTTAACCAAGATTTAATTTCCCAATACGATAAATTCATAGTCAAAGAATAATATTCAAAATAACAAAAAAGCCCCTAAAAAGGGGCTTTAAAATTATAAAATTAACGCTACTAGTTAACGATTAATTTTTTTAGTGACTTTACTATTAGTTATCACTTGGTTTTTCTATTACGAAATCTTCCATAAATTTAGTCGTATAATTTCCTGCTAAATAATCTGGATGATCCATTAACTGTCTGTGAAAAGGAATAGTCGTTTTGATACCTTCAATAACAAATTCATCCAATGCACGTTTCATTTTATTAATAGCCTCTTCACGAGTTTGTGCCGTGGTAATTAGTTTCGCAATCATAGAATCATAATAAGGCGGAATAACATAACCAGCATAAACGTGTGTATCTAAACGAACACCATGCCCACCTGGCGCATGAAGCGTTGTAATTCTTCCTGGTGATGGTCTAAAATCGTTAAACGGGTCCTCTGCGTTAATTCGACATTCAATAGAATGTAATTTAGGTGTATAATTTTTACCTGAAATTGGTACGCCATAAGCCACTAATATCTGCTCACGGATTAAATCGAAATCAATAACTTGTTCGGTAATTGGATGCTCTACTTGGATCCGCGTGTTCATTTCCATAAAATAGAAATTACGATGCTTATCCACAAGAAATTCTACTGTACCTGCACCTTCATACTTTATGTATTCGGCAGCTTTAACAGCGGCATCGCCCATTTTTTTACGTAAGGCTGTCGTCATAAATGGCGATGGCACTTCTTCCGTTAATTTTTGATGACGACGTTGAATAGAACAATCTCGCTCCGATAAATGACAGGCTTTACCCGTAGAATCGCCTACAATTTGGATCTCAATATGTCTTGGCTCTTCAATGAGTTTTTCCATATACATATCATTGTTTCCAAAAGCTGCTTTAGATTCTTGTCTAGCCGACTCCCAAGCTTCTTTTAAATTCTCTTTTTTCCAAACGGCACGCATTCCTTTTCCGCCACCACCGGCTGATGCTTTAAGCATTACTGGATAGCCAACTTCTTCTGCTAATAACTCACAATGTGCATAATCGTCAATAATACCTTCACTTCCTGGAACACAAGGAACACCAGCTTCTATCATTGTAGCTTTGGCGTTAGCTTTATCACCCATGCGGTTAATCATTTCCGCAGAAGCACCAATAAACTTTATATCATGTTCTTCACAGATTTTTGAAAACTTGGCGTTTTCTGATAAAAACCCGTAACCTGGATGAATTGCATCGGCATTTGTAATTTCGGCTGCCGCAATGATATTCGACATTTTTAAATACGACTCACTACTTGGTGGAGGTCCGATACATACCGCTTCATCTGCAAATTTAACATGAAGACTTTCGGCGTCTGCTGTTGAGTAAACAGCTACCGTTTTTATGCCCATTTCTTTACAAGTTCTAATAACACGTAAAGCTATTTCCCCTCTATTGGCAACTAATATTTTTTTAAACATAACTTTTTAGTATTTAAAATTTCACCCCGCGATATGTGGAATCCCGATATATATTTAATGATATAAAGGCACATTCCAAACCCTGACATTTAAAATCAGTAGTTATTTCAGGATGAGAATTGACCCCGAAATATCGGGATTAAATGGTTATGATGGATCGACTAAAAATAAAGGTTGATCAAATTCAACTGGAGATGAATCATCAACCAGGACTTTGACTATTTTACCAGAAACTTCCGATTCAATTTCATTGAATAGTTTCATGGCTTCAATAATACAAAGTACATCACCTTCTTTAATATTTTGGCCAACTTCAACAAAAACAGGTTTGTCTGGTGATGGTTTTCTATAAAGCGTCCCAATGATAGGCGATTTAATAGTTATGTATTTTGAATCTTCAGAAGGAACTTCTGCAGCTGTTGCTCCTGCAACTGGAGTTTGTTGTTGTTGCATAACTGGCGCATGCCCCATTGGTGTACCTACTGGAATTTGCTGAACATATGTTGTTGTTTCAGTTTTTTCGTCACTACCTGTTTTAATAGTAATTTTAACGTCGTCGGTTTCTAATTTCACTTCGCTAGCACCAGACTTTGCCACAAATTTTATTAAATTTTGAATATCTTTTAAATCCATAATTATTAGATTTTACGTTTGTTAGTTTTTGTTAGTTAAGAATTATAAGCCCATTTCAAGTAAATAGAGCCCCAAGTAAATCCGCCACCAAAGGCTGCAAATATAATATTGTCACCCTTTTTTAATTGGGATTCATAGTCGTTTAATAATAATGGTAAAGTCGCCGAAGTGGTATTACCATATTTCTCAATATTCATCATGACTTTATTTTCGTCAAGATCTATTCTACTAGCTGTTGCATTCACAATACGTCGATTAGCTTGATGAGCTGCCAACCAAGTTACATCATTATTTGTTAAATTATTACGCTCCAATATTTTAACAACTACATCAGACATACTAAAAACAGCATTTTTAAACACTGTTTTTCCATCTTGATATATAAAATGTTTACCTTCTTTAACGGCTTCAGGTGTTGACGGATAAGATGAACCACCATGAGTTGCCCGTAAAAAGTCACGCCCTGAACCGTCACTTCTTAAATACTCATCTTGTAAACCGAGATTTTCAGTATTAGGTTCGAATAAAACAGCACCGGCGCCATCACCAAAAATAATACAGGTGGCACGATCAGTATAATCAATCATAGATGAGTTTTTATCGGCACCTATTAAAAGCACTTTTTTATAACGTCCAGATTCTATATAACTAGCCGCTGTAGACATCCCAAATAAAAAGCTTGAGCAAGCTGCCTCTAAATCGTATGAAAAAGCATTAACAGCTCCTATTTGTGTGGCTGTATATGCTGCAGTTGAAGCTGCTTTCATATCTGGAGTTGCTGTAGCAACAATAACTAAGTCTATTTCTTGAGGATTGAGACCTGATTTGTTAATTAGGTCTTGGGCGGCGTTTATAGCCAAAAAGGAAGTGCCTTTGCCTTCATCTTTTAGAATTCTACGTTCTTTGATGCCTGTTCTTGCAGTTATCCATTCATCATTTGTATCAACTAACGTTTCTAAAATTTCGTTTGTTAAAACGTAATCTGGCACATACGCACCTACAGCTGTAATTGCTGCTGAGATTTTACTCATACCGTATAAATTATTTCGCTAAAACCATTAAAATGAGGCGTTTTTGCTGAAATATCGCAAAAACGTACAAGCTTTCGGTTTAATTTCGTGCAAATTAAGTCGTTTTTGGCTTCTATAAAAATATATCATAAAAAAAACGCTCAGTGATGAGCGTTTTCTTGTATGCACGCATAGTAGTTATGCTGCATTTTCTTCTGTTACCGAGTTGTCAATTAAAACTTGACCTCTGTAATATAGTTTTCCTTCAAACCAATGAGCTCTGTGGTATAAGTGCGCTTCGCCAGTAGTTGGGCAAGTTGCAATTTGTGGAGCAACTGCTTTATAATGGGTTCTTCTTTTATCTCTTCTTGTTTTGGAGATTTTTCTTTTTGGATGTGCCATTGTTATTATTATTTATCCGTTAATAGTTTTTTTAATGTATTCCAACGTGGATCTATTTCCTCGTTATCTTCTTTTTCTTGTTTCTCTTTAGGGCTCAATTCTTCTAATTTATCAAGTATTTCAGAATCTAATGTGCCATCTTCCACGCCAGGATGAATTAATTTTAACGGCAAATTCAATATAATAGTTTCATATATATATTGTTGCACATTTAATTCATATTCGCCGTGTGGTAAAATTAATAAATGAATTTCGTCATCATTATAATCCTCACCAAAATTAACCGCCAAATCAAAATCTACTTTAATCTCTTGATTATAAGGTTCATTTGTTAAATCGCAATTCACATTTACACTTCCCGAAATCTCAAAATGTAATTCTAATAAAGTTGTTTTCTTGTCTAAATATAAGTTAACATCAATATCAGCATCATTAAAATCTTGATATTCAAAAAAATCAAAGAACGTCTTATCTATTTTGTACTCAAATTGATGCTTCCCTAACTTTAACCCTACAAATGGTATTGTAAACGTTTTCAATTCCCTCATTATCACATCTATTTTGAGCCTGCAAATATATAAAATAATATTTAGGTTCTAACACTTATAAACATTTTTTTGTTTATATCTTTTTTTGCGGTGTAACTAATGGGTTTTTAGATAATTCAGCATTTTCCATTCTGTTCTCATACAATTTGAGCGCTAAAAATACCGCTTCCTTAAATGAATTTATATTTGCTTCACCTTTTCCAGCAATTTCAAATGCTGTACCGTGGTCAGGCGACGTTCGGATTTTTGACAATCCCGCTGTATAATTTACGCCACTCCCAAATGAAAGGGTTTTAAATGGTATTAAACCTTGATCGTGATAGGCCGCAATGATAGCGTCAAAATTCTTATAATTACCTGATCCAAAAAAGCTATCCGCAGCATAAGGACCATACACCAATTTACCATTGTCGTTAAGCGCTTTTAGGGTTGGACGCATAATCTCATCATCCTCTTTACCGATAACGCCATTATCTCCGGTATGCGGATTAATGCCTAAAACGGCAATTTTTGGGCGTCTAATATTAAAGTCCTTCTGCAGACTTGTATAAACCGTATTTACTTTACTCTCTATTAATTGAGGCGTTATGTTATTTGCAATATCTTTAACAGGCACATGATCTGTTAGCAATCCAATTCGTAAATCGTTTGAAACCATAAACATCAAGCTCTCACCATCTAATTCTTGTGCTAGATAATCTGTGTGACCCGGGAAGTTAAACGCTTCCGATTGAATAGTCTGTTTATTTATTGGTGCAGTTACTAAAACATCAATAGCGCCTTCCTTTAAAGCTTTAGTAGCAGCGAATAATGATTTTATAGCAAATTCACCTATAACCATATCCTCTTGACCAAAATTAATATCCACGCGATCATTCCAAACATTGAATACATTAATTTTTCCCGTAATTATTTGGTCTAAATTATTGATACCATTAAAACTAATATCTAAATCAAAATGATTTTTTAAAAAAGTGATCGTTTTCACCGAAGCAAAAATTACAGGGGTAAAAAACTCAAGCATTCTAACATCCTCTAAAGTTTTTAAAACAATTTCACCACCTATACCATTTAAATCACCAATGGAAATTCCTACGATAACATTTTCTGCTTTCCTCATTACTTATACTACTTTTGTTTGTAATTTTGTTCTGCAAATTTAACTAAATAATCTGTACTTATGTTCACTGGAATCATAGAAGATAATGGCATTATCCAACAAATAGAAAAAGAAGCTCAAAACTTACATATAACTGTTAGCTCTAATATTACTTCAGAATTAAAAATAGATCAGAGCGTAGCGCATAACGGCATTTGTTTAACGGTTGTTAAAATTGCTGCTGAAAATTATACGGTAACAGCTATTGATGAAACAATAAAGAAAACTAATATCGGGGATTTAAAAGTTGGGGATTCGGTTAATTTAGAACGCGCTATGAAATTAGGCGCACGATTAGACGGCCACATGGTTCAAGGGCATGTAGACCAAACAGCAAAATGTATTAACGTTGAAGAAGCCTCAGGTAGCTGGGTTTTCACTTTTGAATACGATGAGGCACTCAATAATATAACGATTGAAAAAGGCTCTATTACCATTAACGGCGTAAGTTTAACGGTAGTAAACTCGGCAAAAAATAGCTTTAGTGTAGCTATCATTCCCTACACTTATGAGCACACTAACTTTAATACTTTTAAGGTAGGAACGGTTGTAAATTTAGAATTTGATGTAATTGGAAAATATGTTACAAAGCTCTTTAACTTAAATAAATAGACATTTATTTAGCTTTAAACAAACGATAAGCACCAAATATAGCACCTAAAATTAAGCCAGAAAAAATCCCACCATCAATGGGAAGACCTGGTGGTGGTGGTGGCCCGGGTGGTGGTGGTGCAGCAGCCTGCGAAAAACAAACAAAACTTATTAATAAAAATAAGATTGTAGCCAATATTTTAATGTTTTGTGTTTTCATTTGAGGGTAAATGTATAAAAAAAGCGTTGCAATAAAATAGAAAAACTTACTAAAGTAACATATAAATATTTTTTACTATATAATTTCACCAATTAGCAATTACAAGTTTTGGATAATATACACCGCGATTTCTTTATTAAAATAAAGAATCAATTGAACATTTGAATATACCACTTAATTTTAAAAAATTAACAATACATGTAAAATTAAGCACCAATCTCTTTATTTAAACAGACTATTAACAAACACTAAAGTACTCAACAAAATTTAAAAGGGATAACCAATTGCAAAATTAAGAATAGGCGAACTCAAATCAAAATCAAAACGCTCACCTTTTGGTAAAGCTGGATTATGAAACGGTGCTGCCAAATCAAATCGAATAACAAAACTTTGAATATCAACACGCAGTCCTATTCCCGCTCCCATTCCTAATTCGCTTATAAAATTTTTACTAAACTTATCCTTTCCGTCATATATAGGGTTTTCTTTAGAATTCCAAATATTTCCTGCATCGGCAAAAACGGCACCCTTCAAAAAGGATACGATAGGAAATCGGTATTCAATATTGGCTTCTAATTTGATATTTCCTGTCTTATCGAAAAATATATCGCCATCGGTAGGATCGGAATCCGGATCATAAGTTCCTGGTCCTAGCGAACGAATATTAAAAGCACGAACACTATAAGGCCCGCCTGAATAATACTGTTTTACAAATGGAATGACATCGGAGTTTCCATATGCCAAACCATACCCGCCAAAAACACGAGCTGCTATAACCTGTTCTTTACCCATATTTAAATGATAGTGAAAATCAATATCGGCTTTGGCATATTGCGCATATTCCAATCCTAAAAATGTTTTAGTTTTATTCGGACCTTGATCCTTGCCTAATAGACCAATAGTATTTCCAGCAATGTCAAATTTAAAACTGAAATAAAGCTGATGCTTTTTATTGGCATTAACCATTTCATTATAAGTAAAACCGTAAGTTAAACCAGCAATAAATTGTTGATCAAAACTGCGTCTTAAAAATGGGTCCTTATTCAAAATATCTTCAAAAGCATCGGTTTTGTTTAAAAGTGCCGTATAATTTACTGTAATCGGATTAATTTCATGTGTTACATACTGATTAGCATCCCATAAATATCCAAATAGTGCGGTTCCCGAAAGCAAGGTATATAAGTCCGTTCGTTTCAAATAATCTACACTTAAAGATGTTTTTGTTTTAGGGATTGAATATTTAAAGAAATCATCATTAATTTTAACCGGAAACAATACTCTTGGAAAAATAAGTTCATTTTGAAGTCCTAATTCTAAACTACTATTTCCCGAGTTTTGGTTTCCACCTATCTGTTTTTCATAACCGACTTTTGGAGTGATATTATACGTTTCACCACCACCAAATAAATTCCGATTACTTAAGGTTAACGTAAATGCTGGTCCTGCAAAATTATTGGACTTAGTTACTACCTGAAGTTCGGCTCGAAGTGCACGTTTGTTTAAAGGCGATAAATAAATATTGGCTTCTAAATGCCCTAAATTATCATCTGCCAAGGTATCTAACTCTTTATATTGAATGTTTACATACTTATAAGCGCCAATTGTAGATAGGCGTCTAGCCGTATTTCGGGAACGTTCAGGATTGAAATAGTCTCCTTCTTCTAGAACAACAAAGGGATCTAAATATTTGGGCTTAAAAAACTCTTCCTCTTGAATAAAATTCTTTTCATTATAACGTGTAGGCTTCAATTCAGCAGAATTTGACACCTTATAATTAGGATAAATATTGATTTTTGAAATCGTATAAGGAATCAAACTTTTTTTAGGTACTTCATTTTTAAGCTTTAAAAATAAATCGAAGTTTTTGTTATGGTATTGATTTGTATCCGCTTCAAAAATTAAAAAATTTTCATTAAAGTTATAGTAGCCTTTTTTCTTTAAGTTTTTATCAATACGTTGGCGCTCCATTTTCATGGTATTTAAATCGAAGCGCATCCCCGTTTTAAAAGGTGATTCCGACACTAATTTTTCTACACTTTTATGAATACTAAAAGGCATAGAATCTAGTTTATAATTAACCATTCTATAAGGTTTTGGAACCGTTACAGTATATTTTAAAGATGCCTTTTTTTCAGTTTCTTCAAATTCAGACGCTGCGCTACTATAAAAGAAACCGCGATTTTCTAATCGGTTAACTAATAACTCTTCAACATCATAAGTTTCTACATCCGATTGATAAACAGGCTCTTCTCCTAATTGCTTATAAAGCCAACGATTAATAAACCCTGGTTTCTCTTTTTGAACTTTATAGTAGTAATACAAACCGAAATATATACCCAAGAATTTAGAATTAGGTTCTGGACGTAAAACCGTTTCTAAATCTGTTTTTAAAGCCGATTCATTTTTAATAACACTATCCGATTCAATGACTAATTTGGCACCTGTATATAACCGTTCATCCTCGGGAATATGCTTGATGATACCGCATGAGTAAAAACTTCCTAATAGGAAAAGATATATGATTATGGATGTGAAATTATATTTCAAGTTATCTTATTTTTATATTTAGTTCTTTTTATCTTCAATGCTATTATCAATTGCAGCTTCTTCTTCCTTGCGTTTTTCTTTAGCGGCTTTCTTTTTAGCTTTTTTTCGCTCTTTTTCTTCCTTCTCTTGTTCGGTTTCCGCTTTAAATAGAGCATCCCAAAGCTCGTTATATTTATTAAATTCCTGTGTAAAAATCACGGCGATACCGCTAACAACGGTTTGCCCATCAATGACATTTTCAAACTCATTTCTACTAAAACCTTTTAAACGATACCGACCACTTTCGGTTAATAAGTACTCAATACTCACGTTACCTATTATAGGTGTTTCTTCTCCTGTGGAACTACTACCTTCAATATCTACTTCACTACCAACACGAACAATTAACCGGTCGTCAAACAATTTTTTCTGTGCTGCAATATCCAATTGAGTACGCTGTTGCGGAGATGTTCCTTGATAATCTGTGAAGCTATTAAGTCCGAAATCGAGTTCGAAACCAGAACTCCCTAATAGTTTATCTGAAAACATATTTAATTGATCTGAAACGGCATCATTTAAGTTATCTCGGGCAATTGAAGCCACACCACCAGAACTTCCGTCACTTCCTGGATCTGGATAGAATCGATTCAATACTAAAAGTGAAAACACTTGTCTGTTTAATTCGTCTTCCTGATTATTTAATTGCTGAATCCTGCTATACACTTGTCCACCTATTGCACCTTGCTTCTCTTCAGGCATATCTAAATTAAAGGCAATCTCTGGCTCCAATAATTGTCCATCGATATTCAAAAACACATAGAATGGCAACACTTGACGGAATTTCCCCTTAACGGCAGGATCAATACCAGAATACATTGGCGCCATTAATGCCGAGGCAGAAGACTCTACTTGGTAAACTGCTTTTACATCTAATTTGGCATCAAAAGGATCACCGGACCAAGTGACACGACTACCAGGGACCAGGTTAAATTTACGGTTTACTATTTTATATAAGTTTAACTCATAATGTCCAGAAGAAACTTCATAAACACCGGAAAGGGTTAGATTTCCATTTGGATTCATGGTCATATTAAAATCACCTTCGCCGGAGACTTTAAAGTTATCGCCCGTTTCTTCATCAATAATTAAAGTTACAGCTGCTTCCTTACCAATTTTTAAAAGTGCGGTTATATCTATTCCTGTTATTCTGGCCGTTTTTTCATTAGTCCGGGTTAAAATAGCATCTGGATTTTCCCGGTTAACAAAAACGACTACACCATCGCGTTCTTCTATATTTACTGTAGCAGATGGTAAAACGTAGGTAACGTCTGTATCGGAAGTTACCGTCATATCCATATCTATTTTCGGAATTTGTAAGTCGCCTGTTATTTTAGCACTCCCATCAAAACTCACTTTTCCGTATAGAAAATCGTTATCCTCTTTTGTGGCATTTAGCACTTGAAAATTGTCTGCGTTTACTTGTAAGTCGAAAGTAGGATTGATAAAGCTTTCAGACCCTATTTTGCCAGACATTTCAAATGTATTCTTGTTTGCATCGCGGATGGTGAAACTGTTCATGGACAATCCGGAATTATCAATACTTAAAGTTTCATTACGTAAGGCAAAAGCTGAATTAAACATGGCGATCTTAAAATTGGCATCATTAAAATCCAATTCCCCTTCATATAACGGTTCTTTTGTAGTGCCATTTAATGTGAATTTCCCTGAAAAACTTCCCGATGTTTCTGTTATTTCACCTTGAGTAAACCCAGTTATGGCTGTCATATTAAATTTATTAATATCCAGATTTAAATCTAGATCTGCACCAGATTGACTAGCTATATAGTCGCCTTCCAGGTCCAAATCAATTTCACCACCCTTCATGTGTGCATTAAAATCATAACTATTACCTCCAAGAGATTTAGCATTTATATCTACCACACCTAAATCCACATCCATCATGCGGAAATCTGAAATATCTAAATCTGCCACAATACCTGTATCGGTAAATGGATCTTCTAAGATAAAATCGCCATTTAAATTACCAGCAGCTAAATCTACATTCGGATTTAAATAATTTAAAAATTCACTTAATTTAAAGTTTTTAAAATTGACTGCAATATGTTCTTTAGCAACGTCTGCTAATTTATCGGTGATTTCAAATGATTGGTTCCCTTTACTAAATTGGAATTCGTTAAACTCTAATTTCTTTGGATAAATGAGCATTTCATTAGACTCTGGAACAGTCCATGGCGTTTTATTAATGACCAAATTATCGGGTTTCACGTGAAAACGAAGTGCATCACTAGTACCTGTAACTTCACTAAAAATTTGAGCTAAAACCTCCTTTTTATGGAAGGCTGTGAACTCTAGTGCTAACTCGTTGTTAACTTGATTACCAGAAATAATTGTTTTTTGAATATCTAAAGGACCAGCTACAACGTTATTAAAGCCTAAATTAAAATTAAATTTATCTGCGTCGGTATTCATGGTAAAAGCCAAGCTATCCAGCGTCATATCGCTGTAATTAATATGCGGCGCGGTAATATTAGCTTTCAGTTTACGCTCTGATTCTATATAATCTACTACTAGACTAATGGTATCAAGATCTTTTACATTAACCAAAAAGACCTCATTTAGAATAGGCGATTGGCTTATTTTTCCTCGCAATTTTAAATTCACAGGATTACCTAAGCTATCCGCTGTTTTAAAGTCTCGATAAAAGTAACTTAAAACGTGACTTCTTATGGACTTCGTCCACGTTTCGGGATCGGCGTTAGATTGAAGTTGTAGATCCACCATTTTATTTCTTATGGAAACCGATGTCGTATCGCTACGCACATGAGCCAAAGCATCCAATTTACCGAGTAAGTAACTTTTATCGTCGTAAACAAAAACGCCTTCATCTACAATGGTTGCCACATCGAAATCAGTGCCATTACCTTTAAAATCAGCATAAATCTTCATTGCTGTTTTTACATTCCGATCCATAAGTCCCAGTGCTTGTAAATCCGCCCCAATAATATCCAATTCGGCTGTAGCTTCAGGTAAAATAGAGTCTAAAATAACGGTAGCATATAAATTAGCATTCAAGTTTCTATCCTTATAATTAGACGTCAAAGTTCCAGAACCATTTTTAATATCGCCAATTAATTTTAAATCGTTTACATTATAATTATTGTATTTAAAACTCGACACCGTGGCTTCTAGAGTTGCATCCAAATTATTAATATTATCACCTTTTCCTTGAGCTATAACTTTTAAATTTAAGGTACCTAATTGCTCATTCTTTAGAAGTTCATTCAGTTTATAATCTTGAATTTCTAAATCGGCATTAAATTCTAAAGTCTCACCGCTTTTAAATTGCCCCTCCACTTTAGCAATACCTTGCGAGGTTGTTAAAGTCGCATTGGCAACTATATCGTTAAGGCTTCCTTTTGCGTTACCAACTAGTTTTACGTCTGCCGGTAAACTAACACCCAATTCTTCCTCTTTAACAAATTGAACAATATCTGTTCGTTTTGTAATAGCTGAAAAAGCAGGAATATTAAATACTAAATTTCCTGGTTTGGTAACATTTTGGATTTTTCCATTAGCTGAAATCTTCGTGCTATTCCAATCAACTATCATTTTGGATACGTTAATATCCGACAAATAACCATCCGCTTTTAAGCTTCCAGAAACAGGCTTTTTACTTAAAGCCAAGAGATATTCGTTTTCTTTTAAATCGGGTTGAATTAGAAATAAATCTCTAAGAGACACTTTAAAGTTCGGCATATTTAATGCGACTTTAGATTGGTCTGGCGCTTGTATTAATTTCGCTAAAGACGGATAGTCTAGTTGAAAATTTCCTTGTAACGAATTATTATTTAAAGCCGTTTTTAAATCATAAATTTTGAGCTGCTTATCTGATGCATTTAAGTTGAAATTCAAGGATTTTAAATTAATCCCTGAAATTTCTTTAAATGAAGCCTCATCCATTTGCAATTCGGCAATTTTATCTTTCAGTACAATTTCTTCTGCTTTCAGATTAATGTTTGTTAATTGAATTGCATTGGAATTAAAAACACCTTTTTTACCTTTTTCATTATTCACAAAATAACTAAAATTGTTGTTTTCTAAATCTATTTCGCCAATAACAAATTGTATGCTTGGCCATTCAAATGCTTTAATATCTTGCTCAATATCTTCAGAAACATCTTTAACTTTTTGGGTAACGGCATTATTCTCCATTTCAGTTTTGAGGGTTATGGATGAGTTTTTAAGACTAAACGCATCAACTTCAAAAAGTTCATCGGCTAAATCGATATTCGGAATTTCAGCGTATAATTCTTTAACATCTATAATGGCAGCTATTTTATTGGCGTCACTTTGGTAATCGGCATAAACATTGGTCAGCTTTAATTCGTCGACAGTTATTAACGGCAACGTGGTATTTTCTGAATCCGGTGTATCAGGAACTGGTGTTTGTATAAACTTAATGTTACTATCTACTAATTCCAAATGGGACGCTTTAAACGTCATAGTTTCTAAATCGGTTTTATCCATGTTAGCATGGAGTTTACCAATTTTATAACGACTATCAATACCTGTAACAGCGTCGTTATAAACCACATCAAAATCGTTTAGACGCAGTTTACCTAAAATTAAATTTAAAGGCGCAGATGTGGAATCGGCAGGAACTTCGGTATTTTTTTCTGAAGCAAAAGCATCAATAATAAACTGGAAATTAAAACCTTCAATACTATCTTTTCTAGTAACATTAGCACGAACACCGTTCCAATATAAAGCATCGACACCAATACCATTTCCACGAATTATAGACCAGATTGGCGCATTGGCTTCTAATGTTTTGGAATATATAAGTGTATCGCCTTTGGTATCCTCTAGATATAAACCGTTTAATTGAACGTTACCATCAAAAGTGACAAACAGTTTTTCAACTTCTACCTTGGTTTTTGTTTTGTTAGAAAGAAACGAAACCGCTTCGGTAACAATAATGTCTTGGCCCCAAGGGCTTCTAATAAAAAGAATCAGCAAAAATAAAAGTAGGAGGATACTGAGAATAATCCACCCGATTATTCTTAAGAATCTAAACCGTTTTTTTTCTTCTTAACGGGCTGCTGTATATCTTTATTTTCAGTCTTTTCCAATCAATTTATTTGAAATACAAATTTATTATTTTAATCAATGTGAATGTACTTTAATGGGATTATTAATGCCTTTAAAACGGAAATGTTATGATTAAATTTAACTAATAATGACAATTTTAGAACTATAGTTCATTTTTTAGTTCAAATTTGATCCTTTTCTCGTACTTTTCTCCCGTATAAAAACACACTGTCATGCCAAAACCTAAAGGTCAGAAAAACACAAAAAACAAGGCCCAACATACCAAGCTTCTCAATAGAAAAATTGACAAGAAAAAAGCAGAAAAAGTTTTACGTAAAGAACGTCTTAAAGCTATTATTAAAAAGTCAAAGGAAGAGGAAGAAGGAGAAGGAGAAGGAGCTTGAATTTAAAGTTCTAGCTCAATAACAATTTTTGTTAAATTTTATAGTTTTGCTTTTAAAGAATGCCAACGCTCATGATAGATTCAGCTTAAAAGTATTTTAAGGATTAGCTGTGTCACACATAGAAACTAATTGTCCTCAAACTATTTTATCAATAAAAATGCCTCTAAAAACAAATGTTTTCAGAGGCATTTTTTATAATACTAACTTAATTTTTAAATAATAATAATTACTCTTTAGTCCAAGTATCATTAGCAGTATCAATATCGGCCAACATTTTGTTTGGATCCAACACAACTTGCTTTACGTCCTTTTTAGTCTTTAAAAGGTGCGTCCAGCTATTACCACGTTGCCAGATTTCTACTGGAAGTGAAACGTTTTCTGTTGTATTGTCTGTATAAGTCACTTGAAGCTCAACGGGCATTGGAATTTCTCCGTTATTTTCAACTGTTATAAGATAATTACCTTCATGAGGTTTCACTGAAGAAACACCCATTTCTATGTTGCCATTACCATAAAACCATCCTTTCCAAAAATAAGATAAATCCTCTCCTGCAACATTCTCCATATGATTAAAGAAATCATTTGGTTGTGGATGTTTGTATGCCCAATGACGAATATAACTCTTGAAAGCATTATCAAAACGCTCCGTACCCAAAATATATTCGCGCAGCATAAAAAGTCCTGCTGCAGGTTTGTAATATGCCGTATAACCCAAGTTTCTTGCATGAGCTACTTCTGGAGACGTTTCAATTCCCTCACGATTCTCAAAAGTAAGATACCTTACTAAGCCACGAGGTTTATCTGTATTTGTAGGATATTCTCCATCATTAAAAGCTGCCGTACTATAATGGTTTATAAACGTATTTAACCCTTCATCCATCCAAGGATAACGACGCTCATTAGTACCAACAATCATTGGGAACCAATTGTGCCCAAATTCATGATCAGTTACACCCCATAAGCTTGCACCTTTGCTTTTGTAACCGCAAAAACTAACACCTGGATACTCCATACCACCAACATTTGCTGCAACATTAATAGCATTATAATACGGATAAGGATAATATGTTTTTGAATAAAATTCTACAGAGTTTTTAGTATATTCGGTAGAGCGTGTCCAAGCTGCTGTACCATCACTTTCTATAGGGTATACAGATTGCGCCATTCCCATTTTCCCATTTCCAAGATCCATACGAGCTGCGTCCCAAATAAATGCTTTTGAAGAAGCCCAAGCTACATCACGCGTGTTCTCCATTTTGAAATGCCATGTTAAAGTTCCATTAGTTTTAGCGTTAGAACTTGACTTACCAACCTCATCTGGCTTGATAATATACACTGTTTTATCACTTTTTTCAGCTTCAGAAAAACGATTTTGTTGCGTTTTAGTCAACACATCTTTTGGGTTTTGCAATACACCTGAACACACAACAGTTTGATCTGCAGCGGCTGTAATTTTCACATCAAAATCACCATATTCACAATAAAACTCACCTGCACCTAAATAAGGTTCTGTATTCCATCCTACAACATCATCAAAAACTGCTACACGCGGATACCATTGGGCCATAGCGTAAATAACACCTTTTTCTGTTTCTAATCTTCCCATACGATCCATTCCTTCCACAGGAACTTTGAATTTAAAATTCATTTTTATGGTAACCTCACCGCCTTTGGCAGCTAATGGTTTATCCAGGAAAATTTGCATTCTAGTATCTGTAATTAAATGCTTTGAAGATGTTCCTGTTTTTGTTTTTGCTGTAACTTCAGATAATTCATAACCGCCTTCAACATCACCACTGTATCTACTTCCAAGTACTGATGTGGTTAATGTACCACGAGAGTTTTCGGTAAAACGATTCTGCTCCAAATAAAGCCAAATAAATTCTAAAGTTTCTGGGCTGTTGTTCGTATATTGAATTGTAACATTACCTGTAACAGTATGGTTTTCATCATCCAAAGATACTTCTAAATTATAATCGGCGGAATTTTGCCAATATTCAGGCCCTGGCTTACCAGAGGCTGAACGGTAAACATTTCCCTCACGGTAAGAAAAATCGTCAAATAAATGTTGATTGCCATAATTAGTTTCTTGGGCAACAATTGAAAAGGAAAAAGCTAACAACAATAAGAAGATGCTGTTTTTAAAATACTTCATAGTTTCGAATTTTTTAAATTAGTGCTGATTTACAAAGATACTCATTTAGGTAGGAAACTAAAACTATCATTTAACTACTAATAGGATTGACAGTATTAAAGAATTAAGACCCTTACTAGCGTGAGGCAGCCGATTCGCTTTTAGAACCATTCTCGAAAATTATTGGGAAAGATTAAATTCCTATAACATTGAAAACATAGAGTTTGAAACAAATAATTTCTCCGTATTTTATTTTTGAATAAAGTTAGCTTTAAATTGGTGTTTTAAAATACATAATAAAAAGGATCAATATTGGTAAATTCATAATTGCTAACATTCCCAAACATCCTTTCGACACTATTCTTCCAATTTTTTGATCGCGTCCACTTTTTGTTAATGGAATTCCAATTTTACGTGAGACTTTAGCTTTTGCTGCAGAATAACCACTTAATCTTTCCCAAGAAAACCCACCCTTATTCATAATAGATTATTTAATGATTTAAGATAATTAATTAAGGTAGTTAAATCAACAATAAAAACCAATTATGGTTGTATTCAGAATTAAAAAAAACAATTAAATCTTACGTTTACACACTATAAGAGAGAAATTTAAGAACTCTTTCTTCTATAATAAATGATTTGTATATTGTTTTTTTAAAAACAATAAGCCCATCAAAAAAGATGGGCTTATACTAAAAATCCTATAAGTTCTTATGTTTATTACATGAGAAATTTAATCTATATCGTTTTTCTTATTCACAAACACCGTCTGGTGTGCAACTTTGTCCTTTAGTAACTTCCAGTTTTACTTCAGGGTTTTGCTCTCGCCATTTAGCAAATGCTTTCTCTAAATTTTCTGAAAATGCTTCAGATGGTTGTGCTCCAGAAACGGCGAATTTTCTATCTAACACAAAAAATGGAACCCCACGAACACCAACATGTTGCCCTTCTTGAATATCCTGTTTTACAAAATAAGCATATTGATCGTCCGTAAACGCTGTTTGTAATTCGGTTTCATCTAAGCCTATTTCCTTTCCTAATTGAGTTAAAGTATCCAAATCAGCTATGTTTTTTCCTTCGGTAAAAAAAGCTAAAAATAAGCGTTCTTCTGCTTGATCGCCTAAATCTTTTGTTTTTGCAAACTGAATGAACTTGTGCGCATGTATAGAATTAACCATAACTGCTTTATCCAAATTGTAGTCTAATCCTACTTGCTTGGCAGATTCAGTCACATTATCTAACATACTCGTTACCTGCTCGGCACTCATTCCTTTATTTTTTATAAGATAATCCTGATAACTATCTGTTGGAACTTCAGGAATTGTAGGATCTAACTGGTAGCTTTTCCATACGACTTCAATATGATTTTTGTCGGTGAATTGCTCAAGAGCAGCTTCAAAATTACGCTTTCCGATATAGCAAAATGGGCACATTACGTCACTCCAAATTTCTACTTTCATTTTGTTTTCCATTTGTATTTTATTTACTGAATTAAATTCCTGTTTATGAGTGCCATTGCAAAGTAAGTTACCTTATAATGGACAGTATCATTCCAAAGTTAGTCACCAAATAATATATACCTTACAAAATGGAAACAGTCGCTATCTTATAACATTAATGATGGATAAACATAAAGACTGGTCAAATAATTATCGGGGTAATTAGAATTAAAGACTTTAAAAACTATATGATTTTTTCTATAGAGGTTTGTACTAAAAGTGACTACTTAAAGTACCTTTACTGGTTTTTTATTTTCATCTACTGCAACAAATGTAAACTCTCCTGAAACTGCTTTTTCTCGACTTTCAGAATACATTTCCTCAACAAAGATATCGACCCGCACTTTTAAACTCGTGTTTCCTACATGTGTTACATATCCGCGTAATTCTATAATAGTCCCAGCAGGAATAGGTCTTTTAAAATCAATTTTATCACTACTTACTGTTAGCATTTGTTGACGGCTAAATCTCGTGGATGTTATAAACGCTGTTTCATCCATTAACTGCATAGCTGTTCCTCCAAATAAGGTGTCATAATGATTTGTTGTGTTCGGAAAAACGGCTTTAAAAATGGTTGTTGCCGATTTATCAATGCGTTCTTGTATTGTCATATTTATTTTTTTATGTCGTTAAAAATGAGTCACTAATCGACTACAATAATATTGTTTTTATTCCAAATCTGTATTAAATTATTAGTCTAAAGGCAGTAAAAATTCAAAGTCATTCCAATCATATAACATTCAATTTCTTTCAGAAAATGAAAAACCCATCTTTTCAGACGGGTTTTACTGTAATTTTAAAAGTTACTTATTAGCAATTATGCTTCGCAACTTATACAATCTTTTTTCTGTTTAAATTTCTGCGCTGCATTCATACTATGCTGATAATAGAGGGATTTTAAACCTAATTTCCATGCGGTAATATGAATTTTATTTATATCCTTAACAGGCATATCTGGATGTACAATAATGTTAACAGACTGGCCTTGATCAATATGATTCTGACGGTTGGCTGCTTGATAAATAATGTCCATCTGATCGATTTCAGAATAGGTTTTAAATACGTCTTTTTCATTATCTGTTAAGAAATCAAGATGCTGCACAGAACCATCAAAATCGCGAATACTACGCCATACCTCTTGTGTATTATGCCCTTTTTCTTCTAATAAATCCTCTAGATATGAGTTTTTAATCGTTGTTTTAATCTTCGCAATATCTTTCACATAAATATTAGACCAAATTGGTTCAATCCCTTGAGATACTTGACCTAAAATAAAAGCTGATGATGTTGTTGGTGCAATAGCATTTAAGGTGGCATTACGTCTGCCATAACCCTTAAGAACTTTTGGTTCACCAAATATTTCAGCTAACTCCGCTGAAGCTGAATAGGATTTTTCCTTAATAAGTTTAAAAATATCACTATTTAAACTATAGGCTTCTTTGCTATTAAATGGCAACATTTTAGATTGTAATAAGGAGTGCCATCCTAAAACACCTAAACCTAATGCTCTGTTTTCTTTAGCAAAATTATAAGCGCGTTCCATAAATAAGAACGTTTGACGATCTTCTCTAATTTCAGAATCTCTATAGGCTTCTAATTTATCGATAAATTCCGTAATAACAGCATCTAAGAAATAGACCATCGTTTCAACTGCATCGGTATCTTTCCACTTGTCATAATGTAATACATTTACAGACGATAATACACAAACAAACGACCAGTCGTCATTGGAGGGTAACATAATTTCTGTACATAAATTACTCGCGTAAATAGTATGTTTTTCATTACGATATACATCGGCAGCTGCATTGTTAGCATTGTCTTTAAAGAAGATATATGGATAACCCATTTCGCCTCTTCTTTGAATAACTTTAGCCCAAATAGTACGTTTCTTTTCATCGCCAGCAACCATTTCTTCCATCCACTCATTGGTAACAGTAACCCCATGCGTTAATTCTTGAATTGGGTTTCCTTCTGTACCAATTTCTAAAAACTCCATAATGTCTGGATGCTCAACTGGTAAATACGGTGAAAAACGTCCACGTCTTACCGATCCTTGGCTAACCACATCCACCATAGACTCAAAAAGCTGCATAATATGAACTGCACCAGATGCTTGACCATTATTTTTTACTTCGGCACCACGAGGGCGAATTTTTCCAAAATATCCAGACGTACCACCGCCTAATTTAGACATCATTCCCACTTCAGACTGCGTGTATAATATATTACCCATATCATCAGACACATGCGATCCAAAACAACTAATAGGCAAACCTCTTTTCATTCCAAAGTTAGACCAAACTGGTGATGCTAATGAATAGAAGCCTTCAGACATATAGCCATAAAACTTATCTGAATACCCCGGTATTTGAAGAATTTCTTCTGCACGATCAGCGATTTCACGAATGCGTTGTTCGGCAGTCATACCGTTAGAAATATAACCTAATGCTAAAAAGTTTCGGCTATGTTCTGTTAACCATTCGAAACCTTTTTGCGGTTGTTGGTTATTATTTTTAAGTGCTTCTTTTCTTGATTTTACAAGTAGATCATTGTCGTTTGAAAATTTAGCTTCTGAATTTTCTGCGCTTTCTGAATTTAGGGTAAGTTTTTCGTTGTTCATGTTAAAAAAGGTCATCACTGGTTATACTTTGCGTTCTTTTACTATAATTGATTGAGCGTTTCACGAAAAAATCACCGTGTTTCGTGCCTATAATCTCATCATCAAACCATTCCGTTTCAGCCAGAAGTTTTTGATCTATTTCAAATATTTTTTCAATACCTATGCTTTCAAGAGAATCATTAAAGCGTTGTTTAATAAATTCGTTAATAACATTTTTTGGAATAAAATCCAATTCGCCATCTTCAAAAATCCAATCTATAATCTTGCTTTCTGCATCAAACGCTTCGCGACACATATCTTGAATCTTGATGCTATATTCCTCATCAAACCATTCTGGGTTTTCTGCTTTTATAATTTTTATAAGATCGATACCAAAATCGCCGTGAATTTGCTCTTCTTTAGATGTTGCTTCAACCACATTAGATATGCCTTTCAACATATTTTTATGCTTATTAAATGCCATGATAATTAGAAACTGTGAAAAAAGCGAAACGTGTTCAATAAATAATGAGAACAATAAAACAGATTCTGCGTATTCCTTATTATCGTCACTTTTTGCATTTTTTAGTGCCGTTTCTAAATACTGCACGCGTTTCATGATTACGGGTTTCTTTTTTAGGTTTTTAAACTCTTCGTTTAATCCTAAAACTTCTAATAAGTGTGAGTATGCATCATGATGGCGAACTTCACTTTCAGCAAATGTTGCTCCAACTGAACCTATTTCGGGTTTCGGCATTCTGTGATAAATTTCACCCCAGAAATTTTTAACAGCTACTTCAATTTGCGAAATAGCAAGCATGGTGTTTTTTATAGCAGTACGTTCTGGATCTGATAATAAGGTTTTAAAATCCTGAACGTCACTTGTAAAGTTAAATTCGGTATGAATCCAATATGAATGTCTAATTGCTGGCACATATTCGTATAGTTCTGGATACTCGTAAGGCTTTAAATTAATACGTTTTTCAAAAATATTACTTTTACGTTTTTTAGACTGTTCGTTTCGGTATAATATATAAGCTTTAGCTACATCAAAAAACCCACTTTCCATAAGTTTAGTTTCAACAAAGTCTTGAACCTCTTCTACGGTTGGCAAGTAATCGTTGTCCAGGTCTTTTCTTTCTAATAAAGAGGTGAAAACTTTACTCGAAATACGTTCGGCATCTACGAGTTGCCCGTGCTGCACGGCAGTCATTGCTTTTAAAATAGCATTTGTAATCTTGTTTAAATCAAAGGGTTCCGTTAGGAAATCTCTTTTTAAAACCGAAATGATTTTCATGTTTCTATATGGATTGAGGGTTTAAATATTCGCGACTATAAAGGTCTAACATTATTCTCAATATTGCACTAATTCTCTTTTTCGTTTTCCACATTGTTATCAACATTTTAGATTTTGAGGTTAAAAAATTTAATTTCTAACGTGAATAATTAAAGAGAATATTAACCTCTAAACTACGTTTGTTTATAAGCTATTCTATTTGATTTAATTAGGTGTTTTTGGAACCAAAACAGACCTGTTGATAAACAAATTAATCTGTGATTTTTATAGTGATTTTAACCTTACATATATTCCGCTTGAGAGACTAAATATTGCGACATAAGAAGCTAAAAGAGGTTTAAATTTTTTAAGTAACCTATTTTAAACCTCGAGCCAACTTAAAACACCATTGCTTTTGGATAATATTATTTATGGAATTCTAGATACTATAGAAGTAGCCGAATTCTAATCTAACTTTTATTTTCATTTAACTCCGATTACAATAGGTAAAACATAATAAGCTTGACATCATTAAATAGTTCATAAACGTCATCATTTTTAGAGTTGCAAGTGCTGCATCTTAATTCCCCTCGGAAAATCAAATGCCGATAACAACAAAGTAGATTAACTACTTCTTAAACTTTCACTACTCTCATTACCGTATTCAAAAGGTATTCAGCAAACTACTAAATATCAAAATAGCTGAATACCGTGATAAAGACCTTTATATACATCTATAAATTTGTAGTAAATAATTGAACAATATTATGAGCAATACACTTTACGGAGAAGAAAAGTCAAAAGAAGAAATAGACAAGATCAAAGAACAAACTAAAAATACCAATCAAAAAATTTATCCAATTTTAAAACCGGGAAATTGGGTTGGACTTAAAGCAGGAGCATTAAGTTCTAATTTAATAGGTTCGGATATTGATGCCAAGGTTGTTATTGGTTATGGTATGGATACGCCCGATAATTTTGTATTCCTAACAAATAGTCATTTAGAGACTATGGACGGGCCACAGATTTTAAAAGTTGCTTATGAAAATCTTGAGAATTTTGAAACAGAGTTTGAGTTTTCTGTAGCTTTACAAAACAAAGTTCTTACGTCTAGTGGATATGATTTTTCGAGTGAAAGAATTCTTTCAAAAACACACATGATGAAAGCGCATACCATGTTAAAAGCAGATGAACTACTGGTATCTATTCCAAGAAGATCTTGCATGATGGTGATTCCTAAAGATATTGAAAGTGAATTATTAAATCTATTTATACAGCTTCATAATGATGCATGGTATGATGATAGTTATGGCAACGCACCTATAGCAAACATTCTTTTTGTTGTAAAAGATGGTCGTATTACAGGACATATAGCTTTAGACGAATAATAAAGATTTAAGTAATATGCTGCATCGTCAGCTATTTTGGCGGCGGCTAACCATAGCATGTTATAACAATTTAAAAATACAAAATTTTGAAATATTTAGACTTTAGTATTAATGGCCGCGTGCAAAACTTAATGGTTGACGTGTTTGAATCTATAAGCGCCTCCAAAGAAAGAGAACTGAAAATTAGTGAACTCATGGACACACAAAGTATCTTCGAGCTCGTTTTTGAAATCGTTAAAGACACAGGTTTTTACAATCAAGATGAACATTTTAACTTAATTAAAGCTTTGAATAGCGATACTAGTGATGAAAACTCTGAAGATGCTCTATATACAACATGGGCAACTATGGGAAGCAACTTAAATAACTCCAAAACTCAGGAAGAGTTTAATGCTAAATTTGCTTTATTTGTACCTATCATTCTTAAAAGGATGGAAGCAATTAATTGCATTGAAATTTGAAGTAGTTCCTAGAAAATTGATATCATTCTCTTTTTTAGGAAAATGATAGCATTAGCGCACTAATCGTTGATGATGATTCCTAAATTTGTAAATCCATTTTTTGTCATACTGGCAAAAAAATCTGCGAGCATTTGCGTAATCAGTGGAAAATAAACATAAGCGCAGGAAAGCGTTATCCCATGTATAAAAGGTGTTTTCACCTTTAAATCCTCTATAATCTTCATTAATGAAAATTTTTAAAGTGTCTATAGAAACTGAATTTACATGAAAGTCGCTGGAAGATAAATATATTGTTGTTAAAAGTGATTTTTCATAATACTAAAGATAATTATTACACTTCAAACATTTAGTAATCGTTTTCATGGATATTATAATTCAGCTAAATATTATTCTAACATGTTTTTAATAGAATTAAATATTAAAATCACCCTTTTCAGGGATAAAATAAACGACTCTTAAATCTAACTTTGTTTCAAACAAATTTTTATGGAAGACAAAATTAAAAGTGCTGCTTTTTTAGAGTCATTAAAGCGCAATAATGATAAAATAAGAGATGATCGTGCGAGTGCTATTGCAGAAGACGCGCAGTTAATGTACAAACGAGAAACCGAAGATTTATCCCTATCATTAAAACGATTAAAACGCGAGCAAGAAAATATGCTTGATATGAGCCCTACAGATGCTAATAGTTTAGTATTGGCATCAGATTTTGATGCTAGAAATTATGTTGCTAAAGACATAGAAATGGCTATTAAAATTAGGAATTTGGAAATAAAATTAGAATTAGCCAAAAAGCGTTACACGTATTTATTTGGTGCAAAAATAGATGAACTGTAATTATGGGAGGAGGAAGATTTAGTCACGAAGCATATTCTCGATTAAGAAAATCGAAAGGATATAGTAATAAATCAAGAGAGGAAATATTTACCTCAATTAATATAGATCCAGAAATGGATCCTGCCAACATACTTTTAAGAGAGTCTAGAGATTCTCAAGAGCACCCTGAAACTGTGTCCATTATAGTAGGCCTTGATGTAACGGGCAGTATGGGATTTGTACCTGAACATATTGTAAAGGAGGCTTTGCCAGATCTTATAGGATCTTTAATGGAAGCTGGCATACAGCATCCGCAGGTTTTATTTATAGGAATAGGAGATTTTATTTATGACAAAGCACCATTGCAAATTGGCCAGTTTGAATCTTCAGCAGAATTGTTAGATCGCTGGCTAACTCGTGTTTATTTAGAAAGCGGCGGTGGCGGAAACAACCAAGAAGGCTATAACTTGGCACATTTGTTTGCAGCACGCCATACAGCTATAGACTGTTGGGAAAAAAGAAAGCAAAAAGGATTTTTATTTACAATAGGTGACGAACCTGTTTTTCCAACAATTCCCGCTGAAATTATAAAAAGATACACCTGTGTAGACGAAGCTGAAACAATTACCACAGAAGCTATTTTTAAAGAAGCACAAGAAAAATACCATGTTTTTCACATGCATTTAGAGCACAATGAATGGGCCAAACAACCTGAAAGAAAAGGAAACTGGAAAACATTACTAGGTGAGAATTTTATAGAAATTCCAGATTACAAGAAAGTAGCTAAACAAATTGCTGAAATAGTAATACAACATCACAAACCAACTTTAGAAATTAATTCTTCCGAGGTTAAAGATACTGAAGGCGCTATAGAACAACACATACCGACTTCAGAAACTAACACTTCTGATAATTCAGATACTGAAGTAGAAAATATGTTATAAATGTCAAAGTGCAGCATCGTTATAGATTTAGGTTTTGGCGATGCCGGAAAAGGTTTAACCACAGATTTTCTGGCATCGCAACATCCTGAAAAAAGCTTGGTAGTTCGGTTTTCAGGAGGCCATCAAATAGGCCATACAGTAAGTACTCAAAAACTTACGCACACATTTAGCAATTTTGGGTCAGGTACGTTGCTAGGAGTACCTACTTATTATACAGAACACACCACCTTATTTCCGCCAGCCATTTTGCAGGAAGGGGAATTTTTAAAAACATACAAACCAAAATTATTTCTTCATCCATTAGCGATGATTACAACCATTTATGATGTAGCGTACAACAGAGCTATTGAAAAACATCAAAATCACGGGTCTTGTGGCTTGGGTTTTGGTGCGACTATAGCTAGAAATAAAGAAGAAGTTCATTTTTTTGCTAACGATTTACAATTTCAATGGGTGGTGAAACAGCGTTTAATAAGTATAAAATCATACTATGAAATTAAGTTGCAAAATCAACCCAAAAGCATTCAAGAGTACTATTATAATGAGCTCAAGGATTATAATGAAGACTACTATGTAGAAACCTGTTTGGGTATTAAATCGTTTTATAGTCTAGCTTCACTTTTTGATTTGGCTACATCTTATGAACATTTTATTTTTGAAGGCAGCCAAGGTGTTTTACTAGACACTCAGCACGGGTTTCATCCACATACTACCTGGAGTAATACCACTTCTAAAAACGCTGTTAAGCTTATTAAGAAATGCCTAAATATTACTGATGTGAGTATTTATTATGTAACCCGATGTTATCAAACCCGACATGGCAATGGTCCAATGGCAGAAACAAACGCGGTTACTTTGCAGAATAACGAGAATGAGGCAAATGAGACCAATGAATTTCAAGGAGCCTTTAGATCCACAGAATTAGATGTAGAGCTACTTAATTACGCTATAAACTGTGATACTATTCATCATTTGGATTTAAAAATTCAGAAACATTTAATGATTACATGTCTTGATCAACTTCCTAGTTTTTCGTACACCAACTTACTACAAAATATGGCTACTAGTTTTAAAACTGTTTACGCCAGTTATGGCCCTATGCGTCAATTTATCAGGAAAATAAAGCTCTAATTAAGAAAAAAAAATATTGCATATGGCCTTCTAGATTCATTCCGTAGTTTTTAAAATCATCATTTTCAGTGATAAAAATTTCATGGTTGTAAAGTACTTTAGCCGTATCAAAATATAAGAACAAATGGAATGTATTAAGGCCTACACCGATAGTTTAAAAGACATGAAATGGGACGATTTTAATTTTGATATCATTGAAATAAACACACTACCTTCAATTAAATATCTAGACAGTTATAATAATAGTTTCAAGTTTAGAGACGCCCTTTTAAAAGCTGTTGAAGACTTTTCAAAAAAGAAGCTCTTAAAATTATTAGTCATTACTCCAGATGAAGTGACAACTAGCAAATTTTATGGTTTAGCCTTTCTAAAAAGTAAGGAAATCGTAACTGTAGAAATTAAAAATACACCACTTTTAAGTGCCTGGTTTAATATTGTTGATGACCAAAAAAAAGAAGCAAAAAAAGTACCATCTAGAATATATTCTTTTGGACGTAATCTATTTAGTAGTCAACCAGTTTCCACTATAAAACACATTAATTTTGATAAAGAAACAGGCGCATTTCTCAATAAATTTATTCCGAATCAATTTATAACTGAAAAATTAGCGAAAGAGAAAGCAGATTACATAGCTCCTTTTATTCAATTAAACCCCAAGAGTGATTTTGAAGATGTTAAATTAAGTTTTGAAAAGCTTATAATACAAAAAGAGCTCAAAGTCATTCCTCCGAAAAATAACGATGCCATTTATGCTGAATTTGAACAAGAAGCAGGCTTTCCTTTTCCTATAATATTAAAAGAGTTTTTAATGCTTCATAACGGCGTAGAAAATCATGCTATTATGAGCGCTGAAAAAATATTTAAAGAATGGAAAGATTGGCAAACAATTTATAAGGACTGGACACAAGAAGAATTATTTGATACATATAGTATAAATCAAGGTCAAGCTTTACCCATGTACGTGACACCCTATTGGCTTCCATTTTTTGATTTGCGTAACGGTAACTTCTTAGCTTTAGATTTTGCACCAAATACCAAAGGTGTTTCCGGACAAGTGATCCGTTTTGGCGCCAACCAAGAAATTGGTTCTCAGGAAGCAGTAAGTTTAAATGAATTTATAAAAAACCTTATAAATGATAATTAAATATTATGAATGACTTACAACAGAATCATATATGTAGTTAACAGTTTGTATTAAGTAAGATCAAAAAAAAGAATAAGTGCAGCTCATTTCGCTTAAAGTTATTAAGTTTACCAATCATTCCAATGAGGCTATTTACAAAATATAAAATTCTATTTTTATTCCTTTTTCTGGGAATAAGTAATTTGGCTGTAGCGCAAACGTCAGACAGCACACCGCTAATAGATTCCCTTTCAAAAGCATATAAAGAAAATCTAAATAAAAATCCTCAAGCAGCAAAAAAAGCTGCTAAAGAGTGGCTAAAAGAAAGTGAAAAAGAGAATATAAAACTTCAAGCGGCTAGAGCTCATTATGCTTTAGCAAATTTAGCTAATATATCGGGAGACTATAAAAGTACCATAAGCAATACAGAAAAAACTATCTCCATATTAAGAGAACTTAATATGGAAAATGGCTTATCTGCTTGCTATAATGTATTGGCTTTGGGCTATAAAAACTTGGGAGAATACCCTCAAGCAATGGATAGCTTTATGCAAAGCTTGAATTACTCTAAAAAAAATGATGATAGAGAGCAGGAAGCACACACATATCAAAACATAGCGACACTTTATGTGCTCCAGAAAGATTATAAAAAAGCTGCTGAAAATTTAGATCGTGCTGCTAATTTATATCGAGAACTAAAAGACGATGATGGTGTACTTATAACGTTGTTCAACTTTGCAAATATTTTAAAAGAACAAGGCGATTTCTTTGAGGCTCGTAAACATTACCAAACGGTATTAGATTACAGAACACAAGAAGGTAATAAAGCGGTTATAGCCTATGTAAATATTAATCTTTCGCAAATGCTTGTGGAAGAAGCGCGCTGTGAAGAGGCTGTTGTATCCTTAAGAAAAACATTAGCGCTTTTAAAAGCGCTTCAATTTAATTCAGATACCGCAATTGTATTGAATGATTTGGCTTTATGCGAAAGCAAACTAGGACACACTAAAGAGGCCATAGCGTATTTTCAACAAGCCTTAGACATAGGTCAAGAGCAGTCATTACTAATATATAATTCTAATATTTATAAAAACCTATCACAGCTGTATCAAGAAGAAGGCAATTATAAAGACGCTTTATATTATTTTCAAAAGGGCATAACGACTATAGATGAGCAAAACTCGCTTGATAAAGAAAAATATGTAGCCAAGATTCAAGAACGCTATGAAACGCAGTTAAAAGAAGCTCGCATACAACTACTTGAAAAAGAACAGAAATTAAGTGAAGCTGAATTACAAAAAGCGGAGCTCACCGTAAAGCGACAGCACCTCATTAGAAATACGCTTATAGTAGGTTTTATATTGGTTTTATTGTCTCTAATTATATTAAGACTTTTATACATTCAACGATTACGTGTGCAAAAGGAATTAAGTTTACAACAAGAAGAAAACGCCAAACAGAAAATTAACCAAATGATAAAAGATCATAAACTATCTGTTATAGAGCGCTACCAAGAAGGCCAAGATGAAGAGAGAGCACGATTAGCACGTGAAATTCACGATGGTATAGGAAGTGATTTAGCCGCCATAAAAATGGCTTTTGAGCATTATGCGGAAAATAGTCAGAAAGAACCACAATCCAAAAGAATTGCAGAAGCCATAGATAACGCCTGTATAGATGTACGCAGTCTCTCCCACCAGCTTCATCCGCTGTCTTTTTCTGAAATAGGATTTACTAGCTTTCTTAATGATTTTGTTTTTCAAATTAGTAAAAAAGCAAATATCGAGATTCGCACATTTTTCTTTCCGGAAAAAGAAATAGATAAATTACCCGATGCGCTTTTGGCCGATGCTTATCGTATTGTGCAAGAATTAACAACAAATATTCTTAAACATGCTCAAGCAACTCATGCAGATGTGCAGCTTACTAAACATATAGATCACTTAAACATTGTGATTCAGGATAACGGTAAAGGCTTTCAAAAAAATAAAAAACAAGGAATAGGAATTCGTAATATTAAAGAACGTTTGCAAAAAATGCAGGGCACTTTAGATATTGATAGCGGTTCTGGGAACGGAACATCAATTACCATTGATATTCCAATAATTTAAAAAGTGTGAAAAAAATAAATATCATTATAGCAGACGATCATTTAATGTTTCTAGAAGGCATAAACACCATATTGATTGATATGGAAGAGATAGCTGAAGTTCATTTAGCAACTGAAGGAAATCAAGTTATTAGATTACTTAATCAGTTTGATATTGGCTTAATAATAAGTGATATTAGTATGCCTAAAATGGACGGTATTGAGTTACTTACAGAAATTAAAAAAAAGCATAATGGTGTAAAAATTATTATGTTGAGTATGCTAGATAATCACAGAACGGTGCATAAAGTAATTCAGAAGGGAGCAGATGGTTTTGTACCAAAATTTACAAGTAAAGAAGAACTACAAAAAGCAGTCCGTACCGTTTTAGGTAATGAGCAGTATTTCTCTGACATTATTAAACAACGTTATATGGAAAGTGTTTTTGAGCGTAAAAAATATAAAAATATAGAACTTTCTCCTCGAGAAAAAGAAGTGTTAGCTCTTTTAGCAGAAGAGTTAACCTCTAAAGAAATTTCAAAAAAACTTTTTATCTCGGTAAATACTGTTGAAACACATCGAAAAAATATTCTTCTAAAAACCGGATCCAAAACCACTACCGGAGCTGTAAAATACGCCATAGAGTCTGGACTTTTTGATTAATAAAAAAACGGCTAGAGTTTGGGCGCTTAAAAACTCTAGCCGCTTTATTTTTGGCAAAAAAATATAAGTAAACTCGGTTAATTAGCTCTTATACCTTCCTCTTCAATAGCTTCTATTATGCGCCTTAATTCCGTTTCATAAGAGGTTTTATCATTTTCTTCCGTTAACATTTCACCACGATAAATAAATTCAGATTCTAAATCGAAATAAGTTACATAAATTCCTTTTTGCGGATTTACATATTTTCCCTTATCATTATTGACTACTCTTTTATCATCTAGGTATTGCACCCAAGCACCTTTGGATAAAGAAGATTTATCTAAATATACTTTTTTGTACATATTAATTTTAAAATGAGGATAAGAGCTATCTAATTTAGCTTGTAAACGTATTTCTATTTTAGTTTTTAAGGCTTCGAAACCTCCAAAATTTTCAGATAACATAAACGGTTCTGCATGCCACTTATTATCATCAACTTCCAATGGAACATCTATAAAACCTTCAGGGTAATCTGGTGTCTTAATCAGTATGTTAAATTTGTATGCGTCATTCAATTCTTCAAAAGATTGGTTTAATCTGTCTATAAATCTTGTGATTACATTTTCTAAATTTTCAGGACTCAAATCATCATTAAAATTCAAATAAATCGTTCCTAGTGTAAAATCTATTTCAGGAATTTCATTTTTAAAATCAGCTCTAATGGCTTGCTTTGTTTCGTAACGCTTTACCGCTTCTTTATATAAATCATTAAAAGTTAAATTTTCTGTAGTGTATAGCGTATCATTTATTAAAATCTTTTTAACATCAATACGTGTGTAAAACTCAACTTCAGGTATCTGTTTATCATAAATAAGAACAGTAAACATATTAGGGTTCATAGTTGCGGCATTAAAAAATCGATTTAAATCACTAAACGTAAGTTTCCCCTTATACTCTCTTTGCAAGTACGCTTCTAAATTGGATGCTGCTTTCTTTTTAGAAACACCTCCTGCTAATCTTGCACATCCCGTTGTTACAAGAAGTAGAATAAGCATACATATACCTGATAAAATTATAATTTTCATTACTAACTATTTTAATAACGAAATATAAAATTTAAGAGCCAATAAACCCCTCACTGAATTCAGTGAGTTTATATATTCACGTAAATGAGGTGTTTTTACAGCACGACCTTATAATATCTTTGATTTATAAATAATACTTAAAAACACACAATGGGACTACAAGAAAGAAAAGCAGCAAAAGCAATTGAAGATCAATATTTAGGAGATTACCAAAAAGAAATTAATGAGGTTGTGGGTAAAGAATTGCCTATAAACATTAACTGGGATACTTTTGAAATGGATTTTATAAAATTCGTACCAAGTGTATGTTTACAACGTCTTACAGATGGTTTAAAAGAGGTTTGCAAAGATGACATGGGTAAAGAAGCTATTCAAGAAAGCGTTAACTCTATAGAGGTTTATTGTATTCCAAATGAAGGTGCTGAAGATAAGAAAGAGCTAAAGTTAGAAGCTGGCGTATTTTCGCTTACAGCTTGTTGGGGAGGTCATCATAGTGGCTTTTTTACAGATACTGTAATACGTGAATATTTAGAGAATAACTTATAATGCTGTAAAGATACTAACGTCTTCATATCAAGAAAAAAGGAAAGCTTAATAGGCTTTCCTTTTCTATTATGTTTAATAACGTTCGGGATTATAAACATTTTTCTATTAAATCTTGTAATTCAGATTTTAAAGAGACACTTTTCCATCCTTTAGAAATATTAAAAGAAATAAGAAGAGTATCCTTTTCTAGCGTTACCTTATTGACGTCTCCAAACTTAAAGATTACGTTAGCAATTACAGCGTTAAACGCTTCTTTAGACAAATTGTTGGTAGCGATACTATTTATAGTTTCATTTAATGCATTTAATACTTTTAATGCATAATACTTTGACGTGTTATCTGGAATTTCATCGTATTTAAAAGTGACAGCAATCTCATTTTCTAGAGCACTTTGAAAATCTAATTCTAGATTTTTAATTTCTTTTTTAAGCTGAAGCATCGTCGGGATGTCACTTTCTGAAGGCGTAAAAGGTATTTTACCATCAGATAAAAGATATATATAATTATGGACATTCCCTATACAGATTGAAGAAATGGAGTGAAATTGAATGTATTGTAATTCGGCATTATTTTCATACCAATTGCACAATAAAACCACATTTTTATCAATATCATAATTTACAAAGTAACCCGATACATTTCCAGTTTGGGTACTTATAATAACTTTAGGCATATTTGGTTTTTCCTGTGCTCTTTCTTTATCCGAAATCTCTTGAAGTATTTTTAAAACCTGACTAATTTCTAGTACAGGTAATTGTATCATTGTTTTAAAATCCATAATATTATTTATTTTGCTTTTACCACAAAACTAATATATCAGTGTTTGCGTTTAGTAACGGTTTACCATGATAATTTCGGTTAATGTATTTTAAAAAATTAGGGAACTGGATGAAAATACTTGATATTCTTTGCATTAAACAAAAAAGCCGAACAATGGATGTCATTGTTCAGCTTCAGTTAATTTAGTTCTATAATATTCTTTAGTTCTTATTTAGAACTAGAAATTCATATTGTAAAGTTGGTTTACTCTAAAAAACAGCGGTTATCTTCCAAATAATTTACTAAAAAAACCTTTGCTTTCAACACTACTTCTAACCCAACTATCGTAAGTCATTTTCTTTTCTTCTAAAAAGCCTTTTAAATATTTTTCACTGGCCTCAACACCACCTACCTCTTCTATATGAAGCAGTTTTGTGTATAATGGTTCAATGTGTTTTTTTAATGCCTTTTCTGGCATAGCGTGTCTTTTAGCTATATAATTTGTAATCTCATCTTTATTATTATAAATAATTTCAAAATCGGTAATCATCCAATAATACCTACCAGATTTTGCTAGATTTTTAACAACGGCATGGAAATTTTTACCTTCATTTAGGTTTTCCCACAACACTTTAAAAATCACTTTTGGCATATCTGGATGACGAATAATACTATGAGGCTGTGAAACAAGTTCATAATCTTCATAACCAGAAACTTCCACAAAGACATCATTTGCGTATTCAATGCTGCCGAACTTATCCGTTTTACTTAAGACCGTACTTTTTTTGTCCCACACAACTTCTTTGTCAATGATGGTACGTTTGTTCAATTCTTCATTCATAATATTATTATTTTAATTTCTCGTGCAAAGGTACTGAATTAAAAGATTTTTCAAGAAAAATATGGCTTAATTATGTCGTATGACGAAAAAATATGCTTTTAATCGGATTAATCTTGATAGCAGCTTTATTTATATACCAGCATTTCAACATACATGTAAGCACTATAACTTCTAAAATTTCCACTTTACATATCGAAGAGAAGCTGAAAAGAAAACGAGGCAAATAAAAAAGCTGAACAATAATCGTTGTTCAGCTTTTTCTATTTTTATTCCTTAATAACCTGTAAGAATCATTAAGCATTGGATGTTTTTATTCTAGGTTATAGATTCTTTTTAATGTTAATTAAAAATTAAATCTACCTCCCAAATAACTTATTAAAAAAACCTTTATTTTCTACACTGCTTTTTACCCATCCTTCGTAAGTCATTTTCTTTTCTTCTAAAAAGCCTTTTAAATACTTTTCACTACCATCAACTCCACTTACTTCTTCAATATGAAGCAGTTTTGTGTACAAAGGCTCGATGTGTTTACGCAAAGCATCCTCTGGCATCGCTTGTCTTTTTGCTACATAATTTGTAATTTCATCCTTATTATTATAAATAATTTCAAAATCGGTAATCATCCAATAGTACCTTCCAGATTTGGCTAAATTCTTGATGACACCGTGAAAATTTTTACCGTTTTTAAGGTTTTCCCATAAAATTTTAAAGATCACTTTAGGCATGTGTGGATGACGAATAATATTATGAGGCTGTGAGACTAGCTCGTAATCCTCATAGCCCGAAACTTCAACGAAGGTATCATTGGCATATTCAATGTTTCCATCCTTGTCCGTTTTACTCATGACAATACTTTTCTTGTCCCACACAACTTCCTTGTCGATTAAAGTGTGTTTGTTTGATTCGCTCATAACAATAAAATATCTTACTTAAAAAGTTGATTAAAATTAAACGCGCAAAGGTAGAAGAAAAAAATACGTCAGAATCATAAAATTATCCTAATTCTGCCAAATAACGGAAAAACAAAGCTTTTTAACGGATTAAGATCTAGTTATATCCTATCTAAAACCTCCATTTTAGTCTAGTATTTGAGCTTTTAAAACCCATGGTAATTACAATAGTTTCGAATATTTTAAAAACACCCGAAAACAGGGTTTTGTTTTTGATAAAAAAATAATTTTTTGTTTCATCAAAGATTGCAAGTTTTGATTTGGAAGGGAGTAGCAGCTAACAAAAATTATGGATTATTTATATCGCGGTTTCTGGAAACAAAAAAGCACCTACATTAAATATGTAAGTGCTTGATTTTAAAAGTGGTCCCACCTGGGCTCGAACCAGGGACTTTCTGATTATGAGTCAGATACTCTAACCAGCTGAGTTATAGGACCCATTAGCGCAAGGCTAACTTCTGGTTTTCTTTTTTCAAAGAGAGTGCAATATTACTACATATTTTATTAGCCTCAAAGTATTTTTATTCCTTTATCTCTTGGCAAAGCTCAATTAAAACGCTATTTGTTGATTTTGGATGTAAAAAAGCGACTAATTTATTATCCGCTCCTTTTTTTGGCACTTTATTTAAAACCGTAAAACCTTCCTTTTCAAGACGGTCAATTTCAGACTCAATATCATCCACATCAAAAGCGATATGATGAATGCCTTCGCCACGTTTTTCAATAAATTTAGCAATTGGACTGTCCGGATTCGTAGCCTCTAAAAGTTCAATTTTATTACTACCTACTTGGAAAAAGGACGTATTTACGCCTTCGCTAGCAACTTCTTCTACCTTATAATGTGGCGCATTAAAAAGTTTGGCAAATAAATCGTTTGATGCTTCCAAATTTTTAACGGCAATACCTATATGTTCAATTTTATTCATGTCTACTTTCCGCAAAAGCGGAAATCTATTTTAATTAAAACTATTTTATTAACTTCAAAAATACAATAATCTTTAAATATGCGTATTTTTGCCCTATGGAAGAAAGTCAAAGACAAAAAAAGATCGGATCCGTTTTACAACGTGATCTGGTAGAAATCCTTCAAAAAGCTGCTAATGATGGTGGTATGCAAGGTGTTTTAATATCGGTTTCTAAAGTGAAAGTTACTGTCGATTTATCGGTTGCCAAAGTATATTTAAGTATTTTTCCTAATAATAAAGCCAAGGAATTACTTATCGGTATCCGCTCTAACGCGCCACTTATTAAGCACGAATTAGCACAACGCACCAGACATCAATTACGTCGTATGCCGCAATTAGAGTTTTTTGTGGACGATTCATTAGAATATATTGATGGGATTGAAAAATCATTAAAAAGAACGGAAAATCCTATTAGTGATCCAGATCTTTTAGATAAGAGAAAAAAACATTAAAGGTTTAAAAATCTTGAAATTAATAGGTTTTTATTAATAAAACCTGTTTTAAGCCTGTGTAATTTATGAATTTTTCACTCTATATAGCGAAACGGTATTTGCTTTCTAAAAGCAGCAATAATGCTATAAATTTTATCACACTTATTGCCGCTATTAGCGTCATTTTAGGCGCATTAGCATTATTTATAGTCTTGTCCGGTTTTGCGGGTTTGAAAGATTTTACTTTACAATTCACCTCTTTAGTCGATCCGGATTTAAAAGCCGAAGCTGCCGTAGGAAAATCGTTTACAATCTCTTCGGAAGAATTAAGCGAATTGCAAAACCATCCAGATATCGCATCCTTTTCTCAAATTGTTGAAGAGCGCGTTTTTATAACTTTTGAAGGTAGAAATTATCCAAGTGGCTATATAAAAGGCGTGGATGAGCATTTTGACTCTGTAAATTCTATCGATTCGGTGATTCCTTTGGGAGGCTGGTTTTCGGAAAACAGTAATCAAATTGTTACGGGTTGGGGGATTTCCAACCGCTTGAATATTGGGGTAATGGATTATGGGAAAATCATTGAATTATACGTTCCAAAACCCGGAAAAGGCCAGGTAACGGATATTAAACAAGCTTTTACCACCGTAAAAGCAATAAATGTGGGGGTTTTTGATATCAACGAGGAAATCAATGATAAATATGTCTTTGCGCCTATTGCTATGGCGCGACATTTATTAGATTTCAATGAAAATCAAGTTACCGCTATAGAGTTCAAATCACGCGAAGGCGTGAGTGAGGCCGATTTAAGAGCAACCATATCGACTATTTTAGGGGATAAGGTTATTTTAAAAAATAGTCAGCAGTTAAATGATGCCTTATACAAGATGCTGAACACCGAAAATTTGGCCGTCTACCTCATTTTCACCCTTATTTTAATAATTGCGCTATTTAATGTGGTTGGTACGATTATTATGATGATTTTGGATAAGAAGAAAACCTTGCACACCTTATATCATATGGGTGCTACTGTAAATGAAATACGTAGGATTTTCTTTTTACAAGGATCCTTGATGACCGTTTTTGGTGGCTTAATTGGTCTACTTATTGGTTATTTAATTGTACAAGCACAAATAAGCTTTGGATTGGTAAAAATTACACCTTCTCTGCCCTACCCGATGGCTATCAATTTAGAAAATTTTCTAATTGTATTTATCACTATTTCAGTTTTAGGCATTTTAGCATCTAAAATTGCTTCGGCACGTATTACCAAAAATTTGGTGAGTTATTGATTCTGTTTAAGAAGGATCAAGACCGTCCCGAAAACTCTCGGGACTTATAGAGTCTGCCCTGCCGGCAAGGCAGGGATAATAGACTAGAACCGTAAATAACTGAAGTTGTAGAAATTAATGATTAAAGATCATTCTAAATTCACATATTTCAGGATGTTTCAATCAAAAAAATAAAAAGTAGGATAATTTCATGAAAACATCTAAAAACCCTTATTCTTTATAGATTAATTGAAATACAACAGCTTTTAATCAGATTATTATTATTATTATTGAATAAATTGATAGTCTGAAAAGTTATTAAGGACCTCATCAAAAGCCGCAAAAACATCAACAGAATGATCACTTGTTACCATTTTCATTCGGTATTCTTTAAAATTAGGGATCCCCTTAAAATAGTTAGTATAATGACGTCTGGTTTCAAAAACGCCTAACTTTTCACCTTTCCAATCAATGGCCATTTGTAAATGACGCCTAGCAGCGTCTACACGCTCTTCAATAGTAATCGGACCCAAATGTTCACCGGTACTAAAAAAGTGCTTCACCTGCTTAAAAAACCACGGATTACCAATACTTGCACGACCAATCATGCAACCATCTAAACCGTAAACGTCACGCATTTCCATGGCGCGTTCTGGCGTATCCACATCGCCATTGCCAAAAACAGGAATATGCATACGTGGATTGTTTTTTACTTCAGCAATTGGTCGCCAATCGGCTTGACCTTTATACATTTGTGCACGTGTACGACCATGAATGGATATGGCTTGACAGCCCACGTCTTGCAAGCGCTCGGCAACTTCTAAAATACGAATAGAATCATGATCCCACCCCAAACGGGTTTTTACGGTAACAGGCAAATTGGTACGCTTCACCATTTCGGCGGTGAGTTTTTCCATCAAGCAGACATCTTTTAAAATACCAGCACCAGCGCCTTTACTCACCACTTTTTTAACAGGACAACCAAAATTGATATCGATAATATCTGGATTAGATTTTTCAACAATATCAATGGTTTGCAACATGCTTTCCAAATTGGCACCAAATATTTGAATACCAACTGGGCGTTCCTTTTCATAAATGTCTAATTTCATGATGCTTTTAGCAGCATCACGAATTAAACCTTCACTAGAAATGAATTCGGTATACACCACATCGGCGCCTTGCTCTTTACACAACGCACGAAACGGTGGATCGCTTACATCTTCCATCGGTGCTAAAAGCAGTGGAAAGTTGGGAAGTTCTATGTTACCTATTTTTACCAAGTGTCTCTTATTTTTGGCAAAATTACGATTTTTTAAAGTTATGTATCACTATTGTCCAATAAAGGAGTCAAGACCACTGCGCTTTTAGAATCAAACTGCCTGCCGGCAAGGCAGGGAACATAGTCTTGAACCGTAAAATACTGGAAAAACAGTGTTTAAAAATAAAGAATCATTCCAAATTCACATATTTCAAAAGGTCTCTAGTTGCTAACAAAAAGCAGAAGGTCTTCATTAAGAACTTTAAAACACGCTTATTTACAATAGATTACGTGAAGTACAACATAGTTTAATCGCACAACAGATTTGTGTAAGAATCTTAGGCCGGAAAAAAGGCGATTATCATGCGATTAAGCACAAGCCGAATTTTTATACGTTTTTATAGCGCGTTTTTATTTCATTCACTAATTCGTCCAATCTTTCCGAACTTAAAATGTACTTTTTATTTTTCGTTGTTATTCGAATCATATTTCTTCTGTCTTTTACGAAGCTGACAGAATCGTCCATCGTATTCCCGATAAATCCAAAAACCCCTTTACTTCCATAAGTCATGGTCAAATTTGAATATCCTAATTTTTGGACTTCTACAATATGAGAATTTGGAATATTTATTTGACCAATATTTTTCTTCAAAATAATGACGTCCTTTTCAAGAATTATTTTGTCCAATGAATTGGCATAAAAATAAAATACAGTTCCTGAAATTAATATGCCCAAAATAATTCCACCGATTACTCCGTAATTTTTATTTGTAGTAATTAAAGTTAATGCAATTATTGCCAATAAAATTATAGTGCCAATTGTGGCGATTTTCACGAAAACGGAACTTTTGCTTAAATAGATGCTCATTTTATTACGATTGGTTTTTTTTAAGTGTTCTACAACAATGGTTATGAATTATTAATGCGTAATAAAGAATGCACTTTCATGAATTGATAGGCCGAGACTCCATTCTTTGGCATTCAAAAACATCTATTTACTTTTTAAAAGCATGTGTTTTAAAATTTTAAACCCGCTTTTAATTCCTTTCCAGCTCTGATAATAGTAACTTTCGTGCTATCACCTGCTTCAAAAGCAGATAAAGCGCGCATATAACTCATCATATCAATAATGGTGCTATCACCTAATTTAACTACTATATCGCCTTTTTGCAAGCCCGCTTTTTCTGCAGCTTTATCTTTGCTAATACCATCAATACGCATGCCTTGTCCATCATATAAATAATCGGGAATTACACCTAATCCGACTTTAAACCGTGGTAATTCTTGACTATCATTTTTTGTTTTTGTGAATGCTAATTTTCCATTATCATCTAAATCAGTAATCAAATCGTAAATATAAGCTGAAATGGTTTCCATGCCTTTGTAATTCAACTTGTCTGCATCATCACCAGGTTTGTGATAATCTTCATGCTGACCCGTAAAAAAGTGTAACACAGGAATATCGATTAAGTAAAACGAGGTATGATCACTCGGCCCAACACCCGACTCTTCTTCAACCAATTTAAAATTCGTGTTTTTCGCTGCTAAAACATCCTTAAAAACTTGAGATGTTCCGGTGCCGTAAACCGCCAAAGTACTATCTTGGTTTAAGCGGCCCACCATATCCATATTAATCATATAGGAAACCGCCTTACTATTAATAGTTGGGTTTTTAGCGAAGTAATTAGAGCCTAACAAGCCCATTTCTTCGCCTGAAAAAGCCATGAATAAATAGTTATTGCTAGTATTGGTTTCTTTTAGTTTCCCAGCCAAATTTAGCATAACAGCCACACCACTCGCGTTATCATCTGCGCCATTATGAATAGCTTTTTCTCCTTTATACAAAGAGCCTTCACCACCATAACCTAAATGATCATAATGCGCACCGATTATGATGGTGTTTTCAGCTTGATTATCTATATAGGCTAAAACGTTAGTTCCAGTTATAGTGCTATCTTGACTGTTTTCTGTAAACGAGACTTCGCCGTGCGGATCCGTTTTTGGTTTGAAAGTAAACGTCTGATAGAAATTATTGGTTCCTTTTCCTTTCAAGCCTATTTCCTCAAAACGCTTAACAATATAAGCAGCGGCTTCCTTTTCACCTTTGCTGCCCGTTTTACGACCTTCTAACTTATCATCCGCTAAAAAAGCAACATCATCCTTTAATCTATTTTCTGGTTTGTAATCCTTTTTACATCCTAAAAACGATATAAAAATTACGATTAACGCTATTTTCTTCATGATTTTAATGTTATTTTTAACTAAAATAAACAATTAATGGCAATTAAATATAATAAACCCATTATGAAATCACTTGTTTCTAGCCTCTTCTTTATTTTAGTCCTAACCATTTCATGCAAAAGTGATAAGAAAGAAAATACCGATGCGGAAACAAGCGTAATTAAATGGACAGACACTTTAATCTATCCTGAAGAAACACATTTTAAAAGTTTAAAGCAAGTCACTTTTGGTGGCGATAACGCAGAAGCTTATTGGAGTTTTGATGATAAACAATTAGTATTTCAATCTAATAACACAAAATGGGAATTGAATTGCGACCAGATGTTTGTTATGGATGCAGAGGACACTTTTAAGGACAAAATACCGCAAATGGTAAGTACCGGAAAAGGTCGTACCACATGTGCGTATTTTTTGCCAGATAACAAGCATATTATTTATGCCTCTACCCATTTAGTAGATGATAATTGCCCGGAAGTTCCCGAGCGCAGAGATGGTAAATACATTTGGCCGATTTATGAATCGTATGATATTTTTGTGGCCGATTTAGATGGAAATATCACTGCTCAATTAACTAATGAGGTCGGTTATGATGCCGAACCAACCGTTTCGCCACAAGGTGATAAAATAGTATTTACGTCTGATAGAAGTGGCGATCTAGAACTATACACTATGAATTTAGATGGGACTAATGTGAAGCAAATTACTTTTGAATTGGGTTATGATGGTGGCGCGTTTTTCTCACCAGATGGCACAAAACTTGTTTTCCGGTCATCACGACCAAATACGGAAGCGGAAATTAAAGAATACAAAAATTTATTGGCTGAAGGTTTAGTGCAACCGACTAATATGGAGCTTTATATTTGTAATGCAGATGGTAGTGATTTACGCCAATTAACCGATTTAGGAAATGCCAATTGGAGTCCGTTTTTTCATCCAAGTGGTGAGAAAATTTTGTTCTCTTCTAACCACGAATCCGAGCGCGGTTTCCCATTTAACTTGTATATGATTGATATTGATGGCAGCAATTTAGAACGCATAACACACAGTGAAACCTTTGATGCTTTTCCTGTATTTTCTAACGATGGTAAAAAGCTAATTTTTTCTTCCAATAGAAATAATAACGGAGGGCGTGATACGAACTTGTTTATTGCGGAATGGCTGAAATAGTACGCCGTTTTCTATCAGTTTCTTTGTTAAAATCTATATTCTAATTTTAAAAGCACAAACCTTGGCATTAATCTATATTCGGTCGTTGAACTTCCAATGTCGCTGACCGAAAAACTCCTGAATTTTTCAGTATTAAATAGGTTTTTTCCATTAAGTCCTAAAGTCAGTTTGTTTTCAATGAGTTTGTATCTTGCATCAAAGTCCAAGAAGTAATATATGTTATCTGATTCTAGATTTCCAAAATAATAACGTTCCGATTGTAATTGAAAATCTAGTTTTTTATTAAATACAAAGGATAAATCTAGAAAACTTATGTTGTCTGTGAATGAATTATTAATTGTTGTTTTTATTTCCGTTGTATTCCATTTTGTGCCAATATGGTAGTTAAAAACACCACTAAAGCCTGAACGTAATTCTAAACCATAATTGTAACTGAATGACGTTACTTGTCGCAAGTCTGAACTATTTATAATGTTCTTAAATTCACTTTTAGAATAGCCTAAATCTAGTTTTAGATTAGAAGATATGAATTTAAAATAATAGTCAAGGTTAGAATTAACACTTATAAATTCACGGTCTTTAATTAGTATTTTTTCCGACAGCGTATAGTTTTGATTTAATGTTGTATTTGTTGAAAAGAAATCGTGATTTTTGTTGTACAGAATAAATGTATTCGCAAAAAAACGGTCACTCCAATTTCCAAGCTGGTAGTTTAAAACTAAACTCGAAGCGTTTAATTGATTAAAATCATCTGCTCCCTTGGTAAATGAGCGAAAACTAGTCAATACAAAATCACTAAAAAGATCTAAAACTCCTGCATTTTTTGTGTTGTAAGAGTAAGAAGAAGTAATCTTGTTGTTGTCATTAATTTTCCAGTCAAAACCTAAACTTGGATTTACGAAAAATGGACTTTGGCTACTGGATACGCCATTATTTTCTAAACGATTAAACCGTTGATGAACGTTAAGTTTTCCAATAATTCCAAAATCATTAATTTTTAAGCGGTATTTACTTTTTAAATATAAGTCGTTAACTTGATAGGTTGCCTGGTTTTGATAACCATTTGGTTTTTCTAGGATTAAATCATCTTCTAAAAGCGAAAATGTAGCTGATAACCTATCTCTTCTAAATTCATTTCCAAGTTGCAATTCTAATAAATGTCCGTTAGTTTTACGGTCTAGCAAATGTGCATTAATACCTGCAAATTGCATTTTATTTGTGCTTTGCTGTTTTACATTGTTAGCATTACTAATAGAAGGAAATAAATCCTGATAGAAGAATTGATTAACAGAGTAATTTTTAGGTGTTTTTTCATCAATAAAACGCCCTGTGAGTAAAAAAACCTTTTTGTCTTTAAATCTATTTGTGTAATTTATTTTTTGGTCGAAAAGTGTGTTTTGGTGTTCTAGATTCTCAATAGTAGAATTACCATTAAAGATTAAATTAGAGCTGTCATTAAAATCTCCATTATTATATTTTGTAGTAGCCTCTAACATTTTAGTTTTAGAAATATTGTAAGTAACATCTAGTTTTCCAAAAGCAACTCTATTTTTATTACGTAGTTCAAAATCTTCGGTGTTTGTAAAATTTGTTCCATTAACAGCAGTAACATCTACACTATTTCTAAAAAAATCGGTTTCATCCCAATTAAAGAAACCTAGTGTTTTAATTTTTAGTTTTTCGGTTGGATTAAATATCGCATTTAGTGATACTAATTCGGCATTATTAAAATTAGTTCTACGTTTCTTAAAGCTAATATTGTCTGCCGATAAATTAATTAATGAACTTACACTTTGATTATCGCCAATACTTGCAGGCTCATTGATACGAAACGGTCTAATCAAACCCTCTATATCTCCAATTGCATTATAACCAATGTTATTAAGGTTAGTAAAAAAATAATATTTATTCTTTTTACCAAAATTCATTAAATTTCCTTTTAGCTGGTAAAAATTATCGTTTCCAATACTTGTTTCAATATTACCAAACCAAATACGTTTGGATTTTTCATCGAGTTTTAAGTTCAAAGCTACTTTATTACTTTCTTCAACTCCTTTTAATAGTCGGTTATTAGAATAATTTTTAAGTACTTCAACTTCTTCAATAGCATAAGCAGGCATATTCTTGGACAGAATTTTATAACCTTTTTCAAAAAGATCATCGCCATCTATCATTAGTTTTTCAATTTCTTGATTTCCTACTTTAATAGTACCCTCACTATCTATTTGTAATCCTGGAATTTTTTTAAGTAAATCCTCAACTGTTTGTTCCGTTCCGTTTACAAAGTATTTGGTTTTAAAATTAATAGTATCTTCTTTTATGGACATAGGTCTATCTGCTTGAATAATAACTTCATCCAAGTTCATAGGTTTACCTTTTAAAACAACATCAATGTTAAGTTCATTTTGTTCTGAATTTAGAACTAAAGAAGCTGTTTTTGATTCATAGCCAAGTGACGTAAATACTAAATTGAATTTACCGTATTTGTTTGTTTTTAATACATAATTACCTTTATCATCAGAATAGGTGTAAGCAATAATAGTTTTTGATACACTATCTTTTAGAATAACACTTACCGAATATAAGCTATCAGCATTATCTTTTATTGAACCAAATATCTTAGATTGTGAAAACAAAATTGTGGGTGAAAATAAAATGATTATTTGTAAATAAATTATTTTTCCCATTCGTAATCCTTTTCAATACCAGTTCTAGTAATTTTGGTTTCAGAGACAGAAACACCTTGTGGCACTCTAGACTGCATTCTTTTTATTTGTTCTTCCATACCTGATATAACATCTTTAAATTCAGCAACTCGCAAATCGTTATCATCACCATAATCGACTTCCTTGTTATTTGGATATATTATTATTTTTTTGCAACCCAATGATGAATGGATGTATCATTAATATTATATAACTCCAATATTAGTCCTGGTAAACCTTTAAATTTCCAAGGGCCAAATATCTTAATTTGTGATAAAGACATATTTTGAAGTAAAAGTAAAGAGCGTGAAACCAAAGACTAATCTTCTCTTATTTCTTCTTCCCATTCAAATTTTATTTCAACACCTTTTCTAATATGTGCATCTGAAGTTGCTGATATTAACTTTATACCTTTTGGTAATTTAGACTGAAAGATACTCTCTTTCTCTGAACCTAAAGGGTATCTTATTTCACTATAATATTTTTGTGCGCTTATTAATGGTTTGAGCTTTTCATCATTTTTAAAATCAGGTTTTACAGATTTTAGTTTATAGGAAACTATTGTCCAAATAAAAGTATTTGAACTATCACTAATACTAGCGATAAGACCAGGCAAACCGTGAAATTTATATGGTCCATATGCTAAAGGGATTTCTAAAGCGTACCAAGCTGTATATTTTCTACCTCTATAATCTGTAGTTGCCTTTTTGCATAATAAAGAACCTATTTTCTTTTCATCGTTATACCTTAAATCCCAATTTAAAGTAGAAATAGTGTCTTGGACATAATATGTTTTTCCTCTATGTGTTTCTTTTGAGTGTATTTTTAAATTACCGAAATCCATTTCAATAAACCTATCTAAATCCTCATATTTAATAGTGTAATTAAGACCATTATCAGTTGCCGAAACACTTGATTTTGAATCACTCTCATTAGTTTTTCCAATAATGAATATGGATTGTTTATTTACTTTGTCAATTTGTAGTTTAGCTTTTCGAGTCTGTGGTATATCTGTGTTATAATATATATTATATTCAGCTTCAAAATATTTTGTGTTTTGACTGTATGAAAACACGGTCAACAATAGTATAATTATATTTATAATATTTTTTTTCATAGATTTTAATATTTAACCCTAGATGATATATAATAGAACAACACCTAGGGTTAGTTTTTCGTCCTACTACCGCTTGTTTATGTGAGCCTGTAAAATTGCTTGACCTGCATTATTACAATCTTGAGCTGATGAAGATTCAAACTGATAACTATATGTGTTTATAGTTCCGTCACTATTATTCTCGGTAATAGTAACAGTACAAATCCCCATCCTTTCAATTAAATCAACATCGTAATTAGCAGGTTCTGCAAAAGCAAAAGTTCCTACTAGCATAAGAGCTAGTGCAAAAAATACATTTTTCATATTATTTAAATATAATTACCCATTAAGGTCTTGGGCGGTTAGTTTTCGACCGTTATTGGCTTTCATTTTTCACTTTCATAGAGTCAATTTACGTTCTCTTTTTTATATTCATTAAGTCGGATGGTCTTTAAAATTGCTCTATTTCGGTTTCCAAATGTCTACCAATCTGTAATAAAAAATTATGTTACTATTTAAATAAGCCTTTTTAAACTGTTTTCAACACAATTATTATGGCTAAAAATCAAACACTTATCTCTTAAAAAACCGAATATATATTAAAAGAAAACCTAAAACCAAGGTAATTCAAGAAAAAATGTGCCGTTTATCGAAAAGTCATTTTTTCGTTACGGTTTAACCGTAAAACGCATCAGTTTGAGCATTTGTGTAAAATTCAGGAAAGTGATTTTGGGGTTAAAAAGATTAAAATAGCAATGAAAACCAAACTTGAGTTTTATATAAAAAATGTGCTATTCTGTATGTAAATTTTGGAATGGCAAGATTAAGAGGATTGCTGTTCTGATATATATATTCAAACAACCCAAACTTCAGATTCATTTGTTTATAAAAACAGACGTTTTCCTTTTAATGTTTACAAACTCTTAAATTTAATCCTTCTTCTCCAAACGCGAACGTTCTTTAAGGTCTTTTACGCGCTGATTTGTTGTTAATCTAGTATTACCAAACTTATAGCTAAAGCCCAATTTTACATAGCGACTGTCTTGGTTTAATCGGCGTGCGTTATCTTGATTTAAATAACGCGATTTAACATTATAGTGTTGTGTATTGAATAAATCTGCAAAGGACAATGTTAACGCACCACGCTTATTAAAAACGGTTTTTTTGATAGCTAAATCACTTATCAAACGTGCATCAACTTCTTGAAAACCCTGTTGGTATTTACTCAAATAAACTAATGAGAAATTAGCCGTTAAACTATTATCCTTTAAAAACGAAAAAGAATTGCTCAACTCCGAATAATTGGACCAAGTATCCATTTTTAAAATGGAATTATTAATGGTTGCTTTTTCGGACCAGTTTAAAAAAGAGGTGACAGCATACACATTCCATTTTGCAGTAATATCGAAAATAGCTACAAAATCAAAACCGTAATCTATAGTTTGCGCTAGGTTTGTTGGTGTATAAACTAATAAGTTACTGGCATTATCTTGAATAGGTAATTCCATAGAATTGGCTTCCATATCTTTATAATAAGCTTCAACATAAAAGCTATTGTTTAAAGAAGCACCCAACACAAAATGATCGGTTATGGTAGGTTGTAAATTTGGATTTCCAGTTACTAACGTATTATCGCTTAAATAAAATTTAAACGGGTTTAGGGATTGAAAATCTGGGCGTTCAATACTACGTTTATAATTGGAATAGACACTAATAGCTTCAGAAGCCTGAAAGCTAATATTTGCGGTTGGAAACCAATCAAAATAATCTTGTTTTGTGATACTATTGTCAACAACAGATTTTCCTTCAGTATTTGTTTGCTCCGCACGTAATCCAAAGCTCAAATCCCATTTCTCCCAAGATTTGCTATAGCTCGCATAAGCTGCAAATACGCTTTCCTTGTATTCGAAAGCATTGGAATTGGCATTATTAAAAATAGCCGTACCACTATTTAAATCATACTGCTTTAAATCGCTATCTGTATTAATAAAGCTTGCTTTTACGCCGGTTATAAAGGATGAGGAATCTGAAATTGGTATACTATAATCGGCTTGAACTGTACTAATAAGGGTCTTTTGGTTAGAAATAGTATTAAATAAATTTGAATAATCAAAGGTATTATTCACATCAAAATAATCACTTTTTACACTTTGATCGCGATCATAATCATAGGTTGTTAAGTGTGTGTTTAATGATAAATTACTTCCATTATCAAAATTCAAATCATAATCTAAATCAAATCCGAAATTATATTTATCATCATTAGAATCGTTTTTATTGTTGAAATTATACAATCGATTATAAGACGCATCTAACACATTGGTTTGCCCTGTTGTTATATACTCATATTCTGGCAAGTATAATAAGTTCGCAGCAAAGCTTAAGGTGCTTTCTTCATTAATAAAATAATCAAAATTAGTATTTAACGTATGTGTTTTAGACCTAGTTGTTCGATCCACATCTGAAATCCAGCGTTCATTAATCCCAACATTATCTCTATAATTAACACGTTCATCACTAGAACGTGCTATTTTGGAATCATTATAACTGTAGCTGGCAAAAACGTTTATTTTATCGGTTTTATAAAAGTTAGAAATACCAGCATTGTATCGCGCATAAGTACCTTGTGTATAGCTGGCAAAAGCAACTCCGTTGTAACCTGTTGCCAAGTTTCTACTCATAACAATATTTAAAACTACGCCAGAATCGGCATCATATTTTGCAGAAGGATTGGTAATAACTTCAATAGATTTAATTGCATTTGCCGGTGTACCTTCTAATAATTGTAGCAACTCGGCATCGGAGAGATGTATTTTCCGATCGTTAATATAAACGGCTGGCTTTGCATTTCTAACCGTTATACTATTATTAAGAATTAAAACGCTGGGTGTACTTCTTAAAACATCTATCATACTCCCTTCACTCAAAGCAGTGTTTGCTACATTAAAAACAAGGCGATCTACTTCTTTCTTAAGCGTCGGTTTATTTACAGTTATCGAAACTTCGTTAAGTGATTCAGGAGATTCTTTTAAGATTGTAGCATCTAAAACTAGATTACTATTTGATACTTGAATAGGAAGAAACACATCTTTAAAGCCAACAAAACTAATTTTTAGGGAATAATTTTCTTTTGTAATATTCCCAATTATAAACGAGCCATCATCCAGAGAAGTTGTGCCTTTTATAGCGGTTGAATCTTGATTAGAAAGCACCAAAATATTTGCATAAGCAATGGGCTGTTGCTTTAAATTAACTATTTTTCCAGAAACTGTGTAATCCTGTGAAAAAGAAGAAAAAGAAAAAACTAAACTAAATAACAGTATTAGGTATAATTGCTTGATATTCATGAGTGATAAATAATTGAATCAGCAATATAAAAATAGTTTTGTTCTAAAAATTACGGTTTCCCCGTAAATTAAAATAAAATAAGATAAATTGCTATAAATAATTAAAGCATAATAAAACAATTATATTTGCATTTTAGTTATAATGCTAGACAACAGTATATGAAGCACATTAGAAATTTTTGCATTATTGCACATATTGACCATGGTAAAAGTACTTTGGCAGACAGATTATTGGATTTTACGGGTACGGTTACAGAACGTGAACAACAAAATCAGCTTTTAGACAGTATGGATTTGGAGCGTGAACGTGGTATTACCATTAAATCGCACGCTATTCAAATGGATTACACCTATAAAGGTCAAGAATATGTTTTAAACCTTATTGATACACCTGGCCACGTGGATTTCTCCTATGAAGTATCCCGATCTATTGCCGCTTGTGAAGGTGCTTTACTAATTGTAGATGCCGCTCAAAGTATTCAGGCACAAACAATATCTAACTTATATTTAGCTTTAGAAAACGATTTAGAGATTATTCCTGTTCTTAATAAAATTGATTTGCCTAGCGCGAATCCTGAAGAAGTAATGGATGATATCGTAGATTTATTAGGTTGCGATCGTGCCGATATTATTCCTGCCAGCGCTAAAACTGGTATTGGTATTGAAGAAATTTTAACGGCGATTATTGAGCGTATTCCAGCGCCAAAAGGAAATGTAGATGAACCGCTTCAAGCCTTGATTTTCGACTCTGTTTACAACCCGTTTCGCGGTGTTGAAACCTATTTTAGAGTTATTAACGGATCGATTAGAAAAGGACAACTCATTAAGTTTATTGCCACAGGAAACACCTATAACGCTGATGAGGTTGGAACCTTGCGCTTAAAGCAATTTCCTAGAAAAGAAATAAAAGCTGGCGATGTTGGCTACCTAATTACAGGAATAAAAGAAGCCAAAGAAGTTAAAGTTGGTGACACAATTACCGATGCTAAAAACCCAACAACCAATGCCATTAGTGGTTTTGAGGATGTTAAACCAATGGTTTTTGCGGGTATTTATCCTGTTGATACAGAAGATTATGAGGATTTGCGAGCGTCCATGGAAAAACTCCAGCTTAATGATGCATCTTTAGTATTTTTACCAGAAAGTTCAGCCGCTTTAGGTTTTGGATTTCGTTGTGGATTTTTAGGCATGTTGCACTTGGAAATTATCCAAGAACGTCTTGAAAGAGAATTTGATATGACCGTTATTACTACAGTTCCTAACGTATCTTATCATGCATTTACAAACAAGCATCCAGATACGCCAGTTATTGTTAATAATCCAAGTGACTTACCGGATCCTTCATATTTAAACCGTGTGGAAGAGCCGTATATTAAGGCTACTATTATTACAAAAGCAGAATATGTTGGTAACGTCATGTCGCTGTGTATTGATAAGCGTGGTGTTATTACAAATCAGACGTATTTAACTACTGAGCGTGTTGAGTTGAATTTTGATATGCCTTTAGCCGAAATTGTTTTCGATTTTTATGATCGACTTAAAACCGTTTCAAAAGGGTATGCTTCTTTTGATTATACACCAATTGGCTTACGTACTTCCAAATTAGTACGTGTGGATATTCTATTAAATGCACAGCCAGTTGATGCACTATCAGCTTTAATTCATGCAGATAATGCATATGATATTGGTAAGAAAATAACAGAAAAATTACGTCAACTAATTCCAAGGCAACAGTTTGATATTCCAATTCAAGCAGCAATTGGAGCAAAAATTATTGCGCGTGAAACTATTAAAGCACTCCGAAAGGATGTAACTGCCAAATGTTATGGTGGTGATATTTCAAGAAAGCGTAAATTATTAGAAAAGCAGAAAAAAGGTAAAAAGAAAATGCGTCAGGTTGGTAACGTAGAAATTCCACAGGAAGCGTTTATGGCTGTTTTAAAGTTAAACGACTAAAATACTGCATGCCTTTCGGCAGACAGGCGCAGTTAGGATTCTCATGGCTTGAAGCATAAGCCTATTAATCTTTTCGCACGAATTTAGCAACGAAAGTTAGAGATGTCATTATATACAAATAAAATAAGAAATTGCTTCAGACCTCACAGGTTTTTAAAACCTGTGAGGTCTTTTTAGTTAGACTTAAAACTATTTAAAAAGAATTGCGTAAATCAACATAAAATACAAATCTAACACAATAAAAAAGCACGCTAAATAGCGTGCTTTTTTTGTGTTTTCGAATGGAACTAATCCACATTCTGATCCACTTTTTGATCTGCTTTTCCTGTCCCCTTAAGCTTCTCCACATCAATTGGCTTTCCAAGATATACTAGTTCCCAGTCAACTTTAATATCATCCAAATTGAGCTTTTCCGATCCTATAATAAACAATTCATCATTAGTATCTTTTAAAAACAGAGGAATAATCTCTTTATCGTCAATAGCTACTTTTAATAATTCCTCATAATGTTCCTTACCTTCTAAAGTAATTTCTTGAATGGATGGGTATTTATTTGTAACGGCAACTAACGAGCTATAATCGGTTGTATGAGAAAATAATCCCTCACCTGGAACAACATCAGACTCTGACATTTCTGTAGACGTTAGGAGCCTAAAAGAGCCATTTTCACCATATTGCTTGCTAAACTTATTAATCGCATATTTATTAATATCCGAACTTCCCGTTAATGCCATTAAATATCCCATGGCGTTCAGTTCAATATTATCCATAAGCTTATCGGAATAGATATTGGTGTTTATAGCTTCTAGACCTAGTTCTTTCGCTTTGGCAATGTTATTTTGGTTACTATCTATAAGTACTACATGTCTGCCGTGATTTGCTAAATAGTGCCCTAATAATCTAGAAACTTTAGAAGCCCCAACAATTAAAACACCTTCTGATTTATTTAAAAATACACCAACTAATTTTGCAAACCAGCGTGCTGTGGTTGCATTTAAAAGCACGGTTCCTAATACAATCATAAACACTAAAGGTGTAATGTATTCAGCACCTGGAACACCATCACTTGCTAATTTTAATCCAAATAATGAGGCAATACCAGCAGCTACAATACCACGTGGTCCAACCCAACTAATAAATAGTTTTTCATTAAGTTTTAAATTAGAACCATGTGAGCTTATAAACACGCCAATTGGTCGTAAAACAAATACTACAATAGCAAAAAGAAGTACGGTATTCCAATTAAATATTAATAATAATTCCTGATAATTAATATTAGCAGCTAATAGAATAAACAGAATAGATATTAACAAAATACTTAAAGATTCTTTAAAGTAAAGCAGCTCTTTTAAATATGGTGAATTGGAGTTTCCTAAAACCATACCCATAATAACAACGGCTAATAGACCAGATTCATGCGCAAAAATATCTGAAAGAATAAAAACAGCTAAAACGGCTGCTAAAGCGAATACATTCATTAAATAATGCGGTATCCATTTTTTATTCATGATAAAATTTAAGGCGTGTGCAAAGGTAAACCCGAAAGTAAATCCGAATAAAACAATTTTACCAAACTCTATAAAAGCTGTTTTGGTATATTCACCACCTGCATCCACACTAATAAACTCGAAAACCAAAACGGCCACTAATGCGCCAATAGGATCAATTAAAATACCTTCCCATTTTAGTACTGCCGAGACATCCTTTTTCAGCGGAATGTTTCTTAAAATTGGTGTGATTACGGTTGGTCCTGTAACGATTATTAATGCTGAAAATAGAAAAGAAATTTCCCAACTTAAATAAAAAATATAGTGAGAGGCTACAGCAGCTCCAAAAAATGTAACAATGGAGCCAATGGTAATTAATTTGGTTATGGCTGGTCCTACGTTTTTAATTTCCCCCATTCGTAAGGTCAATCCACCTTCAAAAAGAATAATACTAATGGCTAACGACACAAAATAAAATAAGCTTTCACCGGGAAATAAACCTTCATTCCCATTCCATCGTGGTTCAATCCATTTGGTTCCGTCGGCGCTTAAAAATTCTTGAGCAATAGGCCCCACTAATAAACCTATTAATATTAAAGGCAAAATAGCTGGTATTTTTAGTTTCCATGCTACCCATTGTGCTAAAATTCCTAAAATAATGATACCACCGAGTTCTAACATATAATGATTGGTTTTTGTAATTCATATATAGATGGACGCTTAGGCTTTTAAACCTGGCTAATAACAGTTCTAATTCTTAAAAATTGCTAATGGAGTTCGACTGTTTTAATATCTGTATATCTAATTATTAATTTGAATTTTTAAATTTTGTGGTAAAATAAGGTTTTTTATTTAACGTCAATACATTTTTTTATTAGACTTTAGTTAAATCTAAAATATGACTCTTAAAATGGAAAGAAATATGGAATAACAAAGGACGCAGCTGCCCAAATTATAATATTTAAAGGTGTACCGAATTTTAAAAAATCATTAAACTTATAGTTCCCTGGCGCATAAACCATTGTATTGGTAGGGTAACTCATAGGCGTCATAAACGTTAATGAACAGGCAAACATAACAGCCACTAAAAACGGACGTTCGCTCACTTCCATAATAGCTGCCAAACTGATTACAACGGGTGTCATTAAAGCAGCCGTAGCTTTACTGGAAATTAAATTGGTGGAAATAAAAGTCACCAAATACAATAAACTCAAAGTAATATGAGCATTATACTGACCGAAAGTTCTTTCAATTACGTCGGCAATTAAAGTAGCACCACCGGTTTTCTCCAAAGCCGTTCCCATAGACAGTACACCTGCCATCATGAAAATAACTTTCCACTCAACGGCTTGGTAAGCTTCTTTAGGTTTTAAAATGCCCGTTAAAATCATTAATAATGCACCAACCATAGCACTTACTAAAATGGTTGTTATATTTAAAGTTGCGGCAAGCACCACACCAATCCCAATTAATATGGCAGGAATGGCCTTTTTATAATTAGTTTTTTTCTTTTCGTATTCAGAAAGTGTAACCACCAGTTTCTGGTTTTCTAAACTTCGTAATTCAGTTTTACTTCCTAAAATTAAGAGCATATCGCCTTCTCTTAAGTTAACGGAAGTTAGTTTATCTAATAAAACGTCACCACGTTGGCGAATGGCTAAAACCGACATATTATGAGTTCGGTTAAAACGCAATGATTTTAAAGATCCTTCAGCTAAACCGGATCCAAAAGGAATAATCACTTCAAAAATATTATAGGCTTCAGCATCATCTTCAGCCGTTTTAATACGCTGGGTTCCTTCAACCTGGTAACCTTTAATATCCATTAACCGGTTTATAGTCTGTGGCGGCAGCATAACTTTTAAAATATCACCTTCTTTAAGAGTTGTTTCTGGGAGTAAATCATGCATTAAAAAAGACCCTCTTAAAATAGATAAAACTGTAATTTTATAGTCATTGGTGAGTTTAGAATCTTTTATAGCTTTATCAATATCACTACAATCTTCGGCCACCATCAACTCTGTAATATATTCCTTAGCCTCTAAAGTTAAGGCATTGGGTTGTTTGTTTTTAGGAAGTAAAAAAGGGCCAATAAGAAATATGTAAATAAATCCAATTACCAACAAGCATAAAGCCGCTTGGCTAAACTCAAACATACCAAAAGGCTCCAAACCGTATTGCTTGGCATAACTACTAACTAAAATATTAGTAGATGTTCCAATTAAAGTACAAGTTCCACCAAAAAGTGCGGCAAATGAAATAGGCATGAGTAGTTTTCCTGGACTAATTCCAGTTTCTCTGCATACCGTTAAAGCAATAGGAAGCATTAACGCAACAACGGCAGTATCATTGATAAAAGCAGAAAATAAGGCCGTTATAAAGCAAAATACAACTAGCGCAACGACATAATGGATTTTGGCGAGTTTAATAATCTTATAACTCAAACCGTCCAGTATTCCAGAATGAAATACACCACCACTGACCACAAAAATACAGCCCAATGTTATGGTTGCCGGATGATTAAAGCCTGAAAAACCTTCTTCTGGATTTAGAACTCCCGATACAATAAATAACGCCATGATTAAAATGGACGTTGTATCAATAGAAAAATAATCCTTAACAAATAGAAAGACACCAATTAAAATAATGACAAACGTAATAATGAGATTTATACTCATAGTGGCACGTATTAGATGTTTCTACTTAAAAACTACTCGTCGCTTTTAGCTTCAGAATTATAATACAAATTCTTCAAACTCTTTTTCAATAATACAAATCGGTATACACCAATAATAAAAAATAGGGCACTAAATAGCAATGATACTAGGGCTAAATATTTAAAATCTGGAAAGTCTTTTAATTGTAAAAAGGCAATACCGCCCAGTAACAAATATAAAGATGATCGTACATACGATAATAAAGTACGTTCGTTAGCTAATCGCGTACGTTCAATTGCTAAATAATCTCTTAAAATTACCTCATCATCGGGTTTAAAATCACGTCCAAAGCGGAGTAAATTCATTTTCCTAATCTTTAATGCTGATGGCGTTTTCATATTTAGATTTTGCTAAAATTAATTTAATTTTTCACAGTAACAAATTTATCCTATTTCTTCGATGTATTTATTAAATGTTAAAAAACTTCTAATATAGTACGCTTTTTTTCAGTAATAGGGCATGAATTCGTAATTTGCACAGATATGACGTTATATCCTATTAACTCCGGAAATTTTAAACTTGATGGTGGCGCTATGTTTGGCGTTGTTCCAAAATCACTTTGGCAACGCACCAATCCTGCAGACGCGAACAATATGATTGATATTGCAGCCCGTTGTTTACTAATAGAAGATGGTGATAAGCTAACACTTATTGATACCGGAATGGGTAATAAGCAAAGTGATAAATTCTTTGGCTATTACTATTTATGGGGCGATGACTCTATTGACAAATCTCTTAAACAACACGGTTTTAATCGAAATGATATTACAGATGTGTTTATGACGCATTTACATTTTGATCACTGTGGTGGCGCTATTCAATGGAACAAGGACCATACGGATTATGAACCGGCCTTTAAAAACGCAAATTTTTGGAGCAACAAAGATCATTGGCATTGGGCAACACAACCCAATAACCGTGAGAAAGCGTCGTTTTTAGAAGAAAATATTTTGCCTATTAAAAACAGTGGACAATTGAAATTTACAGATGTCCCAAATGGCGATATCCAACGGAATTCGGAACTTGACTTTGATATTTTTTATGCCGATGGCCACACAGACAAGCAAATGATCCCTATGATTCAATACAAAGGAAAAACAATTTGTTTTGTAGCCGATTTATTACCAACCGCAGGACACATTCCATTACCTTTTGTAATGGGCTATGACACAAGGCCACTACTGACATTAGACGAAAAAGAAAGATTTCTGAAAATGGCAGCAGATAATAATTATTACTTATTTTTGGAGCACGACGCCCATAATGAAATAATTACAGTAAAAAACACAGAAAAAGGCGTGCGATTACAAGACGTTTATTCCTGTAATGAAATTTTTAACTAAACTAATATTTTAAAATGAAATTAATTAAAACGTTTGTATTTACAGCGGGAATAGCTGTAGTTTTGACTAGCTGCGGTAGTGGTGCTGAAATTTTATCGACACCCATAGAAAACATAGACGCTATGCCTTTAAAGGTTAGCGAACTTACAGAAGCTGAAAAACAAAATTGGGGACATTTGGATCTTATAAAAGATACGATTCCTGGAATGAGCGTTGATAAAGCTTATGCCGAAATTATTAAAAATAGAAAAGGAGAAACTGTAATTGTTGCTGTAATAGATGCTGGAATTGATATTGAGCACGAAGATTTAAAAAATGTTCTTTGGACCAATACGAAAGAGATTCCTGGAAACGGAATCGACGACGATAACAATGGTTATATAGACGATATTCACGGTTGGAACTTTTTAGGCGATGCCTATGACGAGCAATTAGAAATGGTAAGAATTATTGCAAAAGGTGATAAATCTAACCCACAATATGATGCTGCTGTAGCCGAATATGATGAAAAATATCAAGAAGCTTTAGCAAACAAGCAACGTTACGACCAAATCTACGAAATGATGAAAAATGCGGATGAAGCTGTTTCAAAACATTTAGGTAAAGAGGTATATACTAAAGAAGAAGTTGCAGCTATTGAATCAGACAACGCAGACGTAAAACAAGCTGTTACCATGCTACAAAATATGTACGCTAATGGACTTGAGTCTACCACTGAAGCTTTAGAAGCTATTAAAGGTGGTGTTGATTACTTTTCAGGTCAAGTAAACGTTAATTTAAATAAAGACTTAAAAGGTAGAACTACAGGTGATGATCCAGACGATTTAACAGATGTTGGTTACGGAAACGGAAACGTTATGCCATCGATAAAAAGCGAAAGTCATGGTACGCACGTTGCAGGTATTATTGCTGCGGAACGTAACAATGGTTTAGGTGCTAATGGTGTTGCTAATAATGTTCAACTAATGAGCTTACGCGCCGTTCCTAATGGTGATGAGTATGATAAGGATATTGCATTAGCTATTCGTTATGCAGTAGATAATGGTGCTAAAGTAATTAACGGAAGTTTCGGTAAATACTACTCACCACACAGTGATTGGGTACGTGATGCCATTGCTTATGCTAGCGAAAATGATGTGCTTTTTATTAATGCTGCAGGAAACGAAGGTGTTGATATAGATACAGTAGCTGTATTTCCAAACGATGCTATTGGAACAGGACCAGAAGTATCAAAAACATTTATTACTGTTGGTGCATTAGAGCCAAAGTATGGCCCTAACATGATTGCTGGTTTTTCTAATTACGGAAAAATAAATGTAGATGTATTTGCACCAGGTGCTAAAGTATATTCATCGACTCCAGAAAACGAATATAAGCCTATGGGTGGAACATCTATGGCTGCTCCTGCTGTTGCAGGTGTTGCTGCTTTAATACGCTCTTACTATCCTAAATTAACTGCTGCACAGGTTAAGCAAGTTATTTTAGATTCAGGTATTCCAATTTCAACGAAAGTTATAGTTGGTGGTGATGCAGAAGATGTAAGACCTTTTGGAGGTTTAACAAAATCAGGAAAAATGGTAAATGCTTATAACGCACTTATCATGGCAAGCCAAATGAAATAATTGATTAATAACAGAAAAAATCTCATCCTTAATCCGATGAGATTTTTTTTACTTAAATTTTACTTATTATGAAAAAACTAATACTGGCAGTCAGCTGTTTTAGTCTCGTTTTTGCATGTGGAACTTCAAATGAAGTAACTACACAAAATTCAGCTACAAAGTCAAATAATCCAACCTACTGGCAACAACATGTGGATTATAAAATGGATATTGATATGGATGTTGAATCCTTTCAATACAAAGGAAAACAAAAATTAGTGTACACGAATAATTCACCAGATGTTTTAAACCGTGTATATTATCACTTGTATTTCAATGCCTTTCAACCTGGAAGTGAAATGGATGTACGTTCACAAACCATTGCCGATCCAGATAGACGTGTAGGCGATAGAATAGGTAAACTTAAACCGAATGAAATTGGTTTCATTAAAGTTAATTCGCTTAAACAAAACGGAAAAACGTTAAAACATGAAACTGTTGGTACTATTTTAGAAGTGCAATTAGCAAAATCTATTCAACCAGGAGAATCGGTGACTTTCGATATGGATTTTGATGGTCAAGTACCAGTTCAAGTTCGACGTTCTGGACGAAATAGTTCAGAAGGTGTGGCATTATCTATGACACAGTGGTATCCAAAACTGGCAGAATACGATTTTGAAGGCTGGCATGCGGATCCTTATATTGGTCGTGAGTTTCACGGTGTTTGGGGAGATTTTGATGTTAAATTAACTATAGATAAAGATTACGTAGTTGGTGGAACAGGTTATCAACAAAATGATATTAAAATAGAAGGTAATAAGAAAACCATACATATTTTAGCGCCTAAAGTTCACGATTTTATGTGGGCAGCAGATCCAGATTATATTCATGATACTATGCAGGTCCCTGATGGTCCATTATTAAATTTTTACTACAAAAATTCATTAGATGCTGGACAAAAGGCAGATTGGAAAACACTACAATCTAAAACTGTTGAATTAATGCAATATTTCAGCGAGCATATTGGAGAGTATCCTTACAAGCAATATTCCGTTATGCAAGGTGGTGATGGCGGTATGGAATACGCCATGGGTACTTTAATTACAGGTAATCGCTCTTTAGGAAGTTTAGTTGGTGTAACAGCCCATGAACTTGCACATACATGGTTTCAGTTTTTATTAGCATTTAATGAGTTGAAGCATGAATGGATGGATGAAGGTTTTACAAGTTATATTAGCGATTACGCTATGAATGAGGTGATGGAACAAGGCAAAGCTAACCCAACAGAAAGCGCTTACAAAAATTATATATTTTTAGCAAAATCTGATAAGGAACAACCATTAACAACCCATGCAGATCGTTATGCTTATAACCAAGTTTATGGTATTCAAGCGTACAGTAAAGGTTCAGTGTTTTTAGAACAATTAGGCTATGTTATTGGCCAGGAGAATTTAAAAACTACTATTAAAGAGTTTTATAAAGATTTTGCTTTTAAACACCCAACACCAGTAGATTTTATTCGTACGGCAGAAAAAGTAACGAATTTTGAATTAAATTGGTACTTAACCGATTTTGCCCAAACAATTAATACTATAGATTATGCCGTGAAAAGCATCGACAATAAAACTATTTCTTTGGAGCGTATCGGTTTAATGCCAATGCCTTTAGATGTTACTGTAAATTATACAGATGGAACGACAGAAAATTTCCACATTCCTTTACGTATGATGCGTGGTTCTAAACCAACAACGGCAACGCTTGTTTCCAATTGGGCTTGGGCATATCCTACTTATACGTTTGATGTTTCCAAAGCAGTAAAATCCGTGGAGATTGATCCTGAACAAGGAATGGCCGATATTGATAGAGAAAATAATAAAATGGAGAAATAAAATTCACTTAAAGTTTTCAAAAAGCTGCTTTCATTACAAAAGCAGCTTTTTTTATGCTTAATTTGTACCTTTGAAAACCCATGGACAGAACTTATAATAAACACGAAAAACTAAAAAGCCAAAAGCTAATAGAAAAACTCTTTACCGAAGGGAAGTCGGTTTCAGCTTATCCGCTGCGTCTCGTGTTTATGGAAACAACTTTTGATGATAATGTTCCCATTAAAACGGGTGTTTCCGCATCTAAAAGACATTTCAAAAAAGCGGTAGATCGCAATCGTATTAAACGATTAATGCGCGAAGCTTATCGACTAAACAAAACAATCTACTTTAACAACATTACAACATCCTATGCGTTAATGATTTTGTACATTGGTAACAGTAAACCAACGTACCAGCAAACAGAACAATCCATGAATAAACTGTTTAAAAAGTTTACAAACGCTACTTCTAAAGAAACTAATAATGAAAAAACTACTTAAAAAGCGCATCCTTATTCCCTTTTTCGCGCTTACTATTTTCATAACTGGTTCGGCTTTTCAAAATGATTTTTTTGAAATAGCCAAGCAAATTGAAATCTTCACCACCTTATATAAAGAAATTAATATGAACTATGTGGATGAAACAAATCCGGCCGATTTAATGGATACAGCCATTAAAAGTATGCTAAAAGATTTGGATCCTTACACCCAGTTTTATAATGAACAAGACGTTGAAGCTGAAAAAATTAGAAGAACAGGCGATTATACAGGAATTGGTGCCAATGTGCGTACTATGAAAGACAAACTGGTAATTATTGAACCCTATAAAGATTATCCTGCCGATAAAGCTGGATTAAAAGCTGGTGATGAAATTATAAAAATTGGAAATACCATTATTGCAGATTATAAAGATGACGCGGGCGATTTATTACAAGGTACAAGCGGCTCTAAAATAAATGTAATTTATCTGCGTCAAGGAAAAGAGTATTCGGCAATTATTACACATTCTGAAATTGAAATTGATGCGGTTCCTCATTTTTCTATGGTAGATGATAAAACCGGTTATATTGTATTGAGTAAATTCAATAATAAGGCCTCACAACAAACTAGTTATGCCCTGCGGGATCTAAAAGCACAAGGTGCTGAACGTATTATTTTAGACTTACGCGGCAATCCAGGTGGTTTATTATTAGAATCTGTAAACGTGGTAAATTTATTTGTACCGAAAGGTCAGTTAGTAGTAACGACCAAATCTAAAGTTAAAAAATACAACCGTGAATATTATACGCAAAAAGACCCAATAGATACCAATATTCCATTGGTTGTTTTAATTAATGGCAGTAGCGCATCGGCTAGTGAAATTGTTTCTGGCTCCTTACAAGATTTAGATCGCGCCGTTATTGTAGGTTCTAGAAGTTTTGGTAAAGGCCTTGTGCAACGTCCAAAACCATTATCCTATGGTACACAGCTAAAAATTACTATTTCGCGCTATTACACGCCCTCTGGTCGTTGTATTCAGGCTTTAGATTACTTACATCGCGATGATAGCGGGAATGCTGTAAGAATTGAAAAAGATAAGTACAATGAATTTAAAACCAAAAATGGTCGTCAGGTTTTTGATGGTGGTGGTGTGCTTCCTGATGAAACATTAAATGTTACAGAAAACTCATCCATTACAAATGCTATTGTAAGCGATTTCCTTATTTTCGATTATGCTACCGCATATTACTACAAACATCCAAATTTAGATGTTAGTAATTTTGAATTGACAAATGCTGATTTTAAAGACTTTAAAAATTATTTAAAATCCAATAACTTCAATTACACTACGGAAACTGAAAAAGCTTTGGCAGACGTTCTTATCAGTGCCGAAAAGGAAAATTTAGATGAAAATATTCAGAAGGATTATAACACGTTGGTTAATAATTTAAATAACTCCAAAGCGCTTGCCATTGATGAAAATAAAGATGATTTGTTAACCATCTTAACTGATGAAATTGTCAAACGTTATGTGTACCGAGAAGGTTTATATGATTACTACAAAATTTACAACTTAGAAATTAAAAAAGCAGCGGCAATCTTATCAAATTCAAGTAGTTATAATGGTTATTTAAGATAATTTGAATATATTGATCTTCGTAGTCGATTTTTGTAATGAAAACACGAATAGCAATACTTTTTCTTATTAGCTTTAACTGGCTTTTTTCGCAAGAAGAACGCCGGCATGTTGTGTTTTTTGAAACCGATCAATATGTGGTTCTACCCACAGAGGAAAGTCGCTTGCTGCTATTTCTTTCCGAAATTGAATCTTTAGATATTGAAAAAATATCCATTTACGGTTTTTGTGATGATACTGGAGGTAAAAACTATAATCTACGACTCTCTCAATACCGCGCCAATTCAATAAAAACTATTTTCTCCAACAATGAATTCGATGAAACTAAAATCAGCAACGTAGATGGTAAGGGTGAAGTATTATTAAAAGTGATTGATGTTGAAGATATCGTTAAAATTCGTGGCTTAAATAGAAAAGTTGAAATTCGCGTTAAACCGCATTCACCACCACGAAAAGAAGCCAATTTAGATAAACCCAAGAAAAAAGGATTTGCGGAAGCCATTATGGGTGATATTAAAGCTGGCGATAAATTTTTACTCGAAAATATTCTATTTAAAACGGGGTACAGTGTTCTGCTTCCAGAATCTAAAAAAACCTTGGAACAAATTGCCAAAGCACTATTAAAACGCAATGATATCTATTTTACCATTCAAGGACACGTTTGTTGCACCCAAAATAGGCGTGATGCCGTTGATAGAGGTACCAACAAACAAAATTTATCCCTTATCAGAGCAAAATATATTTACGATTATTTGGTACAAAAAGGTGTGGATAGAGAACGCATGAAATTCGTTGGTATGCGCGGAAGATTTCGATTAGGCGGTGAAGCTAAATATGACCGTCGTGTGGAGATTTTACTGACTTATGTAGAGGAAAATGATTAATTTTTTATCATCACAATATGTGGAATACCATCTTCCAAATACCCTTCACCCACTTTTTTAAAACCTAAATTAGTATAAAACGTGTTTAAATACGTTTGCGCCGATATTTTAATAGTGGTTTCCTTATAAACATGTTTAACAGCATCCATAGATGCTTTCATAATATCGTAACCATATTGATGTTTACGCTCGTTTTCTTTAACTAAAACACGGCCAATGCTAGCTTCGTCAAAATAAAAACCTGGTTTAAAAATACGTGTATAAGCAACTAATTTCTCGTTTTTAAAACCTAAAATATGAAGTGCTTTATCATCTTTTCCATCAATATCTTGATATACGCAGTTTTGTTCCACCACAAAAACTTCACTTCGCAGTTGTAAAACTTGATACAATTCAGTGGTTGTCAATTCTTGAAAGGTTTTGGTATGAATTTCTAACATATTTAAAAGGATTTTCTGGTGACAACTAAATTATTACCAGGGATTTCTATGGAGACTTCAAAATAATAATTGCCTTGGGTAACTTTGGTATCTTCGCCATAACTACTTGGTAAAAAAGAGTAATAACCATTTGCAGTTTGAACGGTAATTTCAACTTCAGAATAAATAGCACTGATTTCGTAAAAGTTAGAATAACTATTCGGCTCAATCTGCTGAAATACCAAGTTACCATTGGACGTTACAATTTCAGTACGTAAGAACTTGGTATTCGTATTATTTTTTATCCCTATATCTAGGGTTTTAAATCCAGGAAGTGCCTGATCTATAATTATTTCTGTTGCACGCGAACAGGAAAGAAGCGTAACTAAACTAATCAGTAAAACAATAAATTTCATTATCAATAAGTTTTTAATCCTGCACAATAACTTCTTTAGGATCTACTTTGTTGTATTCCGGTTGAATGGTTACGTGGTTTATATTAAACTCGTTATGTAACACCCTTTCAATAGTTATTAACAAGTTATTAAATTCGGTGGTTGATATATCTTCATGTAAATCTAAATGTGCTTCTAAATGCAGTTCATCATCACTTAAATTCCAGATATGAACATGGTGTAATTTTTTAACCTTCGATATGCCATTCACTTTTTTAACAACATCTTCTATATTAATATGATCGGGCGTAAATAACATAATCATTTTAGTAGATGCTTTTAGTAAATCCCAACCAACCCAAATTAAATATACAGCAATTAGGAACGTTAAAACACTATCCACCCAAAACATCTGGTAGTATTTCATGAGTAAGCCGCCTATTAAAACAGCTACACTAGCAAGCATATCCGTAATTAAATGCAAATATGCCGAACGCATATTTAAGTTAGATTGCGCATCCTTTTTAAGCAATAATACGCTAAAACCGTTTCCTAAAATAGCAATAATAGATAACCATATAACCAGGGTAGAGTCAATTTCCTGCGGATTAAAAAAGCGTTTTACAGCTTCAATAATCAAAATAACGGCTACAATAACCAAAGTAGAAGCATTAATAAAAGCAGCCAAAATTTCAGCGCGTTTAAATCCAAAAGTTCTATTTAAAGATGCTTTTTGTTTACTTAATCTGGTTGCAACATAGCTAATAATTAATGTAATAACATCACTAAAATTATGCAGAGCATCACTTAACAAAGCCAAACTCCCAGAAACTAATCCACCGATAATTTGCGAGATGGTAATTAGAATATTAAGGAAAATAGAAATTAGTAAATTTCTACCTCTCAAATCTGGATTTTTGTGGTTATGAGAATGCCCGTGACCCATTTATTTAGAAACCGGAATTTTATCAACGCGATTTTGGTGTCTACCACCTTCAAAAGCCGTTTCTAAAAATGTATCTACCATTTGAATAGCTTGTTGTATGGAAGTATAACGGGCTGGAATACTCAACACATTTGCATCATTATGTAGTCTGGCCAAAGCCGTAATTTCTTTGGACCAACATAATGCAGAACGTACACCCTGATGTTTATTTGCGGTCATGTTTGCACCATTACCGCTTCCGCAGATAATAATACCAAAATCGACATTTTTATTTTCAACATCATCAGCTACTGGATGTACAAATTCTGGATAATCCACACTTTCCATAGAATCTGTTCCATAATTAGTAATCTGATAACCTTTAGCTTCTAAATGCTTAATTACTGCCTTTTTATACTCGGTTCCGGCGTGATCATTTCCTATGGCTATTTTCATTTTTTTATACCTTTTAATATACTGGATAAAGGTAAAAAAATAAAAGGATATCCGTTAATTTTGATGGTTCTAGTAAATAGTTTAATTCTTGATGAATTTAAGGGTTATATACGAGTCAATTCTTAAAAAAAACAAACCTGAATTAAGTCTATTTATATACATTTTTTCTGAATTTATAATTTTCAGTAAATAGTATAAGTGGAATAATGTATCTGTTTCTGAAATCTATTAATCAACCATTGCATTAGAAATTTTTAATATCCTTATAGTTCCAAATTAAATATTAAAACTTGACCGTCTAAAATACCATTGCTATCAATGAGTTGAGTTATTAACAATTGTTCAAATTGGATATCGGGAATACTGGTGTACTGGGCAGTAGCAGTTGGACTAAATAATAAAAATAGGGATGTCATTAAAACAAGCGTGTGAAGTTTTTCATTTTTAAAATAGATTAATACGTTAGTAAAAAAATATCGTGCTTTTTTAACTAGAAAAAGAAATTAGTTACAAGAAAAGAATCTTATATAAAATTATAACTAATTGATTACAAGTATTTTAAATTAATTATTGATAGCTATTTAAAATGCTTAGTAAGTATTCATTTTACAGCTCATAACTTGTTCATAACTGTTCATTAAAATCTAACAGGTAAATTTTTAATATTCAATTAATTTTTCCAAGCAAAACCAAAGCGATACAAACCTAAAAAGTTAGCACTTTGTTTTGGACAAGTTGTAAGACCTCGAGTTGATGTTTATAAACATAGAAATGTAAAATACTTGTCAGCTATTAACTATTAACATCAGTTATTAACAGTTGTTAATAGCTTTCAAATTATAGCTTAAAATGAAGCAATTAACTATCTTTCGTATGTTAACTAACTATCAACAAATTGTAAACAACGATGTTTCAAAATATAAATCAAAAAAGTTATACCTCTATTAACATGCTATCATAACCATTATTTATTTTTTAAATTTTAAAAGAAAAAGATGATTATATATATATATGTGGATAACTACTTTTTTAAGAATTTAATTCAATTTGAAGTTTCAATAAAAAATATAGTTAATACTATATGTTATAAAATCATTAATTTATAATAACTAAAAGAAGATTTAATATTTAAAACGTAACTTTGTATAAACGTAATACTTCTAATAACCTGTTCACTGCCATTAATTACAATGTGAAAGTGTTATACTCTTCTCTAAAAGTATTATGTTTATAAAACTTTTAGATTCCTTTTTTCAAAGGAATAAAATGATTACAAATAATACATGACAAGAAAAAAAACACGGAAACCTTCACATAATAAGATTTCTAACCTTACAGATACAATTTTAAGTATTTTAAAAAAAGACCGTACACAAGCATTTAACTACAAACAAATAGCTTCGAAAATTGGTGTAAACGATGCCAGCAGTCGCAATCAAATCATTAAAAAACTTCAACAACTTAAAGCAAAACAGGAAGTTGAAGAAGTAGAACGCGGTAAATATAAAGTGGTCGCTTCTAGCGAATATCATACCGGTAGAGTAGATATGGCCTCCAGAGGCGCAGGTTATATTATTAGCGAAGATTTTGAAGACGATATATACATTTCATCCAATAACATGAATAAAGCCCTTCACGGTGATGAAGTAGAGTTTTACGCCTACAAACGTGTAAAAAATGGAAAGCGAGAAGGGGAAATTACTCAAATAATTAAACGTGCTAAAAGCGAGTATGTTGGCGTTATTCAGTTGCATAATAATTATGCATTTGTTGTAGTAGATAGTAATAAAATGTATACGGATATATTTGTTCCTATTAATAAAACAAATAAAGCTAAAGATGGCGATAAAGTATTGGTTTCATTAGAAGAATGGCCAGAAAAATCTGATTCTCCAAACGGAAAAGTTATCGAAGTTTTAGGAAGACCTGGAGAACATAATACTGAAATACATGCTATTTTAGCCGAATATGGTTTACCACTTGAATTTCCTAAAGAAGTAGAAGATTTTGCTAATAAAATTGATACCTCTATAACCAAGGAAGAAATTGCTAAACGTCGTGATATGCGAAAGGATTTAACCTTTACCATTGATCCAAAAGATGCTAAGGATTTTGATGATGCGCTTTCTTTTGAAATTTTAGATAATGGATTATACGAAATAGGAATTCATATTGCCGATGTTTCGCATTATTTGCAGCCAGGAACTATTTTGGATGATGAAGCTTATGAACGTGCAACTTCGGTTTATTTAGTAGATCGTGTGGTGCCTATGTTACCAGAAGTTTTATCTAATAATGCTTGTTCGTTGCGACCAAATGAAGAGAAATATACGTTTTCAGCTGTTTTTAAAATGAACGATAAAGGTGAAGTTGTAGACGAATGGTTCGGTAAAACCGTAACGTTTAGTAATGCCCGTTTTGCTTATGAAGAAGCGCAAGCTATTATTGAAAATAATGCCGAGCTAAATGTTATATCGAAAGCAGTCGAGATGGCTGATATAGATACAAGTATTCCTGCTGATGTTGCTATCAGTGGAAAAGATTATAATACTACCAAAGAAATTGCTTTTGCCGTTTTAAAAATGGATGCTTTTGCTAAAAAAATGCGTTCTAAACGTATGCGTTCTGGTGCTATTTCTTTTGATAAGGTAGAAGTGAAATTCGAACTTGATAAAGATGCAAATCCAATTGGTGTTTTCTTTAAATCATCTAAGGATGCTAATAAAATGATTGAAGAATTCATGTTGTTAGCAAACCGAAAAGTTTCGGAATTTGTAGGAAAACAAAAACCAGAAAAAACGTTTATTTACCGTGTTCACGATGAGCCGGATGAAAGTAAACTAGCATCTCTTCAAAATGTAGTTGGTCGTTTTGGTTATAAATTGGATTTTAAGGATAAAAAATCGATATCATCATCTTTAAATAATTTATTAAGCGAAGTTGTTGGTACAAAAGAACAGAATTTGGTAGATACGCTAACCATACGAACTATGAGTAAAGCGGAATATACCACGGATAATATAGGTCACTACGGACTAGCCTTTGACTATTACAGTCATTTTACATCGCCAATTCGACGTTATCCAGATATTATGGCACATCGTTTATTACAAATGTATTTGGATGGTGAAAAATCTGCAAATGCCGCTATTTACGAAGATAAATGTAACCATTCCAGTAATATGGAATATCTAGCAACGAAAGCTGAACGTGATTCTATTAAATACATGCAAATTCGCTTTATGGAAGATCATAAAGATGAAGAGTTTGTAGGTGTTATTTCAGGTGTTACAGATTGGGGAATTTATATAGAAATTATCGCTAATAAATGTGAAGGAATGGTGAGTATACGCGACATGAAAGACGATCACTACCAATTTGATCAGGATCATTATGCGCTAATAGGTAAGAAATCTAAAACCATGTATCAACTTGGTGATGAAGTCATTGTTAAAGTGAAAAACACAGATTTAGTAAAAAGACATTTAGATTTTTACTTAATAGGAAAACATGAGGAATAGTTTTTGATATAATTATTCGAATTTGTTCTGGTGTCTTAAAATTTAGTAGAGATACCAGATGGATAAATCCGAATTATTAATTTTTAAATCAGACAATTTATAATGAAAAAATTTCTTTTTGCAATCGTTTTACTGGTTGCAGCAACCCAAATAAGTCAGGCTCAAACCGAAAAAATTCTTGGTGATTTTAATGAATTAAAAGTCTACGATAGGATAGAAGTAACTTTAATTAAATCTGACGAAAATAAGATTATCATCACAGGTCAAAATACTGGAGATGTTGTAATTGTTAATAGAAATGGTACATTAAAAGTTAAAATGTCTATTAGGAAAGCCTTTGATGGCGATCGTACAACGGTGGAATTATACTATAAAAAACTAGATAAAATTGATGTTAATGAAGGAGCATTCGTAGGATCGAATGATGTTTTTAGTCAGTTTGAACTAGAATTGGATGCACAAGAAGGTGGTAGTATTAAACTAATGGTACAGGACATTACCTATTTAGAAGCTAAAGCTGTAACGGGTGGCGTTATTAGAGTTTCTGGAAATACAAAAAACCAAAAGATAGATTTAACTACAGGCGGTTCTTTTCTTGGAAAAGAATTAGAAAGTGAAACTGCTCATGTAATAATTAGAGCTGCAGGTGAAGCACATGTAAAAGCGTCAGAGAAAGTAGATGTTAAAGTTAGAGCAGGCGGAAATGTTTATATTTACGGAAATCCGAAGCTGGTAGAAGAAAATACTGTGTTTGGCGGAAAAATAATTCGTAAGGATTAATACAAAGGATTTTCCTAAATTTGTAGAAACTGCTTTAAAAGAGTTATGATAGACGATGTTTTAACGGCTATTCCTTTTGGAATAATATTATCCTTTACCATTGGACCTGTGTTTTTTGTTCTACTAGAAACAAGTGCCACTAAAGGATTTAAAAGTGCTTTAATTTTCGACTTTGGCGTTATTTTAGCCGATATTCTATTTATAATTGTTGCTTACTATAGTACTACTAAACTACTTGATAAAATAAAAGACGATCCGAACTTTCTTGTTTTTGGTGGTGTGTTATTAGCGGTTTATGGGTTTATTTCGTTTCTAAAAACATCAAAATCTTTTCGGGATATTGTTCGTGAATTTCATACTGTTGAAATAAAAAAGAACTTTGGAAAACTCTTTATCAAAGGGTTTTTGCTCAACTTTATTAATATTGGTGTGTTATTGGGTTGGTTAGGCTTTATTGTTATTGGTAATTCTTTAACTGATAATAATGAAAGTTTATTCGTGTTTTTAGGAACCATTTTAGCGGTTTATTTTCTAGTCGATTTACTTAAAATATTAGCTGCGAAAACGCTTAAAAATAAACTGACGCCACGACGTATTTTTAAAACTAAAAAAATTGTCTCATTAGTCATTATGGGATTTGGTATTTTACTGCTTTTACAGGGCTTTTTTCCAAAGGAAAAGGAACTTTTAAAGGAAAAATTGGAGAATTTTGAGATATTTAAATCGGAATAATTTTAAATTAGAAGTTTTATGAAAAATTTACTACTTTTTTATAGCGCGATTATAGTTCCTTTAGTATTAATCATTGTTTTTACTAATGCTGATTTACTGACTTCTTGGCAATTTGTTACGGCATTAGTTATCTATGTATTTGTTTACAGAACGCTTGTTGATGGTAAACGATTAGTTTCTAAAAATAAGATAGAAAATAGAGATATTTGGAAACTTTTGATTCCAGGATTTCGTTTTAAATATTTTAAAACACTATATTTCAAATAGATACGTATAGAAAAGTATATTTATATAACTTTATTACCCTAAAAATTTTTATCATTATTAATCTTATTTAACAAGACCTCACAGGTTTTTAAAACCTGTGAGGTCTAATAATTTTCTTAAAAATTCACAATAAAAAAACCTCCAAGTTAAACTTGAAGGTTTCTGGAGGTGTCGAGCGGATTCGAACCGCTGTAGCAGCTTTTGCAGAGCTGAGCCTAGCCACTCGGCCACGACACCATATTCCTGTGAAAGTAGGAATCTCTATTTTAAGAGAGCACAAAGGTAAAAAAAATAAAGGTGTTTCGCTACTACTTTTGCTTTTTTCGTTTTTCCTGCATTTTTATGGTCACCATTTCCACATCGCCGCCAATAGGTGGGTTAATTTTACTAACCCAAACTGTCGCTTTTTTTACTAATGTATCTTCTTTAAAAATTCGTTTTAAAATTCGTTTAGCAACCGTTTCCAGTAAATAGGAAGGTTGAGCCATTTCTTCTCTAACTATTTTATTTAAAATGACATAATCTACCGTATTCTGCAATAAATCAGTGTTAGCCGATATTTGCAAATTTGCTTTAACTTCTAGATCCACACGATAATCACTGCCAATTTTGGTTTCTTCTTTTAAGCAACCATGATTAGCAAATACACGAATATTTTCAACTTTAATTGTTCCCATTAGCTTGTTATAAAATCAAATACATTACTTAATCCGCTCGTTTTAGTCTTGTAAAACTCCGTATATGTGCAGCGTTCACAAGTAACAGAAGTGAATTTTTTATTTTGAATATCAAATATTTTTGAAAACGTTCCACCTGTAGCGCGCATTTCACTCACTTGATAAGTTTTATTATCGCATTTGGGACAGGTATAATTGAGTTGTTTCATGGTCTTTTATTTTTGATAAAATTAAGCATTATTGAACAAAATGTTAAGACATCAATCGTATATTTCCGTAATTTCGCATCAGTTTTTAAAAACACACATCACTTATGTCTGAAGAAACAAAATCGCTTAATTTTATTGAGCATATTATAGAAGAGGATTTACGAAACGGTTTAGAAAAAGAAGCGCTTCGTTTTCGTTTTCCACCAGAACCGAATGGTTATTTACATATTGGTCACACCAAAGCCATAGGTATTAGTTTTGGTCTAGGCGAAAAGTATAATGCGCCGGTCAATTTGCGTTTTGATGACACCAATCCAGCCAAAGAGGAACAGGAATATGTGGATGCCATCAAACGAGATATATCTTGGTTAGGCTATAAATGGGCTGAAGAGTTATATTCATCAGATTATTTTCAGCAGTTATACAATTGGGCGGTTGCTTTAATTAAAGAAGGCAAAGCTTATGTGGATTCTCAAACTAGCGCAGCAATGGCCCAACAAAAAGGAACTCCTACGCAACCTGGTGTAGATGGACCTAACCGCAACCGTAGTATTGAAGAAAATCTGCAATTATTTGAAGGCATGAAAGCTGGAGATTATCCAGAAGGTTCGCATGTATTACGTGCTAAAATAGATATGCAACATCCAAATATGTTAATGCGGGATCCGTTGATGTATCGTATTTTAAATAAGGCGCACCATCGAACGGGTAACGACTGGTGTATTTATCCAATGTACGACTGGACACATGGTGAAAGCGATTATATTGAACAGATATCACATTCCTTATGTTCGCTTGAGTTTAAGCCCCACAGAGAGCTTTACGATTGGTTCAAGGAGCAAGTATATAAATACCAACCGGAAGCTTTACCAATGCTTCCAAAACAGCGTGAATTTGCACGTCTTAACTTAAGCTATACCATTATGAGTAAACGAAAGTTACTTACTTTGGTGGAGGAAGGAATTGTTACGGGATGGGATGACCCACGTATGCCAACTATTTCAGGTTTACGACGTCGTGGTTATACCCCGGAATCAATTAAACAGTTTATTGATAAAGTTGGTGTTGCTAAACGAGATAATGTAATTGATGTTTCGCTTTTAGAATTTTGTGTTCGTGAAGATTTAAACAAAACGGCACCACGTGTTATGGCTGTTTTAGATCCGATAAAACTGGTTATTACAAATTATCCTGAAGATAAAGAGGAATGGTTGGAAGCAGAAAACAATCAAGAAGATGAAAATGCTGGTTTTAGAAAAGTACCTTTTTCACGGGAGTTATACATTGAAAAAGACGATTTTAAAGAAGAAGCATCTGATAATTTTTTCAGATTAAAATTAGGAGGTGAAGTACGCTTAAAAAATGCTTATATCATCAAAGCAGATTCTGTTGTAAAAAATGATAAAGGTGAAATTATTGAAGTTCACTGTACATACACAGAAGATACAGAGAAAAAAGTTAAAGGAACCTTGCATTGGGTTTCTAAAAAACATGCTATTAAAGCGGAAGTTCGCGAATACGATCGTTTATTTAATGATGAAGCACCAGACAGCCATGCCGATATAGATTATATGGAATTTATTAATCCACAGTCTTTAAAAATCGTCGACGCATTTGTGGAACCGAGTTTAGCGGATGCTGAAATAGGGGACCAGTTTCAATTTCAACGATTGGGTTATTTTAATGTGGATAAAGACTCTAAATCAGATCATTTAGTATTTAATAAAACAGTGGGTTTAAAGGATTCTTGGGCCAAGCAAAAGCCTAAAACAAACGAAAATCAGCCAAAACCACAACAAAAGCGCCCACCAATAGAACTGATAAAACAGTATGGTAAAAAGTTTGATAAATTAGCAGATGATACACGTGAAGCGGCAAAAGCAGATATTCAACAACTAGCGGAGCATATTAGTTATGACGATTTAGAACCATTGTTTAATACATCTGTAAAGAAATCGGGAACACGTATTATAACCATGATCAGTTTAGGTGTTTTACTTAAAAACGGATTAGAAAAAAATGAAGCTATAAACGATTTTATAGCCAAAGCTTTAGAAGATAAAAATAAGTTATTAGTAGAAGAAGCTAGCGCTTTATAAACACAATCCACAAGCTTTTAAACTTGTGGATTTTTTATATTAAACGAATATTATTTTGAAAATTAAATTGCTCTTATTTAGTGTCTTTTTATGTTTTATTCAATTTACTAAGGCACAAATAGACTATCCTGTTTTATCGGAATTTTGTACAGATAATGCTCACTTATTTAGTGGAGATGAAGTGTTGTCTTTAAACAATAAACTTAAAAATTTTGAAACAGAAACTTCGCATCAAATTGTAGTACTTACTGTTAATAGTTTGGATAATATTTCTGTCGAAGAGTATGCACTTCGCGTTTTCGAGGCTAATGATATTGGACAAAAAAAATTAGACAACGGTGTATTAATTCTTATAGCTAAAAACGATAAAAAGTTTAGAGTTGAAGTTGGGTATGGATTAGAACCTATTATTACGGATGCTTTATCGTCAAGAATCACTAGAAATATAATGACACCTAAATTTAAAAATAATGATTTTTATGAGGGTATAGATTTAGCAACAGATGAAATAATTCTGCTTATTAACGATCCTATTTACGCCGAAGAATTTGCGTCGGTAAAGGAGGATGAGCATAATACCTTGCCACTTATATTTAGTATTCTACTATTCTGTGTTATTTTTGTAGTCCTTGGCTTGTTTATTTATCTTGGTGGTAGGTTGTTTTTATTTGGTTTTAAAAAGTTAATACATGTTTATAGGGGATTTATAACAGGAAAAATTAGTTTTATATTTTTTCCATTTTTATTATTTGGTGTTCTTTTTATCACGATTGTTTCAACTCTCTTTGTTATTATGCCTTTAATATTTGCTATTCTGATTGGAGGTGAAATCTTTTTTAACACTAATGTCAGTGAATACTTTAATGCTTTTTCTAGTTCTGGCTTACTTACAATACCTATGTTGTTAGCATTTGTAGGATTTGTAATCCTATTATTACCGTTTACTTTGGCACTAATAAAACAAAAGAAAGGCCTAGATCCTATGTCCTTTTCATGGTTTAAAACAGATCATCGTTATATGGATAAGTATTTTCCTTCATCGGGTTCTATTGGCGGCGGCGGAGGTAGCAGTCGTTCTTACAGCAGCTCTTCAAGTAGTTCATCAAGTAGTTTTTCTGGTGGTGGTGGCCGTTCAGGAGGTGGTGGATCCAGTGGTGGTTGGTAAATTTTAATATATTGAATTTTAATTTGCCTTAAACGATTGGTACTTCAAAATCAGTAATTTTTTTGTTTATTCATCACGAACTATTTATATCATTTTTTTATACACTTCAGCATTTAATTTTGTTTCGTTAATCAGAGGTTTTATGCGGTATAATTCGAGAATATTAAGTGTTGCTTGGATTCAGAAAGTGGTGTTCAAACTATAAAAGATGGAAATCTTCTAATTATTTTTTTGAAGATTATATTGTTTTCTTTTTTTATTGCAATACATAGGCATGTATTAAGTTATTACTTCTGGAATGATATGTGATAAACCAGGCGCAGCATTACCTTCGAATAAAGCCTTTATGGTAGAAATTATAGTTATTCGAGCCAAGAAGTTGGAAATATACCTTTATAAATAGTAGGTATTGGGTTGTTCTTACTACTATTATGAGAGCTATAATATGCGGATGGAATTAATTTGTAATGAATATATAACTTTCAAGACTTATATACGCAATCAGTCTTTTTTCATAAAAATTTGATAGAAACTAATTTATTTACATCTTCACATAATTTACCTGCAACTTGGGATGCATTGGTTAGTCATGATATATTTTTACAAACACCTTACTTAAAAGCTTTTGAAAAATCAGCTCCTAATAATATTACGTTATACTATTTTGCATTTTATAAACAAGAAGAATTAATAGGAGTTGCCATTATCCAACGTGTAAAATTATACTTAAATGATATGTTCCGAAATCAGGAAGATTCCTGTTTTCAAGAGCGTTTTAAAAATCGCATATCAAAGATTTTAAAAGGAAACATTTTAGTTGTTGGAAACTTAACACATACGGGTCAACACGGGGTTTATTTTAACCAAAATATTGTTTCAAATGACCAATTTATTTCAGGATTGATAGATGCAGTTAATGTTTTAAAGCGCGATATTAAAACCGTTTATAATAAAAGGATTAGAGCTGTTTTATTGAAAGACTATTTTCTAACGGATGCTATACATAGAAGTACAAATTCACTATATAAACTGGGGTTTCATCAATTGGTTGTACAACCTAATATGATTATGAATATTCCTGAAACTTGGTCTACTTTTGATTTTTATATAGGAGATTTTCATAAAAAATATCGTGATCGTTATAAATCAGCACGAAAGAAATGCAAAGATATTGTTACCAAAGAATTGGATGAAGTGGAAATATTTAAGCAATCGAAAAGCTTATATAATTTGTATAAAAACGTTTCTAATCATGCTAAAATCAACACCTTTCTTTTACCTGAAAATCATTTTTATACCTTAAAAAAACAACTTGGCGATAATTTTAAAGTTTTTGGATATTATCTAAATGATGAATTGGTTGGCTTTTACACGCTTATTCTCAATTATAAGCAGGTAGAAACATACTTTTTAGGCTATAATAGCCATTATCAATTTAAGCATCAGTTGTACTTAAATATGCTCTATGATATGGCAAAATTTGGCATAAACAATAAATATAAATCTGTTGTTTATGCCAGAACTGCTATGGAAATAAAAAGTTCTGTAGGTGCAAAACCTCAAGCTATGGTTCTGTATTTAAAGCACACCAATTTGTTTATGAACACCGCTTTAAAGTATATTTTTAAACTGATGAATCCTTCTAAAACTTGGACGGAAAGAAACCCCTTCAAATTGAATTAACAAATAGCTAACACATATTCTTTTTTTGTCAGTCCTTTTTTTGATACCTTTTGACTACTAAAATCAATGAAATATGAAAAAAGTGAAAGATCTGTTAACGGAAATATCAACAGTTACACGCGATATTGAAACCAATTATCCAGCCATTTACGATCATTTAGATGAAATTCCTATGACTATTCCTGATCAGGAAAATCCTAATATTAATGCTAAAGAATTGGAAAATTACCTAGACAGTTTAAAAGAAATCATCAAAAAATATAAAGAGGAACAACATTAGAATTTATTGATATTTATATATGTAAACAATGTAATTAAGTCTTGCTCATCATTTAATTTTAATCTATTTTTCTTGATATATGAAAGTATTTTATTTTCCTTATTGGAATCAATATTCAATAAACTAATGAAGCTTTTCTTATTTCTAGGAATTTCAGTTGAAAGAACACCATCCTTCATGAAATAGAATTCATCCTTTTCTCTTTTAAATTTCGCTGGTTTAGCTTTGTCATATCCAGTAGTAGAAAATTCTTCATCATAAAATTTAATGATCTCCTTTTTAAGAAGTTTAATGTCACCATCGTTTAAAACAACAAAAAAACCATTGTCATTGGACTCATTACCCAAATTAAAAACACGATAATTTTGGCCAGATCGGATAAAAGTTACTTCTAGTTCAGGATCTCGCACTAAATTGTAATGTTTTCCGTCTTCGCCTACAACCTCCATAACATCATGTGCTGCGTTATATCGAGCTTTAAAGGTTTTACCTTCTATTTTACTCAAAGTAATGTCAGAAAGTTCTTCAGTGATATATGGAGATCCTGTATGACTTTCGTTTAAAACAGCCGGGTCTATCTCTACCAAACCGGTACTTTTGTTGATACTATTACCGCTATTAAAGACCAAGCCTTGCGACATAGCTAAAGTTGGCGTTAATATTAATAATATTACTGCATAAATTTTCGACATAATATAATTTTTTACTTATTGATTAATAACTACTAAACATGGCAATATTTATACCAAGTATGAAACTTAATCTTCTTTATTTTTTTTCGCATCTTTCATGGCCTCACCAATTTGATTACTAGCAGCAAAACTGGCAACCATATCATTTAACATATTACTACCTGCTTGCGGTGCATTTGGTAATAAAATTAAATTACTATTAGTGGCTTCACCTAATGATTGTAAAGTGTCATAATGCTGTGTTACAACAATTAGTGCTGAAGCTTCTTGTGAGTTTATACCCACACGATTCAATACTTCAACTGATTCTTCTAAACCACGTGCAATTTCACGTCGTTGATCAGCAATACCTTGACCTTGTAATCGTTTGCTTTCAGCCTCAGCTTTAGCTTTTTCAACGATTAGAATACGTTGTGCATCACCTTCATATTGAGCGGCAGTTTTTTCTCTGTCGGCAGCATTAATACGGTTCATAGCTATTTTTACTTGAGGATCTGGGTCAATATCGGTAACTAAAGTTCTAATAATATCAAAACCATAATCCATCATAGCATCATTTAATTCAGCTTTAACAGCCAAAGCAATATCATCTTTTTTCACAAAAACATCATCTAATTTCATTTTTGGAACTTCTGCACGAACGACATCAAATACGTAGCTGGTAATTTGATCATGCGGGTAATCCAATTTGTAAAAAGCATCATATACTTTTTCTGTTACAACTTTATATTGAACGGAAACTTTTAGTTTTACGAATACATCATCAAGTGTTTTGGTTTCAATTATAACATCTAATTGTTGTATTTTTAAACTTAATCGACCGGCAACACGATCAACAACAGGTATTTTCATGTGTAAACCCGATTGGCGAATACTGTGGAATTTACCAAAACGTTCTATAATGGCGGCTGTTTGTTGCTTGACAACGAAAAAGGAAGAAAATAAAACAAAAAGTCCAATTAAAATAAAAGGAATAAATATTAGCATAACTTGATTTTATTAGGTTAAAAATGGTTGGTCCAATTTAAGATATATTTCTATGGAATATAGTGATTTGTAAAATTATCTATTCATAACCAGTGAATAACACTATAATATCTATAAATTTGTTTTGAATTTACTCTTAAATCATTATGCACTCAAAATCCAATATTCTGCTAAATATTTTTTTCATTTGTTTTATTACTATGGGATTTTCCCAACATGGAACAGTAAAAATTGTGAACGGGATTGGTATTTATGCTGGTATTACGCAGTATGATTTGGTTTCTAATAATTTCACCACAAAAAAGGGTGCGGGTTGGATGCTTGGTGCTTCGGCAACAGTAGATTTACCCCATAAATGGTATAATATGAGTTATAACATTCAGTTGGCCGAAAACAATTTAGGAATCGCTGCTTCTAACATAGGTTATTCTAACGAGGAATTTATTGATTATAAGGTGCTCACCGCGCAAATTGCCTTGTTAGTGCATATAAAATTAATTGAAAGCTTCCTGACAATTGATGTTGGACCCATGCTACAATATAATGGCCAGTTGGATTTAGATGATAAAAATCAAGGTGGTTTTATGATTGCCAATTATAACAACTTATTAGCAAAAGATATTAAGGAAATCAGTCGGTTTAATGTAGACGGTGCTATTGGTTTATCGGCGGGGTTCAACCACTTCCGACTAAAAGCACAATATATTTATGGGATATTAAATACGTTAGATAATCTAAACAAACAGAATTTAGACCAAACTGGAAATACCGGAAAATTTAAAGGAAACCAATCTATGCTTGCTTTTACAGCTATGGTTTCTTTTTAAACGAAAGATAAAAAAAATGTCATTTCAGGATTAGAAGCGCTTTTTAAGCTAGATTTTCTAATTTAGAAATGACATTTTGGTGTTTTTATGATAGCGTTTTAATCAAATTCTCAATACGTCGTTTGGTTTCTTCTTTACCAATCAAGTACATTATATCGAATACTTCTGGACCTTGTAACGCCCCAACTAATGCCAAACGCAAAGGCATCATAACTTTACCAAAACTAATTTCGTTTTTAGTAATCCATCCTTTTAGTTCCGTTTGTAGGTTTTCAACCTTGTAATCTTCTACAGAATCTAAAACAGCAATCACTTGATTCATAATTTCAGGAGAATCGTCTTTCCAAGCCTTTTTAACTGCTTTTTCGTCTAAATCGGTTGGTGTTTCGAAGAAAAAGTGACTTAAATCCCAAAAGTCGGTTACAAGATTGGCGCGTTCTTTAACAAGTGCAACAACCAACTCCACGTAATTCACATCAATTTCTGCTAATTCTGGCTGAATTTCCTTAAACATTCTAGCTAAATCATCATTGTATTGCTCTTGCATATAATGGTGGTTAAACCATTTGGTTTTATCAGGGTCAAAACGTGCACCGGCTTTATTTACACGACTTAAATCGAAGGCTTCAATAAGTTCTTCCATGCTAAAAATTTCCTGTTCCGTTCCTGGATTCCATCCTAAAAAGGCCAAGAAATTAACAACAGCTTCAGGAAAATAGCCCTCTTCACGATAGCCAAGAGACACATCTCCAGTTTTATGATCCTTATAGGCTAATGGAAATACCGGAAAACCGAGTTTGTCACCATCTCGTTTACTTAATTTTCCTTTTCCTGTTGGTTTTAAAATTAACGGTAAATGTGCAAATTCAGGCTTTTCCCAACCAAAAGCATCATATAATTGATAATGTAGTGCTAATGATGGTAACCATTCTTCGCCACGAATAACATGTGTGATTTCCATTAAATGATCGTCTACAATATTCGCTAAATGATACGTTGGTAAACCATCACTTTTAAATAATACTTTGTCATCTAAAATATTCGTCTCAATCGTCATGTAACCACGAATAATATCTTTTAGATTTAGCGTTTCATCTTCGGGCGATTTAAAACGAATGACATAATCTTCGCCTGCATCTAATTTTGTTTGAACCTCTTCAGGCGTCAAGGATAGTGAATTTGATAAAAAGTGTCTGTTATGCCAGTTGTAAATAAAGGTTTTGCCTTTAGCTTCGTGATCTTTTCTGTAATAATCTAAATTTTCAGAAGTGTCAAAAGCAAAATAGGCATTCCCAGAAGCTACTAATTGCTCCGCATATTGTCTATATATGTCTTTACGTTCGCTTTGTCTGTAGGGACCAAACTTTTCATTGGTATTTACGCCTTCGTCTACCGTTATACCGCACCATTTTAAAGCTTCTTCAATATAATTTTCAGCACCTTCCACAAATCGATTTTGATCGGTGTCCTCTATACGTAGTATAAATGTCCCATTGTGTTTTTTAGCAAATAAATAGTTGAAAAGGGCTGTACGAATACCGCCTATATGTAATGGTCCTGTTGGACTTGGTGCAAAGCGCACTCTTACTGGTTTTGACATGTTTTTAGTTTTAATAGTACAAAGATAGACTAGCGGTTAATAAACAACAAAGAAATTAGCATAAAGCACTTCATATTTGGTTTCGATTTATATGAATCTACTTCTATGGCATCTATTTAAAATTTAAAACAGGTTTTAAGTCTTCTAAAATGGTGCTAATTAAGTGAATGTTATTAAATATAGATAATTAGCGAACTAAAAAAATTGTAGTTTAGTAGGTTTAATAGAAAACATGAATAAAACGTGACGCAATTTGATACTATTTTACAAAAACTGGAAGCTTTTGTTAGACGTTATTATACTAACGAACTTATAAAAGGTAGCATATTATTTTTTGCTATTGGTTTTCTGTATTTCCTATTTACACTTTTCTTGGAATATATTTTTTGGCTGAATGTAACTTCCAGAACGGTATTATTTTGGATTTTTATTATAGTTGAAGTTGGCCTGTTTATTAAATTTATGGCTATTCCGTTAGCGCATTTATTCAAACTAAAAAAGGGTATAGATTACGTTAAGGCGTCAAAAATTATTGGAACGCATTTCCCAGAAGTGAATGACAAATTGTTGAACGTTTTGCAACTGAAAGAAAAGGGTCTTGAATCGGAATTGTTACTAGCAAGTATTAATCAGAAATCTGAAGAATTACAACCTGTTCCTTTCAAATTAGCAATTAACTTTAAACAAAATTTACGCTATGTAAGATATGCCGCTATTCCGATTGTTATAATTTTATTATCGATTTTATCAGGAAAAATTAATTGGTTTAGTGATAGCTATAAACGGGTTATTAATCATTCCACAGCTTATGAACCACCTGCGCCTTTTCAATTTTTTGTGGTTAATGATAATTTGATGGCAACTGAAAACAAGGATTTTATCTTGCAGGTTAAAACCGTGGGCGATGTTATTCCGGAAAATGCCAAAATTACTTATAATAACGAATCTTACTTTTTACAGCAGAAGGGTGCTGGGGATTTTGAATTTGTATTTAGCCGCTTAAAAAACAATATCGCATTTAGATTATCTGCAAATTCTGTAAAGTCCAAACCCTATATTTTAAAGGTTGCTGAAGTTCCATCTATAGTTGGTTTCCAAATGGTGTTGGATTATCCGGCATATATCAATAAAACGGATGAAGTTTTAACAGGTACAGGAAATGCAGTAGTTCCTCAAGGAACAAAAATTTCTTGGAAATTACAAACTAAGGCAACCGAAGATGTAAGGCTTTACACTGGTGATACGGTTCAATTTCTATCTGAAAGCTCTAATCAATTCATCCTAGATAGAACGGTTCAAAATACATTTGATTATACGATTGCTACTAGTAACAAATCTTTAAAGGATTACGAACGTCTAGCATTTTCTATAGATGTAATTAAAGATGATTATCCGGAATTACGTGTAAAAATGGAAGTGGACAGTATTAATCAACAAAACATGTATTTTTTCGGCCAAGCTACCGATGATTACGGTTTGCGGAAGCTTCAATTGGTCTATTATCCATCTTCTGATGAAAGTAAAAGAGAAATTGAGGGAATTCCAATATCTAATGGCAATGTCGGGGAATTTATTACTGCTTTTCCTAATAATTTGGAATTAGAAGATGGTGTAAGTTATGAATTTTATTTTCAAGTATTTGATAATGACTTTATTAGCGGTTATAAAAGCACTAAAAGTAGAGTTTTCTCTTTTAGAAAGTTAACCACAGCGGAAACAGAAGACAAACAGCTGCGGCAACAGAATGAAACGATCAAAGATTTGAATAATTCTTTGGAAAAAATGGATGCGCGAGAAAAGGAGCTTGAAGAGTTTTCGAAAACTCAAAAAGAGAAGTCGGAATTGAATTTCAATGATAAAAAGAAATTTGATAATTTTTTAAAGCGACAGAAGCAGCAGGAGGAAATGATGAAGAATTTCAATAAAAAGCTAACCGATAATTTAGAGGAATTTCAAAAGGATAGTAAACAAGAAGATGCTTATAAAGAGGATTTGAAGGAGCGTTTAAAAGAGAATGAAGCCCAGCTTAAAAAGGATGAAAAGATTCTTGATGAACTGGAGAAATTGCAAGAGAAGATAAATAAGGAAACACTATCTGAAAAACTCGAAGAGTTAGCCAAGCAAAATAAAAATCAAAAGCGCAGTTTAGAACAGTTATTGGAGTTGACCAAACGATATTATGTGGCAAAAAAATTAGAGAAACTTCAACAAAATTTAGAAAAGTTAGCCGATGATCAAGAGAAATTATCTGAAGAAAAAGAAAACAATAATACCAAAGAAGAGCAGGATGATTTAAATGAAAATTTTGATGAATTTCAAAAAGCTTTGGAAGAATTACAAAATGATAATAAGGCTTTAAGAAAACCTATGGACGTGCCAAAAGATGAAAAAAAAGAAGAGTCTATAAAAGAAGATCAACAAAAAGCGTCCGAGGAATTGGGAGAAAAGCAAAAGAATGAAGATCAAGATCAGGATGAAGATGCTCAAGAGAATCAGAAGAACGCCCAAAAGAAACAAAAACAAGCTGCTGAAAAAATGAAGCAACTTGGCGAAAAAATGAAAATGGCAATGCAGTCTAGTGGAGGCGAACAGATGCAAGAAGATTTAGATATGCTTCGTCAAATTCTTGATAATCTTATTTTGTTTTCTTTTGAACAAGAGGATTTGATGGATCGTTTTAAAAGTATCGAAATTAATCATAATAAATATGCTTCCTATTTGCGTAATCAAAACGATTTAAAAGAACATTTTTCTCATGTGGATGACAGTTTATTTGCATTGTCTTTGCGTCAACCAAAATTATCAGAAACTGTAAATAAGGAGATTTCTGAAGTGTTTTTTAATATAGATAAATCATTGGAACAGTTCTCTGAAAATCGTTTATATCAGGGTGTAGGTAATCAGCAGTACACTATAACTGCAGCTAATAATCTAGCGGACTTTTTAAGTGATATTATGGATCAGATGCAAATGAGTATGCAGGCTTCTGGTTCGGGAAGTAGCGGTAAGCCTGAACAAGGTTTACCAGATATTATTATGAGTCAAGAGGATTTAAATAAAGAAATGCAGAAAGGTATGAATAAGGGGGAGCAAGGCGAACCTAAGGATAAAGGCGAAGACGAGAAAGGCAAAGAGGAAGGTGAAAAACCAGGTGAAAAGGGAAAGACTGGTAAAGATGGGAAGTCTGGCGAAGAAGGTCAAAGTGGTAATGAAGGAGGTAGCCAAATGGGAGAAGGTGCAGGTAGCGAAATAAGTAAAGGAGAGTTGTTTAGGATCTATCAACAACAACAACAAATTAGACAAGCACTGCAGGAAAAGTTATCTAAAGAAGGGGAAACAGAAGCGGGTAATGCTATTTTGAAACAAATGGAAGATGTGGAAATGGATTTATTAAATAAAGGAATGACGAATCAAACCCTTCAAAAAATGATGAATTTGCAGCATCAACTTATGAAGTTGGATAACGCAACATTGGAACAAGGTGAAGATACAAAGCGTAAAGCTGAGACTAATAAACGAGCGTTTCAGAACAATACTAATAATCAGATTCCTAAAGCGAAAGAATATTTCAATACAATTGAGATTTTAAATCGTCAAAGTTTACCTTTGCAACCAGTTTATAAAAAGAAAGTTAAAGACTATTTTAAAAAAGCCAATGATTAGTTTTAATTACGAGAACGATTTTGAAATTGATAATGAAGAAAAATTACATACGTGGATAGAGCGCGTTCTTGTTTCTGAAGGGTTTAAGTTAGGGGAAATCAATTACATTTTTTGTAATGATGACTATTTGCATAGTTTAAATGTAGAGTTTCTAGATCATGATACGCTAACGGATGTTATTAGTTTCGATTATACAATAGGAAAAATCATACAAGGTGATATCTATATATCTACGGAGAGAGTTGCGGATAATGCCATTGATTTCAAGACTACGCTTAAAGACGAACTACATCGGGTTATGGTTCATGGCGTACTTCATTACTGCGGTTATAAAGACAAGTCGGAAAGTGAAGAGAAGGATATGCGTAATCTTGAAAACCACTACTTGGAACTTCTCAAAGATATCTGATAAGATATCGTATATTTGCGGACTTTTATTTCCGGAAATTAAAAGAATGTGAAGTAAATACAAATCTAAATTTTAATGTTCCACGTGGAACAATAGAAAATATAAAATTCATTAAACATGTTTAACGAAGTTTACGATGTTATTGTTGTTGGGGGAGGTCATGCAGGAAGTGAGGCCGCTGCATCTGCTGCCAATATGGGAAGTAAAACACTTCTTATTACCATGAATTTGCAGAATATTGCACAAATGTCATGTAACCCAGCTATGGGTGGGATCGCTAAAGGTCAAATTGTTCGAGAAATTGATGCGCTTGGTGGTTATAGTGGAATTGTAAGTGATACCTCTGCTATTCAATTTAAAATGTTGAATAAATCAAAAGGGCCTGCAATGTGGAGTCCTAGAGTTCAAAGTGACCGTATGCGTTTTGCTGAAGATTGGCGAAATATGTTGGAAGGAACTAAAAATTTGGATTTTTACCAGGAAATGGTTTCCGGTCTAATAGTAGAGAATCATAAGGTGGTTGGCGTAAAAACCTCTTTAGGAATATCTATTAAAGCTAAAAGTGTTGTGCTTACAAACGGTACGTTTCTAAATGGATTAATACATATAGGCGACAAAAATTTTGGTGGAGGAAGAGCCGGTGAGCGAGCGGCAACAGGTATTACTGAGCAGCTTGTTCAGTTAGGTTTTGAATCGGGGAGAATGAAAACGGGAACACCGCCGCGAGTAGATGGTCGTTCGCTAGATTTTTCTAAAATGGTGGAGCAGCCTGGAGATGCAGTTCCGGAAAAATTCTCTTATTTGGATGTTACAAAGCCATTAACCAAGCAACGTTCTTGTCATTTAACCTATACGAGCAATGAGGTACATGATCTGCTTCGTGAAGGCTTTGATAGATCACCAATGTTCAATGGTCGCATTCAAAGTTTAGGCCCGCGTTATTGTCCGTCTATTGAAGATAAAATTAATCGCTTTGCGGATAAGGATCGGCATCAATTATTTGTAGAGCCTGAAGGCTGGAATACGGTGGAATATTACGTGAACGGTTTCTCAACTTCGCTTCCTGAAGATGTTCAATTTAGAGCGTTGCGTTCGGTGGTTGGTTTTGAAAATGTAAAATTCTTTAGACCAGGTTATGCTATCGAATATGATTATTTCCCGCCAACACAGTTACAGCATACATTGGAAACGAAGTTGGTGGAGGGCTTGTATTTTGCTGGACAAATTAATGGAACTACAGGTTATGAAGAAGCGGGTTCGCAAGGTTTAATGGCAGGTATGAATGCCAGTTTAAAAGTGCAAGGTCGTGATCCGTTTATCTTATCTAGGAGTGAAGCTTATATTGGTGTTTTAGTAGATGATTTAATAACTAAAGGGACAGAAGAGCCATATAGAATGTTTACGTCTCGAGCGGAATATAGAACCTTGTTGCGTCAAGATAATGCAGATATTCGTTTGACGCCAAAATCTTTTGAGGTTGGTTTGGCATCTGAAAAACGTTTAAAACGCATGGAAGAGAAGCACGAAAAGGCGGAAGCTTTTGTGGAGTTTTTTAAAGAAACCAGTGTTAAACCGGAAGAAATTAATCCTGTGTTAGTGGATAATGATTCTGCTCCAATGACGCAATCCGATAAGATGTTTAAAATATTTTCGAGGCCAAATATAACCATTCACGATATGCGTAGAGTGTCCAGTGTAGATGACTATATTAATCAACATGATTTAGATAGGGAGGAGATTGAGCAGGCTGAAATTCAAGTTAAATATTCAGGTTATATTAATAAGGAAAAGAATAATGCTGAAAAGTTAACCAGACTTGAAAACATTAAAATCCCCAAGAACTTTGACTATTCTAAACTGCAATCTATGAGCACGGAGGCGCGCCAGAAATTAAATAAAATTCAACCTGTTACCATTTCTCAAGCATCACGTATTAGCGGTGTTTCGCCAAGTGATGTTTCAGTGTTGTTAGTGTATTTAGGAAGGTAGTATTTTAAATGTTCCACGTGGAACGTTGGGTTGTAATTCATGAAAAAACCCATATTTAAACTATAAATTAACAATTAAAGCTCCACTGTATATTGTGGTTTTAGCTTTAGTTTTCTCGTCTTCCTGAAAAGAATGTTCCTGATGTTCGCGATTATTATGTTGTATAAGGTGTGAAAAATGCAGAAGATGATTTGGCGATTGATAATAGATTTCAGATTTACAAAAGACCTGCTTTTTTTTAAGATATTTAAAGTCGCATTTTGAAGATGAAGCTTTGTTTAATCCTGGTTATTTTAGAATAGAAGTAGAAGATGTTTGGATTAATTTCGCGGTTTTTAAGTGGAGATGATGCTTCAGAATATATTGGCTTTACGGATATTGTTTTTAGAAATAAAGATCCGAAAATCGCTAAAACAGATAAAGATAAATATTTTATTAGTATTACAGCGGAAACAGATATCGGTGAAGATTGTTTAAAAACAGATTCTTTTTACCGGTATATTGTTTTAAATTATTTAAATGATATCCGCATGGGTTTTAATGCATATTAGTTTGATGGAAATAGATATTAAAAAAGTAGATTTTAAGGTGGAGGATTATTCAGTTTCTAACGAGTCATTTCAATTGAAACAACATTCTAAATTTGAAATTTTGGAAACAAACCCACAACCCAACTTGGAAGATTTACCAGCTTATTATAAAAGTGAGGATTATATTTCTCACACCGATTCTAGACGTAATCTTTTTGAAAAAGCTTATCATGTTATTCGTTCTATTGCTTTAAAACGCAAATTGAAACTAATTAATTCTTATGTCGATTCTGATTCGAAAAAAAATATATTAGATATCGGTTGTGGTACTGGCGATTTTTTACAGACAGCTTTAGGTCACAATTGGTGCGTTTCAGGAATTGAGCCCAATCCAGAAGCAAGAAAAATTGCAAATGCTAAAACAGAAAATGCAGTTTTAGATGCGCGTGAACTTATCAATCTTAAAAATAAAAGTTTTGATGTTATTACGCTATGGCATGTGCTGGAGCATCTGCCGGATCTTAACGAACAGATTTCGAATTATAAGGAATTGCTAAAAAATTCTGGTACACTTATTATTGCTGTTCCTAATTATAAAAGTTATGATGCGGAATTTTACCAAAACTTTTGGGCCGCTTATGATGTTCCGAGGCACCTTTGGCATTTTTCGCAAACTGGGATGAAACAGTTATTGGCTATACATGGTTTAGAAGTTGTAGAAATAAAACCAATGATTTTTGATTCTTATTATGTTAGTTTGCTTTCGGAAAAATATAAAACAGGTAAAATGAATTTCTTTAAGGCTTTTCAGCAAGGTTTTAAATCTAATAGGCTTGCAAAGCGTTCAGGTGAGTATTCTTCGCTTATTTATGTCATAAAAAAGCAATAAAACCCCTTCTAAGGCCAAATTAAGCAACATCAGAGTTTGTTCTATGTAAGATGCTGGCTTTTTATTAAAACCTTTTAAAACCAATCTTAAAACACGTGTTTTTTGATCGATTAGTGCTATTGAAAATCATTTATCTATAGATTTTAGTTATATTTAAATTTTTAACGTTTTTTAAAAACAATCTATTTACTTTATTACATTTGTGCTTATTAAAATTAAAACAAACTAAACATGAAAAATATTTTATTAGTATCTATTTTATCTCTTGCATTATTATCGTGTAATACGGAATCCCAAAAAATTGGATTTGTTAACAACAGCGACTTAATAAATGGCTACCAGGAAAAAATAGATATTGAAGCTAAATTTAAATCAAAAATAGAGGTATTCGAAAAGCGTACCGATAGTATTGGCAAGGCATTTCAACAAGAAGCTCAAGCTTTTCAGACTAAAGCACAAAGTATGGCGCAGGATAAAGCCCAAGCAGAATACCAAGTGTTGGGTCAGAAACAACAAATGTTGCAACAACGTATCCAACAGGAAGAAGCTGCTATCCAACAGGAAAGTCAAGTAACTATAGACAGTTTAATTACTAAAGTTCGCGGTTACGTAAAAGATTACGGTAAGAAAAACGGTTATACTTATATTTTAGGAAGTAATGAAGGTGGAAGCGTTATGTACGGTGAGGAAAGTAATGACTTAACAAAGGAATTATTGGAGTCTATAAATGCAGAATACAAAAAATCAGAATAAGGTTTAAACTTATTTAAAATACCAAAAGCCAGTTATTAATTTAACTGGCTTTTTTATGTAATAACCTGGTGAGTTTTATTGATAAATCTGTCAGGATAATTTTTGCATTTCCATTACGCTCAATATGGTAAATGGCATCTTGGATTTCATTTGATATATCGCCAATATTATTACCGTGAACGAAAGGCGCAAAATTCTTTAATTTAAAGCCGTCTGTTTTGGGTTCTAAAAAAACCAAATCTTCCGCACCATAATTTAATAACATAGCCTGGCGGAAAAAATTAAGACAAAACAAAAGAAATTGCTTTTGAGTTTCTCTGCCCGTCTTGGCAATTTCCTCACTCCAAGAAATTAAATCATGAATAGCCGCTTTATTTCCTTTGGCTTTAAAGGCGCTTCTAATCCAGGAGATAAACCATGTTTCAAATTGGATATCTTCGCTGTCATGATAAACTAAATCGCAAGCTTTATTATAGTTACCGTGTGCTTGATGTGCTATTTTAGCAGCAACACCCCCTTCAATTTGATAAGCTTTTATTAAGGCTTCTGAAATAAGATCTTCTGGTAATGGCGGAAAGTGTAGTGCTTGACAACGGGATTGAATGGTACTTATTAACTGCTCTTCATCTTCAACTACTAAAATAAAAACAGTTTTATTCGGTGGTTCTTCAATCAGTTTTAACAATTTGTTTGCGGCTTCAGTATTTAGCTTTTCCGGCATCCAAATTATCATAATTTTATAACCGCCCTCATAAGATTTTAGGCTTAACTTTTTTACAATTTCTTGAGCTTCGTCAACACCAATTCGACCTTGTTTCTTTTCTATGCCTAGTTTTTTATACCAATCAAACAAATTACCATAAGGCTGTTGGATTAATAATTCCCGCCATTCTTCCATAAAATGACTCGAAACTGGGTGCTTTTTAATTTTATCATTAGTTGCCACGGGAAATGTAAAATGCAAATCGGGGTGGCCGAAATTCTTAAATTTAATATTGCAGGAATCATTACCGCCGGTATTTTCACCTTGTGTATTACTGCAAAGTAGATATTGCGCATAGGCAATAGCCATTGGCAACGTACCCGATCCTTCTGGTCCAATAAACAATTGGGCATGGGGAATTCGGCCGTTATCGGCACTTTGAGTTAAATGATTTTTTATATGTTCTTGTCCTAGAATATCACTAAATAGCATATAGCAAACCTACATATTTTTTTTCATTTTTTGGGAGGCAGTCTTTAAAAGAAAACAGCTTTTAATTAACGTTAAAACTATTAAAGTAAGCCTAATTAATAAGTCAATATTGACTTAAAAATTTATATTTGTCATTCTATGATATCACTTGAAGTTATCATTTGAAATAATATTAATATTCAAATAGTATGAAAACATTAGACGATTTTAATTTTGAAGATAAAAAAGCACTAATTCGCGTAGATTTTAATGTGCCATTAGATGATGAATTTAAGGTTGGAGATGCCACCCGTATTCGCGCAGCAAAACCTACTATAATTAAGGTTTTAGAAGATGGCGGAAGCTGTGTTTTAATGTCCCATTTAGGGCGACCAAAAGGTGTAGAAGATAAATTTTCATTAAAACATATTATTGATAAGGTAGAAGATATTTTAGGTGTCGAAGTGATTTTTGTTAATACCTGTGTAGGAGAAGAAGCGGAAGAAGCTGTCAAGAATTTAGAGGTAGGACAGATTTTACTTCTTGAAAATTTGCGTTTCCATGAAGAAGAAACTGCGGGAAATGTGGACTTTGCGAAACAATTATCAAAATTAGGTGATATATACGTTAATGATGCCTTTGGAACAGCTCATCGCGCACATGCGTCCACTGCTGTTATTGCTCAATTTTTTCCAGAGAAAAAGTGTTTCGGTTATTTATTGGCAAAAGAAATAAAGAGTATTGATAAAGTTATGAAAACTGGCGAAAAACCTATTTGTGCGATATTAGGTGGTGCCAAAGTATCTAGTAAAATTACTATTATTGATAATATACTCGATAAGATTGACCATTTAATAATTGGTGGCGGGATGACCTTTACATTCATTAAGGCGCAAGGTGGTAAAATTGGAGATTCATTGGTGGAAGATGATAAGTTAGAACTCGCTAGAAGTATTTTAGAAAAAGCTAAAGCTAAAAATGTTCAAGTTCATCTACCAGTTGATGCCGTTATAGCCGATGCTTTTGATAATAATGCAAACACTAAAATATGTGCGGTTAATGAAATTCCTGATGGTTGGATGGGATTAGATATTGGTCCGGAAACCGAAGAAATATTTGTTAATGTAGTTAAAGATTCTAACACCATTTTATGGAACGGTCCGCTTGGTGTTTTTGAAATGTCAAATTTTGAAAATGGAACAAAAGCTTTGGGGCAAGCTATTGCTGATGCAACAAAAGCGGGTGCATTTTCGTTAGTCGGTGGAGGCGATTCAGTTGCTGCCGTTAAGCAATTCGGCTTTGAAGACCAGGTAAGCTACGTAAGTACTGGTGGTGGCGCTATGTTAGAGAGTCTGGAAGGCAAAACCCTGCCAGGCATTGCTGCTATTTTAGCGTAAAATTTATAAATAATCCCCAATTTAAAACCTATGTGCGTGAAACAATCAATCAGTAATAAATTAGTCAAAAGAGTTAGTTGTAACGTCATGTTTCACTTAACTACTAAAAATTTCATTAGTCTTTTTACGTTGTTTTTTGCTGTAGGAATACTGTATGCACAAGATTCTATTCCGAAGAAAATTGTTAAAAAACATATTTCAGAAGAACAATTAATTGCAGGGGAATCCTATGACCTTGATACTATTGTGGACGGACAACAATTTTATAAAAGACAAATTAATATAGATCCAGAATCGCTTGACATAAAATCATTAATAGATTTAGAATTCACCTCTGAATTGGAGCAAAAGTGGCGTGAAGAATTATATAGTACTGGTTTGTATGATACACTTTATAGCACAATTTCAAAATTGGATTATAAAGAAATTTATTATCCAGAACTACCTACGGATACTTTAAAAATACGGTTGGAGCGATTAAATGCTAAAACCCCTTTTAACATTGCTTATAACCCATCATTAGAAAGTGTTATTAAAATGTTCTTAAAGAACAGACGTGTACATTTTGAACGTCTAATGGGGTTAAGTAATTTCTATTTCCCAATGTTTGAGCGGGAATTAGATGCACAAGATGTACCGTTGGAAATAAAATATCTAGCTATTGTAGAATCTGCTTTAAAACCTAGAGCTAGATCACACGCCGGTGCCACAGGATTATGGCAATTTATGTTTGCAACTGGTAAAGAATATGGTTTAGATGTTAGTAGTTATGTGGATGAACGTAGCGACCCAATTAAATCCACCAAAGCAGCAGCTAAATATTTATCAGCTTTGTATAGAATGTTTGGCGACTGGGATTTGGCACTTGCAGCTTATAACTCAGGACCTGGAAATGTTTTAAAAGCCATTAGACGTTCTGGTGGTTATGAAAACTATTGGAATATTCGTCATAATTTACCACGAGAAACAGCTGGTTATTTACCGGCATTTTTAGCTACGATGTACATTATGGAATATGCAGAAGAGCATGGACTAGTTTCAGAAAAACCTGTTTTTCATCATTTTGAAACGGATACGATTCACGTGAAACAAATGTTGACTTTAGATCAAGTTTCGGAAGCAACAGGCGTAAATATGGAAGAGTTACAGTTTTTAAACCCCGCATACAAGCTAGATATTATTCCTTTTGTAGCAAATAAAAACTATACACTGCGATTGCCAGTATCTGCTATAGGTACTTTTGTTAACAATGAAAGTACCATTTATACAGCTGCCAAAACAGAATTCGACAAAAAAGAAAAACCATTACCACAGTTTTTTGAAAGTGAAAGTAAAACGCGTTATAAAGTAAAATCTGGCGATTATTTAGGTTTAATAGCTAGAAAATATGGTGTTCGCGTAAGTCAAATTAAGCAATGGAACGGTTTACGAAGTAATAATTTACGTGTTGGTCAGCGCTTAACTATTTACCCTAGAAATCCAGGAGCCAGTTCAAGCAGCAGCAGTACTTCAAGCACTTCAGCATCGGCACCTAAAAGCTATATGGTAAAGAGTGGAGATTCACTTTGGAGCATTGCAAAAAAGTTTTCTGGAGTTTCTGTTCAAAATATTCGAGATTGGAACGGTATTAGTGGTACTAATTTAAAACCAGGAATGATTTTAAAACTTTCCAAAGGCTAACTATTATAAAATCAAGTATCATCATGCAAAAAATTTTAGTTGTTCTTATCTCATTAATTGTTCTAACGAGCTGTAATGAAGGTAAATCTTCCAAAAACCGTGTTCTTTCACAATCTTCAGGGAAAATTAATAACCTATCGGTCGTTATTGATAATGATTTATGGGATGGAAAAATAGGGGAAACCATCAGGAATATTTTAGCTGCGCCAGTACATGGTTTACCTCAAGATGAGCCACTCTTTATATTAAGTCAGCTACCACCAGTTGTTTTTACGGGGTTTGCACAGCAAAGTCGTATTGTCTTGAAAATTGAAAGAAGCGATAAACCAAATGTCAAAATTGCTAATAATGTGTTTGCAAGACCGCAACGCGTAGTTATAGTTTCTGGTAATACAGAAACAGAGATTTCAAAGCAATTAACAGACAATGCGGAGCAAATTGTAAAGGCTTTAAAAAATGAAGAAATAAGAGAGCAACAACGACGTATTAAAATATCTGTTCATAAAAATAATACGATTGAAGATAATTTAGGAATTTCTATCAATTTCCCATCAGCATATAGAATTGCTACGGAAGACGATAAATTCTACTGGATACGTAAAGATATCACCACAGGAACTACGAATATATTACTTTATGAGTTGCCATACGGAAGCATTAAAGACAATGATAGTTTGGTAGGGCAAATAATTAAAGTCCGGGATTCTATTGGTAAAGCATATATTCCGGGACCTTTGGATGGCTCGTTTATGATTACGGAGGACGCCTACACACCATTTTTAGCGAAAACTACTATAAATGATAAGCTCGCTTTTGAAACACGTGGTATTTGGGATGTGAAAAATGCATTTATGTCTGGACCATTTGTAAATTACGTGATAGACGATGTTGCCAATAATAGACTTTTAGTTGTTGAAGGATTTGCTTTTGCACCATCGGTTGGCAAGCGTGACTATATGTTTGAGTTGGAGGCGATTATTAAATCTATAAAATTTCAATAACACCAGAAACACTGATGTACAAAAAACACACTATAGTTAGTTGTT
>NZ_AFXZ01000035.1 GCF_000224335.1 Bizionia argentinensis JUB59 | reverse complement strand
GGATTACATTCATTTAAACCCAGTAAGAGCTGGAATTGTTGAGAAAGCATCACATTACATATATTCTAGTGCAAGTAATTATGTAAACAACCAAGGCTTAATGATATAGAAATAGTAGATAATCCAGTAATGGATGTGCTAAATGCGTCATCCATTACAAAGTATAATCAATATTGAAAATGAATTTTTTGAATGACTGTTTTAGGAATAATAATGACCTCAAAGTCGGGAGACTTTGCGGAGCAGGCTAAAGTTGAAATTTTACCAGGAGTTGATTTGGTAGTTTTTGAGGTAAAAGCTTATGGTAAATCTTGTATTGTATTTGAAGGTGATTTGAAAATTAATACGAATGATTCTGATGAACTTGCATACGAAGTCTATTTTAATCCATTAGTAGGAGGTGTTAGTGCAGAAATTAAAGTTTCAGGATATGAGGTTTTTAACCAAAGTTATGAATGGTATATTTTTAGTAGAATTAATATTGATGAAGGGAGAATAAAAATATAAGCATGAAATATAAAAAATTAGTACGAATACAGGTTGTAATGATCATATTTCAAGTAGTGTCTGTCCTTTTTATGTTTTGGTATGGTATCAAGTTTTATGCGTATCAAAAGTTATTGCGATATGCTGATAGGCTTGAGCCAAAAATTTTAGTAATTGATACTATAAAAACATTCACAAAAAAATCTGGATACACAGCTTTTGCTCATGGATATATTAATGGAGAAGACAAAAGTCTTTCATTGGATTTCTATAAAAGAAATGATGAAGATAGTTATATAAAAGAAAGTATTGGGGACACCCTTTTGGTTTGGAGTGCTACAGGAATACGAAGTGTAGAACATAGAAAATTGAAAGAAAAATCATTTAATAAGAAAAAGTATAAAAAAGTAAATAGAAATAGCATCTTGTTTGTTTTTCTTCCAATTATTCTAGTTTGGGTATCAGAACGAATTGTAACAAAAAAGATAAAACAACTTAAAAAAGAAAACAAATCATGAAAAAAACCTATTTGGGCTTATGTTTTTAGCCTCCCCCGCTCCGCAAAGTCTCCCGACTTTGAGGCATAATAAAACAAGACAAGCGAAGGATTGATAATAATAATCAAGAAAATGAGAAGAAATAATTTTGACGAAAACATCTATAAAATTTTTCAGAAACACGGAATGCGTGAAATTGATGGAAAATATATAAATTTCTATGTACCGTAAGTGACTCGCCTTTGACGCAAATTAACCGCGATAGCATTTGGAATAGGAAATAGTGTATCAGATATTCATATTGTTATTGGAGTCAGAAAACTAGAGGTAGAAACTAAAGCAGGGGTAAATTTTTTTAAAGGTCTTGATGAATCCAATTTCATGACTCAAAGTGGTAATTCTCTTATGACTCTTTCTAAAATTGAAGATTATAAAGTATTTCTAAGCCCTGGTTTGGTGGATGGCGTAAATCAAGAAGCTGCAATAAAAAAGTTGTAGATGCATGGAGTAAACAAAGTTGGTTTAAGGAACCTAAGATTTTGGATAAGTTTAAACAGTATGGAGAATCAAAAGGTTTTGATTTTACTAAATTTGCAGTTGAGGAATATCTGAATTTGATGAAATATTTATTAATAACATATCTAAATGAGAACAGTTAATTCAATTTCAAATGTAGTCGCATATAAAATAATACCTGAATTATTAATTATAGGATCTAATAGTTTTCAATCTAATAATCAAAATTACAACTATTTTATTTTATCAGAAAGTGATGCGTGTAAAGTTAAAGTATTAAAGAATTATGTCTTTTTGCAGTTTGAAGAATTTGGAAAGATAATAATACTCACGGAAAAAGGAAAATTTATAAAAACAATTGATGAAGGCTTTAATTTGTATTTCTCCATAAAGACAGATAATAAGTTAATAATTAGAAACAGAATTACAAAAAGTTATTGGTTTATTTTTGATGATTTACAATTCGAAGAATCAACATTGAGTTTTCGATTTAATTATTATATTAATAATTTATTCTTCTTTAAAATATATAATACACTAGAAAAGGTTTCACCACAGCCTAGTTGGCTAATAGATTTTTCAGAATTTGGAATACATAAGAACTTTAACGATGAAATTATTCCTAACGACCTCGATGGTGATTTAATGGGATTTGAAGATTCACTTTATGTACCATTACAAGGAGGGCAATTATTGTGTTTAGACATTAATACAGGACAGAAAAAATGGATTAAAGACTATAATGGAAGATCCGGTTTTTATTCATTAAATAATGATAAAATATACAAACATGATGGGCTTTCATTACTTGAAATTGACGCTAAAACAGGACTAGCGTTAAGATCAAAAATATTTTCTGAAAGTGATGAGGCTGAAGTGCAAAGCTTTTATTCTTTAAATGGATTTTGGACTTATGAAGATGTAATAATTCTTTATGGATTAGACAATACCGTTGTAATGCTAAACAAGCATAATTTCTCTTTATTCGGTTTTATCAGTTTACCTGCACCAATATCTACCGATAAAAACAATGTTACTTGGGATAAAAATAAATTGTATGTTCTTGATTTAAGCAACACCTTACATATTTTTGAAAATGAAAAACTTCCCAACTAAAGCCATGCCATCTTGCAAAGTCTGGATCAAGCTATTTTCATGACTCAAAGTGGTAATTCTCTTATGACTCTTTCTAAAATGGAAGATTATAAAGTATTTCTAAGCCCTGGTTTGGTGGATGGCGTAAATCAAGAAGCTGCAATAAAAAAAGTTGTAGATGCATGGAGTAAACAAAAATGGTTTGAAAATAAAAATATACTACAGAAATTTGAAAAATATTTTGATGAAAAAATAGAAGATAAAAGTGAATTAGTACAATTATTGATGAAAAATGATAATTGGTTTAATCAAATTTTTATTAAAAATATAGAATGAAAAAAATTAATTCAATAATAGAAGTCAAAGAAATATTTGAAACAAATAAGAGGTTTGTTTTCACAATGAGCCGTGAGTCAGAATTAGCAGAGGGATGTTATATATTGCACAATGAAATCCCAAAATGTATATTACAAATTCAATTACGTTACTGTAGTCCTTTCATTGATGGCTTTGTTTATCAATTAAAAAATTCTAGTGAAATATTTTATTTTGACTTTATTAAGAATCAACAAATTTTGCCTAAAGGATATAATTTTTATGCGTTTAATCAAAATATAGAAAATTTCCTAAAATTATCTTTAAAAAAAGATGAAGTAAAGCATTTTTTCTTACTTGATGTTTTCCTAAATAAAAAACTTATGTTAGAATTTCCTGATTATTGTTTTCAAAATATTTTTTTACGTGCTAAAAGAAAAACAATTGATGCATTTGGCACTTCTAATTTATGGAAAAATGACATAAGTAAATATGGAAAAAATAGAACTCTAAATAGCGAACAGATTATTCCTAACGAAATTGATGGGGCTTTAATGGGATTTGAAGATTCACTTTATGTACCATTACAAGGAGGGCAATTATTGTGTTTAGACATTAATACAGGAGATAAAAAATGGATTCAAGACTATAATGGAAGATCCGGTTTTTATTCATTAAATAATGATAAAATATACAAACATGATGGGCTTTCATTACTTGAAATTGACGCTAAAACAGGACTAGCATTAAGATCAAAAATATTTTCTGAAAGTGATGAGGCTGAAGTGCAAAGCTTTTATTCTTTAAATGGATTTTGGACTTATGAAGATGTCATCATTCTTTATGGATTGGACAATACCGTTGTAATGCTAAACAAAAATAATTTCTCTTTATTCGGTTTTATCAGTTTATCTGCGCCAATATCTACAGATAAAAATAATGTTATTTGGGATAAAAATAAATTGTATGTTCTTGATTTAAACAACACCTTACATATTTTTGAAAACGAAAAACTTCCCGACTAAAGCCATGTCATTCTGCAAAGTCTCTAAATTCGGAATATAATTAACCACGAAAACCTACAAAAAAACATAGAATTTGAAAGAAGTCTACATCATAAGAGATCAATAAACGCACATTTTATTAACGCAAGCGTAATAAAAAGAATGTTTGTTTTAAAGAAGTCATCCATTCAAAACATAACGAATTTTAAACATGAATGCTTTGGAATTATAAGGACTTCAAAGTCAGCAAACTTTACGGAACAGAGGCCACAAAACAGTATTTAAATTTTGAATAAAATGGAAAAAAAATAAAAAGCTATACTTATTTCGATGGAGAAAAAACTTTTGAGGTAAAAGATACTTTCCAAGGTAGTTTGTCAGGAGAATACGATGTTTTCAATAAATCATTCGTTCAAGTAGGTTTGGATAAAATAGAATTAATTAAAAACAGTAGAACTCTTTCCGATTTTAAGAATTTATATTTTAATGAAGAAGAATTAAAGAATTTATCCATTGTTTTTGAAATGAATATGGTTCAGGAAAATTCAAAATATTATTTAAAAGTTAAAGGACATTATCATGGCTTTAAGATTGTAGAAAATGAGACTTTAATTGTTATCTATTCTTTAGAAGGTACGAAAGCCCCAGAATATATGTTTATTTATGGCGTGTGGAAAAAAACTAATTAAAGAGTAAAATGGAAAAAATAAAAAGCTATACTTATTTCGATGGAGAAAAAACTTTTAAGGTGGAAGATACTTTTCAAGGTAGTTTGTCAGGAGAATATGATGTTTTCAGTAAATCATTTGTTCAAGTAGGTTTGGATAAAATAGAATTAATTAAAAACAGTAAATCTTTACATGATTCGCAAAACAGATATTTCAATTTAGAACAACTAAAGATAATGTCTAATATTTTTAATATGAATCTTATAAAAGATGAATATTTACATTCATTGACAGTAAAAGGGCATTATCATGGCTTTGAAATTTCAGAAGATGACCATTTAATTGTTATCTATTCTTTAGAAGGAACTAAAGCTCCAGAATACATGTTTATTTATGGCGTTTGGAAAAAATAAAATAATAAAAATGAAGAATTACATATTTAGAACCATACTTCTTTTAACATTAGTTAATTCAACTTATGGAGAATCTTGTTTTGATAAATTAAGAATTCACATAGCAGATGCTAAGGTAAGTCCAGAGTTTAAAAATTTTATTAAAAATGATCCAGACGGGCTGTATGTGCTTCAAAAGCTTACGTACTCAAGTGAGGCAATACGAACGGATGTTGGCGTTTTAAAATTTTATAAGAATTTAGTAAGTAATAATATCGAAGGTTTAGGAACCACATTAATTAGCAAATTAAACGATGCAGAAATAGTAGAATTTGCTAGTACCTATAAAAACTTCAGCAAAATAGATTTAGAAAAATTTGTTGCAAACGAGGAGTTTATAGATGTTTGGAAAAAATGGAAAGATAGAAATGTTACAAGCCTTGAGGATATTGCGTTATATCAAAAAGTATGCAGTTTAAACATTAGGAATATCTCATTTGATGATTTTTATTTTAAAACCCGTCATCAAATAAAAAAGGCTAGTAATCCAACAAAATTTGCTCCTGAAGTTTTTGAAGCTTGGAAAAAAGGTGTCGGTCATGAAGCAGACATTCAAAGTGTATTTGTAAAATATGGATTAGAGCCAAAAATTGATTACCCACCGTGCGATGGTATTTGGGGAATAATAAAAAAAGATCCCCCAAAAGCAGGTGATTTCTTTGATAGATTTCAAACAAACATAAATATTGATGGTAGTTACGGCAGTGTTTGTCCTAGTGATTTTAGTTATACACTTCCTTCAAGAGCTCTAAAAGAAAATTATATTAATATAATTGAAAATAGCGGAGACTACTTTTATTTCAAATTTAAATTTAAAAGCACATATACGTCAAGTCTAGAGTATAGAGAGGCAATTCCTTGGTTTGGTAAACAAGGAGAATCTATTCAAGTAAAGTTACCCAATAAATTAGATGATATTTCTAAACAAATTGAAATTGTCGAAAAATGGAAATTAGAAAAAGGGAAGTGGGTTCAAGTTTTGGGTAATGCAGGGAGTGATTTATTTTCAAGCTTTACTCATCTTAAAAATTTACCAACTGACGCTAAAACTTTCTTGACTGCTAAGAATTGGGATAATGTAATACTTACTAAACTTGATGGAGATTTAGCCAATACAACTTTAAAAAGTGCAATTGATGCTAAACCACAATTGATTGATGCGTGGGAAATTGTTTCAACTGGTTCAGAATCCGTAAGAAGAAATACAGCTAACCTTGAAAAATTAAATGATTTCATTTCAGCTACAGGAATGGAAAAACCGAAATTAATAAGCAGTTTTGGAAATGCTAAAAGTCCTCAGAAATGGGTAGGTATGAAAATTCCAGAAAGTAATTTAGATGCTCTACATGATGGATTTAAAAATTTACCACCAAGTAAATTTGATGCTTGGACACCTGACCATAAAGCACAAAGATGGGCTAACCACAAAAAAGGTAATCCTGATGCTGATTTTAATACTTGGAGTAATAAATATGATGGAAATATTGATAAGGCTAATTTTGCTAACAATGGGGTTAACGATTATTTTTCTACGCTTACAGGAAATGTAGTTAAGGAAAAATCATATACTAACATATCAATTAACACACCTGATGGAGTTCAATCTTTCACTAGACGTTTAGATATAGTTGATGAAGATGCCTTTAAAGGAATTGAATTTAAGGAATATTCTAGTGGTAAAGTATATCGTTCGCCTGATATAAAAAGAGAATATGTCCTAGATGGAAAATTATTACAAGATGATTTGTTAGATGATATTGAATGGATATTTAAAGGATGTGAGCCAAGTGCTCCATTAAGAACCGATTTAGAAGCTCTGGGTATTACAGTCACATTATTACCTTAAAAAATGAAAGAAACAGAACGAAATATTAAAAAAGAAAATTTTATAGAGTGGACTACTTTTATTGAAGACCGTGTAAACAATTGGACTTTAAATGCTCCTAAAAAGTTGGTTGACGTTCTAGATTATAGTCCTGAATCTTTAAAGGTAATAGAAAAGTATATACTTGAAAATTACACAAGAGAAACATTAGGTAAACCTGAAAACAAGTCAACTATAGATGCTATAATATCTTATTATTCAGAAGTGTTTATGAGGAATTTACCAAATAGCATATGGCACATTGAATTGGAAGATGAAAATAGTGTAGATTTTAATTTGCCTTGTATTAAAACACCAATAGGAACACTTGTAAACCCATACTATCTTATTAAAAGAGTGATGGCAAAAAATAAAGGGACATTTTTATATGACTTTTATGTGAAGAGATTAGGTTATATAAATAATCCTGAGACTTATTAGTCCTTACTTAAAGTTCCCGCTCCGCAAAGTCTCCCGACTTTGAGGAACATTAATTAACGAAACATAAAACAAAATAATACAC
>NZ_AFXZ01000036.1 GCF_000224335.1 Bizionia argentinensis JUB59 | reverse complement strand
TTTTTTAGAATTATTTTTTTACACTATTTCCCAGGGAAATCAGCTTTACGTTTTTCTAAAAATGCAGTTGTTCCTTCTTTAAAATCATCAGTTCCAAAGCACTTTCCAAATTCTTCTATTTCTACGTCATAACCGTGAATTCCATCTCTATAATTCGCGTTTATTGCGCGGATAGCGCCTTTGATAGCAACCGATGAATTACGCATAATTTTACCCGCTATTTTTTCAGCAAGAGGTATTAAGTCTTCTTCCGTGGTTACATGATTTACTAAACCATATTCTAAAGCTTGATTAGAATCAATCATACCAGCAGTCATGACCATTTCCATAGCGCGACCTTTTCCTACTAATTGTGGCAAACGTTGCGTACCACCATAACCGGGAATAACGCCCAAAGAAACTTCAGGCAATCCCATTTTAGCATTAATACTCGCAATTCTAAAATGACAAGCCATAGCTAATTCCAGTCCGCCGCCAAGCGCAAATCCATTTACGGCAGCAATTACGGGTGTATCTAAATTTTCAACGTAATCGAAAAGCAGTTCCTGACCTTGAGCTGCCAATTTACTACCATTATATTCATCAAAATCAGCAAATTCACTAATATCAGCACCAGCAACAAAAGCTTTTTCACCGCTTCCAGTTACAATAATAACTTTAGTATCCGAGTCGTTATCGGCTTCTTTAAAAGCCTCATGCAATTCTTGAATAGTTTCCTTGTTTAACGCATTCAGTTTTTTAGGTCTGTTAATGGTTATCGTTGTTAAACCATTTCGCGTTTCTGAAAGAATATTATTATATGACATATCTATTAATTTTTAAGAAGCTTCTGAAAAATTTTCAGAGCATTTCAAATTTATAATTTTTTATTTTTTATTTTTTAGGAATCGCCACGGTAAAGGTTGTTCCTTCATTGAGTTGTGATGTAAAGGTAATATTTCCAGTGTAGGTTTCCACAATATTCTTAACCATTCCTAATCCTAGACCCATTCCACTAGACTTGGTTGTAAATTTTGGTTCGAATATTTTAACTTTGTTTTCTTCCGAAATACCTTTACCATTATCGGTAACAATAATACTTACATAATTGTTATCATCCCGGACCTCAACAACAATTTTCGGGGTTCTTGAACCATCGTCTGGTATAGCTTGAATACCATTTTTAACTAAATTAGTAACCACTCGAATTAATTGAGTTCTATCAAATTTGGCAATCACTTCTTTCTTTTCGGCTACAAAAACAATATAATCTTCATTAAAAATATCTAGAGCTAACTTAACAATTGACACGACATTCAACATTTCATTTTGCTGCGCGGGCATTTCGGCAAAGTTTGAAAATGCCGAGGCAATAGAACTCATAGTATCAATTTGCTGGATTAAGGTTTCGCTATATTCATCCACTTTTAGAAGAATATTAGGGTCTTGCGGATCAAATTTCCGTTGAAAACTCTGTACACTTAATCGCATAGGCGTTAATGGATTTTTAATTTCATGTGCTACTTGTTTTGCCATTTCGCGCCATGCCTGCTCTCGCTCGCTGGTGGCGAGTTTAACCGCACTAGCCTCCAGTTCATCAATCATACTGTTGTAAGAGTTTACCAAAATGGCAATCTCTTCGCTGGTTGATCCAATATCAATTTTCTTATTGTGCGTTACAAAACGCGTTTCATTCATTTTATCACTAATCTTTTTAATAGATTTGGTTATATACTTCGAAAGTAAATAAGCGAGGCCTATAGCTATAATTAACATAATAAAATAAGCATAACCTAATCGTACTAAAAAGTTACGAAGCTCTATATTTAAAAAATCATCATTTTCTAAATAGTGCAAATTCAATATTGCCAAAGGCTTGAAGCGCTTATCTGTAATTATGGAGTAAGATGACAAGTAATTTTCGCCATTTTGAACTGATTTATGGACATATCTACGATCTAAAGAATGTGAAATAGTATTTAAGATAGAAGCATCTAAACATTGTGAAAGGGAATCTACCTGAAAACCTGTCTCAGAGGATCGTAGTAATCCACCCTCCAAATCATAAAGGCTAATTTCCATGTTATGAATAGCTGCTATTTCATAAATCTTCACTTTAAAAATAAGTGGAATCTTTTCTGAAGTAACGGGATAAGTAGTTTCCTTAATGGTGTAATCAATACTGGATCGAATATTTTCCTCCTTACGATCTAGACGTTCGTTGTGGTAGGCTTTTGCTTCTTCATTATATTGGAAGATAGTAACAGCTGCAATCAAGATAGACGCCAGCAATACCAATAAAATCATGGCAAAAAAGATGCGTAACCGTAAAGAAAATCTAGATAATTTCATGCATAAAGGATCGTGCTCTCAATATAGCAAGAATCAAGCCAATTAACTTAAGCATTAGGGTTTTTACTTCTAATGTTTTTATAGATTTTAAATCCTAACATTAGTAAAATGCCAAGAACAAAAATACCTATGACACCAAAAACCCAATTTATAGCACTTTTTAGAATCACTAAAAACACCACAGCAAATAAGATGAAAGTGGCGCCTTCATTCCAAAGTCGCATAAAATTAGAAGTTTTCCGAACATCATCTTTTTGAAGTTGCTTATAAAACTGATGTGTTTTTAATTGGTATATAATCAGCAATACAACAAAGAGTAACTTGACATGCATCCACGGTTGCTCCAACCATAAGGGTTGTAGAATAAGCAACCAAACAGCAAAAACGGTTGCTAAAATTGCCGATGGCCAGGTAATGATGTTCCAAAGGCGTTTGGCCATCAGTTTTAATTGTTCGCCTAAAATTTCTTTATCAGGAGACGGTTTATGAAAAGCTTCAATTTGATACACAAAGAGTCTGGGAATATAGAATAAACCCGCAAACCAAGTGATGACAAATATAAGATGAAGCGATTTTATGTAATTGTAATATTCCACGCGATTAAAATTACGAGTTATTTTCAGTTATAGGCGGCAAAAGATTCTTTTTTATTTCTCTTCTTAAAAAATACCCAGTTACAATAGTCGATAAAACATCGGCGATAGGAAATGAGACCCATACACCAATTTCACCATAAAAATGTGGTAGAATAAGTATTAGCGGAATAAAGAAAAATCCTTGTCGCGTTAAGGTTAATAATAACGCCGGCGTTGCCTTACCAACGGCTTGAAAATAGGCCGCACCAATTAATTGCAGTGCAATTATAGGCGTGGCGGCAAAAACCCAACGCATAGCACTTGGTGTTTGCTTCAGCACTTCTGGATCTGATGTAAATAGTCGCGTAATAGATTCTGGAAAAACCATCAGTAAAATAAAAACTAGAGTGGCTAAACCTGCCGCATATTTAATAGCCGTATAAATGGTTTCTTTAACGCGATCATAATTTTGAGCCCCATAATTATAACCAGCAATAGGTAAAAACCCTTGGGTAACACCAAAAACAGGAAATAAGGCAAACATTAACATTCTGCCCACAATTGCGTAAGCCGTAACCGATGTTTCGCCACCTAAATCGAATAAAATATTATTCATAAATAAGTAGGTAACACTTACAACAGCTTGCCTTGCTAATGTTACAAAACCTAATGAGCTGATTTCGGAAACAATACGTCTATTTAATCCTAAATGCGATAAATCTAATTTTAATTCGGAGTGTTTAGAAAGAAAAAACCAAATAATAAAAAGAAACAAGAAGAGATATGAGCCCGTTGTTGCCCAAGCGGCACCTGCCATACCGTAATCTAAAACAATTATAAATACATAATCCAAAATTAAATTCGCCACAGATGGTATCATCATAGCATACATGGCAAATTTCGGTTTGCCTTCAGCACGAATTACAGTATTTCCCATCATGCCTAAAGCTAAAACAGGAACGCCGTATAATACAATTTTATAGTAGGTTTTGGCAGGTTCAAAAATAGCTCCTTGACCGCCAAAAGCTGGGATAATATCGTTGGCATAAACAAGTCCGAAAATCACCATGACAACCGTTAACAATACGGTTAGCGTAATTTGATTCCCGAAAACTTTTAAAGCTTTTACCTCATTATTAGCACCTAAAGCACGAGAAATAATGGACGATCCGCCAATACCAATACTCATACCTAAAGCGGCAATAAAAAAGGAAACAGGTAATACCACATTAATAGCTGCAATGGCCGTTGAGCCAATCCAGTTTCCTACAAAAATAGTGTCGACTAATATATTTAGCGACATTACCAAAATACCTATAGATGCAGGTACAGCTTGCTTAACAAGCAATTTCCCAATGGGCTTTGTACCTAACTCTACAGACGACACTTTAGACATTATGCGCTAACGGTTTCAGAAGTTGCCCAATTATTTATCCATTTCGATAATAAATTTACCCATGGCGCATCAGTATTTAAACAGGGAATGGTAGTATAACCTTGCCCACCCATTTCCTGAAAAATCTCTTCGCCTTCCATAGCAATTTCTTCTAATGTTTCTAGACAATCGCTCACAAAAGCTGGCGTAACAATAGCCATACTTTTAACGCCTTCTTTTCCTAAACGCTCGATGGTTCTATCCGTATATGGCAATAACCATTGATCGAAACCTAAACGCGATTGGAAACTTGAAGAGTAAGTACCGTCTTCAAACCCTAATTTCTCAGCCACTAAACGCGTGACCTCCAAACATTGATGTCTGTAGCAAAATTCATGTGCTGGTGATGGTGTTGCACAACAACTTCCATCAATTGTACAATGAGATTTAGTAATATCTCTCTTTCTAATATGACGCTCTGGAACACCATGATAAGAGAATAGCAAATGCTCGTAAGTTTTACCTTCAAGATGTCTGGCAATACTATCAGAAAGCACCCCAATATATTCTGGATTATTATAAAAAGCAGGTAAACTATCTATGGTTACATTTGGGAAAAACTCTGTACGAAGCTCCTCCGCTAACACTAAAATAGTTTCGGTAGTTGCCATTGCAAATTGTGGGTAAAGCGGAACAAGAAAAATTTCATCCACTCCTTTATCCACTAATTCTTGTAGCCCTTTTTTGATACTCATAGAACCATAACGCATGGCTAAAGCAACTGGAAAATCGACGTTTTCCTGAACTTTATCCTGTAGCTGTTCCGAAAGAACTATTAATGGGGAACCCTCTTCCCACCATATTTTTTTATAAGCAGCTGCCGATGCTTTTGGACGCGTATTTAGAACAATACCTTTCACGATTAAAGTACGTGCCCAAAGTGGAACATCTATTACACGCTCATCCATTAAAAACTCCCCTAAATATTTTTTCACATCTTTAGGTTCCGGGCTTTCTGGTGAACCTAAATTAACGAGTAAAACGCCTTTTTTCATTAAAAATTTATTTGATGTTTACAGCTTTTGACTGTTATAAAATTTGAGACTACGAAGATACGGACATTATGTATTTTTTTGGTGTTATGCCATATTTCTTTTTAAACGCAGCAATAAAATGACTGGACGTACTGTAACCGACTTTCATGCCGACTTCATTTACATTATTATCCCCTTTTTCTAACAGTTTCCTGGCGACTTCCATTTTGTAATCAAACAGGAAACTAAACACGGTATCGCCATAAATTTCTTTAAAACCTTCTTTCAATTTCTTTAAACTTAATTCAATTTCATCGGCAAGCTCTTGAAGCGTTGGCGGTTCAAACATGCGGGCTATAATAATATCTTTTGCCTTCTTTATTTTAAGTACATTAGTCTCATCTGCTAAAAATGGACATTGTTCAATATTGGCGTCTTCACTTCTATTGAAATATAAACTCAACAACTCATAAGCCTTTGCTTTAAAATACAAACTTTTAACCGATGAATTTAAATTGTAATTAATAAGCTGATTTAAAACAATTGCCATAGATGGTGAAATGGCGCTATCTTTATAGTACTTTTTGTCTTTATTATCGCCACTTAAAAATGTAATATAATTGGCTTCTTGTGAAAACAATCCATGAAAATTCTGAATAGAAAAAATAATTGACACCAGCCATGATTTTGGTTGCACCTTCATGTGAATAGGTAAATCACGCTGCGGATTATATAATAACAAAGCGGTTTCCTCCTTAATATTTAAAGAATAACCACCATTATTGAACATAAAAACGCTAGATCCTTTGACGCAAAAGTGAAACTGAATAAAACTACTATCCACATCACGCTCCACCATTTCTGCTAATTTGGTTTCATTTTGATAGGTTAAAATCATAAAACCCTCATCAACGGTTGTTTCTTTAAAAGTTCTTTGAGCGACATTTTTAATAGGTTCTGCCATCTGTATATTTTGGTTTTTATTTAGATTCATTCTAAACTAATAGATTCAAAGTCGTTGGTACGCCTACAAAAGTATGACATTTATCATAAAAAAATAAAAAATAACGTTAAAAAACCCTTAACGACACTATTAGTTCTTTGAGCGTTACTTTATTCAACTTTACCCATCTACATTTGTTAGGAATTTTGAAAACGACTATGGAGAAATACCACATTTCTAAAGGGACCTACTTCTACGCTATTGGTTTAAGCTATAAAAAAGCTGATGCCGAGGTACGTGGTCACTTTAGTCTCGGTGATACTGGAAAGCAAGCGCTATTAGAGCAAGCCAAAGCAACCGGTATAGAAAGCTTGATAGTTACATCTACTTGTAACCGAACGGAAATTTACGGATTTGCTGAACATCCCTACCAATTAATTCAATTATTATGTGATAATACTCAAGGCACCGTAGAAGAATTTCAAAAAGTAGCTTATATTCATAAAAACCGCGAAGCTATTGCACATATGTTTCGTGTAGGTTCTGGATTAGATAGTCAGATTTTAGGTGACTTTGAAATTATAGGTCAATTAAAAAATGCAGCCATCGCTTCTAAAAAAGTTGGTATGGTTAACACTTTTATAGAGCGTTTAGTAAACTCCGTTATTCAAGCGAGTAAACGCATTAAAACAGAAACAAATATTTCATCTGGAGCCACTTCGGTTTCATTTGCATCTGTGCAATATATTTTAAACACAGTTCCAGATATTTCATCTAAAAACATTCTATTGTTTGGAACGGGAAAAATAGGTAGAAATACGTGTGAAAACTTGGTGAAACATTCCAAGAATTCCCATATTACGTTAATTAATAGAACGAAAGATAAAGCCGAACGTATTGCTGGAAAATTCAATTTAGTTGTAAAAGATTATGCGAACTTACAGGAAGAAATTAGTGCAACAGATGTATTAATTGTTGCAACAGGTGCTCAAATGCCTACGGTTGATAAAAACATTATTCAAAATAAAAAACCGTTATTGATTCTAGATTTATCGATTCCAAAAAACGTGAATCAAAACGTAACGGATTTAGATCAGGTATCACTTATTCACATGGATCAATTAGCCGAAATGACCGATGCAACTATTGAAAATAGACGTCTGGACATTCCACTTGCTGAAACTATTATTGAAGAAGTAAATACAGAATTCAACGTTTGGTTAGAAACACGTAAATTTGCGCCAACCATAAAAGCATTAAAACTGAAGTTACACGATTTTAAAAATGCAGAATTAGATACCCAAAGAAAAAAGATAGTCGATTTCAACGAATCGCAAGCTGAAATTATCAGCAATAATATTATTCAAAAAATAACTAATTATTTCGCTCATCACTTAAAGGATGATGCGCTTACTACCGATGAAAGTCTGGAACTTATAAAAAAGGTCTTTCAATTAGAAGAAACCATAAAACATGTCTAAAATAATACGAATTGGCACGCGCGATAGTGAATTAGCACTATGGCAAGCCAAAACCGTCCAAAGTCAATTAGAAAGTCTTGGACACAAAACTGTAATTGTGCCTGTAAAATCTACAGGCGATTTAGTTTTAAACAAACCCATTTACGAGCTTGGCATTGTTGGTGTTTTTACAAAAACACTCGATATTTCTATGTTAAATCATGATATCGATATTGCTGTACATTCTTTTAAAGATGTACCAACCATGTTACCAGCAGGAATAGTTCAAGCTGCCGTAATAAAAAGAGGGAATGTTAGAGACACTTTAGTTTTTAAAGATAACGAAGAATTTCTATCACAAAAACATGCAGTAATTGCTACAGGAAGTTTGCGACGCCGTGCACAGTGGTTAAACCGCTTCCCAACACATACTGTTGAAGATATTCGTGGTAATGTAAATTTACGTTTACAAAAACTTGAAGATAGCGAACATTGGAACGCCGCTATTTTTGCAGCTGCTGGCCTTGGTCGTATTGACAAAAGACCCGAAGAGGCTATAAACTTAAACTGGATGGTTCCGGCACCTGCTCAAGGTACCATTATGGTAACTGCTTTAGAGGAAGATGAAGAAATCCGTGCTATTTGTGCAGAAATAAATCACGAGGAAACAGAAATTTGCACAACCATAGAACGTAAGTTTTTAAACCTTTTAGAAGGTGGATGCTCCGCGCCTATTGGGGCATTAGCATTTATAAAAGATGAAGAAATAAACTTTACAGGCATTTTATTAAGTGCCGATGGAAGTAAAAAAATTGAAGTTACCAGAAACGAAAAGTTAGGGGAACATCACAATTTAGCCCAGTTTTGTGCTGATTATGTTATTGAACGTGGCGGAAAACGCCTAATGGCGGATATTAAACGTGCGGATAAAAAAATAAATATCTATTCTACTAAACGAATGACGGACGATCAGAAACAGTTATTTCATAATGAAGTGGTTTCTGATAGTAGTGATTTTGCCAAAATTAGTATAAATCGTATTCATCCTAGTATTTTAAAAAACGAGATTGAAAACGTCATCATAACGAGTAAGAATGGGGTTGAATCTTTAACCACCAATTATTCGGCTGCCGAGTTACAGTTTAAAAATATTTACTGCGTTGGTCGCCGTACCAAGCGTATGATTGAAAAACGCATTGGACCTGTAAAACACTCAACGAACTACGCCCAAGATTTAGCGGAACATTTAGTAGAATTTATGGATGGTACCGAGGTTACTTATTTCTGTAGCAGCCTCCATTTAGATACTATTCCTACCGTTTTAGGTGAAAACAATATTAAAGTTCACGAAGTGGAAGCTTACCAAACTAAATATGATGGTAAAAAAATAGATGATTCTGTTGAAGGCGTTATGTTTTACAGTCCATCCACGGTAGAAGCATACATTCAGAAAAACGAAGCTAAAGGTGTGGCATTTTGTATTGGAACCACAACTGCAGACGAAGCTAAAAAGTATTTTACAGATGTCCGCATCGCTAAAGTACCAACGGTAGAAAGTGTGGTAGAATTGGTGAATGAATTCTATCTGTAAAGGCTAAAAAACAGGCCAATCGATCATTCTAAAGAGAAGTTAAATTAAACAAATTCCTTCAATATTAGGAATACCTATACAATATGAGCATCAAGAACGATTTATTTTTAAGAGCATTAAAAGGTGAAACCGTAGACCGTCCTCCAGTTTGGATGATGCGTCAAGCTGGTCGTTATTTACCTGAATTCATGGAAATCAAAGAGAAATATGATTTCTTTACACGTTGTAGAACACCAGATTTAGCTAGTGAAATTACCGTGCAACCTATTCGTCGTTACGGAATGGATGCGGCTATTCTATTTAGCGATATTTTAGTTATTCCACAGGCCATGAATATTGAGGTTCAAATGAAACCTAATTTCGGACCGTATTTACCAAATCCTATTCGCACACAAAAAGATGTGGATAATGTAATTGTACCGGATGTTACAGTGGAATTAGATTATGTTTATCAAGCCATAAAGCAAACTAAAGAAAAACTAAATAACGAGGTACCTTTAATCGGTTTTGCTGGTTCACCATGGACTATTTTATGTTATTGTGTACAAGGTCAAGGCAGTAAAAACTTTGATAAAGCCAAGGAATTTTGTTTTACAAATCCTATTGCTGCACACCAATTACTTCAGAAAATTACGGATACAACTATTGCGTATTTAAAACAGAAAGTGAAAGCTGGCGTTAATGCCGTTCAGCTTTTCGATTCTTGGGGTGGTATGTTATCACCGGTAGATTATCAAGAATTTTCATGGCAATATATGCAACAGATAATTGATGCTTTAAAAGATGAAACACCAGTTATTGCTTTTGGAAAAGGCTGTTGGTTCGCTTTGGATGAAATGTCAAAATCTGGCGCATCTGCTTTGGGTATCGACTGGACATGTTCACCTAAAAATGCACGTTATTTAACCGGAGGAAACATTACACTACAAGGTAATTTTGATCCAACGCGTTTATTCTCGCCTCCAGCGGAAATTAAAAAAATGGTACATCAAATGATTACCGACTTCGGAAAGGATAAATATATCGTAAACCTTGGTCACGGTATTTTACCAAATATCCCTACAGATAATGCTAAAGCTTTCATTGATGCTGTAAAAGAGTATCGTGAGTAAACTATATTATGAAATTACACACTGAATCGTTTTCATTGGAAGTCCTAAAACCACGAGATGCGCAAAGCTTAAGTAGGTTAATGATTTCCAATGGAAGGCGGTTTCAGCAATATTTACCTAAAACGCTTTCAGAAAACCTTTCTGAAGCGGATTCTAAAAATTACATTCGCCGAAAAACCAAAAAGCTAAAAAATCAGGAAGAATTCACCTTTGCAATAAAGGATATTGATTCTCGTGATGTGGCTGGTTTAGTTATTCTAAAAAATATAGATCCCGTTTTAAAACAGGGTGAATTTGCCTATTGTTTAGGTCAGCGATATTCTGGAAAAGGCTGGATGACCCGAAGTATAAAAGCTGCAAAAGCGTATGCTTTCAATGAATTAAAACTAGAAACTCTACAAATAATTATCCATAAATCTAATTTACCAAGTATTCAGATTGCCTTGAGGAATGGTTTTACCTGGATAAAAACCTTGGAAAACGAGCATGCTACTGAAGATGATGTCCTAGACATGGAACTTTACGAATTACATTATGAAAGATAAATTCTATCAATACATACAAGATTTACAAGATACCATAACCTCAAAACTTGAAGAAATAGACGGCAAATCTAAATTCCAAGAAGATCTTTGGGACCGACCAGAAGGCGGTGGTGGAAGAACCCGCGTTATAGAAAATGGTAATGTTTTTGAAAAAGGTGGCGTTAATATTTCTGGCGTTCATGGAAAATTACCTGACAGTATGCAAAAATATTTTGGTGTAGAAGACGCCGATTTTTTCGCCTGCGGATTAAGCTTGGTATTGCACCCAACAAACCCAATGGTTCCAACAGTTCACGCAAACTGGCGTTATTTTGAAATGTATGATAAAGAAGGAAATATTGTAGACCAATGGTTTGGTGGCGGACAAGATTTGACGCCGTATTATTTATTTGAAGAAGATGGAAAACACTTCCATACTACTTGTAAAACAGCTTGCGATAAACACAATCCAGAATTCTATCCAAAATATAAAGCCAGATGTGATGAGTATTTCTGGAATTCACATCGTGATGAAGGTCGTGGTTTAGGCGGTTTATTTTTCGATTACTGTAAAGCAACCGAAGATATGAGTATGGAAAACTGGTATGCTTTTGTAACCGAAGTTGGCGATAGTTTTCTGGAAGCTTATGTTCCCATCGTTGAAAAAAGAAAAGAATTACCTTATACAGACGCACAACGTACTTGGCAAGAAATTCGTCGTGGCCGTTATGTAGAATTCAATTTAGTACATGATAAAGGCACCCTTTTCGGACTTAAAACAAATGGTCGAATAGAAAGTATATTAATGAGTTTGCCGCCGCATGTACAGTGGGTTTATGATCACCACCCAGAAGTAGGAAGTGACGAAGAGAAATTAATACAAGTTTTACAAAACCCTATAAACTGGGTGTAGTACAACTTTAACCATCTAGTGTCCTAATGAATTGTTATTGCGGAAATATTAAAACCTATAAAGATTGCTGTGAAGTTTTTCATTTAAACCAAGGAAAAACAGAAACAGCCGAACAACTTATGCGTTCTAGATATAGTGCGTTTGTTTTAGCTAATGGTCACTATTTAATGCAAACCCATCATAGCTCTACAAGACCTATTTCAGAGGAAAAAGCTATTGTAAAATGGGCAAAATCTGTAGTATGGATAAAACTAGAAATACTAAAAACGACTAAAGGTTTAAAGAGCGACCAGGAAGGAACCGTAACATTTAATGCTTATTTTAATGAAAACGGTAAGCCTGATATTATTTACGAAAATTCGGCTTTTATAAAAGAAAATGAAATCTGGTATTACTTAGGTTATACCAAAAATCAATAAAAAATGTATCCAATAAAAAGAAATAGAAGATTAAGAACAAACGACGCTATTCGATCATTAGTTCGTGAAAACATAATTACAACAAACGATTTTTTAGTCCCACTTTTTGTAGTTGAAGGGAAAGGTGTTAAGGAGGAAATTGCTTCTATGCCAAATTACTTCCGCTACAGTTTAGACTTACTAGAAAAGGAAGTGAAGGAACTTTGGAGCCTGGGCTTAAAATCTGTTTTACTATTTGTAAAAGTACCTGATAATTTAAAAGACAATAAAGGTAGTGAGGCTATAAATCCAAACGGCCTCATGCAACGCGCTATTAAAACCGTTAGAAATGCCTGTCCAGACATGTTGGTAATGACCGATGTGGCTATGGATCCATATTCTTCGTACGGACATGATGGTATTGTAGAAAATGGGATCATTTTAAATGATGCAAGCGTTGATGTTTTAACAGAAATGAGTCTATCTCATGCACGTGCTGGCGCTCATTTTGTAGCGCCAAGTGATATGATGGATGGCCGGATTATAAGTATTCGTGAAGCTTTTGAAGATGAAGGTTTTTACGATACTGGAATTGTAAGTTATTCAGCAAAATACGCTTCGGCATTTTACGGCCCTTTCCGTGATGCTTTAGATTCTGCTCCCGTTGATATGGTTGATGTTCCGAAAAACAAAAATAGCTATCAAATGGATCCAGCCAATCGCTTTGAAGCCATTCGTGAAACCGAAATGGATATCGATGAAGGCGCAGATATTGTCATGATCAAACCAGGTTTATGCTATTTGGATATTGTTCGAGAAATTAAAAACGCAGTCGATGTACCAGTAGCTGTTTATCAGGTGTCTGGTGAATATGCGATGCTTAAAGCAGCATCAGAAAGAGGTTGGTTAGATCACGATGCTGTTATGATGGAGCAAATTACGGCTATTAAACGTGCTGGGGCTGATATCATTGCATCTTACTTCGCTAAAGATGTAGCCATATTACTGAATAAATAAGAAATTTATCAAACCTTACAGGCTCAATCTATAAAAGTTGGGACTGTGAGGATTGAATCGAAGTTATAAAATTCTAAAAAAACCATATGATTTTGTAAATTAGCAAGAAACAAATCATACGTTAATGAGTACACTCCTTCTTTGGGCCACCGTTTCAATTTTCTTTTCTTTTCTATGCTCCATTTTGGAAGCCGTATTATTAAGCGTTACCCCAACATTTATAAATATTAAAAAACAAGAAGGAAAAGACTACGCCCTGAAATTAGAAGCCTTAAAAAATGATGTCGATCAGCCATTAATTGCCATTCTTACATTAAATACCATTGCGCACACTTTAGGCGCTATGATGGTTGGTATTGAAGCTGAAAAATTACCTTATAAATTTGAAGTTCTTGGTGTTAATACCGTAGGGATTGTATCGGCAATAATGACTTTGCTTATTCTGGTTATTTCTGAAATTATTCCTAAAACTATTGGTGCATCGTATTGGAAATCATTGGTAGGTTTTACAGCAACCACCCTAAATATATTAATCTTTCCACTAAAATATACTGGAATTTTATGGGTATTAAGATTAACCACCAAACTCATTGGCGATAGCGGTCATGGTAGTATCTTAACACGTGCAGATTTTCAAGCCATGACGGATTTAGCTGAAGAAAAAGGTGTTTTTCAGAAATCGGAAAGTAAAGTGATTAGAAACATGTTAACGTTTAAAGAAATATTGGCCAAAGACGTGATGACACCCAGATCTGTGATGTCTATTGAAAATGAAAACCAAACCATTGAAGCTTTCTTTAAAAAGAATGTCGATATAAAATATTCTAGAATTCCCGTTTTCACAACTAAAACAGACAATATAACCGGTTTAGTTCTAAAAGACGAGGTGTTTAAACAAATGGCTTTAGGAAATGGCGCTAAATTACTTTCAGATATTAAACGAGATATCATTATTATAAATAGAAGCACCCCTATTCCATTGTTGTTTGATCAACTTGTAGAAAATAAAAACCACATGGCCTTGGTAGTAGATGAATACGGATCGGTTAGTGGATTAGTTACTATGGAAGATGTTATAGAAACCCTGCTGGGAATGGAAATTATGGATGAAAGCGATGACACTCCAGATTTGCAACTTTTAGCCCGACGTAGTTGGGAAGCACGCGCTAAGCGACTTGGAATAATTGACAACCTAGATTCAACGGACTAATGGAAATAGAAATCTGCATTATTAATTCACCTTTAGGTTACATCAAAATAATAGGTGATGCAGATGGTATTTCATCTATTATTATATTAAATACTGACTTGCCTGCCGAAGCGGAAGGAGAAAAAATAACCGATGTTATTCCAGAATGTCTTCAAGACTGCGCGTATCAGCTCAATGAGTATTTTGAAGGCAGCCGGAAACAGTTCGATTTAAAACTAAATCCAGAAGGCACAGCTTTTCAAAAAAAAGTTTGGGATGCTTTAAGCACTATTCCTTATGGCAAAACAGTTTCCTATTTGGAACTTTCAAAAACTATTGGTGATGTAAAAGCCATTCGTGCCGTTGCCAATGCCAATGGTAAAAACCCACTTTGGATTGTAATTCCATGCCATCGGGTTATTGGATCAGATGGCAGTTTAACAGGCTATGCTGGCGGTTTGCATCGTAAAAAATGGTTGCTGGATCATGAGAACCCTTATAAACAACAATTGTTGTTTTAGTCGAATTCCTACCATATTTTATTGATAGTATAAGCTACTCCAGCATCAATTTAATTTCTTATATTTAATTTTCTAAACTAAACGACATGAAATTCCTAAAATCCCTTTTAAAATGGGCTGTTATTGTATTCGCGCTTATTATTGCTACACTTTACATAACAGATACTGATTATCTTTTAAAAGCCATCCGAACAATTTATTTTAAAGGCTATTCTACAGCATATCTTGAAGATTATAAGCAATTCGATAATCAACTTATTGCAAATGGCACACCTCAACCTTGGCCAAACCATCAAGACTATAACAGAGTAAAAGAAACAGAGACTCTTGAAAAAATAAACGAAGAAAACGGTACAATTGCTTACGTAATTATTAAAAACGACAGTATTTGGTTTGAAAATTACTACGGTGGCTTTAATGAAAATTCCAAGGCGAACTCTTTTTCTATGGCTAAAAGCTATGTATCAGCTTTACTAGGAAAAGCGTTAATGCAAGGTCATATTAAAAGTTTAGATCAACCAGTTAGCGATTTTCTACCAGATTTTAAAGGCGGACTTGCAGACAAATTAACGGTTGGCGATTTATCATCAATGGCTTCAGGAACAGATTGGGAAGAAGCTTATTATTCACCTTTATCCATTACAACACGTGCATATTTTCACGACGATTTGGATAAAGTAATCAGTCGCGTTTCTGTTGTTGAAGAACCAGGACAAGCTTATAAATATTCTAGTGGTGACACTCAAATGCTAGCCATGGTTATAGAAAAGGCCACGGGTAAAAAGTTATATGATTATTTAACTGAATCGTTTTGGAAACCTTTAGGATCTGAAAACGAAACGCTTTGGCAAGTTGACAGTGAAGATCACGATATGGTTAAAGCCTATTGTTGTATAGCTAGTAATGCCAAAGATTTTGCGCGTTTAGGCAAACTTTATAAAGATCATGGAAAATGGCAAGGCGAACAAATTTTAGATTCTGCTTTTGTGGCTAAATCTATTAAACCACGCTTTAAAACAGGTCCAGAATATGGTTACGGTTTTTGGTTAAAAAATATAGATGAAAAAGAGTTTTTTATGATGCGCGGCCACTTGGGACAATATGTTATTGTAGAACCAAATGACAACGTAATAATCGTTAGACTAGGTCATTCTAAAGGCCCTGGTGATGAAGCAGCAACGTTTACACCAGATATATCAACTTATATTGAAGAAGCTTATAAAATGCTTGAAAACAACTAAACTATGATTGCAAAACTAAATCTTGAAAACATCCTATTTCTAGACATTGAAACCGTACCAGAAAACAAGCATTTTTCAGATTTAGATGAAACGAAGCAACAACTTTGGGAAGCCAAATCGTACTACCAACGTAAGGATGATTTTACAGCCGAAGAGTTTTACGATCGTGCTGGTATTTGGGCCGAATTCGGGAAAATAGTCTGCATATCCGTAGGATATTTTAAAATGGAAGGCGAAATCCGGAAATTTAGAGTTACTTCGTTTTACGGTGAAGAAATTGTTGTTTTAAAAGATTTTAAAAATCTGATTAATTCGCATTTTAATGAAAACAAACATCTGCTTTGTGCGCATAATGGTAAAGAATTCGATTTCCCTTACATAGCGCGCAGAATGATAATTCATAATATAGAATTGCCATCTAAACTGAACCTATTTGGTAAAAAACCATGGGAAGTTCCACATTTAGATACGTTGGAATTATGGAAGTTTGGAGATTATAAAACCTATACCTCTTTAAAATTGTTAACCAATGTATTGGGTATTCCATCGCCTAAAGATGATATTGATGGTAGCGAGGTCTATCGCGTTTTCTATGAAGAAAAGAATATAGATCGCATTATGATTTATTGCGAAAAAGACACCATTGCCGTTGCGCAGATATTTTTGCGACTTCGAGGTGAAGAATTGCTTCATGACAGTGAGATCGTTCATATTTAAAAAATAAAGTAATATCATAAAAAAATCCGGAGTTTTCACTCCGGACTTTTAGATACTAACTAAACTAACATTATTCTTTAATAAATCGCTTCACTTTTGTTTTCTCTCCAATATTTAACTGAATTAAATACATACCATTTTTCAATTCAGAAACATCAATAGTCTCCGAAAAAGCACCTTTTAACACTATTTGTCCAAGCATATTACTTACCTGGTAACTTTGTGCTACTAATCCATTTAAGGATACTGAAATTGCTTGTTTTGCTGGATTAGGATATAATTTAAATAAATCATCATTAGATGTCGTGGTTACGTTTTCAAAAGATCTTGAAGCGCCGCCAACACAGAAATTAGTTGTTTCAGAGCTACCAAAAGAACCACCACTAGCTAGTGTTGTTCCTCCGTCTTTTAAGGTATAAGATCCATTTCCATATGAACAACAGAAACCATCTCCATAAACATCTTTAACAACCAATGAATAACAACCAGCAGATAAATCTACATTAATATTCAAAGTAGAACCATCTGGTTGCGAACCATATGTGCCTCCTGAAGCAACTGTAGTACTGCCATCAAGAATAGACCATGATGTTTCTTCTGGATAATTGTCAAATTTTAAAGTTAATTGAACTGTTGTATTACCACCAGAACTTCCGCCATTTACAATATTTACCGTATAATCTTCAACTTCACCGTAACTAAAGGTTTCACATGACGTTGGAATAGCATTGTACTTCATGGATACACGCATTCTAGTTTCACCACTAAGCGCCGATGAAGGAACTGTAAAACTCCCACTTACTGGCGTTGTTTTAGATGCCGATTTTGTCCAGACTTGTTCTCCTGGATCTGTAAAATCACCATCTTGATTATAATCAATCCACATGGCATAACCTTCGTTATATGCAGATCCAGACCAAGTAGGTGTTACCGATAATGAATAGTTATTTCCTTTTGATAAATCGGTTGAGGTACCTGTAAAGTTTGAATACGATTGTGCACCAGACGTTTTATTTATAGTACCTAACTGAACTCTAGAAATATACTCATCACTTACACTCTTTCCTTTAGAGTTACAATACTGAGTACCTGTCTGACATGGAGCACAAGAAGATCCACCACAGTCAACGCCTGTTTCATCTCCATTTTGAACACCATCTGAACAAGTAGGTGTACTTCCTCCGCCATTACATTTTGTTGAAGCACCTAAACTAGCTCTAGAGCCTCCTGGAAGTACAGAAGCACGCATTCTGTTTTTTTGTCCTTGTGTAAATAAATTCATACAGCCATCGTCACTATAATCCATATAGTTTTGAACCATATCTACAGTTCCACATGATACAGCACCGGTAGCACAACCGTAATTTGCACCACCAGACGTTGGCGTATCGGTAACGTAATCGTCAACCGAGCATCCACCATCGCCCCATATATGACGCAGGTTAAAGAAATGTCCAACTTCGTGTGTCGTTGTTCTTCCTAAATTAAAAGGTGCAGATAAATAAAATCCAGATCCACCATTTTTACTTCCAAAATAACTAGGTCCCATAACCACACCATCTGTAGCAGCATTTCCGCCTGGAAATTGAGCATAGCCCAGAATTCCACCACCAATATTGCAAACCCACATGTTTAAATATTGAGATGTATTCCAAGGGTTTACACCACCTTGTGATGATTTTTTCATAGCATCACTGGTTCCCCATGATGTTTTTGAACTTGATTTTCTAGTAATCCCATTGGTTGGGTTACCATTAGGATCTACAGTGGCCATACAAAACTGAATTTGAGTGTCTGCCGCTTGCGACCAAGTATTGTTTGCGTCTGAATTCAGTCTTCTAAAATCATCATTCAGCACTTGTATTTGAGATAAAATTTGAGCTTCACTAATATTCTCATTGGAGTTAGAATAAATAACGTGCACAACTACTGGAATTGTAACAATAGAACCAGTAATTTTATTCTGTTCCAGACTTTTAACTTTATTTTGGGTATAAGCCTCAATTTGAGACATTCTTTGTTCAAGACCGGGATCTTCATTTTTTCGATGTTCCAAGTTATCCATAGTAGCACAATTTCGCTCTTGGGCGAAACCAACTCCTACAAACATCAAGGATAAAATTAGTAATTTTAGGGGATTTTTCATGATAATTAATTGATTTTTAGGGTTTATTTTTATTAAATTCTCATGAATTTAATAAATTATTTTAAAAAAGATAATATTAGATCCCGTTTTTCGTTGAATAACAATATAAAAAAACAGTTTACGGTTTTACCACAATGGTACTGAAGAAAAGACCTACTTTTACGTATGCGAACAGATAAAATCTTACAGGTAAACAACTTGAGAATTTCGTTTTTCAACAATCAAATTGAAAATGAAATTATACATGGGATTTCTTATGATTTGTTTCCAAACGAAATTCTGGGAATTGTTGGCGAATCGGGTTCAGGAAAATCGGTTTCGTCTTTAGCTTTAATGGGACTGCTTCCTAAAAATATCTCGAAAATCACGGAAGGCTCTATTCTTTTTAAGAATCTAGATTTAACAAACGTTTCTTCTAAGGCATTTCAAAAAATACGTGGCAAGGAAATCGCAATGATTTTCCAAGAACCTATGAGTTCCTTAAATCCATCGATGCGCTGTGGTGAACAGGTTCGTGAAATATTATTGAACCATACTAAATTATCCAAAGCAGCTGCAAAAACAGAAACCCTAAATTTATTTGAAAAGGTAAAGCTACCAGATGGCGCACGTGTTTTTAAAGCGTATCCACACGAAATTTCTGGTGGACAAAAACAACGCGTAATGATTGCTATGGCTATTGCGTGCAAACCAAAAGTCTTAATTGCAGATGAACCAACTACTGCGCTTGATGTAACTGTTCAAAAAGAAATTATTCTACTGCTTAAAGAATTGCAACAAACCGAAGACATGAGTATTTTATTTATTTCTCATGATTTATCGCTAATTTCTGAAATATCCAATCGAGTTTTGGTCATGAACCAAGGAAATATCGTAGAACAAGGCAGCGTCAAAGAAATATTTAATCATCCAAAACACACGTATACCAGGGCATTAATTAATGCTAGACCTGATTTAAATGTGCGCTATAAAAGATTAGCCACCATTAAAGATTATATGAATGATACGATTGATAAAACCATTGTTACTGCTGAAGATCGCGTTAAAAATCATAAAAAAATATATGCCAAGCAACCCTTATTAACGGTCAACAATTTAAATAAAACCTATTTCTCTAAATCTGGTTGGTTTAAGAAAGATGAATCTTTTAAAGCAGTAAATCAGGTTAGTTTTAAATTATTTGAAGGTGAAACATTAGGTCTAGTTGGCGAATCGGGTTGTGGAAAATCGACTTTAGCCAATGTAATTTTACAACTGGATAACGCTTCATCTGGCGAAATAATTTATAAAGGTGTTGATATAACAAGCTTACCAAAAACTGCTATTCGAGAATTGCGTAAGGACATACAGATCATATTTCAAGACCCTTATGCATCATTAAATCCGCGAATTCCGGTTGGAAGAGCCATTATGGAACCCATGAAGGTTCACGGAATCGGATCATCCGATTCGGACAGAAAGGAACGGGTGTTAAAATTATTGGAGCAAGTAGGTTTGGATGCATCATTTTTTTCGCGCTATCCACACGAATTTTCAGGCGGTCAGCGTCAACGAATTGGTATTGCAAGAACGATTGCTTTAGAGCCTAAATTGATAATTTGTGATGAATCGGTTTCAGCATTAGACATTTCTGTGCAGGCGCAAGTATTGAATTTACTGAATGATTTAAAAGAGAATTTTGGATTTACTTACATATTTATTTCACACGATTTAGCCGTGGTAAAGTATATGTCGGACAATTTAATGGTCATGAATAAAGGACAAATTGAGGAAATGAATGATGCCGATTTAATTTATGCCAATCCACAAAAGGCATACACAAAAAAACTTATTCATGCTATTCCAAAAGGACTATAGCATGAATAATTTTTTAGTCAAATACATTAAACTTTTAATGAATCGACCTGTGTTTTTGACATTCATCAGTATGCCATTTGTAAAATGAGTAGGTTGTTCTGGTAGATTTGAGGCAAAATTCATAATTGGTTAAGTTTAGGTAGATTTGAGTCTCTTTTTAAAATATTAAATTATGATAGATTTGGGATAAATCACAATTTAAAACTTAAAAAAGAATACTTAATTCATTCGTTAGTTTTGGGATTGCTAATATCAAATATAATCTCATATTATCTGTCATAATACATATATTTTCGATGAACTGCACTTAAATTTAACGTTTTAACATAATTTAACTGTTTTTCTTACAATAAAATAATTGTAAGAAAAAAAGCTACCTGAATAAGTAGCCTTTTTTGTGAAGATCAAATTGAATTTGCTTAAATGCTCATTTCAGGGATTTCACCTTCTATGATTAGCGTTCCTTCGGTTGCTTTTTGAATCTCTTCAACAGAAACACCAGGAGCCCGTTCTAAAAGCTTAAAACCTTTATCTGTCACTTCTATAACTGCTAGGTTGGTTACAATTTTTTTAACGCAGCCTACGCCTGTCAACGGTAATGAACAACGTTTTAATAATTTGGATGCACCCGCCTTATTAGTATGCATCATGGCCACAATAATATTTTCGGCACTGGCAACTAAATCCATAGCGCCACCCATACCTTTTACCATTTTTCCCGGAATTTTCCAGTTGGCAATGTCACCATTCTCCGCAACTTCCATAGAACCTAAAATGGTTAAATCCACATGTTTTCCACGAATCATGGAGAAACTCATAGCTGAATCGAAGAAACTAGCGCCTGGTAAGGTTGTAATAGTTTGCTTTCCAGCGTTTATAATATCGGCATCTTCATCGCCATCAAAAGGAAATGGTCCCATACCGAGTACACCATTTTCACTTTGAAATTCTACTTCTATATCGTCGCGCACGTAATTGGCAACTAAAGTCGGGATACCAATTCCTAAATTCACGTAGTAACCATCTTGAACCTCTTGTGCAATACGTTTTGCTATTCCGTTTTTATCTAACATTTTTTATCAATTTGATGATTTGTTAATTTGATGATTTGAAAATTAATTCCGAGTTCTAACAGTTCGTTGTTCAATGCGTTTCTCGTAATTTTTACCTTGAAAAATACGCTGTACAAAAATACCTGGTATATGAATTTGATTTGGATCTAATTCGCCAACAGGCACTAACTCTTCCACCTCAACAACAGTTATTTTTGCGGCACCACACATATTTGGATTGAAATTTCTAGCAGTTCCTTTAAAAATTAAATTTCCCGCTGCGTCTCCTTTCCAAGCTTTTATAAAAGCAAAATCGGCTTTAAATGCATGTTCTAACACATACATTTTCCCATCAAAGTCACGAGTTTCTTTTCCTTCAGCTACTTCGGTTCCGTAACCAGCAGGCGTATAAATTGCCGGAAAGCCAGCTTGAGCGGCACGACAACGTTCGGCAAGTGTGCCTTGAGGAATTAATTCTACATCCAATTCACCACTTAACATTTGGCGCTCAAATTCATCATTCTCACCTACGTAAGACGAAATCATTTTATTTATTTGACGTTTGTGTAATAATAATCCCAGTCCGAAATCATCAACACCAGCATTATTAGAAATACAGGTCAATCCCTTTACTTCCAATTCTACCAGTTTTGCAATACAATTTTCAGGAATACCACTTAATCCAAAACCGCCGAACATAAAGGTCATATTATCCGTTACGCCTTTAAAGGCTTCGTTAATATCTGCAACTTGTTTATTAATCATGTCTCTATTTTTTTGCTTCGGAAAAATACGAAATAAAAAAGCCATTCGGAAACCAATGGCTTTTGAAATTTTTAAGAATAGCTTTTTAAAATCTGTATTCCAATTTTAATAATACATAACGTGGTAACAATCTATATTCTGTGGATGAACTAACAATATCACTAATGTTATAATTTCTAAAAGTTTTAGTATTAAAAAGGTTTTTTCCTGTAAGTCCCAATGTTAGCTTATTTTCTATTAGTTTATAGCGTGCATCAAAATCTAAAAAATAATAGGCCTTGTCTTTTATTAAGTTTCCAAAATAGTAGCGTTCCGTTTGAAATTGTACGTCAAACACATCGTTAAATAAAAAAGTCATATCTAGAAAACTGGTATTATCAGTAAATGAGTTTTTTATGGTAGTTTCTATAACGTTTGTCGTCCATTTTGTGCCTATATGAAAATTGAAAACACCTTTAAAACCAGAACGCAGTTCTAATCCTACATTATAATTATTAGAAATAACTTGCCTTAAACTGGCGTTATTTATACTATTTTTAAAATCGCTTTTACTATACCCTAAATCTAACTTTAGATTTGAGGATATAAATTTAAAATAATAATCAAATTTAGAATTAACACTAAAAAACTCACGGTCTTTAATTAGTATTTTTTCGGCTTTTGCAAAGTTTTGTTCAATATGCGTGTTTGTTGAAAAGAAATCGTGATTTTTATTATAGATAAAGAATGTATTTGCAAAAAAGCGATCACTCCAATTACCCAATTGGTAATTTAAGAAAAAGCTTGAAGCATTCAGCTGATTAAAACTGCCTGTTCCTTTAGAAAATGAACGGAAACCTGTTAACACAAAATCGCTAAACACATCCATCATCTTCGCATTGCTTGTATTATAAGAGTAGGATGAAGCTATTTTATTTTTATCATTTATTTTCCAATCAAAACCTAAACTTGGATTAACGAAAAATGGCGTTTGATTATCAGAAATCCCGTTATTTTCCAGCGTATTAAAAAGCTGGTGTAGATCTAAATTTCCAACAATACCAAAATTATTAATCTTTAAACGGTATTTACTTTTAAAGTATAAATCATTAACTAAATAAGCTGTATGATTTTGGTAACCTTCAGGCGCCTCTAATACTAAATTGTTTTCCAATAATGAAAAAGCGGTTGAAAGTTTATCCTTTCTAAAAGCATTACCAATTTGCAGTTCTAGTAAATCCCCATTTTTTTTCCTATTTAACAAATGCGCATTAATACCTGCAAACTGCATTTGACTGTTACTTTTTTGAGTCACATTATCTGCCGTGGATACACTTGGAAATAAATCGTGATAAAAAAACTGATTAACACTATAATTCTGCGGTGTTTTTTCGTGAATAAATCGTCCAGTTAAAAGAAATACCTTTTGGTCCTTAAATTTATTAGTATAGTTTACCTTCTGATCTAGAAGCGTATTTTGGTGTTTTAAATTCTCAATCGTGGCGTTTCCATTGAACACTAAATTAGCGCTATTATTATAGTCACCAAAATTATATTTGGTGGTAGTTTCAAGCATTTTAGTTTTAGAAATATTATAAATTAAATCTAGTTTTCCAAAAGCTGTCAATTTTTTGTTGCGGAGTTTATACGTTTCGGTATTCATAAAGCTTGCTCCACTAACATCAACAATATCTACACTGTTTCTAAAAAAGTCCGTTTCATCCCAATTAAAGAATCCGAGTGTTTTAATTTTCAATTTATCGGTTGGATTAAAAATAGCGTTAAGTGATACCAGTTCAGCATTATTAAAATTAGTTCTACTATCTTTAAAATTCAGATTTCTAGGAGCTAGACTCAAAGATGAACTTACGCTTTGATTATCGCCAATACTTGCTGGTTCATTCATTCTAAAAGGCCTAATAAGATTATTTATATCCCCTGTAGCATCATAACCTACTGTATTAAAATTAGTAAAGAAGTAATATTTATTCTTTTTGCCAAAGTTCATTAGATTTCCTTTTAGTGAATAAAAATTATCATTACCTATACTGGATTCTATATTGCCAAATCAAATGCGTTTAGCATCCTCTTTTAATTTTAAGTTTAGTGCTACTTTATCACTTTCTTCAATGCCTTTTAGCAAACGGTTATTGGAGTAGTTTTCTAAAACTTCAATTTCTTTAATAGGGTAAGAAGGCATGTTTTTTGATAAAATTTTATAGCCTTTTTCAAATAAATCATCGCCATCAATCATCAGTTTTTCAATTTCTTTGTTACCAACTTTTATGGTTCCGTCATCATCAATTATTAATCCTGGTATTTTTTTTAGAAGATCTTCAACGGTTTGCTCAGTGCCATTTGAAAATTTGGCTGCATTAAAAACTATGGTGTCCTTTTTTACTAAAATAGCCTGAGATGATTTTATAATCACTTCATTTAGAATTGTTAGTTTTTCTTTAAGTAAAACATCAATCTTTAACTCTTTATCATTAGTGACCAAAGTCATTGATTTATTCTCAAAACCTAATGATGCAAATGTTAAATAAAAACTTCCTTTATCCTTTAAGTCAAAGCTAAATTCACCTTGTTCATTAGTATAAGTGTAATCCAAAATTGATCCTTCAGAATTATCTTTTATAGTAATACTTACTGAATTTATGGGTAAGTTATCTTTATTGGAAACTACGTTTCCCTTTATTTTATTAAATTGAGCATAAGAAGATAGACAGAAAAAAAGAAAAAAAACTTGCAAAAAACTAATTTTCATATATTTCAATTGATTTGTAAACTGGGCTTTTTACTTTCACGTTGAAATTTCGACCAACTTTTGTTCCGATTTTTTTTCCCAAATCGTCCATGAATTGATTTAATGAATTAATATACTCTTCTCTATTAATCGTTTTATATGACTCAACACTATCAATTTTTTTTACAAACTGATTGATATTTTCGATTTTAGTGACAATAAATTGAACCTCATTCAACTCATCATGCGCCTCCAAAATTGTTCCTGGAAGACCATGTAATTTCCAAGGTCCAAAATAGTTTGGGAGTTCAGATGTAAACCAAACTATATAATTCCTCCCTGCAAAATAGCCTAAAGCTTTAGAGCAGTTGTACGAACCTATTTGTTTTGTTTCTTTAGTTATATTCCATTCAATTTTAGGAATAGCTTCATTTACTAAAAAAAACTTTTCTTCCTGAAAACCCTTTTCTAGTTGTAAAATAGAATTCAGAACTTTATTTGACTGAATAAAATATCTTGAACTATCCACTATCTTAAATGAAATTAAATTAGCGTCATCATCTTCGTTCGTTAATTTGTTTTTCGTACTGTCGTCAATCTGGTAACTAAAATAAGATTGACTTTCATTAAAAAATAAAATAGCTGAATACTTCTTATATCCATCGAAATTAAGAAACATATCATATTCTATTTTATAATTGTAAGTTTTTTCGTTTTGACCTTGGACATGAAGGACTGTAAAGAATATACAAATAACTGTTAGGAGTTTTTTCATTTATTTCTATTTAACAAAACCTATGCTGACAAATAGCCAACATAGGTTTATAATTTTTTGATTTTTATAAATTCTTAATTGCTTAAAGCATTTTTAATTTTCTCTAGAACTATATTCGCAATTTCTGCGCCTTTTACCATCACCTCGCCGCATGACCCACTAACTGCTACACTTATTTCTACAGAAGCTACACCAACATTAACACTGCCAGTTACTGTTATCGTACAATCTAACAGTGCATCAACCGACTTTAAATTTGTTATGATAAAATCTTGAACTTCTTGGTTAATCTCTGTAACTGATTTATTTGTAATATCACCCAAGTTAAGAGTTAACTCTATTTCATTTGAAGAAACAATTTCGGTAGAGCTTAAATCAGAATTTGTTTTGTTATTTGCTGAAGCAAATGTTGAAGCTAGCATAAGAGCTAGGGCAAAAAATACATTTTTCATCATTAATAAAATTTAAAACCTTATATTTTTTATTCTACATTAGGTTGATTAATAAGCGTTGTTGGCTTGTCATAAAGCCTTGAAGTTTTCTCGATCATGCTTCCGGCAATCATCTTTAGGTCTTCAAAACTCTAAATAAGCACTCTCGACTTTTCAAACGTAAAGTAAAAAAAAGAAACCTACGTATTTTTTATCGTCGTTTATTGCGTTTCATCGAAAAGTAGTAAAATTCGCGTTTTCGAGTTACGGTTTAACCGTAAAAACACCCTCTGTCAGCACTTTGGTGTTTTAGGATTTTTAAAATATGACACTTTTCAAGGTATTTGGCTTGTAAAATGAGTAGACAAAATGATGGGAATACAGAAGTTGATATTAGTTTGACAAGTGAATCATTTCAATGTTCGAAATGACATTGTTACATGTTATTCTAAACAATCTTATTACTCAAGATTAAAAAAATGACATTTAGAAATCTTGTTTCTATAATTTTTACTTGCATTATAATGACTTGATTTTGTTACAATTTACAAACCACTTTAAACATATAAAATCAAGCATAACTCACTCTTACAATAACCTGGTTAAAGAAGTACGCCTTTTCTAATAAATTACAGTTGTAACAATCTATTTTTTATACCCATTAATAAGGACCTTTTTTATTCTAGTTTGCTAACCCATTGATGAAAACACCAGATTAAATTTCCCTTTAAGTTTAGTTTAAATAGTGAAATCACCCATTTGATCCGTATAATAGTATGTAAAAACAGATTGATTAGCGTCATCTTTTAGTACAATATTAGCGGATAACACACCGCCAACACTATTGGTAACGTGACCTGAAAGTGAAGTTTATGAAAACAGAAATTTTTAAATATGATAAAACAGTGCTAACATCAAATCACTATTTAATCTGTTTCTATTTCCCATTCGTAAGTTATTTCCTTTTGTGAACTCCTTGCTGATGGTGTAAATTTAAACTGGCTATTTCTTGGTACTTTTGTTGCAATAACTTTTTCTTTGTCTTTATACAATTTATCTTTAAGACTAATAAATGTTTTTAACTCTATTTCTTTTTCTGCTTGAGGTTTACTTATTGTTTCCTGCGTTCCTAGAACTACTTTTTTAGCGAAAAAATATAGTTGATTTAAATCGTCTTTGGCCTCTAAAATTAAACCGGGTAATCCATTTAATTTCCATGGACCAAAGGGTAATGGAATTTCATTGGTAAACCAAACTGTATAATTCCTACCTCGAAAAACACCAGTCGCTTTTTGACAATTAAATTGACCTATTTTCTTGGTTTGGGTTGTTAATTGCCAAGCTATTTTAGGAATTACTTCTTTAACTAAATATGTTTTTTTAAAAAAGGTATGAATACTATATAGCGCGCCTTCTTTTTTACTCGTATAGTTTGTTGGTCTAACGTCCATTTCTTTAATTACAGCAATACTGGTCTTGCCATCGTCGTCTTGATTATAGACCTTGTCTTTGATTTTACCCGAACTCTTTAACTGTATAAACAATGAAGCATTTGTATTAAAATTTAACTTACCTGTAGTTTCGTAAGTAATGCCTAAATCTGTAACATATCCGTACTCCACATAACCAATGTTTTGAGATTGTAAAACAGATGTAATTAATAATATTACAATTATTTTAAAAAAATTCATTTTTGTTTGGTTTTAATAGACACCGATAATTATTTAGCGTGTCGTTTTAACCTTGTATTACTAATTTAACTCAGTATGTATGCTACTAAATTACAATTACCAATATTATTTAATTAAGTTCCAGGATCTGTCTCCTGCAATAGCACCATGTAGCTACAATTTATAAGCCACCTTAAACATAAAAATTCTAGGCATAATAAAGGTTTTACTATCGCTAATATAAAAACTTGAAAAAGAGTTTTGTTGTTTAAACTCCGTATTAAAAATATTTGAAACGCCAATTTCAAAACCCCACGGACTATTTTCCGTTTGGTAAAACAAAGATGCATTCGCGTTGTCGGATTGATTATTTATACCGGTCGTTTTGTTCTTATAACTATCAAACGTATAATCGGCTTTTATGATAAAATTCTCTAAAAAATCATACTCTAAACGGGTAAAAACCTCATCATTTTCAAAATTTGTTTTATTCCCAAAAGCTTTATAGTTGCTAAAATCTTTTGTGTAACCAATTTCAAAATTTGGCCAATTTTTAAAAAACGATTCTAAACTAACGGTGGATGAAATGCCTTTTGAAATATTTAAATGTGTTTGATTATTAACTACCTGATAGAAATCATTATAGCGAAAACGACTTTTAAACTTATAGCTTATTTTTTTAATTTTCTTATTTATAGCGCCATTAACCGTCCAACTGTGCTCTGGTTGCCTGAACATAATTTCTGTATTAAATTGCTCAATACCATTTAACTGTGTAACGGTTTTAGTCTGTTCAATTTTTTTATTAACGCTCGTGCCAATATTTAAATAGAAACCTTTAAAAAAACTGGATTTATAATAATACAAACTAGCTGAATGATACAATTGATTTTCCAGATTTGGATTCCCCTTATAAACTCTATTAAAGCTAGATAATACAAAATTACTAGCTAATTGATCAACGCTGGGGAAACGCGAATTCAGTTGATACTTAAACCTTATTTTTTCGCTATTATTAAACTCTATATTTGAAGTGAATTGTGGTAAAAACAAAGCTTTTCTTTTAGAATCACTATCATTAAGTTGCTTGGTGCTCCACAAATAAAGATGGTAGTATATAGCCGGTTTAAAGGTGGCTATACCTATTTGAAACTTGTACTCCAAACCTATAAAAGGATTAACAAATTGGTATTGAAATTCGTTACCAAAACCAGCACTTTCAAAATCATTAATACTGCCATCACTTAATAATTGGGAGTCGTTTGAATACAAATCATTATAGGCGGCATTAACGCCAACGCTTGTGTAAATATGGTTAAAACTATTTAACACCCAGTAATCCTTAACAATGGCATTTGCCACGTGCGTTTTAATTTTTTTATTTTGTAGAATATTATAGAAATTATCAGTTTCCAACGGTATTAGCCCTTGCAGTATCTGCTGGTTGGTTACCCAATTTGTAATCGGTTTATCATTTTGGTAGGTGTAAGATGCTTCCAAAGTTCCTGTATGATTATCATTGAGTTTTTTACTGTAACTTATATGCTGTTTTAAATTGATGTTTTTAATATCGGACTGGGTCTCAATTTGGTTATTTTGTGCCGGATTTATAGTTGAAATAAATCCTTGACTATCATTGTTAGTAATTTTCACAAAACTGTTAAAACTCAAGTCTTCTTTAAAACTTGGCGCATAATCATAGGTTAGTTTTCCTATTGTAAAAAAGGTGTTTACGTTGTTGGCGCTTGTTCTATCTTCAATAAAAGGTGTGTTATTATCTAAATAAGCTGTATTGGTTTCGCTTTGCGCTTCTGTTTTGGCATTGTTAGTTATAACATAAGCACTTATATCGGAATCTTTACTTATGGATTGCCTAATATTTGCAGCTGCAAACTGATTGGTATTGGCTTTAAAATCATCATTATTTAAATACCTGGCAAAATCGCTATTAAATAATTCTATATAGCTTCCGGCATCTTGCAAAAGTTTACTGGTACCGCCTTCAAACTCCAAATAGTCGCGAAACGTAAAACTTTTAACGCCAGTATTATTAATGTCACCTATAAAATTTATAGTTGTTTCTGGACTGTAATAAAATATGTTGGGATGCAGCATATAACGCTCTTTTATCCCTGCACCACCCTCCACATCGCCAAATACAAATTTTTTCTTATCCTCTTTAAGCGTTATGTTCATGGCTAAATCGTCACTATCCTGTAAGCCTTTTAGCATGGCAACTTTATTGTAATTATCTAACATTTCGACCTTGTCTATAGCATCGGCAGGAATATTGTTTACCGCTAACTTGCTATCGCCTGTAAAAAACATTTTATTCTCTACGAGTACTTTGGTTACGCGTTTTCCGTTGGAAGTCACATTGCCATCTCTATCCACCTCTACGCCTGGCAATTTTTTTAAAACATCCCGTAGTTTACGCTCTTCACCCGTTACAAATTTATCTGTTAAATAAATGATTGTGTCTTTTTTTACTGTTACTGGCGGTGTGTAATGCAGTTCTACTTCCGTAAGTTGATTCAAACCTTCTTTAAGCGTAAAACTTTTAGAAACATCATTTTCTTCTGCTGCCAGTGTTAAATTTTGCGGGAGATAACCCAAATAGCTAACCGTAACTTCATAAGTATGGTTTGCTTCTAATTTTAAAAGATATTTACCTGCTTTATCCGTAATCGAAAAACGCATATCGGCATTTTCGGCATTTGGAACCGCCAAAATATTAGCATATTCTAATGGGTTTCGAAGACTGTCCTTAATAAAGCCTGTAATCTCTATATTTTGAGCTTTAACAACTACCGATATCAAGATTAATAGAATAAAAATAATTTTAAATTTCATACAACACTTGTTTTCAGTAGCTATAATTTTCTATCTACCAGAATTCTCTTTAAGTGTAGAAAAGGAAAAGTCATTCTGTTTTTTGTAGTCTTCTTTACTTATGGTTTTACCTTCTGGCCAATTTATAGTGATTGCTTTGTTAGGGTTCAATACTATTTTTTTCGCTACAAAATGTACCATCTGGTCTTTATACTCTAAAACAAGTCCTGGTAAATTACCTACGTATTCTTTTGGGCCAAATGCTACAGGTATTTGCGGTGTGTACCAAACTGTAATGGGAACTTCACCTATGTTCTCCAATGTTTTATAAGTAATGGCTTTATAACAAGTATAATTGCCAATTTTTTTCATGTCTTTAGTAAGTTGCCAAGTAGGTTCTTCTAGGTTACTTTCTATTAAAAGTTCTTTGCTAGAGTTATCATTTAAAATTTGTTTTTGAGTCATTAGGTTGGTATAATAATCACCTTGAGTTACCGATCTAACCGCTAAAATCATCATTTTGTCTGCATTACCTAAACCCATCGTATTTACCAATCCAAATTTAGAGTTAAAACCGTTAAAGTTTAATTTACATTCCAAATTTGAAGCTGCTTGAGCCATATTAACAACCATTTGAAGTCCAGCCTTATTGGCCTCTTTCTTAAACCGTTCAGCAACTGCATTATAAATTGGCTCTAAACTAACAGAGTAGGTAATAGTACCTGAAACTTGGCTGCTTTGAGCAAAACTAAAAGCGCTATTTAGATGTATTAAAAGTATTACAACACCAAAGAAATATTTTTTCATATTGTTATGTTTTTTGAAAATTATATCACCAAAAGAGCAATTTAACTGTGATACAATCTGTGACGCCGCTGAAAACTTGAATTTTGGCTTTGAAACGCACCTCATCAATAATTAATTATAATGACTAATTTTTATTATCTGCCAGAATTCTCTTTTAAGGTTGAAAAGGAATCACTATTCTGTTTTTGGTAATCTTCTTTACTTATGGTTTTACCTTTTGGCCAATTTATAGTGATTACCTCTTTAGGATTTAAAACAATTTTACTGGCAGTAAAATGCACAACATTATCTTCGTACTCTAAAACAAGTCCCGGTAAATTACCTACGTACTCTTTAGGCCCAAATGCTATAGGTATTTGCGGTGTGTACCAAACTGTTATTTTCACTTCACCTATGTTTTCTAATTCTTGGTAAGCAATGGCCTTATAGCAAACATAATCACCAATTTTTTTCATGTCTTTAGTAAGCTGCCATTCAAAAGTATTCAGATCACTTTCTACAAACGTATTTTTAGTCCGATTTACATGTAACATTTGTTTCCCAGTAATTAAATTGGTGTAATAAATGCCTTTAGCAATCATAGCTTGAGCCAATAATGCTAACCTTTCATTATCGCCTAATGCCATCCCATTATCCACACTAAATTTAGATTGTTGTCCTTTATAAATTAAATTACAAGTAAAATTTGAAGCAGTTTTCACAATAGGTGTTAGGTATTGTAAAGCGGTTTTGTTGGATTCATTTTTATAACGTTCTTCCATTTGGTTATAAAACGGTTCCAAACTTACAGAATAAGTAACAGTGCCAGAAAAATAGTTACTTTGCGCAAAACTAAATGAACTATTAAAGTATACAAAGAGTATAAAAACGTAATAAACTAAATTTCTCATATTTCTTAAAATTTAAAGCCATATTACATTTTATAAGTAACATGGCTTATTATCATATATAGTCCCACTTATTCACATAAACCTAAAGCGAATTCTAAATAATCACCAGCAATGAAACTATCGTTAAACGTTTCATATAGTTCTTGGGCAGTATCCCAAGCTTCATCTTCACAAGATTTTTCTTTTTGTTCAATTTTAAGAACGTTCAAGTTGACGGCATTAATGCTTCCCGCAAAAAACAATGTTAATATGAAAATACTAAATAATTTTTTCATGATTTCTAAAATTTAAAACCTATTCCCAAATTTATAGAACAGATTGGTTAATAAACGTGTTTGGCTTATAGTAAAGCCTTGAAGTTTTAATTTAGAAGTTTTGTTGAAGTTTTACACTACTATTCCGTATTCGGAAATTAAAAAACTGACGCCAGTTTAAGATCTCGATCATGCTTCCAGTAATCATTTTTAGGTCTTCAAAACTCTAAATAATTACTCTCGGCGTTTCAAACGTAAAGTAAAAAAAAGAAACCAGCTTGTTTTTAATCGTCCTTTATTGCGATTCATCGAAAAGTAGTAAAATTCGCGTTTTTGAGTTACGGTTTAACCGTAAAAACACCCTCTGTCAGCATTTTAGTGTTTTTGAGTTTTTGAGTTTTGACGTTTTTTAAGCTATTTAGCTTGTAAATAAGTAGACAGAATAATAGGAATATGGAAATTGTAATTAGTTTGATACGAGATTCATTGCATATTCGGAGTGACATTGTTGCGTTTTGTTCTAATCCATCTTATTACTCTAGATAAAAAACTAGCAATTAGAAATATTGTTTCTACAACTCTTACTTGGATTAGAATGACCTGCATTCGTTACAATTTATAAGCCACCTTAAACATAAAAATTCTAGGCATAATAAAGGTTTTACTATCGCTAATATAAAAATTTGAAAAAGAGTTTTGTTGCTCAAACTCCGTGTTAAAAATATTTGAAACGCCAATTTCTTAAACCGTTCAGCAACTGCATTATAAATTGGCTCTAAACTAACAGAGTAGGTAATAGCGCGAGAAACCTGGCTGCTTTGAGCAAAACTAAAAGCACTATTTAGATGTATTAAGAGTATTACAACACCAAAGAAATATTTTTTCATATTGTTATGTGATTTGAAAATTATATCCCATTAAGAGCAATGTAACTGTGATACAATCTCTGACGCCGTTGAAAACTTAAATTTTGGATTTTGAAACACACCTCATCAATAATTAATTATAATGACTAATTTTTATTATCTGCCAGAATTCTCTTTTAAGGTTGAAAAGGATTCACTATTCTGTTTTTGGTAATCTTCTTTACTTATGGTTTTACCTTCTGGCCAGTTTATAGTGATTGCCTTTTTAGGGTTTAAAACAATTTTACTGGCAGTAAAATGCACAACATTATCTTCGTACTCTAAAACAAGTCCCGGTAAATTACCGACGTACTCTTTAGGCCCAAATGCTATAGGTATTTGCGGAGCATACCAAACTGTAACCAAGACTTTACTGGAAGGCAACTCCTTATAGCTTGTAGCTTTATAGCATATAAAGTCACCTATTTTCTTGGTTTCTTTAGTCAAGGTCCAATCAATATTTAAATTGGATTCAATATATGTTTTATCACCATATCCTTCTTTCAGTTGAAGTTGTTTATTAGTTTTTAAATTTGTAAAATAAGTTCCTCTACCTGTTAACCCTATTGCCATATTATAATGCCTATCTTTTTCACCGATTGCTAAACCTTTATTTATTTCAAATTTAGATGTCGTTCCGTTAAACTCCAAGATATACTGAAATCCTGATGCTACTTTAATTAATTCTTTGTTGATTTTGAGTATATAATTATTAGGATCGTTTTCGTATTTTTCCGAAAGCAGATCATAAAAACTATTTAAATCCACAGTGTATTTTATAATACCACTCGTGTTTTGTCCAAAAATGCTACTTAAAGAAAGTAGGAGTAATAAAGTTAATAATCTATTTTTCATTATTTATTTATTAAAAAGGGTGAAACCATTTAGAGTTCCACCCTATTAGTTATCTTAAGTACAAGTAGACATAATATACTGAAAAGCAAGCCCAGCTTCAAGACTATCTGTTGCTTGACTGTAAACATCTTCAGTGTAATCCCAAGCCGGCTTTTTACAAAGTATAAAATGTATTATAATATCAAGGGCCTCGCTGACTGAAAATATTTAAACATGCGACTACCAATCCTCATTATAATTTTCCATTTTTTTTGTTAAATCACCAATTAAGCTTTCAAATTCTTGTTGACTAATTGCTTTAGAATCATCAACTTTTTCTATACCTATGTTTGTTATTGGTTCAATTTTTTTAACTGTAACAACAGCTCCTTGCAAATTTACTTCTGCAATTAAGCCGGGTAAATCCATAAAAATATCTGGACCTGCCTGAATAGGTATTGATGGAATAAACCAAGCTTCAACTTTTAATTCTTTATTTGTTAAAGCGTCATAATAGTTGCCTTCCGCTTTCATGGCGTCTAAACCTAATATTTTTTTATTTTCCTTCTTTATTACCCAATTAAAAACATAATTCTTCCTTTTTACACTATAATTCACACCTCCCAAGTCTCTAATAACAACAATACTATCTTTTTTATGATTGGCGTAAACCTTCTCATTAAATGAAGCAAACCTTTTTGCCAAAATTAATTGCATATTTTCTTGGGAAGATTCGTTTTCTTTACTTAAAAAATTTTCCGACTCAAAGAAAGAGTAATCTTTATTTATTGTAAGAATGTAATTTACATCTTTGGCTCGATTAATAATTTGTTCCGTAAAACGCTGAGCTTTTTCGTCCATATTATCAATGGAACCATGAAGTTTAATTTCTGAAATATAATAAGTCACCTTATAATAAGGTGTTTGTGCGAATAAACTTGAAAAAGTAACAAAGAAAATTACGTACAAGATACTCTTTAAAGTTCTATTATGTAAAAATATAAGGTTCATTTTTATCTTGGAATAAAGATTTATACTACTAGTCCGCATCCGGAAATTAAAAAAACTGACGCCAGTTTAAGATCTCGATCATGCTTCCAGTAACCATTTTTAGGTCTTCAAACTCTAAATAAGTACTCTCGGCGCTTCAAACGTAAAGTAAAAAAAGGAAACCGACTTGTTTTTTATCGTCGTTTAGTGCGTTTTATCGAAAAGTAGTAAAATTCGTGTTTTTGAGTTACGGTTTAACCGTAAAAACACCCGCTGTCAGCATTTTAGTGTTTTTGCGATTTTCAATTTATTGATACCAAATAAAAAAGCCATTCGGAAAAGAATGGCTTTTGGAGTTTTTACAATTTGTTATAAATCCTGAAATGAGATTCATGCCTCGGCAGGAATTTGGTTAAAAATCTAATTCATCTGGAATTTCTTCTGATGGATCGGCCTCTTCATCGCCAGAATCATATGTTGCACAATTTACTTGAATGGTTAATTTTTTAGGTACGATAAAATCATCTTTAGAAATTTCTAATTCTTCATCTTCATAGCAACTCCGCATATACATACCCCAAATTGGTAGCGCCATAGATGCACCTTGTCCATAGCTAATGCTTCTAAAATGCGTAGCACGATCTTCTGCACCAACCCAAACACCCGTTACTAGATTAGGAACCATACCCATAAACCAACCATCACTTTGGTTTTGTGTCGTTCCCGTTTTTCCAGCAATTGGGTTTGTAAATTCGTATGGATATCCTGTTATAATTTCTGGATAGGGACCTGTTTTTGGCATCCATGTACGTCTTAAGCGAGCTCCAGAACCACTTCGCGTTACACCTTCAAGCAATTTAACAGTTACATAGGCCGTTTCTTCGCTAATAACGTCTCGTGATTCGGGTGTAAATTGATATAAAACTGTACCATTTTTATCTTCAATATGTGTTACCATAACCGGTTTGGTATAAACACCTTGATTGGCAAACGTAGCATAAGCAGCCACCATTTCATACACACTTATATCCGCCGTTCCTAAACCAATAGAAGGTACTGCAGGAATTTCAGATTCCACGCCTAATTTTTTTACTAAATCAATGACAGGTTGTGGCCCCACTTTATCCATTAAACGCGCCGTAATAGTGTTTACAGAACCCGCTAAACCAGCTTCCAAGGTCAGTTCGCCAGCATAATCGCCATCAGCATTTTTAGGTGTCCAAGGGTTTGGATTACCAAATTTCATAGCTTCAATAGTTATTTGAGAGCGGGGCATTTTATAGCAAGGCGATAAATGCAACTGGTCTATGGCTGTTGCATATACAAAAGGCTTAAAGGTAGAGCCTACTTGACGCTTTCCTTGTTTTACATGATCGTATTGAAAGTGTCTATAGTTCATACCGCCAACCCATGCTTTTACATGTCCGGTTAACGGATCCATGGACATCATACCTGGGTGTAAGAATTTTTTATAATAACGCATAGAATCCATTGGTTTCATAATGGTATCTATTTCGCCTTTCCATGAAAAAATAGACATGGCTGTTTCTTTATCAAAAGATGCAATGATTTCTTTATCAGTTTTACCAGCTTTTTTCATGACACGCCAGCGTTCCGATTGACGCATACCACGTTGCATTAATGCCTCTACATCACTTTTGCTTAACTCTAAAAATGGTGCTGTAGCATTTCGTTCTGGTGTATTTTGATTATCGAATTCCGCTTGAAGTCTGGGCATATGCTTTTCTACAGCATTTTCCGCATGGGTTTGCATACGCGAATCGATAGTAGTATATATTTTTAAACCATCCCCATATAAGTTGTATTTTTCGCCATCAGGTTTTGGATTGTTTTTAATCCAATCCTTCACGAAACCGTCCAAATACGCACGAAAATATGTAGCAATACCATCCCTATGTGATTGCGGTGAATAGCGTAAACCCAAATCCAATGCTTTTAACGAATCACTAGTTTTTTCAGTGATAAAATTGTATTTGGCCATTTGATTTAATACCACATTTCTTCGGTTTTTTGTTCCAACCGGGTTTTTATGAGGTCTGGGATTATATAAAGATGAATTTTTAAACATACCCACTAACATAGCAGATTCTTTAATATCCAATTCATCTGGTTCTCTATTGAAATAAATACTTGAAGCAGAACGAATTCCATCAGCATTATTACCGAAATCATAAATATTAAAATACATGGCAATAATTTCCTCCTTGGTGTATTGTCTTTCTAATTTAGTAGCAATTATCCACTCCTTCACTTTTTGAGTGTATTTATCCAGGCCTTTTGAACGAACACCAACAAATAATTGACGTGCCAACTGTTGAGAAATAGTACTAGCACCACCTTTTCCTCCTAAATAAACAAGCGCTCTTAAAGTTCCACGGGCATCAATTCCAGAATGCTCATAAAAACGAGCATCTTCTGTTGCTACCAAGGCATCTACTAAATTTTTTGGCAATTCATCAAAACTAACGGGCGTTCGGTTGTCGTTAAAATAGAATTTTCCAAGCGTTTTCCCATCAGAAGAAATAATTTCAGTCGCTAAATTTGTCTTCGGATTTTCCAAAACGGTATAATCTGGCAATTCGCCAAAAACACCCCATGATGCTAATAAAAACAACATTACAACAGCTAAAATTCCTCCTAAAAATAATTTCCAAAACCATCTTACATAACCTTGAAATTCGTTAGATGTATTTTCTTGCTTTTTTGCTTCTTTCTTCTTTGCCATTAGTGTAATAAACTAGTTTGTAACAGTAATATTTATTGGTTTAAAACTGTATGTTCCATACGAAAACCTACATCGGTTATGCCTTCTAAATCAACAACGCCACTTACCTTGCCGTTTTTGCGCATGGCGTGTTGGATTTTTATGTGATAATCCCCAGATTCATTAAAAATAACGTCTTCCTTGTACCACAGTTTGCTCTCCTTAATATCGCTAAATCCTGTTCCTAATAATTCGCCATTAGGTTTTGCCATTTTATATTGTAAGGTATCCTTTATAACTTTCCCGTTTGGAAAATCCATTTCTACAATTAAATATAGATTATTAAACGGATAATTGTTATTGTTACGAAGGTTTACAAACAAATTGTATTTGTTGATAGAATCCGGCGCTTGAAATTTAAACTGAATTATTGAATCTTTATGCCATTGATTTGGCACCGATTTATATGTATCATAAACCCGGTTAGAATCGCATGCCGTTAAGGCTAAAAAAGCGGTTATAATTAGAAATAAAATCTTACTTCGCATCATCGGAATCGTTCTTTTTACTTTGTGGTTTGCGTCTTCTTGGATTTGGTTTGTTGGGTTTATCTGCACTTATTTTATTGCTCGTCGTATTAGCGTCTTTATTTTCAGATTCTTTTCTAGGATTTGGCTTGTTTCTAGGTTTAGGTCTATTCGTGGTTACCTTATTCCTACTTGGAGCATTCCCATCTTTACTATCTGCTTGAGCCTTATTTGTTGGTCTGTTGCCTTTCGCTTTGTTACTTTTACGTTTTTTATTCTGTTTTGGACTATCAAAACGCGTTAAACTATCTTGACCAACAACGTTTTCATAAGAACTTTTAGTATCCTTAACTAATTCCACCGCAAATTCTTCCAGGCTAGCTGGCTTTTTCTTTTGCTTATTGAGTTCAATAATTTCTTTGGCTTGATCTTTAGTAATTAAATGCCAATTCATCCATTCTCCTTCGTAAGCATACCACATGTGACCTTTAAAAATATCCGTTTTTTGGCAAACAGCAGAACCTTTTTCAGTGTAGAGTTTTACTTCAGTTTTTGGAAAATCTTTAATAGCATCCAAATAAGTGTCTAATTCATAATTTAAACAGCATTTTAGTTTACCACATTGTCCAGCTAGTTTTAGTGGGTTTAATGATAATTGCTGATAACGTGCCGCTGATGTACTTACCGAACGAAAATCCGTTAACCAAGTAGAACAACACAATTCACGACCACAAGATCCAATTCCACCCAAACGTGAAGCTTCCTGACGGAAACCTACTTGTTTCATTTCAATACGGGTTTTGAATTCTTTAGCAAATAATTTAATAAGTTCTCTAAAATCTACGCGTTCTTCCGCCGTATAATAAAAAGTAGCTTTACTGCCATCACCTTGATATTCGATATCTGAAATTTTCATGTGTAATTTCAAATCGATAGCAAACTGACGTGCTTTGACTTTCATTGGCTCTTCCAAATCGCGTGCATCGGACCAAATATCGATATCTTTTTGCGATGCTTTTCGATAAATTTTAAGCGTTTCCGGATCATCTTGTGAAACTTTTTTTCGTTTCATTTGCACACGAACCAGCTCTCCTGTAAGCGTAGCCATTCCAATATCATGACCATACTCCGCCTGTGTAGCAACAATATCGCCAATGCTTAAAGTTAAATTTTCTGTATTTTTATAATAATGTTTTCGACCGTTTTTAAAACGCACCTCTACCCATTTAAATGGCTCTGTGCCATTGGGTAATGTCATATTTCCGAGCCAATCAAATACCGTTAGTTTATTACAACTATCCGTACCACATGTTCCGTTACTTTGACATCCTTTTGGCTGACCATCTTTTCCTGTTGAACAACTTCCACAAGCCATAAATTAATAATATATATTGATTCTGAAACCATACGTTCCAGAAGACGATTAATACTCTGTTAGTAAGATGTAAATATACTATTATTCTATTGACTTGAAAAGTCTAATTTTTATGGGGAAATTAATTTAACTCGATTTGGTTATAAGACTTAAGGGATACGGGTTTCAATTGTGATTTAGATTTAGAAACACAACAAAATAAGAACAGGTATTTAGTCATTTTCCTGATTAAAATATATGCTTATTCTACATCACACATTTCAAGAAAAAATCTAAACACCTGTTAAATATAATTATTTATTAGTGGGGATATGGTCGAATATGTTTCTCAAATCTTTTTTGTAAGGCAAATGATCGGCTCGTCCTTTTTTAAAGATATCATTGCTATTACCTTGGCCTTTTCGCAGTTCCTTTTGCTCTTCAAAAGGCAATTTAATAACCTCTTGGCAACGCGTTGAACAGCAATTATCCATTTTTTCCTTGCACGCTTCGCACTGAATAAACAATAAATGGCAAGCGCCATTATCACAATTGGTATGTAAATCGGCAGGCTCACCACATTGATGGCAATGGGCTATAACATCATCTGAAATACGCTCGGAACGACGCTCATCAAAAACAAAATTCTTACCTATAAATTTATTTTCTAAACCTTGAGCTTCTATTTGACGCACGTAATTAATGATACCACCTTCTAGCTGATACACATTTTTAAAACCTTTGTGTTTGTAGTAAGCACTAGCTTTTTCACAACGAATACCCCCCGTGCAATACATTACGAGTTTTTTATCTTCTTTATAACCTTTTAAATCCGCTTCAATAATATCCAAAGATTCCCGAAACGTATCGACATCTGGTTTTACAGCATTTTTAAAATGGCCTATTTCACTTTCATAGTGGTTTCGCATATCCACTAAAACCACGTTTGGATCGTCAATAAGTTGGTTGAATTGTTCTGCTTCTACATGAATACCAATGTTAGTTACATCAAACGTATCATCGTTTAAACCATCGGCTACAATTTTATCACGCACCTTCACTTTCAATTTTAAAAATGAAAAATTATCATGTTCAATGGCGATATTTAATCGTACATTTTCTAAAAACGAAATGGTATCTAAAAAAATTTTAAACAGATTAAAATTATCTGCTGGTACGGAAAGTTGGGCGTTTATGCCCTCGTGAGCCACGTAAATACGTCCTAAAACGTCTTGTTTATCCCAATTTAGAAATAAGTGATCTCTAAAAATTTCAGGGTTTTCTATTTTGGCGTATTTGTAGAAAGAGATAGTCAAGCGTTCTTTTCCAGCTTGCTCAATAAGTTCTGCTCTTTCTCTAGCGCTTAAGGTATTGTACAGTTGCATGCTATACTAATTTTTTAAGGTTAAAGATTATTTTAGCCACAAATGTACTATTTTTTTGCGGTTCTGAATTTACTTGAAACAAAAAGCACCTTGTAATGGTTTACAAAGTGCTTTAAGTAGACTAACTCGTTAATGATATTTTTTTTGTTATTCAAAAAAATACATAACAGAGCTAACCACCATCGACTTTACAGCTACTGTTTAAAAATACAGTCACTGAAACGCCTAATTCGTTAATAAATAGTGTTTTTCTAATTGTTCTCATAGCAAAAGTTTCCCACTTCATTAAGTAGATGCAAAAACAACAAAAAGGTTGCGTCATAAAATTGTAAAGTGGAAAAAGAGTAGTATTTTAGCAGCACTTTCATAAGATAAAAAATACAGAAATGAGCAGCGAAAAAGAAGCTAAATTAAAAGCACTACAACTAACTTTAGATAAATTAGATAAGGCTTACGGCAAAGGAACGGTAATGAAAATGAGTGATCAAGCCGTTGTGGATGTCGAGTCAATTTCCTCGGGTTCATTAGGATTGGACATTGCATTAGGTGTAAATGGTTATCCTCGTGGTCGTGTTATTGAAATATATGGACCAGAATCTTCTGGTAAAACAACCTTAACCTTACACGCAATTGCCGAAGCGCAAAAAGCAGGTGGTATTGCAGCATTTATTGATGCAGAGCACGCTTTTGATCGTACCTACGCCGAAAAATTAGGAATTGATATTGATAACCTTATTATTTCGCAACCAGACAACGGAGAGCAAGCTTTAGAGATTGCCGATAATTTAATTCGTTCAGGTGCTATAGATATTGTAGTTATTGACTCGGTTGCCGCTTTAACACCAAAAGCAGAGATTGAAGGTGAAATGGGTGATTCTAAAATGGGGTTACATGCCCGTTTAATGTCTCAAGCCCTAAGGAAACTAACAGCATCTATTAGTAAAACTAATTGTACAGTAATTTTCATTAACCAATTACGTGAAAAAATTGGTGTTATGTTTGGAAATCCAGAAACGACTACTGGTGGTAATGCACTTAAATTCTATGCATCTGTACGTTTAGATATTAGACGTTCTACTCAAATAAAAGATACAGACGGAAACGTTCAAGGAAATAAAACCCGAGTAAAAGTGGTTAAAAACAAAGTTGCGCCTCCTTTTAGATTAGCAGAGTTTGATATTATGTACGGCGAAGGTATTTCCAAGGTCGGTGAAATATTAGATATTGCTGTCGAATATGAAGTTGTTAAAAAAGCTGGTTCTTGGTTTAGCTACGGAGACACCAAATTAGGACAAGGTCGCGACGCAGTTAAAGCGCTGATAAAAGATAACCCGGAACTCATGGACGAGTTAGAAACCAAAATAAAAGAGTTGATTAAATCAGCTTAAGTTTTTAAAATCCCAATTTATTTGGGATTTTTTTATATTCAGACGCAACCTTTCTGTTGTTTTTGCATCTAACATGTGAACACATTTATATACGTTTGTCTAAATTATGAAAAAACTAATTATTTGTCTGTTTGCAATACTTACAGTCTCTTGCAGTTTAAGCGATGATACTGAGACTACTTATATTGAATTATTACCTATAGAAAGCGCTACTGTTCCAGAGGAATTTGTACGCGGCGAAACCTATGATATTCTGGTCAGGTTTAAAATACCAACAGAATGCCACGCCTATAAAGATATTTATATGCAAACAGAAATTGGCAGCGTTATGATTGCTATCATGTCCACTGTTTATAGTGGGGATTTTGATTGTCCAATAATTAATACGGATAATACTGTGGAAAAATCATTCACATTTAAGCCCTTAAATCAAGATTTGTATGTATTGAAGTTTTGGCTAGGTCTAAATGCCGATGGTGAGGATGACTATTTAATTTTTGAAGTTCCAGTAGTAGATTAATTAATGTTTAACTAAATGTGTTTAATTGAGTTTAAATCAACTCATAGAAAATTGTAGTAATCATGATACCCATGCACAAAGCGAACTATACCAGCTCTTTTCGGGCACATTGTTTTCGGTTTGTTTAAAGTATTCTAGAAATTACGCCGAGGCAGAAGACAATCTGCAAGACACATTTTTGACTATTTTTAAAAAAATAGATCAGTTTAAACATAAAGGTTCTTTTGAAGGTTGGCTAAAACGAATCGCCATTAATACGGCTTTACAGCACTACAGAGGCCAAGGCGTTTTTGAAATTATAAATGAAGATTTCATTGAAGATGAAGAAATAGAAATTGATGATGAACAAATACCGCTCGATTTCCTTCTAAAAATAATTCAAGATTTACCAGATCGATACAGATTAGTATTTAATATGTATGTATTAGATGGGTATTCTCACAAAGAAATAGCTAATTTATTAAGTATTAATATTGGCACATCAAAGTCCAATTTAGCACGGGCAAGAAAAATTTTAAAAGATAAAATTGAAGTATATAAAGCGGGTTTTAACGCACAGTCCTTATAATGAGTAGCAAAAAACACATCGATAGAATTTTTCAAGAATCCTTTAAGGACTTTGATGCCAAGCCTAATCCTGAATTGTGGGCTAAAATTCAAAATGAAATGGAATTAGAAAGCAAATCGCTTAAAAAAGAACCTTTTCCAATCTGGATGCGTTTTGCGAGTATTGCTGCCGTTTTATCATTGTTAATTTCCATAGGTTCTGTTATGTTAAATGATAGTAATATTCCAGTTTCTCTGGAAGACGATACCGTGGACACACAAACACGATCGGGTTCAGGTTTTATTAATTCTAATAAAACAAACAAGGATGCTAACAATAAACCCTTTAATACTAACTCTATAAAAACCACCGATTCTTCTACGAACCAAACAGCTTCACCTGAAACTAAAAATTCGGAAAAGGAAGTGATAACAACTTTAGAAATTAAAAAAAACACGAAGGGAATAGCTGGTGAAAATTCTGATAGTGAATTTAAAGGTAATTCAAATACCGTAAATAAATCGCCTGAAACTAAAGCTGCAGTTTTTAACAAATCAATTTCAAACAACAACAACAACAACAACAACAACAACAACAACAACAACAACAACAACATTGCTAGTCAGAACGAAAACGAATTGACAAAGAAGGTTACTAATTCTGAAAAACGAATCAATGAAAATACACCTTCAAACAGCGTTGCTTCCGAAACATCGAAATCTGCGCTACGTTCTAATATTAATGCGGACAATTCAACAATAAATAATCAAAATAATACGGTAGCTTCAACCAACAACAGCGAAAAAGAAGTCAGACAATCGGCAACAGATAAACTACCAACCGATTCTACTTCTAAAGAAAATCTGTTGAAAGAAAAAAGCGCACAAAATACTATTGCCTGGAATGCTAAATCAGGCAAGACACCTCAAAATGAAAAAGAAAAAGAGGAAAACTTAATGGTTGGTGATTCGCTTATTAGTGAATCACCTTCTATTGAGGATGCTATTGCGGAATCCGAAAACACCAGTGAAAAGGAAGAAGATGAAAAACTAGTAAACAGGTGGCAAGTTCAAGGTAATGTTGCGCCTGTTTACTATAATTCGTTAGGAAAAGGGTCACATATTGATGATGAGTTTGTTTCCAATTCTAAAACCGGTAAAACGAATACTAGTTACGGTGTGAATGTTAGTTATGCCATTAGCAAAAAAATTGCCATTCGATCCGGCATTAGTTCATTAAACTTAAGTTACGACACCAATAATGTTATTTTATACGAATCACCGAGTACTCAAACCTCTAGTGGCACTTATCAAATTCAGAGTAATCAACTTCGAAATATAGATTTAGCAACAAATAACCAGACATTAAGCGCTTTTAGCAGTGATAATTTAGGCTTTCAGCAAATAAACAACTCATTGTCTAACGCAGCCATTAATCAACGATTAAGCTACTATGAAGTTCCAGTAGAAGTGGAATATAAACTAGTTGACAGTCGTTTTGGCGTAAATATTATTGGCGGAATGAGCACATTTTTTTTAAATGATAATGCAGTTTATTCTGAATTTGAGGAATACAAAACTTATATAGGCGAAGCCAATAATGTAAATGATGTTAGCTTCAGTACCAATTTAGGTATTGGAATGAATTATAAGTTTACTGAAAATCTACTGTTTAATTTAGAGCCTACTTTTAAATATCAGTTAAATGGCTATAACAATACATCTGGTAATTTCAGACCCTATATTATAGGTGTATATACTGGTTTTAGTTACAAATTTTAATTTTTAGTTGGTTTGATTAATGCTGTTCTTAATTCAATTTAAAGCGGCATTATGAATAAAAAAAGCTACTCTGTGCCAGGAGTGGCTTTTTTGATTTAATCCGTTTGTAAAGCATTTAAAATCTTCGAGCGCGTTTCCTTATTAAGGTCTTTAGTATCGGAAACAAGCAAGCCTGTTGTTGGAATAAACGGAAAACCAACAACGCGCATTTTCCCCGGGCTTCCGCTAAAAAAAGTAAATGGAAAGCGCTTTTTATTATCTAAAAACACAACAGGTACAATCGGGATTTGATGATTAATAGCTAAACGGAAAGCACCATCTTTAAAATCATCTAAAATAATATCTTCATCTGGCACGCCGCCTTCCGGAAATATACAAATACTCAACCCTTGGTTTAAACGGCGTTGTGCTCTTAAAAAAACAGCTTTCCTGCTTTTTTCAGAACTCCTATCTACCAAAATACAGCTTCGTTTGTAGAAAAACCCAAATAATGGAATTTTCCCCAATTCTTTTTTACCAACAAATACAAAAGGATTTTCAGATACCACAAGCATCAGCATAATATCGGCCATAGACGTATGGTTACCAATAAACATATAGCTAGCTTTACGTTCTGGTTTTTGAGCTAAATTAATATGCGTATTAAAACCCATACCTATTAAAATAAATCGTGCCCAGAGTCGCGCTAATCTATAAAAATAAGGATACCAAGATTCCTTTGCTATGGATAAAAGCAGCAAAGGCAACATAATGATAATAGGCACTGCAACCAGCACATAGAACCAAATTCGATAAAATATCCAAAAAGTTTGTTTAACAATTGTCATGGAGACCAAAACTACTTAAATAAATTGAGCTTTTGTATTAAAAAAATTACCTTTGTAACTTGTAATAAAGCATATAACTAAAAAAAGATTCCCATTTCCATGGGAAGTAAACATGGCAAGAATACTTACAGGCATACAAAGCACAGGCACACCACATCTAGGGAATATTTTAGGAGCACTTTTACCCGCTATAGAAATGGCTAATAAGCCAGAAAACGATTCGTTTTTGTTTATTGCCAATTTACACACCCTAACGCAAATTAAAGATGCCGAATTATTAAGACATAACACCTATTCCACGGCTGCTACCTGGTTGGCTTTTGGTATAGATATTAAGAAAAGTGTGTTTTTTAGACAAAGTGATGTCCCGCAAGTAACCGAATTAACGTGGTACTTAAGCTGTTTCTTTCCGTATCAGCGCTTAACATTAGCTCATGGTTTTAAAGATAAAGCTGGCCGACTAGAAGATGTAAACGCCGGTTTATTTAACTATCCGATGCTAATGGCTGCCGACATTTTAGCTTATGACGCTGAAATTATCCCGGTAGGAAAAGATCAGTTGCAACATATAGAGATGACACGCGATGTTGCCTCGCGTTTTCATGCACAAATGGGTGAAACTTTTGTTTTACCAAAAGGAAAAACTGCCGATAATGATATGTTGATCCCTGGAACAGATGGTGAAAAAATGAGTAAGAGCCGTGGGAATTTTATCAATATCTTTTTAAACGATAAAAAACTACGCAAGCAAGTTATGTCTATTCAAACCGATAGTACTGCTTTAGAAGATCCTAAAGATTGGGCCACTTGTAACTGTTTTGCTTTATATAATTTACTCGGTTCTGAAAGTGAAATTGCTGCTATGAAAGCCAACTACGAAGCTGGTAATTATGGCTACGGTCACGCCAAGCAAGCCTTGTTTGAGTTAATTATCGAAAAATTTGAAACGCCACGCGAACGTTACAATCATTATATGAATAACCTACACGAAATTGATGACGCTTTAAAGATTGGTGCTGAAAAAGCGAGCCAAGTTGCTAATTCGGTTATTACGCGAGTGCGTGAGAAGGTTGGGTATTAGAGTAACGAACCAAATTAGAAAGTATATATGTAGCTATTAGGAGATTAACTTCCTTGAATCTTCGATTTCCCGCTTTCGCGGGAATTTAAATGATTTCAAACAACTTTCCAGGCAAAGGCCTTACCACGCCTTTTAATTCCATATTAAGCAAAAGGCTGGCTACGCGATAGGTGGGCAGTTGGCAGTCTATGGCAATACTATCTAATTCCTCTTTGGATTTGGTTTGCAAATAATTATAAATAGTTTGCTCGTCGGGTTCTAAATTCACAAATAATTGTTTTTGGATAGGTGGTTTTTGTTTACTTTCTAGTTCCCAATTCAGCATATAAGGAATATCTAAAGGATGAGATAATAAATGTGCTTTCTGGAATTTTATTAAATTATTACAACCCACACTTTGACTGTCTGTTGTTCGCCCTGGAACCGCAAAAACATCACGATTATAGGAATTGGCAATATCTGCCGTGACTAAGCTACCCCCTTTTTCAGCTGATTCAATAACAATTGTGGCCTGACTAACACCAGCAATTACGCGGTTGCGTTTTAAAAAATTGTTTCTATCAAAAGAGTCCGAGCTCCAAAAATCGGTGAAGAAACCGCCATTTTTCTCCACATCTACCATATATTTCTTATGTGTTTTCGGATAAATTTGATTTAAACCATGCGCTAAACACCCAATGGTTTGTAAACCGTGTTTTATAGCGGCTTTTTGAGCAGTGATATCTGTTCCGTAAGCAAATCCTGAAACAATAATGGGATTAAAAGGCGCTAGTTCTTCAATTAACTTATTGCAAAAGGCAATGCCTGCTGTTGTAATTTTTCGAGCACCAACAATACTGATAATCCGTTGGTTTTCTAGGTTCACATTTCCCACCTGAAACAATAAAATAGGACTATCAATACAATTTTTTAATCGGTGTGGATAGCCTTCATCCATAAAATACAAGCATTGAATATTATTTTCCATAATAAATTTCATTTCCGCTTCCGCAGCTGCAAAATGATTTTTATTGTACAAATCACGAATAACATTTGTACCAACACCATCAATTTGAAGTAGATGGTGTTTTTTCTCTTGAAAAACCGCTTCAACAGAACCGCAATGGTTAATTAATTTTTTGGCTGTAATATCTCCAATGAACGGCACATGCTGCAATGCCAAAATATGTAATAAGCGATTATCTGTCATACTAGTAGTTTGATTTTCAGCATACAAGTAAAGAAATTTTAAGATGTTAATAAATTGTTAGCAAGATTTTTTATTCGCATACAAAAAACCCTAACTTTGTTTCTATGCAATTAGAACCTTACATAAGTGATTTACTCTACCGTTACGAATGTGTTACGGTACCTGAATTCGGCTCATTTTTAACGCGTCGTGTATCAGCAACTATACATGAGACAACAAATGCTTTTTATCCGCCAAAAAAAGTCGTGTCATTTAATGAGCAAATTAAAGAAAACGATGGATTATTAGCGCGTTACATCGCTGATGTTGAAAAAATTCCTTACGAAGAAGCTTGTCATAAAATTAGTAAACGCGTTAAATACTTAAAGTCGTACCTAGTTCAAGGTGAAACCATTGCTTTTGAAAACATTGGCAGCGTATCTTTAAATAATGAAGGGAATATGTTATTTGAACCTTCTTATAATTTTAATTACTTAACTGATGCTTTCGGATTATCACAGTTTACATCATCTAAAGTAACCCGTGAAACTCACAAGGAAACTGTTCAGGCTATTGAAAAAGTAATTCCTATTGCTATTACACACAACAGACGTCAGTCTCGCGGTTATTTAAAATATGCGGCTATTGGTATCATTGCCTTAAGTATTGGTGGTTTTGCAGCTTCTAACTATTATGTCAATCAAATTGAAACACATAACCAATTAGCACAAGAAGAAGCGAACACACAACTTGAAAGCAGAATTCAAGAAGCAACCTTTGTCATTAATAATCCACTACCTGCCGTAACTTTGAACGTTAAAAAACAAAGTGGCAATTATCATATTATAGCTGGAGCTTTCCGTTTGGAAGAAAACAGCGATAAAAAAGTAAATCAGCTAAAAGACTTGGGTTATGCTGCTCGTAACATTGGCAGTAATAAGTATGGTTTACACCAAGTAGTGTATTCAAGTTACGAAAATCGACTAGAAGCGCTTCAAGCTTTAAGAGAGGTTAAAAAAACACATAATAAAGATGCTTGGTTATTGGTACAAGCACCTAAAGATTAGATTTTATTTTAAATTTATATAAAAAAACCTCTTCAATCAGTAGATAGAAGAGGTGTTTTTGATTAATCTCATCAACACCAGATAAATTTACGATTACTATATTCTATAAATTGAAGATCTTTTAAAACGGCATATAAAAGAACGAATAATGTTATCTTAATATTTTCTTCATATTACTTTATAGGGCACTAAACTTAATTCCACTTTTTCATAGTACCTTTGCAGCGCATTTAAAAAATGTTATAATGACAGCAAAAACACCGGAGCAATCCAAAACCATAATGACTGACTTGGTACTGCCAAGCGAAACTAACCCTTTAAACAACCTATTTGGAGGCGAACTATTGGCGCGAATGGATCGTGCAGCTAGTATTGCTGCAAGACGCCACAGCCGCCGTATTGTGGTAACCGCATCAGTAAACCACGTGGCATTTAATCGCTCCATACCTTTGGGAAGTGTTGTTACTGTTGAAGCTAAAGTATCTCGTGCGTTTAAAACTTCTATGGAAGTATTTATAGATGTTTGGATTGAAGATCGGGAATCGGGTTTGCGCGATAAAGCAAATGAGGCCATTTATACATTTGTTGCAGTTGATGAAACAGGGCGTCCAATTCAAGTACCTGAAATTACACCAGAAACCAAGATAGAAAAAGAACGTTTTGTAGCGGCATTAAGACGAAAACAATTGAGTTTAGTTCTAGCTGGAAAAATGAAACCTAATGAAGCAACGGAATTGAAAGCTTTATTTCAATAGCAGATAGTTTTTTACTATTTCCAATATATAAAAATAGCCTGAATTAATATTCAGGCTATTTTTTTGTACCGGTTTTGAATTCTATTTAAAGAGATTCCTGCCTTCGCAGGAATTTTACATGCGGTAAATCCACTCCGCAGGATTAACCGTTTTTGTTTCTTTAAAAATACTAAAATTTAACATAGTTTCGCCATTTGCAGGATTGGTAAAAACCTCGCCTACCGCTTGTTTGGTAGTTACTTTATCTCCTTTATTGACATATATTTTAGCCATGTTAGAATAAGCAGAAATATAGTTACCATGCTGAATTAATAGCGTCGGATTTCCATTTTTAGATGAAATGATTCGCAACACTTCTCCATTAAAAATAGCACGAACTTGGGCGTTTTTTTCAGTAGCTATACGAACACCATTACTTTGAATAGTGACCGATTTCACCACTGGATGCGGCTGTTTTCCAAAACGAACTTTTACCACACCTTTTTCTACTGGCCATAATAATTTTCCTTTGTTGGAAACAAAATCTTTAGCCAAAGCTGCAGACTCTGGGGTTAACGCAAACCCACTAGAAGCTGTTGTTGTTTTTCCTGCTTTTTTGTTGGATGCAGCAATTGCTTCACGAATAATTTTTTCAATTTCGCGATCTATTTTTTCGGCTTCGTTTTGCTTTTTCTGAATTTGGGATGTATAACTCGTTAAATTCTTGGTTATGGATGCCATTAAATTACGATGCTGAACCAATTCTTTTTCCAATTCGCGCTGTGCTGAACGGTTTTCGTCTATTAGCTTTTGCTTGTCAACTTTCTGCCTTAATAAATCGGTATTGGTTTGCTGAAGTTCGGTAGTTTTGCTTTTAATAGATTCGCCTTGCTCCTTTTGGTAACTAGCATACTGATTTAAATATTGAATTCGTTTATACGCTTGCTTGAAGTTAGTAGACGACAATAAAAACATCACGCGACTTTGCTCGCTTTTACTTTTATAGGAGGTTTCAATCATACTAGCGTAACTGGCTTTAAGTGCTTCCAGTTCATCACGTAATTGGGAAATTTTATTTTGATTATCGTTTATTTCTCGCGTCAGTAAATTAGCTTGTTGGTTGGTAACCTGTATTAAATTTTTACGCACATTTACCCGATAATTCATATCTTCAATCAGCGATATTTGCGATTTCTGTTTCGTTTTACCTTGAAATAACAACTCATTAATTTGTTTTATTTCAGTGCGTAAGGCTTGTCGGCGTTCTTCTAATTCTTTTTGCTTTTTACTTTGCGAAAAGCCAAAAGCAGAAATAAGCAGAAACCCAAGTAGTAATAGATATGTTTGTGTTGGTTTTTTCATGATTATTTTAAATCAATTTCTTCAAATCCCGAAGGAATTTTAAACGGAAAACGAACAGGTTCATTTAAAGTAACCGATTTAAACTGGAGTTCAATAATTGTTTCGCTACCAGCTTCCAAAGCTATTACTTTCAACTGTTCTGGTAAGCTTTGTTTGTCTATAATTTGATAACTTAAGTAATCGATTTGCAGAAAACGCGATTCTTTTGGTTGCTGAAACTGTTGGGAATCCAATTTAAAATAAGATGAATTAACAATGTAAAATAGCTCAAAAAGTGCCAATTGCTTTTTCGGTTGAAACAAATACCCTTCTTCAAAAACCGACATATTAAAGTTGTTTTTATCTAAATCGAAAATAGCATTTCCTAGCAAAATATTTTGAAGCTCGGCGAAATCGAGTTCTATCCCGAGTACATCACTCAAGTATCTAAAATTACCATCAAAATAGGTATTATCCAACTTATTATAAAACTGCACACCATCTGGAGTAATCATCAAGCGGATAACATTAAATGGTGCATTTACCCAAATAACCTTATCCATTTCCATACGAAACGATATGGTATATGTTTGTGTTTTACTTCCTTCCGAAAAAGTAGCTTTCACTTTGGCTTGCATGGTTTTAAAATCAGGCACGCCTTTTTTGTATGCCTTTAAAACCTCTTTTGTAGATAATGTTAAATCGCTTACATCAGAAGTTAAGGACGCGGTAGACTTACAACCCATAACCACCAAAAACAAGATGAAGACCAGCCAGGAGATATTAAAATATTTATTCATTAATTGAGGACTCTAATTGTTGGGCTTTTTCTATAAACGATTTTGCCTTATTTGTATTATTTAATTGTGTGTATGAAACACTTAATTGTTTGTAAAAATCGGATTGCATTTTAGTATCATCAATAATATAATCCAAACCAATTTCCAATGCATCTATAGCCTCTTGTGGCTTATTAAGTTCATTAAAAGCCACGCCATTTATCAAATAAAATATGGGTTGAGATGGATATTTATTTAATGCCGCCGCACTCATAGATTGCGCTTTTTGGTATGCTTTTAAATCGATATAAAGCAAGAGCATATTTCTAGTAATACCGAAGTTATCACTATCCTTTGCCAAAGCTTTTTCGTAATAAGATAAGGCTTTTTCCTTGTCGCCTTTTTTAAGATAATACTGCGCTACTTCAAAAGAGGAAGTTCCATTTTTATCTTCGGTAACCAAAGCAGTAGCTTCTATTAAATCATGTTCATATTCAGGATTTGCTGATACAAATTTAACAAAATCCGTTAACACCATTATTTTCGCTTCTGGTTTAATTTGTGCACTTTGAATCACTATTTTCATGGAAGCAATTGCTTCTTCTGCATTATTATTTTCAACATAAAACTTATAAAGCGCCAAATGAACTAATTGCGAATTCGGTTTAATTTCTAATAATTTTTTCGCCGTTTCAAATGCTTTATCTTTTTCATTATTTTCACTGTAACGATAAATAAGCGCTAAATAATTGGTTTCTTGATCGGGGTGTTCTTCCACACGCTCTTCTAAATTTTCTATCTGCTCCTTCTTTTTACCAGTTGCAGCATAAATCTGATTTCGAATAATATCTCTGGTCATGGAAAGGCCTAGTTCATCATCCATCTCATCCAACACCTTTAAAGCATTTTTATAGTCTTTGGTTTTCACATATAATGTAGCCAAATCTTCTTTGTAATCTGGATGGTGTTCTACCAATTGCTTTAAAACCTTTATCGCCTTATCATAATCATCTTGTTGTGCGTAAACATCGTAAAGCTCATCTAGGTACCATTCGTTGTCCGACTCCATTTTAACGGCTTGTTTCAGGGCTTTTTCAGCAGCTCCAAAATTTTTAAGCCTGTTATAATTTTTACCTAATTCGAAGTGATAAACCGATTTCGATTTGTCCAAATCGATACATTTTAGAAGTGCTTCAGCTGCACGATCAAAATTTTCAATGCCCTTTTGCTTGAGCGCTTCAAAAAAATAGTCTTGCTGCAAATCTTCAAAATCGCCTAAATCATCTTGATTGATTTTATTATAATCTATTTGCGCATAAGTTGTCTTCGGAGGTATAATCATTCCGAAGAAAAGTAAGATGAAATAGATTTTTTGTTTCATAGATTACCTGTTATAGCAAGTGTTTTTATTCTAATACCGAATAATCACCGATACTTACTTTGGTGAATTCGCCATTATAAGTTACATGATTACCAATCATAGCCTCGTCTAAATTAGCATTTTTTATAGTTGTTTGAGTCTGAATTAAGCTATTTTTAACGCTTGAAGATTCAATAGTACAACCATCACCAATAGAAACATTTGGTCCTACAATAGCATCCTTTAACACAACATTCTTACCAATAAAACAGGGTTGAATGATTTTGGAGTTATTTAGTTGCACATCGTCTGAAATCAACTTTTCGCCATCTGCTTTCAAAAATCCGAGCATACGCGTGTTTGTTTCAACCGTAACGGCTTTGTTACCACAATCCATCCACTCATCAACTTGCCCAGTTTTAAAAACGTTACCAGCAGCCATCATGCGTTTAATACCATCATTAATCTGGTATTCGCCACCATTAACAATATTATTATCTAACACATGTTGCAAGGCTTCTTTTAAAACGCTGACTTCTTTAAAGTAGTATATACCAATAACCGCTAAATCGCTAACAAAGGATTCGGGTTTTTCAACCAGTTCAATAATTTCGTCGTTATCATTGAGTTTTACTACGCCGAAAGCTTCTGGTTTATCTACTTTTTTTACCCAAATAACAGAATCTGCCTCTTGGTCCAATTTAAAATCGGCACGAATTAAAGTATCAGCATACGCAATTACGGTTGGACCTGATAAAGAGTCTTTAGCACACATAATAGCGTGTCCTGTTCCTAACGGTTCATCTTGGCGGTAAATAGATGCCTTGGCGCCTAATGATTCGGCTAAAGCCTTTAAACTACTTACCACATCATCGCCAAACCAAGCAGGATCGCCTAAAATGAAAGCGATTTCTTCAACCGGTTGGTCGAGAACTTTGACAATATCCTTCACTAATCTGTGAACGATTGGTTGTCCCGCAACCGGTATTAATGGTTTTGGTACGGTTAAACTATGTGGACGCAGACGAGAACCTCGTCCAGCCATTGGTACTATTATTTTCATAACTATGCTCCGCCTTGAGCGGAGTATCTTTTAATTATTAAACTAATATCTTAATTTACTATTATTTGGTTTCCAGTTGATACTTAAATCAGACCAACTCGGATTCATTTCTTCTATTAATTCTATTTTCCAATCTCTTTTCCATTTTTTAAAGTTTCTTTCTCGCTTTTCAGCTTCACTTCCGTTATTAAACTCTTCAAAATATACTAATTTATCACAATTGTATCTTGCTGTAAACGATTTTGGATAGATTTTTAATTAATGTTCCTTTACGCGTTCATCTATATTATCGGTCACGCCAATATACAAAACACCTTTTGGCTTGTTTGTCATGATGTAAACATACCAAAGTTCCATTTTTATTGATTTAATATTGATATTTAACGCTTCACAAATTTTGATAAACTCCAAATTCTAATGGCAATTATGCCTATTTGCCTTGATATAGGCTTTTCAATATTTTTTTACTATCGATTTTGAGATTAGCTTCGCTGAATCTTCGATTTCCTGCTTTCGCAGGAATTTAGGAGACTCCAGTACTCCCAAATCCACCTGCACCTCTATCGGTATCTGATAAAGCTTCTACTAGCTCCCATTCTGCGCGTTCGTGTTTCGCAATAACTAATTGTGCGATGCGTTCGCCATTTTGAATGGTGAAATCTTCATTTGACAGGTTAACTAATATTACGCCAATTTCACCACGATAATCAGCGTCAATAGTTCCTGGCGCGTTTAAAACGGTGATGCCATTTTTAGCTGCTAATCCGCTACGTGGTCGGACTTGCGCTTCAAATCCAATAGGAAGTTCAATAAATAAACCAGTTCCTACAATGCTGCGTTCTAAAGGCTTTAATACTCTTGACTCTGAAATATTTGCTCTTAAATCCATTCCTGCCGATGCTATAGTTTCATAGTGTGGCAAATTATGATTGGATTTATTTATTATTTTAATAGTCATATTATGATTTTAATAATTGTTTAATTTCTTTTCGTTCTGACATATACACGATTCCCAAAAATACAATTAACATTGGAATTCCTATTGCAAAATTACCTCTAAAATAGTAAAACGATGTCACTGACAGACCAATAGACAAGGCTAAATAGATTCCAATTTTCTTTAAATTATAAGGAATCGGATAGTATTTGCGTCCAAAATAATAGGAAAGCAATACCATAATTGCGTAAGCAATAAGCGTTGCAATTGCCGATGCTTTATAACTGTAAGTTTTAATAAATAGTATGTTTATGGTAAGCGTTACTAAAGCCCCAACAATGGATATGTAAGCGCCAAACCTGGTTCTATCCGTTATTTTATACCAAACAGATAGATTGTGATAAATTCCTAAACAGAAATTCGCAATTAGTATAATGGGAACAATCCACATGGCTTCCCAATACGCTTCACTTCTTACAATATAGGGTTTCAATAAATCGGCAAAAACAACAACCGATAATAAAATAACAGATCCAGAGGCGACGAAAAACTCTAAAATACGGGCGTAATTTTTTTGTGGGTTCTTGGTTTTCGCATGACTAAAAAAGAAAGGTTCAATTCCTAATCTGTAAGCGGTTGCGAAAAGCGTCATAAACAGCGCAATTTTATAGCAGGCGGAATACATTCCAATTTCAGTATCAGCAATATCTTTTGGTAATAAGCGATCCAATAAAATACGGTCAAATGTTTCATTTACTGAAAAAGCTACTCCGGCAATTAATACTGGAATGGCATAACGCATCATTTTCTTCCATAAGACGGTATTGAAACTATAGGTAATCGATGTATAAAACGGCAGCATAAAAGCCAAGGTGATACCGCTGGCAATTAGATTGGCAATAAAAATATAATTGATTTCGAAATTGGTAACATAGACACTTTCAAATAGGGTGCTTTGGTCTGCTAAATCAGATAAATATAATAAGAAGAAAATATTTAAACCCAGATTAATGGCGACGTTTAATATTTTAATAATAGCGTAGCGCATGGGACGTTGAGCGGCGCGAAGCCAAGCAAATGGTATAATTACCAGAGCGTCCAAAAGGAGAATCCAAATAACGAGCTTGATGTATTTAACATCGATATCTATAAAGGATGCAATTTGATTTTGAAACAACAATGCCAAAATAAAAAAACCGACAGACGACACGATTAATGAAATAGCAGATGTTCCAATAACGGTTTCCTGATTTTCATCCTTATTGAAAAAACGAAAAAATGCCGTTTCCATACCATAGGCTAGAACCACATTAAAAAGTACAAAATATGAGAAAATAACGGAGATTTTCCCATATTCAGCAACCGATGATAGTACACCATCCGTTGTATAAAGAGGCACCAAAATAAAGCTTAACATACGTGGTAAAACCGTTGCTAAACCATAAATAAAAGTCTGTTTAAAAAGTGCTTTGAGTCCGCTCAAAATAAAATTAGAATATAGTTTAAATGTATTGAATTACCGACAGCTATAAAAGTGTTTGTTCATGATTTTAATGAGATAGAGCTTTTTAAGCCTATAATAAAAAAAAAGACCTTTCAAGTTTTGATCTTGAAAGGTCTTTTTTAAAATTTATTAAAATTATAACTAATTTTATTCATTAATTTCAATCAACGAACCTTTATAGTATCCAGATATTTCATTACCGTTTATTACAATTGAATATTCAATTTCATAAGTATCATCATCAATTTTAGTTATTTTAATACTGTTATTTTCGTCAACAATATTTCCTTCATCAGTATCGTACCAGGTTTCAATTAACCCTGTTCCACTGCTATTAGTATCTATTAATTGTTCATTTTCCATTCTCGTAATCGTAGAAAGCGCATGAGGAAAATTAGAGTTTGAATCAAAATTAGCATTTGAAGGGTTTAAAAAAGTATAGTTACCTTCTAGATCAAGCTTATTAATAGTAAAATTGAATAATTGAATATCACCTTCATAAGAATACCAATCACTAGTATTATTATTACTTATTACGATATCTACTTCATTGGGATCCTCGTAGATGAATGCATGAGCAAAAGGAGTACTAAATTCTTGTCCGTTAATTATAGTAGCATTTTCTTGAGTTTCTTGAACTATTTCGTTTCCTGATGCATCATCGTCACCTGAACAACTAGTAATAATAAATAATAAAATTAAAAATGATGAGATACTGATGTTTTTCATGTTATAAAATTTGGGGTTATATTAATTATTAAGAGCTTTTACTCTATTTAAAAATTTGACTTCGCTATCGCTACGTCTAATTGTTTAAAGCTTCCGCCCCACCAACAATTTCAAGGATTTCGTTAGTAATAGAAGCCTGACGTGCTTTATTGTATGTTAATTTCAATTCATCACGTAAGTCGGTTGCATTATCTGTTGCCTTGTGCATAGCCGTCATACGAGCGCCATGTTCTGAAGCAAAAGAATCTCTGATACCTTTATACAATTGTGTCTTTAAAGACTTTGGAATCAATTGCTCAATGATTTCAATTTTAGAAGGTTCGTAAATATAATCTAATGTTACACTTTCGTCTTTTTCAATTGGTACAATTGGCAAGAATTGCTCCACCATTATCTCTTGCGTTGCTGCATTTTTAAACTTGTTGTAAACGATTTCAATTTTATCGAATTCGCCTTCAACAAATTTCTCCATCAACAATTCAGCTAAATCAGCTACATTTTCAAACGTTAAATCATCAAAGATTTCACTTTTATTTGCAATTACTTTGTCTGTCTTCTTAAAAGCATCGTAAGCCTTTTTTCCAACAGTTATATATGAAACATCTTTATCTGCATATCTTTCAGCAGTTGTTCTATTAACTGCTTTAATGATATTAGAGTTGAAGGCACCACAAAGTCCTCTATTTGAAGTAATAGCTACAATAAGTACCTTTTCCACTTCACGTTGATCTGAATATCTACTCCCAGAATCAGCGTTTGAAGTTGCGCTTAAATCCTGTAAAAGCTCGGTTAACTTATCTGCATAAGGACGCATAGCTGTAATAGCATCTTGCGCTTTCTTTAACTTTGCAGCCGATACCATTTTCATGGCACTGGTAATTTGCATCGTTGAAGATACCGAGGTTATTCTGTTACGTATTTCTTTTAAGTTTGCCATAATCAAGTGATGAGTTAGGAGTGATGAGTTAAGAGTTTTTAATTATTGCCACTAAAATTCTAATTAATTCTTCACACTTGTTCTTCATGTCTTTTGGTACTACTCTCCCAGTTGCTTCAAGAATTTCCAACCAATAAATGGTTTCATCTGCTTCTTTGAGTGCTATACCAAACTTATTTTTAAAATCTTTTTTACTAACTTCTCTTTGAGCTTCCCTGGTATTGGCTCCAATACTTGTTCCACTTTTTAGCAATTGAGAGGCTAATTCAAAATCTTTATTTTCTTTTAATTTATCACAATAAATAACTATTTCACAAGCGAATTGGAAACTCTTAATTCTAATAGGACTTTCGTTTAAACTCATTTATAGTTATTTAATTATGAATTTAGAATTAAGGTAAGGAAACTCCGCACTCATAACTCTAAACTCATAACTTACTACTACTTTCTATATTTCGCTGATAAATCTTTAGCTACCAATGTTAAGGTATCTGTAACTTCATCAGTTAATTTCCCTGCTTTTAATAAGGCTAACACATCGCTATGTTTTGCTCTTAAAAATTCTAAATAATCACGTTCAAATTCTTTTACTTTTTCAACAGGCACATCTCTTAATAAGTTTTTAGATCCAGCATAAATAATTGCGACTTGATCTTCCACTGTAAATGGATCGTTTTGTGCTTGCTTTAAAATTTCAACATTACGTTTACCTTTGTTAATCACATTTAAGGTAACAGCATCCAAATCAGAACCAAATTTAGCGAAAGCTTCTAATTCACGGAACTGCGCTTGATCCAATTTTAAGGTTCCAGAAACTTTTTTCATGGATTTAATCTGTGCGTTACCACCAACACGCGATACAGAAATACCTACGTTAATTGCTGGACGAACACCAGAGTTAAATAAATCACCATCCAAGAAAATCTGACCATCTGTAATAGAAATCACGTTTGTTGGAATATACGCTGAAACGTCACCGGCTTGTGTTTCAATAATAGGTAATGCCGTTAAAGAACCGCCACCTTTTACCATTGGCTTTAAAACGTCTGGTAAATCGTTCATTTCTCTAGCAATAGCATCGTTATTGATAATTTTCGCAGAACGCTCTAATAAACGAGAATGTAAGTAGAAAACATCACCTGGATACGCCTCACGTCCTGGTGGACGACGTAATAATAACGATACTTCACGGTATGCAACGGCTTGTTTTGATAAATCATCAAAAACAATTAATGCTGGACGACCTGTATCTCTAAAATACTCACCAATTGCAGCACCTGCGAATGGCGCGTATACTTGCATTGGAGCAGGATCGGAAGCATTAGCAGCTACAATAGTTGTATAGGCTAAAGCACCTTTTTCTTCTAAAGTTTTTGCAATTAAAGCTACTGTAGACGCTTTTTGTCCTATAGCAACATATATACAATATACAGGATTACCTGCATCGTAAAATTCTTTTTGATTTAAAATAGCATCAATACAAACGGTAGTTTTACCAGTCTGACGGTCACCAATAACCAACTCACGTTGACCACGACCAACAGGAATCATAGCATCAATAGCTTTAATACCCGTTTGTAAAGGTTCTGTTACCGGTTCACGATAAATAACACCTGGCGCTTTACGCTCCAAAGGCATTTGATATGTTTCACCTGCAATTGGACCTTTTCCATCTATTGGAGTACCTAAAGTATCAACCACACGACCAACAATACCTTCACCTACATCAATAGATGCGATACGACCCGTACGTTTAACTATTGAGCCTTCACGAACACCTACTGAAGGTCCTAATAATACGATACCGACGTTATCTTCTTCAAGGTTCAGTACAATACCTTCTAGCCCACCGTCGAATTCTACTAATTCTCCGTATTGTGCATTTGAAAGTCCGTAAGCACGTACAATACCATCACCAACAGTTAATACTGTTCCTACTTCATCTAAAGAAGCACCCGCTTCAAAATTTGAAAGTTGTTGTTTTAAGATTGCTGATATTTCAGCTGGTTTTACTTCTGCCATCTTTATTTAGATATTAGACGCTAGAGATTAGATGTTTGCCATCTACTCTAACTATTTTAATTTGTTGTAAATTCTCTTTTTAACTTATTCAATTTGCTAGCAATACTTGCATTGTATTGAATATCGCCAACACGTAAAATGAAGCCACCCAAAATGTCTTCATCCACTATATTTTTCACCGTTACGGCTTTATTGGTTAACTCTTTTATTTTAGTTAACACTTTTATTTCAATGTCTTTAGTAAGTGGCACTGCCGTTGTTACCGTTGCAGATTGCTTACCATTTTGAATATCGAATAACTCGGTATACTTATCAGCAATAGCGTCCATAATATCCAAACGCTTATTAGCATCCAAGACTTTAAAAAGCTCTATTGTCATAGGATGTGTATCTGGAAAAACTTGTAATAAAATCGCTTTTTTTGCTTCCGATCTTACCACAGCATTTTTAAGCGCTTCATCCAAATTCTGGTTATCCTTAAGGGTTTTTGCAATTAAAACCATGTCGGTATTAATAGCTTCGGCAACCTGTTTATCAGTTGCTAAACTTAACACTGCTTTTGCATAACGTATTGCTGCTCTTGTTCCTGCCATTATTATGCCCACGAAAGTGGGTATCTTTTAAATTATACTTCTATTCCTATTTACACTTCCATGGTCTATCTATTGAGAGTACCTTGTTGTGTAATTTTTAGTTTAAAGTTGCTTCACCTAACATAGACTCAACCAATTTCATTTGCTTGTCTTTATTAGATAATTCTTCGCGAACTACTTTTTCAGCAATTTCTATAGATAAAGAAGCCACTTGCGTTTTCAATTCTGCAATTGCTGATACCTTTTCAGTTTCAATGGCGTCTTTTGCTTTCTCAATCATAGCGTTTGCCACTACTTGCGCTTCGTCTTTTGCTGAAGTAATCATTTGATCCTTCATTTCGCGAGCTTCTTTTAACATAGAATCTCTTTCCATACGCGCTTCCTGAAGTAACTTTTCGTTAGACGCAGTAAGGTTTTGCATTTCTAATTTTGCACTATCAGCAGCATCTAATGCCTCTTGAATTCCATCTTCTCTTGATTGCAAAGCATCCAAAATAGGCTTCCATGCAAATTTTCTCATTAATAAAATAATTATTAATAAGATAACAGCTTGCATAAAAAACAAGCCTACCGAAAAATCGTTTAATAAAGTTTCCATACTATATAGATTACTAAAGTTCTCTTTTGTTTAATTTAAAACAGTTTCTGCAACCAACCGTTGCAGAAACGTGTTTTTTTACTTTTAGGAAATTCTTATTTCCCTAGGATTAATGCACCGAATGCCAAACCTTCCAATAAGGCACCGATGATGATCATAGCAGTCTGAATTTTTCCAGCTGCTTCTGGTTGACGAGCAATACTTTCCATTGCTTTTGATCCAATCATACCTAAACCGATTCCACCACCGATTACGATCATTCCTGCTCCAATTAAATTGTACATACTAATTTGGTTTTATAAATATTAATTAAACAAACTCTTCGTTAATGCTCATCGTGCTCCTCTACAGCCATACCAATAAATAACGACGATAACATCGTAAAAATAAAGGCTTGTAAAAAGGCTACTAGAATCTCGATAAACATGATAAATAATGCCAACACTAATGACATACCTGTAGATACTACTGGGCCAAAAGAGGCTTTCAGTGTAACCATTAAGGCAATTAAACTCATTACAATAAAGTGACCTGCTGTTATATTTGCGAATAAACGCAATAATAATGAAAACGGCTTGATCAAAATAAATCCTACCAACTCGATAACTGCTAAAATTGGTCTTAAGATATATGGAACACCAGGCATCCATAAAGTGTGCGCCCAAAAATCTTTGGTACCGCTAACCAAATAAATAACCATTGTAAAAATAGCCAAACAAGCTGTTACAGCTATCTGTCCTGTAACGTTAAAACCAAATGGGGTTAAACCTAACATATTTAGAATCCAGATAAAGAAAAATACAGTTAACAAAAAGCCCATAAATTTACGGTACTTTTTCTCACCGATATTTGGACGAGCAATTTCATCGCGCACATAAATTACTAATGGCTCTAATACTCTTGAAAATCCTTTTGGAATTGTTTTACCCTTCTTATAACCTCGTGCTAATCCGCCAAAGGCCAATAACATTATTAGTCCCGTAAATATCATACCGAAAACACTTTTAGTAATAGAGAAATCAATTACTCTTTTAGCGTTGGTTGGGTGCGCTGCTTCGTCCAAGTTAAGCGAAGTAGCGTTATTTTCTAATTCGTAAATTTTGGAATGGTACTTTACCAATTTTGTCTCGTCCTTTTCTACAATAACAGTTCCGTTATCATCGTGCTGGAAAGCAGAGGACATAAAGGTTTTTAAACCATCATTTGTCCAGACAATTACTGGTAAAGAAAAACCATAATGTACACCCGTTTTGTTGTTGGTGTACAAATGGAAGTCGTGAGAATCTTTAAGGTGATGTGCAATATATGCTCGGATCTCCTCTGGTGAATCTATTAAATTGTTTTCAACAGTATCATCTTGAGCAAATGCTGTAAAAGAAGTTAATGCTAAAACGAATACTACTAATAACTTGATAGATTTTTTTGCTACCATCATATTTTTTCTAACTAATGAAATTTATGCTCTCCTAAATTTTGTGCAAAGGTAAGTAATAATTTAAAAATCGAACCCTTTTTTTATTTAAGTTTTTTTTGCTTTTAATAAATCAGAATAAAGATTTATATCCACGGATAACTATTTGCTATTTAACAACTTTGCAACAGCAATACCTTCCACTATTAGAAAGATAAATAAGGGAACTACCAATGCTACGCGTTCTGGTTGCGATAAATCGTCATTTTCAAAAACTGTTGTTTGAAAAATTAATAAAAAGAAACCGATTTTAAAGCACATTAGCATGAGATACAAATAACCAGCTTGGCTCGGTAAATGTTCGGCTACAAATTCTATAGCTGAATAAATTAATACCACTGCTATAGCATGGAATAAATACACATGTAATAATGAAAAACTTAAATCTGTACTGATAAGTTTGGCATGAATAAAATAGCCTGCCGCAAACAATAATGTTACGGTTATAAGCATAAAAACAATACGTTTAATCATCAGAATCTTTATTGGTTAATTGCAAAACTTGATATATCACGGAGGCAATAGCTATAAAAACAGCTATTAATGATACGATTTTGTAATATAGTTGATCGGTGTTATTAAATTTCACATCCAGCCACTCGCCTAACTTACTACCTAAATAAATAGTTAAGCCCATTTGCAACCCTATGGATGTAAACCGGATATACTTATTAATCGGTTTACTCGTCTTATTATTTTTTGGTTTTTTCTCGATCACCTTTATTAATTTCGGTTGCTGCTCCTTTCATCGCACAATTTACATTAAATGTTGCACCTGGCTCCACGGCTAATTTACCTAAAGTAACCTCCCCTTCTACATGCGCTGTATTTTTTAAAGTTAATGTTCCAGATAGTGTTAATGTACCTGAAAATGTACCTTCAAAATATGCATCCGTACCTGAAATAGTACCTTTTACCATACCTGATTTTCCAACAACAATTTTTCCTGGTGTTTTAATACTACCTTCTACGGTTCCATCAATTCTGAAATCACCATCACTATCCAAGTCACCAACTATTTTGGTGCCTTTGGCTATTAAGTTTTGACTGGATGTTGATTCTGGACTTGATTTACTTTTTTTGCTCTCTGAAAACATGGCTATTAATTTTTATAGTTTTGATTTTGGGCTAAATATGAATCCATATTTTTATGGATTTGTAACGTTGTATAATGGCTTGAAGAAATAGCAAAATGTTGATGCACTATTTTATCTTTTTTTCTTTCTTCTAAAGCGGCGGCATATCCTGTAGCTTCTTCTTTACTAGTTAATCCATGAATAATTACAAATGTTAATTCAGGATTATATAAGTCGATTGAAAGAGACATATTGAAAATTTGTACTTCTTCAATCTCTTTTTCAACTCTTTTTGCAAATTCTGTAATCTCTTTTTCTTCTGAAGAATTAAAGAAATACACCACTTTATAATGTGTCTCCTCCGGGTTATCTACAAATGCTGTATTGCTAATTTTAGGCAATAAATTATCAATAATATCTTGTGCTTGCCCGCCTTCTTCTGTATTAGCATAATTATAAGCTACAAAGTTTAGGGCTTTACTGAAAGGTTCATAACCATATAAACGTCCAGTTGCACGGGCTTTTAATAATTCAAATTTTGGAACCAAATCTTCGCCTTCAAAAATACTAATATATTTATCCGATTTATCAATTACCTCCTGATATTTTTGCTTTTCCATGGCCCTATACAAGCTTTCGTAAATGCTTTCTGGACTGCTATCATCTTTTGCTAAAGCCGAATCTGGATTTTTTAAAATCATAGCATATCGCGAATCCGGGAAATTTGCAAGAATATCGTTTTTAGCTATCTCCGCTTCTGCATTCTGACCTTCCAACATGTAAATTTTATACAAATTATATTTACTTGGAACAATTAGTTTCTCATCTGGGTCAAATGCTAATAAGGTTTGAAACTTGCTTTTAGACAAGCCATATTCCTTAAATTTTTCTTTATAAATAAGCCCTAGCTGATAGTAAGCGCGGTCGCGTTCTCTGGTAATACTATCAATTGCTTTTGGTTCTGTTGGAATTTGTGATAAATAAAATTCAGGCTCAAACAGTTCGCTTTCCTCAATATCTTCAATTAATTCATCGGTTTCTTTACTAATTTGAGATTTACCGGTACTGGACCAACGCCAATTGTCTTTTAATTCGCGATCGCCCCATTTTTTTAAAAACTCGTTTTTACCATAAGAAACAGTAGTTGGATTGTAAAAATAAAATTCAGCCTCTTGTGGGTTACCCGGTCCACCGGCTTGTTTTACCATAGAACTCGCAGCTCCAAAACTATTATTATTGTTCACTTCAATAAGTCCTTGGTTGCGCGCGCGTTCTTCCTTTTTCTCCTTTTCAGCCTCTGCTTGTAACCTCAACTCTTGGGTATAGTTTTCAAAATAGGTTGTACGTTCATCAGTGGTCATAGCAACTAAACCTAAGATACTATCGTTAACTACGGCAATATCTTCATATAAAATAACGTCTTCCAAGTTATCGCGTTTTCGCTTGATAATTCGGTAAGGCTTGCTATTCATTTTCATGTTTTGCATGGTGCTATCAAAATAAGCACCAGCTGATTTATACTCGGTATAATCGAAAAATATATCACCTAAATTCTCGTAATCTTTAGATACTAATATTTTATCGGAAGGATTGGTACGTAAGGATTTATTATAATATGTAACGGCTAAAGAATCTGAATCATTTTGTTCATGATATTGGGCAATCTGATAATGGATTTCACCTAAATAAGGTCGGTTTTCCCGATCGGATTCCAGTTCATGTAGTAATTCCAATAGTGCATGTTTATCGCCTTCATTCATATCAAAATTACGTGCTTTTCCTATATATGCGGCAATACGATAATCTCTTGGCGTTTTACGCTTTAAATCGATAACCCTGTCGAATGCCAAATTTGCACTATCCTTTAAATTCAGCTCATTATACAATTGCGCTTGTATAAAACGGTATCGCCCAAGTTCATCATTCTTTGTTGTTGTTTTTGAAGCTACTTCCAACTGCCAAACGGCGCTATCCAAAGCTTTGATATTAATATAAGCCTGCGCCATCATGGACGTAGCATCAGCTAAATCTTGGCCTTCCACGATTTCTTGATCTAATAAACGTTTTAAATTGCTAATAGCTAATTCATCATTATCTAATCGGATATTGGTTTTTTCACGCCAAATTTTAGCCTGATTAATTTTATCGCTACTCGGATATTTATACAGAATGTAATTAAATGCTTCTAAAGCTGGTAAAAAACGCTGATCGAAATAACGCGCTTTACCTAATAATAAATAGGCTTCATCAATCTGTGGGTTTTTCTCTTTACCCTTTATATTCATACCATGCTTTTGAATAGCTTTTATAGCTTTTTCTTCAGCGTATTCAAAATCCTTGTTTTTGCTTTGTCCAGGAAGCATAATTTCTTCTGAAACCTGCATGCGTTCTATGGGTAAAATCTCCCAATAATTATCGTCATAGGAATCGTTAACGCTTTTCTGACCATTATCTAATGCGAGATGACCGTTATAAAGAATATTGTATTTTGTTGACATCGCATGCATATTGCGACTTAAAAAAGAATCTTTTTTACGCGAACAACTGCTTAACGCTAGTACAATACTAAAGAGAAATATGCTGATTCTAAAAGAGGTCTTCAACGTTTATTGTGTTTAATTATACATAACTAAAAACAGTTATATATATTATGCAATGTCGTAAAAATAAGCATCTTTTTGAATTATTATAAAAAATTACAGACTTTTAAACAATTGGCGTTCCTGTAAAATGCGCTTCTAATTCTTTTAAGGTGGCCGTACTAGTTTTTAAATCTTTTACCACTTCACCTTTTTCTAATACTACTATACGCTCACAAACATCGGTAACGTGCAATAAATCGTGACTAGAAATTAAAACCGTTACACCTTTTGTTTCAGCTAAATCTTTAATAATACCTTTTAAGCGAATTTGCGTTGTTGGATCTAAATTAGCAAATGGTTCATCTAAAATAATAACTTCAGGGTTTCCTATTAAAGCGGCTACAATACCTGCTTTCTTCTGATTTCCCTTACTTAAATCTCGTAAATATTTTTTCTGATTTAATATTTCGCCGTGGAAAAAATCTTCAAATTGTGAAATTAAACTGTCGACATCTGATTTATTCTGCCCGCGTAATTCACCAATAAAATAAAAATATTCTTCAGCAGTTAAATAGCCTATTAAGAAACTTTCATCAATAAAAGCAGATGTAAATGGCTTCCAGTCTTCACTTTCATGAACCAAAATATCATTGTTTTTAATATAACCGGTGGTTGGCTGAATTAAATCTAGCAACAAACTAAAATACGTTGTTTTTCCAGCGCCATTATTGCCGACTAAACCAAAGCTTTGACCTTTTGGAATATCTAATGATTCAATATTGAGAACCTGAACGCCGTTATATGCTTTTGAAAGATTGGAGGTAATTATCATGAGTAAATTTGTATTAATTGCTTAATTATTTCTTTTCGCCAAAAGCGGCAATTGTTTTGTATTTTCCTTTTTGGTACACATTTTCTATTTTTCTTAAGAAGAAATTTTTGAAAACAACACCTAAAACCCCACTTAAACCAAGCACGATTATACCTGTTTCAAAATTGACCAATTTATAGGGAATGTAAAATAAACCCATTGGTAGTAAAAATTTAGGTAAGCCGATAAGTAATTGTGTTGGGTTAAATCCGTTGGTATTTCCAAAGGCTTTGGCTTTAGTATTCAGCTCCACTGGCATTCTATTTAAGGCACCACCAAACAAGGTGATAAAGGAATTTAATCCAATATTAAACAAAGCACCGGCGGCAATCATTCCGAAAATTTTCCAGCCGAAATACAAATACGGAATGCTTAAAATAAACGAAATGCCAACAGCAACTACCATTAAATACCATTTTGACTCTAAATATTGGCGATATGGAATATTCTGACTCATCAACATTTTATAATACTCGCTATCCCAGGACGGCACTAATTGTCCGAAGGTCATTAAAAAACCACCTGTAATAAACATAGATGCAAAAGCAAGCATTGCCGGCATTTCTCTATAGGTGTCTTGCGTATAAAAAATCAGTCCATAAAACAAAAACACGAAGGACATCATTAGGGCTTGTTTTGGTCGGGCATTTCGCCAAATTAACTTAATATCATTCTTCAAAAATGGTGCAATGGCTCCAAATCTGTCAAACCATGATAAATCTGTTGCTTCCACCGATTTAATTTTTTTAGTAACAGCGTCGTCTAAATAAAAACCATTTTTTATGAATTTAAAGTTTAGGTTGTATAAAAACATAAGCGACAGCAATGGAATTAAAGCTAAATACGGCTGACTGTATAAAGTATTAAATGCTAAACCAATTGGTTCTGACGCCTTAAAAATCTCGAAATATTCTAATCCAATTAATGCTAATAGTAAAGTAGCGGCAATATAAAATACCGTATTACTTTTATTGATTAAAAAATTGAGAAAATTAATGGATAGTGTTATTAGTATAATAGAGAAAAACCAGCATACAACATTTAATACCGGGTACCCTTTAGCTAATAAAACGACACTGAAGGGTAAAAATACAAATAGCGATAGGAAGTTAAAAAATGATAATGTAGTTTTTCCTAATAAGTAATGAATAACGGTGTTTCGTTTTATAGGAATTACCATTAACGGTTTCACATTCATAACCGGTAATTGCTGCATGAAATAACGAATCAATATTTCGAATAAAAACCAGTATATAATATAGTTATTAATGAGTATAACCGGATCTACCTCGGGAATTTCTTTTTTAATAAGAAAAAACATACCTCCACCCAAAAGTAATGCAATACCTCCGAAATAAAGCGCTCCTAAAATAAGAAAGATCTTTACAACAAGTCCTTTCTGAAAATAAGAGGCCCTAAAAAACTGTTTCCATTCTAGGCTTAAAAATTGTTTTATCATTTTTTAGTTTTTGGTTGTCTATATGTATACCTAAAATATAAAATGTTACATGTTATATTCTGGATATATTTCTTGGAGGTGAAAAGTAGCATTTTTTGGTAAAATAATAGCCGTTATATAGGTGTAAATAATTAAAAGCGTAAAAATGAAAGCACTTATTAAAGGAATGTAACCATCAAATTTATCTACCAGATTTATAAATTGACCAGCTTGAGGCCCCATAAGTACTATTATGAACATTGCATTTTTAAAAATAATATCCTCTAAAAACCATAATTTCTCACTCTTTTTAAGTTTACTTTTTATCTCCTTACGCAAGGAAATAGTTCTAACCAACAATAATATACAGACTACAAAATAGCAACCTACAAACATATAACCACCTATCTGCAAAGAAAAAATGGCATACAGCAAAAAGAAAATTGCGAGTGTTCCAATAATTTGTGGTAGTCTAAACCAGTCTTTAGCATAATTCCACAACAGTTTCATGTAGGTTTTAGACATGGCTTTTTGGCGCTGCTCTACCACATCCATAAAGCCAAAAACACCGAATTTTTTAAATGATGTATCTCGCGCTTCTTCAAAAGTGATTTTTGAATTTTCTGCCATAATTACTTCAATATCATTTGCCAAATGATCTACTAATTCGGTTTGTAAATCGTAATATTCCACAAAATGTTTTTTAGTGAAGGCGTAAAGGTTATCGATATGTTCTTTGGTTAATGCCATAGATTAATAACTCAATTTAGGATTGATTAATGTTTGAAGTGTAGCAATGTAGCGTTCCAATTCATCCAATTTATTCACAGTTTCGGTAGTTCCTTTTTCCGTGAGTTTATAGTATTTACGCAAGCGGTTATCCACTTTAGCAACATCAACCTCCAATAACCCTTCGGCTTCCAGTTTATGAAGCGACGGATATAAAGCACCTTCGGTAATTTGTAATTCACCTTTAGTAAGCGCTTTTACTTTCTGCGTAATTTCGTAACCATACATTTTATCATGCTCACTTAAAAGCTTTAAAATGATCGTCGTTAAACTTCCTTTATATAAATTAGATTTTGCCATGCACATCAAATATATACATAAAGATCTTATGTATGCAAGTTTTTAAATAATTATGTGCAATTATATGTTTAAAATCAAAGGCTTCACTATTTTTGTAAAAAATTATTTTCATGTCACATTTTCATACACTTTCTATAAAAGAACTTATTAGGGAAACAGATAAATCGGTTACTATTAGTTTTAATGTCCCTGATGACTTAAAGTCGGTTTACGTTTTTCAAGCTGGCCAATATATTACGTTGAGAACTAAATTGAATGGTTACGAAATTCGTCGAGATTATTCTTTGTGTTCATCACCAAAAAGCGGTGAGCTAAAAGTAGCTGTCAAGGAAGTGACTGAAGGTACGTTTTCGTCTTATGCTAATAATGATTTAAAAGTCGGTGATGAATTGGAAGTAGCGCCACCAAAAGGGCGTTTTCTTTTTACGCCAAACGACAAGAAAACTAAAAATATTGCATTATTTGCCGCAGGTAGTGGTATTACCCCTGTTTTAAGTATCATAAAATGTGCTTTAGAAGAAGAAGTACATAGTCAAGTTATCCTTGTTTACGGTAACAAAACTACCAACGATACGATGTTCTTAAATGAGCTATTGGAATTACAAAAGACCTATAAGGAACGTTTCACGATACAATTTGTATTTAGTCAAGCTGATGAAGACGATTCTATTTTTGGTCGCATTGAAAAAAGCACCGTAAATTACGTGATGAAAAATAAGCATAAACATATTGATGTAGACGCTTATTATTTATGTGGTCCAGAAGAAATGATTCACGCGGTTAAAGATGTTTTAACCGAACATAACACACCAACAGATCGTATTCATTATGAATTATTTAAAGCGGCAAAACCTACGGTAGATACATCTGCAGGAATTGTAGCAGATGGGAAAACAATAATTACTGTCGTTTTGGACGACGAGGAAAAGACCTTTGAAATGTCTCAAAGTCAAACAGTCCTTGAAGCAGCTTTGGACGAAGATTTAGATGCGCCATACTCCTGTCAAGGTGGTGTGTGTAGCAGTTGTTTAGCGCGTATTACCGAAGGCGAAGCGGTTATGCGTAAAAACAGCGTTTTAACAGATGGTGAAATAGCTGATGGATTAATCTTAACGTGTCAAGCAAATCCAACGTCAGATACATTAACCGTTGACTTTGATGACATATAGTAGATTGTAGGTTTTAGGTTTTAGGTTTTAGGTTTTAGGAGAATAACTTCATTATTTAATAAAACGAAAGCTTTGCGACTTTGCGAAACAAATATTTTTGACACAGATTTCACCGATTTTCACGGATTTAATTGTGCAGTTATTACACAGGGTTTCGCGGAGAATTGCACAGAGATACGCAGAGAATATTTGATTCTTTCAAAATACACCTCAATAACAAACAACTAAACATCTTGACAACATCGCGAGAAGAAAAAAATTGATTAATTTAAGATGCTTTTTATTTTATCAACAACCGTTTCAACAGAAACACTTCCTGCCGCATCTTTATAGGCTTCCGGATATTTATTGCCGTAAATAGAAGTCGGAATTTTTGGGTATTTTATTCTATCGGCAACTAATGCATAATCTACTGGCTGATTAAAAGGAGCAAATCCAGCAAATGGATGTGTTACACCCCAAATAGTCACTACTTTTACGCCAAGCATAGCTGCTAAATGCGCATTTCCGGAATCCATAGAAAGCATAACATCTAAATTCGAAATAACATCTAGCTCCTCGCTAAATGATAGTTTTCCTGCTAGGTTAATAATTCCATCTGCCTCCGATTCGAAGTCATTTAAAATAATAATTTCATTTTTGCCGCCTCCGAATAATAAAACCTGATAGTCTTTTGATAATTTTTTGATTAATTGCTCCATCAATTCTAATGGATATTTTTTACCATCATGGGCCGCAAACGGCGCAATTCCTATGCGTTTTTTATTTAAAGTACCAATAATTCGAGAAATATTGGGATTTAAAGCAGCTGGCATGGGGAATTTAGGCGCGCTTAAATCTAAAGGGAAACCCAATGTTTTAAACACATCCGTATAACGCTGAATCGTACTTTTCAGTTGCTCAAATATCTCGCCTTTCACCAATTGCTTTTTAGGTTTTCTACCTTTATCAATAGATGACACTTTACGAGCACCAATTAAGGGCTTTAAGACTTTGGTTCGTAAAACATTATGTAAATCTGCAATCGCATCACAGTTTTCTTTTTGCAGCTCTCTAGATAATTTATACAAGCCAAAAAGGCCTTTATGTTCACCTTTTACATCAGCAGAAAAAACGTTTACGTTTTTTAAATCCCGAAATAAGGGCGCAAAAAAGGCGCGTGTTAAAACGGTGATTTTCACATTGGGATATTGCTGTGTAAATGCACGAAGCACGGGAACCGACATAGCCACATCTCCCATTGCGGAGAGTCTAATAACGAGTATATGTTTGGGTTTAGGCATTTATAACTGTTTGGATCTTCCGCCTGCGCTCGAGATGACAATCGTTTCTGAATAGAATTAAAATCCCGTTTATTTTTGAGAACGCAATACTGGATTCAGCTCGTCGTCATTATACATTTTCATTTGCTTATATACTTTCATATATTTATCACCTTTTTCAATATCTGCTAACAGCGTATCAATTGCAGTAGAAAGATCTACGCGTTGCTCTAGCAATACATTCAATTTAGTTTTACAAGCAGCTAAATGCGCATCTGTTGCATCTGTACGGGTTGCTTCTTCGTTCATATGAAAAACTTTAAGCGCTAAAATGGACAATCTATCCACGCCCCAAGCAGGACTTTCGGTGTTGATGGTCGCATTGGCTTTTGGTGAAGCATCTTTATATTTTTCAAGAAAATAGCTGTCAATATATTCCACCATATCCGTTCTATCCTGATTAGAAGCATCAATTTGACGTTTCAATTTTAAAGCCGCAACTGGATCAATTTGCGGATCACGAATAATATCTTCATAATGCCATTGTACCGTATCTATCCAGCTTTTTCTGTATAACAAATGCTCTAATAAATGCGAATCTTTATCGTAAGGATTACTAAAAGGTTGATCAACGTTATTAATTACGTGATACTTTTCTATAACGTCTTGAAATATTTTATTGGCTTTTTCTGAAAACATGATATAAAATTTTGAATCACAAATATAAACGTATTTATTAACTTTACAGTTCAAAACAAAACCAAAATAAGATGCATATCCATAATATCTCGCTTGAAAATTCCATTTTAAATTCCTTTATATCTGAAATGCGGGACGTAGAAATTCAAAAAGATCCTATGCGTTTTAGAAGAAATATTGAACGTACAGGTGAAATTTTAGGTTATGAATTAAGTAAGTCTTTAAATTATAAACCTATAGACATTCAAACGCCATTAGGTACTACTTCCGAATGTGTATCCACAGATGATATTGTCCTATGTTCCATTTTACGCGCTGGCGTACCACTTCATAACGGCTTACTAAACTATTTTGATAAAGCTGAAAACGCCTTTATTTCGGCCTATAGACATCATAAAAGTAAACCTGAAAGTTTTGAAATCATTGTAGAGTATTTGGCTTGCCCAAGTTTAGAAGGTAAAACACTTATTTTAGCCGATCCGATGTTGGCAACTGGTCAATCTATGGTAGCCACTTTTGAAGCCTTAAAACCATTTGGAACACCTAAAGCTGTGCATTTGGTTAGCGTTATTGGTGCGCAACAAGGTTTAGATCTAGTGTCTAAACATTTTGATGCTGATACTCATTTATGGATTGCCACTGTTGATGATAGCTTAACAGCCGAAGGTTACATTATGCCCGGATTAGGTGATGCTGGCGATTTAGCTTTTGGTCAAAAATTACAGAATTAAACTGCCAACAGTAATAAGAATTAAAATCCATATTAAGATTTCTCGAAACCATTTTTCGGAAATTAATTCAATATAATTAGTAACAATTAATGCCAACGGTGCAACTAAAAAAATAAATTCAGCACCTGTTTTTTCTGGCGCTATTATGATAATGATAATTGCAATAAAAGCTGTAAACAGGATCACAACATAAGAAGGCCTGTAGCTTTTAGATTTATTTTTTAAGTTTTGAAGATAATAGAATAGAGCCCAAATAAAATACGAAAAATAAATAGTTGCAGCAATGATAATTTGCCGGACATTTAGCGCACTAAAGTCGAAACTTCTACCAGTTTCAAAACTGTCAAGATAATCTGAAATATCAATTTTAAAAATAATTAAAACAGAACTGGTAAGAATCGCCACTAAAATGACACCTAAAAAAGGGATAAGCCAGTTTTTTACATCGCTAATAGCATTTAATAATAAGGCTGCGAACAGCACGGTAAAAAACAAAATACTCCAAAAGTAAAGTAAGGTTGCTAAACTAATCCATATTGTAGCATCCAATATTTTCTTCTTTTGATCTTTTTGAGAACGCAAACTAACAATACGCCGCAAAGCTAATAGGATAAACAGATTAGCAAATACTAACTTGGTATCTAGAAATGTTTGATACATTAATACCATAAACAAACCATAAAACAACAGGTTATAGCTGTTTTTCTTTGTTAGTCGGTTTTTGCTTGTAAAGAAATCAAATATAAAAAGTGATAAGACACAAACACCAAACAAGACCATTTGTTTCAGAACGAATACCACATTAATTTCAGGGTAATTGCTCACTGATTTTGCAAGTATAAAGCCAACAAATAGCAGTAGTGTAATTGCTACAAAATGCATTGGTGTTGCTTTCTTAAAAAACTTTGAAATCATATAGTTAGGCAATAATTACTGCTATCCGTTTTAGTTGATTTGTGTAAATTACTAATATTCTCTTCGAAATATTCATATTTATATTGAAAAAGATGTAATTTTGTAAGCATACATAATTAATAGGAATTTCCGTGCTCTGTAAGGAGCCTTAAAAATTTAATATCATGACTGATTTCTTTTACGCAATTGCAGATTTTTTTGTAAATGTTTTATTAGTTCCCTTTGATGCATTAGCAGCATTAGAGCTTGAAAGCTGGTTTGCTGCAAATGCAATAAATGGGTTATTAATGCTTGTTGGTATTGTAGCCTTTGTTTATTGGATGCTACAACTTAAAAAATTCAATGATAACAACGAAGAAGACAAAAGCGTTACTTCTCACAGTTATTTATAAATCGAAACCAATATCTTTTCTATAATTCATCTTATCAAAATGTAGCTTGTCTATATTTTGATAAGATTTTTTTAGTGCTTCACTGTAGGTATTTCCATAACTTGTTATAGCCATAACACGTCCACCAGAAGTTACAATCTTATCATCTTTTATAATTGAACCGGCATGAAATGCTAATACGCCTTCTAGGTTATTTAAACCTGTAATTTCCTTTCCTTTCTCATAGGCTTCCGGATAACCACCAGAAACCAACATAATTGTTGTTGCCGCGCGTTCATCAATCTTAATATCTATAGTATCTAAAGTTTGATTCGCTATAGCTTGGAAAATTTCCACTAAATCGTTTTTCAAACGTGGCAAAACTACTTCTGTTTCAGGGTCGCCCATTCTTACATTGTATTCTATAACTTTAGGCTCATCGCCCACCTTTATAATACCAATAAACACAAAACCTTTATAGGGTAAGTTATCTTTTTGGAGCCCGTTAATGGTTGGTTTTACAACCTGTTCTTCAATTTTATTCAAAAATTCAGGTGTTGCAAAAGGCACTGGAGAAACAGCTCCCATTCCACCCGTATTTAATCCGGTATCACCTTCGCCAATACGTTTGTAATCTTTGGCTGTTGGTAAAATTTTATAGTTTTTACCGTCCGTTAACACAAAACAACTTAATTCAATACCGTCTAAAAACTCTTCAATAACCACTTTGGTGCTCGCTTCTCCAAATTTAGCATCTACTAACATGCTTTTAAGTTCGGCTTTGGCTTCTTCTAGATCATTTAAAATCAACACACCTTTACCAGCAGCTAAACCATCCGCTTTTAATACGTAAGGCGGTTTTAAGGTTTCAAGAAATTTATAACCAGCTTCTACGGTATCGGCACCAAAACTTTCATAAGCTGCGGTTGGAATGTTATGACGCATCATAAACTCTTTGGCAAACTCTTTACTACCTTCCAATTCTGCTGCTGCTTTTTCAGGACCAATTACAGAAACGTGCTGAATAGATTCATCATTTAAAAAGAAATCATGAATACCTTGAACAAGTGGATCCTCGGGCCCAACAACAACCATATCAATTTGCTTATCTAAAACCAAATTTTTTATAGCTTGAAAGTCGGTTACACTTATTGCTACGTTTTTCGCAATATCAGCTGTTCCAGAATTTCCTGGTGCTACATAAAGTGAATTACACAAAGGACTTTGTTTCAATTTCCAAGCAAAAGTATGTTCTCTTCCGCCAGACCCTAATATTAAAATATTCATGTTGTTGTTGTTTGCTGCAAAAATAATTGCTTTTAACCTTAAAAAACAATTATTTTACAAAAACATCTAACAGCAACTACATTTGAATTTATTTGACCTTTCATTACAGCTTAGCGGTTTCCCCATTAAAAAAGCTGAAAAGGTTTTGAATGGTATTCAGAAACTGTCGGAAATTGATTTTGAAAGCTATGTTGAAAAGAAAAAAAAGGACATTGTAGATTACCATCTTTCAAACAATACGTTCTACAAGAGCTTTTTTAAAGAAGCCGACCTTTCAGACTGGGATTCCATTCCGGTTATGACAAAAGGAGATTTTCAGATACCTTTAAAACAACGTTTATCCGGCGCTTATAATCTTAAAAACGTATATATCAATAAAACCTCTGGATCGTCTGGAAACCCGTTTACGTTTGCCAAAGATTACGATTGCCATGCGTTAACTTGGGCTATTATAAAAAATAGGTTTGGTTGGAATAATTTGGACTTTAACAGTTCCAAACAAGCACGTTTTTATGGCATTCCATTAGATAAAAAAGGGTACTACAAAGAGCGTTTTAAGGATGTGTTAAGCAGGCGGTATCGGTTTTCTATTTTTGATTTAAGCAATGCAGCTTTTGAAAACTATCTAAAAAAGTTCAAATCCACTAAATTCGATTATTTAAATGGTTACACCAGTACCATGGTGCAATTTGCAAAGTTTTTGGATCGTCAGAATATTATTTTAAAACAAATCTGTCCAACTCTAAAAGTATGTATTGTTACATCGGAAATGCTTTTTGATGATGATAAATTACTCATCGAAAAAAAATTCGGAATACCAGTAATTAACGAATATGGCGCTTCAGAGTTAGATTTAATAGCCTTTCAAAATCCCGAAAATGAATGGCAAGTTAACAGTGAAACCTTGTATGTTGAAATATTAGATTCTAATAACCGTGTCTTGCCTTTAGGTGAGGAAGGACGCATAGTTATAACATCACTTTACAACCAAGCACATCCATTTATACGCTACGATATTGGCGATATTGGTATACTTTCCAAAACGAGCACGATTAAAAAACCCATTCTTAAAAAATTGATGGGAAGAACTAGCGATATTGCCATATTACCAAGCGGAAAACAAGCAGCAGGATTAACATTTTACTATATTACTAAAAGTATTATTGAGGATGATGGTCAGGTAAAAGAATTTATTATTCAACAATTAAAACTAGATACATTTAAGGTTATTTATGTCAGTACAGAAAATCTATCCAAATTGAAAACTGAACAAGTTACCAAAGAAATGACGCGATATTTAGAACCTAATTTAACCATTTTGTTCGAACGACGAGATCGTTTGGAGCGTTCAAAGAGTGGGAAACTGAAGCAGTTTTCGTCATATATAGAACGAAATTAATTTTTTATAATTCCTTTAAAATCTATTCATTTTAGTGAAAGATATCCTAATAATAACGAGTTACTTCCCGCCTGAAACTGGCGCAGCTTCCAATAGGATGTTTCATTTAGCGACAGGTTTAGAAAAACAGAAATATAAGGTATCTGTTATTACGCCTTTGCCAAATTATCCAAAAGGACAAGTTTTTGAAAGCTATAGGGGAAAATTTAAACAAACTACTACAGAAAATAATATCACCATTCACCGTTTGTGGCTTTATGCGAGTAATTCTAAAAATAAGATACTCCGCTTATTGGCCATGCTATCCTATAGCTTTAGTCTGATTTGCTTTTTTATATTTAACAAGACTCCCAATAAAGTTATCGTTCAATCGCCCCCTTTATTAGTTGCTTTTACTTGCATGTTATTTTTACGACGGAAGAAAAGAAGGCTGATATTAAATGTTAGCGATTTATGGCCAATTGCTGGTTTGGAACTAGGTGCTTTCAAAAGAAACTTCAATTATAAACTATTAGAAAAAATTGAACGCTTTAACTATCATAAAGCTGATTTAATTTTAGGACAGAGTAAAGAGATTCTGGCTCATATAAAAACGATGTTTCCAGAAAAAGAAATGTTTCTTTATAGGAATTTTCCTGATTTTGAATTGCCTACATTAAGTAAACAACAAGAATCCAATCCAAAAATCACTATAGTTTATGCTGGTTTATTAGGTATGGCACAAGGCATTTATAAATTATGTAAAGCTTTGGATTACTCCAATATAACATTTCATATTTATGGCGGTGGTGCCGAGAAGGAAAAAATTATTAATTTTATTGCCGACAACCCAAATTTACCTATTACCTATTACGGTGAAGTACCTCGAGAAGAATTGCACAAATTACTTTTAAACTATGATATAACCATTATTCCGCTACTAAATAGGATTTACGGATCTGTACCCTCAAAGATATTTGAATATGCTAGATTAGGGCTTCCTATGCTTTATTTTGGCGGTGGTGAAGGGGAAACTATTATAGAAAAGCACCAATTAGGTTGGGTTGCGCATGTAGGCGATTATAAAAACTTAAACCTGACTATCCAATCCATACGAAAAGAAGATTTTACTTTGAAAAAGCGATTAGAAATTCAGCAAATAGGCAAACGGTATTTCGATTTTAATTCACAATTAAACCTTTTAACAAAACTATTCTAGTAGGCTTTTTCTTCACCTTCAACAGCATTTGAAAATGTTTTGAAAATAATCTTTAAATCTAGCAGTAAGGACCAGTTTTCTATATAGAAAATATCGTATTTAACACGCCCTATAATATCCTTATCCGTTTCTACTTCCCCGCGATAGCCACTAATTTGAGCCAGTCCAGTAATGCCTGGTTTTACAAAATGGCGCACCATAAATTTATCAACTTTTATAGCATACAAGTTAGTATGCACCACCATGTGTGGTCTTGGTCCCACTACCGACATGCTACCAAACAGCACATTAAAAAACTGTGGCAGCTCATCTATACTGGTCTTTCTAATAAATTTTCCGACTTTCGTAACTCGTAGGTCCTGTTTAGTAGCCTGATGTAAATTGGCATCTTTATTAACCATCATGGAGCGGAACTTATAACAATCGAACTCTATGTAGTTAAAACCGTTTCGAGATTGCTTAAAAAATACGGGGCCTTTCGACTCCAATTTAATTAAAATTGCAATAATTGGTGTTAACCATGATAGCACAAATACAATAACAAAAGAAGAAAACACAATATCAAATAATCTCTTTACATATTTATTTAAAGACTCTTGAAGCGGAATAGAGCGCAAGGATAAAATTGGAATATAATCGTAATACTCGTATTTAAGTTTTTTAGAGAAAATATCTTTATTATCTGGAATAAATTTTAGTTCTCTTAAGTTATTATCGGCAAAACTAATGAGTTCATTAATTTGATGATTAGAAAGTTCTGCAACAGAAAAGTATATCTCGTCAACTTCATTATCAATAATATAAGTAAAACAGGACTCCAAACAAAAATCGCTTTTTCGGACATTAAATACCTTCATGAAACTGTATCCAAAATCTAATCTGGTTTTAAAAATTTTTATCAATTGTCGGGTTCTTTCATTTTGACCAATTACAATAACGTTTCTTATATTACCTTTAAAAACCGCTCTGTATCTTCTTAATAAAAGAAAAGTAAAAATTTTAACCACAGAAATAAGTACAAAGACTGTTCCCAAGTAATTTGCTAACCCCAATCGGCTAATGTTTGGCTGTTTAAAAACGCCTATATAGGTGTATAAAACTATAGCAAAAAAAAACATTTGCCTCACCAAAAGTGGTATAATATGGGTTATTTTGGCATGTCTTTCCACCTCATAAAAATGATTTTTAAAGCAGATTATTACCCAAAACACAGATAAATATCCTGCAAACAAATAAATATTTGATACGTTTAAAGCAAATAAAAAAGTACTAGCAATAACTATTGTTAAGTCTATAAAACCAAATAAAGGCTTCATTAAGCTAGAATACCTACCGCGTTTATAATCCATAATTATTTATTAGTATAGCTAGAAAAATCTTTATGTTCGCTTTTATTTAATTCTTCAGGAGATAATTGTTTAAAATAATTAAAGGTAGTTTCCATTCCTTCCGCTCTATCCACTTTAGGCGTCCAATTTAAAAGCTTTTTTGCTAATGTAATATCTGGTTGCCTTTGCAGAGGATCATCTGTTGGAAGTTCTTTATATATAATTTTCTGATCCGTTCCGGTTAGCTTTATAATTTCTTCAGCAAAATCCTTAATCGTAATCTCATGCGGATTACCAATATTTACAGGATATGAATAGTCACTAAACAATAAATTATAGATTCCTTCTACTTGATCATCCACATAGCAAAAAGAACGGGTTTGCATGCCATCGCCAAAGACGGTTAAATCCTCACCTCGAAGCGCCTGTCCCATAAAAGCAGGAATTACGCGACCGTCATTTAAACGCATTCTTGGTCCATATGTATTGAATATACGAACGATTCTAGTTTCTAAACCATGAAATCGGTGATATGCCATAGTTATGGATTCTTGAAAACGCTTGGCTTCATCATAAACACCACGGGGTCCAATGGTATTAACATTACCATAATAATCTTCCGTTTGTGGATGTACAAGCGGATCGCCATAGACTTCAGATGTGGACGCTATTAATATTCTGGCATTTTTTGCTTTAGCTAAACCCAACAAATTATGTGTTCCCAACGAACCCACTTTTAATGTTTGAATCGGAATTTTTAAGTAATCGATAGGACTTGCTGGTGAAGCGAAATGTAAGATATAATCTAAATCGCCTTCAATTTCAATAAACTCGGTAACATCGTGCTCTATAAATTTAAAATTCGGCTCATCTAGTAAATGTTTGATGTTTTTTGAATCGCCTGTGATGTAATTATCCATGCCAAATACAAAAAATCCTTCTTTTATAAAACGATCGCTTAAATGAGACCCAAGAAAACCTGCGGCTCCTGTAATTAATACTTTTTTCATTAACCTATTGTCTTTCTGCCTATTGAGCTGTAATAAAAACCTTCGTTTTTGATGTCTTCTACGTCATATAAATTTCTGCCATCAAAAATAACAGGCGCATTCATAAGTGATTTCAGTTTATTAAAATCTGGTGTTCGAAAGATACTCCATTCGGTGCAAATAATCAAAGCATCGGCGTTTTCAATTGCCGAATACATGTCTGTCGCAAAGCTAATTTGATCTCCAAATTTACGTTCTACGTTTTCCATAGCCTCTGGATCGAACGCTGTTACAGAAGCGCCACTTTTTAGCAAATCCTCAATAATATATAAGGCTGGTGCTTCGCGGATATCGTCTGTTTCCGGTTTGAAAGCCAAACCCCAAATCGCAATTTTTTTATCTTTTAATTCACCTTTAAAAAAAGCGTCAATACGCGGTAAAAGTATGCGTTTCTGCCTGTCATTAACAGTAATTACGGCATTTAAAATATCAAAATCGTAATTATTATCTTTTCCTGATTTATGTAATGCTTTCACATCCTTCGGAAAACAAGAACCACCATAACCAATCCCAGGAAATAAAAAGCGTTTTCCAATTCTTGAATCCGTTCCCATACCTATACGAACTTTATCAACGTCTGCTCCCACTTTTTCGCAGAAGTTAGCAATTTCATTCATAAAAGTAATCTTGGTCGCTAGAAAAGAATTGGCGGCGTATTTAGTCAGTTCTGCCGATTTCTCATCCATAATAATAATCGGGTTTCCAGAGCGCACAAAAGGCCTATAAAGTCGCTCCATGAGTTCGGTAGCTTTATCCGAACTCGAACCAATAACAATGCGTTCTGGTTTTAAGAAATCTTCAACAGCAAAACCTTCACGTAAAAATTCAGGGTTAGAAACCACGTCAAACTCAACAGTCGTTTCTTTAGAAATCGCTTGAGTCACGCGGTCAGCCGTGCCGACTGGAACAGTACTTTTATCGACTATTACTTTGTATTCGGTAAGTAACTTGCCAATATCCGTCGCAGCCCCCAGAACATAAGATAAATCGGCAGAGCCATCTTCATCTTCCGGTGTTGGTAAAGCTAAAAATATAATATCGCCGTGTTTTAAACCTTCCTCCAAAGAGGTGGAAAACTTTAACCGACCTGCAGTTATGTTTCTTTCAAAAAGAACGTCTAATTGTGGTTCGTAAATAGGGACCACGCCGTCTTGCAGTTTTTTAACTTTGCTTTCGTCAATGTCAATACACAAGACATCGTTACCTGTCTCGGCCAGACATGTTCCGGTAACTAAACCTACGTAGCCTGTTCCTATTACTGATATGTTCATTTAGAATTATTTAATAGAAACAAAAATAGGGAAGTAAGATGAAAAAAAGCAAGTTTAACACACTAAAATGCAGGATACTTTGTTGTCTCTGCTCTTATGACGTGTCAAGAGTATTAAAAACATGAGAATAGTCTGCAAAGGAATATAATCCAATTCTCTGCAAAAACCTCCTTAATCAACATTTCATTTAATAGACTCAAATACAGCCACATACCTTGTATTTAAATTGATTTTATTTATTTTGAATTAATAAATAGCTCCACTTTAGTGAAGAGTGAATTTCTAAACCATGATATAGGTTGCGTAATAAAACTTAAGCTTATTACTCTTTTCACACAACTTATTTCATACAACAAATTTGTAACTTTGATTTGAATAATACCCAATCAAAATAAAAAACAAAAGATTAACATATGGGTCATAGATAAAAGCGCTAGAAAAAAAGGAAATAATTACTAAAACAAAAAAAAAGAAATAGAAAAAAGTACCTTGAATTTTAAAATCAATTAAAGCTTTGTATAACTTATAATATACTATCAGCCCTATCATACCAAAAAATAAATATAAATCAAAAAAATCCATCCCTGTAATGAAAATATAGTTCTGAAAAGACGGTCCTCCAAAAATAAAATTTACAAAAGACCAACTGCTTATTATAAATTCATTAATTATATTAAAAAAAAGTTCATTTCTAAAAGAAGTTAAGCTTGAAAAAAAACCGTTTTCGTAATATATTTTCTGAAAAACATAAAAAAATTCATTGAAGATCTCGATAAGTTTCTTTTTAAAATAGAAACCAATTAAGCTTGTTAACACTAAAATTTTGTATGTGTTCCATTTTCTATATCCTTGTTGAAAAAAAAAATAATGGAACGATAATAAAATTAAAAACAAATAAATTCTTTTTGTACCAATTAAAGTAGAGACGGTGACGAAAAAAATAAACTTAATAATATTTATTTTCGTTTTACCATTAATTATTAAACTATAATAGAACAAAATAAACATTATAAAATAAAAACTTGTTTGACCACTTCTACTGAAGATCCCCATATACCCAACTCTTTCTATTCCATAAGTTTGAAGTACACTAACATCAAAACAAAAACCAATTAAAATAGAGATGGCATTTATCAGAAACACAATCTCAAAAATAAAAATTATTTTTTTCAAATAATCAATATTATATTTCAAGCTTGAAAACAACAAAATTATAATTGGGAAATATAAATATTTTGTTAAGTATTCTATATTCAAGAATAAATTTAAAGGCTGCTGGATAGTATCGTTTAAACAAACCTGACCAATTATAAAAGTAATAATAAGTATAAATATCCATTTAAGTACTTTAACCGCATTCTTATCTTTTAAATAGATTTTAAAATTAAAAATAAAGAAAACTAAAAATATGCATAGAACAATAACCTTTGAAAGGGTGGAATACCTTATAAATTCCCATTCAAAATAAAGTGAAATCTTCCTAACAACATCTCCTAAAAAAAACAATACTATAGCACTCACAAACAATTTAAAAAGAGATCCTTGAAAAATCACATTTGATTTCAAACTATTAATCATAGCCCCCTTCTAAAATATTTAATATTCCATTTGAAAATGAATTTGAAAATGCTTGTAATATTCCAAATATTGTATTTGCTCAAGATATTATTGCTACTTTTCTCATTTAGATTATGATAAACATATGTAGAATCTTCTCCGATTACCTTCATATTCTTCTGATGAGCTTCAAAACATATATCAATATCTTCACAGTATAATCTATATCTTTCATCTAATAAGACTCCTTCTTTTTTTAAAAGATTAGAACTAATTAACATACATGCACCAAGGCACCAATCTATTTCTGGTCCTTTCATTTGTATTTCATTAATTGATTTTAATATCCCAAATCTCTTTTTCACCACAGTAAAGAAATTAGGAAATGTTTTCCAAGTAATTTGAAGCCTTCCATCTGGATATTTTAATATTGGAGTAATAACTCCTATGTTCGAATCGAGTTTCATTCTATTGTAAAGTACATCTACGAAGTTGACATCGAAAAAAGTGTCTGGGTTCAATAGTAGATAATACTTAGCTTTAATATCGAAATGCCTTATTAAATCATTATTATTCTTTGAAAACCCTTCCAGTTCATTTTTAATCAATAAATTATCTTTAAAAGGGCTATTTTTCAGCTTTTCTAAAGTTCCATCCGTTGACAATGCATCACAAATAAAAGTATTAAATAAATTAAACTTTATTAGTGAATCAATTAGTTTATCAATATATTCTACGTGATTATGTGTTACTATTAAAATAGCAATATCATTATTATTTGTCATTTTACGATTACGGTCTTAATTTGATTTATAAAGTTGCCAAAAGAATATTTTGTTAAATAGAGGTTTCTACACGTATGTCTTAACTCTTCTCTCAAGATAACATTTTGCTTATATTCTTGTAAAACGGTTATTATTTCACTAACATCTTCACTTATATGGTAGCCACATTTAGCGCTTACAATAGCATCAGAAACAACTTGATTGGTTGTTATTATAGGTAAGCCACTCATTAAGGCCTCAATATAAACTAAAGGTGATACTTCATAATTTTTATTACTTAAAAAAAGCAACAAGTCGCTCTTTGCAAAAATTTTAAATTTTTCTTTTTCATCAGAAATAGGACCGAAATAGTGTATAAAATCGTATTCTAATTTTAAACGATTAAAAATTGATTCATTAGACTTATCTAAAATACCTCCATAAATATTAAATTTACAATTTAAGTCACTTCGTCCTACTAACTTAATTATCTCTTCCAATCGATAAATCCCTTTCTCTTTGGATAGATTTGAAAAGAAAAGCAGATTTATTTCATCCTCTTTTTGACTAAAATCCATTTTATTTCCTTGAAAAAAGTCGGGTAAAGCATTATTAATCAAAAATAAATTTGAATGTTTATTTTTCAAATTATTATATTGTGATTTATTTATAACTATTATCTTAATTTTTTTTAGAAGAAGCTTAATTAGTGCATTGAATTTTTTTTCTAAACCATTTGCATGAACATGAACAGTGACATTACCTCCTTTTAGTTTTGATATTAAAATCATTATAAAGTCACGATAAAAAGCAAATCCTTTTGGCGTAAAATTTAGAAAAACTAAATCACCTTCCCTTATATTAGTTAACCTCATGAATAGGCCTAAAGTATCAATAAGTTTTTTGAACTTAAACTTTCCGAAATTATTGAAGCCTTCCGCCTGTGCAATGTCTATAGAGAGTATTTCAAATTCATCATCTTTAATAAATTCGTTAAGAATATAAGATGAAATTACTTGCACACCGTTATTAGGTCCACTTAAAGGGAAGCAAAAATAAATTTTATTCTTTATATTCATAAATTACTACGATAATGATATCACTGATTTACAATATGGACGTTCTGAATTGCTCAATATTAAAGCCAAAAAAAAAGTAAAAAAAACAATTCCCTTATTTAATTCTAAAATAGTTTCGGTTAAACTAATTCCAGAAATTATTATTACAAAATATAAACCTAAAGTACTTTGTTGTTTATAAGAGGATATTGCAATAATAATTAAAAGAAAAGGAAATATCAAACCTAAAATTAACCCGAACTTCAATACTTCTTCAAAATACTGATTATGAGCATTAAACACTTTACCCCTATTATTCATTAAAAAAAGTAATGGTCCTATTTCATTCTTAATATAATTCCCATTTAAACGCCCTTGAACCTCCTTTGTTGAACCATATCCAACTAATGGATGCTCCCTTATTAATTCTATACTGCTCTCCCAAATTAGAAGGCGTATACCTCTACCTCCCCAAACTTCGTTAACATTTGGTTTCCATGTTTTACTTATGTTGTAGTTGCTATTAAAATTTATCACTTCTTTTAATCTTTCTTTCAAAGGGGAGACAAAATTAAATAACAAGAAAATAACAATTATAAATCCCGATAAATATAAAAAACTCCGTTTCAATTCTAATTTTCTACTTCTCAAAACTGAAACAACCCAGAAAGTTATAAACAACAATAAAATTCCCCAAACTATTCTTACTGAAAGTAATATTATAAATATAACTGTTAATATTGAGAAGAATATGATAGTCCTTCTAACAATTTGTTTTTTAGTACTTTCATAATATAAAACTGGATAAGCAAGTGAAAACAATAGATACATACTTAAATAAGTGGCATGCAATCCAATATTCAATGATAGACCATGGTTTGTAATAAACTGCAAACTACCTGTGCTTAAATATCGAGAAAGTCCGATACAAATCGCTAGTGAAGTGAACAAAATTCCAGATAAAAAAAATAAGGCTAAGATTCTTCTTACATCTTCTTTTTTAACATCCATAACCAAAATAGAAAAAGTTAGAATTATAAAAGATAGTTTCTTCTCTAAATCATTGAGCACCCCATCAGAAGATATATCATAAAAAAAACCTATAAAAATTAAAAAAAACATACTAAAAAAGACAATCACAGACTTCTTATTTAAAGTTTTTTTGAGGTTGATTTTTCTAAAATTTAAAAGTATATATAGTGTTAATAGTATTGTCAATACATTTGTAAAAATCATTGGTAAATACAATGCTATAGCAAATAAATACAGCAATATTTTACCGTTATAAATATTATGTAAACTCATATATTGATGATCATTTATCGCATTATTTCTTTCGCATTCATGTTTTCTTTTTCTTCCTTTGAGTTAAGTTTAATATCTAACATTAGCAATAACTCAAAAATCACCATAACTGAAAAGTACTCAAACCAATAGTCCAATAAAAAGTATCCTAATAAACAAGCCATTGCAAATTTTGAGTAAGTCAATATGTTCCAATTTTTCGCAACATAACCAAGATAAAATAATAGGAATATTAATACTCCTACTAACCCGTATTCTCCCATAATCTGATTGTAAAAAGAGAACGGCTGGTTAGCTGTATTATTTTTGTCATCCCATTTATTATTAAAATCATGATTCCAAATACCTAAATGGTTCTTAATAAATTCATCTGATGAATAAGAGAGAGTCTTGGGAAACCAATCTACATAATCACCAGATCCCATAAACGCTACCCTAGAGGAAAAATTACCACCTCCGGCACCTATGAAAAGTGATTTAACAGAGCTAGAATTATAATCAATCGTTTGCCAAAAAGACTTAATTTTATAAGGCACTCTATCCTCATTTTCCATTATCCTATTTATATAGCCCATAGCATAATTTACATTTGATGGGGATACAGAGGAAAATATCACTATACTTATTAAGGAAGCGCCAACTAAATAAACCTTATATTTTCTCTTGATTTTTGAAAAAAATAAGACCGAAAACAAAATACCTACTAAAAAAATAACGGTCCCACTCATATAAGTACACATTAATAAGCATATTAATGAAAACAAAGCAAAAACCCATTTAGTTCTAAAAGCATAGCTCAACAAAAAAAATGACATTACTATCATATTAACCGATGAATTGCTATATATCGATTTCATATTATCCCCTGCTGCAGGCGAAATACTATATGGGTTAATAGCCCAATAATCAAATGACAGTGATAAGTATTGATATAAGACAAATAAAACAGAAATGATAAAAAACAGATTTATAGTCGCATTAATTACTTCAATTGTTTTTAATTTTAAAAAATAATTTATTTGCGAAATAATTATAAATGAAATTGTCCAAAAAACAAAAACCATCATGAAGTTAATGAAATATCCAACGCCATTTATAATGAAATTTATTATGCCACTACATACGTGCAATAATATAATCAATATATAAAATTTAGCTAAACCATTTATTTTCAAGATAGCATTAGGTCGTAACAACAAAATGAATAGGATTCCTACCAACTTTAATTGAATATTTCCTTGTGTAACGAGCAATAGAAAAACAATAAAAATAAAGTCTATTTGCTTTAATTTTATAAAAGCTTCCATTATTTAGAGTGATTTTTATCAAAGTCGTAAACATCTAAAAACTCTGATAAAATAGACTTGTTAGTATTAATATATAGCTTTACCTTATCGTCTTTTAGCATTATTTTATTATATAAACTAAAATAGACCTCCATAGATACGCATCCTCTATTGTTTAAAAGTTTTTGGTTAACCGTTGGATGTTTGTTATTCTCAAAATCTTTCGTGTTTACATTATGCTTCTCTCTTAATTGATTCATTTCTATATAATCATTGTTTAGTGGGAATGCTTCAGATTTTATTTTTGAATTCGTAAAATAGTCTCCGCCATTCAAATCTATTCCTAACATTACAATATTTTTATATCCCAGTATTTGAGCAAACATTACCGCACAACCTATGTGACTATTATGATGAATTAAATGTGAAAAATTAATATCTCTCTTCTTTTTAATATCTAAAAAATACAATGCTAAAATATCATCATAAATCGTAGGATAAAGATGTGGTACATGTATATAAGCTCTTTTTTTGTGTACGTAATCTTTTATATCAAATCCACTTTTTAATATATGTTTGTATTGAAAAAAAACATCAACCTCTTTATAACGCTCTTCTGTCACTTTACAAAAAAAATTTTGCATTTCTTTTAAAGGAATCATTTCCATTAAATGATAATCAGGAATAACTGGATGCACAAATGAGTAATTTAAACCTATAATATTGTGTTTTTTTATTTTATCCCAATCTTCTTTTTGCAAATCATTTATTGACTCACCACTTCCTAAAATAAAAACGGTATCAGATTTCTTTTTTGAATCCACATACGTACTTATAGACTTATATCCTTTTAGTTTAGCGTGAATTCTAAAAAGCGGAAGCTTTATTTCAGATTCTGCATACATTTGTAAATATTCCTTACTCTTTTTAGTTTTAAAAACATTAGGCATTGATAAAAGAATGTAATAGGAATAAATTTTACCCAAAAAGCGAATTAGAATCATCTTATTTTTTTAATTAAAGGAATAGTGTTAAAAATTGTAAATATAAACAAACTAAATGTTAATAATAGTTTTAATATCATTGAAGCATCTTTGAAAATATATGCAATTATTAAAAGTACAGTAGTATAAGCAACCCACATTAATGGTTTAAAATCATAAGCATATATCTTTTTAAAACCAGTAACTAAAAATCCAGAGTATCCAATATACAAAAAGGAAATAAAGGTTGTAATCACTGCCACTTTAAACCCATAAATAGGTATAAAAATAATATTTAGAATAATATTTATGAGCCCTGCAATAAAGGAGATTTTCCAAAATTCTTTTGTTTTTTCATGATAATAAAAAACGGTAGCCATTGCAGTGTACATTGGCTTGTACGCGTAAGACATTGTCAATATTATACCCATATTATAAGTATTAACTAAATCCTCATTTTTAACCATCAAATGAAAAATCTCTTTAAGCCATATTGAAATAGCAAAGGAAACAAAACACACAACAAAACTTTGTAGGAATACCATATCCTTAATGTAGCTAGTTTCCTTTCTCGCTTTATACTCTTTTAATAACAATGGTGTTGAAGCTTGGTGGATACTTTCAGAAAAAACGCGTGCATAACCAGCAAATCGATAAGCAAAGTCATAAAGACCAATATTTGAGGTGCTAACTCCCATATTTAACATTACTAATCTATCAGAAAAATCTAATAAAAAAAAAGCACTTGTATGAGGAACTAATGGAAGCGATATTTTTAAATAACGTTTTATTGCTTTTCTTCTAAATAGTATGTTAGGATATAATTCCTCACGAATCCAAATGGGATAGATATAAGAGAGAAACAACAGCGTTTCTGTGATAAAAAAGCTCCACAACCAGCCTAAATAGCCAATTTTAAGCTCAGCAATAAAGTAATAAGTTAAAACTACGGAAACTACACCAAACAATAAAGATCTATAACCAATTTGAATTGGTTTCTCTGCCATTTGATAATATTTTGTTGCTATTATTTGAAGTGGCGAATAAAAAAGTATTGGTATTACCGTTAAAATTAGAATTATATTTATATTTTCTTTAGCTTCTATTGGTAACATCCAAAAAATAACTAGACCAACAATAATACTTAATATTATGGACCAAACAGCAATAAAGCCTTGAATCTCGTTCCAAAAGGGTTTGAATTTTTGACTATCATACAAATGAATATAAGTGTTCATTAAAATTACATCAAGACCAAGCGTTTTAATTACAGTAGCTCCCGTGGATATTGATAAAATAATACCATAAATTCCATAATCTAAATTCTCTAGAAATGGCGTTATCCATGGCAACATTATAAAACCCGCGAGTATTGGTAATTTAGGTAGAATAGCGTAAACTAATGAGTGATTTATAATCTTCTTAATCAAAGCAGCTTATGTATTAAAACTAAAAACTTTGAATTCCTCAATATAATTGAATCCTTTTTCTTTTAACTTCTTGTTATTATAGGCATAAAAAGAGATACCATTAGAATGAGCAGCTTCATAATCATTAATGGAATCTCCCATTAAACAGGTTTCTTTTGACAGATAACCGTGTTCCTTAATTAATTTTTTAACTAATGTAATTTTTGGTATTGGAGAACCGTGAATTGAAATAAAATAACTTGATAAATTTAATTCATGACACAAAAACCGAAGCTCCTCTTGATCCGATCCAGATACGATGTGAAAATTATAATTTGAATGATTTTGCTTAATAAAGTTTAACGAATCCATAATTAAATTTTGAGAATTGGTAAGTTCTTTACGCATGATCTCAGAGAACTTAAGTGCATACTCATTTATTTCTTTTTCAGTAGTATCTTTATTTAAAATAGTCTCAAAAAAGTAACGAATTTTCACATATCGCGATAGCCCACCATTATCTCTATGGTATTTAATTAATAGACTAATTTGCTCCTCATTAAAGTTTTTAAATATTTCCTTAAAACCGAAATCCCTAACCTCCATAGAGTCTAAAATAACTCCGTCAAAATCCCACAATATATTTTTCATTTCTTTAATTATCATTTATTCTAACTGTCCTAGAATTTTTCTTACTTTATCAGCGTCCTCCGGTGTATCCACCGCTAAAGAGTCTGAAGACAACTCTAGCATTCTGACTTCATAACCAAGCTCTAAAAACCTCAAAATCTCAATATCTTCCTCAGCTTCTAAAGTAAGTTTGTCTTTCTGGTTTGCAAATTCTATCAACGTGTCTTTTGGGAATCCGTATACACATATTTGTCTCCAGGACTTCCTAAAGTTTCCAGATTTGTTTCCAGGTATTGGAGAACGTGACATGTATAACAATCTTTTATCTGGCCTAAAAACAACTTTAGGTATAGTTAAACTTAAGTATTGCTCTTCTTCTTCTATGGAGGCATAACCATTGATAATATCGTTAGGAAATTGGATGACTGCATTTATAACTTTTATAATGTCCTCCGGATTCATTAATGGTTCATCTCCTTGAACATTAATATATGATTTTGCTGCTATTTTTTTAGCAAATTCAGCTACTCGATCCGTACCTGTTAAACAAGTTTTAGCTGTCTTCTCAACTTGAATCTTATGGTCAATACAATATTTATAAATTCTTTCATCATCAGTAGCAACATACACAGACTCTTTTCTAACGGCCTTACAACATTGCTCATAAGTTCGTAATAATAAACTTTTGCCATTCAAGTCAATTAAAGGTTTCCCAGGCAATCTTGAGGACTCGTACCTAGCTGGAATTACTACGACAAAATCTTTCATTTTTAACTTTTATAATATTGAGAATAATTTTAATATAACTGCGCGAGCAGGATAAACACGTTTCTTTTAACCTAATTAATTATATCAAGCTATAAATGGAGCTTGTTTCCAAGTTATCATACTTCGTTGGTGTAATAGCCATGACATTTATATGCGATAACTTTAAAATATCATTAAGTATATTTTGATTCTCTTGAGCCAACATAAACTGTGTCTGGTCTATTGTGGTATCGTAGCCGTCAAATCCCGCCAAAAGAATCGTATCAACTCCTAAATTTATTGCGGTTTGAATGCCAATTGCTAATAAAGAATCCGTAGATGCCTTGGTAAAATCTATCGATTCCAACTCGCAAGAAATAGTTTTAATTTCTTGTGGAATTACTGTTCCCATATTTCGGGGAAATGGTGGATAAACACATTGTTGATCTATTTTGGTAAAGTCACCTATGTTCTTCAATAATTTTTCACTTTCAAAACCTGCCAATGCGTAAAACTGTTTAATGTCTAAATCTATAAAATTAGATACATTTCTTGCCCCAGCATGCACAACACAGATATTTTCTTTACTTTTAGCTAATTTTTTAAGCGCTGTATTATGGTGTTTCACAGATTTACCTCCGCCAAGAATAATTGCCGTTTTAAATTCTTTTTTACTTTGTAAAACCGGCAACTTAATATTGTCGCTTAAAGACTCCTTTTGATTGTTTAATGCGTTTAAGATACACCCAAGTGAGTATCTATTTAAACCAACCCATTCCATGACCTGCTTTTGAGGTAACGAAAAAGCGCCTGAAAACATATAAGGTAAATTAGTTCCCCAAGCATAATGTGCCTTTAAGTTTTCGAAGGATGAAACAACATTACTCATGATAGCGTATCTCGTTTTTAAAATATTTTTACTGTCAAAATAGGTAAGTAATAGTTCTGTTCTCAAATTGCCTGCTCCTCTACCCATTCCTGTTATGGTAGCGTCAACTATGTCACAACCTTCTTCTATAGCTGTAATAGTATTAATTAAAGCCATTTCAAGATTATTATGCCCATGAAAACCAAGGGAAACATTCGTTTTTGATTTAACCAACTCTATTATATCTTTAACGTCGTTTGGTAAAACGGCTCCAAAAGAGTCAACCATATAAAAATAATCAATCGTATCTTCCAAGCCCTCCAGTAAGTCCAAAAAAGCAGAGTCTTCCTTCCATTTGGACATGTACATCACATTAAACGCAACTTGAAACCCCATTGCTTTTACGGCTTTTGCCAGAACAATCGCCCTTTTCATGTTTTTAGGATCAATTGCCATTCTAACCATAGTGATATATGGAATACACGGTTTTAAAAGCGTATCTACATGTTCTGCACGAATATTCTTTTCGTCTAATATAATAGTTAACTTTTTTGAAGGCATTAGCTCTTTCAATTCTTTCATCACATACTCTGGACAGTAAAAATACTCTCCTAAATATCCTTTTAGACTTATACTTCTATAGCCAATTTCAACGTAATCAATAGGAAGCTCTTCCATTGCCTTACAATACTCAACCACAAGTTCTTTATCAAAATCCCAATTGGTGTAGTAGCCACCATCTCTAAGGGTACAATCTAAAATTTTTGTCATATAATTAATCCATTAAAGAGAAAATAATATCTTCTAAGTTTATAGAAACAAAATTAGGATCATATAATCCATCAATTGGTTCCGTAATAATTTCTTTATCTTTCTCACCGTAAATTACAAACTTATTAGGTTTGAATAACTGCTCAAATTTTCCGTCATTAAATTGAAACTCCCTCTTGTCAAATCTAATTTTAAGAGAATTTAACTTTATTGGTTCTTGTCCATAATTAACTCCAAAGTCTAAACGCAGGCCGTTTGGTATTATTTCCTCTGGAATGGCAAATATTATTTGCTGATTATTAACATTGCCTTTGACTAATGCTTCTATAACTCTTTCCCCTGAAAATCCGCCATCATTGAAGTCTTTATAGAACACGTGAAATTTGTCATCTTTCAGCACAACCGCATCCATTATGATTTCAAAGTACATTTTCCCGTCTATTTCAGTATTGGTTGTTATTGTATTATCAATTGGTATAGTTTTTTGTTCTTCTTTTTTATCTGATTTACAAGAAATAATAGATACAAAGCAAAAAAATAAAAATAATCTTTTCATACGTATGGCTTTAAGCAATAGCTATTTTTAAAATAATTAATTACTTCAACAGGCAAGTTAATTTTGTTTCGCAATTTGGCAAAGATAAAAAAAACAAGAGGAATAGTAGGTTTTATTAAGGTCATTCTATAAATTAGAAATAAACACTAGTTTGAGTGAGATCGTTTTCATTTATCGTGTCATCCAGAAAAATAATGCTTCTAACTGCCTCATTAATCTTTTACCAATAAAAGTTTTATGGACTTATTTTAGTTTTAGAATATTATTGAAGAAGTAACACGAAATATCTCTCATCGCATTTATTAACACCCATAGAATTATCAAAACATTACTTTCCAGCCACAAAATAGCTATTCAATAAATTTTCTTTATTATAAGCTAATGAACTATTAGTTTCTGTTGAAAGGACTTGCAATCCAACGGCATTGCAAATGGCTTGGCCAGCTGCGGTATCCCATTCCATAGTAGGTGCAAATCGCGGATATACATCAGCCAAACCTTCAGCTAGTAAACAAAACTTTAATGAGCTTCCTTTAGAAATAATTTCTACTTCTTTGCCTTCGCCTTTTAAGCTTTCCACGAAAGTTAACGTATCTTGATTCATATGCGATCGACTTGCCACAACTTGAATTATTTTGGAGTTTTCATCTTTTGGTTGTAATGCTACAGCCAATTCTAAAACTTTGGCTATTGAAACATCATGCGATTCTAAATCGGCTTTAAAAGCCTGATTTATTTCTTTATCCGCGTAATAAAGGGTTTTGGTCGCAGGCACATAAATAACACCTAATACAGGCTTTCCTTTTGCAACTAAAGCTATGTTAACCGTGAACTCGCCATTGCGTTTTACAAATTCTTTCGTTCCATCAACTGGATCCACTACCCAACAGGTTTCCCATTCTTTTCTGATAGCATAGTCTGTTTGTTTATTCTCTTCCGAGATTATAGGAATTTCAGTGGGAATTAAATACGCATTGATAACAGCATTCGCTTTGTTATCAGCTTCTGTTAATGGCGATTTATCATCTTTTAGCTCCACATTAAATGCGGTTTCATAAACTTCCATGACAACTTTTCCTGCGGCTAAAGAGGCCTTTATAGCAATGTGTAAATTGTTATCCATTGTAATTTAAAAGTGCTTTCCTTAAACTATCTCGCCAATGTGGAATTTCTAGCTGAAATGTCCTTTTAATTTTAGATTTATCCAGCACACTAAACGCTGGTCTTTTTGCTGGGGTAGGATATTCAGTGGTTTTTATAGGTGATAATTTTATTTCAGCATCTATTTCTTCAAAAATAGCTTTCGCGAAATCATACCAACTGGCCACACCTTCGTTACTGTAATGATATAATCCATATTGCGTGTTTTTAGTAGAAATCAGCTGTAAGATCAATTGCGCCAAATCTTTCGCATAAGTAGGCGTGCCAATTTGGTCCACAACTACACTTAATTCATCTTTTTCTTTAGATAATCGCATCATCGTTTTCATGAAGTTATTACCGTGTTCAGAGTACAACCAAGAGGTTCTAAAAATAAAGTGGTTGGATAGACTCTTTGATATTTGAAGTTCTCCTTTTAATTTCGATTGTCCATAAACACTTATTGGGTTAACAAAGTCTTCTTCCTTATAAAAACTAGACTTTCTTCCATCAAAAACGAAATCAGTAGATACATGCATTAAAGTCGCATGAAAATCTTTGCAAACAATTGCCAAGTTTTTTGCACCAATTTCATTCACATCAAAAGCAATTTTTATCTCGCTTTCTGCTTTGTCTACTGCTGTATAGGCGGCACAATTTATACAGTAGTCAAATGAATTATTTTTAAAAAAAGTGTCAACGGATTCCAAATCTGTAATATCCAATTCCTGATAATCTGTATAGATAAATTTTAACTTATTATATAATTTTTCAAGGTCTTTTATACAGCTCGCTAATTGTCCGTTTCCTCCAGTTACTAGGATTTTTATCATAGTTTTGCATTCTCTAGTTTGGACAAAATCACATCTTTTTCAGAAACTAAAAGAGATTCTTCTGGTAATTTCCAATCTATATTTAAACTCGGATCGTTATAAATTATGCCGCCTTCCGATTCTTTATTGTAATAATTATCGCATTTGTAGGCAAAAATAGCTGTGTCGCTTAAAACAACAAACCCATGAGCAAAGCCTCTAGGGACAAATAATTGTCTCTTATTATCTTCGGTGAGTTCAAAGGAAATATATTGACCAAACGTAGAAGAATTCTTTCTAATATCAACAGCTACATCTAAAACACTTCCTTTAATAACGCGTACTAATTTTGCTTGTGCATGAATTCCTGTTTGATAATGCAGGCCTCTTAAAACACCTCTTATTGAATAAGACTCATTGTCCTGTAAAAAATTTGTGTTAGTACCAGTTAATTTCTGAAATTCCTTTTCATTAAAGGATTCAAAAAAATAACCTCTTTTGTCTTCAAATACTTTAGGTTCAATTATAAAACAGCCTTCTAATTTCGTTTCTATTACAGTCATTATTTTTTATTCAATAAGCCTAATAAATTTTTTCCATAACCGCTTTTTAAAAGTGGTTCTGCCAATGCTCTAAATTGATTTTCTGAAATGTAACCCATTTCAAAAGCTGCAGCTTCAATAGAGCCTATTTTTAATCCTTGTCTTTCCTCCAAAACCTCAACAAATTGAGAAGCTTGCATAAGCGACTGAAAAGTACCCGTGTCCAACCATGCAGTGCCGCGATCTAAAATACTCACACTTAATTTACCCTGACTTAAATACGCTCTATTAATATCTGTAATTTCCAATTCACCGCGATGGCTAGGCTTGATGTTTTTGGCGATGTTAACAACCGAATTATCATAAAAATAAATACCTGGAACGGCATAATTAGATTTCGGATTTTCAGGTTTTTCTTCTATAGAAATAGCTTGTCCGGCTGCATTAAATTCTACTACACCATAACGTTCAGGGTCATGAACGCGATACGCATAGATAATTCCACCATCAGGATTGTTATTACTCTGCAATAATTTGGCCAACCCCGAGCCGTAGAAAATATTATCTCCTAAAATAAGGGCTATTTTATCATTACCTATAAATTCCTCACCTATAATAAAAGCCTCTGCTAATCCATTTGGCGCTTCTTGAACTGCATATTCAAAAGTGCAACCATACTTTTTACCATCGCCTAAAAGTTCTTCAAAAAGCGGTAAATCTTTGGGAGTTGAAATAATTAAGATTTCTTTAATTCCAGCAAACATTAAGGTGGAAAGCGGATAATAAATCATGGGTTTATCATAAATCGGCATTAATTGCTTACTTACAGATAATGTTAATGGATGAAGTCTAGTTCCGGATCCTCCAGCGAGTATAATTCCTTTCATTAAAAATTTAATTTATAGTTTCTAAAACCTTATCAGGTTCTAAAAAATTGAAAAATCTAGTTATATTGTTTATCGTAATAGGACTGATACGTGCCGCTTGTAACGCTTTGTAGCCAATCAACATTATCTAAATACCAATCGATTGTTCTTTTCAAACCCTGCTCAAAAGTTACAGAAGGCTCCCAACCCAATTCATTTTTAATTTTAGACGCGTCGATAGCATAGCGTAAATCATGACCTGGACGATCTTTCACGTAGGTGATTAATTCTTTTGAAGAGTCTGCGGGGCGTTTTAATGCCATATCCATTTGTTCACATAACAACGAGACCAAATCGATGTTCTTCCATTCATTAAAACCACCAATATTATACGTTTCTCCTAATATTCCTTTATGAAATACCAAGTCTATTGCTATAGCATGATCCTGCACATATAACCAATCACGGGTATAATTTCCGTCGCCATAAACAGGAAGCGGTTTCTTGTTAATGATATTATTAATAAATAATGGAATCAATTTTTCTGGAAATTGATTTTGACCATAGTTATTGGAACAGTTAGAAATAACATAGGGCAAACCATAGGTTTCACCATAGGCTCTTACAAAATGATCCGAGCTCGCTTTAGAAGCCGAATAAGGTGAGTTTGGATCGTAAGAGGTGTTTTCTGTAAAAAGCCCCGTATCACCTAAGGTTCCATAAACCTCATCGGTGCTAATATGATAAAATAGTTTGTTCCTGAAATCAGCTTTCCAAAGGTTTTTAAAGGCGTTTAACAAAACCATGGTACCAATAACATTGGTTTTTACAAATGCTAAAGGATCTTCAATGGATCTATCCACATGCGATTCAGCTGCTAAATGTATTACCGCCTCAAATTGATACTTTTTAAAAAGCACATTTATTTCGGCTTCATCCGTAATATCTGCTTTTATAAATGTATAATTCGGTTTGTTTTCAATATCCTTTAGGTTCTCTAAATTCCCTGCATAGGTTAATGAATCAAGGTTAAAAATAGTATAGTTTGGGTATTTTTCTACAAATAACCGAACCACATGAGAGCCAATAAACCCAGCACCTCCAGTAATTAAAATAGATTTATTCATGTTATTCATGCTGCTTTATCTTTAAAACGTCCTATAAATCTAAAAAATTCTAAACCTATTAACACTAAAAACGTAAGCCCTAATAAAACAAAGGCATAAAAGACTTTTCCATTGAAATACCAACCAAAAAGTTGCTTTCTATTATCCACAGAACCACTATCTTGATTACTAGATGTTATTTCTATAACAAACTTTTTATCAGCAATTTCCCTCTCTATTTCAACGAGTTTCTCTTTAAGCTCTAAATCTTTACTATAGAGTTCAAACTCTTTAGTTGAGTTTCTATAATCTTTGTTTTCAATGGTGATTTTTCCTTGAAATTCATTATTGTTTTCAGCCGATTTGATAATGGCTTTTTGATAAACCGAAAGCAACGTATCCGACTTAATCATCGAATTAGAAATTGCTAAAGCTTGTTCTTTAAGTTCCTTTATATCTTTTTCTTGTTCCCTTTTTAAATAGCTGTTGGTATTAATATTTTCAATAATATTGCTAAAAACAGCATTAAAACTATTTCGTCCCTTGGCTGTAATAGCTATTTGTTGATAGTCATGGCTATAATCTTTGTCATTTTTTAAAAAAAACTCATAGGTAACAGTAGAAGCTACTGAAGTATCCAGTGTTTGTAAATAATCATCATATCTTTTAATTTTTTGCTTTTCGTTGGTTACAGATTTAATCTCAAAATTTCTAATAGAGGCAAGACTATCTTCTGGCATATGAAAAACCTTTTTTAAAGTCTTTAAATCCTCCTGCTTTACTAAATCGTTATAATAATTAATAGCATTATATAGATTTTCTCCAATATCAAAATTTTGTTTTACAGTTATATAAGACTTATACACTGGATCGGATGTTTTATCCAATATTACTCCTAAAATAATTCCGACAATTCCTGCGATTGCAAGTTTTATAAGATGTTTTTTTAAGAAAAAAATGAGCCAAACAAAAGCTAAAAAGATACCTTTAAATATATTAGCTATAAACCTAAAGAAACGATCAAATGCATTTCCTATAAGCTTAAACAACTGGCCTAAATCGACTTCTTCCGAATTGTTTTGGGGATTAGATGGACTGGGATTCTCGTTCATATTCTATTACTGATTATTAAAAATTTGTTGCAATATTTTTCGGGTTATTAAATAGGTCGGTTTAACGCCTGAAGTTCCCAATCCGCCTGATGCTAATGTGCCACCAGTTTCTAATGGGTTGTCACTAGCATAATACGCGTATCGTACTTTGACGTCTGGATTAATAGTTTTTCTAACTTTGGAAGCAGATTGAATCGCTTTTTGATAATGCGCGCCTTCCATTTCCAAACCAATAACGTGCCATGTTGAGTTATAGAAAAACTTCAAAATATCCTTATTTTGTAAAGAGGTCCCTAGAACGGTTATCATAGAACCTTCAAAAACCGCTAATCCATTACCTTCAAAATCGGCTTTAGATAATTCATTAACAAATGGATAATTATCGGCTGTACCTTCGAAAATATGGGCAGATGGTATCATAATATCACCTTTACCACCTTCCAAAATTCCAGCTTTACCCATAATGGATACCGACGCTACGTTTAAACATATACTCTTATTATCAATTAATGCTGGTTTTAATAGCTCATCAATTGTTTCATAAGCTTGTTCTCCAAAAGCATAATCCATCACAAATACAATAGGCTTGTCGGATTTCTCCTCGGTATTGTTAATCTCTAAATCGGTTTTAGATAAATCCAGCTTATCCGTATCAAATATTTGAACATCTATATTGGTTCCAGAACTATCGGGTATGTAAATCATACCATTTTGTAATGCTTGATTAGTGACTTTATTTCGAAGTACTTCGTTTTCTTTTTTACTTAATTCCTCGTAAACCTGAAATATCGTTTTTTTTGCCAATAAACTCTTCAAAGCGACTGGCGCGTATAATGTATTCATAACACTGTGCATATTAGCACTAATGATGTGAATAGGTCTTTCTAGAAGATTATTTTTATGTAAGACATTTTTAATTTTATCAGCCCAAATTTCACCGTGAATATGATGTCCTAATCGCTCTCTTAAAACAGGACTAAATGTTATGGTACGTCTATTATTATTTATAACTTCTTCTATGGCTAATTTTCCTAACCAATAAACAATATGTAATAAACGCTCTGGTTGTTCTGGTGTCTGAAACTGTCCGTATACAAAACTCAACTCATTAAAAGTGCGTCCTAAAATATTAGCAGTATGCGAAATGGCAACTTCACGTTCAATTTGAGTCAGTTTCTTTTTTGATAAAACTGCTTTTTCTAACTTAATCCAATCGCGTGTAGTATTTCCGTTTTCATCTATTAAAACACGTTTGCTTATTTTATGCGACTCTACAAACAAAAACGTTAAATGCGTTAGAATATCATATATTTCTGAACGGCCTCGCGTTATTTCAATATTCATTTGTTCATCGTCAATACGATAACAATTTCTACGTCGTTTTGATGGAATTATCGGTTTAAAATGTGAGTTACTATACCCTTCATCACTAGTAAGGTTAATAAACATACATTCTTCAATACCTTGTGGCAATCTGTCTATGACATATAAAAGGCCTTCCAGTTCAGCTTTTTCATCGCCTATAGACCCGTAAATCTCTGGTCTTAAAAGCAACAAAGCCTCACGAAGTGTTTCACCCGAAACACCCATAGGCTTATAAAAACCACGATTAAACAAATGTCTCATGGTTATGTACATTCTTTCTATTGCATTTGAGCTTTCTTGAGCTCTCGTTCTCGCATGATGCATTATTTTATTCATAAATACTGTTTAATTTTCAAATATACTATTATTTAATCAAATTCAGATCGTAGATTTTGTCAGCTATTACGCGGTCGTTTGATAATCGTGGTATTTTATTCTGTCCACCTAGTTTACCTACTGACTTCATATAGGTTTGAAAACCATTTTTCTTAACTTCTGATATTTTTAAAGGCTGTAAAACCTTTCCTTTTATTAAGTCGAAATAATAGCTGTTCTGTTCCTGTAAAGCGGCATCTATTTTAGTTGCCAAATCTGAAACGTTTTCTACGTTATTTTCAAACTCAATAAACCACTCATGAAATGGTAATCCAGATTCTGGATTTATTTGTGGTGAAACCGTAAATTCCGAAATTTGAAAGTTGCTTCCTTCTATACCTTCCTTTAAAGCTTGTTCCACTTCCTTGCCTATAACATGTTCTCCAAAAGCAGAAATAAAATGTTTTATTCTTCCGGAAACAATCACGCGAAACGGTTTTATAGATGTAAACATAATGGTATCGCCCACATTATAAGCCCAAAGTCCAGCATTGGTAGAAATAATCATGACGTAATTAACACCTACTTTCACATCTTTAAGCGTTAATCTTATTGGGTTTTCATTAAAAAACTCATCGGCTGGAACAAATTCGTAAAAAATGCCGCCGTTTAAAAGCAACAACATTCCTTTTTCATTTTGCTTATCTTGGTAAGCGAAAAAACCTTCACTTGCTGGATATAATTCAATACTGTCTACTTTTCTTCCAATTAAACTTTCAAATTTGGCGCGATATGGTTCGTAGTTAACTCCTCCAAAAATAAAGAGGTTGAAGTTTTTAAAAACATCACCTACTTTTTTGCCGGTCTTCTCCTGGATTTTCTCAAAATACATTTGTACCCAAGAAGGAATTCCCGAAATAACCGTCATATCTTCAGGAAGCGTTTCCTTAACGACCGCTTCGACCTTGGTTTCCCAGTCGTCTATACAATTGGTTTCCCAAGATGGCATTCTATTTTTTTGGAGATATTTAGGTACAAAATGCGCTACAATTCCCGATAAACGCCCTAATTGAATCCCGTTTTGCTCCGTTAAAACAGGGCTTCCTTGTAAAAAAATCATTTTACCAGAAACGAATTTAGCGTTGCCCGTTTCATGAATATAAGATAAAATAGCATTCCGAGCCGCAGCAACATGCGTTGGCATACTTTCCTTGGTTAAAGGGATATATTTAGCACCAGAGGTTGTTCCAGATGTTTTTGCAAAATACAAAGGCTTGCCTTTCCAAAGTACATCCGATTCTCCAGCTACAACTCGATCTACATAAGGTTTTAGATCTTCATAATCACGAATAGGAACTCGTTTTACATAATCAGCGTGACTTTTAATACTCGCAAACTCATGATCGACTCCAAAAGCGGTTGAAGCCGCATCATTTATAAGATCCTGAAATACCCGCTCTTGCGTTTCAAGAGGATTATTAATCCATTTTTGCTCCTTTTTAACTATGAATTTTGCAAATGGTACTGCCAATGCTGCTTTTAGTGAAAACATTATTTAAAGTCTATAAAATTAGTGGGATTAATAGGATATCCATCACTCCACAATTCAAAATGTAAATGCGGTCCTGTGGTTAATTCACCGCTGTTACCAGTTGTGGCAATAACTTCGCCTGCCGTTACTAAATCCCCTTGACTTTTGGTCAACAGGGCATTGTGCTTGTATACTGATATTAAACCCTGACTGTGCTCTAAAATAATTACATAACCGCCATCGGTAGTCCAATCGGCGAAAATAACGGTACCGTCGGCTGTTGCTTTTACAGGTGTGTCTTTTTTAGTTACAATATCCACAGCAAAATGTTTTTCTTCGACATTGTACTCTTGAGAAATTTCTCCAGAAACTGGTGGGAATAATATAAAGCTTGAATTGAGTTTTGCCGATTCGAATAAGTTATACTTATCTTCTTTTTTAACTTTTTCTCGCAATAACGAATCCTCTTTGCTTGGCGATAAATCGAAGGTTTTTGCTTCTTGTTTGGTCGCCTCAATAATGGAATCTTTATTAAAGTCTACTTTATCAATTTCCCCATGTAAAACTTTCTTTATAGATGAAAAATATTGCTCATTTATAGCAATTACACGTTGTAAAGAATCGGTTTTATAATTTAATTCTGTCGCACGTTTTTTAAGCGCAACCGATGAATAACCAGGTATATATTCCCGAAGAGGTGTAAATGCGATTAGAATACTCGTTGAAACAACTAAAAAAATAGCCGATAAAGAAAGTAAAACAAACACGTTAAGTCGCGTTAATTTTAACGAAATACGCTCCTCAAAAGTATCCTCGTTTAGAATAACTAAACGATACTTATTGAGTAGTTTCTTGGCAAACTTTCTGGGTTTCTTCTTTTTCTTAACCATAGGTATTGCGAAATTAATTAAAATTATGGCACTATCGTATTTAGTTCGTGCTAAAGTTGGTATTAAAGCGTTTATATTAAACTTTAATTATTAACTTTGTACTTTAAAATAAAGCTATATGATTTTATATATGTTACCACTGGCAATAGGACCATGGCAAATAGCACTAATTGTCGTTATTGTGCTTTTATTATTTGGGGGTAAAAAAATCCCTGAATTAATGCGTGGTTTAGGTAGCGGAATTAAAGAATTTAAAGACGCTAGCAAAGAAGAAGATGACAACATTGAGAAAAAAGAGTAATCTTTTTTAAAATACACACAAAAAAACACACTATAAGTTTAGTT